>NZ_FQVI01000076.1 GCF_900129135.1 Lactonifactor longoviformis DSM 17459
GGCTTTGGAAACAAACTGAAAGAACACAGCAACTGGCATATGTTAGATATGCAGACCGGAGAATTTACACAGGCAAAGGGCCAGGAAGTTATGGAATCCTTCCTGAAATCCTATGATGACATTGATGTAGTAATCGCAGAGAATGACAACATGGCATTCGGAGCAATCGACGCTATCAAAGCAGCAGGAAAGACCTGCGGACCAGAAGGCGACATCACAATCATCTCCTTTGACGCAGTAAAAGCAGCATTCGAAGCAATGATCGCAGGCGACTTAAACTGTGCAGTAGAGTGTAACCCATTACACGGACCTCGTGTAGCTGAAATTATCCAGAAATTAGAGGCTGGCGAAGAAGTAGAGAAGATTCAGTATGTGGATGAAAGTGTATTCCCGGCTGACACAGCAGCTGAGTTCATCGACGGACGTGCATACTAATCAGAATATGTAAGCAAATGAAATCATAATTACAGGTCCCCGGAGTTTTTCAACAACTTCGGGGACCTGTTTGTTTTCAGGCAGAAATTCTATGATTGCAGAGGGAAAAGATGAACAAGTTGTAAAAGATTATACAAGCATGAAAAAAACAGGAGTGGAATTGTATTTCCAGGAATACAAAAAATAACACACTTTTTTCCAATTAAATTGTACAAAACTTCTTTTTCACAAAAAAATCAAAAAATATATTACAAAACAGCGGAGCCTCTCCGTTGTTTTTTATATGGAAATTGATAGAATTAATACTGTAATCAGGGTGCAGAGAGCACCGGAAGATAAAGAATAATAAAAATGTATATAAGGAGGAACAACATGAAAAGAAAGGTATTAAGCGCGTTATTATGTGCAACCATGATGGCAGGGATGCTGGCAGGCTGCGGAAATGATTCTTCTGAATCCAGCTCCGCTGACACAGAGACAAAAACAGAGAGTACAGACACAGCGGAAGCTGGGGACGAGGCTGATGCAGCAGATACAAAGGGAGACGATGATTTAATCGTAGTTGGTTATGCACAGGTTGGTGCAGAGTCTGACTGGAGAACTGCGAATACAGAATCCTTCAAATCTACTTTTACAGAAGAAAA
>NZ_FQVI01000072.1 GCF_900129135.1 Lactonifactor longoviformis DSM 17459
CTGTTCACACTGCTGCTTGTCCAGTTCCGCCATCTTGAAGGCATTCTGGGAATCCCGTAGCTTCTGCTGTAACTCCATCAGTTCCCGATTAATCCGACTTTTCTGCTCCACCAACCCGGTATTCACCTGTCGAACATATTCATTCAAATCCATTTTCTTCTGGAGAATCTCATCTGACTGTCTCTGCCACTGTTCGTACTGAGCGTTGGTATCGTCCATCTGAGATTCCAGCTCCGCAATCTGCTCTTTGATGGCATTAGCCCGCACTTCCAATTCTGCTGTGTCAACATCCACAATCTGCTTGCTGATCTCATCAATTCTGGCAGGCAGCTCAACCTGTTTCTTTTTGTAGGCAGACAGAGCCTTCTTGGCTTTGGCAGTCAGTTCTTCGGCGGAAAATTGAGCCAAATCAAGCTCCTGAAATTCTGGGTTCGCCGCCAAAACATCCGCATCCGTTACCTCGCTCACCAATTTCAGCAGAATATCCCTCTGTTCCTGCCATTTCAGCGCCGTGAACGCCGCCGGGCTAGTAATCAGCTTAAATACCTTTTCATCCACCAGGGATGTGATATAGGCATTGTAGTCTTTCTCTTTCTTGGGGATGTCGTTAATTTCAAACTCATTGATATTCCCAGCAAGTTCCTTTTCCTGTTTGCCACGGGGCTTGACCCATTTCTGTTTCTGGACTTTCTGAAGTTTCTTTTCTTCTCCATCAACATCCAGGACCGCCACCACCTTAATTTCGATATTATCTATCTGGTTGCCATCCTCATCCAGCGGACGCACCTGGAATTTGGAATCGCCAGCGCTGTTTTTATCAAAGAGCAACCACATGAACGCATCAACAATGGTTGTTTTACCCGAAGCATTCTGACCGTAAATTTTCGTGGTATTACCAAAAATAATATTTTGAACCCGGCATCCTTTGAAATTCTCAATATGTAAAGATTTGATATTAATTATCATGGGTGGATTCCTCCTGTTCCGGTGCGTTCATATATTCCTGTTTCACCTCAATGGTGGCTTCAAAAATTTTTTTAACGCTGTTAGGCATGATATTAAATCGGATATTTTCTCCCTTTACCGGAACCTCAAACATAAGCGCACTCTTTTTGGTGATCCCGCGGTATGTACCACAAAGACTTCGATCAGAAAGGATAATCACATAGTCTGTTCCTTCCACCATTCTCTTACCATCTGTTGTAGTAGCTTCTACCGTTGTAATTTTATTTAAAATCATTCGCTTATTACCTCCATATTTTCTTCTCAATTAATAGATACGTTTCTCTTCCAATTTCCGCAAAAAAATGTTAATATAAAAATGGAATAAATTTCTGAGTCCTGTTTGCTTTGGTCGGCGCAGGACTTATTTTTGTGGTTTGTCAAGAATTTTAATCTCCCTCATATCTCCAGCTGGCTTATTCTCCACTAAGTGAAGGTAAAAATCATCTTCGAATACAACTCTCCATTGCTTCGGATCCAGATTATTTTTTAATATAAGCTTTTTCTGTGCCAATGATGGCTTTTTACCTTGTTTGATTTTTCTCACTCCTTTCTCGCAGGTCCTTCCTTCTTGCTAACTTTGTAACCCGCCTCAGGTCTATCCATGTCAGGCTGATTACAAAAACTACGTACCATACCACCGGTATGATCA
>NZ_FQVI01000071.1 GCF_900129135.1 Lactonifactor longoviformis DSM 17459
CCCGCCGCAGCTTCTATACAGAATATGGTTGGGAAGGAAGCCGCTACGATGGAAGCATGACAACTACCGAAATTGCAAAAACAATCCGAATGTACTGTAAAGAAAGATACCCTACCTGGAAATTTTCTGTAACATCTAAGTATTTTTCTGGTGGCTCCGAAATCCTTATTTGCGTAATGGAAGCGCCGGAGCAAATTTTCGACCTTAAAGCCTGCCGGAAGGCATATACGGAACATTTGGAAAACGAAAAGATGGGATATTATGGTGGTCGCGGTCTTGGAATGAACATTGAAAAAATGCTTGCCGAAGATAGGATGCGCTGGCAGTTACACAGGATCAGCGACAATTACAAAGAATATTTTACAGAATACGCTTTTTCGGTACTGTCTGATGTTTATAGTTTTATGCAGTCTTACAACTATGATGACAGTGATTCCATGATTGATTATTTCAGTTGTAATTTTTGCTCATCAATCCATATTGGAAAGTGGGACAAAGGTTTTAAGGTAGTTCCCAAAACCAACAGAATCAAAAGTAAAGCCAATAAACCGTCGAAGGTAAATGCCACAACAAAGCAGGAAAGCACTTCAGAAACGCAATATACAGCGTTACCGGACAATAAAACCGGATACACCTACAAAATCACCAAAGGCGAAGACACCCGGGATGGCTCGGAATTATGGGTTGTTCGAATTGCAGAAAAACTTGGCCGGGAAGCATATAAATCCGAAAACATCGCAATGCAGGAGCGTGGCGGATATTACAGCAAGTTTAAACACGGATTCATTTTCCGGTTCGATCCGTCCGAGATTTTAACCAATAGAACAGCATAATCACCACCGTAAGCTACCCAAGGTTCGCTTCCCGCGGTAGCACCGCCAATACGGAGAAATCGAAAATATAAAAGGAGGTATCAAAATGACTATTAAAACCCATATATCTGCAGGAGTGGCGGTAGCAATGAACAGATCCGATGACTTTAATCAATTTATTTTAGATTCCATACATCGTCATTTGTCTGGCGACTGGGGCGAGGTTTCGGATTCGGACATGGAAAGCAATAATACAGATCCACTTTACTCATTAAGCGCATACATAGCTCCCGATGGTCAAAAAATCTGGATTAAACAAGACTGTACAATATTAACCGTACTTTTCCCGGAAGAATACTAGACAACAGCACCCTAAAATAAAAAAGAATCCCTTCGAGGTGAAAACAATGAAGAAAATCGAAAGAAGAGAAATCGAAAAACAGGTAAAAAAAGAATACGCCGCAGCCCGCGATTGGTGCAGTTATGACCACTTTAGATACTATAAGATGATGATAGATACATCGGACGGTGATATTTGGTCAGACGTATTTCTGTCAGAAAACGAATGGAAAGTATACCACTCCGAAACTATTATGTCCCTTGAAAATTATTACTATGGGACAATAAAAGAGAAAGAGGCTGAATACATAGAAGACGCCATTCGCAAACTGAAAAGCGCTGGCTGGGAAATCGTATAAGAATAGCAATCGACTACCCGCCCCGAAGGTCACGAGGGCAGAAAGGATATAAAATGAAAACAATCAAAAAATATGAAGAATTTAATGCAAGGCGTTACGGTAATCCCTGGGTTGCTGTTGTCAGAAAAAACGGGAAGATAGATTTTTCCCAGAAGGTAGGTGGGTACACTGGAGCCTACGGAAAGGGAGAAGCCGGAGAATTATATATTAGTGATCCGGTGGAAGGCGCCGTGTATGCATACGGCCAGAAGGACTACAGGGGAAGTAACGGCGGG
>NZ_FQVI01000067.1 GCF_900129135.1 Lactonifactor longoviformis DSM 17459
ATCGAGAGAATCAGAAAGGGAAAATACAGCCCCGACCCGGTGAGACGAGTGGAGATTCCCAAGCCAGATGGTGGAATACGAAAGCTTGGTATTCCCACGGTGACTTCATACTGCACACCTCCCAACGATGTTTTGGAATGCTGCCTCCAGCTATACGGAAGACAGCTGGTTTCAGGGTAAAGAAAGCCTATGTATAAAGAGCTTTTATTGATTCCAGATTGGTATCATCGATCAATACTTCCCAGGGCCACCCGGGATGCTGCTTTTTAGCGGGGATCTTTCCCGCAGATATACCATAATAGATTTTTTCAGTGGATATGCCGAGCAGGCTGGCGGCTTCAGCGACAGAAATGCCTTGACGGTTTCTCTGGTAAGGGCCGGAAATAGCGTGTTTGTAACGGATCCATCTGACACCGGCATAAGTGAAGTTTTTTCCTTCCGGGGTGGTCAGGGCGTCCCGGTTCAGACGGTCGGCGATCTCGTAGTCATCCATGGATGAAGCGAGATCACGGATGATGGTGATGGTATCATCCGTGTGCCGCCTGCGGTCCGCGCAGGGGAGGGGCTTTTTTAAGGGTAAGTGTTCGACCCTGCCGCTGCGGAAACGGATGCCTATTGAAAAATCAGAACATCTTTTTTCTGACAGGACGGTGATATCTTCGATCAGGACACGTATAATGCGCTTCTTCTCCACTGGTGTTGAAGAAGGTGCGTTCCAGATATCAGGGATCCTGCGGGCAAGGTCCAGGATGTCCTTTTCCTCTTCTTTGGATGGGACCCAGGCTTTTTTTGAACAGTATGCAGCGTAATCCTGTTTTACTTTTTCCAGATCCTTGAGCTTTTGCTCCCAATTCGCTTCCAGGGAACGGACAACGAGCCGGTTTTCCGGATCTGTAAGCATGAACTGCCTTTCTGCACGATCTGCTTCGTACTGTGCCCGTTCGACTGCAAGGAGCCATTGCTTATCCGACATCCTGTCCGCGTCATTGATACTGTGCATCACCTTCAGGGAAATCTCCAATTCCGAAGGCTTCATAATGGAGAGGATCTTATCGGATATAGCCTGGTCAAGGGGAACGGCAGGGACGGAGGAACAGGTGGCCTTGTTGCCATGTTCCCAGCGGCCGACGCATTCGTACAGGGGGCGTATGCCGCCATTCCCGGTATAACGGACAGTCATTCGGCGGCCGCACCTGCCGCAGATCAGGAGTCCCGGGAGGAGGGCGGCACCTTCACGAGCCGGTCCGCAGAGCTCTGTGTTTGTCTGGTTGGAGCAGAGCTGTTTTTGGTTCGCTTCGAAATCGTCCCAGGAGATATAGGCCTGGTGATGCCCGGGAATGAATACCCTCCATTCTTCCTTGTCGGGGAGACGGACAGGATGGTGTTCGAAATGGCCGTCAGCATTTACGGTTTTATTGTCCCGGTAACGGCCATACACATATGCACCAGTATAGGCAGGGTTATGTATGACGGAAAGGACACGGCTGTGGGTCAGCGTCCCCCAGGTGATCTTTCCATCCCATGCACCGCCATAGGCGCGTTTAGGAAATAGGATGCTGTTTTCTGCGAAATACCGCACAACACCGTAGGCGCTCCCAGAGGTACGGAAAACACGAAACAGTGTGGAGAGGGCATGCTGCACTTCCTCATCCGGATCCATGCTAGTCCTGCCGTCGGGGTCATAGACATAGCCGACTGGGAGAGGGAAGCGCAGTTCCCCTCTGGAGGCAGCGTTTTCCTTACCGCCGATCATGCGGGCATGCAGGAAGTGGAGTTCGGCCTCGCCCATGGTCCCTTTCAGGCCGATAAGGAGGCGGTCATTAAAGTCAGACATGTCGTAAATGCCATCTTCGTCGATCACAAGGGTGTCAAACAGGCTGCACAGCTCAAGGAGCTTCATCAGGTCAGCAGATGAGCGGGCAAGGCGCGATATCTCCAGCCCGAATACTGCACCGACTTCGCCCAGTGACACGCTCGTCACGAGCTGGGCAAAGCCCGGGCGTTTCGACCTTCCGGATCCGGATATGCCCAGATCCCCGTCGATCACACGGATGTGTTCTTCCGGCCAGCCAAGCGATAATGCCCTTTCTTGAAGGGCGTATTGTCTCTGCGTGCTCTCCTGGTTGAACCGGACCTGTGCCATGGTTGATTGGCGGACATAGACAAGGGCCTCCCTGTCCAGGTGCGCCGCCCGTATCTTGGATGGGATTGATGGGTTCTGCTTCATGTTCATCCTCCTTTTCCGCTGAAAAGAAGGAGATGAACAGGTTAGACAATGCAAAGATGAGATCCTGTGCGAGCCGGGGATCGTTACCGGTCAGGTACATGAGAGTTCCTTCCATAATGAAGCCTCCTCCTTTCAGGCTAAAGGTCGTCCTCTCTGCGCCGGAACAGTTCCAGGTTGATGCAGCTTAGTTCTGCAAGCAGTGCTGTGATATCCTCATAATCCTTGATACTCTGGGAGACCTTGTCCTTATAAGCTTTTGGGACGGAATCAAGCTGGGTCTTACCATTGTAATAAGAAGAAAGGTACAGGCTTTTGTGCCCCTCTCCATTGGTACATCTGCAGTTAGGCTTGCCGCATTTGATGGATCTGGTAATCAGGGAAGCCCTCATGACATGGGCCGGGTCCGGCATCCTGTCGAGGAGTTCCTGACGGCGTGCTTTGAGAGCGTCAGTGGTCATGGATTTGTATGGCCTTGAAGTCTTATTAGTAGTATTCATGATAAGATTATATCACAGGGAGAGAAAAAAGTCTACCCTGTGGTATTAGGAACGTGCTCATTTATGCAGTAGATCTGCAAGTTCGAGGAGTGACCTTATAGAATCGGTATCGAAGTAGCTTTCCGCAAAGGCATTCTGTCCTGTATCAATGGTCCAGGATTCAGGGATGGAAAAGACATTATCCTCAGACCGGAGGGAATACCGGCGCTGGCCGTTTACTTTCCTGATTTTCAGAATGGGGAAACTCTGGCCGAAAAGTGGATGGTAGGGATGGAGGATCGTAGCTGTTCCCAAATCCCTGCTGTGATCAAGTGCATTTTGATGTGACTGTGCCAACCGTCAAAGACCGTATTTTCCAGCAAGCCATAACACAACAGCTCATGCCAGTCTATGAGCCGC
>NZ_FQVI01000066.1 GCF_900129135.1 Lactonifactor longoviformis DSM 17459
GGGTTGGATTCCGGTGCCTTACATACTTTTCACTAATAGCATAATAACATTTTATAAATGTGAATTGGGTGAAACTTTCCTCAACATAGAGTAAATTTCGGCGTCACTGTAACTATCTGGGATTTTATTCAAAATGTCCTCTATTTTCTTAGATATTGTACTTCTGTCATATCCTAATTCTTCCCCAATTTCCCTATCTTTCATGTCATCTATGAATTTAAGCCGGAAAATTGTCCTTTCCTCCAAATTGAAAAGTTCCGAATTTTCTACAAATGATTCAATATCCAGTTTCATGTCTTCGTACAGTCGCTTGTTCGCTGTCAAATCTATTATCAACTGCTTTATAGTATCTTCACGCTCAGAACTCGATTTTACACTTGCACCCGAAACCACAAAATGACATTCTGCGTACGGGAAAACTCCCATAGAACCTCTAACTACACCATGTTCGGAAGTAAGTGGATGCTTTTCAAAGTACCTAAGCCTGCGCTCCATAGATTTAATCATGCTACCAAGGTACTTATAGTTTGCAAAAAATTCTCTGGTTAAAATCATATCCCGTATTCCTCCTAAATTAACATGGTCTTTGCATAGGTTCGGCTTTTGCTGTGCCGCCTCCGCTTTCCCGAACCGCCAGCATCGCCAACATATCCGGTCCGTCATCATGCGGGTTTCTTACTAACTGGCTGTACGCACACACCCAACTCATCATCTGTCCGTAATCAGACTTTACTTCATATCCATCTGGATTCTCCGGTGTCTTGGGCGCCCGGAAGATAACATGCTCAATAACCCATGGGCTATTGACGATAATTCGAGTTTCCTTATTGGTTGAGGTGTATTTTTTATCGACACTGCAACGTCCACCACGCTCTTTGATATTGGCCTGGAGGACATCTCCTGTTCTGACACCCTCTTTGTTTGACTCAACCTGGCAAATCTGGGTGTTGTTTCTTACGAGACAATCGGCATTCATGTCGTCCAGTTTGTAAGGGTCAATATTCTGGAATACACAGTCATGCAGGTAGTAGTCCTGACCGTACTGATAAAACACACCAAGCGCATTATAGTCGGTTCCCGTTCCTTTAGGGTCCAAAATTGCCAGAATGGCATCTGGCTCTTTATCTGGCAGCACACCATAGTACCGCCGCAGCTTATCAGGTTCATAAAGAATCCCCTCACGCTCCACCGGTTCATTCTTGTACAGACACTTATATGTAATATCATCCAGGGATTGCTCAATGTCCTCGAAATAGTCTTCATCGAATCCAACACCGTATTTAAAATTCCAGTTGCTCTTTCCTGATGCCGGGTCAATATCTGGAACGGAGATAAAAACGCACCTGTCGTTCCCGCGATAAATATTCTGTATACGCCCAATTACATCCCATACGGACCACCGGGTTGCGATATGGAGTTCCTTACACTTTTTGCCTTTCTTCCCCTGCTTTTTACGTGTCTTTAGGTCAGTGCTGTACTTTGTCCAAAGCTTATCCAGACGGATTTTAGACAAAGCTTCCTCGATGCCTGAGCACAAGTCATCGCAGTAAAGCAATCCTTCAGCACGGGTAACACCTGTTTGGGAGGCTCCAAGCGCACGGAACGTTATAGACTTAAATGGTTTGAACTTGCCGAGATTAATTGTTTCTTCTTTGGCATTGACGTTCTCAATCTGAACATCCGGGAAAATGTCCCGCCAGCAATACTCAGCTACCTGCCCAGGTTTCAAGCCTACACCAATGATATTGCAGATTACATCATAGACCATCCGGGTGACGTGACCGGAATGAGAAGAGAAAAGGTTGCACAGGTCTGGATTCCATCCTATCCAACCGGATAAGAACATCTCGGCCAGAGTTGTCTTCCCGATACCTGGCGGGCAAGATATAGATAAAATATCAATCTCATCATCAATAAGTTTCTGCAGGGCCTGTACGATGCCGTGCTGACGAAGCTGTTCGCGCCGAGGGAGATAAAAGCGTTCTTCCGGATCCCGGTCCTTTTCCAGATATAGCAAATATGAGTCTAGATCCCGGTTCTGCGCCAAAAACAGCATGGACTTCCAGTACAGGTCCGCAAATCGTTTGACCTCCGCCCTGCCTCTGGTGCCGATTGCTGCTTTCCGTTTGACGAACTGCGCCTCATCCTTTGCCAACTCTATGTCTTCGTCTTTGACCGCCAGGACCATATCCATGAGCATTGAGAGGTTATCATATTGGTTGAGGTCCCTCTTATGTAGCGCCCGGATAATCTGTAGATGTTTCTTTAAATCTGCCATGCCTCCACTTCCTTTAACTGTTACAGGTTAGCGACTATCTCTGGTGATAGCCGGTGGTATATACTAATTAATTTATTGATTCCATGTTATTTGGTTGCTACTGAGTCTATAATAAGTCGTTATATCAACATTTTGCATCGTTGTGCCGCTTAATCTCTTTTGACAGCCGATAAATGGCAACCGATTTAAGCCTTTCTTCCTTTAAATTTTTCTTTGTGCTCCAAATAGAAACAATAATATTTATTAAAAATACGATTATTAATATTATAGTTATGATGTAGTCCATGGGCTTCCTCCTAATTTTTGTAATAAAAAACCAACCATCGAATATTGATGGTTGGTAAGTTATTTAAGATTTAGTCCCTCACATATCTCCCTTCGCATTTTTTCATTTCGTTCAACCTGCCTAAATACATCAGAAGTGAATAATCCATTTGATAACCCTATTAGTGCAGACTGTGCCATTTCAACTTTATCCTTCTTAACAAAAAACGGTTTACGTTGCTTAAACCCTGCTAGTTTTGAAGCAGCTATTCTTAGCTCTTTACTTGCTTCATCATATAATGTTTGCCAAGTATCCGTAAAAAAATTGTCCTCCGCCTTATTGACTGGATTCATAAACACATTTGCATAATATACAAGAATATAGCTAATTTCAGATTTAATTGATTTATATTCTTGCATTGGCTTAACATAACACTCAACAACAATCTGTCCAACAATAAAAACAAGTGAGCCGCTAACAATTGTTAAAAAAGTGGATAAAAGTATTTTCATTTTCTTTCTCCTATGCGTGGTTTTCAAATTCAAAACCTATGCTAATTATTATACTCTACAAACCATCAATATTCAATTACCAACGTACAAAACGGACAGCCGGGACTTGAACCCGGAGCATGGAATAATAACATCCATGGTTCCCCGGCATATAATGCAGCATTGACCGGTTACTGCAATAAATGCACTTTCTGTCCAAACTGGCATAGCAGGGCTTGAACCTGCGACAACCCGGTTAACGGCCGGACGCTCTACCAACTGAGCTATATGCCAATAATTGGAGCTTACATACTAGTAATTTGCATATTGGTCACAATTACACCTCCACTGTACTTTACTCCAATAATCGGGGTATCCGGATTTGAACCGGAATCATGCGGATTAAAACCGCCGCTCTACCATTGAGTTATGCCCCCTAAGTGAATGGCCCAAGTTAACCATTCACTGTTGCGGTTCTTTTGTCTGCCAT
>NZ_FQVI01000065.1 GCF_900129135.1 Lactonifactor longoviformis DSM 17459
GTATACCCACTGTTAATTATTTCATCGACTAATTTCTGCATATTCATTTTAGCTTCCCCCTTTCTTTATCTTGATTACATTGTACACTAAAAATAGTGCAAATGCAATTGACAAATGCACTAAAAATAGTGTATTTTAAAACGCTGGTTTTATGCAGGTTTCACTAAAAATAGTGTTGACAATTAAAAGCGTGAATGCTAATATATAATTGAGGTGATACTATGTTAAAATTTAAAGTTGATATTATAGATTTGCTTAGGGAAAATGGCTATAATCCCGGTAGGATAAGGAAGGAAAAACTAATAGGTGAAAAGACTATGCAAGATATGAAAGCTGGGGTTGTGCCAGGTACAAAGACTATTGATACTTTGTGTAAAATTTTAGAAATGCAGCCGGGGAATCTTCTTAAATATGTGGATGAAGAAAGCACTAACAATAGTGAAAAATAGATTGACAAAGCACTAAATATAGTGTATAATGAAGGTATCAAAAGAAAGGAGATACCGGGATGCAGATAGAGTATAGCAAGGCGGCGGCAAAGGCCATAAAAGCCATGGATAAACCCACAAAGCAACGCATCAAAGCAGGTATAGAGGGACTAACAGAGAAACCGCCAAAGGGAGATATCAAAGTGATGCAAGGCTACACTGACGGCCGCCAGCGCCTGAGGGTGGGGAAATATAGAGTGATATACCAATATCGTAAAAACGACGTCGAGATACTACATATCATGGACATAGGGAGCCGAGGGGATATCTATAAATGATATCTCTGGGATAGGAAAGGAGTGTATATAAGATGAGCGGAGCAGTAAAAGAGGCAACAAAGTTACTTGAGATATTGCCAGAGCAGGATCAGGACTTTGCGCTTGAGTTTATAAAAAAATTAGTCCTTGCCTGGGATCCGGATTTTACAAAGGTAACGCCGGAGGAAGCGGCAAGGCTGAGAGAGGCAGAAAATGATATAAAACATCATAGGACCGTATCCCATGATGATATTGATTGGGATTGATTTGTTTGGGCTTATTGATATAGAATGATGATAAAATTTGATTTACTGGGGCTTGCAGATGTAGGCCCTTTTTTGTGTTCGTATCTATAAAATTGCGTAACCATATGATACAGTTAGCAGTTCCGTAACTGTACAAATAGCTGTTGTAAGTGTATCAAAAACTAGTTCAAAACTAGTTCACGAGTATTTTTGAGGGTAAGATGTATTTAAGTAAATGCTTCCTTTCTTATTCCAAACCCTACGAAATAGCGTCCGTAAGTGTATCATTGATACAGTTACAAGCCTGTTTGTACAGTTTCAAAATACTAAACTGTACATGTCTAGATTCAGTGTTTATGCTGGCTTAAGGGGTATTTTATTATAAATGATACACTTGTACTAAATAATAATTTATAGGTATACACATGTGCGCGTACGCGTGCGCACGTATACCCTACATTCAAAAAACTAGTACAACCGTATCAGCTTGTAAATATCAGGCTGTAGGTTATGGCTATACCTGTAAGTACTGGCTCCAGTAAATGCACCAGCCACCAGAGCAGTGATGCAGGGGATTGTTCTTTCTGGTGGGGGTTTTTCTGCCAGGAAATTTCCTCTTGCATTTTTGGGGATACAGATATATAATACAGTCAAGTAATTTAGATATATCTAACCCGGTAAGTTGCGGGTGGTTTAATACATTAAATCCGTATACATGAGCCGGAGACACAATTCAATAAATTAAATCCGCCAAGATCCCGGCGGTGTGAGAATGAGTTCGGGAGACTCCAGTTAATAGCTGGGGTCTCTTTTTGGTTTATGGAGATATATGGGGAGGTGAGAAGGTGGACAGAAAAGACGTTAGGGCAGCAGGAGAAGAGATTGTGAAATCCAGAGGTAAAGGAAGCAGGACCGGCAAGGATGGAAACGGTTCACCCATTATAGGTGGCAATGGTGTGGCCCCTATGAACAAAGACGAAAACGCGTTATTTTGCCAGTATGCTCTGGATATGTTTCATTCGCCGACTGTAGACTTAGGGGATTCAGATGCTGTAGCAGATGCTATAGATGGATACTTCGGGTACTGCATTGAGAGGGGGCTTAGACCTGGCAATCTCGGTTTATATGCTGCTTTGGGGCTATCCAAGCAAGAGGTGAGCAATGAGATGCGAGGTATGACG
Source organism: Lactonifactor longoviformis DSM 17459 (assembly GCF_900129135.1). Classification (GTDB taxonomy): domain Bacteria; phylum Bacillota; class Clostridia; order Lachnospirales; family Lachnospiraceae; genus Lactonifactor; species Lactonifactor longoviformis. Next base: position 2,172 of record NZ_FQVI01000065.1, read on the forward strand.
CATAAGTTAAGCTCATCGTGTCTTGACCTCCTTAAAAAAGCTAAGCAAGCTCTGGCAACATATCGGGAGCTTTTGGGGAGTCAGGGTAAGCTGAATCCAGTCACCTTGATATTCTGGCAAAAGAACTATGACGGCCTGAAGGATGTGCAGGACATCACCATAACACCCAATGCTAGTATGCAGCAGGAGCATACACCCGAGGAAATCGAGGCCAAAGTACTTGATGACATCCCCATTGACGATGACAATATAGACACAATTTAACAATATTATCTGATAATATGCAGGACAATACATTAACTATACAAGATGCATAAATATAAAAATTAAATATGTGCATGATGTATAGTAATCTATTCCGAAAACAAGCGTTTAGCGAATAGATTATACAATACATATAATTGCTATACAATTTGATGTGGACCTACCCCGGGGGTCTGTGGGATGTATGGACGTGGCCTACTTACCCCACTTACCATGCCGAAAAATAAAAAAGGCCTTCAATAATGGGACTAAAATTTCCCCAAAAAAAGCAAAAAGACCACACTTGATCGGAGGTGATATCCATGACAGAAAAAGAATATGAATCCCATAAAAGTATCGTCAATAGATATGAGGCTGCAAAATCTGAGTGCAACTCATTGATTTTAGAAAAAGAGAAAATCCAAAGTGACAGGTTCGGCGTGATTCTTGGCGGATATTCTACCACAGATAGTCCCAGAAAATTTGATTACCGTAAAAACCTACAGCAAATGCTTCTAAATTTTTGTGACAGCCAGATTGAGTTAGCCAAGGCCGCCATGGATGAGCTGCAGTGGGAGGTACAGAAGTGAAGCAAGGAGAGGTAATATCGTCTATAAAAGTAATTAGAGAGGAACTGTTAACCCATAAAGATTTATACGCCGGATTTCTCGCCAGTATTGAATCGGCCCTGCATGAAGCGCGGCCATATACCTCAGAGCATGAAGATACCGAAAGCTGCCTGCAAGGTACTTCGGCACATGGCTTGGCCATGAGTATTTTAGATAGGATTATTGGGGAGGAGTAGTTAAAATGTATGTATTTGGAAATATCGTAGCTACTGTGGACCTTCTGTTGCTATTTCTTTTCTCTGGTGTAGGAATTCTTTCCAGGCCGCATGAAAAAGAGCTGAAGCTGGCCTGTGGATTTATTTCCAGCATCGCTCTGGTGAATTTGTTGTCTATTGTCTGCAGGTGATGGGTTGCGTTTGTGTGTTACGTCTAAATCGGCGACACAGCTGTTGCCTATAGTGATCTGAAGAAGCTGCAGGGGCATGCGGTCGAATGAGTGTCTATTCTGATAATCATAAGTGCTGCGGAGTGCCCCGGATAGTATATACCCTGCGGCGGTATGAGTGTCTATTGTATAGCGGTGAACCACTCAATCTGGGAAGCAAGCTAATCTGGTGAAAGCATTGGACTGTCCAAAGAGGCAGGGTCGGAACCTGCGCTTCCCATTTGCTGGTGGCCTGCATTACTATATGTGAGTTGTTGGCATAATTCCCTTTGTTGCGGCTGGCGGGAGTCTGCAGGTTCTGGTAATAGTCTGGAATCCCCCAATATAAAACCAGAACATAATTTATCATTTGGAGTTACAGTTTATGGCGTCCCGGGATCTGACAAGGCGGCGTAAGCTCTGTTACATTACTGCTTATGGCGGCTGGAGGGCCCGACGATGCTTGCGGAGCTCCGAGGAACCATTAATTAATATCCCTTAATAATTCCCTTTT
>NZ_FQVI01000064.1 GCF_900129135.1 Lactonifactor longoviformis DSM 17459
CCGTATCAGCCTGCTTATTTTCTCTTTTTCTCCTTTGGTGCTACAGATAATCTTTACCATTACGTCTCCTTAAAACGGAAATTCATTCATCTCAACCTCAAGCCCCTTACCAGCCACCCAAACTGGACAATCTACCACTTTCTCTGCCGCCGCCTTAAATTGAGCTTCATCGCTATTTGATTTCGAGAGATGTAACAATACTACATTACGTAGTTCCGGGCTTTTATTAACCCCCAGGAACTCTACAGCGGTATCTATGCTCATATGCCCGGTGAGGACGTGGGAGCGTTTAGGATTATTAGTGGGTTCCATGCAGTCCGGGGAGTAGTTGGCTTCCACCAGAATATGGTTCAATCCACGAAATTTATAACGGATATATTCCGTATCGCTGGCGTAGAGTAGCCTTCCCATTTCCGGGTGCTCAATTAAGAACCCCATACATCTTGTATCATGCACGAGTGGAAAAGATTTAATTGTAAATCCACCATATCTGCATACTTGCTTATCTACTTCTGATTCATAAGGCTTAAATACCGGAATACCAGCCTGTTCAAATTGCCCCACATATTTAGCATGGTCGCTCAACCATGCTCATGAGACACGACGCAGATAGAAATTTTAGATACTTGAAAATCAATCATTTTCTTTATATCCATTAACTTACACCCGCACTCAATAATCAAAATCTCATTATTTGTCCGTAATATATATCCATTTCCATGGCTTCCAGAAGCACATACACTCAAGAGCATTTAACCACCCCCTTTCCTCCTACAGGTACTTGAACAGCTTCTTCAACTAACCATCCTCTCTTAACTCTTTCTCGAATTGTTGCTTTTGATATTCCATACTCATCAGCCCAGAATGATATCGGCTTTCGCACACCATTGATTTCCAAATAAACTGTTTTTCTGGTGTTATTCATTTGGACTTTATCTGTAGTCCACCTGCAATTATTAGGAGAATAATTACCGTCATTGTTAATCCTATCTATACTTAATCCATCTCTATACCCATTCTGAACAGCCCACTTCTGAAAAATTCCAAAGTCACCCCTCCACTCATCACATACATGAATACCTCTAGCGCCATAGTTCACATAGTTCTTTGATTTTGAATCGTAACACCGTCTTACCATTCCTTGCCATACAACATACAGTTTTGTATGAGAGCCACCGTGTCGCGTTATAGATTTTATTCTTTGGCATCCACAACTTGTGGCGTCTCCGTTTCTTAGGTTTTGAAGCAGTATTATTTTCTCATTACCGCAATCACAGATACACTTCCAATATGAGCGGGAGCCATTCCTGTGGATTCTTTCCACGGCAATCAAATGCCCAAACCTCATTCCCGAAATATCCAACACCTTGCTTCCTTTAGTAAAGCGTCCACATGAATCTCTGATGATATCGCCACCCCTCATACTTCCACCTCATCATCTTCGGGAAACTGGAATATACATGAATCTTTTTTAGTAACTGAAATATTACCACACTCTATATCCCATACTCTTAAGCAAGCCTCCATCAACATCTCCATAGCCTTTTCCGCTTTTTCTGGTGAAGAATATTGACCCAAAGTAGCCATCACTTTACTTTCATAAACAAGCCGTGCATATATCACGCACTCATCCTGATGGACTACTATCTGCTCGTATGGAAAATCAAAAATTCTGTTTTGACTGATTACCCTCATATCTGCTACCCCCGCATGAAAGCTGGTATGTCATCCTCTGCTGTCTGTTCCGGTTCCGGCTTTGGTGGTTCGACCTTAACTGATTTGGGCTGATCGGCAGGCTTTGGATTCTCCACAACCTCTGCTTCCTCGAAATCCACTGTATTTGCGTGAGTCTCGATATCCTCTGCAACCTGCATCTCAACATCCACGGCATTATCAACATATCTGGCAGAACCATCCTCATCAATAACAGACATATCTTTCTCATATGCTTGCTGCATTTCCACGGACATTGGCCCCCATTTTCCAATTAACTGGCGGATAAGCGTTTTCTTAGCCATAGCATCAAAGTCTGTTGTCCACTTGCTGTTCTGGTAGCCCTTGTTCAAGTCGGTACGATACGCCTGAGAATATTTTTTTGCATGGGCCAATATCGCCGCTTTTGGACTGAAAATCTCCTTTTTATAACCACTATGTAGTTTAAACATGGCATAGTATCCTACTGTCTCAGCCTTTTCCCTTTCCTCTGGCTCCATAATCGGATGAGTGGCGATATCCTCTGTAATTGGGTTGTACTCAATCTCACCCTTTTTGATTTCATTAACCACGATTTTCTCGTATTCCCCAGATCTAATCGCTAACTGTACATATCCTTTCCAGCCAATCTGAAACTGTGCTTCCTTGGCTACTACCTGCCATTTTCCGTTGACTTTTTCTTTTTTATCATATGGCACCATGTAGAACTGACCTAACTGGGGGCTAGGCGCCAACTGCAAGGCTTCCCCCTGCAGCGCCGCAGACAAGATACTGGAATTCGTGCACTGTGCCAGCGTTGGGTTCACCTGCACGGCCGAAACCACACTGGAAATAAATCTGGTGATGTTCTTTTCGCCAATGACACCAGCAATGTTATTTTTCACCGCATCACTTCCGAGATAAGAAGCGATACCTGTTTTCTGGTTTTGTGTTGCTAACTGTGTGTTACTCATAATTCTATTCCTCTCTTTCCTCATATTCCTCACAGCAATCGTCATAAGCAGTACTTAGCCCATAACCCTCGCTGTCCTCATTGTCACAACAAAATTCATCGGCAGCCATTGGAATATGGTAGGCGCAGGTGCCGCAGCATTGGAAAGTGGTAATATTACTCATTGGTGGACACCTCCTCGACCAGTCCTTTGATGGATTTTACTTTATCCGCAAACGCCGCAACTTCTTCCTCTGGTACATCTACTTCCACCACAACACCCTTGGCGATACTGTTAATCTGGACGATATCTCCGGGTTTGACGACTACCGGAGAATTGTATGCATATGCCTTTCCGGTTGGCTGGTTGTCTTTTAAAAATCTGACTTTTATTAAATTCATAGCGTTATTCCTCCAATCTTAATCCAAACGGGATTTTCCCATCCATGATATTTAGCCAATGCGCAATCACGGCAGGATGCGCTGAATCATCATAGGGTTTTCGTGGTTCAAACAGAAATCCCGACTCAACTTTCTTCTGATACTCCTCATGTTCTTCAAGAGTACCCGCTCCAATGTGCTGATAAAATTGGGGATTATCTTCATATTTCGGATATTCCGGATGTTCCGCTTCAAACTGCTTCACATCAATCAGAAACTCTTTCACGTCCTTTTTGTACTGCTCCAGGTCATTTTCATATTTTTCATGAGCGGCTTCACTCTGTTTGATTCTCTCCGCCGCTTCTTTTTGTACTGCGTTCCAAACGTTTTCCGAAATTGTATGAAACTTATCGGCATACTGCGGATAAAGAAGATTGTCCATATCCTGCAATCTCAAACCACATTTGTTGTTTTTATAGTTGAATCTACGAATGAACTCCCACATAATACAACTCGCTTGGAATCCAGTAATACCACCACGGGCACCTGGGGATTCGTTCATTGCATGCACTGTAGCCAACGCTCCAGCTGACAACGCATGGCAAACTGTTCCGTAATCATGCTGGTAATCTTCCATGAGGTGATTGAGGAATTTTGGAAGTTTTTCCATAGTCATTTTCTCCGCTTCCTTATACCATTCCTCATGGACTTTCATTTCCTCTGTGATAATCTGCTTCATCATTCCTCCTCCAATCTCATTTCTACAGTCACCGACAAAACATCGCATCTATTTTCAATTCCCAGATATTTTGCATAGTCCCATGCCTGTTTTTCACTTTGGAATCTTTTTGCACGGTTTAAACACACCGTGCAATTCATGTTCTTGCTAAAACTCCGGTCAATATATTTGCAAACGCCATTTCTCGCAATGGTTATCACAAATTGTTTTGATGTGTGACTTGTACGAAGTGTTTTATTATCATCCATTACGGCACCTCCACCTTTTCAAATATGACAGTCAATAATCGTTAATGTCCATGATGGGTCTGCCTTGTCAAGAAACGCTTCTTTGTAGGATTCTTTCCATCCTTCCTTTTCATCTGCAACAATCCCCCACCACCCCATTTTTCCTTTTTCATGCCATTCGCCATCAGGTGTAACAACGGCAAATGTTTCAAAATCAACTGGAAAAGAAATATCTTTTACTTTTGCAGAGTCATAGAATCCTTCTTTTTGGGGATTCCTTGCAAAAGCGCTTCCCTCTCC
>NZ_FQVI01000068.1 GCF_900129135.1 Lactonifactor longoviformis DSM 17459
TGGAATTCTTCTGCAGTTTTAGAACTGGTATTCGTTACCGTATCCACTCCTCCTGCACTTCCACCCACAGCTTCTATGCCCTGGTTTACCTCCTCGGTTTCCAGAAAATAATTGTTGTCAAGTGTTCCTAATGTCAGGTATCCGAGAATCCCGGCGGCGTAATCATTACCGCTTAATGCAAGACTGAAGGTATCTCCTGCATTATAAGAGTCTGTTATAGATCCGTCTGCTGTAAGATATCCTGCAATGCCTCCCACATACTTCCCTGTTGCCGCTACTTTTGCAAGATTATAACACCGGCTGATTGTATTATTGGTTTTTGAGTATCCTGCAATCCCACCAGTATAGCTATTCCCGTTTACAATTCCAGTATTGTAACAGCCCACAATTGTGGTTCCATTGTACAAAAATCCAGCAATCCCGCCGCCGCAGTTTCCAGAACAATTTATCCCCCCTGTATTATAGCTGTCTTCAATAGAAGATTTGGCCGCCTGGCCTACCAGTCCTCCTACAAACAGATCTCCGGATGCATCAGAGGGACCTGCAATCTCGCCCTTATTATAAGAGCGCTCCATAGACATAGACTGGCTGAAGCCTACGAGCCCTCCAATGAAAGAACTTCCCGTCCGCCCCGTGATTTTGCCTTCGTTATAGCACTCTATAATTTTAGCTCCTTCGTACCCAGTATAGGTCTCGGTGTTTCCGGCAATTCCTCCTATATATTTACCGCTCCCCAATATCTCCCCCTGATTATAGGAGTCAATAATTTGGGATTCAAAAGCGGCATTCGCAACAATACCTCCGGTTTCAGCAGCTCCTTCCACAATTCCGGTATTATAGCATCCTCTGATAACGGACTCTGATATACTGCCTACAATACCTGCTGCTCTTTTTTCTCCACCAATTATATGACCTGTATTATAACAATTAGTGATTTCTGACTCTGATGAAATACCGCCGGCTATGCCGCTAGGCATGCCAATAGTTTCATTTGCTGTTATAACTGCTTCATTATAACAATTGGTAAGTTTGACGCCAGTATAAGGCTGCATTTTTCCACCTATCATTCTGCCCCCAACAGTGCCAATAAAGCCGGCTCCATTTCCAATTGCGCAGCTTACCTTGCCTTTATTAACGCAATTCTCCATCACTGTTCCTGATGCAGTGCCGATGAATCCCCCAGTGTTGCCACTTCCCTGCTTCAGTGTAACAGCTGCACTGTTTGTGCAGTTGCGGAAGGTTGAACTCTCGTCATAGGATGCATAGGCTCCTGCATTGCTATAATAGCTTGTCACTGTCCCTGAAATATGGCAGTCTTCAAACAAGTTATTCACCGCATATTCTACCAAACCTCCGGTTCTAATCTTCCCTGCCACAGTCATATTAACAGTGAGGTTTTTAAATGTTGCACCTTTCGTATATTGAAACAAACCCGTATCATTCATCTCATTATTACCAAAGGTTATATTTTTGATCGCGAATCCATTTCCATCGATAGTTCCCTGATATGGCTTGTCCTCGTCTGTGGCAACCTGCTTCCAAGTGGCGCCCGACATGTCAATATTTTTTGTCAAACGGGCGCACGCCTTAGTAGATCCACTGTCGATTTTCTTTGCAAATGCAAGTAATTCACTTGCTGTTCCAATTTCCTCAAATACATTTTCTGCTTTAAAGGTAACCGGAATACTCGGTTCACTAGCCAAAGCCAATCCACTTCCTGATACACGGGTTACGATCTCATACTCTGTGCCCTCTGTCAGACCGGTAAACTCTCCTGAAGTCTGCCATTGGCCAAATTTTTCATCGTCCTTTGCCTTAATTGCATATTCCTGGCCTTTTATTGTTGTAACTGCTGCACTATCTGCCGCAGAATATTCCAGGACCGGCGCTGAAACCTGTTCCTTTTGAGTTAAAACAAGAATCTGAGGATCAGAATCTTCTGTTTTAATCTCATCCTTCAATTTTTTAACCTGAATGCCATGTTCCGCAGTCACTGTGTCCTGACTTAAATCAACAGTATCTCCTGAAATAGCGTTCCAGCTCTTTCCTCCATCCACGGAATATATCATGGCGGCATCCACATTAGTCAGCAGCATAGACGCCGCATCAAAAGAGGCATCTGGCACGGGCTGCTTGGGATCATCCGGGGACTGGTATACCGGAAGGTCTACTCTGGCAATTTTCCCGGTTAAGCC
>NZ_FQVI01000063.1 GCF_900129135.1 Lactonifactor longoviformis DSM 17459
AGCCTGCAGCATGTTATCCGGCTGAAAAAATCCGGTTTGCATCAAAATCGTCGATGCTAATGCAGAAATAATTACATTTTTAAACACTGGTTGTCCTCCTTTTTTGTGGGTAACCGCCTAAGCGGTATCATCTTTTGCAGTAACTTTAGCAGCAAAATATCTATTTGCTATTTGCGACACTCTATCTAATGTATCCAACACTTCCTTGCGGGTTTTATCCTTATAATAGTCATCGTGAACAATTATCTTAGTGCCATCGAGGTCCATCGTTTTAACAACTGCCATGTCATTACCTCCTTCCGTAGATTTTATGTATTACTGTTTGTACTTGTTTCCAGGAATCTCCTATGCGATTCGGATAACTGGTATATAATGGTAACTGCACAAGCGTACATACAACTGAATAAGTCTATGTCATCAAAAGATGACGCTATTGAGAAATCCTGTAGTTTGGAGTGACTGCAGGATTTTTTAACTGTTCCTATCCTGCTTTTTCGTTGCTAGTAATTTATTGATGAAATATTGTTGACCTTTTCCAGTGACCTTGGTGGTTTTGCTCACTGTCGTGTGACCATCAGAATGAGTTATCGCGGTTTCCTTGACCTCAAATAATCCCATCTCCATACTTCTTTGCGTAGGAGCATTGTAATCCGTGCCTTTTCTGCGAATCAGGTACCCATTATCCCTGAGATATAATCTGGGCCGATTGCTGCTCGATAGTTTTCTGAGCTTCGAGTACTGCTAAAGCAAGCAGTTCCTTCCCTTGCGGTATAGCGTAGGATCCGGTCTTTCTGATGGCAGGCAGCACTTCCGATGTTACCCAGTGTTTGAACCGTTGGGCTGATTCAAGTTTGCTTCCGAAAATCAGGGCGTATAGACCGGATTCATTAATGATAGTCATAGCCTGTAGTCCACCATGGGTGCCCTGAATTGGGGCGTCCTTTTTATCTTCACCTAAAACATGAGAGGCAATGGCGTTTCTTGCTTTTGCGTAGCCAAGAGCCTCCGCAACATCTTTACCAACAAACCACGGTTCGCCATCAATAGTTACTGTTCGCACCTGCCCGAACTCGGCATTTTTGAAAATCTTTAAATCGTTTATACCTCATCATCCTTTCTTTGTGATATAATTTCATTATCTGCTCAAAGTAAAAATAATCTTTAGGAGGAATTAATATGCCCGATGATATTATCAAATCCTCTCCGCCGTTCAAAACAGGAAATAAAGTGATTGCAGGCACCTATTGCTGTATGAATTGCAACAATGATGGGAATAACGATGATACTTTTATTCATTTTGTTGCAAATAACGGTGGAGCACTTCCGCGCTGTCCAAAATGCGGAAACACTACTTGGATGAAGATTTGAAAAATTCATCCGCCTTTTTATCGTAGCGGTCGTTGCGAATCCCTTCATTCAAATCGACCTCTGCGATTTTAAAATGTTTACTCCATATTGGTTTTCCAAATTTCCAAATCATCAGAATCAAGTAGTCCCCACGATCTGTTCTTACAAATCCGTACCGTACTGTGGACCTGATTTGCCTGATTTTGTTTCTGAACTTCTTTCCTATTTCATTCATCCTTTCCCTCCATCTTTTACCCTGCCTTTTGCTCAATATTATTGAACATTTGAGAGAAAAAAAATATTTCGACATCCTCGCCTTGTATTTTTAGTAATGTACAAGCTTTTGAAATATCAGGTTGTTTCCAATACCTTTCTCCATTAATTTTTAAAGACAAAGTTCTTTCTGACCAGCCCATAGCAGAAGCGAACGCTTTTTGAGTGCCGTAAATTTCAACAATACGCCCTTTTAACTTTCGGTAATCATAATTCATTATGTCACCCCTTTCTTTTTGCTCAATACTTTTGAACAAGCCTATATTAACATGACTAAGTTATCTTGTCAACGCTTTTGTTCAACATTTTTGTATTTAATCATATTTATGTTGAACTTTTGTTCAATTTATGTTATTATACCAACATGGAGGTAGTATATAATATGAAAAGTTCTAATACATCTGAGAGATTAAAACAATTAATGAAAGAAAAAAATTTAAGACAAGTAGATATACTAGAAAAGTGCATGCCATTCTGCGAACAATATAATGTAAAGTTAGGTAGAAATGACTTAAGCCAATATGTAAATGGAAAAGTAGAGCCAGGTCAAGAAAAACTAACTGTATTAGGTAAAGCTTTGGATGTAAATGAAGCTTGGCTTATGGGATACGATGTAGCAAAAGAAAGAAAGGAATTTTCTCCAGAATCTGCTAAAAAAGATATAGAATTAATTGAAAAATTTTCTATGCTAAACCAAACAGATAAGCAGATTATAATGGATCTTATGGATTCTCTACTGAAAAAAGCGGGGAATTAACTTCCCCACTTATCATTTATAATAGATATAAATGATTTCAAATAAATAAGAATATCATGGTTACTTATCTTTTTGATGATTTCAATTAATTCTTTTTGCAGTCTTGTTACTTCATCGTTTCTCATTCTATGTACAGCCTCCTTCGCAGATAGCAAACACACGTTCGAAATCCCTCACTTATATAATATAACAGTCCGGCCAACAGATCAACAGGAATTCTTCACCCTGTTTGCAAAAATTAATCTTATATATATAAAGATACATTGAACAGACAAAACGTTACAAAATTCAACAAAGAAATTATTATTATCGAATTCAGAGGTATTATTATGTCAGAATATTACATATATTTACGAAAAAGCCGTAAGGATCGTGAGGCCGAAGCCAATGGCCAAGGAGAAACCCTCGCCAGACATCAGAAAACTCTTTTAGCCCTTGCTGATAGCATGGGAGTTAAAGTCAGCAAAATCTATAAAGAAGTGGTATCAGGGGAAAGTATCGAATCAAGGCCTGAAATTAAGCGTCTACTTCATGACATAGAGGATGGGCGCTGCACCGGCGTGTTTGTGATGGAGGTAGAACGTTTGGCCAGAGGAGACACAAAGGATCAGGGCATAATTGCGGAAGCTTTTAAGTATAGCGATACTAAAATTATTACTCCAATAAAAACCTATGACCCCAACGATGAGTATGATGAAGAATACTTTGAGTTTGGGCTTTTTATGAGCCGTAGAGAGTATAAGACCATTAACCGTCGTATTCAGCGCGGCAGGATTGCATCGGTGGAGGAAGGTAAATTTATTTCCAGTGTCGCCCCATATGGCTATAAAAAGGTTAAAATAAGAAACGGCAAGGGATATACTTTAGAGATTGACCCAGAGCGGGCCGATATCGTCCGCATGATATATGAATGGTATACTAGGGGCATCCCTGGTGACGACGGTTATTATCGCACCATGGGAGCAACAGCTATCTGCAGGAAACTTGATGAGATGCATATTAAGCCTATGGTTAATGACACATGGTCAAAAGCCTCCGTGTCAGACATACTTAAAAATCCCGTATATATTGGGAAAATAAGGTGGTCATATAGAAAAGAAATAAAAAAGATTGTGGATGGAAAGGTAAAAAAAATAAGACCAGACAGCCATGATGACTATATCCTGGTAAACGGCCTGCATCCAGCCATTATTTCTGAAGAAATGTTTGAGGCCGCCAAAGCCAAAGCGGAAGCCAATAAAAAAACTCCAATAAAACTTGGTACAAAATTGCAGAATCCGCTTACCGGAATCATATATTGTAATATATGCGGAAAAACCATGACCAGGCTTGCACCCACTTCAAAAACTCCTTACGCAGCATTGAAATGCTCTAATAGATATTGTAAGAATGTATCCAGTCCATTATATCTTGTGGAACGTAAGATGATTCAGTTTTTGGAGGATTGGCTTGAAAGTTACGATTTGAAAGCCAAAAGCTATGACGAATTATTTACCTCTGATTTAGAGCTGTCTGTTAAAAAAAATGCCATACAGTCTGAATATAATGAACTTTCCACTATAAAAGAACAGCTAGAAAATGCCTATAATCTTGTAGAGAAAGGCATTTATACTCCTGAACTATTTATCGAGAGGAGCCAAACCTTAAACAGTTTAATCAGAGAAAAGGAGCAGATAATCGAAAAATTAGAAGAGGAGTACCATTCTGCATTGCTGGAACAAAAATCAAGGGAAGAGTTCGTTCCGAAAGTCCGTAAAGTAGTTGAAACCTATTGGGAAGTACAGGATATGCAGTCACGGAATCAGATGCTAAAAGAAATAATTCAGAAAATTACATACACCAAAGAAAAGCCTAACACAAGGGGAGATAGAGAGAATGCAAACTTTACCCTCAACATCTTCCCTAAAATTCCCATCAAATTACCTATGTCTTGAATGGGGCTATAC
>NZ_FQVI01000062.1 GCF_900129135.1 Lactonifactor longoviformis DSM 17459
TCCAGGCAGAAGGGACATTTGGAATCATCAAATACGACCGAAGGTATAAGCGAATTGTAAGAAGAGGACTGGATTCGGTAAGAGTAGAGATATTTCTTGTTTCTATCGGCCATAATCTCTATAAAATCTATAATAAGCAGATGAGACTCCGGGAAGTGGCTTAAAGAAGAAAGAGCGCACGTTTGTTGGGGTAAGGGGGATTATGCGCTTTTTACTGCTTTTTTCTTACGCTTTCCACAAAATAAAGAGGGGCTGAAAAAATGGAGTTAGAGCAACTCCATTTTTTCACAGCCCCTCTCCTTCATTATAGAGTATCTGTTTCATTTACACTGTTGAAATATGTGAATTCAATCTGTTCCGCGGTAAATGCTGCCTTAGGATTTTTCATTTGCTTCTTTACTTTTACAAGAATGCGTTTCAGCAATTCAAAATACACTTCTCTGCTATGAAATTCTGAGGGATTTCTCACGCATACAATCTGAACACATCTTTCGTCCATCTTGCATCCAAGCATCTCCCCGCAAATTAATTTATGCTCACATATCATAGCTGATATATAAACCCCAGTATTTTCATATACCTCATCCGCAGCTATTCTCCAGAACATTTCAGCCTCCTGAACTCCGAATGCCTGATCCTCTATACAAGTGAATAAAATAATATATCTCTCCGTTACTGTCATCTGTGCCGACCCTTTTTAACTATTTTATGAAAAATCTCATCTATAGTTTACATTTCTGGGATAAGACTTTCAAATTCAGGGTTTTTTTATTCATTTTTAGCAGCCTGCTTTATAATCTGATTGATATAAGTGCTTAATCCCGCCACCAGTATTCCCTGGGTAAAGGATGTAAAAAAAGCCATTGCCAACTCTTTAGGCGAGGAACAGGAACAATTAGAAAATACCCAGATTCCGCACAGCAGAATGCCTATTCCGCCCAACAGCAGAGGAATATATTTATCCTTCACAAAACTTGCATTTTTAAACCACATTCCAATAAAATACAGAACCAGAGATACCAGGACCAGCTCCGGTTTTATGTAGTTCATCACCTCTTCCATTTTGATTCCCTTCATATTCCTTTTGGTTTATTATAGAATATCCGGAGAACAATTATGCGAGATAATTTCCATTCTCGGCAATTAGAACGCCTGCCTTGAATACCTGCCGTTCCTTTGGTCCTGCAGCCACACATTCTGCTACATTTTCAGCACATACCAGAAGAAAGTCTGCACTGTTGCCTTCTGATATCCCATACTCCTCCAGCTGTAAAAGCTTCGCACCGTTCTCTGTACAGATTTTAAGGGCCAGTTCCAAATCTTCGTCTCTGCGGAAGCCATTCCTCATGGCAATAAGCTGAGCCCTCTCTATCATGTCCCCTGTACCATATGGACTCCACATATCCCTGACATTATCATTTCCGCCGCACACATTTACTCCTGCATCCAGAAGTTGTTTCACTGAAGGCACTGCAGGCACATATGCCTGCCCGCCAGTGGTAACCTGGATTCCTGCTTCGGCGAGCAGCTCCAAGAGAGAATTCGCCCTTGCTTCTTCCAGTTTTCCAAGACAAAATGCGTGGCTTATGGTCACTCGTCCCTGAAGTCCGGAAGCTATAGTATGATCGGCAATCAGCTCCATAGTAAAGGCCCCCAATTCACCGGGCTCATGAAGGTGAATATCAACCCCTTTATCAAAATGCTCAGCAAGAGAAAAAATAGCTTGCACACTTCCTTTCGGATCCCGGTCAACGGCAGCGGGATCGATTCCCCCTACCAGATCTGCCCCCATCCTTAGCGCTTCTTCCATCAGTTCTATGGTACCCGGCCGGCTCACCAACCCACTCTGGGGAAAAGCTACCAGCTCCGTAAAAAAATATTCCTTGTATTTCTCTCTGGCCTCTAATACGCCCTCCAGGCAGCTCAATCCATTTACAGTATCTACATCCACATGACTTCTCATGGCTAAAGTGCCCATAGAAATTGAGCGCTCAATAAGTTTTCCCGCCTGTGTACAGGAATCCAGTCCAATACTTTTCCGGGATTCTCTCTCATTGGCAATACGCTCAGAAAGAAGTGCCTCCAAATTATTATGGAACCACTTCATCCCAAGCATCGTCTTGTCCAAATGGGCATGAGCATCCACCAGCGGCGGAAGGAGCAGAAAGCCTGTACCGTCAAGGATTTCAGCGTCCGAAGAATTCTCAAGCTTTCCTGCCTCTGCAATAGCAGCAAACTGTCCGTCCCGCAGAAGCAAATCACGGCGTATGTCACCTGCCAGAGTTACGTTATGTATTATTTTATTCAATATTTATCCGTCCTTTCTACATCCTCTATCTAAGAATTATATCATCAATTCAGAGTCCAGGCACTATCGAAACCATGAAAGCTGTCATCTCTGTCGTTTAAACTAAAGTTAACAGCAAAAATAGAGAATACAGATCTAATTTTCCATATCCCCATATATTATCTGGATAAACATCTGCAGTACTGCGTGCAGCCCCCCTCATAATTAAAGTATTCACATCGTTACCGGTAATAGAGGTGAAATTCCCTTGAATAATAGCCCATTCAAACAGAACCGCCACCGCACCAGATGCATGTGCAGCCGCAGCACCAGTTCCTGTCAGAGACACATATCCGTTATTAGGTGAAGCGCACGGTATTTCATAACCAGGAGCCGCAATATTAGGCTTTACCAGGCCAAAACGAGTGTAACCCCTGCCAGAGGTTATTAGGATACTATCCGTGAACTGATTATAGGCACTTATAGTTAATGCATAATAGGCATTGCCCGGAGATGTGATCGTTGTGTCCGGTGTTGACTCAATAAAAAATGTGTCCTCTGAAATCAAGCCTCCTCCGGGAAGCCAGCTGTGAAAAGAGAATGGATTACTGTCAATATTCATAACACGTACACGCCAAATTCCTTCTGAGGCATTTCTTAGGCGAATCAGGATTAACTGCGTCCCATTTTCCTCTTCAATTAATATATTATTAACCCAGACATACGTTGTACTTAATATAAAATCATAGGCGGAACATCCTTTAAAGGATGGGTATACAATAGGCATCGTTTCCCCATTAGGGGCTGTTACCTGAACAGACAACCTTGCTCTAAGATCCGGCCAGATTTCAAAAGCAAAGGAGGAATCCTTTATGGAAATTCTCAGTTCAAACTCCTTGGAATAAGGCGGAGTACTTACATTGCAGTAATAATGTCCCCTTCGGTTCCCTTCATTCCCCGCTGCAACTGTTATGTTGACCTGAGGAAGCTGACATAGATAATTAATATAGCTGCTTGTTGCACCTAATGCTTCATGTCCGGTCATACTTGAACTAATGGCAAGGCAGATAACAAGGGGTCTGCCTAACCTTCTGGCAGAAGAAAATATGTAACGGATTCCAAGAATAATATCTGTCTCCTGATAGCACAGCGCGTCCTCGTTTACACAAAAAATTTTTTTCAGATTCTGCTTTGCTTCTTTCAGCTTAACAACTATTAGTTGGGCCTCCGGCACAACGCCTGAGAAGGATTGACTTGCATCAGATCTACCGGCAATAATACTGGCAATCGCAGTACCATGACCATTTTCATCATTCGTAGGTACGATTGACAGCGGATCCCCTGACTCTAACGCAAAATTAATAATCTCCCGGCTATATTCAGAACCAAATGTAAATCCTTCCGGAGGACTTTCTGTCTGTACTGTCTGATCCCAAATAGAGAGGATTCGTGTTGTATTATCACTAAATCTAAAGGCAGAATGGCGGTAATCAATTCCTGTATCAATAATACCGACGATGACCCCTCGTCCATAGAGAGATAGCAAAGGATTAGACTGGATTCGGGTAATCCCAGATCTGCTTATACTTAATTCGGATGCTAATGTGTAAAGTGTAGGGAATCTGTAATATGGATACAATCCTAAATCGCACAGATCCATGCCAGGTACTTCTGCATGTAATATACAGTGTCTATCATTTAAAGCTGTAAACGTATCATTGTTCTCTAATGTCCCTCTCCTGTTACTGACAATCAAATCATAGTAATTCTCATCTAAAATTTTATTCATATACTCTCCCGATGAATACTATATAATATAGTCATTATATGAATTATATGAATTAAGTATAACGAATTCTTTGTCTGTCACTGATTCCAGAGCAATACAAAAAAGCCCTGCAGACATTACATCTGCAGGACTTCTTCTCTCCAGGGGATGAGGGATTCGAACCCCCATCGACGGTTTTGGAGACCGGTGCTCTACCATTGAACTAATCCCCTTTATACGACTTTAAGTGGCCATCCCTAGCCACTTTCTCTTGTTATGTACTCTCAAAACTACATATACGATTTTACATCTTCTTTTTCCACTTTGCAACACTTTTCCGTTGTACTTAGATTTGCCTCTCACCAGTTCCGGCCCAACTTGCGTCTCGCCTCACTGCCTTCGGCTTCCCTAAGTGTTCAGGTCAAGCCCTCGACCGATTAGTAACAGTCAGCTCCATGCATTGCTGCACTTCCACCTCTGCCCTATCTACCTCGTCGTCTTCAAGGGGTCTTACTTCTTCTAAAGAATGGGATATCTCAT
>NZ_FQVI01000059.1 GCF_900129135.1 Lactonifactor longoviformis DSM 17459
CCTGCCATAATTTATCATCCTTTCTACCTGTAGCTGTTACAGGTCAGCGGCTGTGCCAAATCCACAACCGGTATTCTTGGTTTATTTGTATCTACCGCTAAATATCTGCGGTCAGCGACTATGGCATTTCATAGCCGGTGCCTACATTTTAATTCACTACCACACTATTTAACCCATAGCTGGGAGATATCGGACCACCAACCTTTCTGACTAAAAAGCCGCGAAAAAAAGAGCCGCTAAGCTCTTTGGTTGCGCTGCATATTTATATCTCTTCTCCCGCTCCAATCACCCGGCTGTATCGGTATATCACCCGATAAATGTTGGTATCTGCCGCATTGCCCGGCGTAAATGGCCCTGTGCGCCTATATCCAAGTTCTCTCATGGCATCTGCTGCCAGTGCTGCAATACTCTTGGCCTCAGTGAGATTCTTGTTAGAATAGGCTGTAATCTCAATTGTAGAGGTCACAGCATTTTCATTATTCTCCAGGTCATCGGATGTAGAAGAATTTTCCAACTGCTTAAATCCGGTGTAGGGGAAGGCTGGTGGGCTACCATCGGTGGAAGTTCCGGCGTTAGGGCATTTTTCGGAGATTGCTTTCTTTACGGTGGTAAATATTCTATTAAATACATCAAGCACTGCCAAATACCTCCTTCGCCAGCTTTGGAACTAAATTGCGTAAATCACGGCCAGTTTCAAACATAAAGGGCTTAGATGGCTGCCCGCCGGACCAATGCCAATCGCCATTTTTGTAATACCACCAGCCCGCAGAGCCATGCCCGTGAATATCGTACTTCCAATTTGATATGGATGGGTCTGGGTGAGGATTTTGTTCACCCCGAAGCCCAAATCCAAATTCAATGTAAGCCGCATGATCACATCCAGTATAAATTATCCATCTCGCCCCATTGGTCAGCACTGCCCCCGGCTCATCCATAATGCTGTTGAGAAGTTCTCCAGAATCAATGGCGGGAAACTGAGTGAGTTTAACCTTTGCCAGAATCACACCTTCGTCAGCAAGACGGTGAGCCAGTTCTTCGCATTTGCGAGTAATTTCTTTCTGGTAGTCACGGAGTTGCTTTTGGGCGGACTTGATTTCTCGGGCGGATAAGCCGAAACTTATTTTCTTAGCCATCGGCACCACCTAACCAATCTTATAACCATCTATATACATACAGAACTTGCCGCCGCACTCGCAGGTCTGATTACAGTCAAATACATCAAAGTTGTTATCCGACTTCTCATCATTCTTCGGCTGTGGACTTCCGCATTTTTCGCATTTAAACTCAATATCGGGTTTCTGTCTCTTTGCCATTCTACACTCCCCCGTTCTTCTGTCGCCACTTAATGGCAATCATGATAGAGTTTAGGCTCCTGGCTGGCTTTGTCGCTACTGTATAGTCGGCGCTGTCCGGCTCTGCGGTACCATCTGGTTTCAATACCGGCTCTGTCTCAATCCAAATGAGACTATGTTCATTGATGGGGCAAGTCATGTCTGTGGTTGAGATAGTTCGGGTGAAATCCAGCTCTTTCCCGAAAACCTCATTCTGTGCATCTCCGCGCCCCGCAGAAATACTAGCAGAAAAAGAGACGGGTGCTAAATAGCCCGCCTCGTAATCTCCGGTTTCATAGCCGTCGGAGTCCAGTATCGGTATTCGGTTGTTGTATTGAGCGTACAAGAATATCTGTTTATTTTTTACCAGACTTCTCATCTACCCCTCCCTCTTACTATTCTGCAAATATACATACGTTTCGCCTACCTTTTTAATTAAACACTCACGTCCATAATAATCTATCTTTTTCAAATGAACTATAGGTATTCTAGTCTCATCCTTATTATTTTTAATTATAATCCAGCTACCACTTTTTTTAATATTGTATGTTTCAACCCCATTTAATACACTATTATCATCAAAAAATAAATCAGCATACTTATGCTCTATGTAGGCTATTTCATAAGGATATCTTCGAAACAACTCTGTTTCGGCAACTAGAGCTACCAACGTTATTAGAAAATTAATAACTGGATATCCTTTGTTGCTTAGACAACTGTTAATTATAAATGATATGAAAAAGATAAATTGCAATAGTTTCTGTTTATTCTTTACCTCGATTTTGAACCGAAGGAATGTGATATAAATAAAACATATAAAAATAATCAGAGTTAATATACATAAAGCAAAAATATAAATATCTATAATATTATTTATAAACAAATATTTAATTCCCATAAAAAGGTATCCACAGCCTACAGATGTAAGAACACTAAGAGATAAAAAGCGCATATTAGAATATAATTTTACACCAATCATCCATTGTGTTCTGTCCTTTACTGTCTTTGCTTCAAAGGCGCATCCTATGATAGCAATTATAAAAGGTACTACCAAATTATAGACTATATCATTATTTAAAATAGAATAAAATTGCATTATACTCTCCTCCCATCGTCATTATACGACAAAGGTAGGTATATATCTATAAAAACAAATGAAATATCGCTTTATAGCACTGTATATTAGCATTAAATGCAATAAATGATATTATGTTGGCCTTATATAATTCAATAGCCATAAAACACAACGAGGAGCCTTACAGCACCTTACACACCGGCACAATCTCAGTATATAGCTTATCCTCCTCTATATATGACCGACTTACTCCATTCTCACTGTGAGAACTTTGCCCCTCAGCTCCTTGCATATTATAAGCATATACCACAGCCCGAAACACCACATTGGAATACTGGGCAATTGCAGCCTGCTCCTGCTCTTCTGCATACCCAAAAGGATACCGCCGGTTCACAACATTCTGACACGCCAAGTCAACAAGGAGTGAGATAATCCTCTTGTCACTTTCTCCTAAATATATTATGAGATTTTCAATGATGCTTTCTTTATCCACTCCTCACACCTCCTTTATTTGCCTGCTGCTGGTTTTCTCCCGCGTTTAGCCTGAGCCTTTTCTGGCGGAGCTTCTTTAGGTACATCTTCTGTCATTCCATCCTCTGCATCCGAGGTTTTTGTACCTACTTCTGCTTTACACATATCCAGGTCAGTGATCTCCGTCTCATCTCCGGGTTCATTCATATTCAGGTCAGTGGGCTCCATCTCACTTTCTGTCACATTCATATCCAGTTCGGGGATTTCAGTCCCCGCTGGATAATATTCACCCTTATATTTTACTGTATGGTCAAATTTCATGCCTAACCCCTTAATATGCTTTGATAGCAAATGTGTCATCCATGCGCTCATAGGTTGGAAGCACGATTTCAGACACTATACACTGGGTTACGATTGGATGCGGTGTGGTATAGGTATAGACAGCCACACCAGTATTAACAATGGACAGATTGCCAATGCTTGCATCACCGCTTCTTTCTTCCGGCGTTTTGCCATATTTTGTGCTGCCAAGAGCAGTCTTTCCAGGGAGGAGCGCCACCATACCATCAGGAATAAAGGTCTTTTCTGCACCGGAGTCATCTATAAAGAGTTTATCATATACCATAATCTCCAGCCTCAAATCCTCACTTTCACGGATGAATCTCCTGATATCAGATTCTTCGATAAACACGGGAGAAGTGGATGCTTTCGCTATGATATAGTCATGTACCTTTTTGCTCTTCACAAGCTTGTTCCAGGTATTATCATTCATCACTGCCAAAGTTATACTTTTACCACGCTTTTTCATAGACTTTTTAGCCGCCCTTAAATCTTCAAAGGGATCGCATGTTTCTGGGTTGTCCCACTTACTTCCTTCTAACAATTCCATAAAGTTCTTTGACTTGTAGGAACCATCGACGTCGTAGTTGTAATCATAATCCATATTATTCGCTGAAATTGCAATTTTAGGTGAACCATCCACTGGACAGAGCAACTGCCAAATCATTCTCTCAGGAACCACATCGGCGCCCTGGATTAAATCCATCGGCCCCAGAGCAATCTGTCTTAACAGCCCCTGCGCAATAGCCGGGTCCGCTGCATTCATCATATTCTCATAATCCTGGGCATCCTTTTCCTTTACCAAATAGGACTCGCGGAAGAAAGGCATTTCAGTTTCCATTTCTTTGAATCCGATTCTATCCCTTACGGTAGCCAGCGCATCAAAATTGGATGGTGTCAGGGAAACCGGCAGTCCTTTAGATCCTTTAAACCATTTCAGGTCCATTGTAGGAGACTTGGACGCCGGGAAAAAGCCGCTTCCCAAATAAGGTGCGATACCCATAGTCTGTTTATATGCATCCCACAGAACTCCGATCGCTCTTGCTGTAAATGCTTCTTTTAATGGTAATGCCATAGTATTAGACCTCCTTTGTCTTAATCAAAAAACGTTACTCTTGGCAGGGCAGACTTTGCTTCCGCTGAAACAGTAACGCTATTTTTTGCAAGTTTCTTGTTATCAATAGAACCTTCAAAAATTCTGGTTCCCGGTGCCTCCCCATAGGTGACATCAACATCGTGTAGCAAAATGCCCTTGCAAGTTGCATCATTTGCCGGGTGCGGGGTGCCTGCCTTAACAATTTTATTTCCATTGCTATCTGCAGTGACTCCAGAATCGGAAACCATACAGGCCTCTCCTTTAAAATCGTTAAATTTCAAGATTTCAATAGGGCTTCCATATTCTTTCTGTGTAAATTTCATTATGTTATCCTCCTTTTACTCGCACATTAATAGATTTCAAAAACTGATTTTGAAGCTTCTTCTGAAGCAGAAAACGTACCTGCTACTTCTTCTGCAAATTTTACATCCTCTGATTTTTCCTCCGCGCCACCGGAACCGCCGCTAGGAGCTGGAGTACCATCCATTAACTCCTCTTTGGTCTTTTGAATTGCAGCTTCTTTCTGCTTCGTTACCATGGTTGCAAGTCCAGTTGCCATGGATTTTGTTTTCTCGGCGTCATCGGAAATTATACCATCAATGAGGTCCTTGTAATCCTCCTCTGTCAGCCCGGCAGCAACAAGGATTTTTTCTGCATCCAGTCTGTTTGACTTTTTCGCATAATCTGTTTTTGCACTCTCGGCATCCTGCAGAGCCTTTTGGATTTTTTCCGCATCGGTAAGGTCTGCCTCCTGAAGTTTGTCATACTCCGCAGCCTTTCTTGTTAGCTCCTCAAAATCAGCCTTCTTTGGAATTTTGTCTTTCCATGCCTTTACATCATCCCCGTTGATGTTTAAAATTGCTGTAATCTGTTCCTCGGTAGCGTCCGGAAACTGATTTTTAATATCCTCTCTT
>NZ_FQVI01000057.1 GCF_900129135.1 Lactonifactor longoviformis DSM 17459
CAGCCCGTCCACGTTGACTGGTCTGGTAATCATAGGTGCTACGTAGCGTACCGGATATCAAATCCAACTCGATTTTGCTGAGTTTGTGGGGCTTGTACTCCTCAAAAATGACCGGAAGGAGATTGGTGCTGCTGGTGGATTTCAGAGTGGAAAACTTTGTAATGCCGCTACAACCAATTCCGCTGCCTTGTAGCCCAAATATAGGCTGGATGATTTTCTCCAATGTCTCAGATTTTCCGGATCCAGCCCCACCAGCAATAACCAAGTGAGAAAGCTTTATTTTTCTCTGGCGGAGCCGCTCCTTCAAGAAGCAGGCCCCCACCCATCCAAGGATATTAACTGTGCGCTCAAAGGTGTTAAATCGGAATAAATCCCCTGATATTTCTTGTAGCTCTGATTTTTTAATCATGGCTGATTCGGATATCCCTGAACGTAACGCCTCGTTGTCCTCCAAAATCGACACCACGCTATCAATAGGCTTGCCCTTTCGGTCTATGGCCCCGTCCGTCCCAACGTACACCCATTCTCCATCCATCTGATACAGTCCAACATAGTTAATACCCAAACAATGGTTGTAATCCCGGTATTTATTGGTCATGTACTTCTGGATATTTGCAAGGTCATCCTCTGTCCCGGAGAACACCATGTCGATTCCACCAATTTTTTTGATGGCTTTCTTAAACGCCTGTGCTCCAGCGAACACAGAACTGTCGAGTTGACTTTCAAAAACCTGTCCGCTTGCCATAGTGAACTCAATGTCCATTAAATAGGCATTGTCACTCTGAATACCATTTACCGGACGCATGACAAAATTGGTGATTTCCTTTGGAGATTTCTCACCCCTGGCAGCCACATATGTATTTCCTGATTCCCATATCGGATTTCCGACGGTTTTTATCTCGCGACCAGCGGAATCCCTGAGATTCTCTTCATTATTTGTTTTTTCTGCCGACCCCCTTGGGTTTCCATTGGTCCTTTTCCTACTCATTTATGCACCTGCTTGCTGTTTTTTGTTTACGTCCAAATCTGCTACGATTGCCAGAATCATGTCCTTGCACTCCTCGAAATTATACTTAGAAAAAAGCACATGGGATTCATTGCAGATTTTTTCATAGTCCTCATCCGTTTTTACTTTCCCCAAATATTCGTGATGGAAACGCCACAAATCGGCATAATATTTTGAAACGCTTCCAGAATCCAGCCCCGCCCTTCCCCTCCATAGCCATTTTCGCAGCGCCTCACACATGTTGTAGCAGAAACAGGAGTTGTGTTTGGAATTGATTAAGTTAAGCCTCTGGATAAAAGCTTCTCTCTCGTTGTAAAAAGCTATGACCCCGTAAAATTCTTTGTGAAGTCTCAATAAATCCACATAGACTGCATATATTTTTTTCTCATCCATGCCGCATCATTCCCTTCTGCCCATATATTTCCTCATACAGTTCCTCCCATTGCCACTGTAGCACCGGGAGCTGATTACAAAGCCAGCAAAATAGACCCTCAAAAGGCTCAACTACCTGTTTTAAATTCTCGTAAAACTGTATTTTCTCTGCCAGCGCCGACAATGCTTTGAGATACATAGTGTCAAGCTCTGCATTTAGCTCCCTCATCCGATGTTGGTGGGCTATTTTCGATTTTTCTTCCGGTGATAACTCCTGTTCCTCTGTAATCCTGATTCCAAATGCAGCCGCCACATATTTCACGGCGGCCTCAAAATCCAGATTACAGTAATCCATAACAAAATTAAAAATTGTCCCCCCTGCACCACAGGCCCAGCAGTAATATCCATCATGGTCAAGATAGCCGCTATGTACTTTTAAGCTAGGGCGCTTATCCTCATGGAAAGGGCAAAGCGCCTGCCCCGCCCTATTGACGTGGATGCCAAAATGCTCCGCCAGCATCCGCATATTCACTTCAGACTTCACCAATTCAATATCTTCATCACGTAGCATCAGCTTCCCTCTCTTTCTTTTTTCTGGCCCTGTATTCTCTTTGTTTCTGCCTATAATATTCTGGGTTCTCCGCCCAGCGCTTTCTCTTTGCGGCGGCTATTCTGTCCTTATTATCATGCGCCCATTTTCTTCCTCTGTCTTTCTGTTCCTCGTGGTGATCATAATACCATTTAAGGCTATAGACACGGATTTCTTCTCTGTGCTTTTCCGCATACCGATTTGCTCTGGCACGAGCTTTCAATATGCTTTGAGCAACTGGATGGTTTAAATCGTCAATAGTAGTATCTTGGTAATCTTGTATTTCCATCCCGTCCCACATACAGTCCGGATAGGGACAGGAAAAACAATCAGGATGACAACAATTATCAGGTCTTCGCAAACAGATCACTCCTATAAGGAACATGATACTTGGGCTTATTTACTGCCTTATCATCTATGTAAACATCCGCTGCAATCTTCCGACAGTCATGCCCCCAAAACTCAATCAGCTCTGGCAAATTCTCGTTGATTGCATCAAATCCCAGTCCGAAATCCGCACACCAATCAACTGCCTCCTGCAGGCGTCTTCCTTCACGGCAGGTATTTAAGATGATTTTATTTCCCTGTTCCCTGCGCTTAATCAAATGGGAAATTAGGACTATATTTGGTGCACCGATACCGGGATATACGCTTTCGCAGAGCGTACCGTCAAAATCCACGGCATATACTGTATAGTTTCTCCTCATATTAGTTGCCTCCCAGTAACTCTATAATCCGCTGCCCGGTATGCCGCTTATCACAAAATTCCCAGATAATACCATAGTCTTCCGACATGGTGCGCATAGTTTTGGCAAGCTGTGGGCCAGGCGTAGGAGGTTTCTGGCCTCCTGCCCGGACAAATTCAGCGATTTCAGCCTCGACATCCCCTTTGGTGGGTATTCCATGCTTTTTGCAATACTGCCAGCGCCGAGGATTCACCCAATTTTCTACATCTGAAAGAGATTTTATTTTCAGACCATCTTCCACCAGGATAATGAGTTTTATTCCCAGTTCCTGTGCTTTCACTGCCTCCCGGCGAAACCGCTCATGCTGCTGGGTGAGGTTACCGCAGACTTCTGTGAGATTCTGCTTGCGGTCAACAATCAGGCGGGGATTGTCGTAGTTCATATAATCTCCCACCAACAATTTCGAAACTGGATGCTGTATTCCTTGCCGGTCAAATTCCGCCTCAATTTTCTTAATTGCCCGCGCCTTTTCTCGGCTGTCAATTTGTATCACCATTGCCATCATCACCTACCCTATGTTTAAATTCCCGGTCACTCTCCAGGTATTCCTCCTGTTTCCTTTGCTCGCTTAATAGCCATTTAAGGCTTTTTAAAACCTGCTTGTTTCGTTCCTGTCCCGCAAATTCATGGATTTTCTGGAAAAGTTTGGCTCGGTCTTTATGTTTTCGGCGAATTTCCCTTTCCTTATGAAGTGCCGTTGCTAATTTGCAGCGCTCATCATAGTCATTTGCTGTTTCAAAATCATGAATCCAAGTGATTGTCTTGCTATCATAGCCTTTTGCAATGCTTATATTTGTCTCATATTCTTCATGACTTTTCGCAATGAGGTTTATAAAGTCTTCAATGATTTCCGAAGGCTTGCATTCAGATTGTTTTGTCATACTGTCACCGCCTTATCAATTGAAAGGAAGATCTTCATCAATGTCGTCAGGTAAATTCACAAACCCATCCGCTCCAGGAACTGGCGTGCTTTGTTGTGCCGTACCATGTCCTTCATTCGATGCCTTACTCTCCGCAAATTCCTGCTCTTCAACTACAACCTCTGTGGTATAGACCTTCTGCCCCTCCTTATTGGTGTAGCTTCCAGTTTGGATTCGACCACATACAGTCATTTTGGTTCCCTGCCTCAAATACTTCTCTGTAAATTCGGCCGCTTTACCAAAGCACAGACAACTTATAAAATCTGCGGTAGCCTCTCCATCTCTCCTGAAGCGGCGGTCAACCGCCAGAGTATATCTTGCTATGGCAATGGGGTTATCGCCTTGGGAGTATCTCACATCCGGATCTCTGGTGAGGCGTCCCATCAAAACCACTTTATTCATTGGTAGCCTCCTTTCCGGCTATATGTAATGCATTAAAAATCTCATGAAATCTTTTTATTTGCTCTTCATGATATCTATCATGTCTGCATTTCTCATCAGAGTAGTAATCCATGAGTATATCAATAGCCTTTTTCTTATCGTCTTCCAGTAGATGCACCCTCTTACGGCAGTCAACCGCCCCAATATCATCCTTGGCAATTCTTTTGCGCCAGTCACATCCAGTTATTGTGTAGGACTTTGGCTTTTCCTCTACATCCAGAATTTCTTTCTGAAGCTTTCCTGCGTCTATGTAAAACCTATATAATTTCATTGTTGTACCTCCTACAATTCCCGGCTGCCCTCAAAGGACAGCCGATACATTTATATTTATGAAATCACCGTGAACCTCGGAAGCTCGGCCAATTCAATCTCCAGATGCTCCTTAATGTTTTTCATTGCCTCGCGTTTCCAGGCTCCGCCATCAGCTTCGAACAGCGCACAATATACACTCATGCTGTCATCTTTCATGCGGAATACAAATTCAGATTCCGGCTGCTTTACCTCTGTAAATGTGCGATAAGGACGAAGTTTTACGGGATTAGGAACTAGCCTTTCTTCTTTGCTTGCGACACCCTTTTTCACTATTGCTGACTGTGACACACCATCATCACCGTACTTGGCAACTGTACCGCTCTCCACCGTACCGGCAAATTTCAAAATAGCTTCAGCTCCATCATTCTGAATAAATTTGGAACGCACACCAATCAAGAACGCCTCGGAATCAATAAATTTCCCATAAGCGAACTCCGGAATATCTGCCTTGACTGCCACCAAACACTCACGTTTCCGGTCAAAATCCAACTGTGAAATTAATCTGACTTCAGTTGGAGAAACCACCTGCACCAGCATACTGTCCGCCATATCATCTACACCAGCTTTTATGTACTCAATCAGTCCTGACAGAGTCGTCATCTCGATAGCATCTGCCCGAAGTTCCTCGTCAATTCTTCTCAGGTTCACGTCTGTGTAACGGCTGTCTCCGCTCTCAATAATCTTTGGCTGCTGTAATCCTACGATGTACTGTAATGCTTCTTTAATCATGGTTTATACCTCTGCTTTCTTAATAATTAATAATTAATAAATAATTTGCTGTGATGCTTCTTTTTTCTGTTCTATGGAATAGTTTCCTTTTTCGTCGGCATAGTCTTCCATCCTCGCCTGCCCCCGAATAGCAGAGCCATACTCTTCAGCGAAAAGCTCTCCTGTAAGCAAATCTTTCCCGATAGACATTCTGGTGGTTGCAGATTTTACAGGGGCAAGTGTAGTTTTAACTACGCAGTCTATCGCCACATCGCTTCTGTCCTCATTTTGCTCAAGCGACAAATTAATAGTGATTTTCCGCTTATTCTTATATGGAGTGTTCGGGTCCATCATATTTGCAATGACTTTCTCCATTGCATCCTCGAATTTTTCCGCCAGTTCGCCACCAGCAAAGTTTTCTAAATCAATATTAAGTGCCATGGTATTCTTCCTCCTTAATTTCGTGCTACAGCTGCATTTGCCCACATAACAGACTCCTCAAGTTTTGTCATAGCAAGGGACTTTTCCCGACTAGGCGGACATTCCTCATCAATCAGATACGCCAGTTCCTTTGCTTTTGCACGGATTGCTTCGTATTTCTCCTGCTGGTATGCTTTCGGTGCATGATACATAAAATTATTTTCAATTTGATTATTCATGGTGGTCTCCTTGTATATTTAAAATCGGTCAAAATTGTTGTATTATTTCTCTTTAACTTCCCACTTTATTTTTCCGTGGTTAAAGCAATCCAAATCAACTCTTAAAATCACCTCTACACCCAATACGATCAGTTCTCCTA
>NZ_FQVI01000060.1 GCF_900129135.1 Lactonifactor longoviformis DSM 17459
TCGGTCTTCTAATTCCCGAAGGGAAGCGTATCCAGTGTCCATAAAGCCGAACAGGACTGTCTTTAGCATGTTGACCCGATTATATCCGGGCCGGCCCAGTTTATGTGAGGGCTCTGGCCTAAGATATCTTTCTATTCCAATCTCCTCCATGATTCTGTCAAATACTAATACTGGATCACAGAGATCCAGACAATCCGAAAAAAACAGTGGCAGCCTTCCCTGTTTTGCGGTATAATATTTCTCGGTATTATTGTTCATAGTAGATTAATTTTACCACAAAAAGAAGAACGCCTCCAGGTTTGTATACCTGAAAGCGTTCTTTTTTTACGGGACTTTTTTCACAGCCCCCCCTTTTGGCCTAATAAGTAATCGATAAACTGCTGTGCTGTCCTCCCTGACAGTCCTCCGTGCTGCAGTTCCCAGGCGTTGGCTTTCTGCAGCAGTTCTTCCTCCGGCATCTCCACTTTGTACCGCTCTGCTAATGTTCTGACAATATTCTGGAATTCTTTTTTGTCCGGCGCACAGAAGAAGATGGATACTCCGAATCTGGATACCAGTGAGAGTTTTTCCTGCACGGTATCTGAGGCGTGAAGATCGTCTCTGCGCTCTTCTTTGTCACTGAATTTTTCTCTCACCAGATGGCGGCGGTTAGAGGTCGCGTATATTAGGATATTTTCTGGTTTTTTCTCCAATCCTCCCTCGATCACTGCTTTCAGGTATTTGTATTCTATCTCGAATTCTTCAAAGGATAAGTCATCCATATATATGATAAAACGATAGTTTCTGTTTTTAATCTGTGCAATTACATCGTTGAGATCCTGAAACTGATGCTTATAAACCTCTATAATACGCAGCCCCCGGTCATAATATTGGTTTAGTATAGCCTTGACACTGGACGATTTTCCGGTGCCCGCATCTCCGAAGAGCAGGCAGTTATTGGCTTTTCTTCCTGAAACAAATGCTTCCGTATTATCTATGAGTTTCTTCTTGGCAATCTCATATCCCACCAGATCATCCAGATGTACATGGGCAATGTTGGTAATAGGTACAATATCCACTCTTTCGCGCACAGGTGAATGCTCCAGACGAAAAGCCTTGTGGAGCCCCAGCTTGCCTACCCCAAAGTCTTTGTAGAAGGATACCATATCCTCCATAAATTCTTCTGTGGTTGCCGCCCGGCTAAGCTTTTTGCTAAGATTGCAGATACGGTCCCTGATTCGTTTGTTAAACATTTTACTGTTCTCATTGACATTTACATAATTGCAGATGCTTCGACAGCAGCTGGAACCAAATGCCTCGTCCAGTTTCCCCAAATCAAAATCATAGAGCTTCTTAAATACAGCAAAATCCTGCAGTACCAATTCGTTGATACTCCCTTGGACTGCCCCAACGATTTCTGATGCCATACTGAATGCATTCTCATGGTTTACCAGCAGAAATGTGAGGTAATTATGCCAGAGGTTCCCGGCAAACCCATAAGCTCCGGACATTTCCACCAGCTGATTCATACAGTCATAGAATTCTCCACGCCGCTCCTCCAGTGCTTCCCTTTCTTCTATATAAGTGTTGATCAGATCTGTCATCTTGTGCAGGACGTCCTGATCTTTAAAATTTCGATATACAATACATTCTTCCAACTGAATCATCTTATCTTTATCCTCCTAGTAATTCCCAAGTACCCGCAGCTGACTGGCTTCAACAGAAAGACCACGGATGGCATTTTTCACCGCACTGTCACCCAGATTGCCCTCAAAGTCCACAAAAAACCGATATTCCCAGTTTCTTCCCGGTATTGGACGTGATTCAATCTTTGTCATATTGAGACCATTGTAAATAAAATGCGACAAGCTGTTATACAGGCTGCCGCTCTCGTGGGGCAGTTCGTAGCTCACGCTGATTTTCCGGGCGTCCTTCCTGTATTTCTTTTCCTTTGATACGATAATAAATCTGGTAGAATTATTTCGATTGCTGAAGATATTTTTCTTTAAGACAGACAGCCCATAGAATTCCCCTGCCGACTCGCTGGCAATGGCAGCCTGGCTCTTATCCTGATCCTCTGAAACTTTTTTGGCTGAGACCGCCGTGTTATCCAGTGTTACCTGCCTCCACCCTTTTTGTTCATTTAAAAACTCTCTGCACTGCATCAATCCCTGGGGATGAGAATAAACCGTCTCAATATCCTCCAGTCCGGCACCCGGCACCCCCAGAAGAACATGCTGGCAGGGAATAATCTGTTCTCCCACGATAAAGTGGTCATATACCGTGAGCAAATCATAGATATCCTGCACAATCCCTGCGGTAGAATTCTCGATAGGGAGCACGGCATACTCTGCATTCCCCTTATTAATCTCTTCCATTGCATCCCTGAACTTTGCCACATGATAATTCTTCACTGAGCTTCCGAAGAATGTATTCATAGCCGCAAAGCTGTAAGCGCCCTCCACTCCCTGAAATACTACGGTGACATTCTCCGTATCCAGAGCTTCCACCGGGATATACGGAGTGTCTTCCTCCACCGCATTCTTTTCCAGCAGCTGATACTGGAGCTTTCTGCTCATAGCCATTATCTGCTGAAACAGTTCCCGGATTCCATGGCTGGTAAAATCACTGCCCGCCTTCTCCCCGAGAGCCTTCAGTTTTTCCAGTTCCCTGTCCTTATCAAAAACAGCTTTCCCTGTCTGTATTTTAAACTCTGCCACATCGCTGCACAGCTGCATCCGCTCCTCAAACAGCCGCAGAATCTCATCATCTATTCCATCAATCTGCCCTCTTATCTTCAGCAAATCCAACATCTTTTATTCTCTCCTTTATCCGTGTTTCCTGCAAATAAATTTGCGCATTATTTCTAATCATACACCGCTCTTTCCCATTTCGCAAGTTTATGTATCAATTCCTGCAAAAAAAGCATCAAATCAGATGGCGTATGAGAACCCTTCCAAAAGGTTATACTACTTACAAAAAAGGAATGTGGCTATGAAACATAAATTCTTACTATGCGGTGCTGCCGGCTGGTGCATGGAAATTCTCTGGACAGGAATCCACTCTCTGGAGCGGGGAGAGCGCAAGCTGCTTGGCCAGTCCTCCATCTGGATGTTTCCCATTTATGGGATGGCAGCGGTAATCTCCCCCATCTCCCGCCTGATGAAGGATGTCTCCCCGTTCATCCGGGGCAGCATCTATACCGTGGGAATCTTTTTTACCGAATATACCACAGGCAGCATACTGAAAAAATATCAGATGTGTCCCTGGGATTACAGCAAGTGCAAGCTGAATTACAAAGGGCTGATCCGTCTGGATTATGCCCCGGTATGGTTTTTTACAGGGCTCATTTTTGAAAAAATACTTTCCGATTAATGTTGAAATTACCGGTAAACTATTATATGATGATAGATGATAAATTACCCGTAAGATCTTGGTAAAATTTTACCGGTAAGCACATAGGAGGTAACCCATGAGACACTTAATGAGCCCACTGGATTTTTCCGTGGAAGAATTAGACAAACTCCTGGATCTGGCCAATGATATTGAGCACAATCCAGAAAAATATGCCCATGTCTGCGAAGGTAAAAGAATCGCAACCCTGTTCTATGAGCCAAGCACCAGAACCCGTTTAAGTTTTGAGGCTGCCATGATGAACCTGGGAGGAAAGGTTCTTGGATTCTCCAACGCAGGCTCCAGTTCCGCCGCAAAAGGCGAAAGTGTAGCGGATACCATCCGCATGGCATCCTGTTATGCAGATATCTGCGCTATGCGCCATCCTAAGGAAGGAGCACCTCTGGTTGCATCTATGGCTTCTTCTATTCCTGTAATTAACGCAGGGGACGGAGGCCATCAGCATCCGACACAAACTCTTACCGATCTGCTCACCATCCGATCTCTCAAAGGGCGTCTGGACAATCTAACCATCGGCCTCTGCGGAGATCTGAAGTTCGGCCGCACGGTTCATTCTCTTATAGAAGCTTTGGTGCGCTATCACGGCGTACGGTTCGTTTTAATTTCCCCTGAAGAGTTAAGGGTTCCTGATTATATCCGGGAGGATGTCCTCAGAGCCAACGGCAATGGATTCAAAGAAGTAGTACGCCTGGAAGATGCCCTTCCGGAGCTGGATCTTCTCTACATGACAAGAGTGCAGAAAGAACGTTTCTTTAACGAAGAAGATTATGTCCGCATGAAAGATTTTTATATACTGGACAAGGCAAAGATGGAACTGGCCGGCCCAGATATGCTGGTTCTTCACCCACTCCCGAGAGTAAATGAAATCTCCGTAGAAGTGGACAGCGATCCCCGTGCTGTTTATTTCAAACAGGTTCAATACGGCGTCTATGTACGTATGGCACTGATTCTCACATTATTGGAGGTGGAGATATGTTAAATGTTGGCCAGTTAAATGAAGGGTTTGTACTCGATCACATCAAGGCAGGAAACAGCATGACCATCTATCACGATCTGCGATTGGATAAGCTGGACTGCTGCGTTGCCATTATCAAAAATGCCAAAAGCAACAAAATGGGGAGAAAAGATATCATTAAAGTCGAGTGTCCCATTGATGAATTGGATCTGGATATTCTGGGGTTTATTGACCACAACATTACAGTTAACATTATAAAAGACGCTAAAATCGTTGCGAAGAAAGAGCTGACGCTCCCGGAAAAAATCGTCAACGTTATTAAATGTAAGAACCCGCGGTGTATTACCTCCATTGAGCAGGGCCTGGATCATGTGTTTGTACTCACAGACCCTAAAAAGGAAATTTACCGCTGCAAATACTGCGAAGAAAAATATTCCGGAAACCGGATTCGCTGAACACCGGATTCCCAGGACAGAAGAAGGGGCTGTGAAAAAATGGAGTTGCTCTAACTCCATTTTTTCAGCCCCTCTTTATTTTGTGGAAAGCGTAAGAAAAAAGCAGTAAAAAGCGCATAATCCCCCTTACCCCAACAAACGTGCGCTCTTTCTTCTTTAAGCCACTTCCCGGAGTCTCATCTGCTTATTATAGATTTTATAGAGATTATGGCCGATAGAAACAAGAAATATCTCTACTCTTACCGAATCCAGTCCTCTTCTTACAATTCGCTTATACCTTCGGTCGTATTTGATGATTCC
>NZ_FQVI01000055.1 GCF_900129135.1 Lactonifactor longoviformis DSM 17459
GAAGTAAGACCCCTTGAAGACGACGAGGTAGATAGGGCAGAGGTGGAAGTGCAGCAATGCATGGAGCTGACTGTTACTAATCGGTCGAGGGCTTGACCTGAACACTTAGGGAAGCCGAAGGCAGTGAGGCGAGACGCAAGTCGAGCCGAAACTGGTAAAAGGCAAATCTAAGTACAACGGAAAAGTGTTGCAAAGTGGAAAAAGAAGATGTAAAATCGTATATGTAGTTTTGAGAGTACATAACAAGAGAAAGTGGCTAGGGATGGCCACTTAAAGTTGTATAAAGGGGATTAGTTCAATGGTAGAGCACCGGTCTCCAAAACCGTCGATGGGGGTTCGAATCCCTCATCCCCTGGAGAGAAGAAGTTCTGCAGATGTAATGTCTGCAGGGCTTTTTTGTATTATATGAGTTAAAGACGGCAAAGGGTAAAATCTCCTAATTACAAAACGCAAGTAAAATCAAGCAGAAACATTTCCAATTCTTTATAATAGTTGCAGGACGGTTGAAAGAGGTGATTTAATGTACGAATGGCAGAAACAAATTCAAGTAATTGTGGATGAAATAGATGAGTGTATGAAAGGTCATAGCGATGAGGCTTTAACTCTGCGCTTTTTAGCTCGGAAGCTGGGTTACTCTGAATATCATACAACAAGAAAGTTCAAAGAGATCTCGGGGATGCAGTTTAGAGAGTATTTACGTCAGAGAAAGTTGGCCTTTGCATTAAAGGAGGTTCGTGATAGCGATAAGAGCCTTCTGGATATTGCCTTTGATTATGGTTTTTCATCCCATGAAGCCTTTACCAGATCTTTCAAAGGAACTTATGGTGTTACGCCCAGTGAGTATCGGAGGAATCCTAAGCCTGTCGTTCTCCGTACAAAAATAAGTCCATTTGACCGTTACTTTTTTGGATTAGGAGAAATCGGTATGATAAAAACAACAGAAGGTGTAAAGGCATATTTTGTTACGATACCAGCACACAAATTTTTGTACATCAAAAACTATGAGAGCAACGGATACTGGGATTTTTGGCAAAAGCAAAGTCTTATTGAGGGACAAGACTATGAAACAATCTGCGGATTACTTGATAGTATTAAAGGAAAATTGGACGACGGCGGGGGGAGCGAAGCCAACTGTGGAAGCGGTCAGATTATGGCTTATATGAATGACCCCAAGGGCAGGCTGTGTGATTGGGGGATACCGCGCTCAGAGTGCTGGGGGGTACGGCTCCCACTAGACTATAGAGGGGAAGTCCCGCCTCAAATGTCTATGGACGACATTCCGGAAAATGAATATATTGTTTTTGAACATGGACCATTTGATTACGAACAAGAAAACTGCAGCGTTGAGGAAAAGATTGAGGAAGCAATGGCAGCTTTTGATTATACCGGGGCTGGTTACTGCCTGGATACTTCTCCCGGAAGAATCATGTATTTTTATTACAATCCAGAACAGTATTTTAAGTATATCAGGCCAGTAAAAAAACTAGATAAAGTCTATAACACGTCCAGCGAAAAATAAAATATGGTTGTACGGTGTAAGAGACCATAAATGGGCTTGTTGGGAAGAATTCCCAACCCTCCGATTTTCCTCTCACTACCTGCAACACCGAGCAGAGCAATTTTGCCGAAGTTTTGAGAGAAATTTTTAAAAATATTTTTTGACTTCTTAATATGAGAAAATTTAAAAATGCTAAAGAGGGAGTTAAAAATCATGATTGATATAGGTTTAAGAATATGTTAGACTGTATTCATCTTAATTTAATGTTTCAGACGTAGGGAAAGAAGTGATTTGTATGTGTATCAACACGAAAAAGAGAAACAAAGGTTTTCTCCATGCAAAGCCAGTAGATTGCGACGGTTGCATGGAGTAAAATAGTCGCAAAATAAAATGCTGGCTTTGTAACTTGACTATCGTAATCAAGGAGGAAGCCCGTATGAAATATAAAAATGCAAAAATCATTCTTCCGGACGCATTGGTAAAAGAGCTACAAAGATATGTTCAAGGCGAATATATTTATGTTCCTATCGAACAGAAACAGCAGAAGCGTTGGGGGGAAGTTTCCGGTTATCGGAAAAACTTAGAGCAGCGTAATCAGCAGATAAAACAAGAATATCAAAGCGGTATTTCTATGAATTGCCTTGCTGAAAAATATTGCTTATCTTTCTACGCTGTTCGGAAAATCATATATCAAAAGTAACCGTAAGGGGCTGCCAAGTGCAGTCTCTTATTTTATTACATAGGAAACTTCATTCCCTATGTAATAAAAAACCTCCGGGGGATCACACTGCGGCGGAAAGGAAGATACTGCCTGCGACAGCCCGCTGCAGGCGGAGATTGCGCTTTTGCGCAATCTTTCTTATACCAATCATTTCGGTATCATACAGTGTATAGAATGTCTATCAGAAAGACTGTAAAATAAAGATGAAACATACAAAGATTTTATGAAAGGCGGCACTACTATGTGTACTAGATTCGTTTATCGTGGGAGTAATATGATAACAGGCTTTAATTTTGACATTGACCTTTCTGTATGGACGCATAAAGTAATGAA
This sequence comes from Lactonifactor longoviformis DSM 17459, assembly GCF_900129135.1. Classification (GTDB taxonomy): domain Bacteria; phylum Bacillota; class Clostridia; order Lachnospirales; family Lachnospiraceae; genus Lactonifactor; species Lactonifactor longoviformis. The sequence goes on from NZ_FQVI01000055.1 coordinate 2,553, forward strand.
CGAAAAAGAGTGTTTCTATATCGGGATTTTGCGTCCAGACGGAGCCTATCATTCTTATCATGGAGTAAATCAAAACGGAAATGTAGGAACGTTGTTATATGTGCATGGCAATTCTGCCGGAGCGTATCAAGACGGCGATGACTGTATGACGATTGCTGATTTGACAGAGCAATTTATCAAGGCGCAGGTTTCCTTTGATGAGGTTCTTCAAATTGTTAAGTCAAAGAAAATTGTTTATGCACCAGACTCTACCATGCAGGCAATGTTGTCTGATTTTCATGGGCGTACATTGGTAATTGAACCGGGAATTGGTTATCGGGAAGAACAAAGTAAGCATTCTCTGATAACAAATTACTCATTGATAAAGCCGGAAAGCACGAAAGATTTTATTGTACCGGATGATAATAGGTATGAGTTGGCTTTGCAGTTTTTAGATAGCTATAAAAATGATTTTTCAATTTATGACGCATTTACATTGCTTAACACTGTCCGGCAAGAGGGCGCGTGGGCGACCAGAGTTTCATTTGTCTACTCTGCAAATGAACGAACCGTGTATTATACAGAAAATAACCATTTTGAACATATCAACAAATTTATTTTTCCGTTTGACGAATAAGAAGGGAGCAGATATGCCACAGAAAATTTATCCCCGTTCACAGGACAAAGAAACTGTCTATTTAAAAAGTGTCATCAGTAATCCCAATATTATAATTGGTGATTACACAATATATAACGATTTTGTCAAAGAGCCAAAGGATTTTGAGAAGAACAATGTTTTGTATCACTACCAAATCAATCAGGATAAACTGATAATAGGTAAATTTTGTTCGATTGCCTGCGGAGTAAAATTTATATTCAACAGTGCAAATCACAGTTTATCTTCGCTTTCTGCCTATCCATTCCCTATATTTTTTGAAGAATGGAATTTAGATGTAAAGGATATTACACAAGCGTGGGATAACAAAGGAGATATTGTTATCGGAAATGATGTTTGGATTGGTTATGAAGCAGTCATTTTAGCAGGCGTTACAATTGGAGATGGTGCTATTATCGGAGCGCGAGCAGTTGTCACGAAAGATGTCCCGCCTTATACAATCGTAGGCGGTGTACCTGCAAAACCTATACGAACAAGATTTAATCAAGAAACGGTTGATACATTGCTTAAAATAAAATGGTGGGATTGGTCTAAAGAAAGAATATTCCGAAATATCGCTGCTATTCAATCCGGCAATCTTAAACAATTAGACTAAATCTGCCTTTATGCTAAGCAAAATAGTCCATACTTATCTGGGAGACAAAGGGATTTTTGTCATAAAAGTTTGTATTTTAAAACGGGATATTCCGACTATATAAATGAACTATCAAATCATATATTGCACTTAAATTACTCATATTGCCAAACGTCTATGCTGTTTTGCGGCTGCATACGTGTTTATTGTAAGTACGCCTGGCGGCGCACGTTTCTAACGGGTTGGAGTCCTGAATCCGACACAAATTCTTAGCGATAGAGAAAAGAAACGACGACAGATGGTATTTACTATATTGCTGCCCCGATTAGTTATAGGCGGTAATAACGAGGTAAACACCAACTGACGGTTGACTTCTACACAGTGGGAGAGATCTTTGGTCATACGCTACAGACGCTATTTTGGCGTAGGGTTAAAACAGAAGAAAGAAGTCCTTGACGCATACCACAGCAGTAGGAAAAACAGATCCGTCAAAAGCATAGAAAGTATAGCCGGAGGGAGCAATAGGTTCCATATCTTACCATTGAAAATCGAACACTAGTTCCTATATAATGATGGCAAAGGAGTGGTATCATGAAGGCAGGAGATATCTGTTACTTTATAGAAAACGGTCACAGAATTAAACAGGCCATTATTACAGGGATACAAGGAGATTTGGTGACTTTAAGATACGATTGTTATAAAGGGATCAGGCTGCGGCAAAGCCGACTGTACAAAACTGAGCAGGAGGCACTTGAAAGCGTGATTCCTGCCGCACCAAAACGTCAGGCAAATCCATATCTGTATTTGCACTGAAATCTTTAGTGTTCTGACAGGAATTTGATTGCACTGGGCATTTGTCAAGCGTCCACAGTACACGGACTATTAACTGGACTATAATACACCCCCGTAATTAGCGGGGGTGCAAACATTACAAGGAATGATTATTTAACGAGATACCTTTTTTCGATTTTCTGGTATTGCCAGGCTATCCAGGCTATGCCAGCGGTACAGGACAAAACAAAGAAGATGACAGAAGCAACAGGATACCAGAATACAAGTAATCCTGTGATAAAACACGGAATAGAGCATATGCACCACAGGCGGCTGATTTCCCGGTTGTAAGCTGACAGGTCCTTTACATCTGAGGCTAATACAGGTATAGTGGTCCAAAGTCGCATAGGCTTTTTCATTTTTCGTACATAGATTCCGACTCCCAGCAATAAAAAAGCTCCGCCCCACATGATTAGCAAATAAAAAATATGATCCTTCATAAGCCCACCTCCTTATGCAAAGGGTATAATGCTAATTAATATTTATTCATCTTATCTTTAGTTTAATACGAATAGTCTGCAAAGTCAAATCCAAATCATGTATCATAACATATCCTTCTTTTTATACATCAGCGACATAAAATCCTACAAAAAGATACATAGATAAGTGCGTAAATCACGCTGAAAAATGGCTTTATGATTTTTCGGAAAATAGTATTGCAGGGGATAGTGCAAGATGATAAGATGATTCTTGAGGCAAATGTAGGCAAAGGAAAAAGAAGGCGGTTGGGTATTGGGAACATTAATTAATGTAGCAGCAGTTTTGTTAGGCGGAGGAATTGGAACTTTTATTAAAGGAAACATTCCCCGAAGATTGGAAGAGATCTTAATGCAGTCCATGGGGCTCTGCGTGATTTTCATAGGGATAAGCGGTGCACTTACCGGCATGTTGAAACCCGCTGGGAATGGGTTAGAGTCCCAGGGGACAATTCTGTTGATCGCGTCTTTGGTACTCGGCTCTTTGTTGGGAGAAGCGTGTAATATTGAATACCATGTGGAGCAGCTGGGAGAACGCCTGAAGAAGCTTGTCAACGCACAGGAAGATACAGGGTTTGTTGCCGGCTTTATGAGTAATACGCTGGTGATCTGTATTGGGGCTATGGCGGTGGTGGGAGCACTGCAGGATGGATTTTCCGGAGACTACTCTATGCTTGCAGCAAAAGCAATTTTAGATGGAGTCATCACTATGATATTTGCGGCATCCTTTGGGATAGGGCCGCTATTTTCCGCGCTCCCTCTGGGCATTTATCAAGGAGGAATAACCTTGTTGGCTCATTTTATAGCACCCTATCTAACGGATCGGACGATTTTAGAACTTTCTTATATAGGTTCTGTGCTGATCTGTGGTGTGGGAATTAACCTGCTTTTCGGCAACAAGGTCAGGGTGGGAAATATGCTTCCTGCGCTGCTAATTCCAATCCTATATGAATTGATACTTATGTTTTTGTAAATGTGAATTTTCTATAAGGCGGACAGAGCTTCCTGTACGCAGATTGAGCGACTCATAAAAGGCCGAAATTGAAATTGAGAAGGAAACAGAAGAATGTAAATATAGAAAGTAAAAAAATGTTAAAATTTGGGTTGACAGATTGGATTATAGTATGGTATTCTAATATAGCTGTCGACAAGACAGGAAATAGAGAGAAAAAAGTTGTTGACAAGGCGTACTGCTTATGATATTATATAAAAGTTGCTGTGAGTCACACGGAGATAACTGATAAAAAGAAATAAAAAAAGTTATTGACAGACACAACAGCCTGTGGTAATATTTAAGAGTTGCTGCTGAGATAAGAAATCAGCCGACAACAAAAAGCACTTTGATAACTAAACAGTGAAACACATTAACCTGAAAATTCTAAAAAAGTAACATTTTTGGGATGAGTAAAAATCCTTAAAAACAGTAAAAGGGATAAATTAGCCAAAGTTAATTTTGAACTTGGACAACTCTTGAA
>NZ_FQVI01000054.1 GCF_900129135.1 Lactonifactor longoviformis DSM 17459
GACAAGTCAGGGAGGTTAAGCGGAGTGAGCCGAAGATCCAGTCCACCAGCTGATTAACGAGGAAGGCTTTCCTGACGAGTTTAGCAGCTGGTAGGGCTTAGCTTAGGGAAACGGAGCCTCGAGCTGACCTGCCCTTATCCCCCGGCCCCTGGCCTGGCCCTGTCTCCCCGGTGCTCCCTTCTATATCCGTCCGTCTGCGATGCGCTCGCCGACTATTTCACCCCGAACTTCACATACACAAAACTATCATTTTAACTATTTCCGCCCCCCCAAAACCTTCATGGAATCCCCCTCCTCCCTGCAAAAGGAAAAAAAACTTTGCTAATACCATGAATAATGGTATAATATACGGAGTATGGAAAAAAGTAAAAAGTTGTATAGGTAGAGACAATGGATAAAAAAGTAAAGATTAAAGGACAATTAAAGACTTACCTTCAGTGGCCGGCTATATTGACAGTTTTGCTGTTGATTATGAATATTGCCCTTTATGTGGTAAACAAACAGGCTGGGGCATTGGCCAGCATTTTTCTTGCGGTCTATATTCTGATTGTGGCGATACTGTATTTTTACAACCGTCCCGTCCTTATGAGTGAGCTGATATCCTTTGCTACCCAGTATGGGCAGGTGCAGAAGAATCTGCTGGAGGAATTTCTGCTGCCGTATGCGCTGATGGATTCCCAGGGGAAGCTGCTTTGGATGAATCATGAATTTTCTCAGATGACAGGGAAAAGTAAGAAGTATCATAAATCAATCACATCAATATTTGAGGACATAACGGCCGATGCCCTTCCCAGGGAGGAAGAGCGCACACAGCTGTGTTTTCAGTTTGAGGAAAAGGACTTCAGGGCTTCTATGACAAAGGTATCTATGGCAGAGCTGTTTGAGGGATCTGATATGATGGAGGCACAGGGGGAGAATTACCTGGTTGCCCTATACCTTTTTGATGAGACGGAGATAAACCGTTATATCCGGGAGAATGAGGAAGAAAAGCTTGTCGTAGGGCTTTTATATCTGGACAATTACGATGAGGCCCTGGACAGTGTGGAGGAAGTAAGACGTTCACTGCTTACCGCGTTAATTGACCGTAAGTTAAATAAATACTTTGGTGAACTGGACGGGCTTGTGAAAAAGCTGGAAAAGGATAAATATTTTCTGGTTATGCGGAACCGGTCTCTGATGGAGCTGGAAAAAAGGAGATTTGATATTCTGGAGGATGTTAAAACTGTCAATATAGGAAATGATATGGCCGTGACTATCAGCATCGGGATCGGAATTAATTCCGGCAGTTATGCCCAGAATTACGAATATTCCAGGATTGCCATTGACCTGGCTCTTGGCCGGGGCGGAGATCAGGTGGTTATAAAAGACGGCAACCAGATTTCTTATTTCGGCGGCAAATCCCAGCAGATGGGCAAGAGTACCAGGGTAAAGGCAAGAGTAAAAGCTCATGCACTGAAGGAATTTATGAGCAGCAAGGATAAGGTTGTCGTTATGGGACATAAGATAAGCGATGTGGACTCTTTCGGAGCGGGTGTGGGAATCTACCGTGCGGCCAAGTCACTGAACAAACGGGCCCATATTGTAGTCAACAATCCGACCATGTCTATCCGGCCGCTGATGCAGAGCTTCCTGAATAATCCGGATTATGATGAGAACATGTTTATCAACAGCTATGAGGCAAAAGAGATTGTGGATAATAACACAGTCGTGGTTGTGGTAGATACGAATAAGCCAAGTTATACTGAGTGTGACGATCTGCTCCATATGACAAAAACCATTGTGGTGCTGGATCACCACAGGCAGGGCAGTGAAGTCATCCAGAATGCGGTGCTTTCTTACATTGAGCCTTATGCTTCCTCGGCCTGTGAGATGGTTGCGGAGATTCTGCAGTACTTTTCTGATGATATCCGTATCCGCAATGTGGAGGCGGACAGCCTGTATGCAGGTATTATGATTGACACGAATAATTTCCTGGCAAAAACCGGAGTAAGGACATTCGAGGCCGCCGCCTTTTTGAGACGATGCGGGGCAGATGTTACAAGAGTGAGGAAGATGTTCCGGGATGATATGGAATCCTATAAAGCCCGGGCCGAGGCTGTACGGCATACGGAGAACTACAGAGAGTGCTATGCGATCTCAGTTTGCCCCAGTGCAGGACTGGACAGCCCTACAGTTGTAGCGGCTCAGGCTGCCAATGAGCTGCTGAATATTGTCAGTGTCAAGGCATCCTTTGTGCTGACGGAATATAATGATCAGATTTATATCAGTGCAAGAGCCATCGATGAGGTGAATGTACAGCTGATAATGGAACGGCTGGGCGGAGGCGGACACATTAACATTGCTGGCGCACAGCTTAAGGACATGACCCTGGACGAGGCGGTTGCACTTTTAAAGAAAACAATTGATGAAATGCTGGAAGAAGGAGATATTTAAATGAAAGTGATTTTAACAGAAGACGTAAAGTCCCTGGGAAAAAAGGGAGAGATTGTAAATGTAAGTGACGGGTATGCCAGGAATATGCTGTTCCCAAAGAAGCTGGGAGTAGAAGCAAATGCCAAGAATATCAATGATCTGAAGCTGCAGAAGGCACATGAAGATAAGGTGGCCAAGGAACAGCTGGAGGCCGCAGAGGCATACAAAAAAGAGCTGGAAGAAAAAGAAATAGTGCTGTCCATTAAAGTAGGAGAGGGCGGAAAGCTTTTTGGTTCTGTATCTACAAAGGAAATTGCAGAGGCGGCAAAGGAGCAGCTTGGATATGAGATTGACAAAAAGAAGATGCAGCTTCCAAGTCCTATTAAGGTATTGGGCACAACTATGGTTCCTATCCGCCTGCACCCTAAGGTAACGGCAGAATTGAAGGTTATCGTAAGAGAAGCTTAAGGAGGCTACATGGAAGAAGCGCTCATTAAGAGAATCCTGCCCCACAGCGTGGAGGCGGAGCAGTCGGTAATCGGCTCTATGATCATGAGCCGGGATGCCATTATGGCAGCATCTGAGATGCTGACTGGGGAAGACTTTTATCAGCACCAGTACGGTGTGATTTTTGATGCTATGGTGGAGCTGTTTAATGAGAATAAACCGGTGGATTTGGTCACTCTTCAGGATCGCCTGAAGGAAAAAAATGTGCCGCCTGAGATAAGCAGTATGGAGTTTGTGCGGGAGTTGATCACAGCAGTGCCGACTTCCGCTAATATTAAATATTACGCGGGGATAGTCAGTGATAAAGCTATGCTCCGAAGACTGATTAAAGTAAATGAAGAGATTGCCAATGAATGCTATCTGGGACAGGAAAAGACAGAGGTAATCCTGGAAGAGACAGAGAAAAAGATTTTCGACCTGGTACAGCGGAGAAGCAGCGGTGACTATGTCCCTATCAGACAGGTTGTACTGAATGCCATTGAAAAAATAGAAAAATCATCCCGCCAGAAGGGTGCGGTAACCGGCATCCCCACTGGTTTTGTGGATTTGGATTATAAAATGTCAGGGTTTCAGCCCTCTGATTTGATTTTGATTGCCGCCCGCCCGTCTATGGGCAAGACGGCCTTTACTTTGAATATTGCTCAATATATGGCCTTTCGGCAGGATGTTACCACAGCAATCTTTAGTTTGGAGATGTCAAAGGAGCAGCTGGTGAATCGTCTGCTCTCCCTGGAATCTAAGGTGGATTCCCAGAGCATCCGTACCGGTAACCTGGAAGATGAAGAGTGGTCAAAGCTAATTGAAGGCGCCGGTATCATCGGGGGGTCTCATATGATCATTGACGACACTCCCGGTATTTCTATTGCGGAACTTCGGTCAAAGTGCAGGAAGTACAAGTTAGAGCACAATCTGGGAATAATCTTTATTGATTATCTTCAGCTGATGACAGGCAGCGGCCGGACCGATTCCCGCCAACAGGAGATTTCTGATATCTCCCGTTCTCTGAAGTCCCTGGCCAGAGAGCTGAACGTACCGGTGGTAGCGCTGTCTCAGCTCAGCCGTGCTGTGGAGCAGCGGCCGGATCACAGACCCATGCTTTCTGACCTTCGTGAATCAGGAGCAATAGAACAGGATGCGGACGTGGTTATGTTCATCTACCGGGATGACTATTATAACAAGGATACAGAGGACAAAAATATTGCAGAGATTATTATAGCAAAACAGAGAAACGGCCCCATTGGGACAGTAAATCTGGTATGGCTTCCTAATTATACTAAGTTTGTTAACATGAAGAAGTAGATGCAGAATATGTCGAGCGAAATTCATTGCATTTCCCTTTCATTTTGTTATAATTAACCTTAAGGATTAGTCAGGTTAAACCTTAGGGGCAATTCTAATCACAATTTCATAGGGAAGGGGTCAGTATATGAGTGACACCAAGTATCTGATTTCTGAGGCAGCGAAGCTGGCAGAAGTAGAATCTCATGTATTACGGTACTGGGAGGAGGAACTTAAGCTTCCTATAGGCAGAAATGAGATGGGGCATCGATACTACACCCGATGGGATATTCAGGTATTCCTGAGTATTAAGGAACTAAAGAAAAAGGGACATTCATTAAAAGAGATTAAGGAGATGGTTCCTTTACTTTATAAAAATGCACCGAAGGAAAGTTTTCAGATTCCTGTACAGAACCAAAAGCAGGCGGCTGCGCCTGGTCCTTCAAGGAAGTCAAAAAGGGCAAGGGCTCAGGAAGCGGCCAGGAAAGAAAAATCAGAGCAGGACAAGCCGGCGCCGAAGCAGGACAAGCCGGAAGAAGCATCTGTGAAAGTATCGCAGGAGAAACAGGCGGCTAAAAAAGAGATACCCGAAAGTTTTTATAAGATTCTGGAAAAGCTTGTCACTTCCGGCCTAAAGGAGAACCACCCGGATGAAGCCCGCTACAAAGAGCTGGACAAGACGATCCGTACCCACCAGGAGTCCAGGCGTCTGATTGCAGCTACGATTCAACAAACGAAGAAAGAAAAAAAGAAGAGGAAGTTTTCAAAAAAGAGATAAACAGATAGCTGTTGAGTGTCGATGCTCAATGGCTATTTTTTTATTACATAGGAAATTTCGTTCCCTATGTAATAAAATCCTCCGGGCGATCACACTGCGCTTTCGCGCAATTTTTCTTGTATCAGGTACTGTAAATATCTATATTGCATGATATAATTTATATTATGGAAAACGATAAGTTATATATAAATGTGAAACAAAATATTTGTGACTGTATTTACAGGGGAATTTACAAAGACGGAGACAAGATTCCGCCGGAACGGACACTTTCTGATCATCTGAAGGTAAGCCGGGTAACGGTGAGAAAGGCCCTGGAGATTATGGAGCAGGGCAGACTGATTGTGCGTGAGGTGGGAAGCGGAACCAGAGTACAGTTCCATAATTACGGATGGGCCAGAGAGACGGAGGTTTTGGTGCTGGTGGCATCTGCAGGGCATCCTCAATTTTCTAAATTTATTGAACACTTTCAGAGCTGTGCAGCTGCCAATGGTACCCTGCTCCTCTATATGGAAAGACTGCAAAAGGACACCATTGAGGATAGTTTATACCATCTGTATCTAAGAGGCCTCTGCGATGTGGCGGTCTGGCCCGATGGCATTTCTCTGGAACAGGAAAAACTGGAACGTCTTAGGGCTCTGGGGATGAACTTGGCTTTTTTTGATACAGACACGGGTTTTCCTTTTGGGGATTGCGTATATTCAGACATAGAAGCTGGTATGGAGGTTCTGTGTTCCAGTGTGAGGAGGAAGAAAAACCGGAGGCTAGGATATGTAGGATTGGAAACAGATCAATTCTGCAGTGCATGTCAGGCGAAGGAAGCATTCATGAAAGTGGGAGTATCCGGAAAAGTCCTGTTTGAACTGCCGCAGAAAAGAGAAAATCATCCTCAAATCATTAAAAAGGAGCTGGAACGCCTGGAAAGGAAAGGGAAACTGCCGGATGGAATCATTTGTCCGGACGGAAAAGATGCTGTTCTTCTGGCTAAAAGACTTCAGAAAATGAAGGCAGCAAATGTAAAAATAGCCTCCTTCGAGGAGCTAACAGATTCCGCAAGATTCGGAATCACTACATATGAAAAGGACTTTCGGGAGAGTGCAAAGACGCTTTATAAGTGTCTGTCACGGCAGAGCCGGAAGGGAGAACTGTGGAAGGCTGAGAGGTATTTGGTTAGTGGTAGGTTAATAGAGAGATAAATGGGAAGCCATTGCACCGTAGGCAGAGGAATGCTTATGGGGCAGTGGCTTTTTTGCGGAAACTTGGAATTTGACTTCTTAAACTTGAGATTTTTTAGTCGGAAGGTGTGGGTGGCAGGGGGACGGTGAGACAAATCCCGCGGCAGCGGGCTGGCTGGTTCGGATAGGAGGAAGGCTTAAGTTCCGGGGACACCTCCGTCGTGAAGAGAGTCTAAGACAAAACAGGAATCCCCGCCGGAGCACCGTTCGTATGTGCAAAGAATGCTTGATGTGCATTCTCTGCCCATGCTCACTTTTTTTCGGCCCTGACTGCCGAAAAAATCTCCTGCGGAAATCCCGGTTTTGCCTAAGACTCTCTACTCACTCCTGCGGAACCGTCCGCGGACCTTAAGCCTCCCTCCCGCCCAACCCAGCCAGCCCGCTGCCGCAGGATTTTTCTCACCTGGGTATGGGGAGTTCCAGGGGGTATTTTAAATGAACGGGAATGAAATCTTACACATAGGATATGGTAGTAGAATTGTCAGATAGAATATAACTGTAATGTAGCCAGAAAGTATGGAAGTGATAACGGTAACCGGTTTGGATGTTTATCCAAAACATCAAGAGATCATAAATGATGAATAATATGAAAAGTGTACAACGTTCGACCTTCCCCACACGTTTTCCGTGAATGTGAAGTGATTCTCTGCCAGGATATAGGAGGGAGCACCGGGGGGACAGGGCCAGTCCAGGGGCCGGGGGATAGGGACAAGTCAGGGAGGTTAAGCGGAGTGAGCCGAAGATCCAGTCCACCAGCTGATTAACGAGGAAGGCTTTCCTGAC
>NZ_FQVI01000053.1 GCF_900129135.1 Lactonifactor longoviformis DSM 17459
CATATCCAGAAATGCTTCCACATATGCATACTGACTGTAGGTCATTACGCCAACAAATATGTAAGCTTTGATAATTTCACCGGTATCCGGGGCGATGACTGTTGCGGAAACTCCTGCCCAGTCTACTTCAACCTGTTCGCCGGGTTTGCGGTTGATATGCATGGTAGCACGCCGTTTCTGCTCATCCTGCTGGATGTGATAGCAGAACTGGGAATACATGAGCGGTTCCTCACCGTTGGCACGGCAGTCCTCCATGTATTCTGTCCACAGAAGCTTTTTGCTGACTCCGTTGCGGAGCAGTTCCTTGTGGATGTAAGCGTAGTCAGGTATACGCTTGTTAGGTGATACCTTCTTCTCCTTGGAGAACATGAGCCTTTGAAGCTCTGTGTCAGTCATTGCATCATCAAGCGGCCATGAAAGATTTAATTCTTTGGCACGTTTCTGAACCTTGACGACAGTTTTCTGTGCGACACCACAGCTAGCCATGATATCGCGTTGTGAGAATCCTAGGCCGGTAAGGCGAATGATTTCTCTGTACTTGGTCATAAGTGTGACCTCCTTATAATGAATTTACACCAACAGGTGCATGACCTCATTATAAGGTTTTTATAGATAAAGCGATTTCCTTTTTAACGGAAACGCGATTTCCATCTAAACGGATTGGTGATTTCCATACACCGGACAGGTGATGGATTTCACCCCGGATTATTCAATTTGCAGGCTATGATTTACCATAGAAGACCCTATAAAACCTTATTTACAGATAATCTTTCACATGCTCCGCCAACGCTGAGGACTGCCAAGAATTCACATTTTCTGAGCAGCCCCTGGTTTTACATATCAAATCGATAGTGTAAATAATATTTGTCTTTGGTAAAAAATTGCCTATGCTGATTGATCATGGTAACCAAACATTAAGACAACATGCTTCCCTATTCTCTACTTGATGACACAAACGGCCTATGCAGACATTAAAATACCTGCTTTACGTTCCAAATCGCTGCCACGTCTTTCTTCTATCATTTTCAATTAACCTCTATATAGCTTATAAAAAGAACATGTAAATCTTAAATTGACAACTACATATAAAGTCCTTTCGTCTATGTTGTAATTCTTATACATTGCTGTCGTCTTCTTATTTATAATGCCCCCTTCAAATGATAAGAATATTCAAACATGTGATGTGTTCTGATATTAAATTAAAAATAAGGATTTAAATAAACATACAAGATTAATATGCTTATTTAAATCCTTATTCCTCATAGTTTAATTATTTTCAAAAAAAGATGCTTACAAAGCATCTTTTACCAAATCCTTAAACAGTTCGTAGGGGAATCGAACCCCTGTTTCCGCCGTGAGAGGGCGGCGTCTTAACCGCTTGACCAACGAACCATATCTCAACCGTGCTTATACATAATATAACATTTCATAAAAAAATGCAAGCCTTTTTGTAAAATTTTTTATTTTTTGTAGATTTTCAAAGTAAATGCAACCCACTCATACTCTGCCGGTTGCATTTACTTTAGGAATTCAGTAGGTTGCATTTAGTTTAACATATTTTGTATGACTCTTTCTGGCGCATTTGGACACTGTTTTAATACCAGTCCCCGCCGTATGGAATGTCCATACACCTCCCTGTGTCCTTCCTGCTGCTTCCGTGAAAAAATCTGCCCTGACTTTCTTCTGGAATCCTGTCCCTTGCTGAATAAGCCTCCTTACGTTTGCAACGGATGCACAAAAAACAGGTGTACTTTAGAAAAGCGTTTTTATAATGCTACCACTGCACATATGCAATATCGAGAAATTTGGGTTAAGGGTTACGTTTTCCCGAACTATCCCTTAACCATTCATCCCCCAGGCGCGTCCCTATCTAATACAGGACCTATTGAGGAATGGCATTTACTCTGGCAAAAAAACAGGCAAATCCCACTTCCGGTACAGTACGCCCTTTTTTAGGACTTTCTGCAGTGGATGATCTACATTTTACACGAAATGGGAACAAAAAGCAGCCCCTTCCTGCACTTTTTTGTAACAAGGGACTGCCTGAGTTGCACTTACTTCAAAAAAGTTACGTTTACCTTAAAATTCAACCTTTTTTCGCAGTAATTAGATTCCATTCTATTTGGATATATTAATCTTGCAGCCATTCCAAGCCACTATACCCGCTTATGAACTCCTAATTAGATACAAGAACAGTATATAACCCTTATTGGCTTTTAGTGAATCGGCGCTAAAATACTATTTAACATTATTTTAGCTTTTTCATTAGGTATAAGGCTATTGTAATGAAATAACGGTTTTCTCCGTATTAGCATAATCACTAAACCCATTCTTCTCCAACCATGCATTGCTAAACTCATCAGGAGTGAACATTATAATATAATCGTATGAATCCCAACTATCTGAATAATTATTAAGATCATCACTTGCGGTAGTAGTCACATTATTTGACCATAACTCAAATCTGGCCAAATAATAGATATATCCAGGACTACCATTGTTTCCATTTGTATATATCAGATAACTCTTTTCAGCAGCAACACCATTATCTTTTAGCAATTTCTGTAATTGTCCTCTTGTAGTGATACTGTAATCTTGTCTCTTTACAAGGCTTACTATACTGTTTTTAATTGGCCATATAGGTAATATCGATATAATAAAAAACATAATAACCATTAAGTTATTATTTGCCGCCTTATCACTAAGTACAAAAACAATTGCCATCCCAAAAATAAAAATATCCAATGTCAGCATATATCGTTCATAACCTGCCAAATCAACAGCCTCACCTAATGGCATAGAAAAGATATACATCAAATAAACAGATATAACATAAGTTGCAATAATCACATAAACAGCTAACAAATTTTTCACATGAGTTATGGCTTGTCTTTTTTCTTTAATCAGCCAGTTTAAAACAATTAAAACTATAACTAAAATTGTAGTAGCAAGCATAGGAGCAAAAGATTCGTTATGAATATCAGTTAATTTAACTATCATCTTTTTTCCAATGTCAATAATATTCTCTGGCGTTTTTTCACCAAAAATATTTTTATAATTTTTCAGCGAAATTGCATGTTTAAATGTATCACCAGACCCAAAAACCAACTGAACATGTTTCTTCCACAAATATGTTGTTACTAAAGGGAGGACAATGTCATAAAATGCAAATTTTAAAAGAACAATTATTTTTCTTCTGTTCCTTATTTCAAATGATTTAAACCGAATGAAGAAATAAACCCAACAAATAAGACAGAAAAAAACTCCACTGTTCTTCACTTGAAGTAAAAAAATAGAGATTGGCATTATTTCAAATATCAATCTATTTACTCTATTCTCATCAAGTGAATTAGATTCAAATTTAATAATACAAAAAAGAGAAAGGCCAGCTAATGGCATGACTGTATCCACTAACAAATCATATATAGATATATTGCTAATTAATGCATAAACTGAAAAAGCAGAGATAATTACCCCAGCTGACCAATTTTTCTTACTAACAAAAGAGGAAAGAGGGAAGATAAAACTGACTAATAAAACTATCTGTCCAAAGATATAACATGCATCAGTATCTCCAATTATTTTACATACATAATAGATAAATAATGAACTCCCCAGGGGATACGCTTGGAACATTACCAAGCTGTCTTGGAAATTTGGCATTCGATTATTAATAAGCATCGTTTTTATAATAATTGCCCAGTGGGAAAAATTATCATAATGGATGAAATGACTTCCACGAATCAAGACTGCAAAATATCCCAATATTAAAATCCACATAAATGCAATAATATATTCTCTACGAATCGTAAATTTTGTGGGCCATTTTTGCTTGATTACAGTATATGCAAAACTAACTAAACCACCTACTGTAATTAGCCTAACAGCGGGAATAAACACATTCAAAATTCCTGCGAATAACATCAATACACTAATGACACAAGAGATAATAGCTGGAGCAAATTCTACGCGGATATGATATTTATAGTTAAGCAACGCTGTGTACCCCATAAATACAGCAAGTAGAATGAGTATTCTTATATACAACATCATTTATTTCCTCCGAACACCCATTTTTTTGTATACGAAAGCTGACGAAAAACAGAAGCATATCAACAATAACTTTAATAAACAGTCTGGGTAGACCTATTACCCGAACAAAAAGATACACGAGTGCAGCAGAAGTACACATCTGACATACACAGAGGATATAATACTTGAGGAACGTATTATTTCCTTTACAATCTTGTTTAAACACAATATTTCGATTTACACAGTAATTATATAAAGAGGAGATAATTCTTGCTAATATTGTAGCCATCCACACTTGAACGCTTAGATTAGTCCCTTTTAATAAATATGAAAATAATTGAAATGACCCAAGATCTATAATAGAGGAGCTAAACGAAGAAAATGCGTATTTGAAAAAGGTTCCGAAAATCAATTTATAAATCTTCCACGAGTCTGATACTGGTCTGAAATGAGTTCCCTTGTTCTCAGCATAGTATATTGTCTTGATTTCAATTTCTTTAATCGGAATTTTTTTCTGCAAAGCTTCAATAAGCATTCCCGTCTCATATTCAAATCTTTCTCCAAACAATGTCAAAAATGCCGGCAACACTTGATAAGACATTGCACGTAACCCTGTCTGGGTATCAGCAATGTTACCTCCGTATAACAAGCGGATAACCACTCTTGTCATTTTATTTCCAAATGCACTTTTAGGTGGAACGTTCTCCTGACTAAAATTTCTTGCTCCTAGAATTAAAGAATCAGTATATTCAGTTAGTGCCTCCTTCATACGAAGCACATCTTCGACAGAGTGCTGTCCATCAGAGTCTACCGTTATTACCCCACTGGCCGTTTGACTTAGATTTGTCAGACAATAATTAAACGCATCTTTTAATGCTCGTCCCTTTCCCATGTTAATCGCATGGCGTAAAACGATGCATTCTTCCTTTTCTTCTAAAAAATCAAAAATAAATCGACAATCGTCACTGCTGCCATCGTCTATAATAAGTATTTGTTTCTCACCAGCCTGAATCAATGATTTGACATAGCTTATCAGCTTCTCATCAGGATTGAGTGCTGGTATAATTATAATTGTATTCATCAATCTCTCCCCAAAAGTTATAATTTACAGATACACGATATCATACCCAACAAGTTGTCAGTATTTATAATAAACCTTTATTACCCGTTCAGGCACAGCTATCTTTCAACAATAAAAAATTTAACGCTCATTATCGTTGAAAATATCTGCCACTCATCTATGAATATATATTATCATATAAATCATATAATTTCTATAAATAAAAAGCTTAGTTGCTACAATATAACAGTAATAAGATGTACCTGGTACCCTCTTTTACTGGGAGAGGCGCAAGAAACAGGTAGTGTTTCGGTTCCAAACATATGCGAGGGATGAAATCCTTTCTGCTTAGGATATCGAGGAAGATAAGTTTAGCGAGTATGACGCATTAGATAGATATTTTATACTCTAAGCAGTGAAATAATCTAATGATAAGATCCCCAAGATGAGTCTTTGATATGGAGAATTGAAACATCCTTAAAGATTCCTAAAAGTGTTCTGGAAGTAATGCCTATATACTTATGGAAAGGAAAATATATTGAAGTGTAATACCTAACTTGCATCTGTTTTCAAATTATTTCATCTGCAAAGCTCAGAATAATATAACATTTCTTGTGAAAATGCAAGCTTTTTTGTATAATTATTTTAAAAAAATTTTTAAGGAGTAAATTCATGCCAGAATATATTGATTTACACGTCCATTCCAACTGCTCAGACGGTACATTATCGCCTGCTGAGCTGGTACAATATGCAGTTCAAAAAGGGCTGAAAGCCTTTGCTCTTACAGATCATGACACAACCGACGGTATCCCCGAGGCTCTAGAAGAAGGAACCCGACTTGGTGTAGAAGTCATTCCGGGAATAGAACTCTCTACAAATTATGGGGGAAAAGATATACACATCGTAGGACTTGGAATTGATATCCAAGACTATCACTTTCAGGAGGAACTGAAAAGATTTCAAAATTCCAGAGATATCCGCAATCTTAAGATGATTGCCAAACTGCAGGAGGCAGGCATTGATATCTCCTATGATTCCATGCTGTCTGCTTTCTCAGATTCCGTTTGGACGAGGGCCCACTTTGCCCGCTATCTGCTGGATCACAAATACGTTCGTTCCATGCCCGAGGCATTCGACCGGTATCTGGGCGACTATGCCCCTTGCTTTGTTCCCAGAGAAAAAGTAACACCTTTTCAAGCCATACGCCTAATCCATCAGGGGAAAGGAGCAGCTATTCTTGCACATCCCCTCCTCTATCACCTATCCGATACCAATTTGGAAAAATTGGTATCAGAGCTGGAACATGCGGGACTGGACGGCCTGGAAGCAATCTATTCTACAAACAAATGGGTAGATGAGACCAATATGACACATCTGGCCAAACGTCATCATCTGAGAATCTCTGGGGGTTCCGACTTCCATGGGAGCAATAAGCCAGATATAGATCTAGGAACAGGAAAGGGAAATCTAAAAATACCCTATGAACTATTAGAAAACCTGCTTAAAAGGGACAGGTCAAACTAAATCCGGGACAGGCCACTCTTAATTTGGGACGTGTTCTTTCTAGAAAGAACACGTCCCAAATTGAGCTTTAATCCTCCGGTGCCTCCGCCGGAATGAAGATATGATCATGTCCTATCTCTTCTGTCCTTCTTGACTTTTCTTCTGCCTCCCTGCAGAAATAATCCTGAGAATTTACCAATACTTTTCCCCTCTTATCTATCTTTTCATAAGTACCGTCAGGCTGAAGGATATGGGCCTTCATATTGTCATCCAGCTGAATCTGCAGGATATGTTTTATTTCTTCTTTGATTTTTTCGTCTTCTACAGGGAAGATAATCTCCACTCGTTTGTCCAGATTTCTCGGCATCCAGTCTGCACTTCCCATAAAAATTTCTTCCTGGCCGTTGCTGAAGAAATAAAAAATCCTGCTGTGTTCCAAAAAGGTTCCTACAATGGATCTGACAGTGATGTTCTCGCTGATTCCGGGGATTCCTGTTTTCAGACAGCAGATGCCCCGGATAATCAAATCAATTGTTACGCCGGCAGCAGATGCTTCATACAGAGCCGCTA
The DNA here is from genome assembly GCF_900129135.1 of Lactonifactor longoviformis DSM 17459. Classification (GTDB taxonomy): domain Bacteria; phylum Bacillota; class Clostridia; order Lachnospirales; family Lachnospiraceae; genus Lactonifactor; species Lactonifactor longoviformis. The sequence goes on from NZ_FQVI01000053.1 coordinate 7,166, forward strand.
TAATATCCCTGTCACACAGGGAGTTCATCTTTGCTATGATATGCGCCGGACGTCCGTTTGCAGCGTTTTCCCGCTCCATTTCTATCTGATGAAGGAAGCGGTCCCGCATCCAGATAGGAGCAACCACCAATTTGTTCCATGTCTTTGGTTCAGAGTAGCCTGACAGCATGTTGAATACTGCAGTCGCATCCTCTCCGATTCTGGCAGAGCAGGTTAGGATTCCGCAGTCTGTATACAGCTTAGCTGTGGTATCGTTGTAATTTCCGGTTCCCAGATGTACATATCTGCGAATCCCAGCCTCTTCCCTTCGTACTACCAGCGTTATCTTGCTGTGTGTTTTCAGCCCCAGCAGTCCGTAGATTACATGGCAGCCGGATTTCTCCAGCATTTTTGCCCACTCAATATTATTTTCCTCGTCAAATCTGGCCTTTAGTTCTACCAGAACAGTGACCTGTTTTCCATTTTCGGCTGCAAGGGCCAGAGCAGCAATAATAGGAGAATTACCGCTGACTCTGTATAATGTCTGCTTAATTGCCAGTACATCCGGATCCTTAGCCGCCTGTCTCACGAAATCCACCACAGGATTAAACGTCATATATGGGTGATGAAGAAAGATATCCCTCCTTCGTATTTGCGTAAAAATGTCTTCATCCGTCTGCATATCAGGTACCGGACAGGGTTTATAGCCTGGTGCCTTGTATTCATCAAATCCATCCATTCCGTATAGTTTCATCAGGAATGTAAGGTCCAAAGGCCCATTGATGGCAAAGATATCTTCATCTTTGATAGCGAACTCTGCCTTTAAGATTTTCAGAAGGCGTTCATCCATCTTATCTTCTATCTCCAGACGGATCACCTCGCCCCACTGGCGTTTTTTCAGCTGCTTTTGAATTTCTTTTAGCAGATCCGCCGCCTCATCTTCGTCGATGGTCAAATCTGCATTTCTCATAATCCGGTAAGGGTAAGCGCAGACAACATCAAAATTCAAGAAAAGTTTCCCAATATTTCGCTCAATAATTTCCTCCAGGAGTATAACTGCCTGATTTCCTTTCTCGTCTTCCGGCAGTCTGATGATACGTGGAAGTACCGAAGGCACCTGCACAGTTGCAAATTCCAGCTCGTCTTTCCCCTTCTTATCCTTTTTAGAGATCAGAGCTCCGATATTCAGCGTCTTGTTTCTGATGAGGGGAAATGGCCGGGCAGAGTCCATAGCCATGGGGGTCAGTACCGGGTAAACATTATCTTCAAAATATTGATCCGCAAAAGCGCCCTGACGCTTTGTCAGATCCTCATGCTCCCTAATGAGAGACAGGCCGCATTTTTTCAGAGCCGGCAGCAGGGAACGGTTGTACGTGTTGTACTGGGCGGCAACCAGTTCCTGGGTTCTTTTGCTGATCTCCTTTAACTGCTCTTTTGGAGGCATACCCGCAATATCCGGCTTGGTATATTTGGCATGTACCATATCCTTTAAAGATGCCACCCGTATCATAAAAAATTCATCCAGATTTGACGCTGTTATGCTTAAAAATTTCAGTCTCTCAAACAGAGGCAGAGATTTATCTTTTGCTTCGCTTAATACTCTCTCGTTAAATCCAATCCAGCTCAGCTCCCGGTTCCAGAAATATTCAGGGTTTGTGTAATTTACTGTTTCCATCTTATGCCTCCTATTTTCTCCTTTTTCTTCTCAATTCCGGCCTGATAAAATAAATCTCCTCGAAAAAGTTTATCTTATCAGCCAGCAGCCCTTCTTCCAGGGTAAAATCCGCCTGGCTCTCAATAGACAGGATCAGACGGTTCTCTTTTACAGACGCATGCAGCGTTTCTATCTTCTGAAGATGGCTTCTGTCCAAAGCATTCGCCATTCTCAGGATAGCTGTCAGTTTTCCCACCAGGATATAGTTTTCCTGCTTCATTTCCTGGTAAATGCCATCCTCCCCGTAATACACATAGGGAACAGTATTAAAACGGACCACATTGGCAATCACTTCCCGCTCGGCATGAGACAGTCCGATAATTTCCGTTGACATAATAATATTGTAAGAGCATTCTCCCACATTGCTCAGACTGATATATTTGCCGCAGTCATGGAGGATAATCGCAATCTGCAGCAGGAGGCGCTCTCTTTTCCCCATGCCATGATATTTTTTCATACTATCAAAGATGGCAAGTCCAATCCTGGTCATGACCTGTACATGGCCCTTGCTGCTTACATATCGCTTGGCAATATTTCTGGCCGCTTCGATAATATCATTTTCAAAATTATGATTGGTTCTTATGATTTTATGGCTTTCACCGTACTCATAAGCCATACCGTCCGTAAGCTGTGTGCCGGGGATCCACATGGTTTCCGCACCAAACTGCTCTATAAAAGTTTTAAAGATAATAATCGAAGGTATGAGAAGTGACGCATACTCAAGCGGCAGGGAGAATTCCACCGCCACCTGCTCCGGAGAGTAGGGCACCACGCGGTCATAGACATTCATAAACGTTGCCTTGTCAATCGTGGAACAAAGGTTCCCATTTTCTCCCTTGCGGAAAATCACCTCCGTAAAATTATCCCCTACCAGAATAACATTCTTAATCTCCCGTTCTTTCAGATGAAGCTTTTTAAAGCTGAGGATCTCATTGTTAATCAACTCCTCTACCAGCTGTTCGTAATATATCGTCTCCTTCTCCACAGGAAGCAGCTTCTCACGAATTCTAAGGTTTCCCAGCTTAAAATTCTGCGTGGTCACCAGAGCGTCTTTGTCAAAAAGAGAAACCTGAACGCTTCCTCCTCCCACCTCAATAATAGCAGTTCCCTTCTGAATGATCTCAGTAAAATCCTTCTCTTTAGATGCTATGGATTTGTAGCCCAGAAAACGCTGTTCAGAATTGCTTAATACCTCCACCTGCATCCCGGTTCTTCTGTAAATCTGCTCCAAAATCACCCACATATTCTCCGCCTCCCGCAGAGAGCTGGTGGCACAAACCTTATAATCCTCAACTCTGTACCCCTCCATAATCTGCCTGTAATCATTCAGGACAGTGCAGAGAGAATCAAGGGACTCCAAACTGAGCATTCCCGTAACATACGTATCTTTCCCCAGCTCAAGCGGACTGCGGATTTCATCTATTTCATGCATACCGTATTTTTTGGACAACTCATAGATCTTCATACTGATATCATAAGAGCCTATATCCACGGCTGCAAATGTTGTAATAGCCATACTTTCATCCCCCTTGTGATATTTCGTGTATTTTTAATTATTTTACTATTAATCGTCTGAAAATGCCAGGGATTTTACCTATATTTTACATTTTATGCCCGTGCCATCCCATAAGGGACACCCATATATGAAAATGGGACACCCCTGATCGAATTTGGGGGGCTGTGAAAAAATGGAGTTGCTCTAACTCCATTTTTTCAGCCCCTCTTTATTTTGTGGAAAGCGTAAGAAAAAAGCAGTAAAAAGCGCATAATCCCCCTTACCCCAACAAACGTGCGCTCTTTCTTCTTTAAGCCACTTCCCGGAGTCTCATCTGCTTATTATAGATTTTATAGAGATTATGGCCGATAGAAACAAGAAATATCTCTACTCTTACCGAATCCAGTCCTCTTCTTACAATTCGCTTATACCTTCGGTCGTATTTGATGATTCCAAATGTCCCTTCTGCC
>NZ_FQVI01000051.1 GCF_900129135.1 Lactonifactor longoviformis DSM 17459
CATAATGGTTACCCCTTTCAGGGCGTGTCGTGCAGACCTCCCCAGGTACCACACGTTTCTTTCTCTCCATCCATCTGCCACATCTACCATACATGATTCCGGGTAGTTATTGGACTTCGACTTGTCATGCAGCCTTATCCTCATGCATAGCCTCTTATGTGGTTTCTGTTCGTCAGACCAGAGATTTGCCCATGGGTTCGTATGTTCCCCATATCCGGCTTCCTTCGGATTCCACCTCACAATGGACACCCTTGCCTTCGGCTATATCCTTCCCACCACCGGGCGGATTCCGGACTTGCACCGGTTAGAAACGTGCGCCGCCGGGCGCACATGATAAAAACCGGGAGAACTGCAGATACTCTGCAGGCTCCCGGTTTTTTTATCCTATGCTTTTCTCCAATGTTTTCATATAGCAGATGGCCTGCTCTGCATACTGATCCATTAATTTTGACTGCGTTTCCATATCTCCGGAGGCATAAGGGTTCGCCAGCCTGGGCATAAACTCCATTGTGATAGGTCCCTCGTAACCGATATCCTTCAGAACATAAAACATCTCCTTAAAGTTCGTGCTTCCCAGACCTGCCGCCTCCCGGGTATTATCCGCAATATGCACATGCATAAGGTACGGAGCTATCATCCGAAGGCTAGCTCCTATATTATTTTCTTCCAGACTCATATGAAACATGTCGGCCATAATCCCAACTGCAGGATGATTTACCTCACGGACAAATGCCAACGCCTTGGATAGTGTATTTACCAGATACGTTTCATATCTGTTAATAGCCTCTACAGCCAGGCGTATTCCCTGGGTCTGTGCATACTCTGCCGCTTTACGTACATTAGACACAGCATTGGCCCAGGCCGTCTCATAAGAGCGTCCGGGGAGTGGCTCCGTTCTTCCCACCGGAGAGGGCACCACAATCATATAGGGTGCTCCCACCTTTTTTGCAAAATCTACGTTATCTTTTATATACTGGACCGCCTTTTCTGCCTCCCCGGGTTCTCCTGAGGTTAAATCCCTGTCTTCCGGAAAGATTCCGCACAGGGAGGTACAGATTAAACCATACTCTTCCAGCAAATCAACCATCTTATCCTGATCCGTGGTATACGGCTCTGCGGCAAATTCTATGCCGTCATAACCGTATTTTTTCAATCTCTCAAAACTATATTCTATCTTTTCGTTTCCCACAATCCACTGGGTCATACTATACCGGTACATAGCATCCTCCTTATTCTGTTTTGAGCGCCGCGTCAAAGGCAATGCCGGAGGGTGAAAAATTCATCTTCCGGATATATTCATAGGATTCCCTGGCTCCTGTTTCCCGTTCCATTCCGGAGTCCTCCCATTCCACTGACAGCGGTCCCTCATACCCCATTTGATTCAGTTCCCTTATAATTCCGTCAAAGTCCACATCCCCGTGTCCTACGGATACAAAATTCCACTTTCTTCTGGTGTCCCCGAACTCCAGATGAGATCCCAGGATTCCGGCCCGCTCGTTCTGGTTCATCTTTACATCTTTTATGTGTACATGATAGATTCGATCAGAAAAATCCCGCAGATAAGTCAGCTCGTTCACTCCCTGCCACACCAGATGGCTGGGATCGTAGTTAATGCCCAGGGTCGGTCTGCGGCTGAATGTATCAAGGAGTGCTTCTGTTGTATAATAGTCAAAGGCAATTTCCGTGGGGTGTACCTCAAGCGCAAATTTGATTCCATATTCATCAAAGACGTCAAATATAGGAGACCAGAGATCATAAATCCTCTGATACCCTTCCTCTATCATTTCTTTTGTTGTCTGAGGGTATGAGTACCACCAGGCCCACAAAGGGGATCCCGTAAAACAGGTAATTACCTGAACCCCCATAAGATGAGCAGCTTTTGCCGTGCGTTTCATTTCCTCCACTGCCCATTCCCGGATCTTATCCGGCTGTCCTGAGAGAGCGGAGGGTGCAAAATTATCCAGCCGGGGATCCCACACATCCCCCACACACTGCCCCGTCAGATGAGCGGAGATTGCGTAACAGGAAAGATGATGCTCTCTCAGCGTTGCCTGTACATACTCTACATATCCCTTCTCATCCAGGGCTCTCTGCACATTAAAATGGGCATGAGTGGCTAATTCTAACCCTTCATAGCCAATCGACTCTGCCAAACTGCATAAGGCTTCTAAAGACATGTCCCCAAACTGCCCGGAAGCCAGCGTAATCGGACGACTCATACTATTTACCTCCTATTCTACGGTAATCCTTTTTCCTGTCTGGGCGGACTCCATTGCGGCAAAAACTGCTTTCATAGCAGAAAGAGCCTCTTCCCCGGATATGGCAGGCTCCTGATTGCTGACAAGACAATCTACCCAGAGATCTATAATTCCTGATTTTGTCTGATGATCATTGGTCTGAATCTCATCTGCCTCGTACAGGGTTCGGGTCCCGTCCTTATGTTCTATGACTATGGAATACCGGGGATCCTCGTAGATATGCATAACGCCCTCTGTCCCGTACAGCACTGTGTGATTATCCTCCTGTCCGTGGCAGGTCCAGCTGGCCTTCATAATTCCCACACAGCCCCCATCCATCTGATAGATACAAAAGGCATTGTCATCCACACTGATGAAATTGCCGTCTTTATCCCGTTTCTCCAGAGTTCCCACATAAGCCATTACCTCATGTACCCTCTGTCCCGTAAGAAACTGGATCAAATCCGTCTTATGAATCCCCAGATCTGCCATTGCTCCGAAAGCCGCTTTCTTCTTATCAAAAAACCAAATCTGACTGCTGCTGCTGTCAATGGTCCATGTCTCCGGACCGCTGTGCTGAAAATTTGTCTCGAACGTAATAATGCTTCCAATCTCCCCTGCCTGCACCAGTTCCCTGGCTTTGGCATGAGCCCTGGCAAGTCTCTGATTGTGGCCAATCATAAGAAATCTGCCGGTCTCCCTGGCTGTCTGTACCATTCTTTCGCATTGCTCCAGGGTAATTGCCATAGGTTTCTCGCAGAGCACATGCTTTCCCGCCCTGAGCGCCTCCACCGTCATATCACAGTGAAATGCATTTGCCACGCAGATACTTACTGCATCTATAGACGGATCTTTCAGCATGTCCTGAAATTCTTTGTACGCTGTGGCCTCATACCGGGATGCCACTTCACAGGCTCTTTCATAGTTCAGGTCATAAACCCCGGCAATCATTACCTCTTTCCGGTCTGCGTATTCCGGAAGATGACGCACCTGAGCGATCTTTCCGCATCCGGCTACACCTACTTTTATCATATCCTTTACCTCCCGGGACTGTCCCTGCCCTCCGTAAAACAGTGAGGAGGTGCAGGGGACATCCGTTAAATTAATCGTCTATATGAGCATATTTACTAAAATGCCGTGGGTCCAATAATTCAGCAACCTCCACACACGCTCCGGTCTTTGCCGCGTATTTTGCACCCAAAACCATAGCAAGGCTGTAGAGATTATCCCTCCCATTTGTCTCAGGCTCTCTGTTCTCTGCAATGGCAGCTGCAAATTCCGCGATGGAGGCCATTCTTTCCTCCTCCTCCATAGCAGCCAGATCAAATACAAGATCCCCGTTTTTTTCCACAGCTCCGTCCTGGAATACGGAGACAAAAAGATCGGAAGGATGCAGTATTACCTGATTATTATGCCAGTGAATCTCCCCTTCACTGCCCTGAATCCTCCAGTCACCGTCCCATGTAGTCTCCCATCCCTGGGAAACCCAGCTGCCGTTATAGGAGACAACTGCGCCGTTTTCCATTTCAAAAATAACACTGGCCGCAGGATTCCCCTTAAACCAGCTCCAGCTGGTATTCCAGGAGTGTGCTTTGATTCTTACAGGGTTCAATCCCAAAATTCCGCGGATCTGATCAAAATGATGAATACTCATATCCTGAATCAGAGGCTCAAACATCTCCGTACGAAATCCTGTAAAATGAGGTGCCTTTTGAAAGTTAATAAATACACTTCCAATTTCCCCCACAAACCCTTTTTCCACTAATTGCTTTACCGTCTGCGGGGCTCTTTTAAACCTGTAATTCTGGCTGATCATTAATTTTTTTCCTGCTTTTTCAGCCGCCAGAACCATCTTCAGCGCATCCTCCATCTCTTCAGCCAGAGGCTTTTCTACCAGACAGTGCAGTCCGCACTCCAAAGCCTCAATGGCAACCTCCTTATGAAAAGCCGGAGGAACTACTACAAAGGCTGCGTCTGCCTCAACATGCTTCACAGCTTCCTTTAATGTCAGAAAGCAAATAGAGGGATCCAGATGATAGGTATTTACTGCATAATCCAGCATCTCCTGTTTCATATCTACCAGCCCCGCCAATTCCACCCAGGGGGACTGAAGCGCCTTTTCTACCCAGCTGAATCCCCAGCTTCCGGTTCCTATCTGTATAACCTTAAGTTTTTTCTTCATAATCTTCGACACTTCTTTCTGCATAGCAAACTACTTGATCTGATTTGCCCAGTTTTCCGGATCTTCTACATTATCACTGGTAATGAGTCTGGGATATACATACTGTTCCTTCTCCGGATTCTCATCCTCTCCGCTCAGATACTTATAAGCCACATCCACAGCCAGGGCACCCATGTCAAAAGGATTCTGTTCCACAGTGGCGTCCAGATATCCATCCCGGATATAGTCCAGCTCTGCCGGTGTTCCGTCAATACACACAACGGGAACATGTCCCTCTTCCCCTACTTTCTTTAACTGGTTTATCTGCTTTAATCCCGCAATGACTCCTCTGACCATCTCTCCGTTATGGGTAAATACAGCGTTAACCTCACTGTTAGAAGATAAAATATCAACAGTGGCATTCTGCGCTGTCTCCGCGTCCCAGCTGCAGTCATTGGCAATCACTTTATAGCTGCTGTCAGTGGCCATCTCATCCTCAAAGCCTCCGCCCCGCCGCACTGCATGGTAAGCGCCTGTTGCACCTGTGCATTCCAGCACACTGCATGGATCTGCGATTTCCATAAGATGTTCGGCAGCCATTTTTCCGCCGGCTTTATTGTCAAAGGTACAGGAAGCCAACACTTCACATCCCTCAGCCACATTTCCATCCAGAACTACCACAGGAACCCCTGCATCGTTCGCTTTTTTCACTCCGGCTACCAGTTCCTCAGAATTATTGGGGGCCAGAAGAATTGCATCAACACCTTTTGTGATACTGTCCTCAATCTGCGTAATCTGTGTGGAGCTGTCAGAATTTCCGTCAAGAACCTCTACCTCAATCCCATACTCCTTGCATTTATCCTGGATCCCCTGATCCAATGCCACCATAAATTCAAATCCCCGGCTGTACAGCAGCGCAGATATCTTATACGTATCTTTCTCCTTATTTTCCGGTTCCTGTTCTGCTGCTGTGTCTGTCCCCTCCTTATTTTCCGGCTCCTCTGTACTGTCATTCTTCCCGCACCCGGCGGCAAGCACTGCAACAAGTAAAACTGCCATCATAACGCTGATTATTCGTTTCTTTACCATAAAAATCCTCCTTCGCACTGGTCTCTTATCTGGAGCGTTTCCCAATTCTGTTTCTGTTCGCGTCCAGAAGAGCCGCAATAATAATAACTACACCTTTTACAATCTTATCCCACGCAGGGGGAACTCCCAGCAGATTAACTGCGTTTGAGACAAGAGAAATCAGAATTACACCTAAGACGGTACCCAAAACTGTACCCCGCCCGCCTGACAGGCTTGTGCCGCCCACTACTACTGCGGCAATCGCATTCATTTCCACACCGTCACCGGCATTGGGGCCCGCGGATTCCAGCCGGATCGTTAAAAGAAGACCGGCAATTGCCGCGCACAGACCGGAAATCATATAGGCCATAATGATAATACGCTTTGTCCGGATACCTGCCAGCTTTGCCGCCAGTTCACTGCCCCCCACTGCATATACAGATCTTCCAAATGCTGTCTTTGAAAGACAGATCCAGGCTATTATGCAGAAGATTACCACTACCCAAACAATCAGAGGAATACCGATTACATAGGAAGAAGTCAGCACTGTAAAAGACCTGGGCACAGGCCCTATGTTAGCACTGTTTGTAAACACCAGTACAATTCCCCTGGCTATACTCATAGTGGCAAGCGTAACAATCATCGGAGGAATCCTAAATTGTGTTACCAGAGAACCATTGATGATGCCAAATACAATTCCCACTGCAAGCATAACTAAAACACCTACAAATGGCGGAAAACCTGTCTTTACAATCAAGGCCATTCCAATCGCCGAAGCTACAGCTTCCACAGACCCTACTGACAGATCAATTCCTCCGGTGATAATTACGAAAGTCACACCCAGAGACAGTGTACAAAGTATAGTAGACTGTATCAGCAGGTTTCTCAGATTGTTCCACGTGAGAAAACTGGGAGTCAAAACAGACATAACAATAATAAATACCAACAACACAAGAAACAGCCCCATTTTATCCAGAATCTGTCCAAGCTGCCCTGATTTTGTTTTAATTTGCTGCAAGTTTAATCACCTCCTCCTTGGAAACCTTATGGTCATTGAATTTTCCGGCTATCTGTCCTTCCCGCAAAACCACAATACGATCGCTTAGAGCAAGAAGTTCCAGGATATCTGAAGATACCAACAGCACTGCCAGGCGATTCTTAACCGCCTCATCAATCAATTTGTGTATCTCTTCTCTTGCGCCCACATCCACGCCCCGTGTTGGTTCGTCAAGAAACAATATTCTGGGATCCATCGCCAGACTTCTGGCCAGCACTACCTTTTGCTGATTGCCTCCGCTTAATGAATTAACATCGGTTTCCACAGAGACTGTTTTTATTCTGAGCTTGTCCCTGTAATCTTCGACTACCGCTCTCCCCTGTTTTTTCTGTATCATCCCGTAGCTGCTGATTTTTTTCAGTATCCCCAGCTGTATGTTATGCTCCACAGACTGTCCCAGAACCAGGCCCTGAGTCTTTCTGTCCTCCGGCACCAGGGAGATTCCTTCCCTGATAGCATCCGCAGGGTGATGAAAATTCCTGCGCTTGCCATTCACCAATATTTCTCCGCTGTCATAGGTATCTGCACCGTACAGTGCCCGTACTATTTCCGTTCGTCCGGCTCCTACCAAACCAGCCAGTCCCACGACCTCCCCTTCATATAAATCAAAAGAAATATCTTGAAACATTCCCCGGCTGGTCAGATGATTAACCTCCAGAACCTTTTTTCCTTTTTCTTTTACCCGATGCCTGACCTCAATATTTCCGGCTTCCCTTCCTACCATCATCTTAACAATCTCATCCTTCGTAGCATCCTGGCCTGGCACACAGCCAATATATTTTCCGTCACGGAATACTGTTACCTTATCTGCTATTGCAAAAACCTCTTCCAGACGGTGGGATACATAGAGGACAGCAATTCCCTGATTTTTTAACTCTTTTACAATTCTGAGCAGATTATTGGCATCCACCTCTGACAGGGAAGCTGTGGGTTCATCCAATATCAGTACTTTTATATCCTTAGAGAGTGCCTTGGCTATCTCGACCAGCTGCTGTTCCCCTGTAGAGAGGGAAGATACAATACTTCTGGGATTTATATTGGCTCCTATCCTGGCAAGTATGCCCGAGGCCTTTTCATTCATCCCTTTCCGGTCCAGAAAATGAGTCTTTCCCTTGGGCCAGTCTCCTAAAAATATATTTTCCGCTACACTTACCTCCGGCACTAATAAAAGCTCTTGATGAATGACCGCGATTTTGTTCATCTGGGATTCTCTGGGATTTCTTAAAACAGTTATCTTACCATCGATGCGGATCTCTCCTGAATCCGGCATATGTGCGCCGGCAAGTACTTTAATGACCGTAGACTTTCCCGCGCCGTTTTCTCCTACCAGACAATTTATTTCCCCGCCCTTCAGATGCAGCTCTACATCATCCAATGCCTTTGTGCCTGAAAAAGATTTTGTAATATGCTTTAGTATAACCTCCATACCCACCACACACCTTATCTAGAGAGTTTGTTCAATGGCTTTTATGTGTTTGATAGCCAGCTCAGTATATTCATCAAAAAATTCCTTTCCACCGCCGGCTTTTAATGTTCCAAATGGGTCCGCCCCTGCCGGAAGAAGCTCAAAGGTAATGTATCCCTGATACTTAATATCCTGCAGAGCTTTCATTATAGGAGCAAAGTCAAGGTGGCCTTTGGAAGGCGCCGCCCTGTTTGAATCAGCAAAATGAATATGTGTCAGCTTGCTGCCGCAGTCCCGGATAGCCTGGGGAATATCAGCCTCATCAATATTCATGTGAAACAAATCTCCCATAACGCCTACATTATCCATTTTTACATCCTTTAGCATATCCATTGCCTGCTCCAGACGGTTCAGCATATACGTCTCATACCGGTTCCAGCATTCCAGGCAAAGATTAACACCTGCCTTGGCTGCATACTCAGCACCCTTGATAATGCCTTCCACACCCCATTTATATTCATCTTCGTAGGGAGCCAGAGGTACGGTTTTACAGCATGCAGTCGGATTAGCTATCACCATATGGCAGTCAATCGATGCAGCAAAGTCTACCACCTTTTTGACATACTCCAGAGCCTGTTCTCTCATCGCGGGGTCCGGGTGTGCCAGATCTCTGTCCTCATTGTAAACAGAACAGATAGAAGACACTTTGATATTATTGTCCCTGCACAACTGATTTACCTCTTTTACATCGTAATACTCCGGTTCTCCGCAGAGTTCTATGGCATCATACCCATACCTCGCGCACCTCTCAATACTGTCTTTTGCTTTTTCACCATAATAAACCAGGGCATCATAACTGTACTTAAACATATACTTCCTCCTTTTCTTTTATAGCAAGAATCATGATCCTTTCTTATACTACCCATAATATCCCAAATATTTATGTAAAACTATTAATATTATTGTGCAAATTATATTATATTTTTGTTTTTATGATATATTTTTGTGCAAATTATATAACTTTCTTGCTAAAGCTTATATTTCTTATTTATTTTGTTACCTTGAAAACTCATTCGACTATAATAAAAAAACAGAATAAATAACATCTCTGTTATCTACTCTGCGCTCTGTAATTATCGTCTTTTCCACTCTTTTCTATAGGTTCCGGGGCTTATCCCCACAGTCTTTTTAAACAGCAGGTTAAAATAATTTGGATTTTCATAACCAAGTTCCACCGCTATTTTTTGAACGGAACATGATGTTTCCCTCAATTGCTTTTTCGCGTACTCCATTCTGCAGAAAATAGCATACTGTATGGGGGATATTCCCACCTCCTCTTTAAACATATGGGACAAATGATATACACTTACATTTACATGATCTGCTAGCTCTGAAAGACTTAGATTTTCTTTGTAATGTTTCTCAATATATTCTTTTGTAATAGCAATAAAATCTCTTTGAATACTGCTTTTACTGCTCAGCGTCTTACAGAGTATAGACAAAACTCCCTCCAATAAAGTATCAGCCAATTCTCTGGAAATATTCTCATCCTCAATTTCTCTCAGCATTCTCTCACACAAAAACTTACAGCTCTCAAGATCCTCAGAGATTTCAAAAACTTGATACACCCCGCTGTCAATAAAAATTTCCCCGCTTAACTTGCCTTTAAATGTAACTGCCTGACTGAATAACAGCTGAAAATATCCGGAATTCATTTGGATTACTTTTCTGGAAATATCTGCTTTAGATAAAAGTACCTGTCCCTCAAATAGGGTTACCAATTCATCTTCAATAAGTATCTGGATACTATTGCGGTAGACAAGATACAGCATTTGATTGCCCATACCTGCCATATCATCCGATACTCCTATATCCTTATTTTTACATATCTTTAAAAGCATTGGACGTTGTATAAAATAGGAATTTCCCAAACTTTTTCACCCCATTGTAAGTAAATCGTTTGCAGAAAATGCATGTTCTTCTAAAACACCATGTTTTAATACCAAAACTTTCGTACATAGTCTTTGCAATTCTTTATAATCTGAGGAACTAATAATAAATGATACCCCTTCCTGCGCCTTTTCTAAAATCAGCTGATACATCTCATTTTTAGATGCAATGTCTATACCCTTTGTAGGCTCGTCAAGAAGTAAAATACTGGATTCCGAAACAATCCATCTAAAAAATATTGTCTTCTGCTGATTGCCCCCGCTTGCATACTTAATTGCCTGGCTTGGATTAGATAAATAGTAACCTGGCTGAACAACAAACTTTATAAATGATTCAATCTCTTTTTTACTGTTTTTTAAGAATGATTTCTTCTTATTTACTTCCGTTAAAACGGTATTGTCTAATACTGACAGATCCGGAATAATCCCCGACTCCAGCCGATCATCAGGCATATATCCAATATTTTGTTCTATGGCATCATAAACACTCATAAAATCTATTTTCTTCTGTTTTACAAAAATCATACCTCTGTCGGGCTTAATAGCCCCAAACAAAGTTTTCAGAAGAGCAGTCCGGCCAGAACCCATGGCTCCTGCAATTCCCAAGATCTCGCCCTTATGGAGGCGAAAGCTGATATCTTCATAGGCACCGTCTTTTGACAAATGTAATACCTCCAGAGCAACGGTATCAGATAACTTACTCCTGCTCACATATCCGGTATCCATTTTTGTTACTTCCATAAGGTTCTGAATGCATCTGTCCGTCACGTGTTCCATCCTATCATCCAGTATCACTCTTCCATCTCTCATAATACAGAGAGAATCACAGACTTCCCGAATCTCCTCCATTCGGTGTGTCACATATATAACAGAGGAACCGCTTTTTTTAAGGTTTCTTACCAGCTGAAGAACCACTTGCTGTTCCTGACATGACATCCCCGCCGTAGGCTCGTCCATAATATATAATTTGGCCTGCTTCAAAAAAGCCTTTGCCACGGCAATTATCTCTTTTTCACACTTTGAGAGGTTTCTTACTTTCTCGTCCGGAGAGATAGGCAGCCCAAAATACGTTAGAACCTCTTCTGCCTTCTTTCTCATCTTTTTATCATTGCAAAAAATGCCAAGCCTTCTCAGATAATTGCCGGCAAATAAATTATCTGTTATACTCATTTCCGGAATAAGACTAGGTTCCTGGTAAAGCGTAAAAATTCCCTTATCCAACACAATCTCAGGAGAATATCCACTAAACTTATCCCCATCTATATAGATATCCCCATCATCCGGTGGATATACACCAGATAAAATATTTACTATTGTGGATTTCCCGGATCCATTAGGCCCAATCAGACCTTTCACCTCGCCATAAGAAATATTTAGGTTCACATCATGCAATATTTGATTGCCTAAGAACGCTATATTTATATTTTTCATATCCAGCAGCATCTATTTTCCATCAGACCCTTCTATAAACAGTTAAAACTCTCACGATCATTTTCTATCATTATAATTTGTTATACCTTTTGTTACTATTAACAATATTGTGAAAACATATCACTTAATTGCTGTAACTGGAGATGCTATATGATATGTCATCTATAAGAATGATCAATAAAAATAAAATCACAAACATATGGAATAAAAAATACGGAGATACCGAAAGATGCATAAAATAACATGCAGGGAGATATGGACATAAAAAAACCGGATATACGTTATATCCGGTTTCCAATCATGAGCGTGCGGGGGTTCGAACCCCGGACAACTTGATTAAAAGTCAAGTGCTCTACCAACTGAGCTACACACCCTTATTTAATTGTGTTTCAATGCCCAGAGCCGGAATCGAACCAGCGACACGAGGATTTTCAGTCCTCTGCTCTACCAACTGAGCTATCTGGGCACACATACATAAATATTAAATTTTTGCTCAGCCGGCTCTGTAGTTCTTGTTCATTCCATTCACAAGAACCGCCTTCTCACTAGATTCAGCTTCGCTTCATCAAGTGTTCAATGCGTGAGCTATCTGGGCATAGAGTAGCGGGGACAGGATTTGAACCTGTGACCTTCGGGTTATGAGCCCGACGAGCTTCCAGACTGCTCCACCCCGCGATATTGAATTAGATATTGGATTGAATAATCCTAATGGATGGAGAAGGATTCGAACCTTCGAAGGCGGTGCCAACAGATTTACAGTCTGCCCCCTTTGGCCACTCGGGAATCCATCCATAAAGCCGATGATCGGACTCGAACCGATAACCTGCTGATTACAAATCAGCTGCTCTGCCAATTGAGCCACATCGGCGAATTGCTTAAAGCAATAGCGCCACGCTATCAGCGTGTCCAAAACAACGTTTAAAATGGGACCTATAGGGCTCGAACCTATGACCCTCTGCTTGTAAGGCAGATGCTCTCCCAGCTGAGCTAAGATCCCATAATCAAATAAATAGTAAATCAAACGACCCAGAAGAGACTCGAACTCTCGACCTCCGCCGTGACAGGGCGGCGCTCTAACCAACTGAGCCACTGGGCCAATCCTGAAGAACAATATTGTACCTTCAAAACTACATATACGAATACATCTTTTTTTCTACTTTACAACACTTACCGTTTTACTTAGAAATTTCTTTCTAAGTGTTCAGGTCAAGCCCTCGACCGATTAGTAACAGTCAGCTCCATGCATTGCTGCACTTCCACCTCTGCCCTATCTACCTCGTCGTCTTCAAGGGGTCTTACTTCTTCTAAAGAATGGGATATCTCATCTTGAGGGGGGCTTCACGCTTAGATGCCTTCAGCGTTTATCCCTTCCCGACTTGGCTACCCGGCCGTGCTCCTGGCGGAACAACCGGTACACCAGTGGTCAGTCCAACCCGGTCCTCTCGTACTAAGGTCAGCTCCTCTCAAATATCCTACGCCCACGCCGGATAGGGACCGAACTGTCTCACGACGTTCT
>NZ_FQVI01000050.1 GCF_900129135.1 Lactonifactor longoviformis DSM 17459
GCGTTCTTTTTTTACGGGACTTTTTTCACAGCCCCAAAATCAGACCGGCCTGTCCCTAATTCACTCAGCCCTGTCCCCTTTTACTATAAGTATTTCTTCAAAACCTCTGTCTTATCCAGTTTTTCCCACGGCAGATCCAGATCGTTCCTTCCGAAATGTCCGTATGCTGCTGTCTGTTTGTAGATGGGTCTCCGCAGATCTAGCATTTTGATAATCCCCGCAGGGCGAAGGTCAAAGTTCTCACGGATAATTTCAACCAGTTTTGTATCCTCCAGCTTTCCGGTTCCAAAGGTGTCTACCATTACAGAAGTAGGATGTGCAACCCCTATAGCATAGGACAGCTGAATCTCACATTTTTTTGCCAAACCGGCAGCTACGATATTTTTGGCCACGTAGCGGGCTGCGTAAGCTGCAGAGCGATCCACCTTAGTGCAGTCCTTTCCGGAGAATGCGCCGCCGCCGTGACGTGCATATCCGCCATATGTGTCTACGATGATCTTACGTCCCGTCAATCCGCTGTCCCCGTGAGGACCACCAATGACAAATCTTCCTGTAGGATTGATAAAGAACTTAGTATCTTTATCTACCATGTTTTCCGGAATGATGGGGGCAAATACGTATTTCTTAATGTCTTCATGGATCTGTTCCTGCGTGACGTCCGGATCGTGCTGGGTGGACAATACCACTGCGTCCAGCCTGCTGGGAACACCATCTTTGTCATATTCTACTGTTACCTGAGTTTTACCGTCCGGCCTTAAGTACGTGAGTGTACCGTCTTTTCTCACCTTCGTCAGCTGTAGCGCCAGTTTATGAGCCAGAGCAATAGGATATGGCATATATTCCTCAGTCTCATCACTGGCATATCCGAACATCATCCCCTGATCTCCGGCGCCAATGGCATCAATTTCTGCCTCAGACATTGTATTTTCTTTTGCCTCCAGGGCCTTGTCCACCCCCATAGCAATATCTGTAGACTGCTCGTCAATAGCCGTTACCACACCGCAGGTATCTGCATCAAAGCCATATTTTCCTCTGGTATATCCAATCTCCCGCACGGTATCCCGCACAATTTTCTGTATATCAACATACGCCTTAGTGGTAATCTCTCCCATTACCATTACCAGCCCAGTTGTTGTGCACGTCTCACAGGCTACCCGACTCATGGGATCCTGTGCCAGCAGTGCATCCAGAATAGCGTCTGAGATTTGGTCGCACATCTTATCCGGATGGCCTTCAGTTACAGATTCGGAAGTAAATAATAATTTTTCCATACAGCATCTCCTTTATTCTTGTGTTATATTTTCTCACTTGGTCCGCTTTCACCGAAGTACTGTTTTCGTTGCCTTATATGATAAAGTAACATCTTCCTTTCCGACGCAGTGTGATAAAAAAAGGCCCACAACAGTGGACCTCTTATCTCGTCTGATAAGGAAACCCTCTTATTGTTCGAATTACTCGCTCAGGTTGGCACCTTCCGCTGCGGGGGTTGCCGTGACTTCACAGATCCTTTGTATCTCCATCACTCTGAATAAGAGAAAATATAATTATTAAATTGTTAACCACATATACAATAGCTCTTTTTTTATCAGCCGTCAAGTAGAAAATTATCCCACCCTTAATTTAAACTTCTGGATCTCTTTCTCATCGGCTACTTTCTCAATCTCAGCGCCCAGATTCCTTAATTTTTCCTCAAAATGCTCGTAACCGCGCTGAATATATACAATATCATCCACAATTGTAATGCCTTCCGCTGCCAGCCCTGCGATCACCAGCGCTGCGCCTGCACGAAGATCCGGAGCGCTGACTCTTGCGCCTGTCAGCTTATTCACCCCGTCAATTATAGCACTGTTTCCCTCAACCTTAACATCAGCCCCCATACGGGAAAGCTCATCCGCATATTTAAAACGATTTTCAAAAATGCTCTCTGTCACAATGCTTGTACCCTCCGCCAGAGAAAGTGCAACAGCAATCTGCGGCTGCATATCTGTGGGATATCCGGGATAAGGAAGTGTTTTCACATGGGTACGTCTCAGACGTTTGGATGCCACAACTCTCACCGCATCGTCAAATTCCTCTACCTCGCAGCCAATTTCCACCAGCTTTGCAGTGGTAGCCTCCAGATGCTTGGGGATTACATTTTTAACCATGATATCCCCTTTGGTGGCTGCTGCCGCAAACATAAAGGTTCCGGCTTCTATCTGATCAGGAATAATAGAATAATTTGTGCTGTGCAGCTTATCCACACCTTTGATGCGGATCACATCCGTGCCTGCGCCCTTAATATTAGCTCCCATGCTGTTCAGGAAGTTGGCCACATCAACCACATGCGGCTCCCTTGCAGCGTTCTCTATAATAGTGTTTCCCACAGCCATAGAAGCTGCCATCATAATATTAATGGTCGCACCAACAGAGACCATATCTAAAAAGATATGGCTGCCATGCAGTTCTTCCGCCCTGGCCACAATTGCCCCGTGCATAATGTCAACAGATGCACCCATTGCACGAAATCCTTTGAGATGCTGATCGATGGGCCTGCTGCCGATATTGCATCCGCCGGGCAGAGGTACCTCCGCATTCTTGTATTTCCCTAATAAAGCTCCCAGCAAATAATAGGAAGCGCGAATCTTCTTGATAAACTCATATTCCACGCTCACATCCCCGATTGTGGAACCATTGATCTTTACAACGCTTGGGCTGATTTTTTCCACCCTGGCACCAATCTGTTCTATCGCCTCCAGCAATACATGTATGTCACGTACATCCGGTAAATTCTCAACGCAAACTGTCTCATCTGTCATAATTGCCGCAGCAAGTATTGCCAATGCCGCATTCTTTGCTCCACCGATCTCAACCTCACCCACCAGTGGATTACCGCCCTTGATCACATATTGTTCCATATATTAGCACCTCGATATATTTTTACTTATACTCCCAGTTATGAACAACCTCAAGA
This sequence comes from Lactonifactor longoviformis DSM 17459, assembly GCF_900129135.1. Lineage (GTDB taxonomy): Bacteria > Bacillota > Clostridia > Lachnospirales > Lachnospiraceae > Lactonifactor > Lactonifactor longoviformis. Next base: position 2,954 of record NZ_FQVI01000050.1, read on the forward strand.
AGTATAACTCCGTCTTTTTATTTTTAACGTATCTGCCTGTTATTATCTATGTATTAACACGGTGGCAATAAGTTTCTCACACTCCATATTCTACCGTGATTACTTATCATATTATAACAGTCTTAAACATTTGTAAATAAAAATTAAAGATTTCTTGAAGATTTGTTCATATTATCTTCACACTTTTCTGCTATTTATCGATTTTTTCCAAAATTTTCTGCAAAGTACCCTCTACATCCAAATTTTTCTCATTAATCGTTAAATCTGCATATTTTTCATAGAGCGGTACCCGCTCATCATATAATCCCCTTAAGTCTTGTCCCTCTTTCAGGACCACACCCCGCCCTTTCAGGTTCCCCAACCTGTTTTTCAGGGCGCCGTAGGACAGCTCCAGATAGATAACTGTGCCTATCTCTTTTAAGTGCCTCATGGCTTCCCGGCAATAAACGACACTGCCTCCTGTGGCAATGACAGCCCGCTCAGCCTGCAAAGATGCGTTTACCCGGTTCTCTATATTAAGAAATCCCGCTTCTCCTTCTTCCTCTATTATCTCCCTCAGCAGACGATTCTCCTGCTGCTGAATCACTAAGTCCGCATCTATAAACTGGTACCCCAGAACTTTGGCCAGAATTACACCCACCGTGCTCTTTCCCACACCTGGCATACCAATCAAAATAATATTCTTCATACTTTCATCCTTCTGCATATTATCCTATTTATTTTACCATAGGGTTCCTCTTTTCGCAAATAATTTCACCGGCGTTTTTTCTTTGCGCCTTTTTTCTTCCGCACACTGTATCCGAAGGTTCCCAGCTTCTTTCCCAATGAATAGTATTCACCGTGGGAATAAACAATGGGCCTGGACAGGGAAAGATCAAACTTCCCCTTCTCGTCCATATAGGATTCATCCACATGTACCGCCAGAACCTTCGCCGTAAATAGTGTATGGCTTCCGTACGCCATCTCATCCTCCACTCTGCATTCAATGGATACTGGCGATTCCCCGATCAAAGGCGCCTTAACGTGTGCCGCAGGTACCTTTGTCAGGTGCAGATCACCAAATTTGTCCACATCTCTCCCGGAACGGACTCCACAGTAGTCTGTCGCCCAGGCCAGCTTCTCTGTTGTCAGGTTAATAACGAATTCCCCAGTTTTCCGTATCAAACCATAAGAATACCTGTCAGGCCGGACAGAGATTGAAACCATGGGCGGATTCGTACAAACAGTGCCTGCCCAGGCAATGGTTATAATATTATCTCTGCCCTCCCCGTCCGTCACGGAGACCATTACTGCCGGAAGGGGATACAGCATATTCCCCGGCTTCCACTCGATTTTTCCCATCTTAGCTCTCCCTTTCACGTCTAACCATTCTGCTGAATTGTACTCATAAAAGACGGTATCAGCTGTTTCTTTCTGGATACGACCCCAGTCAGCAGATAAGAGCCGTCCCTGGTGCATGCCGCCCCTGGAAAAGCTTCCTCGATCAGCTTATTACTGTTCTCTCCGTAGCAGAGAAGTTCAGAAGATTCCCCCATAATATCGGTAAGCATAAAAAACACCATGGAAATACCGTTTTTGCCGCACTCATTTTTCATAAATGGAATCATCCGGGCTTTTACCTCCTGGAGCTCTTCTGTGCTCATTGAACTAATCTGCCCTACGCCGAACGCGTCCTCTTCCACAATAAACTTTTTAAAATCCTGGTAAAATATTTCCTCCGGTGATTTCCCCGTCAGATTGCTTCCCGCCTGAAACATCTCAGCAGCAAACTTCTCAATATCTATCCCGGCAATCTGTGCCAGGGCTCCCGCTGCCATCTTGTCTGCAAACGTACAGGTAGGGGAACGGAACATCAGCGTATCTGATATAATGGCAGCACAGAGAAGTCCGGCAATCGAAGGCGTAATTTCCAGTGCCTTCTCCGAATATATCTGATACATAATAGTAGCCGTGCAGCCCACCGGCTGATTCCTGAAAAAGATAGGCTGTATTGTCTCAAGGCTTCCCAATCTGTGATGATCTACAATCTCCAGAATGTCGGCTGCTTCCACATTGTCTACCGCCTGAGACTTTTCATTGTGATCTACAAGGATCAGCTGCTTTTTCTTCATGCCCAGCAGATTTCTGCGGGAAACCGTACCCACATACTTCCCGTGCTTATTGATCACGGGGAACGCTCTGTGCCGGTTGGTAGCCATAACCTCTTTTATATTATCTGTAAAGTCATCCGTCTGAAAAGTAATCAGATTCTCCGTTTTCATAAGGGAACGCAGAGGAATGCTCTGGTTAATCAGCCTCGCCACCGTAAAGGTATCCAACGGCGTTTTTATGATAACAATCTGCTTTTCTTCCGCACTTTTTCGAATATCCTCATCGGCCTCCCCTCCCACGCAGATAATCATACAGCTCACATTATGCTGCAGGGCGCACAGCTGATCCTCCCTGCGGTCTCCCAGAATCACAAGGTCATTCTCCTCCAGGTAGGTCCCCATCTTATCCGGATAGGCAGCGCCCACAAAAACACGTCCCCTGGTAAAACAGGCATGCTCATTTCCGACAACGATTTCCCCCTCCACAGTCTTGGCAATGCTCTGATACTTGGTTCTGGCACGGGATAAAAAGAAATTGTCGTGGGCATCCATATAGGACTTAGCAATGTCCCCTGTAGTTATCAGGCCTTCCAGCCTGCCGTCCTCCTTTGTAATAGGAAGAGTCACTGCATTATTCTCTTTCATAATTTCCCAGGCGTCCTTGATGGAAATATTTTTATCCACTCCGGGAGTTTCCCGTATCTCCATATCCTTTACCTGAGTTCCTACATCCGCTATATATCCTGGGGTCTCTACATGGAAACGTTTGAGAATATACTCCGTCTCTTCGTTGAGCTGCCCTGCCCTCTTGGCAACATATCTTGATTTATTGTCTGTACGGTTTTTAATGTCTGCATAGGCAATCGCTGAGCAGATAGAGTCCGTATCCGGATTCTTATGTCCAATCACATAAATTCTCCGCTGTTTTATCATCCTAATTATCTCCTATTTTAATACAAATTCCCAACAGTCACCCTGTTTTGACTTATAGTAACATATTCATTCTCCAAAAGCTACGGGGAAATTGTAAATTATATTTTATACTTTCCCCACATTATGATATAATTATCAGAAAAGCGTCAGCATAAAATAAGGAGGAACACTATGTCTGAAGAAATGAAAACACCGGAAGAAATGACTGCACCCCAAAACCAGGAATCTATGGAGGATTACACCCAGGAATTAGAAGCCTCTTTCAAAAAAATTGAAGAGGGGGATATCATTACCGGCACGGTCATCTCCATAAGTGATACGGAGGTCACTCTCGATCTCCGCTATTACGCAGAAGGCATTATTAAAAATGAAGATTTCAGCCGCACCCCCGGATTTTCTGTAAAAGAACACGTATCCGTAGGGGATGAAGTGTCCGCCACAGTAGTTAAGACAGACGACGGACGCGGCAATATTCTCCTGTCCCGGGTAGAAGCCAACGATATTCTGGCATGGCAGAAGCTTCAGGAACTCAAAGACAACAAAACCATACTTGATGTAACTGTTAAAGGCGTTGTAAATGCAGGAGTTATCGCCTATGTGGAAGATGTGAGAGGATTCATCCCGGCTTCCAAGCTTTCCCTGAGTTATGTAGAGAATCTGGAAGATTATCTAAACAAGCCCATCCAGGTACGCGTCTTTGACCTTGACAAGGAAAAGAACCGTCTGATCCTTTCTGCCAGAGAGATACTCCGTGAGAAGGCGGAAGAGGAAAGAAAGGCCAGAATCTCTAATGTGGCAGTGGGCCTGGTAACAGAAGGTGTTGTGGAAAGCATTCAGCCTTACGGAGCTTTTGTCAGCCTCGGAAACGGACTGTCCGGCCTGGTGCATATTTCACAGATCAGCGAGAAACGGATTAAGACTCCTTCAGAATGCCTCAGCGTGGGGGATCAGGTAAAGGTAAAAGTCATTGCCATCAAAGACGGCAAGCTGAGTCTCAGCATGAAAGCGCTGAACGACGTAGCTGCAAAAGAAATCGAAGAGGAGACCTTTGAACTTCCCAAATCGGAAGAAGTAACCACAAATCTGGGATCTTTATTCAAAAACCTGAAATTATAAGGAGTTTTGAAGGCTTCCTTAAGACTTAATACGAGGTGAGATAGGAGAACTATTCATGTTTAAGAAAATCTTTAACCGGATCTTTATCGATGGGTTAAGCGGTATGGCATCAGGCCTCTTTGCCACTCTGATTATCGGCACAATCGTCCAGCAGCTGGGGAATCTGATAGGCGGAAATATAGGTTCTGTCCTGTATCAGTTTGGAAAGATGGCAGCTGCCATGACCAGCGCCGGCATAGGCGTGGGGGTAGCCTGCCGTTTTAAAGAAAGTCCCCTGGTGGTTCTCTCCGCGGCTACCGCAGGTATGGTGGGCGGATTTGCCGGCAAGATCCTGGCCGGGGCTGTCTTTGCCGCCGACGGTTCTGTGGTTCTGGCCGGTCCGGGGGAGCCCCTGGGAGCATTTGTCGCTGCCTATGTAGCCATTGAGCTGGGGCACATCGTATCCGGACGTACAAAGGTAGATATTTTGGTTACTCCTCTGGTTTCTATTACATCCGGATCCGCGGTAGGACTTTTGGTAGGCCCTCCCATCAGTGCTATGATGACGAAGCTGGGCGCCCTGATTAACTGGGGTACAGAACAGCAGCCTCTGCTCATGGGCATTATAGTATCTGTGCTGATGGGTATGATATTGACACTGCCAATCAGCTCTGCAGCTCTTGGGGTTATCCTCAATCTTTCAGGCCTTGCGGCCGGAGCCGCCACTATAGGCTGCTGCTGTAATATGATTGGGTTTGCCGTGGCAAGCTTTCAGGAAAATGGAATCTCAGGCCTCATCGCACAGGGAATCGGTACCTCCATGCTGCAGGTTCCCAATATTGTACGGAAGCCGGTCATCTGGCTGCCGGCGATTGTATCCAGTGCCATTCTTGGCCCTGTGGGTACCATGCTTTTTAAGATGACAAGCAATGCAACCGGCTCCGGAATGGGTACGGCAGGTCTCGTTGGACAGATTATGACCTGGCAGGTAATGGTGCCTCAGGAGGGCGCCACCGTAGTTCTGGTCAAAATCCTTCTCATGCACTTTGTCCTGCCCGGCATCATTGCCTACGGGGTTTCCCGTTCCATGAGAAAAGCCGGATGGATTAAGCCCGGGGATATGAAACTGGAGGTATAGCGAACAGTGTTTTTAGAATGGGGGATGACACAGATATGAAAAAAGATATTGGATATGTTCACATTTACTGCGGAGACGGAAAAGGGAAGACCACAACGGGAATGGGACTCTGCGTCAGGGCAGCCGGGTACGGGTACCGCGTGCTTCTGTACCAGTTTATGAAGAACAATAAAACCAGCGAACGCAGTATCCTGAAAGAAGTTCCCAATATTACCCTGATGGATGGTCTGGATCAGGAAAAATTCAGTTTTCAGATGTCTGAGGAAGAAAAAGCCGAGAGAACTCTCTTTTATGAAGACCAGTTCCGTAAGCTCACCCAAAAGGCGCGGGAAGAGGATTATGATGTGCTTTTCCTGGACGAGTTAATCTATACCATTCGCGCCGGACTTTTTCATGAGGAACTGCTCCTGGATTTCCTGAAACACAAGCCGGAAAAACTGGAGGTTATTCTGACAGGACAAGGACCCAGCCAGGCGCTGATTGATGCGGCGGACTATGTCTCTGAGATCAAAAAAATTAAGCATCCCTTCGACCAGGGGCTCCCTGCCAGAAAGGGTATAGAATCCTAAACATTCTATTAATTTTTGTTAATCTTTTGCCAAAGTCACACGGTCTATGGTATAATAGGAAAAAGCCATTCTTTAACGCATTACCGCGCTGGTGATATTTTCCAGGGCAAGGCGGCGTGAGAATGGACGATGAAACTAAAGAGGATGTGAGGCCCATGCAAAGTAAGACTCTTCCCATCCGCAACTTTGAAGATGTGGACAGCTGGGAGACCCTGATGTTTTTATACAACGCAGCCCTGAAAGAGATAGGGACAAAGATTGATATTCTGAATGATGAATTCCAGCATATCCATCGCTACAACCCTATAGAACACGTAAAATCCCGTATTAAAAAACCGGAGAGTATTGTTAAAAAGCTGAAAAAAAACGGTTATGAGTCCAGTATAGAAAATATGGTAAAATACGTAAACGACATTGCCGGTATCCGTATTACCTGCTCCTTTACCTCGGACATCTACCGTATTGCTGATATGATTGCCAAGCAAAGTGATCTTAAGATCCTGGCTTTAAAAGACTATATGAAGCATCCAAAGGAAAGCGGTTATCAGAGCTACCACATGCTTGTTACAGTCCCTATTTTTTTATCTGACAGTGTGGTAGACACAAAAGTAGAGATTCAGATCCGCACAGTCGCCCAGGACTTCTGGGCCAGTCTGGAGCATAAGATATACTATAAATTTGAAGGAAACGCCCCGGACTTTATCAGTGAAGAGCTGAAGGAATGCGCTAAGATCGTAGCACAGCTTGACGCCAAGATGCTGTCCCTCAATGAAAGCATAAAAAAAGTGGAGGCCAATGCCTCCGGGGAATATACTTATCAGGACGAAAAAAACAAACAATCTCTTGCATAATGCTAAAAAAGCCGACGGAATATTCCGCCGGCTTTTTTTTATCTTGTTTTTGTCCAAACACCGGAAGCATTTACATAGTATTTCCCAATCCATGTATTTGCCGCCATTGCTCCGTTGTCATACAGATAGTAATAATTTCCTCCTGTATAAACCCATCCGGTCTGCATAGCTCCGCTTCCGCTGCAGTAATACCAGGTACTGCCGTCCTTTACCCAGCCTGTTACCATAGCTCCGTTACTCTTTAAATAGTACCAGGTTCTTCCATCCAGCAGCCAGCCCGTTGCCATGGCACCGCTGTTCTTCAGATAATACCAGGTAGTTCCGCTCTTAATCCAGCCGGTCTGCATAGCTCCGCTTCCATTGCAGTAATACCAGGCAGTTCCAACCTTAACCCAGCCCGTTGCCATGCTTCCGTTGGCATTCAGATAGTACCAGGTAGTCCCATCCAGCAGCCAGCCCGTTGCCATAGCTCCGCTCTCTTTCAGATAATACCAGGTTCCGCTCTCCTTCAGCCATCCGGTCTGCATAATTCCGCTTCCGTTGCAGTAATACCAGGTGCCCCCTGCCATTACCCATCCGGTTGCCATTCTTCCATCCGCATTCAGATAATACCAGCAGCTTCTGTCCTTCAGCCATCCGGTCATCATAGTTCCATCTTCTCTGAGATAATACCAGTTTCCGCGGTCATTTGCCCAGCCTGTGGCCATCGTTCCGTCGTTCTTCAGGAAATAACGGTTCTTTCCGTCCTGAAGCCAGCCAGTCTGTCTGTAACCATTAGTGTCAAAATGATACCACTTGCCGTCAATCTGTTTCCAGCAGTCCTGTGGCCATGTGTCGTCTCCGTTGTCATACCACCAGCGGTCACCGCTCTGTACCCATTCCGGCGGAGCGATGATTCTTACCTGGAACTGTGCCTCAGCGCCCTCAAAGCTTATTGTTACCGTCTGAAGTCCGCGGACAGAAGAATCGAATCCACTGACTTTATATCCCATTACTCTCTGGCTTCGGCCGTCAGAGAAATCTGCTGTCACCACCATGCCAGTTTTGTCAAAGCTTTCACCCATCTGGTATGCTGTTTTATAATCACCGCTCAGGGTAATTCCTGTAACAGAAGGTGTCTCATCGTCAGCATCGTTAAATGGAGTAACTGTGATATTTTCAAGGAATACTCTGGAGTTGCCGCCTTCAAGTCTAACGGTATTAGTTGCCCCGGGAGTCATATCATTTACTGTAAATTCAGAGTGACCAGTGAAGAAGGACTTGCCTCCTGTAGCCAATGTGTTTACATAAGAATAATCTACACCATTGACAATCAGTTTTAATTTTCCTTTGTCAGGAGTTGAAAAATTAATGCCGATGGTTGCTCTTCCGCCTACCTCACCGCCGTCTACATTATTAAATACAACTGCGCTGCCGCTTTTGTGAAGGTTTGTAACTACATTGCCTCCGGACGCCTTGTCATTTGCCAGAAGTGCCGCATCCCCTTCCAGCTCTGCTTCATCCGCCTGATAAGTTACCATATCCTCAGAAGGCTCTAATCTTGGGCCTACAGGCTCCACACTGTCCAGAGTCTGCTCAACCATAAGGATCTTTCCATCCTCGTCAAACTCCAGCTTATCCACACACACGGAACGAAGATTCCCGGTGCCGGAGATTGCTTTATTATGATAGAACAGATACCATTCTCCCTTGTACTCCACCACAGAACCGTGAGAGGTGTCGCAGCCGGTGGAATCCAGGAATACATCCTGATACTCCCATGGACCAAGAGGACTGTCGCTGGTAGCATATTTCATACGGTTTCCGTTTCCGCCGTGGTTATCGGGATATGTAAGATAATAAAGTCCGTTTCTCTTAAAGATCCAGGTACCCTCATGGAAATCATCCAGTCCCTCCATGGGAACAGGCTCAGATTTAATGGATATCATATCCTCATTTAACTCGGCACCTACGCATTTGCCGCCGCCGCCCAGGTAAATATAAGCCTTTCCATCGTCATCCATGAATACACAGGGATCGATCATAGCATCGCCGCCCATGCCTTCGATGTACCCTATATCTGTGAAGTCTTTGTCCGGGAACTTGCTGGTTGCTATGCCAACCTTCCATGAGTCATTCCATTTGGATTCGCTTGGATGGGGATAATAGAAATAATAGGTTCCGTCTTTATAAGCCGCATCCGGCGCCCACATAAATCCGCCTTCGGGACGGCCCCACTCCACATCATCAGAGCTAAGGATTTCTCCTTCATCAATCCAGTCAACCATATTATCAGATGAGAATACATGGTATCTGTCCATCAGATCACAGCCTCTGGCAGGATCCGTATCATGGGAAGCATAGATATAGATTCTTCCGTCATCCCATACATGAGCAGACGGGTCCGCTGTATACATGCTCTTAATAATAGGGTTATTCGGCTGAATAATCTCAACCTCTTCCGGTTCTACTGTGCCTGGCTCGGTTACATCACTTACGTCAATGTAATCAATATTTACCCAGCCGTTATCTGCTTTATCTCCCAGTGTAGTAGATACATATACTACATTATCGCCCTCCTGCATGTCCACCTTAACAGACGCACGTTTCTTACCAAGTATTTCAACCCTTTTGGGCGTTCCGTCATTGGTTTTTACCGCAATGTCATTCGCAGGTCTGTCGCCCCCAGAGCAAACATAACCAACAACAACTTCTACCACCCCATTTTCCTCTCTGGGAACGGTAATCTCCACATGGGAAGTATTCTTAAATTCAAAATCGAGGGCATCAAACCCGCTTCTCATTTTATCCAGATTCGCTACAGCGGTACCATTTGAATAATCATTGCCGTGCTCAAACTCTTTCCCCGGCTCAATTCCATAAGTAACTCCGTCCTCTGCCTCATAACGGGTATATCCTTCCGGAATCTCAGGCGGCGCCGCAAACACCGCAGTACCCGTAGATAAAATCATAGAAAGAGTTAATGTTGCTGATAATAAACCTGCAAAGCCTCTTTTTCTTTTAATCCTGTTCAATGTAAAACCTCCTCCGCTTACTGTTATACTTACGATTTGCCTCTTCTGCAGATTTCCGCTTATGTCTTCTTATGTCCCATATCTACATCTCCTCCTTATATACTTGTTAATAACAGAATATCACGAAAGGAACTGGATTATATTGCTATTCTCCTGTATGTTTTTGTGTCAAGTTATTTTTTTATAAAATTTCTGGATATTTTTGCTATTTTGTATGACAATATTCTCCTATTGCAGTTAAATGATAGTTTTGTGTATGTGAAGTTCGAGGTGAAATAATCGGGTTGCGGACGGACGGATATAGGAGGGTGCACCGGGGAGACAGGGCCAGGCCAGGGGGCGGGGGATAGGGACAAGTCAGCTCGAGGCTCCGTTCCCCTCAGCTAAGTCCTACCAGCTGCTAAACTCGTCAGGAAAGCCTTCCTCGTTAATCAGCTGGTGGACT
>NZ_FQVI01000049.1 GCF_900129135.1 Lactonifactor longoviformis DSM 17459
ACCTTGTGTCAGCCCCTTTGTGGGGCTGCGGATTGAAATTTGTATAAAAATCCCCACAATAAGGAGGTGATCATATGCCACAGCCCATAGTGATCAATGGAGTCACGATGCCTACTTTGAAGAAAGAGGGGCTGACAATAACAAAAGAAAAGATCTGGTCTAAAAACACCGGGCGCGCGGCAGACGCAAGCATGATAGGTGACATTGCAGGGTATAAATACAAATTACAATGTCAGTGGCCGCCATTAAGTAGGAGTGAAGCAGCTATAATTGATGCTGCAGTCACCCCTGCTTTTTTTAATGTCACTTTTCTGGACCCCGGGAGTAATGCAAGGATAACCAGAATGTTTTATGCCGGAACCCCCACATACCCTGTTTATAGTTATGCGAATGGAACGAAAACCTATCAGGGGGTAGCGGTAGATTTAATCGAAAAATAAAAGGAGGCAAATTTATGTTGAAGACAAGCAAGAGCATTTCATTGACAGGGAATAGTATGATTGGAGAAAAATCTGTGCTTTATATGTCCGCTACGATTAACACGGCGGATGGCAGGTCTAATTCTTCCACAACGGTTCAAAATATGGAGCTTTACGAAGCAAACAAAATTGAATGCCGGCAGGACGAGGATGATTTCAAGGCTATGGTTCGCGAATTAGAGGATAGTATTAATACAGTTAACACGGAGGTGACTCAGCAATGAAGATTAAAAACAGTGACATATTAGGGTTTTACAATTATGCTCCTGGGATTATGGATAAGAGTATTCCACGCCCCCTTTATACAGCAATAAAAATCAACTTGGATACATTGAATAATGCTGCGAAGTGCTATGCCGAAGAACAGCAGAAGATAGTAAGGCAATATGCAGAAAAAGACACGAATGGGGCCGATATAGTAGTGGATGGCAATTATAAAATTGCCGATCCTGAAAACTATAAAAATGAGATTGAGGAGCTTTTGAATATAGAAGTAGAATTTAATATTCAGACAGTGACGGAAGAGATTCTCAACCGGTGCGATGAAAACAATAAGTATGATGCATTAACTGGCAGAGAGTATCAGGCCATAGAATTCATGACTGTTTACCAAGAATAGTTTGGAGGTGGGAAGGTGTATCAGTCAACAACAGCATTTGGGGATCTGATACAGCAGGATTCCCGTACCTTCCATGCAAGGCTGGTGGTGGATAGCAAAACCACTATAACGGATGGAATTAAAAGTATTGTAATAAAAGGCGGCTCAAACAGTGGTGAATCTTTTATTATTGGAAGCTGTGTAAGCCAGTATATTGAGGTAGAGCTTTATAAGCCGCCTGTCCCTATAGAAAGCCATGAGATAGAGATTTCTTTTGGAATATTGGTAAATAGCGCAATAGAGTATATCCCCATGGGATTGTTTACGGCAGAGAGGCCAGAAACAGACGAAGGAAGTATTAAGTTCTCAGCATTTGACCGGATGATGCTAACTGAGCGTGCATTTTTTTCAAGCCTACCGGAGAATACAACTACAATAGCTGTATTAAATGAGATGTCAACATTTCTGGGGATTGATATTATTACCTCAGGTTTAGTGAATTATGATATGAAACGCCCAGACGGATATACTTGCCGGGAAGTGTTGTCTTATATTTCTCAGATGTATGCAGGATTTGCCATTTGCAACCGTAGAGGGCAGATAGAAATCAAGAGATATTCTCCTATTCAGTACGCAGTGGAAAGCAACCGATACTGGGACAGCTTTATTCATAACGATTTTCCATATGATTTTCTTCGGATCGTCTGCTATACCGGCAAGGATGCAGATGGCAACAGTATATCGATCGGAGCAGGAACCGGTACGAGAGAGATGGCTATTTCAAACCCGTTTATGACCCAGGAAAGGTTGAATGGCGTGTATAACACATTAAAAGGTTTTTCATATATGCCTGGAAGCCTTAAATTTATGGGGGACCCCAGATTAGATGCCTGGGATATAATTTCGGTTAAGGGCACAGACGGAACAATCTATAAGGTCCCCATAATGATGATATCTCAAGAGTTTGACGGTGGACTTGCTACAGAAATTAAGGCTACGGGAGAATCTGAGGTTGAATCTGACCAAGGATTTAAAGGACCCATGGCTCAGAGTATAGATAGATACTCTGTTCAATTGGCGCTGGTTAATCATGCTATTATTAACAAACTAGATGCGGAGTATGCAGAAATTACGTTTGCAAAAATAAAGGATCTGGAAGTCATTAACGGCAAGTTTGAGAATCTTGACGCAATATATGCGAAAATAGAAAACCTGACAGTAACCAACGGAAAGATTGATAACCTGGAAGCTAATTATGCCAACATAGAAAACTTACTGGCTGGCAACGCTGGCGTGGGTGATTTGGTAAACATACATTTGACCACTCAAAATGCAGTTATAGATAATGCCCTTATTAAAAATGCAGTAATAAACTCAATATCTGTAAATGACCTTCTTGCCGGAAAAATTTTTACTAACAAATTTGAAATATGGTCAGATGAATCCGGTGGTATGAAGATTGTAGGGGCGACGCAACAATGGTTAGATAAAAACAATATTGTCCGTATGCAAGCCGGTTTGGATTCTGGCGGCGTGTTTAATTATTACATTTTGGATGCATCCGGGAACATAATGTTTGATGCGCTGAATGGAGTAAGGGCGGATGGAATCAAGACACCGGTAATAGTTGATGGAATGGTAGCTGATAATGCCAATATACAAGGCAAGAAAATAGATATTCAATCTTTAGTTACTCAGGTTAATGAAAGTAATGTTCAGATCAATTCCAGCAAAATTATTATGGATGCTGGCGGACAAAATCTGCAAATCGCATTTGATAGTATGCAGGAGGAGATAAATGGGATATCGGTATCAGCGGGAGGCTTAACTCTGCAAACTTTTGTAGAGGGAGCTAAAAAGGATGGTGTCGAGGTATCAATTATCCATGCAAAAGTCTATGCAAATAATAAAGATGTTACGCAGGAATATGGACCTGAACATTTTGTTTGGACTAGGAGTTCTGAGGAAGCAGAAGAGGATTTGGCTTGGAATAATCAGCAAATTACTGGGCATTTTCTTGAACTGCGAGGGGATGAAACCAATTTTGAAGCCGAGTATTCTTGCAATTTTTATCTTTGGGAGGAGGCGCCCCTATTAGATTTCTTAGGCAATGACATTTTAGCATTGGATGGTACCCCTATAATAGGAATGAAGTAGGGCTACCGCAATCCCATTGCCTTTAGATAATGGGGAGTTCACATAGGAGGATAACAACATGGGTAAAATTAAGGATTACGATGAGAAATTAAACGCTGATGATTCAGATGTGTTTATTATAGAGGATGCAACGGCTACAAAATTCACGAAGTTTATCAGCTTATATAACTCAATTAAGCTTAAACTTGGACTTGGGACTGCAGCTACAAAAGATATAGAAAGCGACTTGGACGCTGCTGTTGATGGAAACCCTGCAGATGTGAGTATTTGTAAAAACTTAAAAAGTCAAATTGACATACTCAATTCCGAAAAGGCCCCTACAAGTCATTCGAGTTCTGGGACGGAATATGGTTTGGCATCCAATACGCAATATGGCCATGCAAAACGTTCAAATACTTTACCAAAAGTTGCCGGGACTGCAAATGCAGGTTCAGAGAACAGTACGTTTGCGGCAGGAGACCATGTTCATCCGCTGCAGACTACGGTTAGCGGAAGCAGTGGAAGTTGTACGGGGAATGCGAATACCGCATCTTCACTACAAAATACACGCTATGTTGATGGAGTAGGATTTAAAGGCGACTCCAATATACACCATTATGGAGTCTGTACAACTTCAGCATCAACAGCCACAAAAACGGTTAGCATATCAGGCTTTTCTTTGTTAACAGGTTCCCGGGCAATCGTCAAGTTTACTTATGGCAATACAGTGGCTAACCCAACGCTGAATATAAACAGTACAGGGGCTAAAAGCCTAAATTACAGAGGGGTAGGAGTTAAATCTGGATATATTGGTGCCAATTCTCTAGTGGAAGTTGTATATGATGGATCCCAATATAATATCGTAGGGGATTTGACCCAATCACAGGTAGATAACCTACAAGGTGTATCCGGACTAAAAATACAGTATGGTACAGCAACCATTACCACGGCTACTTCGACAACAGCGACAACGGTTAACTTAGCAGATAGTTTTAGTTCTAACCCAGTTGTTACAGTGACGGTAGACGCCGGTACTTATTGGACAGATCGCATAAAGGTTTCCGCCAACGTGCTAAGCCCTAATAGTTTCACAATCAACCATATATCAACCTCAGAAGGCACAAAGTTTCCCGTCATGTGGATAGCTATTGGGAAGTAAAAAATGCTCTAGGTAATTTTTAGAAATAAGGTGAACATTATGGCAATGAGGCTTGTATCAAAGACAACCGTATATGATAAGTACGCTATATCGAGAAAATTTAGCGCCCAGGATACCTCCATAAAGGCTATACAGGGCAACATCTCTTTATTAGTATCTGAGTCAGAGATAGAGGAACTTAAAAATGGCAATAAAACTATGTATAGTAAGTTGTCATCTGTACAGATGGATGTAGACGCTATAAATCTTTCTGTTTCCAGCTCAGAATACAAAGACATAGATGGAGTCCTCACAGCAATCTCCCAGGCAAGATCAGATATTACTTTAAACAAAGAAAGCATTGAGCTTAAGGTTAGCAAAGATTCAGTTATTTCGTCTATCAATCAGACTGCAGAAGCTATAAAAATAGATGCGAATAAAATAAGCTTGACTGGTAACGGCCTGATTGAGATTTTGAATACAGGAACCACTTCTATTGTGGCGGATAGAATTAAATTGGAGGGGCTTGTTACTGCTAATGGAAATTTTAGAATACTCGAAAACGGAAGTATGGAGGCGTTAAACGGAACGTTCAGCGGTAACGCAGTTATTACGGGCGGAGAGATAAGTCTAAAAGATTTAGCGGGTAATAAGGAATTGATTATAATTGAGGGGGCGAATGACAAAGCATTTATTACCAGTAATTCTTTGCACTTTGGAGATAAAGGTGTTCCTGGAGATTATTGGATAGGGATAACTTCTATAAAAGATAATTGCTTTTTTTCTGCAAATGATATTAATGGTTATGCCCGTTTAGGACCAGGCGGAATATCAACCAGCGGAACCTGTGACATTAGCGGGACTTTATCTGTTAATGGTATATCTCAATTCAGAAATACTGTTTATATTTATGGTAGTCTTTATCCGGATTATATTTCTTGTAAAGGGAACGTAATGATATCTGGAGCCCTTGTAGCAAGCGGGGGAAAATCAAGAGCTGTTAGTACACAGCACTTTGGAACAAGAACTCTTAATGCGTACGAAACACCAGAGCCTATGTTTGGAGATCTGGGACACAATACAATAAGCGTTGATGGTACTGTTATTATACAAATAGAACCAATATTTCAAGAGACAATCAGTACAGAATATGGTTATTATATTTTTTTGCAAAGTTATTCCAATACTCCAGTATGGGTGAGCTCAAAAGAGCTTGCTTTTTTTATTGTATCAGGAGCACCAGGGACAGAATTCGATTGGGAAATAAAGGCGCATCAGAAGGGATTTGAGAATACAAGACTCGAGTGCATTGATATGGCGCTTTTAGAAACGAAAGAAAAATAATTTGAAAGGGGTTGTAATTTTATATGTAATAAGCAAATTTATGTATGTAACTATTAAAATGATTTAAGGAGGATAACCCTATGTCAGTAAAAACAGTACAGGCCGTAGTTAACGGTCAGACTTACACACTTACCTATAATGCTACATCAAAGAAATACGAGGCAACAATAACAGCCCCGTCAAAGTCAAGTTATACAAAAGAGGGACATTATTACCCAGTAACAATCAAAGCAACGGACGATGCTGGGAATACAACGACTAAAGATACGTCTGATTCAACTCTAGGAGAATCGTTAAAACTGAAGGTAAAAGAGAGAATGGCTCCTACCATTATAATCACATACCCCACTGCATCGGCAACTATCATCAATAATAAGCCTGCTATTACATGGAAGGTGACAGATGATGATTCAGGAGTTAACCAGAATACCATTGGTGTGACAATTGATTCTGGCAGCAAAGTGACGTCAGGTATTACGAAGACGGCAATTACCGGTGGGTATGAGTGTACATATACACCAACAACTGCCCTCGCAGATGGCAGTCATACCATTAAGATTGATGCAAGCGATAACGACGGGAATGCGGCAACGCAGAAATCCGTCACATTCAAAATCGATACGGTACCGCCTACACTTTCTGTATCCAGCCCTGTTGATAATCTTGTTACCAATCAGGCGTCTTGTACAGTGGCCGGTACGACTAACGATATTACATCCAGCCCGGTTACACTTACAATCAAGCTTAATAGTGGAACTGCAGAGGCAGTCACTGTTGCGGATAATGGAGCATTCACCAAAACTCTTACATTGATAAACGGCAAAAATACTATCACTATTGTGGCAACTGACAGCGCAGGTAAGAGCACGACTGTGACCCGGACGGTTACCCTTGATACGGGTGCACCGGTTATCTCTTCCGTGACAATTACGCCTAACCCTGTTGATTGTGGTGCAACCTATGTGATCGCCGTTGAGGTAACTGATTAGGAGGTGCCGCATGGCAGTCAAGGAAGTAAGAGGCAAAGCGGATGACATAGACTTAATATTCACTCAAAACTTAGAGGGGCTGTGGGAAACCACGGTCCCTTTTGATTCAAACCAGAGATGGAAATATGTTGTTGAATTGTACGCGGTGGATTATGCAGGGAACGGGTCTTATATGACAACAGTCCTATTTCTGTTTGACCCGGCGGCACTTTGCTGGCATATGGTACCGTTAGAGAGCTATTATGCAGAGGCATTACCAGCGGTGTATACGTTGACGGCACTGGAAGGATATTGTACGGTTGCTGCCATATCTCTATATACAGCGCAGTCAGTTTCAGAGAGATATACTCTGGAGGAAGTCTATCCGTGCAGATTAGGAGGTGCTTATGGTTAAGTTTATTCTGGGGGAGGATCGGCACATCAAATTTCTGGTACACTCTAATAAAAACGAACATTTTGAGATTTCGGAGGCTTCCTGGGAATTACTGAAGGCCGGCAAGGTGGAGCAATCTGGAGCGTGCGTTGTATCAGTGGAAAATGAAAAAAACTATCTTGATATAAAATTAAGCCCGAGACAGCTGGGTACTTACCACCTAATGTTAACTTATACAGTCGGCGACGAAATAATTAAAAACAAAGAAGAGGTGTGGGTGGATTAATGAACTGGCCTAATATACAAATAGTGAATGCAAAAATAAATCCTAACCCATGTAAAACCCAAGAAACAATTATATTGTCCGTGGGGATCGAACCTGAAATATTTGAATTGTCCACGATGAGCGGCCTGGGAATAGCAGATATTAACAATGTAGGTATCGAGCTAATTGCGGGTGAAATATATGAATTAGCCACAATAGATGGAAACGTGTTGACAGATATCGAAGGTAATATTATAGATTTGGAGGTTTAAGTAATGGCTTTAATTAAAATAAAAGCTCTTGATGAGGCAGCTGCAGCCGCAGCGACGGATGATCTGGTAATAGAAGATACTTCAAAAACAAAGCGAATCAATCTGGGAAATCTTGCGAAGTCAATCAAGAGTATCTTGGGTTTGTATACGATACAAACCGGACAAGTTAATATATCTTTCGGCACAACAGCGGCAAGTACGGAATTCAAGTTTCCGAAACCCTTTTCGTCAACACCCAATGTGTTCGTGTGTCTTAACGCAGGAACCTACTGGATTGATAAGGTCCGCATAAATGCTTCTGGAAAAAATGAAAGTTCATTCATAATTAATCATGTAGGAACAGTGACAGCTTCGGGAGCACTATCTGTACAATGGATGGCAATTGGAAAGTAACGGAAAGAGAGGGCATATAGAGTTGGACATTATACAGGTTATACTTGCGGTATGTGGGGCTATTAGTATTGTAGGTGGCGCCGGAGCAGTGCTTTGGAAGTTGATACTTCCTGCTTTTCGGCTTACAAAAAGAGTGACGAAATTGGAAGAACATACGGAGACAGATTACAAAAGACTACTTGCCCTGGAGGAAATGCAGAAACAACAATCTAAAAGTCTTGCGGCGCTGCTTAACCATCAGATTACAGGGAATGGGATCGAAAGTATGAAGAAAATAAGGGATGAACTATTGGAAAGTATCATTGATAAGTAGGAGGAATGAGTTATGGATTTTACAGCAGTAGCAAGTGTTATAGGAATAACCGTAATTTGTTATCTGATTGCTATGGGAGTGAAGGCAACAAGCCTGGACAATAAATGGCTCCCGGTAATTTGCGGGGTGATAGGCGGGATATTGGGCATTGCAGGCATGTACATAATGCCTGATTTCCCGGCATCAGACTATATAAATGCGGTAGCTGTAGGCATTGTATCAGGGCTGGCGGCGACGGGGGCTAATCAGATAGGCAAGCAATTATCTAACAAGTAGGAGGGCCGAAATCCGCTCTCTTTTTAGTTGAAAGGAGAATGAGATATGACATTAAAAGGTGTAGATGTAAGTTACCACCAGGGGCGCATAGACTGGAAAAAAGTCAATAACGCCGGGATCCAGTTCGCCATGCTCCGGGCCGGGTATGGGAAAAATAACCTGGATAAGCAATTTCATAATAATGCAAACGGATGCAGGATAACCGGGATCCCCTTTGGGGTATATTGGTTTTCATATGCTTACACTGTAGAGATGGCGCGCCAGGAGGCAAGATACTGTGTTGCGGCCATAGACCAGTACGAGGTGCAGTATCCGGTATGTTACGATTTAGAGTATGACTCGATTAGCTATGCTCGTAAATACGGCGTGACTATTGGGAAGTCTCTGGCAACCAAGATGGCAGTAGCATTCTGCCAGGAAGTGGAACGCCTTGGCTACAAGGCCATGAACTATGCCAACCTGGACTATGCCCGGAATATGTTTGGGACTGTGCCATACGACTTGTGGTTTGCCAGGTATAATTCAACGCCTGGGCGCGGTGATATGGCCATGTGGCAATATACCAGCTCTGGTTCTGTCCCTGGTATTAGCGGAAAGGTAGATATGAATTACTGCTATAAGGATTATATTGGGAAATCCGAGCCAATAAGAGCCTGGGTGGAATATGGAGACAGAGGCCAGGATGTAAGGGACCTGCAGACCATGCTAAATCAAATAGGCTATAATCTTGCGGTGGATGGCATTTTCGGCGCGGCCACGGATGAGGCTGTGAGACAGTTCCAGACCTCGGTAGGGATTGCCGTGGACGGACAAGCCGGAAAAAATACAATTGCTAAGCTCCAGGAAACTATCAAGGCTATGCGGCCAGGGCATGATAGTTGGGTGTGGAGCCTGCAGGACGAGCTTAACCGGGAATATAATGCCGGCCTTGCTGAGGACGGAATACCTGGACCTAAGACACTGGCAGCGTGTCCACTCCTACGCGAAGGAGCACGGGGAAATATCGTAAAACTAATACAACAAAGAGTTGGGACCACAGATGACGGTATCTGGGGACCTAAGACCACCACGGCAGCTAAAGCATATCAGACCACGCATGGCCTGGATACAGACGGCATTGTGGGTCCGAAGACATGGCGGACTCTGTTAGGAATGTAACAAGAAATCCCTTGGCCGATTATGGTCAAGGGATAAGTAAAAATATTTTTCATTCATCAGGGGTATTATGATAAATCCCCATATCTTTCAATTGCTGTACAATACGATTATATAATTCTTTTGGTGGTTCCATTCTATCTAAGTCACTATGTTTTAAATTTCTTTCAATTTTCTTTCCTTCTATTAATATTATCAGTTTTTTAAAAAAGTTCATTTTATCCTCCGTATATAATAATAAATTAGACTTAATAATAATAATGTTATGCGAATAGCGCATAAAAGTCAATATGCGTATACCGCATAATATATGATTGCTTTTGAGGTGATCAAATGAATAAATTAAGAGATTTGCGTGAAGATATGGACAAGAGTCAAAGTTTCATGGCCAAATTGCTAAATGTTAATCAAACAACCTATCATAGATATGAGACTGAGGAGTTAAATATACCGGTAGAGAGCCTTAAAACATTAGCTAAGTATTTTGGCACCAGCGTAGATTATCTACTATGCCTGACTGATGAAAGAAAGCCATATCCAAGAAAACCAGTTGATTGAAAATGGCATTATTATTTAAGAAGAAAGCCCGGGGATTTAGGTCCCTGGGCTGTTTTTGGTTTCATAGAAGGAGAGCCAGTACCTATTGTAGATACTGGCTTATGAAAAAGAAAAAGTTTTGCGTTAGGTTGTTGGCCTCTTTACAAGTATTATATTACAGGATGATTGTGTTTATTCTGTGATGATAGTTTAAACATTCGCTGAAGACTTTATGAATTAATTTGGCAATCTTTAGGAGCTTTATCGTCTCGAATGCCCTTGAACACGGGCTGACGGAAGCTTCCGTTTTCAGTCGGCATAGATTCCACTATGCACACCAGCCTTGGGTCTAACCATGTGGCGGCTCCGTTTCCTTCTGGAGTATAGCCGAAAGGAGAATCATCCACTATCAGGTATGGATGCTCGTTCAGCTTGCGCATGGATACGCCAAGCGTTACATGGCCTCTGTACTTTAGAATATCCCCGTCATATTGCCCTAATACTAGGCTTGTCATGTCATTATATTTTTGTATATATCCGCAGATTACATAGTCTCCAGAGGTGTATACCTTAGATTTAATCCATTCTTTCGTACGTTTCCCGAACCAGTACAGGCTATCTTTCTTTTTGGCTACAATTCCCTCAAGCCCTCGTTCCTGGGCCAGCTCAAAGAATTTTACACCGTTATGCTCTACGTATCTTGATAATCCGAAGTAGTTATTTTCCGTCACTATGCCTTTTAGTATCTCTTTACGTTCCATCAACGGAAGCTTTGTGACGTCCCTGAAATCTTTTTGAATGATATCATAGGCCACAAAACAGGCTGGGTATTGTTTGGCCGCCAGGCGAATTTTAAAAGGTGATGTCAGCATTACCCGGCGTTGGATTTCGTAAAAATCAGTCACGCCGCTTTTTAATACAAACAGTTCCCCATCCAATATGCATCGTTTAGATACTTGTTTATGCATCTCTGCCAGTTCGGGAACGCATGGTAGTAGCTGCTTATTACGCTTGTTGCGCAAATCCGTTCCATTTTCATCTAGGTAAGCTATACATCGGATTCCGTCCAATTTCAATTCATAGATATATTCTTTGGAGTCGAAAGGCTTACGTTCTTCTCCTATTAACATCGGATGAATTCCCTTTGACAGAAATAAATCTTCGGTTATCATGCTGTTCCGGATAGCTTATGGTTTTGTGATAATTCCACGGATTTTTGAAGCGCTTCCATAAGATTGATAATATTGCTTGGCCTGCTGGTATCAACGGCAACAATTTCTTGCCCGGCAATTTTCTTTTCAATGGCTTGCCTAAGCCGTTCCTGGTATTCGTCATGATATGCGGCGGCATCAAACGGCTGAGTCATGGAATCTACTAGGGTTTTAGCCATTTCAAGCTGCTGTTTATCGACGCTGGTTTTTGTAGTAGGTACCGGGATTGATTGTATTTCCTCCTGGTAGTATAACATTTTGGCCAGTATTCCTTCTTTTGTAGGATACAGTACTATCAATTCTTCGTTTGTGGACATTACAGTTTTAGCAATTGCCACTTTTTTCTGACTCAGCATTGCCTGACGCAAAAGCTCATAAGCTTGTTCGCCTCCCGGTTCTGCCACCACGTAGTAATTGCGGTCATAATATATTTGGTCTATGTCACTCATTTTTGCAAAGTGCAGGATGTGTATAGTTTTATCTTTTTTAGTCTTGATTTTTTCTAATTCATCATTTGTTATGGTAACATATCTACCCTTCTCAAATTCATACCCTTTAATGATATCATCACTGGTAACCTCTTTGTCGCAGGAGGGGCAATATTTTTTATACTTCACCCGTTCGTGTGAGTCTTTACAAAGCTGGTTAAAATTGACGCTGATATCTCTGGTGGTTTTATACAGACTTACAGGGACATATATCAGACCCACTGATATAGCCGATTTATGAGCTACAGCCATTCCATCACCTCTTTTTAATGGTAGTATGCGCAAAAAACCCCGGGCTATTCGTCCGGGGCGTCTTCCTTTATTTCTGTTATTTCTTCACACTCAAATACCACAGGCTCCAGTATCTGCAGGAGCTTCTTGCGCAGCCAAATATGTAATAGTCTTTTAAAATGTTTAATCATGGTATATACCTCTGTCTTTTAACTCCTGTATGATACGCTGATACAGTTCCTCTTTTATGTTCTCCGGCGGCTCTGGTTCGTCCTCTATCTCTTTTTCAATTTGCTTTCCTTCAGAGATAATACTTTTCTCATCTAATTCCATATAAAGTCCTCGATGACAATTAAATATTCGGTAATAAAAAATAAAAATATATATACACCTAATATCTCATTCATGGATATTGTGTTGCATTGTTTTATATATTTTTTAGCTCTGTATAAGGACACCCTAACGGCTACGGGCGACATTCCGTATTTTTTCCCTATTTCAGTACATGAATATCCTAAGGCTTTGTTATAATATAGGATGTTGCACCAAGTATGATTATATTCGTTGAGCGCACGCATCATTTCTTTTGCCATAATGCTGTTGATTGTTTTATTTTCAAATTCATCTGCAACTTTATTTATATCAATTTCGCCAGTTTCCCTATTATAGTATTTCTGTTTATACCTTAATGCAGTATTTTTCGTAATCGAATATAGCAAAACATGTAAATTATCTATTTCATAATCGTTCAAATTAAGTTCATATAATCTTAAAAATACAGAAGCAGCTACATCCTCAGCGTCAAAAGTATTATGTAATATTTGATTAGCAACTCTAAAAACATACTTATAGTGTTCGTTATATGCCTGGGCATATTCTGTTGATTTCAAAGCAATTACTCCCCCTGTGGTTACTGTGTAAATCATAACATACATTGACATAAAAGTACCCTGGGAATATTTTCCAGGGTATTGCCTATATCTTATATGTGATTACGTATAGCCCCATTC
>NZ_FQVI01000048.1 GCF_900129135.1 Lactonifactor longoviformis DSM 17459
AAGAGATCTATATCTGCGAAGACTGCAGCGGATGCCCAAATGCAGAGCAGTGTAAAAAGACAGAGAAAAACCGCAGCATCAGAGTAAACCGGGAATTGACGGCCATGTACCAGGAAGTGATAGAAAACCTTGAAAGCATCCATGGAGCCCTGTTAAGAATGAACCGTTCGATTCAGGCAGAGGGAACATTTGGAATCATAAAAAATGACCGCTGGTATAAAAGAATCGTAAGAAGAGGAATCGAATCAGTGCGAATGGAGATATTTCTGGTTTCCATAGGCCATAATCTTTATAAATATCATAATAAGCAGATGCGACAACAGAAAGCAGCCTAAAAAGAAAAAGCAGTAAACTGTGGGGAGGGGGATTTTATGCCCTTTTTTACTCCCAAAAGGTATCTAAATATAATATAATACCATCGACTATGCCGATGGTATTATAAAAGGGGCTTTTTTCACAGCCCCGTTTATTTTTATTGCCGATACAATAATAGACAGATATTGAGGTTTCATATCTGGTCTATGGAAAGGAGGATTATGATTACCGTAACAAAGCAGGACTTAATCGCTTTAGGTTATGGAACTTCTTTTGCGGCGGATATTATAAGGGAAGCAAAAAAACTTATGGTTTCCAAAGGGCATACTTATTACCTTTCAAGAAAGCTAGACCGAGTACCCAGAGAAGCCATTGAAGAACTGTTAGGAATAACACTATCGGCAAACAAGATTGATTGTACTTCTTGTAATACAAGTAAGGAGTGAAATCATGGCAAAAGACCCGATTAAAAAAGCAGATAATGGAACTTATTTCTTTAGAGCAAATTTAGGTTACAATTTGATTACTGGAAAACAGATTCAGAAATATCGTAGTGGCTTCAAAACAAAAAAGGAAGCTAGAGAAGAGTATTCCAAGCTGGTTTTGACTTCTACCGAAGAACTGACAGAAAAAAAGGAAACTATTTCTTTTCAGACCTTTATCGAAGACACTTATCTTCCGTGGAATAAAACACAGGTAAAAGAAAGCACTTACCTAAACCGTCGCTCTACCATTCAAAAGCACTTTGCCTACTTCTACAAAATGGCAACAAACGAGATAGAGCCTATCCATGTTCAGCACTGGCAGTTGAAGCTCGCAAAGGAATTTAGTCCAAACTACATCCGAATTGTGCAGGGTATGTTTTCAATCGCATTTGACCGAGCTATTGTATTGGGAATTGCAAAAAAGAACCCCTCACGAATGATTGGCAACATCAAAAGCAAGAAAACAAAGGTGGACTTCTGGACTTTAGAAGAATTTCAATTCCCTGCTTTACAGAGGAGATTACTACGAGCATTACCTTTTTATTTCTTTCTGGTTGCTGTTTATGACAGGAATGAGAATTGGAGAAGCGGCGGCTCTGGAATGGTCTGACATTGATTTTGACACAGGACTATTAAGCATTACCAAAACACTGTACTATAAATCAATGGACGATTATAAGTTTGTTGAGCCAAAGACACAGGCGAGTATCCGTACTATCTACATTGACGCATATACTATAAACGAATTAAAGGCATGGCGTGAGGTTCAGCAAAAGGTATTGAAGAATTGTAACCTTGTACTAAGCTATAACGGTATTCTCACTAGCAAGCACACACTTCCAAGAGCATTGGAAAAACTTGCTGGACTTGCCGGAGTACACCGTATCAAAATTTATGCGTTAAGACACTCCCACGCTTCCCTGCTTATCAGTATGGGCGAAAATCCCCTGCTGATTAAGGAACGGCTGGGGCATGAAAAGATACAAACCACGTTAGGTACTTACGGACACTTATATCCTAACACCAACATTGAAGTTGCCAAGAGATTAACTGGTGTACTTACTTACACCTCTGCTTCTCACAGCATAGCCGACTACACAAGTAATCAGCATACGGCTGTCTATCACAGAGAGGTTGAATAGAAAAATGCAATCGCAATGCAATGATACAGGAGAAAAGCCGCAAAGTCCTAGTGTTTACGGGCTTTGCGGCTTAGCTCCGACTATTCAAACTCCTCAAAGTCATTGTGCAATCGTGGTATTTCTGGCGGATTTTTCACAATTCTCGTATCCATATTATACTGTTTTTTAGGGGTATTTTGAGTACCCATAGATTTTAGTACCATAATAGTTCCACACCACCATAATATCAATTTTCCTGATAGTTTCGTTTTAAGAACTTTCTTTCTTTCGTAAATATTGCTACCTGATGTTCATCAATATCCATTTTTATCAATTTCCTTCGTTCTTCGTTTTCGATTTTATCCCTATTTAACGTAAGAATATATTGAAAATCTTGAAATTGTTCCTCTTGTTTATAAACATAATTTAAACACTGAACCAGAGTATCTTGATCAACATCGAAAATATTGTCATGCACTAAAAATAACGGATGTCTTTGCCTAGTATATTGATTAAACAACAATGCCATATCATAAATAAATACTTTAGTCCTATCCACGCTATGACTTCCATCATCATAAATACGTAAATTTAATACCACAGGTGTTTTGCTCCTGGCATTATCAATTGTTTGTATATCGAAAGAGCATTCTTTATTTCCCATGATTGATTCATGTATTTCTAAAATAGTGTTTATAAAACTATGTATAATTTCACTATTTTTCTCAATTTCTTCATCAATCTTCATGATTGCCTGCGTTTTTTGTAACTTTAACACTTTTTTCTTCTTATCATTTTTCTCATATTCATCAAATAAATATTTAGTATGGGAGAGTGCATCTTTCTTAGTCTCATATATCTTTAAGCTAGTCTTTAGGTTTTTCAACACTCCTTTCTTATCTATGACTTTCAACTTTTCAGAATATTCATCATCTAAGATTCTTATCTGTTCCGCAATAGCTTTTAACTGGTTTTCTAACTCTCTAGCCTTTTGATTAACCAATGTCCTTTGAAACTCTTCTATCTTGTTTTTAAAACCAACCACTTCAGTTAAGGATTTTACCACAGCATTTCCTAAATCATTTTTAAACTGGTTATAAACGAGTTCAATTTCATTTTCATCTACTTGTTCTGGTTTTGGCATTCTCCTTATCTTTTCATAGTCATGTCTTAAAGCCTTTTGACGTTTACGCAACTGATCTAACAAATTCTCTAGTTCTACAATTTCTGCCTCCATAGAATCAAAAGTCTCATTCGTTTTAAAACTTTCAATAGCGTCTTCCATTTTCTGCAATTCATCTTCCAATGCGTTTAATTCAGCTCTCACATCGGATATTTTCTTTTGTCCACCTTGTGTTAATTCTTTCTTATTTTCTGATATTATCTTTGTTGTTCCTTCTATTTCCTTAATAGTATCTAATGAATTGCGGTAAGACTCCAGTGAACATCCCAACATAAATAAATGTGCGCTTAAATCATCAGGAATCCTTTTAGTCAAATCATGACATTTAATAATATCTGTAAATTCTGATCTTTCATCTCTCATTAAAATAGAGAATAAGTTTCTAAAACTTGGAACTTGTTTTCCATTTAATTTTGAAAATATAAGTCCTGTTAAATATTCTCTGGCATCTTGGATTTTTTCAAAGGATACGGCTTTACCATTCCTTATAATAATTGGCTTATCCGCTTCTTTTCTATTTCTCTTAATTGTAACTGCATCATCCCCTATATCTAAATCAAGCATTACATATTCTTCCACATCAAATACTTCTTTTGGAATCTTGGCAATTCTTGATTTATCATAATCGCTTAAAAAACAAAAATCTAGGAACTCAATGCTCATAGATTTTCCAACTCCATTTGTCTTTCTGCCCTTCACAGAACTATTATCATATTTCTCGCCCAAAATGAGATTTACCCCATCATGAAATACAATTTCGTCAAAAAAATTATTTTCTGAATATAGGCGATTAATACGAATACGATTTATTTCTTTATCCATACATTCGCCTCCTCAAAATCGACAATATTAACAGAGTATAAAAATGAAAGACCGAGTATCAACTGTCTACTACTTGTAATCCCAGCCTTTTTCAAAGCTTTAGAAACATCAAAAATAGATACTTTATCTGTATTTTGTTTCTGAATCTCTTTGAGTATAATATAACCAATATACATAGCAGAAGATTTCAGCGCATTACTATTTGCCATCATTATACTCACCTCTTTCATTTGGAAATACTCTACATTTAATCATCTCGTTAACCAGATAGAATTTTATTGCCATTCTATCATATTTCTTGCCATTTATACTCAACTTCTCTTCAAAATATGCGACTAATTTATTGAGAGCCACAATAGGATCATTTTGAGCCTCTTGTAAAATCTGCATACTAATATCTTGTAAATAGAGCATTATTATAATATCCTGTGCCTCGTCTATTCCTAATGTTTCATTTACTATCTCTACTGCCTCACCATAAACAGTTAGTAATGTTGTGTATTCTGAAATTATATTATCTGCAAACTCACGAAATCTTTTAAAGATTTTATATTCAGGATCAATTACTGTCTCTCGAAGTTTTTTAACTTCCCTGTGTTGTGAAATATATTCTATTAAATCTATTATTGTATCAATCTCATTAGCTTGTGTTCTTTGTCCAGCATAATATTTCTCGTTAAGTTCATTTAAAAGATAATCATTAATTTCTTTTAGTTTTTCGGTTTCTAACTTACGGACATCCTTAATAATACTTTCTACATCCCATATGTCCTTTTTCTTATCAAACGAAAATTTCCCTTCTGTATCAAAGTCTGTTGTATAATTTTTCTTATGGGTTAATATCAAAATAATCAGTCTATTATATATTTTATAAGATTCCTTCTCTTTAAACTCTTTGATCGTATGTTTAATCTTGCTGCTATCATTATCTGATGTCACTTGAATTGACAACTTATTTTTAGGATCAAAAAGATCAATAGCTGCTGCATTTTTTTCCAAATGATTAATATTTCTTAATTCATATCCATAAATTAGATTTAAAAGCCCTGGGAAAAAATCTTCTGCAACAATATTAATATCATAGAGGTTAATGGCATTTCTTACAGTTACCTCTTTACTTAATAGCGCAAGGCTATCTGCTATGTTCTTCAAATAGATTTCTCTATTCATCGTGCCTAATTCCCTCCTCTTTTGTACCTTGGTTAATTCTATCACATTTTTTTGTTGATTACTATTGCTTTTTTGTCCAATTTGTGGTATGTATATCATCAATTTTCACATAACAAATGACCGTACCATGCCTCTGCACAATACGGTCACTCACTTATTCCTCTACCGCCCGGAACAACTCAATTAGCGATTTCAGTCCGGCCAGCTTTTCCATATCCACTGCGTCTGCGGATACTACTCTTTTTAGTTCTGTCTCGATCTCATCCATTCTATGTTGAATATCTATCAACATCTTCCAATTGGCCACAATCTCCAGTTTTTGTTCCAGACTGCTCTGGATCATGTAATCCTGTTTTTTCTTTCCGCTTATTCCTCCTCTTCTGTTTCTAACCTCTTATCCTCAATCACGTTATAAAAATCGAAAATAAATTCCGACACAAAAGATTCCTGCAGTTCTTCCGATTTTTCCAACTGTACGATCTCCTGCGGATATTTCATACCGGCAATTCCAAACAATCCTCTTATCATATGGAACGCCTCGCTGGTTCTGTCTGTATCCACCAATGCAGTTATGGAAAAATAAATATCATCCATATCCTCAATCCTCTGGCTGTTGGAAAACAGCTTGTCGATCAGGGGCAATGTATATGCTCCGGAGATCAGATTAACAGCATTGTTTACATTACTTGCGGCTTTTCTCGTTTTCTTCATAAATAATTCCTCTCTTTCTTTTTGCTCTGGCAGGCAGCCATATATTATAGAACGCAAAAAAGCCGCCTGCTCTCGATTAAAAGAACAAACGGCTTTCTGCACATTTCTATCTCTTTATTCATTTTTACTTATTGCAATTTTAGTTCCAAAATAGTACCACGGAGCATATGACAAGTCGGGAAACCCAGTGTTTAAGCGGCTTCCCGGCTCCCTGTTTACTATTCAAACTCAATCGTCGCCGGCGGCTTCCCCGTACAGTCATAAAGCACCCTATTAATATGCTTCACTTCATTCACAATCCTGCTGGTTGCCTTCCCAATCACTTCCCAGGGAATCTCCGCGCTCTCTGCTGTCATAAAGTCTGTAGTTGTAACTGCCCGCAGGGCCACTGCATAGTCGTAGGTTCTCTCATCCCCCATGACCCCCACAGACCGCATATTTGTAATCGCGGCAAAATACTGTCCAATCTTCTTGTCCAGCCCGGCATTTGCAATCTCTTCCCGCCAGATGGCATCCGCGTCCTGAACCATTTTTACTTTCTCGGCTGTTACTTCTCCGATGATTCGGATCCCCAGTCCCGGGCCGGGGAATGGCTGGCGAAATACCAGATATTCCGGAATTCCAAGCTCCAGGCCGGCCTTTCGCACCTCGTCTTTGAACAGGTCCCGAAGAGGCTCTATAATCTCCTTGAAATCTACATAGTCAGGAAGTCCTCCCACGTTGTGATGAGATTTAATTACTGTAGACTCTCCGCCTACGCCGCTCTCCACAACATCGGGATAAATGGTTCCCTGAACCAGGAAGTCCACGGCACCGATTTTCTTTGCTTCTTCTTCGAACACACGGATGAACTCTTCCCCAATAATCTTCCGTTTACTCTCCGGCTCCTCCACGCCTTTTAATCTCTCATAAAAGCGCTCCTGGGCGTTTACACGGATAAAGTTCAGATTATACGCTCCCTCAGGGCCGAACACAGCTTCTACTTCGTCTCCCTCGTTTTTGCGGAGCAGTCCGTGGTCCACAAATACACAGGTGAGCTGGTTCCCCACTGCTTTTGACAGCATAACTGCTGCCACAGAGGAATCCACGCCTCCGGAGAGAGCACAGAGCACTTTGCCTTTGCCTACTTTTTGGCGGATTGCCTGGATGCTCTCTTCCACGAAAGAATCCATTCTCCAGTCTCCGGAGCATTCACATACCTGGTAGACGAAATTAGAAAGCATCTTTTTGCCTTCCTGGGTGTGGAGCACTTCCGGGTGGAACTGAACCGCGTACAGATTCTTTTCTGTGTTCTGTACAGCTGCCACCGGACAGTCTGACGTATGGGCAATAATGTCAAATCCGGGAGCTGCCTTTGCAAT
Source organism: Lactonifactor longoviformis DSM 17459 (assembly GCF_900129135.1). Taxonomy (GTDB): domain Bacteria; phylum Bacillota; class Clostridia; order Lachnospirales; family Lachnospiraceae; genus Lactonifactor; species Lactonifactor longoviformis. The sequence goes on from NZ_FQVI01000048.1 coordinate 7,169, forward strand.
ATAATCGTTGTGGCTCATCCAGCAGATCGTCTTTTCGGATACTTCCCTGAAAAGCTTAGCCGAAGGATCTACCGTAACCTCAATTTTCCCATATTCTCTCACCGGGGCGGTTCCCACTTCTCCTCCCAGCAGGTGCATCATAAGCTGAGCGCCGTAGCAGATGCCCAGAACGGGGATTCCCAGCTGGAAAATCTCCCGGGTGTAGGTAGGGGAGTCCTCCAGATATACGCTGTTTGGTCCGCCAGTGAATATAATACCTTTCGGCTGGATTTCTTTTATTTTTTCTATATCTGTTTTATAAGAAAATATCTCGCAGTATACGTTGCATTCACGCACGCGTCTGGCAATAAGCTGATTATACTGCCCGCCAAAGTCCAGAACTATGACTGTCTCTCTCTTCAAAATAATTCCTCCTGTGTGTTAGTTTTCCATCAAACTCTATCCGGCCGATGGATCTGTACCTCATTATATAGGAGCTCTCCCTCCTTGACAATGGTAAATTTTATATTTTCTGCAATTGCCACCTTCCTCTGAGATACCGCCATACAAAGGCAATGGACCGGAACAGCCAGTCTATGGTCATAGCCACCCACACTCCGAATACTCCCATCTTTAGGTTCACTCCAAGAATGTAGCTGAAGCCAATCCGAAAGACCCACATAGAAATAATGGCCAGAACCATAGTGTATCTTACGTCGTTAGAAGCCCTCAGTGTATTGGGCAGCGTGAAGGATAAGGGCCATATAGTTACCACACAGATCGAATGGTAAATCAGGATTTTATAGGCATAGGTGCTGGCCTCATGGGACAGGCCGTAGATGCGGATAATCAGAGGCAGGATCAGCATCAGCAGTATATTAATGGCAATCAGGGCCAGATAGGTGATCTTCATCAGCTTCCGGGTGTAATATTTTGCCTGCTGGTAATCTCCCGCTCCCACGCACTGTGAGATAACGGTAAGCAGCGCAAATCCCACGGACATGCCCGGCAGAATGGCAAACATAGCGATATTATTGGACACTGCATTAGCGGCAATAGACGACGTTCCGAAGCCTGCCACGATACTCAGCACCAGAATCTTGCCCAGCTGAAACATACTGTTTTCCAGGCCGTTGGGGATACCGATGTAGAGAATCTTTTTCAGCAGCATTCTGTCTATATGAATGCGGAAGGGTCTTACAATATGAAGGGTTCTCCTGGGATCCGCCAGCATAATCATCATCAGGATACAGGCAATGACCCTGGACGCAAGCGTAGGGATGGCAACTCCCTCCACGCCTCTGTGCAGTCCGTAGATAAGAATAGCATTCCCGCCCAGATTAATTGCATTCATAATCATGGACAGCTGCATGGACATTTTGGAATTTCCCATGGCGCGGAAGATGGCAGCGCCTGCATTATACAGGGCGATAAAAGGGATGGAAGCAAATACAATCAACAGATAGATATTGGCATCGTACATAACCTCGGCTTCGATTTTGCCGAAGACACCGTGAAGAATAAATCCTCTGCACAGATAACCCAGGGCCATAATCACCAGGGAAAAGGATGCCGTAAATAAAATCAGCTGATTGGTTGCCTGGCAGCCCATATCCTGTTTCTTCTTGCCTATAAACTGTCCGGCTACGACAGCTCCGCCGGTCGCAAGGGCGGCAAATATATTAATTAACAGAATCATGACCGTATCTACCAGAGATACGCCGGATACGGCAGCCTCACCTACGCTGGCTACCATAATAGAATCGGCCAGTCCCACGAAGGACTGGAGGAACTGTTCCACGATCAGAGGAAGGATTAGCCTCTTCAGATCCTTGTTGCTAAACATGTAATTCATTTTTCTCTCCTCAAAAATGTTTATCTTAACGCATTTTTAACATTTCCCTCACATTATACTGCTATCCCCTTTGCCTTACAATAGGGCGATGAGAATAATTTTCCGGGCTTTCTTTATAAAACTTAACCGTTGACGGAAGGGAGAGTCAAGTTTTATAATAATACGGAAAGTTAGCTTTTTGAAACCATTGGCAGGAGAGGAGAGATGTCCTATGAAAATGATTTATGCAGTGGTATGTGCCAGTGATGTGAATAACGTTATGTATGCCCTGAACCAGGCCGGCTTTGCCGTTACCAAGGTTTCTACTACCGGAGGTTTTCTCCGAAAGAGAAATGCAACTCTTTTTACAGTTGTACAGGACGATCAGATACAGCAGGTGCTTGATATTTTTTCTGAGGAATGCGGAAAAAGAAAGCAGATTTCTTATCCAACCCCATATCCGGAGAGCTCCAACGGCTATAACTATGCCGCGATACCCTCGATTCCGGTAGACGTGGGAGGGGCTACCATCTTTGTCCTTAATGTTGAACAGTGCCACAAGCTATAAGCATGCTGCCGCAGCCATTCTGATAGGATATGGCTGCGGCAGTTTGATTCATGATAAGCAGGTTCTTATGTGCAGCAAGGCAATCAGGGGGCTTTATGCAAATATTTTTCTCTGGTGGCCATTCCGCCACGGATATGACGCTCCTGCTTATTTACATCCAGAACTTTTCTTGCTTTCCTGGCAAGCGTAGGATTGATCTGCAATAAGCGTTCGGTTACATCTTTATGTACCGTTGACTTTGATACCCCAAATTTCTTCGCAGTCTGACGCACCGTCGCATTACAATCTATAATGTAATTGGCGATGTCCACCGCACGTTCTTCAATATATTCTTTCACGGAAGTCCTCCGGAAAACTTGTTTTTACAATGTATGCAGGAGAGAATCCGTATATGTCAGTAGAATGGCTCTTTCAGCTGCCCCGCCTTTCCGGATAAAAATTCCTGAAAAAGCTGCAGTTAAAGGAGAATATTTTCCTTGTACTTCTTATAATTATAGGGCTGCCGCAGCGTTTATAGATTATCCCTGATCACTCTGCAGGGATTTCCATACGCAATCTTATCTGAAGGTATATCCCTTGTCACAACACTTCCCGCACCTATCACAACGTTACTTCCAATGGTCACACCGGGCAGAATAATCGCTCCGCCGCCAATCCACACATTATCCCCGATGATTACCGGTGCCGATTGGGTCTTGCAGAATGCAAACCCGCCGCTTTCCGACAGCTCCCCGAACCGCTCTGCGGCATTTGTGGGATGATATGCGGTATAGATTTGAACATTAGGTGCAATAAGCGCATTGTTGCCTATGATAATACTGTTATCGTCCAGGAAAGTGCAGTTCATATTGACCTCACAGTTATTGCCGAAGGATATATTGCACCCGTAATCTGCATAAAATGGCGGTGTAATCCAAAGATTTTTTCCCCGTCCCCCTAATAATTCACTCAGAATCCTGTCTTTTTCCGCCAAGCACTCTGAACCCGTCTGATTATACTCACGAACGAGATTTTTCGCTTTGTGCCATTGTTCCAATAGTTCAGTATCTCCACAGTCATATATTTCTCCTGCCAGCATCTTTTCTCTCTCTGTCATATCTGTCCTCCGTTTATATCTCATCTGTCACTACTTTTCGATTCACCCGCATAACAAACGCCTCCACAGCTTCCCTGTCCGGTTCATCCGGAAGGGCGGTTTCCCGGGCTGCCCGTTCCAGCGCTTTTTCATAGCCTGTCAGCATCTCATAGAATTCCGTGCGGAAGGTGCCGTCCTCCTTCTGAAACTCCCCGTTTCTGATGGATAACAGCAGGTGACGTTCCTGTTCCCGATATGTATGAATCTCGCCCTTCTCCAGTATATCAATGGCCATCAAAAAGAGGCGGATTAAATGCATGGCATGTTTATTCAGATGATTGTCGTCTTTTTTCCTGTTTCTCTTCCCTATTTTATCATAATCTCTCACAATGTTATTCATCTCTGCCCAGATATTTTTATAATCCCTTAAGGGATAATGCCTGAGATCCGCGTCAACAAATATTTCCGTCTCCAGCTGCGGATTCCCGGATACATCAATATAGAGATTCAAACTCCCGTTTTCAAAGCTGCTGTACCGGCTCTGAAACTCGTGCATCGCATTTCTCACAGAATGAAAGATATGCAGTTCCTTCTCCTGCTGGGGATAGGAATCCCTGGCCAGCGCATTTTGCAGGCGTCTGAGCTGGGCATCCGCATAACCTCCGAAGGAATGTACTGCCCTTTTTGACAGAAACAGGCTGCGGTTTGCGAGAAGCTCCTCTCCGATCTGGTTCAGATACAGGTAATGCTCTGGATTTAGACCCAGAAGCTCTATGGTATTGGGATTGCAGTTCAAAAGCAAGGTGATTATTTTCCGAAAAGAGTAAATAGTCGTATCTGTTTTCTGATCCACATACTGCTCAAAGTTTGTCATGCCGATGAGGTCGGACTTTTGATTGAGGGCTATTCCCCGGATATCGATGTCGCTGTTCTCATTGTTGGTTCCGTAGGAATAACTGCCTGCAAGCCCCAGAAGGATCACGTGTTTTCCTAAGTGTTTGTCGTTTTTTATGAAATTGTAGTCCTGATTGTCCAGCAAGAATTTGTCTGGTTTTCCGTTTCGGTTCATAGTCCTCCCCAATAATTTATATCATTGTCTGTTCCGGTTTCTGCATCCATGCCCGCAGACCGTACTCATACGCAGCATACACATTTCTCCCCGGGCATAGATTTTCCAATTTTTTGGCTTTGGTATAGTATAGCATGCATTGACAAAAAGGCGAAGCCCCTGCTGTAAGACTTCGCCATTTTCTGAAAAAAATTGCCATTTTAAATTACGTTTACTCCCGGCGGTATACTGTCTCCCCGTCAATCACTGTGCAGATGGTCTCAGTAAATACTTCCATGGGATTTCCTGTAAACACCGCAATGTCCGCGTCTTTTCCCACTTCCAGGCTGCCTACCCGGTCATCTGCACGGCAGATTTTTGCGGGATGAATGGTCAGTGCCTTCAGACCGCCCTCCAGTGACATTCCCTGCTGCACAGCCATCCCCGCGCACAGGGGGAGGTACCGGATAATCGTTACCGGGTGATCGGTTGTGACCGCAACCATCACTCCTGCCTTCTCCAAAACCCCGCAGGTTTTAAAGCTCATATTTTCTACCTCTATCTTCGAGCGGGAGGTAAGATCTGTTCCCACAATGGCGGGGAATCCAGACGCTGCCACCTCCTCGGCAATCAGATGTCCCTCGGTGCAGTGATCCAGAGTTATATCCACATCAAATTCCCTGGCTATGCGGATTGCTGTCAGAATATCATCCGCCCTGTGTGCATGGGCCTTCATCGGAATCTTCTTCTCCAGAACCGGAATCCAGGCTTCCATGCGGAAATCCTTCTCTGAGAGCTTTCCCTTTTTCTTCTTTTCCCAGTACTGCTTTGCCCGAAACAATTCCTCCCGGAGCATAGCTGCAATCGCCATCCGGGTAGCAGGGGACTGGCCCTGATCCCCATAATTGGTCTTTGGATTTTCCCCGAATGCCACTTTCATGGCAGCCGGCTCCAGTACGCTCATCTCATCAATACACCGTCCGTGAGTTTTCATAAATACAAACTGGCCGCCCACTACATTTGCACTTCCCGGGCCTGCCATAACCGAAGTGATTCCTGCCAGGATAGCATCGTGAAAGGCACAGTCCATGGGATTCACCGCATCCAGCCCCCTGAGCTGAGGAGTAATGGGGTCCGTAATCTCATTACAGTCATCTCCAATGGTTCCCTTGCGCTCCTCCGTAATTCCGATGTGGGTATGAGCGTCAATCAGGCCCGGCATAATCCAGCCGCCGCATGCGTCAATTACCTCCTCACTGTCATCCACGCATATGGTATCCATACTTCCTATGTCTGCGATCACCTTTCCCTCCGTACGGACATATCCATTCTCCCAGACCTTTCCTGCCATAGTTAAAACTCTACCGTTAATCAGCAGCATAACAAAAACTCCCTTCTATTTGCCAATTCTGTTATACTATCTGCATAAATTAAGGCTTTTATACATTTTATGGCAATTAGGGACAGGTGTGTTCTAATTTGGGACAGGCCGATCCCCAAAAGGGGGGGCTGTGAAAAAAGTCCCGTAAAAAAAGAACGCTTTCAGGTATACAAACCTGGAGGCGTTCTTCTTTTTGTGGTAAAATTAATCTACTATGAACAATAATACCGAGAAATATTATACCGCAAAACAGGGAAGGCTGCCACTGTTTTTTTCGGATTGTCTGGATATCTGTGATCCAGTATTAGCATTTGACAGAATCATGGAGGAGATTGGAATAGAAAGATATCTTAGGCCAGAGCCCTCACATAAACTGGGCCGGCCCGGATATAATCGGGTCAACATGCTAAAGACAGTCCTGTTCGGCTTTATGGACACTGGATACGCTTCCCTTCGGGAATTAGAAGACCGA
>NZ_FQVI01000047.1 GCF_900129135.1 Lactonifactor longoviformis DSM 17459
TACCATCTTCCGCTGACCTTCTGCCAGCCGCTCTTCATGGAGCCGTCCCCCGCGCTTCCCAGATAGTACCATCTTCCGCTGATTTTCTGCCAGCCAGCAGTCATTTGACTGTCTGCACCAAAGTAATATTTGCTGCCGTCAATTGTAACCCATTCTGATTTGGCTCTATTTCCGTCACTTTTTATATAGGCCCAGACGCTCTGCTCCTTGACCCATCTGCCTTTTAATTCCAACTTTTCTATAGCTGAACGGAGTCCATTTTCCGCTGTTTCCACTTCTTCCAGCTTCGCACCGGCATCCTGCAGAATTCCTTCTGCCACCTCAATATTATCTGCCAATTCCTTCCAGGAATTCTCTGTGTAGATTCCTTCCAGTTTTGTCAATGCCTCGTCGTATGTCTTCTGCAAAGCAGCCCTGGCCTCCTGGTACCCCTGTGCTTCCTTGGTAAGCAGTTCAGAAGCACTCTGGATTAAAGTATCCTTTGCACTATCTGTTTTTGTCTGCGTAGCATTCGCGCTATTAAGAATGTTCTTTGCATCATCCAGCGCCTTCTGAAAGTTCTCCCACCCATTTTTTGTATATCTTTCTTCAATCAGACAGCCATATGCCTCCACTGTATTTTCCAGCGCTGTTTTATCAGTAATCTTACTGGTTCCCGTCCGTACGATCTCCTGAAGCTCTGCCTCAGCGGCAATCATTGCAGGATACAGTTTCTTTTCATCTGATGTGATCTTACTATTTCTGACCAACTTTTCGGCGAGAGTAAGAACTGTGCTTTCCGCACGTTCATCCTCTGTTTTTATCACACTGGATAATTTTCTGAGTACCTCATCAATTAAAATCTGTGATCCCTTGGTGTACCCTTCAGACACTTCTGCTTTTGCATTATAGATTACAGATAGACTAAGCAGTCGTACTGCCGCAAGTTCCTCCTCTGCCGAATCCTTTTGGGAGGATCTCAGATCCCTGATTGCCTTTTCCAAATCTTTTTCCGCCTGCATTACATCTGTCTGACTTGGATCCTGCTTTTGCAGTACTGCCTGCGCTGCTGTCTTGGCATTCAGCAGATTATTCCAGCGATATTCAGTGTATGAACCCTGCGGCAGCGCCGCCTGTTCCAGCCCATTCATCAGTGCTTTCAAAGATGTAAGATCACCTTTTTTTACAAGACCTATCAGTGCCTGCTGAAGACTAACTTTTGCATTTTCCTCATCTTCAGCAGTCAGAGAGCCCTGATCCAGCAATTTTTCTACATCCTCTAACACTGAGGCAAATACCTCCTGGCTGCCTGTAGTATAAGCGCTCAAATCCTTCTTGGCACATGTCTTATACAGTACGTTCAGCTCCACTGCCTCTGACCCTATATTTCCTTTTCCATCATAAGCCCCAATATTTGGATTTGACAAGCTTATAATAGGATTACCATAGTAATCAACTGCCGGTTTCTGAATTGGCGTATCTACATAATCCTCCAAGAGTGATTTATTTTGAATTAGTATATCTTCATTCTGTTGAGGTGCATCGGGTATTTCTGCACCTTCACTGATACAAGGCGAGGTATCTTCGAGCATAAACCCATCCACCGCTCCAAGTGTAACCATATTGTCGGCAAAGCTTCCGTGTGTAAAATTTTTGGTATCTTTAAACTGAGGATCTGCTATTACTGCATCTTTATCCATGTCAAGAGCAAGGTATGCGTCCTCGCATCCTCCCCATACACAGTTATTGTCATACGTAACCCCATTCACAGCAAAGGTCCGTCCCTCAGCGTCCTGTTCTTCTCCGGAAGGTCCATATAAAATGTTATTAAAGACCCTGGTGCCTCTGGAGCTTCCGCCGTCCCAGGTACCTTTTTCCGCTACTATGAAATTACTTCCCACGCTGTCAGCCCAGTATATCGTATTGTTATAAACCTGTATACCATAACTGTTTTGGCCTCCAAAACGCATAATTCTAGTTCCGTCAAAGCCTCCGTCATTAACACTTACATTATAGCGGGCAACGCAGTTGACGGTAGCCCCCCAAGGCGACGGGCACACCATAAAGAAACCGCCTTTGTTATTATGTGTGTAGTTATACTGATATATGGAATTCTGGACCCCATAATCAAAGTCAAATGCCATACCGTCCTTTGTGGACTCCGTATTGCAGACCTCATTATACTGCATGACTACATTGTTGGCATCCCAGCACCAGAGCCCGGCGTGTGCAGGGTTTCCGGAACTGCTGTAGTCCTCATTTGCCACGCCGGCCACCAGATTGTATTCTGCCAGGGCGTTCTTAGTATTGATTATTACAATGCCATCACCAGCTGTATGATGTACATAATTATGTGCAATATATACATTATCCCAGCCTGCCCATTCTCCGTCTCCTTCTGCCACCAAAGGACGTTTTCCCCAAAGGCTCTGCATATAAATAGCTTCGTGGCAAACGTCGTATACCTCATTTCCCACAATGGAAATATTATCAAACCAGGTTTTATTGTCAGGATTGGTGAAGTCAGTTCCGTTTACATAAAATATAATTCCGCCTGCAGACTTACTTGTACCGCCTGTCATTCGTCCATTTACATCGTGCACCACATTATTTCTTACCGTAATATTCTTTAGCTGCCCGGCATCCCTGCCTTCCACTACAATAGCAGAAAGAAGCTTATCACTTTCCGGAATAATTCCGCTTCCGTAATTTACAGCCTCAGCATCATAGTTAGTAACCTCCAGGTTTTCAATAATAATGTCAGAGGAGTTAAATACATGTACAGTTGCCAGTTCTTCTTTTCTGCTGTATTCCCAGTTTCCACCCTGGCCATTCAAAATAGGAAGCTCGCCCTCTCCATACTTACCGATTACGACTTTTGCTTCATCGCTTCCCTTTGCCTCATTAATTGTCAGCTTCTCTCCATTCCAGACACACCCTGCCTTCAGAAGCACCTGATCCCCTGCGTCAAGTCTAAGCTGGCCCACTTTTGAGAGTGATTTCCAGGCTGTTTCCGGTGTCAGACCATCGGCCTGGTCATTACCACTTTGAGAATCTATATAATATACATTTGCGCCCTCCGGGGAAGCCAGAATCAGACCTGCCAGCGCACTGTTAAGTACTGTCGCCGCGGCATCAATCTCATATTGAAAAGATTCCGGATTTTCATTTACCGAAACTGCCCGGTTATAAGCCTCTTCATATACAGCCCATGTCTCAGGTGTATAGCTGTCCTTTCCCTGTATTTTACTTTCAGCATCGCCAATTGCTGCCTGCAGCGCTGTATAATCTGTTGCTACTTCAGTAATCACAACGTCATCAAACCAGCACTTTTGGCGTATGTATCCTCGCAAAACCAAGGTAATTTTGCCGTCCTCCGGCGCACTGAAAGTTAATTCTGCATTTTCCCATTCATTATTTTTTGTGGTTTTAACCACAGTGTCCGGTTCCGTCAAAGATGGATCCTGGGGTTTAACCAAAATGTTGGCATACCCTCTTACATCAGACTTAAATCTTGCTGTAACTGTATAATTTTTATACGGTTCTAATGTGATGTCCTGTGTTATTTCACCTCTTGTAATCTTAGCCAGGTAATTGTCTGTGTTTTCTTCAAGTTCCGGCATAGCCTCACAGGGGTTTCCATACACCCATCCTGTTATCACATTACCTTCATACGCTTCAAAGTCACCGTTTACTACCTGAATCTCGTCGGAGACGCTTTTCACATCCTCTTCTTCTGCTGCACCCAGCATTACCGGAAGTTCTTCCGGCTCCGCCTCGTCTTGCATTTCATCCTCTGAGTCCTCTGTTCCCGGGATTTCTGTTTCTTGATATGTCTTGTCCTCAGCATCGTGCAGTTCACTCTCCGGCACCTCCATATCTCCGGCAGAGTTATCTTCTGTAATTTCGGTATCTCCGACGGCGGTTGTCTCCGCTGCATATACAGGAGTGGAACTCAAGACGACAGTTGAAACGACTAAAGTTGCCAACCCTCTTTTCAGCAGGCTTTTTTTTCTCATACTTTTCCTCCTTTTTGTTTTGTTTATGTTTGAGAAGCAATTGTGTTCAGCATTCTGCATGAATCCTGATAAAAACATTGCAATATTTTGTGTATATTTTATCCCACCCTATCTGTCTGATGTTTTCATTTTCGCTCACATTTGTTTTATTTTCGCTCACTTATCGCTGTCTTTACCATCCGTTTTCGATAAAGACCTCATACTCATCCAGCTTATTTCTTCCATCACGGGGCAGCTTTTTAAACTGATTAGGAAGCTGCCCCATATATCTTTTAAAGTTTCGAATAAAGGTTCCCTCGGAAGCATACCCCACTTTGTAAGCGACATCTACAATATTTTCATCCTCATTTAGCAGCATTTGACTTGCGTTCATTATTCTTACTTTATTGATATATTCCAGAGGGGTAATCCCCATAATTTGTTTAAAGACTCTTCTGAAATGAGGCTCACTTATGTGACAGCACTCTGCTAAATCCGTAACCCTTACGGGGTTATGGTACTCCCGCAGAAGCCATTCGAGGGCCGGTGCGATTTGCTCCATTCCACTATCATCCATTGCTGTACGGGTTTCCTGTTTATGTAAGTTAAGCCTGGCAATATACAGCAAGAGCGTACCAGTCAATCCCAGTACGCTCTCTGTATAATAAGGCTTCTCCTCCTGTATTTCCTTAAAAACAGCCTGTATACAGGTTGCGATTTCCGGATAATCCTGCGTGCTCAGAAAATGAGCCCTTTGGTTTATAGCACGTTTTAGCGGCACGATCTGCCTCTCATTACCGTCATACATCAGATTTAGTACCCTGTCCACATCAATAAACAGATATTCCCAGCTGATGATACTGTCTTGGATACTGTCCGTGGTATGGCCATAGTTTTTAGGGATTACCGAAAACATATTTTTATGTATTGGGTAAGGCTTATCCTGAAGTACTAAACATCCGTTGCCGTTGTAACAGAAACCGATTTCCATGAGATTATGAAAATGAAGGCAGTCCGTATGGGTTCCCGAGCAGTATTTCCATCTCTCTCCGGTTAGGGCTAGAATCGGCAGCCTTGCCATTGTCTCGTAGTATCTGAATTCTATCTTGGGTTTTCTTTTACGCGCCATAAAAACACCCCTCCCTCTGTCCGCAATCACTCCGCGGCCGTAATCTGAAATGAATAATTTATATCTTTTGCTGCATCTATGTGGTAGACAGGTTCCGGTTCATAGCCCCAGCTGTCGATTCCCCCCAGCCCCCTCACCGCTCCGAGAATACTGACTACCGTTCTTCTGGGCAGAGGCAGTTCCTCCTGGTGGGTAGCATTCTCAAGTTCCTCCGCAGTAAAAGGAAGACAGGAAAAAGCAAATTTGTGTCCCAGTGCGGAGAATCTGACACCACTTACCGTTGTATTCTTCATGGAGTTATCCTGTGTTTTATTTCTGTAAATCTCTACCCATTCAGTCTCCATATGCACACCGCAGTCCTGAGGAACCAGATATTGGGTAACAGGGAGCCCCCGTATATAGTATACCCCTTGTTTAGCCCCATCCATCCTGTCTGGATAGGTCTCTCCCGAGAGTCCCTTGTAACGGTATCCCACCGCTTTTGTAGGCATTACAAAACGCATTCCGAACACAGGAAGTTCCGGCAGTCCATTTTGCCCACAGTAATGTACCCTGACCGTAATTTTTCCGGTTTCTTCTATCTGGTAGCTCACCTCCACCGCAGCAGCAGGTACTGTAATTGTTTCGTACACAAATATTGCTTTTACCACCCTGGCCTTTTCTTTTCCCGTAAAATGATTATTCCCCGGAGCAGTGATCCTTTTCTCCATTTTCCCGTCAGTCCACACCTCATACCTGATGCAGTTCATAAACATATCCGCACTCAGCCATATCCCAGATGAAGTACAGAATCCATTGCCTCTGTCATTGTCAGTAGATGCTCTCCAGAATGTGGGCCTGGGAGTACGGTATAACCACTCTTTGCCCTGTATTACCATCGATTCCAAACCTCCGGTCAGATAGGAAAATATATAGTGAAACCCGTGCCCTCTCACTCCCAGAGTTGCGTCTCCATAAATAATGTCAAGTTTTTCACCTATATTTGCCATAATAGTACCTCACCTCCTGCATAGCTGGTTTTTCTGTCCTGTCTGCAAACACAATCCCGTTTGCAGAAAATTCGTAATCCGACGGCCTGTCGTCAAAGTCTCCTCCATATCGCAGCACAGCTTCCCCGGTAACCTCATCCTCAGTCCATAAAGCCTGATCGATAAAGTCCCAGATGAAGCCCCCCTGGTACATCTCATATTGATCCAAAAGCTCCATGTAAGATTTCAGGCCTCCAAGAGAATTTCCCATATTATGCATATATTCACAAAGTATAAAAGGTTTTGAAGGGTTATGTTCCAAGTACTCTCTGATACGGCCAGGCGGCGCATACATTTGGCTTTCGACATCAGATATGGCATCCCCGTACACCCGGTTGTGAAAGACACCTTCATAATGAATCAGCCGTGTAGGATCCGACTGCCGAAAGAAGTCCTGCATAAGTTTAATATTTTCACCCACATAGGATTCATTACCCAATGACCAAAAAATTATGGATACGTGATTCTTAAAAGTTTCAAAATGGGTCCTGGCCCGATCAAGAACGGCCTCCCGCCATTGGGGAATGCTCCCGGGGACATTCCAGCTTGGCTCCACAGCACCCATCTTCTGCCAGGATCCGTGTGATTCCAGATTAGTCTCCGACATAATGTAAATTCCCGCTTTATCACATTTCGCATACCACGGAATCTGATTGGGATAATGGCAGGTGCGGACGGCGTTTATATGATTCCTCTGCATACATCTTATATCCCAGTCCATCTCCTCTTCTGTGACAGCTCTCCCTCTTCGGGCACTCCATTCATGTCGATTCACACCATTCAGGATAAGCCGCCTGCCGTTCAGAAAAATTACCCGGCCGCAGATTTCAATTGTACGGAACCCTATTTTATAAGGCACAATCTCTTGTATATTTCCATCGGCGTCCCTAAGCTCCAGCAGCAGAGTATACAGATACGGAAAGCCATATTCCCAGGGAGTTACCTTTCCCAGTCCATCCGACACCAGTTTCATTTTTTCCTTTATTGTTTCTTCCTGCTCCATGCATATATGGCCCTCTTCATCCTGCAGCACCGCCCTTACAGTACCGCCCTGCTTTATGCAGGATAATTTCAGCTCAAGCTCCAGTTCCCCCACTCCCTCTTCCACACGGTAGAACGGCTTAGCCCACATATCCTCCAGATGAATACCAGGCCTGGCATACAGGCTGACACTTCTAAAGATACCAAAAAACCGAAAGAAATCCTGATCCTCTAAAAAGGCAGCAGTGCTTCTCTTATGTACCTCTACAGCCAGTATATTCCCTGTTTCTTCTATATAAGGAGACAGATCAAACTCAGAAGGAGTAAAGCTGTCTTCTGCGTAACCGATAAAAGCCCCGTTCAGCCATACATACATGGCCTGCTCTACCCCCTCAAAGCGAATATTGATCCGCATGCCCCTCATTCCTTCTTTCAGATCAAACCTGCACAGGTATGAACCAACCGGATTCCAGGAGGCGCTGCTAAAAGACCCTTCCCCAGTATTGCCTGCCTCCATACTGAAGGCAGGCCTGCGAAATTCATGGCCTTCCCAGGGATACATCGTATTAATATAATGATTTTTATCATACCCTGCCAGTTCTATATGGCCTGGTACTGTTATCCAATCAAAATCTGCTGCATTAAAATCCTTTTTGTAAAAACTCACCGGTCTTACTGAGGCATTAATCGAATAGTGAAACTGCCACTGGCCGTCTAGGGATTGTACCAACGAGCTTTTCCCATGTAAAAGTTCCTCTGTTGTATGGTAAAATTCATGATCGCTGTGGGCCGGCAGCTGATTCACCCGAAAAACTTCAGGGTTATCTATCCATCTGATATCTGCTTCCATCTCTGTCTCCTTGTCTGCTTATTCTTTTACCGCACCTGCCGCAACGCCTTCCAGAATGTATCTCTGGAAAAACATATAAATAAGAATTGTAGGGATCATAATAATGATGATACCTGCCGCCAGGGTCTGCCAGGAGCCTTGCTGAGCATTGGCATAATTCATTAAAAATGTAGTTAGTGTACGAAGTTTATTCTTTGGCATATACAGATACGGTACATACATATCGTTAATAATATTAATAGTCTTTATAATACATACAGTTGCCGTCGCCGGGGCAAGCAGAGGAAAAATAATCTTTGTAAAAAGCCCAAAGTAAGAACAGCCATCCAGAAGAGCTGCCTCGTCCAATGCTACCGGCAGCCCTGATATAAACTGTCTGTATATATAGAGCTGCATTAAATCGGCGGCAATATAGATAACAATAGGAGCGCCCAGAGTATTATAAAGATGGAGCCCCTGAATAATCCGAAATCTCGAGATCTCTGTCACAAAGCTTGGGATCAGCATGCCAATAAAGAACAAGGCTATTACAAGTTTCTTCCCCCTGAATTCAAAGAGCTCCATAATATAAGCTGTTATAGTGCCAAATATAACGTTGAACACAAGAGATACAGCCAGAATAATAAACGTATTTTTGAACCCTAGCAGTAAATACTTATCTGTCAAAACCTTCTTAAAGTTGTCAAAGGTAAGCTCATCCATAGCGGGAAACATCAGCGGCGACGTAGTATTAATTGCTGCCTTAGTCTTTAATGCCGCAAAGAGTGTTAAGAGAATAGGAGCAACAACTATTACCACCATACACAGGCAGATAATCTGTTTAACAGCCTGATTTGTTATTTTTTTTAACATCTTATTTCCTCCTGTCTCTTAAAATCAGTCCATGGATTACCTTATTTTGTATCAGATAGATTACAACTATCATAATCATAATGGCCACAGCCATAGTTGCGGCCAGGCCGAAGTTAGAGAAGGTAAATGCCGTCTTAATGGTATATAGGGTAAATGTTGAAGAAGCATATCCCGGACCTCCGGAAGTCATTACAAAAGGAATGTCAAATACCTGCAGGGCACCCCTGATATTGTCAAAGAGTACAAAATCCACCATCAGCATAATAGAAGGAATCTGGATGTATCTAAACATCTGCCAGGCATTTGCTCCGTCCACTCTTGCTGCCTCCTCCATATCCTTGGAGACAGACTGGAGAGCTGCCATGAATAAAATCACATGATAACCGCTGAACCGCCACAGCGAAACAAAGGAAAGCACAAAATTTACAATTTTAGGATCTGAAAGCCAATTCCTGATAAAGGATTCCAGATGGACCCCTGTCAATACAGCATCAAACGCACCATTGATTGGAGAAAAGAAATAAGAAAACGCATACGCAATGGCCACTCCATTAATGATGTAAGGCATAAATACCATTGTTTTATAGAATTTGGCCGCCCTGAGCCTGCTTGTCAGAAGTACGGCAAATGCCAGTTCTACAACAATCATGCAGAGATGTACGCAAAAATATACGGCATTGTTTCTTAAAGAAAGCCATAAATCCTGATTTTTGAACATGTCTATGTAGTTGCCCAGACCTATAAAACTGCTTTCCGCGGAATACCCATCCCAGTCTGTAAAGCTCATACGAAACAGATCTACTGCCGGGAAGAAGACAAAGGCTACCAAAAGCAGAACAGGTATTATCAGTGATACGACAATAAACCTGTTTTTCTTTTTATTTAATTTTCCCATGATTATCTCCTCATAATTTGAGGGCCGCGCAGTCGGCCCTCAGATAATTACCTATTGGCTCTGCCGCCTATTTAATCCCCAGTTTCTGTCTGGCTTCTGCCCACTTGCCATCCAGAGTTTTTAAGGTTTCATTCAGATCAAAGCCGTCTGTTAGCATTTCCGCTCCCAGCTTTTTATAGTCAAAGGTTGTTTCATTTTGAATCGCTGTAAAGTCATCTCCGCCGCCATCGTACATAATCAGCTGTCTGTCCGGACATAATTCATCTGCCTCCGCCAGTATAGGATCCTTTTCTTTCGGGAAGTTTTTCATAGAAGAAGCTGAGGTGATATAATCCAGATAATCCGGATACCATGCATCTGAATAGAACCATTCTACAAAGGCTTTTGCTGCCTCTGGATTCTTGGAATGTGTGGTTACCCCCATAAAAGAATCACCCTGCACTAATACGTTAAAGGGATCTGACTCTGAATTTCTGGTCGGAAGATAAAAAGTCCCCAGTTCAGAGGTATCGTCTGTATTATTCTGAATGTTTTGAAGGCCCCAGTCTCCCAGAGCAATAATTGCTGCATCTTTTGAAGCAAAAAGAGCTGTCGCCTGATCACTGCCGATCCCCAGCGGATCTTTCCCCATAACCCCTGATGTAAAGAGACTGTTAACCTTCTGATATGCCTTATTAATGTCTGTACCTTCTGCAAAGGGTGTGTCCTGCTCTGCCATGGAGTTCCAGTTTTGGCCGTTACCAGACTCCAAAGCAGGCATAAACTCCATATATGGATAATCGGGCCACTCATCCTTAAGTCCGCAGGCAATAGCCATAAAGTTTCCGTTATCTTTTCCATAAAAATCCTGCAGCTTATTCGCTGTCTCTTCAAATGCGGTCCATGTTGTAGGCACTTCCACGCCTGCTTCCTCGAACATATCCTTCCAGTAATATACATATTCATAACCGGCAGTCATAGGGATCCCCAGGATTTTTCCGTCCACAGCATACCCTTCCGCAAGATCGTTGTTCTTTGCTGCCTCTGTATCCGATAAGTCAATCAGATAATCTTTAAATCTTGATAAGGTAAAGGTCTTGTTAAACATTACATCCGGCAGCTGGTCGGCAGATGCACGCATCTTCATTGTATTCCAGTACTCACTGTCGTCTTTAATCTTCTCTACTTCAATATCTATGTCCGGATATTTTTCCTGGAATTTTCCTACCATATCAGAAGATTCTATAAAATCATTCAGATTATTGTCCCATATTGCAAAGGTAAGAGTTCCTGACAGTTCGTCCCCTGAAGTCCCCCCTTCTTCTGCAGTTGCTTTCCCTTCTGTTTTTTTGTCGTCTCCGCATCCCACGAATGCGGAGGCCAGCATTGCCCCTGTTAACAAGGCAGCAATTATTTTTTTACTTTTCATACGAAAGTACCTCCTTTTTTTGATGCCCCTACCTTAACAGTTATGGAGAAATCCTTCCATCTCATATCTTCACATTTTTTGATATTTAACCATAACCTTAGTTTACCTGATTGCGATTTTTCGTATGCTTTCCTGATTAACAGTAATAATTCTTTCCAATTTACAGCATTTATGATTCCTTCCTGTACTGAGTCGGACTCATTCCATGCAGTTTCTTAAACATCCGGTTAAAATGCTCTACGTTATTATACCCTACCATTTCTGCCACTTCGTATACTTTAAAGCTGGTCGTTCTCAATAATTCCCGGGCTTTTTGCATCCGGAGGCCAGTAAGATACTCTGAAAATGTCTCTCCCGCTTCTTTGGTGAACCTATTAGTAAAGTATTTTTCACTCAGGTTAACATATTTGGCCACACTGCTTAACGAAAGGCCGGGATCCTCATAATTATCCGCCATATAACGCTTTGCTTTTATTACCATGTCGGTTTCAGATATATTTAGTTTTGATGCAGAGTAATCCACAATCCACGCCAAGTAATTTGTTATCCATAATTTTATACTTCTCATTTCTTCAATGCGGTTTATTTTCTCTACATAATTATATTCTTGTCCGAAAAGATTAAAGAAATTATTTCCGTCCCTAGTAAATCGATCTCCAATAGCAAGAATCAGAGCATACATATGCTTTCTAATCTCATCCTCTGCCGTCCTGCTGAAGAGCGCAAAAAGCTTCTCTTTTTCCGCCGTCACATTTTTTTCATCTGCTATATACAAGGCCTCTGCCAGTCTGCTATATTCCCCAGAAAGACGGATAATATCTTCTACCTCTTCTCCGTATTCCTCAAGCTCTATCAATGCTTCCTCTCCTACAAGATGGCGAAGACAGATCTTTTCTTTTACCTCTCTCACACATTCGGCAAAGGACCGTGGCCCTGTACCCTTTCTGCTGATACACGCAAAAATATGTACTTCATAGTCCCTGGATCCAATACGCTGTATCTCTTCTATCATACGAACCATATTGGATCGGTAATCTTCCTCTGTAATTCGGTAAAATACCTGAAGGAAATTGGGTGTATCTGTATACGTAAGGCACCTGGACGCATATCTGGGATTTCTCTCAAAACTATTTACAAGGCTGGCCGTAATATGACCCTCCATGCTCACCGATTTTTGGTTTGAAATATAGAGTCCAAAAACTGCATACTGATCCATAAAAAATTCTTTTGTTTCTTTATCTGCTTCCTCCGGTGTCATACACCCCTTCATCATTAAACAAAAATATTCCTGTGCTGTCTTCCCTCTGCTTTTTACCTTCTCTTCATATTCCTGAATCAACGCCCTTAGCCTCTTCACCATTGCATTAAACTGATACATCATGTTGCGCACTTCATATTGACCGCCCGGCGCAATATACACATCCAGATTTCCTTCTTCCACCTGCTTCAACCCCTGATTCACTGCCTCTACGGGCTTTACAATACCTCTCAGAAAATACCTGGAGAAATAACTTGCAAAAAGCAGTACCATAACAGCAACACCCAGTACTAACAAAGCGGTCTTCCTGAAATCCCCGCTTAATTCCCCAGGCCTTACATAATTTTCTATATACCAGACTGTATCCCGGAAAGTTACCGGCGTCTTAATGCATGTATAACCTGGAAGCCCAGAATAATCTTTGCTATCTTCTGTTGAATAAATGAGATTACCGCCTGAATCTCTAATCTGTGTAATCCCCAGCTTATTTTTTCCCTGCCTGTATTTCTTGTTATTTGCTTTTATTCTGTCAGCCACATTGGATGACTGATACAGAATTATCATCTCTATCTTCTGAGATCGGTCTGTTTTAATGTCCGGTGAAAGTGCAAAAATCAAAATCAGCATATCCCTGTTTCCACCTAAAAACAAATCATTCATATCCCTTGTATCATACGTTCCAATAACAATATTATTTTTTGATTTCAGTGCATTTTGATACCACTCTTCTTCTTTGATTTGATCACTTGATCTTTTAATTTCGTTTTTCAGATAGAAATTATGGTTGCTTTTCATCTGAAAACTAATGGAGATGATATCTTTAACCGGTTCCAAAGAAAGATTCTGCGCTTTATTTAGATTTTGGATATTTTGATACCTGTCACTAGAGTCCAGTAAATCTGTCCCGGCAGCATACTTCAGAATTTCATTGTCATTTGCATATACCAGGTTTGAAAGTCTCATAGACATAACATCAATATCTGACATAAGTTCCGCAGCAATTGTTTCCTGCGCGCGCTGAACCATCTCCACAGCCTGCTGTTCAAACTGCCTGTTAAGTAAAATTAGTGAGACTACAAGCACCCCCAGAATAGGAATTACGATCAATATAAAAAACAATAAGTAATACGCCGATTTCAACGGCAGCCTTCTCCTTTTTTCTTTGTTTAGTAAATATGAGACCACCATAGCTCTCCTCCCTTGTCCAGAACCTCTGCAGCTTCTTCAGCAAACGAAAACAGGAATCTACATGACTATTTTTATGTAGCAACACCATAATTACTATAGCCATATATATCCCTGTCCTCTCCGTCTAATTATCATATTCTACATAAAAACAACTCAGCCAGTCGTCTCAGAATCTGTTAAAAATCCTTTTAAATCCATATCCAGCGTCTCACGGGTACTTGTGTACGCCCGCAGTTCAATCTCTTTCCCTATACCCAGTCCCATTACTCCCAACAGAGACTTGGCGTCTATAATATAATGTCCCCAGCCAGCATCAACATCAAAATCATATTTTTCCAGTTTCTCTACCAGCTTTTCTGCATCCTCAGCTGTTCTAAGTATTATTTTATATGTTACCATATAACCCGCCTCTTTCCTTTTACGGCGCCTCCCTAAAGAGAACGTTCATTTATTTTTGGGTATCGTATCATATCATGGTCTAATACCTTATGATATATTGTTTGATTCCTTGATATATGTTAATGTATTTACACTATTATACTTAATTTTATCACTTTTGTACCAAAATTTCTCTACACTATTTATGTTATATTACAAAATACATGCCAAAGAGACCATACGCAAATTCCCTAAGTATCAGTGATTACCATCTCACCCCGCGTTTTCCATGAGATGGGGAGGCGTAATCCATATATTTCTAATTTTTTTCAATTTATACTTGACTTTTTTAATCTAATAAGTTATATTGATATCAGTAACAATTACTATTATTAAAAAACGTACAGGTTACATAATGTAACAGGTAACTTTACCATTAAATTTCAAACAAAAAAGGAGAGATCATAATGAAAAAATTCGTATGCAGTGTATGTGGTTATGTTCACGAGGGAGATGCAGCACCTGAAAAATGTCCGGTTTGCGGAGTTCCAGCTGAGAAATTCATCGAGCAGGGCGGAGAAAAGACTTGGGCTGCAGAGCACGTTGTCGGCGTGGCAAAGGGCGTTAGCGAAGACATCCTTGCTGACCTGAGAGCAAACTTTGAAGGTGAATGTTCAGAAGTCGGTATGTACCTTGCAATGGCAAGAGTTGCCCATAGAGAAGGATATCCTGAAATCGGTTTATACTGGGAAAAAGCTGCTTATGAAGAGGCAGAGCACGCAGCTAAATTTGCTGAGTTGCTTGGGGAAGTTGTAACAGACAGCACCAAGAAAAACCTTGAAATGAGAGTAGAAGCTGAAAACGGAGCTACTGCCGGTAAGTTTGACCTGGCTA
>NZ_FQVI01000020.1 GCF_900129135.1 Lactonifactor longoviformis DSM 17459
CGGAAGTATGGGCAAAGGGCGGCGAAGGCGGAATGGCCCTGGCAGAAGAGGTAGTGAAGCTGGTGGAAGAGCCCAACGACTTTACCTTCTCCTACACGGACGACATGACCATCGAAGAGAAATTAAATGCCATCGTAACCAAGATATATCACGGAGACGGTGTAGTGCTTACCCCGAATGCCAAGAAACAGGCAAAACAGCTGACGGAGCTTGGATTCGGCAAATGCCCGATCTGTGTGGCAAAGACCCAGTACAGCTTTTCAGACAATGAGAAATTGCTGGGAGCCCCCAAGGGATTTGAGGTAACCATCCGTAACCTGAAGATTTCTGCAGGCGCAGGATTCATCGTAGCATTATCCGGAGACATCATGACTATGCCGGGACTTCCGAAAGTACCGGCTGCTGAGAAGATTGATGTGGATGAGACAGGCAAGATTTCCGGATTATTCTAACTGTAGTAATAACACGGAAACTGTGAACTCTACACATAGTTGCGTGTTTCAGTGGGACGGAGGAAGTATTTCTCCGTCCCAAAAAAATATTACATACCATTAAGGAGGACAACATGGGATTTTCAACAGTACCTTGTAATGAATTTGTAGAAGTATTAGCATCAAAGGCCCCTGTGCCGGGCGGCGGCGGCGCATCTGCTCTGGTGGGCGCCGTCGGAACTGCCCTTGGCAATATGGTGGGAAGTCTGACCGTAGGCAAAAAGAAATATGCAGATGTGGAAGAAGAGATGTATGAGCTGAAAGCAAAATGCGACAAGCTGCAGGCAGACTTGCTTACACTGGTAGAAAAGGATGCGGAGGTTTTCGAGCCCCTGTCAAAGGCCTATGGTATGCCGAGAGAGACAGAAGAAGAAAAGGCTGAGAAGGCCAGAGTGATGGAGATTGTCTTAAAAGATGCGTGCTCTGTACCTATGGAAATTATGGAAAAGTGCTGTGAAGCAATTGATATTATTGCAGAGTTTGCAGCAAAGGGTTCTGCCCTGGCAATCAGTGATGCCGGCGTGGGCGCAGCCTTCTGCAAAGCTGCTCTGGAGGGCGCCAGCTTAAATGTGTACATCAACACAAAATCTATGAAAAATAGAGAGTATGCAGAAGAGTTAAATAAAAAAGCTGATCATATGCTGGATGTATATCCGAAAAAAGCAGATGAAATTTTTGCGAGCGTACTTGGCAGACTGAAATAGGAAAGGGGAAGAGACATGGCAAAGCAATTACTGGGAAAAGAAGTAACCGCAGCATTAAATGAGAGAATCAAGGCTGATGTGGCCGGATTAGCAGAAAAAGGAATTCAGCCTAGACTGGGGATCATCCGTGTAGGGGAAAGACCTGATGACGTATCCTATGAGAGAGGAGCTACGAAGCGCTGCGAGACACTCGGTGTTGAGTATGAAAAATTTCTGCTTCCCGCTGATGTAACTCAGGAAGAGTTAATGGCAACACTTGAGAAAGTAAATAATGATGATAAGATTCACGGTATTCTTATCTTCCGTCCTCTGCCCAAGCATCTGGATGAAGCGGCAGTAATTAAAGCCCTGAAGCCGGAAAAGGATGTGGATGGTATTACCGATGGCTCTATGGTCGGGGTATTTGCGGGAACAAAGCAGGGCTTCCCTCCCTGTACCCCTCAGGCGTGTATGGAGATCTTAGACCATTATGGAATCGACTGTAAAGGTAAAAAGGCAGTGGTTGTGGGCAGAAGCCTTGTTGTGGGAAAACCTGCTGCTATGATGCTTCTTCAGAGACACGCCACAGTAACGATCTGCCATACCAGAACGGTAGATATGCCGTCCGTAGTAAAGGAAGCAGAACTGGTAATCGTAGCCGCCGGACGGGCCGGGGTTGTGGACGACAGATATCTGTCTCCTGGACAGATTGTAGTAGATGTGGGAATCAATGTAAATGAAGAAGGGAAGCTTTGCGGAGATGTTGACTACGCAAAGGCAGAACCTGTTGTTGAGGCTATCACTCCGGTTCCGGGAGGCGTGGGAAGTGTTACCACTTCTGTTTTAGTGGGCCATGTGGTAGAAGCTGCTAAGAGGACTTTGGAATAAGCAGAATAGAGAAGCAAAAAAGAATCTGGATGGCCAGGTTCTTTTTTGCTTTATAGAATTCCCTAGGGCAGAAACTCTGTCATGTGTTTGCGGTACCACAGGGGCATCATGGTTCTCTGGCACTGATAATTTTTTCGTTCCTGTATCCCAATAGTACGGAAAAAAGATTTCCACAGGGCAACATAAGGGTCTGTAGTCTCCCTGTGGGCATTCAATTGTTCCAGATCTGCCTGGCCAAGCGGAGTGAGGTAGTATTCCTCGTCTGCCGGGTGTACGGCAGCCAGATTCCTGGTATCATCGATAATCATCCAGTTTTCCGAGGGCATGCGATCGGAAAACTGGGGACCCAGGATTGTGAGAATATTGCATTTGGGTGAGATGCGGGCCATCAAAACGTTCTGATCCATGCGCTCGAAGCGGAGAAATTCACGAAATAAGTGGGCCTCATTCGTGACTTTTCTGCTCAGCTCAAAAACAGTTATCACCTGAGGAGCCTGGAGCATTTGGAGAACCCGGGGACCGGCGGCAAAACCGAGAATCAGAAATCGGTAGATAGCGTCCAGCTTATTGGAGGCAAAAGACATGGCTGATTTGTAGACCAGCTGATAGGCCTCCCAGTTTAGTTTTTTATGGATTGTGCGTATGACCTTCTGTACCTTTTGGGGATCCGGGTCTACGTGTCTGTATTCACAGAATAGTTCCATATCACCGGCCGGCTCTGTCATAAGACGTACACTGCTGTGTCCGATGGCATTGGCCTCTGCCCATGCATCATAGATGCAGGTCATCATATCTTCGAATATATCCTTGCAGGTAAATATAATCATAGGGCAGCTCCTTACATTAAATACTAGAATTGACCGCTGATACTTTTCGCCGCATCCTCAACAGTCGGGGAAGCTGTAAGATTCATATCGTCAAAAAGTGACAGCTGGCGGTAGGTCTGAGGGTGCTCGATTTCCCAGTTAGCCCGGGCGTCCTCTCCGGTCAGCTGCCTGGTAAGGAAATCCTCCTGTATGGGAATGCGGTACATCATCCGTCCTTTGCAGGTGATAAAATATTTCGCCCGCTTTAACACAATTCCCATTCGCTTCAAATGCTCAAAGTCCAGCATCCCCTGGCGTCTGGACTGGACAATCCGGGAAGCTGATTTCATCCCTATCCCTGGTATCTTCAGCAGATCTTCGTAGGAGGCACGGTTGATCTCCATAGGGAAGAACTCAAGATGGCGAAGGGCCCAGTCGCACTTGGGGTCCAGAAGAATATTAAAGTTTGGCTTTTCGATGCTCAGCAGATCTTCGGCGTGGAAACCATAGTAACGAAGAAGCCAGTCTGCCTGATAAAGCCTGTGTTCCCTGAGAAGCGGAGGCGCAGTATCCAGTGATGGGAGACAGGAGTCTTCGTTGAGCGGCACATAGGCGGAAAAGAAGACTCTTTTCAGGTCATACTGCTGATACAGATGCTGGGTAGCAGTAAGAAGCTGGAAGTCATTCTCCGGGGTTGCGCCGATGATCATCTGTGTACTCTGTCCCGCAGGCACAAAGGGAGCAGGCTTGTTGCCGGTATGGTGAACCGGCTGTACGCCCGCGGGCAGGGATACAGATGGCGGGGCAGCTGTCTCAAGCCTTGGAGCAGGACCGGACTGAAAGATCGTATTGCTCAGATAGCGGTTGGAGAAGCTGCGTTCCATGCGGGGATCCTTTCCTATCTGCAGACGGTAGCCGGTGATGCCGGATTGTATCTGCTCCATTGGTTTCAGAATACCGGAAAAGGACTTGTTGGGAGCCAGTGCCTTCAGGCTTTCCCGGGTAGGAAGCTCCATGTTGACACTCATGCGGTCCGCCAGGTATCCGGTTTGGAGAAGCAGTTCCCGGGAGGCACCGGGAATGGCTTTTACATGCACATAGCCGTTAAAGTGATAGCTGGTGCGGAGAAGAAGGAGAGTGCGGTACATCAGCTCCATGGTATAGGTTGGGTTCTTGCATACACCGGAACTCAGAAATAAGCCCTCGATATAGTTCCTTTTATAAAATTCTATGGTTAAGGTACAGAGCTCTTCCGGAGTAAAGGTCGCACGTACCTTGTCATTGGACGCGCGGTTGGGACAGTACTTGCAGTCATAAATGCACTCATTGCTTTGAAGAACCTTGAGAAGGGAAATACACCTTCCGTCGGATGCAAAGCTATGGCAGATTCCTGCTGCACAGGAGTTCCCAAGACTTCCCTTCTGTCCCCGGCGGTCAACCCCGCTGGAAGTGCAGGCCACATCATACTTGGCGGCATCTGCCAAAACGGTCAATTTATCCTGAAGTGTAAGTTGATTTGCAGTATTCATATTGGCTCTCCTGTCAGATAATTAATGCAAACATATGTTCTTTTACAATTATACCATAGTTTGCGGCCAGAAGCAAGATTAAATCGAACAAACGTTTGCAAAAGCCGGATTGCATGTAATAAAGAACAAGCAGAGAGGTTGATTTTGCATACTTCCTATACTATAGTATAAGCGAATGATCGTATACCCGGGGGCCTTACGGCATTGTCCCCTGGCGAAAACAGCTGCATCAGAGGAGGACTATTATGAGAGGACTGGAAACACCTGTAACAAAGCTGAGAAGAAAAGTATTTACGGAGATTGCCAGGCTGGGATTTGAATCCAGCGCGGAGTCATTGAATGACGACATTGAGGCTATTCCCTATAAAATTGTGACGGAGAAACCCCAGTACCGGGAAAGCATTTACCGGGAGAGGGCGGTTGTCAGTGAGAGAATCCGGCTGGCTATGGGGATGGCACTGCGTCCGGAGAACCGATGGGTACATCTGACGCAGGGGATTGAAGAGAGCAATATAGATGAGAAATATTATGAGCCGCCGCTGATGCAGGTGATACCATCTGCCTGTGATGCCTGCGAGCCGAAAAAATATGAGGCCAGCAATATGTGCAGAGGCTGCATTGCTCACCCCTGTATGGAAGTGTGTCCCAAAGACGCCATAAGCAGAGTAAATCAGAAAGCGTTTATTGATCAGGAAAAGTGCATCAAATGCGGGAAATGCAAGGCAAAATGCCCCTATGATGCCATATCCAGAAAGGAACGCCCCTGTGCGCGTGCCTGTGGAGTGAATGCCATTGGCAGCGACGAGCAGGGGAGAGCCAGCATCCAGACAGACAAATGTGTCTCCTGCGGCATGTGCATGGTCAGCTGCCCCTTCGGGGCTATCTCAGACAAATCTCAGATTTACCAGCTGGCCAAAGCGTTAAGAGAGAATGAGGAGATCATTGCGGAGCTTGCGCCTGCGTTTATCGGACAGTTCGGTCCGGAGGTTACCCCGGGGATGCTGAAGCAGGCCTTAAAGGACCTGGGCTTCCGGGGCGTATACGAGGTGGCTGTGGGGGCTGATATAGGGGCTGCCAGCGAAGCCCACCACTATGCGGAAAAGGTATCGACAGGAGAACTCCCCTTCCTGCTGACATCCTGCTGTCCGTCCTGGTCTGTTCTGGCAAAGAAATATTTTCCTGATATGATAGATAAAATTTCTCAGGAACTGACTCCAATGGTGGCTACTGCAAGAAGCATAAAGAAGGAACACCCCAATGCCAGAGTGGTATTTATAGGACCCTGCGCATCCAAAAAGCTGGAAGCCTCCAGAAAAGCGGTGAGAAGTGATGTAGATTTTGTGATCACCTTTGAGGAGCTGGCAGGTATGTTTCTGGCCAGGGATATTCAGGTGGAAGACTACCCGCGGGACATCTCCTCTTTGGAAGAGGGGGATGCAACGGGCGCCGGACGGGGATATGCAGTGGCCGGAGGTGTGGCACAGGCGATTGAAAAATGTCTGGAAGCTTATTATCCGGATATTCAGGTGAATATTAAGCACGCGGAGGGACTGGCAGAGTGCAGAAAGATTCTGAACCTGGCCAAAGCGGGAAAACTTGACGGATGTCTGATTGAGGGCATGGGATGCCCCGGCGGCTGTGTGGCAGGTGCGGGCACCAATATCCAGGTTGAAAAAGCGGCCAGGGAGGTAGAAGAATTTGTGAAAACTTCCTCCAGAGAGATACCGGCTAAAGATCTGTTTGAACTTGAGCTGAAATAGCATGAAAAAGAAAAGAGGACTGTACTGTCTCCATGGAGGCGGTGCAGTTTTTTTGGATAATCAGACAGGATAAATTGTTAATAAAAATTATCAAAATTCATTGTGAAAAAGACGGCAATAAGGTATAATACTTTTTAGGGCATGTGCAATTTATACATATTTTTCAGGGGTGCAGCAGCACATAGCTCTTTTATTATTGGGCAGAACACCAAATTTAAGGAGGAAAACAAATGCTAGATCAGTCTTATTACACCAAGACAGATGAGTTCATCGAACATTATGGACGAAAAGCCAGTTCGCTCATTCCCATTATGCAGGACATCCAGGGGGAATACCGGTACCTGCCAGGGGAATTACTTACTTACGTGGCAAAAGAGATTGGAGTGAAGGAAGCAAAGGCATACAGTGTAGCGACCTTCTATGAGAATTTTTCCTTTGAGCCGAAAGGCAAGTACATAATCAAAGTATGTGACGGAACTGCATGCCATGTCCGCAAATCCACACCTATTTTGGAAGCTTTGTTTAAAGAATTAGGATTAAGCCAGAAAAAGCACACCACAGATGATATGCTTTTTACTGTTGAAACAGTATCCTGTCTGGGTGCCTGCGGACTGGCTCCTACCTTGACCGTGAATGATGAAGTGCATCCTAATATGACTCCTGAAAAAGCGTTGGCTTTAGTGGAAGAACTGAGAGGTGAAGGCTTATGATTATCAATAGCAGAAAAGAATTGGAAAAGCAGAGAAAAGCTGCTTCTGAAGAGATCAAATCCTACAACTGCAGAATTTTAGTATGTGCCGGAACCGGATGTATTGCCACTGGTTCTCAGAAGATTTACGATGAGATGAAAAAGCTCTGCGCAGATCTGGAGGGTGTAACTGTTGAGATGGAAAAGGATGTTCCTCACATTGGCGTTGTAAAGACAGGATGTCAGGGCATTTGTGAGTTAGGTCCCCTGATCCGGATAGAACCCTATCACTACCAGTATGTGAAGGTACAGCTTGAGGACTGCCGGGAGATCTTTGAACGCACCGTGCTGAAGGGAGAACCGGTTGAGCGTTTGTTCTATCACAAGGGAGAAAAGGCTTTTGCGAAACCTAAGGATATCCCCTTTATCGCAAAACAGACAAGAGTTGTATTGGAGAACTGCGGAAATATAGACGCAGAATCTATAGATGAATATATTGCCTCCGGCGGTTTCAAAGCGCTGGCGAAGGCTATTTTTGATATGAAACCGGATGAGGTGGTGGAGGTTGTCGACCAGTCCGGTCTCCGCGGACGGGGCGGCGGCGGATTCCCTGCGGGCAGAAAGTGGAAACAGGTGGCCAGGCAGCCGGAAAAGGTACGCTACGTAGTCTGCAACGGCGATGAGGGAGACCCCGGAGCATTTATGGACGGAAGTGTAATGGAGGGCGATCCCTTCAAGATGATTGAGGGTATGATCATTGCGGCGTACGCGGTAAGCGCCCAGGAAGGCTACATATATGTTCGTGCGGAGTATCCTCTTTCTGTAGCCCGTCTGAAAATGGCGATCGCTCAGGCGGAGGAGTATCATCTGCTTGGAGATAAAATTATGGGAAGTGATTTCTCCTTCCATCTTCATATTAACCGGGGCGCCGGCGCCTTTGTATGCGGCGAGGGAAGTGCGCTGACGGCATCGATTGAAGGCAACAGGGGAATGCCCCGTGTGAAGCCTCCGAGAACTGTGGAGAAGGGACTGTGGGAAAAGCCTACCGTACTGAATAATGTGGAGACATTTGCCAATGTTCCGAACATTATCCTCAAAGGCGTTGAGTGGTTCCGCAGCATTGGTTCCGAGGGCAGCCCGGGAACCAAGACATTCTCTATTACAGGAGCCATTGAGAATACCGGATTGCTGGAAGTGCCCATGGGAACTACTCTTCGGGAGATTATCTACGATATCGGCGGCGGAATCAAAGGCGGCGGAGAATTCAAGGCGGTACAGATCGGCGGACCCTCCGGCGGATGTCTGATTACTCCTCACCTGGATGTGGGCCTGGACTTTGACTCTGTAAAGAAATACGATGCAATTGTAGGATCCGGCGGTCTTGTTGTTATGGATGAGCACACCTGTATGGTAGAGGTTGCCAGGTTCTTTATGAGCTTTACCCAGAGAGAATCCTGCGGCAAGTGTGTCCCCTGCCGTGAGGGAACTAAGCGAATGCTGGAGATTCTGGAACGGATTGTAAAGGGAGAAGGAAAACTGGAAGACCTGGATCAGCTGGAGGAACTGGCTGAGATGGTGCGGAGCATGGCTCTCTGCGGACTGGGCAAGAGTGCGCCTCTGCCGGTATTAAGTACTCTGCGTACCTTCCGTGACGAATACGTGGAACATATTGTGGAGAAGAAATGTGTATCCAAAACCTGTGAGGCTCTTCGCTCCTTTAAAATCAATCCTGAATTCTGCAAGGGATGCAGCAAGTGTGCGAAGAACTGTCCGGTTGGGGCAATTACAGGTAAGTTAAAGGAAGCGTATACCATCAACAACGATCTCTGTATTAAGTGTGGTGCCTGCAAGGATAACTGTGCATTTGATGCAGTATATATTGAAGCATAGGAGGATTTGACATGGGATATATGATGATTGACGGTAGAAAAGTGGAATTTACCGATGAAAGGAATGTTCTTTCTGTAATCAGGAAAGCGGGTATCTCCCTGCCAACCCTGTGCTACCATTCAGAAGTATCTACTTTTGGTGCCTGTCGCTTATGCACAGTAGAGGATGACCGGGGCAGAACCTTTGCCTCCTGTTCCGAAGAGCCAAGGGACGGAATGGTAATCTATACGAATACAGGAAAAATCAAGAAATATAGAAAGTTAATTGTAGAACTCCTGCTGGCAGCACACTGCAGAGACTGTACGACCTGTGTGAAGAGCGGGGAGTGTGTACTCCAGGAGCTGGCCCACAGAATGGGTGTTACCAACGTTCGGTTCGAGAATACCAGGGAGATTCGTCCTCTGGATACCAGTTCTCCATCCATCGTAAGAGATCCGAACAAATGTATTCTCTGCGGTGACTGTGTGAGAGCCTGTGAGGAGATTCAGGGAATCGGCGCTCTCGGATTTGCCTTCCGGGGCACAGAAGCTATGGTTATGCCGGCTTTTGACAAACCATTGGCCGAAACGGACTGTGTAAACTGCGGACAGTGCCGGGTATATTGTCCTACCGGTGCCATTTCCATTAAAACTCATATGGATGAGGTGTGGGATGCCCTGGCGGATAAGGATACAAGGGTAGTGGCCCAGATTGCTCCTGCGGTCAGAGTAGCAGTGGGGGATTCTTTCGGTCTTACAAAAGGCAGAAGCGTGATGGGCAAGATTGTCAATGTTCTCCACAGAATGGGATTTGATGAGGTATATGACACTGCCTTCAGTGCCGACCTTACCGTAATGGAGGAGTCAGAAGAATTTCTGGAGAGACTGGAGCAGAATGAGAATCTGCCGCTTCTTACCTCCTGCTGCCCGGCGTGGGTTAAGTTTGTACATGACCAGTATCCGGAATTTGTTGAAAATATATCAAGCTGCCGTTCCCCTCAGGGAATGTTCTCAGCTGTGATCAAAGAATATTACCGGAGTCCTAAAAATTCCGGCGGAAAGAAAACAATTGTAGTCTCTGTTATGCCATGTACAGCGAAGAAGATGGA
Source organism: Lactonifactor longoviformis DSM 17459 (assembly GCF_900129135.1). Lineage (GTDB taxonomy): Bacteria > Bacillota > Clostridia > Lachnospirales > Lachnospiraceae > Lactonifactor > Lactonifactor longoviformis. The sequence goes on from NZ_FQVI01000020.1 coordinate 9,823, forward strand.
GGCAATCCGTCCCAACAGCTTTACAAGAGGCAAACAGGATACAGATATCGTAATCACTACCACGGAATTAATCCGCATGATCCGCAATTCCGGCATTGAATTTGAGACGCTGGATCCAGAAGCCTGTGATATGCCGTTTGGCTTCAGCTCAGGCGGAGGTATGATTTTCGGCGTGACCGGAGGTGTGACAGAGGCGGTTCTGCGCCGTATGACAGAGGGACACAGCAAAGTAGAACTGGATGCCATCTCTGAATGCGGGGTAAGAGGCAGTGAGGGAATCAAAGAGGTTACATTGCCATACAATGATACTCAGCTTAATATCTGTATCGTTAGCGGGCTGGCCAATGCCAGAACGGTGATGGAACGGGTTAGGAATGGAGAGGCCAGCTATCATTTAATAGAAGTAATGGCCTGCCGCAGAGGCTGTATCATGGGAGGCGGACAGCCGCCAAGAGCCGGCGACCGCACAAAGGCTGCCAGAGAAAAAGGTCTGTATAATGCGGACAATGTAACAATTATAAAGAAATCAGACGAGAATCCTTTGATTGCTCCTCTGTATGATGGATTATTAAAAGGCAAAGTACATCAGTTATTACATAACCAAGAATCATAGACACCAGTGTAGACGAATAAAGATGGGGCTCGCCTGCTTCGGCTGGCCCTATCTTTACAGTCTATATGTCAAAAATTTAACATTCCGGAAACAGCAGGCTGGTGATATGGGAAGTCACTGAGCAACTGTTTTAATAAAGGGAACTAGATTCCCAAAGCGTTAAAAAAAGCAGAAAGAGATTGGAAAGGAGGTACTCATGAGTAGACTGAGTATAATTACACAAAACAAAGCACAGACAACAGTAGAAGAACTCTACAAAGATCTGGAGCGAAGAATTGTAGCCAGTCCTCCGGGACTTTGTCCTGTCGATTTAGCGGTATCTTTTCTAAAGGTCTGTCACGCGCAAACCTGTGGAAAATGTGTTCCCTGCCGTGTAGGATTAGGACAGTTGCAATGTTTAATGGAGGATGTATTGGAGGGAAATGCCACCCTGGAAACCATCGATTTAATCGAAAAAACGGCCAGAGGCATTTATTACTCCGCTGACTGTGCCATCGGATACGAGGCAGCCAATATGGTGCTGAAAAGTATCAATGGTTTCAGAGAAGATTTTGAAGAGCACGTATTAAGGGGCAGGTGTACCTGCGAGCTGAATCAGCCGGTACCCTGTGTCGCACTGTGTCCCGCAGGCGTTGATATTCCCGGTTATGTTGCTCTGGTTGCAGAGGGAAGGTATGCAGATGCAGTTTCCCTGATCCGCAAAGACAATCCTATGCCCTCTGTATGTGCTCTGATCTGTGAACACCCCTGTGAGGCTAGATGCCGGCGCAATATGATTGACGACGCCATCAATATCCGGGGGCTCAAGAGATATGCGGTAGATCATGCAGGAGATGTTCCCCTTCCCGCACCTGCGCCTAAAACGGGCAAAAGAGTTGCCGTGATCGGCGGCGGACCCGGAGGCATCAGCGCTGCCTATTACCTGGCGCTGATGGGACATGAGGTTACAATCTTTGAACAGAGAAAGCAGCTGGGAGGCATGCTCCGGTATGGAATCCCCAATTACCGGCTGCCCAGAACTGTGCTGGACAAGGAGATCGAAACCCTGCTGTCCATCGGGGTAAAGGTCGAGACAGAGGTAACCATTGGTGAAAACCCCAATATTGTTGATATCCGCAACCAGTTCCATGCCGTTTACATAGCGATCGGTGCCCATATCGATAAAAAGATAGGGATTGAAGGAGAAGATGCGGACGGAGTAATCTCCGCGGTAGAGCTTCTGAGAAGCATTGGAGATAATGAGGTTCCAGACTTTACAGGAAAAGATATTGTAGTAATCGGCGGCGGCAATGTGGCAATGGACGTAGCCCGCTCGGCGGTGCGTCTGGGGGCTGACAGGGTTCGTATTGTATACAGGAGAAGGATTCCTGATATGACAGCTATGCCTGAGGAAGTACAGGGCGCCATTGCGGAGGGCTGTGAAGTGATGGAACTTATGGCCCCAACCCATATCGAGAAGGATGAGGACGGAAAGGTGGCTGCACTCTGGGCACAGCCTCAGATTATCGGTGAGGTAAGAGGCGGACGCCCCACGCCAAAAGCCGCAGATGCCCCGAAAGTGCGTCTGGAATGTGATACCGTTATGGTGGCTATAGGCCAGGGCATTGAATCTAAATCCTTTGAGGCTTACGGAATACCTGTGAAGCGGGGTGTAATTGAGGCCCTCAGCTGGAGCGGAATCAAGGATATCCCCGGTGTCTTTGCCGGCGGAGACTGTGTCACCGGACCGGCAACCGTGATCCGGGCAATCGCAGCGGGCAAGGTAGCTGCCGCTAATATTGACGAGTATCTGGGCTACAACCACAAGATTACCACTGATGTGGAGATTCCGAAGATCCGTCTGGATGACAGACCCGCCTGCGGCCGGGTAAATATGAAGGAAAGGGATGCCGCGGAACGGAAGGATGATTTTGAACTTATCGAGTGCGGTATGACCCATGAGGAGGCCTGCCAGGAATCAAAGAGATGTCTTCGCTGCGATCACTTTGGATTCGGCGTGTTTAAAGGAGGGAGGATTGACAAATGGTAAAACTGACGATAGACCATCAGGTAGTAGAAGTGCCGGAAGGCACTACCATTCTTGACGCAGCAGCGTCTGCCGGCATTCCTGTCCCTACCCTTTGTTATCTGAAGGAAATTAATGAAATTGGTGCCTGCCGTGTCTGCGTGGTAGAAATAGAAGGAAAAGAAAAGCTGGTTACCTCCTGCAACAATGTTGTGGAAGAGGGGATGACCGTATATACAAACAGCCCCAAGGTAAGGGAGACAAGAAAGACAAATGTAAAATTGATTCTGTCCCAGCACGAAGGGAACTGCCCCACCTGTGTGAGAAGCGGAAACTGCAATCTTCAGAAAATATCCAATGACCTGGGAATTCTGGAAGTCCCCTATGAAACACAGCTTCCCCACAGCAAATCTACAAAAGATTTTCCGCTGTACCGCAATTATAAGAAATGTATTAAATGTATGCGCTGCATTCAGATCTGCGATAAGGTACAGGGGCTTGGCATCTGGGATCTGGCTAATACAGGCTCACGCACCACGGTAGATGTGTCGGGAAACCGAAAGCTGGAAGCTTCTGACTGTGCACTCTGCGGACAGTGTATCACCCACTGCCCGGTAGGGGCTTTGAGAGAACGGGATGACACAGATATCGTATTCGATGCGCTGGCTGACCCGGATAAGATAACGGTAGTACAGATTGCACCTGCTGTCCGTGCCGCCTGGGGTGAAAGTCTGGGGCTAAAACGGGAGTTTGCCACTGTGAAACGCCTGGTATCCGCTCTGAGAAGGATGGGATTTGACTATATATTTGACACGAATTTTTCGGCTGACCTTACGATTATGGAGGAGGGCAGTGAATTTTTGAAACGTCTGGGAAATAAAGAGAAAGAAACATTCCCGATGTTTACTTCCTGCTGTCCCGGATGGGTGCGCTTTGCCAAATCCCAGTTCCCGGATATGGTAGATCAGCTGTCTTCTGCAAAGTCACCCCAGCAGATGTTCGGCGCAATGGCCAAGAGTTATTATGCAGATCTTTTAGGCGTAGATCCGGAAAAGATTTTTTCCGTATCCATTATGCCCTGCCTGGCCAAGAAGCATGAGTGTGCCCTGCCCAACATGAATGATGCGGGAGCCGGCCAGGACGTTGACGTTGTATTAACCACCAGAGAGGTAGACCGCCTTATCCGTGCGGAACATATCGTTGCGGCAAATCTGGAGGAGGAAGAGTTTGACATGCCTCTGGGCGTGGGATCCGGTGCGGGCGTAATCTTTGGAGCTACCGGAGGGGTTATGGAGGCTGCTCTTAGGAGCGCTTACTATCTTGTGACAAAGACGAATCCCGATCCGGATGCCTTTAAAGAAGTGAGAGGAATGGACGGCTGGAAGGAAGCCACCTTTGACTTGGCCGGAACCCCCCTTAAGGTTGCCGTGGCCAGCGGTCTGGGCAATACCAGAAAGCTGCTCCGCGCCCTGCAGAAAGGCAAAGTACAGTATGATTTTGTGGAAATCATGGCGTGTCCCGGCGGCTGCTCAGGCGGAGGCGGACAGCCGATTAAAGACGGAGAAGAACTGGCAGGCGTCCGTGCCGATAATCTCTACGGCCTGGATAAGGTCAGTGATCTGAGATTTTCCCACGAGAATCCATCGGTTCAGAAGTGCTATGAGTGCTATCTGCAGAGACCTTTGTCACACCGCTCCCATGAGCTGCTGCACACGGATCACCATGCCTGGAAGATGCCCGGAGAGCAGTAAGATTACACGGCGTGCGATTTGCTTTAAAATAGTGTCATAGAAAGGATACCCCCCTGCATATACTGTATCAGTATAACAAGGGGGTATTTTGAATGGATACATATAATGTGTATAAAGATATACAAGCCCGCACAAAAGGGGAAATCTACATCGGCGTAGTAGGCCCGGTACGCACCGGGAAATCTACCTTCATCCGCCGCTTCATGGAGCTGGTTGCCCTGCCGAATATGCCGGAGGACCAGCAGGCAGAAGTTAGAGATCAGCTGCCTTTGAGCGGTTCCGGAAAGCTGATTACCACTGTAGAGCCGAAATTTATTCCCAAGGAGGCAACAGAGGTTACACTGAGTGATGATGTGAAAGCAAAGATACGGCTGATAGACTGTGTGGGCTATATGGTGCCGGAAGCCACCGGGAATATGGAAGAGGAAAAGGAACGCATGGTCAAAACACCCTGGTTCAGTTATGAGATCCCCTTTCACCAGGCGGCAGAAGTAGGGACACAAAAGGTAATTCAGGAACACTCCAGCATAGGTCTTGTGGTTACCTGCGACGGCTCCTTCGGTGAAATCCCCAGAAATAATTACATAGACAGTGAAGAGAAGACAATCCAGGAGTTAAAAAAGCAGGGGAAGCCGTTTTTGGTGCTTGTAAACTCGCAAAAACCATATAAAGAAGAAACCGTACAGCTGGTACAGTCTCTGCAGAAGAAATACAACGCATCGGTGATTAGTGTCAACTGCGAACAATTAAGAAAAGATGATATCGTGCGGATTCTGGAAAAGGTTCTCTATGAATTTCCGGTAGTTCAGCTGGAATTCTACATACCTAAATGGGTGGAGATGCTGCCTCCCAGCCACTATCTGAAGTCTGACCTGATTGCTAATATTAAAGAGCTGCTGGGGAAGGTGAAGTATGTCAGAGATATCTCAAAGGATAATCTCCAGATGTCTTCTTCCTACATTAATAAAGCTGTTATTGATCAGGTAGATCTTGCCACAGGCAAGGTAAAGGTACATCTGGAAATGGATGAAAAATACTATTACGAGATATTGAGTGAAATGACAGGGGTAGATATCTCTGACGAATACCAGCTGATACACACCATGAAAGAGCTTTCCAGAATGCATGAAGAGTACATTAAGGTCCAGGATGCCCTTTCCTCTGTTAGGGGTAAAGGATACGGGGTGGTAACTCCGGATCGCAGTGAAATTGTTCTGGAAGAACCGGTTGTCATTAAGCAGGGCAATAAATACGGAGTCAAAATAAAGTCCTCTAGTCCGTCCATTCATATGATAAAAGCAAACATCGAGACGGAGATTGCCCCTATTGTGGGAAGCGAGGAGCAGGCAAAAGATCTGATTGCGTATATCAAAGCCGGGGAACAGCGCCAGGAAAGCATCTGGCAGACAAATATCTTTGGTAAATCCATTGAGCAGCTGGTAGAAGACGGAATCCATACAAAGCTCGTACAGATCAGCGACGAAAGTCAGGTGAAGCTCCAGGATACCATGCAGAAAATTGTAAATGACAGCAAAGGCGGCATGGTTTGTATTATAATCTGACCAGATACTGGCAAGTCCTGTCTGCCGGCGCTGAATTGTAATTTCAGAAACGTGGATGGCTGTATGCAAGGCATAATTTATGTGCTGCATACAGCCATCTTTTTTCGCGTTTTTGGGACACTGCCCCCAGTTCCTTCCGATTGACTTTTACCGAATAAAATTATATAATGGATAAGTCTAAGCAGCATGATCGGACAAAGAATGACATAAGAAAAAGGGGTACAGCATGAAACGAGACTTGAAAGTACAGGCCTTACTATATCTGCTGACCTTCAGTATGTGCGCACCTGTCACTGCCCGGGGGGAGCAGCTGGAGGCAGGACAATTTGCGGATATTCTGGAGAATGCAGAACCGGCAGAAGCAGAAACAGACCCGTCCGGAGAAGAGATTCCTGCGGAAGAAAATCCTACGGAAGAAGTACAGACAGAGACTGGAGACATGCGGACAGCCAGTGAAGGATGGGTGAGTCAGGAAACTTCCGCACAGGGTACAAAGTGGTGGTACCGGTATGCGGATGGCACATATCCGGCAGACGGACTCTATGAAATCGGAACAAAGACCTATTATTTTGATGCAGACGGGTGGATGAAAACAGGCTGGGTTCTCCTGGAGGACAGGTGGTATTACTTTCTTTCGGACGGAGCCATGGCTGTTAGCCAGTGGGCAGGAAATTATTATCTTCTGGAAGATGGTACTATGGCTGTGAACCAGTGGGTTGGAAGCTGGTATGTAGGAGATGACGGAGCCTGGATTCGCGATTACGGTAAGGGAAAGTGGATCCTTCAGTCCGGCAAATGGTGGTTCAGGGAATATGACGGAAGCTATCCCAAATCAGCTTTTAAGGAAATCGACGGAAACATCTATTATTTTGATACAGATGGCTGGATGATGACCGGATGGGTGTACATAGAACAGAAATGGTATTATTTTAATTCCTCAGGCGTTATGCTCACAGGGTGGCAGAAGCTGGGGAACGTATGGTATTACCTGGAGCCGGACGGGACTATGGCCACAGGCTGGAAAAAGCTGGGGAGCCAATGGTATTATCTGAACAGCAGCGGTTCTATGGCCACGGGCTGGAAGCTGCTGGGAAACCAGTGGTATTATTTTCATTCCTCCGGAGTTATGGCTGCCGGCTGGACGCTTGTGGGGAAGCAGTGGTTCTATCTGAATGCGGATGGTGTGATGCAGACCGGGAAGCTGGTGCAGGGAAATCACACGTATATTCTGAGCAGCAGCGGCGCTCTGGTCACGGGATGGTACCTGGAAAAGGGTGCGTGGTACTACTATGACAGCAATGGATTTATGGTCAAAGGCTGGCAGCAGGTGGGGAATACCTGGTACTATCTCAGAGAAGACGGGACTATGGCCACTGACTGGCTGCAGCTTGGGAAAACCTGGTATTACCTGGACAGCAGCGGAGCTATGGCTGTCGGCTGGACCTATGTACGGGGCAAATGGTATTACATGGACCGTTCCGGGGCTATGACTACCGGCTGGCAGAAGCTTGGGAATACCTGGTATTACCTGAATGCCAGCGGGTCTATGGCTACGGGCTGGAATTTTATAGGGAATAAATGGTATTATTTGAACGGAAACGGGTCCATGGCTGTCGGCTGGACCTATGTAAAGGGCAAATGGTACTATATGGACCGTTCCGGGGCTATGGTTACGGGATGGATTCAGCTTGGGAAAACCTGGTATTATCTGAACGGAAGCGGAGCCATGGTTTCCGGATGGAATATCATCGGCAGTCATTGGTATTTCTTTAACGGAAACGGAGCCATGCTTACAGGCTGGCAGAAAATAGGCGGCATCTGGTATTACATGGATGGAAGCGGGGCAATGGCCGCCGGACGCTGGGTAGGCAACTACTATCTGAGGGATAACGGAGCCATGGCGGTAAACTGTATTCTCACGATCGGAGGGGTCAAATACAGCTTTGACGCTGCCGGTATCGGCAGCAAAGTAGTGGAATCCGGCGGATATATTGAGATAAGAGATTCTAACGGAAAGATTTATAAGGTAGAGGCCAGCTATGCCACAGATCCTCAGGTCTCCGACGAGGATTTCCTCACAGCGATTGCATACGCGGAGGCCGGAGACCAGGGAATCTCCGGAATGTCGGCGGTTGTTATGGTGATTTTAAACCGTATGAACAGCAGTGCTTTTCCCAATGACCTGCGGACGGTTGTCTATCAGAGAAAGCAGTTCGAACCTGCCAGAACAGGGGTTCTCACAAAATATCTGAAGAATCTGAACGCTATTCCCAATCCCTATCTGTCGAATACCAGAACAGCGGTGCGAAACGCAATGTCGACGTACAAGCTGTATAAAGAAGGGAAAGGCAAGCGCCTGATTAACGGGGTTACACTTCCCTCAGGGAAAACAGAATTTGACTATTTATATTTTATGACCCCAAAGGCATTTGAAAACCTGGGACTTGATGAGAAAAAATGTGATGTATTGTATTTATCCCCGTCTTCAGATAAATACAAAGGGCATATTTTCTTTAATAAATGGGTAGAAAAATAAGAAAACTGAATGCAGGATAGCAGAGGAAGCAGGTGGAAGTCCTGCGCAAGTCCGTTACTGTGAAAGCCAGATACTAGGCTATCCTGACACACAAAAAATGCCTGCGGCAACCGGGCTTTTGTGGGACAGGTAGGAGTTCGTTGCCATTTTGCGGCGGACTCTTTTTTCTTTTTTGAACGGACCGCTGCGGTCAAAAGGAGTTGTGTATGGAACATAAAAATGGTTTGGAAGACTTCTATATCGTGAAGAATAACAAGAAAATGCGGTATGGTTATACGACAGGGTCCTGTGCCGCCGCTGCGGCAAAGGGGGCGGCCAGGATGCTTTTGTCTCAGGAACAGGTGGAGGAAGCGGATCTGATGACGCCAAAAGGAATCCTTCTGCATCTGCTTCTTATGGATATCCGCTGGAATAAAGAAAAGGCAGAATGCTGCGTGCAGAAGTATGCGGGGGATGATCCCGATGCCACAGACGGGATGCATATTTATGCAACTGTGGAAAAACGCAGAGAACCCGGGGTTGTCATTGACGGGGGCATCGGTGTGGGAAGGATTACCAGGAAAGGGCTGGAACAGCCCGTGGGAGCTGCCGCCATTAACCGGGTGCCCAGGCGTATGATTGCCAGGGAAGTGGAACAGGTGATAGAGGAAGAAAACTACGAGGGCGGCCTGAAGGTGACGATCTGGACACCGGAAGGAGAGAAGATTGGAAAACGGACGTTTAACCCAAGACTTGGAATCCAGGGAGGGATCTCCATCTTAGGCACTTCAGGAATTGTGGAACCAATGAGTGAGGCGGCGCTGATTAAAAGCATAGAGATTGAGATGCACATGCGGGTTGAAAACGGGGGAAGGTATCTTCTGGTGACTCCCGGCAATTACGGCGCCGCCTACCTGAAGGAACATATGGAACTGGACTTCTCCCAGAATATCAAGTGCAGCAATTATGTTGGGGAAACCATTGATATGGCTATTGGCATGGAAGCAAAGGGAATTCTTTTTATTTCTCATATCGGCAAATTTATTAAAGTGGCAGCCGGCATAATGAATACCCATTCCCGGTCTGCGGACGGAAGGGCCGAGATCATGGCGGCAAATGCGGTACGGGCGGGCGCTTCCCTTGAGATGGCAAAAGAGCTATTGCAGACAGGAACTACAGACGAAGCCCTTGGGATTCTGCAGAGGGAAGGCCTTGTGGAAAAGACCATGGAGGAGGTTCTGGAGAGAGTGGAATACTACTTGAATCACAGAGCTTACGGACAGCTGGAGACAGGGGCAATTCTGTTTTCTAACACATATGGGTATCTGGGAAATACATCCCGTGTTCCGGATTTGCTGGATAAACTGAGAGAACAACAAAATATTACATAGACAAAGGAGATATTATGATGCAAGGAAAGCTTTATGGAATTGGGGTTGGACCGGGAGACCCGGAGCTGCTTACTTTAAAAGCGCTGCGGCTGGTGAAAGAGTGTGATGTGATAGCGGTACCGGGTACGGCGGCGGAGGAAAGTGTGGCCTACCAGATTGTGAAGGGGGCCTGGCCAGAGATCGCTCTAAAAGAGCTGCTTCCCGTACCTATGCCCATGACAAAGGATCCCAGGCAGCTGGAGGAAAATCATGAAAACGGTGCCAGAAGCATTGAAGCGATTCTGCAGGAAGGAAAGCAGGTTGCCTTTTTGACCCTGGGAGATCCCACCGTGTATTCCACCTATCTCTATGTGCACAAGAAGATTCAAAGCTGGGGCTATGAGGTAGAGATTGTCAGCGGAATCACCTCCTTTTGCGCCGTTGCTGCCAGAATGAATATGGGGCTGGTGGAAAAGGCAGAACCCCTCCATGTGATACCTGCCTCTTATCAGATTGAAGAAGCGCTGAAGCTTCCGGGCACGAAGGTACTTATGAAGGCCGGGAAAAAGCTGGGAGAGGTCAAGGAGCAGCTTCTGTCCATGGGAGCACAGGGAGTGATGATAGAAAACTGCGGGATGGAAAATGAAAAAATATACCATACCATTGAAGAGATTCCTGAGAATGCAGGATATTATTCCCTGACTATTATTAAAGAATAAACATACAAAGGAGAAGATATGATACATTTTGTTGGAGCGGGCTCTGGTGCCCCGGATTTGATTACTGTAAGAGGAAAGAAATATTTAGAGGAAGCGGATGTAATTATCTATGCCGGTTCGCTGGTAAATCCACAGCTGCTGGAGTATGCCAAAGAAGGATGCAGGGTATACAACAGTGCCAGGATGACTCTGGAAGAGGTCCTGGATGTGATGCGCAGCGGGGAAAAAGAAGGAAAAATCACTGTGCGTCTGCACACAGGAGATCCCTGTCTCTATGGCGCCATCCGGGAGCAGATGGATGTGCTGGATGAGGAAAATATTGCATATGACTCCTGCCCGGGAGTGAGTTCCTTCTGCGGGGCAGCCTCTGCCCTGAATCTGGAGTATACGCTGCCGGATGTGTCTCAGAGCGTCATCATCACCAGGATGGCGGGAAGGACGCCTGTACCTCCAAAAGAGAGCATTGAGTCATTTGCCGCCCACCAGGCAACTATGGTCGTATTTCTAAGTACCGGGATGTTAAAGGAACTGAGCGCCCGTCTGATTGAGGGCGGGTATACCGAGGATACGCCTGCGGCCATTGTGTACAAGGCAACCTGGGAAGATGAAAAGGCCTTTGTATGTACCGTGGGAACGCTGGATAAGACAGCAAAAGAAAATCATATTACGAAAACAGCTTTAATGATTATCGGCGATGCGGTAGCCCATAATCACTATGAGCGTTCCAAATTATATGATCCGGGATTCACCACTGAATTCCGTCAGGGTACAGATACCAAATAAGCGGAGGAAAATATGAAGATAGCAGTTATCAGCTTCAGCCGGTCCGGCTATGCTCTGGGGGAAGCTCTCCACGCAGGACTTATAAAGGAAGGGCATGAAGTAACCACCTACACAAAAAGTAAGTATACAAAGATGGTTTTAGATGAATCCCAGCTGGATATTGACGCGAAGACAATACGCAATGTAAAGCAGTTTGCCAAACCAGTGGATGAATCCATCGGTGCATGGACCAGTCTGCGGTTTCAGAATTCTGATGCCCTGATCTTTATCGGGGCCTGCGGGATAGCAGTAAGAGCCATTGCGCCTTATGTCAAGGATAAGAAAAAGGATCCCGCTGTGGTTGTGGTGGACGAGCAGGGAAATTATGCCATCTCACTCCTGTCAGGGCATATCGGCGGCGCCAATGCGCTTACGCTGGATGTGAGCAGAATCACAGGCGCAAAACCTGTGATCACGACAGCAACTGATATCAATGAGAAGTTTGCGGTGGATGTATTTGCAAAGAGGAATGGCTTTTATATTTCTGACATGGGGCTGGCCAAGGATGTATCGGCGGCACTGGTAGCAGGAAAGGAAGTTGGATTTTACAGTGATTTTCCCTGGATTGGGGAACTGCCGGAAGGCCTTAAGATAGCCCATGAAGATGAGGAGCGGCCGGAGCTTGGGATTGCGATTACCAGCAGTTACCTGGAGCATCCGTTTGTACATACTCTGTACCTGGTTCCCAGGGTCATTACCCTGGGGCTTGGCTGCAGAAAAGACACTGCAAAAGAGGAGATACAAAATGCAGTGCGAAAGGCCTGTGATGAGCAGCTGATTCCAACCGTTGCCATGGAGCAGGTGGTCAGCATTGACCTGAAAAAAGATGAGCCGGGGATCCTGGAGTACTGCCGGGAGAGAAACCTTCCCTTTATCACATACACCAAAGAGGAATTGGCTCAGGTAGAAGGAAAATTTACTAAATCTGAATTCGTAGAATCCATTACAGGGCTGGACAATGTCTGTGAGAGAAGTGCGGTGAAGGGAAGCGAAGACGGAAGACTGATAGTAAGAAAACATGCAGAAAATGGGGTAACGGTTGCGTTAGCCATGAAGAAATGGAGTGTGGAATTTGAATAAATTATATGTAGTGGGCATTGGGCCCGGCGAGTATGAACAGATGACCATTAAGGCAGCCAATGCCCTGAAAGAAAGCGATGTAATCATAGGATATACCGTATATGTGGATCTGGTAAAAGAACATTTTCCAGGAAAAGAGTTTATGACAACACCAATGAAAAAAGAGGTAGACCGCTGTGTGATGGCGTTCGAGGAAGCAAAAAAAGGAAAAACGGTCTCCATGATCTGCAGCGGAGATGCCGGGGTATACGGTATGTCGGGTCTTATGTATGAAGTGGGAGTCAGCTATCCTGAGGTAGAGCTGTCTGTGATTCCGGGAGTGACGGCTGCCACAGGGGGAGGGGCTGTGCTGGGCGCTCCCCTGATTCACGACTTCTGCCTCATTAGCTTAAGTGATCTTCTTACACCGTGGGAAAAGATTGAGGGAAGACTGCTGGGAGCTTCCAAAGCTGATTTTGTGATCTGCCTGTACAATCCCTCCAGCAAAAAGCGCTGCGATTACCTGGCCAAGGCATGTGACCTTATGATGCAGTATAAATCAGAGGATACCGTGTGCGGCATTGTGGGAAATATCGGGAGAGACGGAGAAGCTTTTAAGGTTATGACATTAAAAGAACTGAGGGATACGCCTGTTGATATGTTTACAACGGTTTTCATCGGCAATTCCCAGACAAAAGTGATTAACGGAAAAATGGTAACGCCCAGAGGATACCGGAATGTGTGACGTTCTTATTTTTGGAGGGACAACAGAAGGAAGAAAAATTGCAGAATATGTCAGCCGGCACCATATCTCGGGGTATGTGTGCGTGGCCACAGAGTATGGTGAGAGTCTTCTGCCTCAAAATGAGTATGTCAGGGTTTCCCATGAGCGTCTGAAGGAAGAGCAGATGTGCGGGCTTATAAAAAAGGAATCTCCCAGATTTGTGATCGATGCCACGCATCCATACGCTGCTGAGGTGACGCGCAATATTAAGAGCGCCTGCCAAAAGGCTGAGGTGCCCTACGTTCGTCTGCTCAGAGAGAGCGCCGGCCCGGATGACGGCACAGCTGTAGAGCATGCAGTCTATGTGGACTCGATTGAGGAGGCCGTGGACTATCTGGAGCATACAAAGGGGGGGATCCTGGTCACCACAGGCAGCAAGGAAATCGGTAAATTCACCCGTCTTTCGGATTACAGAGAAAGGGTCTATGCCAGGGTTCTCTCTCTTCCCAAAGTAACTGCGGCCTGTGCAGAGATGGGATTTGAGGGAAAGCATCTGATCTGTATGCAGGGACCGTTTTCCAGGGAACTCAATGAGGCAATGATACGGCAGCTGGACTGCAGGTATCTGGTCACCAAAGAATCCGGGAGTACCGGAGGGTTTTTAGAAAAGTGCGAGGCGGCAAAAGCCTGCGGCTGTGAGCTGGTAATCGTCGGCAGGCCTCTTCAGGAAAAGGGCCTGTCCCTTCTGGAGTGCAAAAGATATCTTGCAGGTGAATTCGGTCTGTCGGGAAAGACAGAGGTCGCCCTGGTAGGCATCGGCATGGGGGATGAGAATACCATGACTGTGGGAGGCAGAGAAGCGTGCAGGAAGGCTGAGGTAATCATAGGAGCCGGGCGTATGGCAAAAGCAGCGGCACAGCCGGGACAGGACGTTTATTGTGAATACGACGCCAAAAGGATTCGGGAGTACCTGAGAGAACACCCGGAATATGAGCGCGCCGCGGTTGTCCTGTCAGGAGATGTGGGGTTTTACAGCGGCTGCAGAAGGCTTCTGGAAGAGCTGAAAGAATTCCAGGTAGAACTGTACTGCGGAATCTCCAGTCTGGTATATTTTATGTCCAGAATCCAAAAGCCGTGGGAGGATGTTAAGATTGCAAGTGCCCACGGCAGAGCGTATAACCTCATACAGGGAATTCGAAGCAATCCCCGCTTTTTTGCTATCCTGGGCACCGGAGACGGGGTATCCCGCCTGGCTGAAAAATTAATGGAATATCATATGGAAGATGTTTCTATTTACCTGGGAGAAATGCTGTCCTATCCGGAGGAAAAGATACAGAAAGGAAAGCCGGCTGATTTCCTGGGATACCAGGGGAATCCGCTGAGTGTAATATACATAGAAAATCCCGGGGCCAAAGAGCTTCCGGTGACACATGGAATCAGTGACGGGGCATTTGTCAGGGGGAAGGTTCCCATGACAAAAGAAGAGGTGCGCAGTATTTCACTGTCCAAGCTGCGTCTGAAAAAGGACGCTGTCTGTTATGACGTAGGCGCCGGGACAGGCTCCGTCTCTATTGAAATGGCGCTTATGGCCCGGGAGGGCAGAGTCTATGCCGTGGAGAAGAAGCCGGAGGCCGCAGCACTTTTGGAAGAAAATAAGAAAGTGTTTGGGGCGGATAATCTTACAGTAATCCCCGGTCTGGCGCCGGAGGCTTTGGAGGATCTGGACCCCCCCACACATGCGTTTATCGGAGGCTCTTCCGGAAATATGAAAGAGATCCTGCAGCTTCTTCTGAATAAGAACCCCGAAATCCGGATCGTAGTGAACTGCATCGCTCTGGAAACCGTAGCAGAGACAGTAAACTGTATGAAGGAACTGCCGGTGACTGATGTCGATATCGTATCTGTATCCATCAGCAAATCCAAGACGGTGGGACGATATCATATGATGATGGGAGAAAACCCTATTACTATTATCTCCTGTACAGGAAAAGAGGTGGACGAAGGATGAAAATCCCCAGATTTCTTATAGCGGCAGGAGCAAGCGGCAGCGGGAAAACCCTCCTGACCTGCGGGATTCTGAAGGCATTAAAGAACCGTGGACTGCAGGTGGCATCTTTTAAGTGCGGTCCTGATTATATTGATCCCATGTTTCACAGCAAGGTGATACGGGCCAAATCCCGGAATCTGGATACGTTCTTTACGCCTCCTGAGATTGTCAGACATCTCCTGGAAATAAACTGCATGCAACAGGATATTGCTGTGATGGAAGGGGTTATGGGGTATTATGACGGAATCGGAGGCACCACATCACAGGCCAGCGCGTATGAACTTGCCGCTGTTACCAAAACCCCGGTGGTGTTTGTTGTAAACTGTAAGGGAATGAGCGTATCCATACTTCCTTATATTCAGGGCTTTCTCGAATTTAAAGAAAACAGCGGTATCCGCGGCATTATTTTGAATCAGATGTCCCCCATGCTGTATCCCAGGGTGAAGGAATTGATTGAGGAGACGCTTCCGGTGAAAGTACTGGGCTATGTGCCCAATGTGAAAGAGTGTGCCATTGAAAGCCGCCACCTTGGACTGGTTCTGCCGGATGAGGTGGAACAGCTCCAGGAAAAGCTGGGGCAGCTGGCAGAAATTCTAGAAAAAACAATTGATATGGAAGCACTGCTTGCGCTGGCAGAGACAGCGGAAGATATCTCTGCTTCCAGTCCGGAGGCTTTCTCCCCGGACTATGGATTTACCCTGGACAGGCCTGTTAAAATTGGTGTTGCAAGAGATGAGGCCTTTTGCTTTATCTATGAGGATAATCTGCGTCTTCTGAAAAAGATGGGAGCGGAGCTTGTTTATTTCTCCCCCCTGCAAGACAGCAGGCTACCGGAAGGGATTCAGGGACTTCTCTTATACGGGGGCTATCCGGAACTCTACGCTGAAGCTTTGGCGGCCAACACAGGGATGCTGGAGAGTATCCGCCGGGAGTTTGGAAACGGGATTCCCGTGATCGCGGAGTGCGGCGGATTTATGTATCTTCATGAAACTATGGAGGATATGGAGGGATGTGCCCACCGCATGACGGGTATCATTCCGGGGCGTGCATACCGTACGCCGCAATTAAACCGTTTCGGCTATATCTACGTATCTTCCGGGGGAGGAACCGTATTTGGGGAGCCCTTGGAGCAGATTCCGGCCCATGAATTTCACTATTTCGACTCCACTGCCTGCGGGGGAGATTTTCTGGCCAGAAAGCCTGTGGGACGCAGGAGCTGGAACTGTATGTATGGAAGAGAACATATGCTGGCAGGCTTTCCGCATCTGTACTATTACGGCAAGCCTCAGATTGCGAAGGCTTTTTTGCAGGAGTGCAGCCGCTATGCACCGCAAAGCCAGTCAAACGTCTAACAATGGGAAAGAAGGAAAAGAAAATGAATTTAGAGGAAACGCTGAAATGTATCGGTCCGCTCGACGAGGAAGCTATGAAAATCAGCCGGAAGCGCTGGGACAGTATCGCAAAACCTTTGTACAGCCTGGGTAAGCTGGAATCTCTGCTGGTGCAGATTGCCGGAATCACAGGAAGCCAGGAAATTGATCTTTCAAAGAAAGCCCTTGTGCCTATGTGCGCGGACAATGGGGTGGTGGCAGAGGGGGTCACACAGACCGGACAGGAGGTTACTGCCATTGTGGCGGAGAACTTTTTAACCTGTGAAACCTCTGCGGCTATTATGTGCAAGAATGCCGGAGCCGATATTTTCCCGGTAGACATCGGAGTTGCCGTGGATACCAATATCATAAACCGTAAAATCGCCTATGGGACCAAAAATATGGCTGTGGAGCCGGCTATGACGAGGGAAGAAGCCATCCGGGGTCTGGAGACCGGAATCGCAATGGTAAAGGAGCTAAAAGACAAAGGCTACAAGATCATTGCCACCGGCGAGATGGGAATAGGCAACACGACAACAAGCAGTGCAGTGGCGGCGGTTCTTCTGGGGCAGCCGGCAGAAGCGGTCACAGGCAAAGGGGCCGGACTGACAAGCGCCGGACTGGAAAAGAAGATAGCAACGATCAAAAAGGCGATTGCCCTTCATAAACCAGACAGAGAAGATCCCATTGATGTGCTGGCAAAGGTGGGAGGCTTTGATATTGCGGGGATTGCAGGTATGTTCCTGGGAGGGGCAGCCTATCATGTCCCTGTGGTCATTGACGGATTCATATCAGCGGTAAGCGCCCTTCTGGCCTGCCGGCTGGCTCCCCTGGCAAAAGGCTATATGATATCTTCTCATGTCTCCAAAGAGCCTGCGGCCCATATGATTCTGGAGGCGCTGGACCAGTCTCCCTGCCTGCACTGTGATATGTGCCTGGGCGAAGGAACAGGGGCAGTAGCTTTATTCCCTGTTTTAGAGATGGCGGCTGCGGTCTATCAGGGGATGAGTACGTTCAGCGACATAGAGATTGAGGAATACAAACCACTGAGCTAAAAGGAGAAGGGTATGATTACATTAATTACCGGTGGAAGCGGAAGCGGAAAATCAGCATACGCAGAAGATACCCTGCTGTCCTTTGGCGAGGGAGAGCGAATCTATATCGCTACCATGTATCCCTTTGATGAAGAAAGCCACAGGAGGATAGAGCGCCACAGAAACATGCGCCGGGAAAAGCATTTTACTACCATTGAACGGTATATTAACCTGAAAGAGCTCACCGTGCCGAAGGATTCTTATGTTCTTTTAGAGTGTATGTCGAACCTGGTGGCCAATGAGATGTACCAGGAAGGAGGTGCCGGGAAAGATACGGTGCCCGCTGTCCTGGAAGGCATCTTTGCCCTGGATCGTCAGGCAAAAGAGCTGTGCATTGTAACCAATGAGATTTTCTCCGACGGCATCCCCTATGAGGAAGAGACAGAAAGATATCAAAAGTATCTGGGAGAGATCAATCAGGCACTCGGAAGAGTCGCCGCAAGAGTAGTGGAAGTGGTATACGGTATCCCTCTCGTACTGAAGGAGAATTAAATGAAACAGATTTGGAATAGTTTTAAAATAGCTTTTGCCATGTACTCAAAGATTCCCATGCCAAAAAGTGACTGGACGAAAGAGAATATGAGATATACCATGTGCTTTTTCCCCGCTGTGGGGCTGGTCATCGGAGGGCTTACCTGGCTTTGGGGCGTCTGGGGGAGGAATCTGGCAGAAAGCCATATCTTCTATACCGTAATCCTTCTGCTGATTCCTGTGGCAGTGACAGGGGGGATCCATCTGGACGGACTTCTGGATACCTCGGATGCCCTGTCCTCCTATCAGGAAAGAGAGAGAAAGCTGGAGATTCTGAAGGACTCCCATGCAGGTGCCTTTGCTATTATAATAGGAATTACTTACTTTCTGCTTTATTTCGGCATTTACAGTGAGCTGACCTTACAGGGGCTTCCTGTGGTATGCCTCAGTTTTGTTCTGTCCAGGTGTTTCAGCGGACTGTCCATTGCGGCATTTCCTATGGCGAAGAACACTGGTCTGGCGGCAACTTTTTCGGATGGTGCCCAGAAACAGACGGTTCGCATTACCACCGTGGCTTGGGGACTTCTTACGATTCTCCTTATGTGCCTGTATCAGCCCCTGCTGGGTGCCTGTGCGGCCATAGGAGGAATGGCAGCATTCGTTTTTTACTATCGTATGTCCATGAAGCAATTCGGGGGAATCACTGGAGATCTGGCGGGCTTTTTCCTTCAGATATGCGAATTGGTGATGGCACTCTGTGTGGTGGCAGGAGAGATTCTGCTGAGAAAAATGGCATAACAAAGGAGATACAGGTATGATTTTAATTATCGGGGGCATGTTCCAGGGAAAAAAGGAGTATGTGCGCAGCAGATTTGGGCTGGAAGCGAGAGATATGGCTGACGGCAGTGTCTGTTCTTACGAAGAATTGTTCCGCTGCCGTGGAATTTTTCATTTTCACGAATGGATTAGGCGGATGCTGCGGGAGAATAGAGATTTAACGAATCTGGCCGGCCGGCTGGAAAAAGAAAATCCTCAGATCCTTATCATTTCAAACGAGCTGGGGTACGGCGTGGTGCCTGTAGATTCTTTTGACAGAGAATACAGGGAGGCCACAGGAAGGATATGCACCCGGATTGCCCGGTCTGCCGATTCGGTACACCGGGTAGTCTGCGGCATTGGAACGGTGATCAAAGATGCTTGATTTATTTCTTGTACGTCACTCCATTACCTATGGGAATACCCTGGGGCGCTATATAGGAAAAAGGACCGATGAACCCCTTACAAAAGATGGGATTGCCCTGCTGAAACGCAGATATTATCCCCAGGTACAGACTGTTTTTACCAGCCCTTTGAAGCGGTGTGTGCAGACTGCGGCACTCTGTTATCCGGATACC
This sequence comes from Lactonifactor longoviformis DSM 17459, assembly GCF_900129135.1. GTDB lineage: Bacteria > Bacillota > Clostridia > Lachnospirales > Lachnospiraceae > Lactonifactor > Lactonifactor longoviformis. Next base: position 29,339 of record NZ_FQVI01000020.1, read on the forward strand.
CCAGTTCATACACTGGAGGAGCTGGCAGAGTGTGATTTCGGAGAGTTTGAAAACAAAAACTACAAAGAACTCTCGGGAAATGACAAATACCAGGAGTGGATTGACAGCAATGGCACCCTGCCTTTTCCGGGTGGCGAGAGCAGGGAAGCCTTCATGGAGCGTTGTCAAAGAGGATTTTCCCGCTGTGTGGAATACTGCCTCAGGGAAGGACTGCACTCCGGGGCTTTGGTGGTTCACGGAGGGACTATCATGAGCATTTTGGATGCATATGCCGTTCCCCATCAAGGGTACTATGACTGGCAGGTGGGAAACGGCGGGGGATACCAGGTGAGGACCTCCGCAGAAGAATGGAATGAAAGAGTACAGGAACTGCATGTGGTGAAAAAGCTTGCAGAATAAATACAGGAGAGGACTTTATTAAGATGCTGAAGTGGACAATATTTGCCCTGGTTTTGGGCTTTTTTATAGATTTGATCGTGGGAGACCCTCCGTTTTTATACCATCCGGTCAGAATTATCGGGAATGGAATTGCACTGACGGAAAAAGGACTCAGGCGCATATTTCCCAAAACTCCAGGGGGAGAGCGGGCGGGCGGTTTCTTTCTTATCCTGATTATCTGCCTGTTCAGCGCGGGAATTCCCGGATTAATTCTGTGGTTTGCCTACCATTGGCGTACTTGGCTGGGGGTACTTTTGGAAACCTTTATGTGTTATCAGCTTCTGGCTGCAAAGTCCCTGAAGGCGGAGAGCATGAAGGTATACGAGCAGCTGAAGGCGGGAAACCTGGAGGGGGCCAGATATGCCGTTTCAATGATTGTGGGACGGGATACCAAGAGTCTTGACGAAGAGGGTGTGACAAAGGCAGCTGTGGAGACCATTGCGGAAAATACCTCGGACGGAGTTATTGCTCCGCTGTTTTATATGGCCCTGGGGGGCGCTCCTCTGATGTTTCTGTACAAGGCCATTAACACTATGGATTCTATGGTGGGATATAAAAACGATAAATATCTCAACTTTGGAAGACTGCCTGCAAAATTAGATGATGCCGCCAATTTTGTACCTGCCAGAATATCCGCATGGCTTATGGTGGCGGCCAGCTTTTTTCTGAAGATGGACAGCAGGAACGCAGCACGGATTTACAGAAGAGACAGGCGGAATCACGCAAGTCCCAATTCTGCCCAGACAGAGGCAGTGATGGCCGGTGCACTTGGGGTGCAGCTGGCCGGCGATGCCTATTATTTCGGAAAGCTTTATCAGAAACCAACGATTGGGGACCGCATCCGTAAGATTCAGTATGAAGATATCCGTTATGCCAACAATCTGCTCTATGCCAGTGCGGGAATTGGCGTGCTGTTTTTCGGACTGATTCGGCTGATGCTTCAGATTGCACTTCAAATCGTATAGAACCGGGAGAATACATATGAAGAAACATATACACGGCGGGGATGTGTACCGTCATCAAAACGTAATTGATTTTTCGGCAAACTGTAATCCACTGGGGACTCCTGACAGCGTAAAGCGGGCGGTCACCGAAAGTATGGAGCAGGTGTACCATTATCCTGATGTAAGATGCCAGAAGCTAAGAGACGCATTGTCCGCCTATGAAGAAGTGCCGGCGGACTGGATCATCTGCGGAAATGGAGCTGCAGATCTGATTTTTTCTCTGGTGCTGGCCCTGAAACCTAAGAGGGCACTTCTGCCAGCCCCTACCTTTGCGGAGTACGAGCAGGCTCTGGAAAGTGTGGGATGCCAGGTGCTTCATGCTGCAGGCAGAGAGGAGGACGGGTTTGCCGTGGATCAGGCGCTTTTGCAGGCTATAGACGATACCATAGATATTTTATTTCTGTGCAATCCCAATAATCCCACAGGGATTCTCACAGAGCCTGAGAGACTGGAGCAGGTGATGGATGCCTGCCGCAGCCACGGAGTTTTTCTGGTGCTGGATGAATGCTTTCTGGACTTTGTATGCAGCCCTGGAAAGTATACCCAAAAGCCTTCCCTGGAAAAACGGACGGATCTGTTCATCCTGAAAGCCTTTACAAAACGGTATGCCATGGCAGGAATACGGCTGGGCTATGGACTGTGCAGCAGCCGGGACCTGTTGGAGAAGATGAAGGAGGTCACCCAGCCCTGGAATGTTTCCACCCTGGCTCAGGCAGCCGGAATCGCTGCTTTAAAAGAAAAAGAATATGTGGACAGAGCCACAGAACTGATTCACAGGGAGCGCGGGTTCCTTAAGGAGAAAATGCGTGAGGCGGGGCTTCAGGTATACGACTCCCAGGCTAATTATATCTTTTTCAAGGGACCTGAAAACCTTCAGGAACTCTGCCTGCAGGAGGGGTTATTAATCCGGGACTGCGGCAATTACTATGGACTGGCCAGGGGCTATTACCGGATTGCCGTCCGAACCCATGAAGAAAATCTGACCCTTATGAGGGCATTTGAAAAAGTACTGTAATACAGAGAAAAGAGGGATATATTATGGCAAAAGCAATTATGATTCAGGGTACCATGTCCAATGCCGGAAAAAGCCTGCTTACAGCGGGACTCTGCCGTATTTTCACCCAGGACGGATATAAAGTAGCACCTTTTAAGTCACAGAATATGGCGCTGAACTCCTTTATCACAGAGGAAGGACTGGAGATGGGGAGAGCTCAGGTAATGCAGGCGGAAGCGGCGGGAATCAAGCCATCTGTTCTTATGAACCCGATACTTCTAAAGCCTACCAATGATGTAGGATCCCAGGTGATCGTCAACGGAGAGGTTCTTGGCACTATGAGTGCAAGAGACTATTTTGCTTATAAAAAGAAACTGATACCTGAAGTTATGAAAGCCTACCATGCATTAGCAGAGAAGAATGATATTATTGTCATTGAAGGTGCCGGAAGTCCTGCGGAAATCAATCTGAAGGAAGAGGATATCGTTAATATGGGCATGGCAAAGCAGGCCAAAGCTCCCGTGCTTTTAGTGGGGGACATTGACAGAGGCGGCGTATTTGCCCAGCTGATTGGAACTATTATGCTTCTGGATGAGGATGAGAGAAAAATAGTAAAAGGCACAATTGTGAACAAATTCAGAGGCGATAAGACTATTCTGGATCCGGGTCTGAAGATATTGGAAGAGAAAACAGGCGTTCCGGTTGTAGGTGTGGCCCCCTATCTGAATATTGAGGTAGAAGACGAGGACAGCCTCACGGAGCGGTTTGAAGCGCCCCGGGAAGTCGGGGTCATTGATATTGCAGTAATCCGCCTTCCCAGAATCTCTAACTTTACTGATTTTAACCCTCTGGAGAGTATACCTGGAGTTTCCCTCAGATATGTGAAGCACCCTCATGAGCTGAAACAGCCGGATATGATTATACTGCCGGGAACCAAGAATACTATGGAAGATCTTCTGTGGATGCGCCAGACAGGTCTGGAGGCATTGATCCTGAAAGAAGCGGCAAAAGGAAAGATAATCTATGGAGTCTGCGGGGGATATCAGATGCTGGGAGAAACCCTTTCCGATCCCCATCACGTAGAAGCAGGGGGAGAGATTAAAGGAATGGGCCTTCTCCCTATGGATACGATTTTTGAGCAGGCAAAGACCAGAACCCGAGTGACGGGCACCTTCAGACATATGGGAGGGGCGTTAAAGCTTCTGGAAGGGACCAAACTGGAGGGCTATGAGATTCATATGGGAGAGAGTGTCCTGAAGGAGGGCGCGGTATCCATGAATGAGATCACGGATGGGGTCAGCCATGTAACAAAGTCTGACGGCGCCTGCAAAGACAATGTCTACGGCTCTTATGTGCACGGGATCTTTGACAGGGAAGAGGTGGCCGGAAAAATTATCCGGGCAATTGGAGCCATAAAAGGAATTGATGTGGAGGAAATGACCAGTATTGATTTTCAGGCATTTAAAGAAACCCAGTATGACATTCTTGCGGCAGAGCTGAGAAAACATCTGGATATGAAGAAAATATATGAGATTTTAGAAGCTGGTATATAAAAAGGAGAGGAGAACGTATGAAAATAGAACTGGAAAATGTATTGCCTAAGGAGATAGAAAACAGAAGCTTTGAGATAATTACAGAGGAACTAGGAGATACGCCTCTGCTCCCCGGCACTGAGCTGATCGTAAAGCGGTGTATCCACACCAGTGCAGACTTCGATTATGCCCGAAATCTCTGCTTTTCTGACGGAGCGGTAGAAGCTGCCATAGAGGCTGTTAAAAGAGGGGCCAGCATTGTCACGGATACCCAGATGGCCAAAGCCGGTATCAACAAAAAGGCCTTGCATAAATACGGCGGCAATGTCTATTGCTTTATGTCTGATGAAGACATTGCTGAGATTGCTAAAAAAAGCGGATCCACCAGAGCAACTGCAAGTATGGATAAAGCTGCGTCTATGGAAGAAGAATTCATCTTTGCCATCGGAAACGCGCCTACTGCGCTGGTAAGGCTTTATGAATTGATTCAGGAGGGAAAGATCCACCCCAAACTGATCATTGGAGTTCCCGTGGGATTTGTAAATGTAGTTCAGTCAAAAGAATTGATCATGGAGACAGATGTGCCTTACATCGTGGCCAAAGGCCGCAAGGGGGGAAGTAATATTGCTGCCTGCATCTGCAATGCATTGCTGTATATGATCGATAATTCCAGGGAGTAGATAGGAGGGGGACGGTGAGAGAGAGTCCGTGCCGGAGGGTGGCTCTAGGGATACGACCATTACCCCATTCCAAATAAATGTAAAGTGAGCCGATACCAGGATATGGAAGGGAGGAGGGGGACTGGGGCATGGGCAGGTCGGGGAGGTTAAGCGGAGTGAGCCGAAGATCCAGTCCACCAGCTGATTTGCGAGGAAGGCTCTCCTGACGAGCTTAGCAGCTGGTAGGACTTAGCTGAGGGGAGCGGAGCCTCGAGCTGACCTGCCCATGCCCCAGTCCCCCTCCTCCCTTTTATATCCGTCCGTTTTGTACGCTTTATTAAGAATGCGTAACCGCCCTCTGATAATACCTGGACGTCAGTTTGGACAAAACTCCATACACCGGCTTAAACAGCAGCAAGGTAATGACTACATTTCCCACGCAGTGGAGAATGTCTGAGGGGATTCCGCTGATCCAGTATGCGATTCCGCCCCCAACGCCGGAGATGACGAAGTAGGGGAAAGAGCAGAGGAATCCGAATCCCAGGCCGAAGGCGCCTGAGATGATGGACCACATGACCGGGGAGTCGTTTTTAGAGCAGATCATGGTGATCACTGCCAGGATGGTCCAGACGTAGAGGTACATAAACCACCAGATTCCAAAGCCATATATCATACCTTCTAAAAACGCAAAGATGTAGATAATATAAAATACCTTTTTCCTGAAGAGAAGGGTATAGATGATGATAAGGAGAGAGACTACTTCTATATTATGAAGAAAAGCCATTCCCACCTGGCCCACCAGGAGTATTGCTGTGAGGAAGGCCAGGATTACCATATCTTTAACTTTTGTACTCATAAAAATCATCTCCTGTCTAGCCGGCAGTATAAGTAAGTTCGTAGTGCTCCCCGTCTTCTATGGGAGTCTGATCCGCGGAAGTGTTCAGCATTTCCCCGTCCTTGGTGATACACCACCAGTCTGTGCCCTCTACGGACTCTCCGTCAGCTGCTGTGATAAAGAGTCCATATTGTCCGTCTTCCCCTTCCACAAGTTTTTCTTCTGTAATCACTTCACCCAGATATTCTTTATCTGTGTGGTAGACAAACTCTTTGGAGCTTCCGTCCTTGTGGACAACCTCTACTGTAATTTCCTTGCTTCCCTGGGAAGTCTTAGGCTTCATAGAACTGCTCAGCATAAACAGCGCGCCTATAAGTACCAGCAGGGTGATGGCAGCCGTCAGTATCTGCGCTTTATTCGGCTTCTTTTTTTCAGTCATAAACATACCTTCCTTCCTATCCTTCGTATATCTGTTCTATAACGTCTGCAGAGCAATGGCATCCTTCACATGGCGGATAAAGAGCCGGCGGATTCCTGGGTATTCTCCAAGGCCTTTCAGGACAGAGGAGACTGCAAAGCCGGCTTTCTCAAACTGACAGCGCCAGGAATCAGGATCATCGCTTGCCATATCATTTCTGGCATGGTCTCCTGCCACAATCATAAACGGAGCCAGCACAACCTTTTTGGGCTGGTATTCTTTTACCATGCGCAGAAGGCTTTCCATGGAAGGGTAGGCTTCTACGGTGCCTAAAAAGAAGTTTTTGTATCCGTGGTCTTTAAACTGATAGTCCAGGGCCGCATAGATTGCGTTGGAATAGTGAGTGGTTCCGTGCCCCATTAGAACCAGCACCTCATCTTCCGGAAGAGCAGAGAATTCGTCCACAATTGACTGGATTACTGCAAGGTTATCTTCCTCTGCGGTCAGGAGCGGAGTGCCGAAAGTGATGGAGTGAAAATCTTCCTGATAGGAGAGCGCATCCTCCTTCATCAAGTCGTTTTCAATTCCGTTAATCACATGAGTGGGCTGGACAATAACATCAGTAATCCCGTCCTTTCGCATAAGTTCCATGGCTTCCTTTACATTTGGAATTATAAGGTTGTCCCGTTTGGCCAGCTTGGCCAGTATCATTTTACTGGTCCATGCCCGGTAAATTTTATGGTCCGGGAAGGCTTGGGCAATGTCGGCTTCAATGGCATCAATGGTTACTTTCCTTGTCTCTTCATAGCTGGTGCCGAAGCTGACAACTAAAATTGCTTTGTTGGTTTCGCGGTTCATAAGGCGGCTTCCTCCGTAAAATGTTTTTTCATTTATATTTTCTATGTAGCCTTCCAGGGTTTTCAGATCTCTGGGAAGGGGAAGAGAGGGTTTTAAGATTCCTTTCTTACACAGACTCTCAAACAGCTGCAGTACAGCCGGCTGTTCCAGGTTTGTCATGGCCAGTGCGGTGTGGTTGGTAAAGACCTCCAGAGGAGAACCATGTATCAGCACTTTCCCCTCGTGAAACAGGGCGATTTCATCGGCCCATTCCAGGGCATAATTTACATCGTGGGTGGCCATTAGGACGGTGATTCCATTTTCTGTCAGCTGATTTACAATTTTATTTACCATGGTGGTATGCCTGGGGTCTAAGGCGGCTGCCGGCTCATCTAAAATAATGATTTCCGGGTGCATCACAAGAATATCAGCAATAGACACCTGTTTTTTCTGGCCGCCGCTCAGCGCATGGGTTGGTTTGTGCCGGAACGGAGTAATCTCCAGATAGTCAATCACATTCTCAACTTCCTTTTTTGCTTCTTCCTCTGAAACCCCGAGGTTCAGAATCCCAAAAGAAATTTCCTGGTAAACACTGGCGGAAAAAAGCTGATTGTCCGGGTCCTGAAAGATAATTCCCACCTTGCTCCGGAGCTTTAAAAGCCCCTCCCGCGAATAATCAAAGGGTTCTCCGTCCAGGTATAATTTCCCCTTTGCCGGGCGGTTGATCCCATTGCAGCACAGAAAGAAGGTGGACTTTCCGGAACCGTTGGCACCCATAAACGCTACCTTCTTTCCGCGTCTGATGGAAAGGGAGAGTCCGTTTAAAGAGTGCGTATTTTCATCGTCATAAGAAAAGTACAGGTCTTCTGCTTTCAGAATAATATCATTCATATAAGTAATCTCCATATGGTAACGCCGAGCAGGAAACATTCAAACAGTACAATGTACATGATTTCGTTGGCTTTCGGCGGATAATTTTCGTTCAGAACTCTGAGTTTGCCGTCATAGCATCTGGATTCCATGGCATCGTACAGGGCATTCGATTTTTTCATAGCCCTTAAAAGAAGTACGGAAGCCAATGCGCCGAAGGATTTCAGAGATGTTTTATAGTCTTTATTACCCAGGCGGGAATCCTGGGAGGTGGAGATGGCAGAGGATATCTCCATTAAAACAAAGATAAAGCGGTAGATCAGCATCATCAGCTCAATCACCAGCTCCGGACAGTGTATTTTCCGCAGTACCAGAAGAATGTCTGTCATAGGAGTGTTCAGAGAGAGAAAGTACAGACAGGAGACGCTGGCGAGAGCTGTTGCTATGAGCTGCACGGCAAATGCCAGAGACGCCCGGCTTCCTGTTATATAATAGCTCCCTACGGAAAGAGCAAAGGCGTCCAGAGGGGTCCTGGAAATATTTACGATAATGGCAAGTGTACTTAAGAATAAAAATGCCAGGGGAATCATGAGAAGTTTCCGATAACGAGAAAGTGGGATTCCCCCTTTCTTAACAGTGAGAATCCCATTTGCCAATAATACCAGAAGTGCCACAGCAATCGAACGGCTGACAACGCAGAAAAGCAGCGTGATAATAGAGTATATGAATTTTTCGCTTGCATTTACGTACCGTAATTTCGAATAATAGCAAAGCTTATCAATGACAATCATGATAAAATTCCTTTCTCGTCAGTGTGCTATTGTCTGCCCAATTCCTTCTGCAGCTTTTTCCGCTCTACAAACCGTCCCATAAAGAAGGACAGGATGCCCACGCCGATTCCGGTCTGAAGGCAGAAGATAAGACTTTCTACTTCTCCGGGGAGCTCGCCGCCCAGCATGCTTTCCAGCACAGGGGTGAACCAAGGCTCGTATTCTCCGTGGATCTCTTCAATCATCTGGCTTCCCGCATCGTCGGAGCCTCCAAACTCAGCGCCCTTTAATGCAAACAAAGGTACAATGGCGATGAGCGCGGCTACAATCAGCAGGATGACAACGGTTTTTGTGTTTTTACTCATGAGCTTTTCCCTCCTTGATAAATCCGATTGACTTCAGCTCCGGCAGAGCAAAAGATTCCAGACCAATCATAATGATTACTGTCAGAATTCCCTCGATCACTGCGAGAGGCATCTGGGTTGGCGCGAAAATACCCAGGAACTTTACTGCGGAGGCAGCGATACCGCCTTGTTCAGAGGGATATGCTACGGCCAGCTGAATACTGGTAACGCAATATGTAAACAAATCACCCAGGCAGGCGGCCAGGAAAATAGACACCTTCCGGTTAACATTTAACTTCTGGCAGAGCTTATAGATGCCGTAAGAGACAAAAGGTCCCGCAATTGCCATGGAAAATGTATTGGCTCCCAGTGTGGTGAGTCCTCCGTGGGCCAGCAGAATCGCCTGGAAGAGCAGTACAATGATCCCCAGAATGCTGACTGCGGAAGGTCCGAACAGGATGGCGCCAAGGCCGGTGCCGGTCATATGGGAACAGCTCCCGGTAACAGATGGAATCTTTAAGGAAGAGATAACAAACACGAAAGCGCCGGACATAGCCAGGATCGTCAGGGCCCTTCTGTTTTCCCTCAAAGTCTTCCGAATGGAAAAGAATCCCGCAATTACAAAGGGAACACAGATAACTCCCCATGCAATACAGAATGTTGCCGGAAGATAACCTTCCATAATGTGCATAGCGCTTACCACCGGTGTGATACCGAAGCAGAGGGCAAATGCAGCAGCCAGTGTTACAACTTTTTTTTGCTTACTTGTCATTTTTCTTTCTCCTTTTCTCAAGCTGTTGTGACATTACTGTAACGTGGTTCAAGAGTAAAAGAAAAGCCCAGTAGTATCTACTACTGAGCGTCTGAGAACAGATTCCGGTCTTGATAGGGGTGGCCCCTGACGGATAAGAACCGTTCTTACACTCAGCCATCGTTCGTAACTAAAGTGCAAATCGCTTGTGACAGGCAGGTCTTCTGACTTAGGGGGTCTTCATTGAATTTCGCCTTCCCAGTTATCCCAGTGACATAAATGAAATTCAACTCGTCCCATACAGCGGCGTGACCGTGTGAGCTTTTACTCACTTTCCTATTAACCTGATTGCTCAGGACCATATCACACTCAATTTTAGCGGAATATTCCGCATACCGCAGATCTGAATCTGGCATTGTCAAATCTGCGGACCTATTGTCATTCTATACTTTCGATTGTAATTTGTCAATAACTATGGTCCATTCTTTTCCAACCTAATACCGTCAATGGTCTGCCTCTACAAATTTCTATTTGATTTTTCTCACTCATATGCTATTATGAAAAAAGATTGACACAATAAGAGAATCAGGAGAAGGATATACTATGGGAATATGTATGCTGGGTATTGACCACAACCGAGCCTTACTGGATGTGCGTGCCCTTTTTTCATTTACCAAAAAGAACACGGCTGAGGCACTGGAAGTACTCAGGGAAAAAGAAGGAGTTCTGGGCTGTATTATTTTATCCACCTGCAACCGCATGGAAATTTGGGCCAGCACTGTGGAGGACTGGGACGGTTCCCTCTACGACTGCCTCTTGGAGTTAAAGGGAGCTGAGTCCGGTAAGTACAGGGAGTATTTTGTGGAGCGGAAGGAGAAAGAAGCGGTAGAACATCTCTTTTACCTGACCTGCGGTCTGAAGTCACAGATACTGGGAGAAGATCAGATTCTGACCCAGGTAAAGGATGCACTGGCTCTGGCGAGAGAGAACTTCTCTACGGACAGTGTACTGGAGGTACTCTTTCGGATGGCTGTAACGGCAGGAAAAAAGGTGAAGACAGATGTAACATTCTCCAGGGGAAATTCCTCTGTGATCCATCAGGCAATTACCATGCTGGAGGATGAGGGATTCCGCCTTCAGGACAAGACCTGTATGGTAATCGGCAACGGAGAGATGGGGAAGGTTGCGGCTCAGGCACTTCGGGAAGCCGGTGCATATGTGACGGTAACCGTCCGTCAGTACCGCAGCGGGATGGTAAGTATTCCTCAGGGCTGTGCCCGGATTAACTATGGAGAGAGGATGGAATATCTGCCTCAGTGTGATCTGGTGGTCAGTGCTACGGCAAGCCCTAATTATACGTTAAAAAAAGAACTGTTTCAGGAGGCAGTGCTGCCCTCGGATCTGCGGATTATTGATCTGGCGGTGCCGAGAGATGTAGAACCGTCGGTAGGGGAGCTTCCTGAGATAACACTATATGATATGGACAGCTTCCGTATGGAGGGAACGCCTGAGGAGCTTTCTCAGAGTCTGGAACAGGCGGGAGTGATTCTGAACGCACAGATGGAGGAATTTTATTCCTGGCTGGAAGGACGGGATCTGATTCCCAGGATTCAGGAGATTAAGGCAGACGCCGTGCAGGATCTGAATCTTAGGATTTTGAAGATTCTGAACAAAACTCCAATGGAGGAAAAAGACAGGGAAAAGCTATTGCATACCATTGACACGGCGGCGGGCAAAGTGGTGAACAAAATGATATTCGGACTGCGGGACACGCTTGAAAAGGAAGCCTTTCTGGAGTGTGTGGCAGGATTGGAGAAGGTGTACGATGAATAATCAGGAAAAACCATATTTCCCTTTGTTTGTTGATCTGTCCGAAAAGAAAATCCTCGTGATCGGAGCCGGAAAAATAGCGGCCCGAAGGATTCAGACCCTGCTCCCTTTTGCCGGGGAGATACGGGTGATTGCCCCCAGGGCGGCGGCAGAAGTGGCAGAAATGGCAGAAAACGGGAGGATCCAGTATGAGGCCAGAGAGTATGAAAGAGAGGATCTGTACGATGCCTGTATAGTCATAGCAGCCACTGACCGGGAACAGATCAATCATGAGATCTACAGTGTCTGCAAATGTATGGGCATTCTGGTCAATGTAATCAGTGATAAGAACAAATGTGATTTTTATTTTCCGGGAATCGTCCACAGGGATGAGATTGTAATAGGCGTCAGCGCCAGCGGAAAGGATCATAAAAAGGCGAAAAAAGTGCGGGAGGATATCGCCGCATTTTTACAGGAAGAGGAGAAGGTATGAGTAAAAAAAGCATCGTTGTGGGCAGCAGAGAGAGCAAGCTTGCTGTCATTCAGAGCGAAATGGTAATAGAGTATGTGAAAGGGGCGTGTCCCCAGGCTGAGGTGAGTCTTCTCACTATGAAAACCACAGGAGATATTATTCTGGACCGCACGCTGGACAAAATCGGCGGCAAAGGTTTATTTGTAAAGGAACTGGACAAAGCCCTGATGGAGAGACGAAGTGACTTGTCTGTGCACAGTCTGAAGGATATGCCCATGGAGATTCCGGAGGAACTGCCTATTGTGGCGTTCTCCAAAAGGGAAGATCCCAGGGATGTTCTGATACTTCCGCAGGGAGAGACAGAGATTCCGGCGGGGAAGCCTATCGGGTGCTCCAGTCAGAGAAGAACCCTTCAGCTGAAGGAATTATTCCCGGACATCCCCTGCAAAAGTATCAGGGGAAATGTAATTACCAGGCTTTCCAAACTGGATGCCGGGGAATACGGGGCACTGGTTCTTGCGGCAGCAGGAGTAAAGAGACTGGGGCTTGCGGACAGAATCAGCCGGTATTTTGAACCTGAGGAGATGATTCCTGCGGCCGGCCAGGGTATTCTTGCAGTCCAGGGCCGCGCAGGGGAGGATTATTCCTATCTGGACGGGTACCGGGATTCGGATGCTTCCTTCGCTGCCCTTGCGGAACGGGCATTTGTGCGGTATCTGGACGGCGGATGCTCTTCCCCCATTGCAGCACACGGGGTGGTAAACGAAGGCAGAATAACGCTCACAGGACTGTATTACTGTGAAGAGACGAATACATACAGAAAAGGCAGGATGGAGGATTCGGCCGAACACGCAGAAGAACTGGGAATTGCACTGGCAAAAACCCTGAAGGAACAGACAGGAGGTAAGCAGTAAATGACAGCAGGCAAAGTATGGTTGGTTGGAGCAGGACCGGGAGATATCGGGCTCTTTACGGTAAAAGGTATGGAAACCTTAAAGAACGCTGAGGTTGTGGTCTATGACAGCCTGGTTGGCCAGGGGGTTCTTTCCATGATCCCGGATACCGCCAGATGTATTAATGTGGGAAAACGGGCAGGGCACCATACCATGCCCCAGTGGCAGATTAATCAGGTGCTTCTGGAAGAGGCTAAAAAAGGATACCGGGTAGTGCGGCTGAAGGGCGGGGATCCCTTCCTCTTCGGGCGCGGAGGCGAAGAGCTGGAACTTCTCAGGGAACATGGAATCCCCTACGAAGTGGTTCCCGGAGTCACCTCCCCCCTCTCGGTTCCGGCGTACAATGGAATCCCTGTCACCCACAGGGACTACTGCTCTTCCCTGCATATTATCACGGGCCACAAAAAAGCGGGAGAAAGCTACGACATTGATTTTGAGGCTTTGGTGCGTACCAAAGGAACTCTGGTATTTCTCATGGGAGTTACCGCCCTGGCAGATATCTGCAGCAGTCTTCTCAGAGCGGGGATAGACCCGCAGATGCCTGCGGCTATCCTTCAAAAGGGCACCACCGCAGGGCAGAAACGGATTGTTGCCACGGTATCTACCCTGAAGCAGGAGGTAGACAGGCAGGGAATAGAGACACCGGCAATTATTGTAGTGGGCAGGGTGTGCGAGCTGGCAGAAAAGTTTGCCTGGTATGAGGAACTCCCGCTCTTTGGATTCAAGGTCCTGGTAACCAGGCCCAGAGATCTTATCTCCTCCATGGCTTCCAGACTCCGCAGAAAAGGTGCGGAGGTGCTGGAGCTTCCTGCTATACGGACAGAAGCGCTTGAGAATCAGGAACTTCTCGTCCGTGCATTTGCGCGCATGGACACTTATGACTGGATTGCCTTTACCAGCCCTACCGGCGTTAAGGTTTTCTTCCAGGAGATGAAGAGAGCTAAGATGGACATCCGCGCTCTCGGCAGAGTTAAAATTGCAGCCATCGGGACAGGAACAAAGAGAGAGCTGGAGGAACGGGGGCTGTATGTGGATCTGATGCCGGAGGTATACGACGGGGCTTCTCTTGGGGCTGCCCTGGCAGAGGCCTGCCGTGGAGGGGAGCATATTCTGATCCCCAGGGCTAAAATTGGAAACCATGAGATCCTGGAGGAACTGGAGAAAAAACAGAACCTGATCATTGATGATATTCCAACGTATGATACCCTGTATGAAACCTCAGAGATGATTGATGAAAAGAAAGAATTTGAGATGGGTTCTATTGACTGTGCGGTGTTTACCAGTGCCTCTACGGTAAAAGGATTCGCTGAGGCGACGCCGGGCCTGGACTACAGCCGGGTTACGGCTGCCTGCATCGGAAAACAGACAAAAGCGGCGGCGGACCGCTATGGAATGCAGACCTATATGGCAGAGAAAGCCACCATTGACAGTGTAATTGATTTGGTAATAAACTTAAAAACGAAAAAGGGGTGCTGAAAACATGGATATGATTAAACGGCCAAGAAGATTAAGAGGAAATGAGGCAATCCGGAAAATGGTCAGAGAGACCAGAATAGACAAGAGCTCTCTGATCTATCCGCTGTTCGTAATAGACGGGGAAAACATTGAAGAAGAAATTCCGTCCATGCCGGGACAGTATCGGTTCAGCGTGGACCGGCTGCCCTATGAGCTGGAGCGTCTCACCAAAGCCGGTGTGGAAAACCTGATGCTATTTGGAATTCCTGCCCATAAAGATGAGATGGGAAGTCAGGCATATGCAGAGAACGGAATTGTTCAGCGCGCACTCCGGGAAGGGAAGAAACAGTTCCCCGGTCTCTATTATATTACGGATGTATGTATGTGTGAGTATACTTCCCACGGCCACTGCGGTGTGCTCTGCGGCCATGATGTTGAAAATGATGCAACACTTGAACTCCTGGCAAAAACTGCCCTGTCCCATGTGCAGGCAGGAGCCGATATGGTTGCGCCCTCTGATATGATGGACGGCCGTATCCTTGCGCTCCGGAGATGCCTGGACGGCAATGGCTTTAAGGAAACCCCGATTATGTCCTACGCTGTGAAATATGCCTCTGCCTTTTACGGGCCATTCAGAGACGCTGCAGGTTCAGCCCCGTCTTTCGGGGACAGAAAAAGCTACCAGATGGATTTCCATAACAGAAAAGAGGGAATGAAAGAAGCGCTTATGGACGTGGATGAGGGCGCTGATATTATTATGGTAAAGCCGGCACTTTCCTATCTTGATGTAATCTCAGAGGTATCTAAGGAAATCAATCTTCCCATCGCTGCCTACAGCGTAAGCGGGGAATATGCCATGGTAAAGGCTGCGGCTAAGATGGGATATATAGATGAGGCGAAGATTATCTGCGAAATGGCGGTCAGCACTTACCGGGCGGGAGCGGATATCTATCTTACGTATTTTGCAAAAGAACTGGCCGGATATATGGCCGAAGGGAGAATTGGATAATGACAAGATCACAGGAATTATTTCAGAGAGCGGTTAACTATATTCCAGGAGGGGTGAACAGCCCTGTGCGCGCTTACGGGGCCATCGGAGAGACTCCGCGCTTTATACAGGGCGCGGTGGGAAGCCGTATATTTGACGCGGACGGCAATTCCTATATAGATTTCATCGACTCCTGGGGCCCAATGATTTTAGGCCACAACAATGAGGCAGTCAAGGAGAGTGTGATCAAGGCCTGTGAAAACGGCTTAAGCTTTGGGTGCGCCACAGAAGTAGAAGTGGATATGGCAGAATTTATCTGTGAGCATATCCCAACCATTGAGATGATCCGTATGGTAAACTCCGGTACAGAAGCGGTTATGAGTGCAATTCGTGCTGCCAGAGGATATACCGGAAAGAATAAAATCATTAAATTCGCAGGCTGTTATCACGGCCACAGCGATGCGATGCTGGTGAGTGCAGGCTCAGGGGTTATGGCCAGCGGCGTTCCAGACAGCGCAGGCGTGCCGAGAGGATGCACGGAGGATACCATGCTTGCCATCTACAACGATCTGTCCAGTGTAGAGGCGCTGATGAACGAATGCCGGGATCAGGTGGCCGCAGTGATTGTGGAGCCGGTAGGAGCTAATATGGGAGTGGTGCCTCCTGCAGAGGGATTTCTCCAGGGACTTCGCAGACTCTGCGATGAGCACAAAGCACTGCTGATTTTTGATGAGGTGATCACCGGATTCCGTCTGGCCTTTGAAGGGGCTGCAGGCTATTTTCATGTGACGCCGGATCTGACCACATACGGCAAAATCATAGGTGCAGGTATGCCTGTGGGAGCCTACGGCGGAAGAAAAGAAATCATGGAGATGGTATCCCCTGTGGGCCCGGTATACCAGGCAGGTACGCTGAGCGGCAATCCTGTGGCCATGGCAGCAGGGCTGACGCAGCTGAAAATTTTGTATGAACATCAGGAGATCTATACAAACTTAAGAGATAAGGGAGAAAAGCTGTACGGCGGCATCCGTGAGATTCTGAAAGAAAAGGAAGCTCCCTGTGTCATAAACCATATTGGCTCCCTGGGATGTGTATTCTTTACGAGAGAGCCTGTCACAGACTATGCATCTGCCAAGACAGCGGATACCAAGGCGTATGCAGAGTATTTCAAACATATGCTGCGTTCGGGCATTCATCTGGCACCGGCTCAGTTCGAAGCTATGTTCCTGTCAGATGCCCATACAGAGGAAGATATTCAGGCAACATTAGAGGCAGTCAGAAAGTTTTTCTGACAGATTCCCTTTAGGGGACGGGAGGAATGGGATTCCCCCGTCCCCAAGTGATTTTACCGGCAGAGAGGAGGCAGAAAATGGAAGAACAATTTATATTTGCAGGGCTGATTCTATGCCTGTTCATCACCATGATTACGGTGATGGCCAGAGAGAACAAAAGGCAGAGAGAGAAAGTCAGGGAAAAAATAAGAGAAATGTGGGGGAATATACCGGATAAAGAGTATTCCAGGGATCTCCTGGACTCCATTTCCCACTATTTCATGCGCCGGGAAAGCCAGGAGAGCGGCTTTTTCCTGGATGATATAACCTGGAACGATCTGGATCTGGACAGAATCTTTATGCTTATGAACCAGACCATGTCTTCTCTGGGGGAAGATTATCTTTACTATATGCTGAGAAAACCAGAATTCACACCAGAAAAGCTACAGGAACGTCAGCGTCTGGCAGATTATTTCAGAGGACACCAGGAAGAGAGAGTGCGCCTGCAGCTTCTTCTGGGCAATCTCAAGCGTCTTCCGACGGTCTCACTGTCAGACTCCCTGTATGTTCTCACAGATGCTAAAGAACATAAGAGAGGAAAGCACATTGCCTGTGCTCTTTTGATGATCCTGAGTATTCTGGCTATGATTGTGATTCCAAAATACGGAGTCTTCCTCATGCTGGGCATGATGGTCTTTAACGTGATTCAGTATCTCTTCAGCAAACAGGAGATCGAGACGTATCTGTCCTGCATCCGGAGCATTATGAGAATCCTGGAAGCGGCAAAAGAAACCTGTAAACTGCAGATGCCGGAGCTGTCGGAGTATCTGGAACAGATAAAAAAGGCGAGAAATGAACTTGGACAGTTCAGCAGAGGCGCCGGGCTTGTCATGAACAGAAGCGACGCGGGCGGCGGCCTGGAGACGATTATTCTGGATTATATCCGCATGATCTTTCACGTAGATATGATAAAGTTTAACAGTATGCTCAAGGAACTTCAGAAACACTTTGGAGCGGTGGAAACACTGATGGAGACGTTCGGGTTTCTGGACAGCTGTATCGCAGTGGCCTCTTTTCGGGAGGTTATGCCCTATACCTGTATTCCTCAGTTTGAAGCACCGGGGAAACGTGCTGCCATGGAGGTGACAAATCTGTATCATCCTCTCATCAAAGAACCGGTTGCCAACAGTATTGCTGTGGCAGGGGGAACCCTGGTTACCGGCTCCAATGCCTCTGGAAAATCAACGTTTCTGAAGAACGTTGCCGTGAATGCCATCCTGGCACAGACGATTGGACTGTGCGTGGCCTCAGAATACAAAAGTTGTTATCTGCGGGTGATGACATCCATGGCTTTAAGGGATGATCTGCTGAGCAAAGAGAGCTATTATATTGTAGAAATCAAGTCCCTGAACCGGATTCTTAAAGCTGCCCGCAAGACCACACCGCTGCTCTGTGTGATTGACGAGGTGCTGAGGGGAACGAATACCATTGAGAGAATCGCTGCATCCTCTAATATTCTGGCAGCTCTGTGCCAGGATCACGTCCTTTCCTTCGCGGCAACCCATGACATTGAGCTGTCATATATGCTGGAAGCGCTGTACACAAATTATCATTTCGAGGAAGAGGTAAAGGAGCACGATGTAGTCTTCAACTATCTGCTGAAAAAGGGACGGGCCACCACCAGGAATGCCATCCGGCTTCTTGAGATGATAGGCTATGACCAAAAGATAATAGAAAACGCCAAACGGGCGGCTGAAATTTTTGAGAAAAAGGGAGCCTGGGCTCCTGTGAAGAAAGAGGAGGGGCAATGTTAGTAAAGATATACACAGACGGATCTGCCAGAGGCAACCCTGACGGGCCGGGAGGATACGGGACAGTCCTCCACTATACAGACAGCAGGGGACAGCTTCACAAGCGGGAATACTCCCAGGGATATAAGCAAACCACCAATAACCGGATGGAGCTGATGGCAGCCATCGCAGGCCTGGAGGCGCTGACCCGTCCCTGCCAGGTGGAGCTGTACTCGGACTCCAAATACCTGGTGGATGCCTTCAATCAGCACTGGGTCGACAGCTGGCTGAAAAAGGGCTGGAAACGGGGAAAGAATGAACCCGTAAAAAATGTGGACCTTTGGAAACGGCTGCTAAAAGCAAAGGAGCCTCACCAGGTAACATTCATCTGGGTCAAAGGCCACAACGGCCACGAGGAGAATGAGAGATGTGACTTTTTGGCCACCCAGGCCGCTGATTCCGGGGATCTCATCGAAGACACGGTGCAAGAATTTGGCTTGAAATAGGCGTAATCCTATGATATGATTAACGACAGAAAATATTGCGTCCGACAGGATATGATTCATATAGAACTCCGGAAAAAGGACCAAGGATGAAAACAGGAGGTAATAACAACGTGCAGAAATATGGAGTAAATGAACTTCGTAAAATGTTTTTAGAATTTTTTGAGAGCAAAGGACATCTGGCAATGAAGAGTTTTTCTCTGGTGCCTCACAACGACAAGAGTCTGCTTTTGATCAATTCCGGCATGGCTCCCTTAAAGCCGTACTTTACAGGGGCTGAAGTTCCGCCGAGAAAGAGAGTGACAACCTGCCAGAAATGTATCCGAACTGGAGATATTGAGATAGTGGGAAAGACCGCCCGCCACGGCACATTTTTTGAAATGCTGGGCAATTTTTCCTTTGGGGATTATTTTAAAAAAGAGTCCATCGCGTGGACCTGGGAATTTCTTACGGAAGTAATCGGTCTGGAACCGGACCGCCTCTATCCCTCTATCTACCTGGATGATGAAGAAGCCTTTGAAATCTGGAATAAAGATATCGGCATAGCACCCGAGCGCATTTTCCGCTTTGGAAAGGAAGATAATTTCTGGGAGCACGGGGCAGGTCCCTGCGGTCCCTGTTCTGAAGTATATTACGATCGTGGGGAAAAGTTCGGCTGCGGAAAGCCGGACTGTACCGTAGGCTGTGACTGCGATCGGTATATGGAAGTTTGGAATAACGTATTTACCCAGTTTGACAATGACGGCAACGGCAATTATACAGAGCTGGATTATAAGAACATTGACACCGGTATGGGACTGGAGCGTCTGGCAGTGGTGGTACAGGAGGTAGATTCTATCTTCGATATAGATACCATAGAAGCCCTGCGGAACAAGGTCTGTGAGATTGCCGGGGTTACCTATAAGGAAAAGGAAGAGCAGGATGTCTCTATCCGTCTGATTACGGACCATATCCGTTCCACGACCTTTATGATCTCCGACGGCATTATGCCTACCAATGAAGGGAGAGGCTACGTCCTGCGCCGTCTGATCCGCCGGGCTGCCCGCCATGGCCGTCTCCTTGGAATCGAAGGCCGCTTCCTTGCAAAATTAAGCGCTACCGTTATCGAAGAATCCAAGGACGGATATCCGGAGCTGGAGGAAAAAAGAGATTTTATCTTTAAAGTACTGAACCAGGAAGAGGAGCAGTTTAATAAAACCATTGATCAGGGTCTGCGTATTCTTGGGGAATTAGTGGACAAGATGCAGGCGGAGGGAACCAGAGAACTGTCCGGGGAAGATGCGTTCAAATTATACGATACCTACGGATTCCCCATTGATCTGACAAAAGAAATCTTAGAAGAAAAGAACTATACCATAGACGAAGCGGGATTCCGTGAAGCAATGGAAGAACAGCGTCAGAAGGCCAGAAATGCCAGAGAAGTCACCAACTATATGGGCGCTGACGCGACCGTATATGACAGCATTGACCCTACCGTTACGACCGTGTTTGTTGGATACGATAAATTAGAATACGAATCAGAGGTAACCGTTCTCACCACAGAGACGGAGCTTACAGATGCGCTGACCGACGGACAGAAGGGAACTGTGTTTGTAAAGGAAACACCTTTCTATGCAACTATGGGCGGTCAGGAAGGAGATTCCGGGACCATTACAGTCGGAGATTCCCTCTTCCAGGTAGAGGATACCATCAAGCTGCTGGGAGACAAAGTGGGCCATGTGGGCCATATTGTCAAAGGGATGATTAAGACAGGAGATAAAGTAACCCTTCGTGTATCGGCCAGAGGGAGAGCGGATACCTGCAAGAATCACAGTGCCACCCACCTTCTTCAAAAAGCTCTGAAAACTGTGCTGGGCGCTCACGTAGAGCAGAAGGGGTCTTTGGTAACCCCCGACAGACTCCGTTTCGACTTTGCCCACTTCCAGGCTATGACCCAGGAAGAACTGGATAAAGTAGAAGCAATCGTAAATGAAGAGATCCAGAAGGCACTTCCTGTGGAAACACAGGTTATGAGTCTGGAAGACGCCAAGAAAACAGGAGCTGTGGCTCTGTTCGGAGAAAAATACGGCGACAATGTCAGAGTGGTATCCATGGGGGACTATTCCAGGGAACTCTGCGGCGGTACTCATGTGCCCAACACAAGCGCCATTACTACGTTCAAAATCATTTCAGAGGCTGGTATTGCCGCAGGTGTCCGCCGAATTGAGGCACTGACCGGCGACAGTGTTTTTGCGTATTATAAAAAAATAGAAGAGAAACTGAAAGATGCTGCGGCTATGCTCCGGACAGCCCCGGGTGAGGTTTCAGAGAAAATTGCCCATCTGCAGGCTGAGCTAAAGACTCTTCACAGTGAGAACGAGTCTCTGAAGAGTAAGCTGGCACAGGATGCAGTAGGCGATGTCATGAGCCAGGTGCAGGACGTTAAAGGCGTGAAGCTTCTTGCAGCCGCAGTGGAAGATGTAGATATGAACGGCCTGCGGGATCTGGGCGATCAGTTAAAAGAGAAACTTGGAGAAGGCGTCGTGATTCTGGCATCCACTATGGGCGGCAAGGTAAGTCTCTTAGCTATGGCAACCCAGGGAGCTATGGATAAGGGGGCCCATGCGGGCAATCTGATTAAGGGAACTGCAGCTGTTGTAGGCGGAGGCGGAGGCGGCCGTCCCAATATGGCCCAGGCCGGAGGCAAAAACCCGGAAAAAGTTCCGGAAGCGCTTGAGACAGCAGCAAATCTGCTGAGAGAACAGCTAAAATAAAGAAAAAATAAAAAAAACCTTCGAAACAGGTTGACGAATGGGAAAAATCTGCTATAATATTTTTGTGCAGTAAAAAATACCCAGACAGTTGTATTATGCACAATCTACAACTGGAGGGAGGTTAGGTGTGAGACTATGTCAAATGTTATCGTAAAAGAGAACGAGACTTTGGATAGCGCTTTACGCAGATTTAAGCGTAGTTGTGCCAAAGCCGGCATTCAGCAGGAGATTCGTAAGAGAGAACATTACGAAAAACCAAGCGTTCGCCGTAAGAAAAAATCTGAAGCCGCTAGAAAACGTAAATATAATTAATGTGCAGTAAAAGTCCTTGGCTTGTTGCCAGGGACTTTTTTACAGAGGAACGGTGCGGGTATGAAGAAATTAATCAAACTAGTTTTTAGCCGGATCTTCGTAGTAGCTCTGGCCATTCTGCTGGAATTGGCGTGGATTGCCGCTCTGGTCTGGGGGATCAGTGCAATCTCTACCCATGTGGCAAGAATTATTTCAATTTTAAGTCTGTTTTTGGTATTATGGATTGTAAACAAAAAAATCAATCCTTCTTATAAATTAGCCTGGACAATATTGATTCTGACCATTCCATTTTTCGGGGTAACCATCTATTTTCTGTTTGGAAAGTCCAGAATTGCGAAAAAAATGTCAAGGGAGTTTCAGTATGTTTTAAACCGCATATCCGATCTGATCCAGGAGGACCCAGAGGTCCGCGCTGAACTGGAGGAGGAGGACAAAGGCATCTCCAACCAGTCTCAATATATCAGGGATCATGCGGGCTTTCCGGTTTATAAAAATACAATTACTGAATACTATTCGGTGGGAGATGATATGTTCCCGGCGATGATCGAGGAATTAGAGAAGGCGCAGCATTTTATTTTCCTGGAATATTTTATTATTAATGACGGCCGTATGTGGCAGACGGTTCTTGAGATCCTGGAGAGAAAGGCAAAAGAGGGAGTGGATGTCAGACTGATTTACGATGACATGGGCTGTGCGACTACCCTTCCCTATCACTTTTATAAGCAGCTCCAGTCAAAGGGCATCAAGTGCGCTTCCTTTAACCCTTTGCGGCCGATCCTGAATATCATACTGAATAATAGGGACCACAGAAAAATACTGGTAATAGACGGGCATACGGGCTTTACAGGGGGCATTAATCTGGCCGATGAGTATATCAATGAAAAAGACAGATTCGGCCACTGGAAAGACACAGGAATAATGCTGAAGGGCGAGGCAGTATGGAATTTCACGGTTATGTTTCTGCAGATGTGGTGCGTGATTACAAAAATGAAATGTGACTTTAAAGAGTTCGAACCACACATGTATCATCCGGGCCCCTTTGCCAGCGACGGGTTTGTCCAGCCCTACAGTGACACCCCCCTGGATGAAGAGATTGTGGGGGAGAATGTCTATCTGAATATAATCAACCGGGCAAAAA
Source organism: Lactonifactor longoviformis DSM 17459 (assembly GCF_900129135.1). Lineage (GTDB taxonomy): Bacteria > Bacillota > Clostridia > Lachnospirales > Lachnospiraceae > Lactonifactor > Lactonifactor longoviformis. Next base: position 52,235 of record NZ_FQVI01000020.1, read on the forward strand.
AATATATTTATATCTGTACCCCGTATCTGATTATAGACAATGAAATGATGACAGCTCTGTGCCTTGCTTCTAAGAGTGGTGTAGAGGTGACGATTCTGACTCCTGGAATTCCGGATAAAAAAATGGTGTTTCTGCTGACCCAGTCCTACTATGAACAGCTGTTGGAAGCAGGGGTTAAGATTTACGAATATACCCCCGGATTCCTTCACGCAAAATCCTTTGTGTGTGACGATGAGGTTGGTGCTGTGGGAACTGTAAATATGGATTACAGAAGTCTGTATCTCCACTTTGAATGCGGTACCTGGATGTATAAGAGCAATGCCATTATGCAGATTAAGATGGATATGCTCAGTATGCTTCCAAAGTGTAATGAGATCACACTGGAATTCTGCAGGAACAGAAATATTGTTGTCCGGGGTATGCAGAGTATTCTGCGCCTGTTTGCACCGATGCTGTGATATCTTAACGAAATTTTAACATTTCTTTAATTTGCAGATGGATTGCTGGTATTTTACAGAGGTCTATGATAAAATGACCAAGTAAACTAACACCGTCTGCATTTTTAGATAGAAGGGAGTAGTTTTATGTGGACAAGAACTTTATTTAACACGGACTTATATCATATCGTTCACTGGTTCCTGATTTATAGTATACTGGGATGGATTGTAGAATCTATTTACATGTCTGTATGCAATAAAAAGCTGACTAACAGGGGGTTTGTGAAAGGTCCTATCTGCCCTATTTACGGCGTGGGGGCTTTGACCGTCTATTTTCTGCTGAGACCTTTTTCAGGTGATTATTTTCTCCTCTATGTTCTTGGATGTGCGATACCCACGGCGCTGGAATATCTGACCGCCCAGCTGATGCTCTCCGTTTTCGGGGAAGTCTGGTGGGATTACTCGGAAAAGCCTTACAACTATAAAGGCATCCTATGCCTGGAGAGCAGTATTGTTTGGGGCTTCTATACGGTATTGCTGTTCGTCTTTCTGCAGCGCGGCGTGGAAGCAATCGTAAACAGCTATCCCTTTTCCGTGGGAAGAGTGGCAGGATCCATCGTACTGGCAGGTTTTATTATTGATTTTATACATAGCCTGTACAATGCAAAGAGAGATGTACTCCCGGGAAGTTTCGGGGAACTAAAAGACTCCATAAGGGAATTCTGTCAAAGGTAAGAGAGGGACGGCCGATCATGTCAAAGAAGGCAAACTGTGAATGCTGCGGGAATTATGTGTATGACGAAGAGTATGGATACTATATTTGTGAGATGGATTTAGATGAAGATGAAATGCTTCGGTTTCTGAACGGGACATTTGGGAATTGTCCGTATTTTCAGTATCAGGATGAGTACCGGATTGTTCGGAGACAGATGTAGGATGGGAGAGGGACTGCTTTGAGTGGCAGTCCTTTTTAAGTTGTGGAAGGGGACGGTGAGAGGATGCTCTTGGCGGCGGGCGGGCTGGTTGGGACCGGAGGGAGGCTTAAGTTTCGGGGACACCTCCGTCGCGAAGAGAGTCTAAGACAAAACCGGAATCCCCTCCGGCCCCAACCAGCCAGCCCGCCGCCAAGAGCATCCTCTCACCTGGGTATGGGAAAGTTCAGGGGGAGGTTTTTGTAGAACAAGGAGCGAGTTTGTTTATAAGTGAGAATGAGGTTGTAATACTATGCCGGAGATTATACAATATTTGTGAAAATGATGAAAGGAGTAAAGGTATATGAGAAATAGATATGTTATGGCTCAGTAGTCTGAGCTTAAAATAAATACGAATTGTTAAGCTCAGATGAATCCCCATAAGTAACAGGAGGATTACAATGAGCTATGTTAGAGCAGAGGATATTCTGCCCAAAGAATTAATAGAATCTATTCAGCAATATGTAAGCGGAAAAACGATATATATCCCATGTAAAGAGAAAAAAATCTGGGGAAGCCAGTCCAAATCGAAGCAGTATTATGAAATACGAAATCACGAAATATGCAAGAAGCATAGCATAGGGATTTCCATAAAAAAACTTGCCAATGAGTATTCCTTATCAGAAAAAAGCATCCAAAGAATCCTAAGGACTACTATCTTTACCGGTGAGGCTGCTCCATGAAAGTGACTTCTCTAAAGGTATATCATCGCTGTGGGGGATGCAAAAAAAAGCAGGAGTTCATAAATTCAGGGAAATTCAGAGTGAATGCAAACGGTAATAAAGTAGATGTATGGCTTATATACAGATGTAAAAAATGCAAACATACCTGGAATCTAACAATTTATGAACGGATAAAAGCCTCAAAAATAGAGCCCGCAGAGTATGCATTATTCATGGAAAATGATTTTAATCTTGCTGTCAGATATGGAAAGGATATGAATTTTTTGACGAGAAACAAAGCTGAATTTAGGTAGAAGGTAAGCCGGATAGTGCGCTATCCGGCTTTGTGCTACTTTGAGGGGGAACTGTTTTTCATTGCCGAATAGCCCATCCATACCATCCAGACATACGCACAAGTTTTCGGGATCATCAGTGCACCGATGGGGGGGATCTTGCCGGCTAGAAGTACCACCGGCAGGTAGCAGGCAAAGCTGACGGCAATGGCAAGCCACATAAAGCGGAATGCCTGATCGTGAGTTTCCTTTGCTTTTTTGTAGAACAGGACTAAAACAATCACTCCAAGTATTGAAAATGGAATATTGCGGTAGATCCCCCAGCTCAGAGGAGCGTTAGAGCTCATCCAACGGTTCTGCGGGAAGAGGCACAGAAGGACTCTCAGGAAGGCCAGTACGTAGACGGTAATACGCAGAGGGGAAACTGATATCTGCCGGTAACGTATCTCCCAGATATGATAGAGAAGTACGTAAAATATAGTCATGGTAACGGAGGTTACTGCCTGCCCGAATCCCAGAGGGGCGGCAGCAGCGTTAAGCCCTACGGTATGCATTGCCCAGACTCTGGGAACCAGATGAAAGGCATCCCCGCATCCCAATATAACAGCCATCAGTCCAAAGAGCCAGTATTGGCTTTTCCGGGGAGAAGACAGAATCATCTTTACCCCAATTGTAATTACGGTAATCAAATAAACAATATCAAAAATAGTTTCTCCCAGTATCATTGTGAAATCTCTCCTTTCGTTAATGCAGGCCGCGTAAATTTTGCAAACTGAAAAATAAAACTGACTCCCGCAAGCAGCAGGGAAGTCCCCAGTCCCGTATAAAATACGGCAATAAATATATCAGATACAATGCCTGAAAGGCGAAGGCCGATGCCAAACGTCATCATAAAAGCCATAATGCCATAAGACTGCTTGTTGAAAAAACGGTAGAAAGGCTGCCGGGATTCCAGATACCCAAGGATCCGCCGGGTATGCTTTTTGACCATTCTTCGAAATACAAGAAAGTGAAACAGAAGAAGGATTGCAAAGCTTGTGAATATCATCCACAGATCCCAGGCAGGAACACTGGCTGTCACACCGATTCGGAAGATGTTAATTCCCGCCGCAAGCCAGACTAAGCCGGCAATTAATAGTAAAAACTTTTTGTGTATCATACACTGCCTCCTTTTTATGAACAACGTTCATATTGACGATTATAACAGCGGATCCCCTATGAAAGTATCAGTACAGGATCCGCTGCAGGGTTTTTACAAAAAAGGTACAGTCCTTTTGACCTGTCCTCAGCATCTGAACCATATGCCAAAATACAAAATCTATAAATTCATCCTTCGGATATTCCTCTGACCAGGCAGATGCAGGGATCGACGGATCTGAAGAGAGGACCTGCAAAAGCAGAAACTTCAGACGGCTGAAACATTGTAGTTCCAGTTCTTTACCCCGTTCTTTGTCCTCCGGTGCCATAGTTTCCATCTGTGTCAGCCATTCTCTCTGAAAATCAGACAGACTGACATTTATCTGATGGTAAAACAGTTCGACATACTGTGTAAAACAGTTGTCTTTTACGTGAATATCCTGTAACATGGAACTGCTTGTTTCCCAAAAATGGGATACAACTGCAAAAATTAAGTCCGCTTTCGTAGGAAAATAATTGTACAGTACTCCCACAGAAATAGAACACTTATGTGCTATATTACGGATGCTGACTTTATGAACTCCCTCTTCCCGGGCAATTTCCAAAGCAGCAGCAACAAGCTCTTCTTTGGAAGTAACGTTTTTATTCAAGATTTCACCTCCATATGAACAGTGTTCATTATATGCCTTTCCCTCTTGTTTGTCAAGACGCTTTTTCTTGTTCTTTACCCTGCTGCATACCTTGCCAATCCGTCCGGTTTCCTGTATACTGAATTTGACTGTTACTATTAAGTTAGAATTCAGCCGTTCTCTGTGAAATTACCGAGCATGGATGAAACAACCGGGAGGTAGAATATTATGTTTCATATTTCCAATTTTACTGACAATGATGATATTAAGACACTGGCGTCTCTGGGTCCCTTTACAGTAATTGAATATGAGCGGGATTTAAGCGTTATGCCCAGTGACGCACAGACAGCTTATTTCTGCAATGCAATGAATGTACGCAAACGACAGGTGATCTGCGATCTCAGCAGAGCAAACATTACTCTGCAGGCGGGCGCGATGCAGTGGATGGTGGGAAATGTCAATGCAACCACAGGCATCAAAGGCGTAGGTGATCTGTTCGGTAAGGCAGTGCGGGGCAAGGTGACCGGAGAATCAGCCATAAAGCCAGAGTATACAGGAGACGGAATTCTTGTTCTGGAGCCTACATACCGGCATATACTTTTGCTGGATCTTCAGGACTGGAATGGCTCTGTGGTGCTGGATGACGGACTCTTTCTGGCCTGTGACGCCAAACTGAAGCATAAAGCAGTTATGCGTTCTAATGTCTCTTCTGCCGTTGCCGGCGGTGAGGGATTGTTTAACCTGGGCATCAGCGGGAGCGGAGTACTTTGCCTGGAGTCTTCCTGTCCAAGGGAAGAGCTGGTTGAGATTGCATTGGAAAATGATGTCTTAAAGGTAGACGGAAATATGGCCATTGCCTGGAGCGGCAGCCTGGACTTTACCGTAGAACGTTCCGGAAAAACACTGGTAGGCTCGGCGGCGTCCGGTGAAGGACTGGTGAATGTATACCGGGGTACCGGAAAAGTCCTGCTTGCGCCGGTTGAAAAGGGAATTGCCTGATGAATAAGTGAAGAAGGCCCTGCACGTCTGGTTGATTTACGGACGTACAGGGCTTTTGAGATCTTCATCAGAAATTCATACACATCTGTTATAATAAGCAGCAGGAAATAGAAAGGTGCGGGCGTATGAAAAAAATACTGTTCATGGAAGATGAACCTACCATCCGCGAGGTCTTAGCGGAATATATGAAAATGCAGAACTATGAGGTTACAGAAGTGCAGGACGGAGAGGAAGCTGTAAAGGCTTTGGAGGGATGTCCCTTTGATATGGCTGTGCTGGATATCATGGTACCGAAAAAAAACGGTCTGGAGGTGCTCAGCCACATTCGGAGGCAGTATCCGGATATGGCGGTCATTATGCTCACAGCCCTGGGGGATGAGCAGACACAGGTTAAGGCATTTAATGCATATGCGGACGATTATATCATCAAACCAGTGTCCCCTATTATTCTTCTGAAACGAATGGAGACCATACTGAGACGTTCCGCCAGAACCCCGGTGCAGGCAGAACATGGGCTGGTGATCCAAAAGGAAGCCTACCAGGCCTTTTATAACGGGAAGACACTGGAGCTGACGCTGAGTGAGTTTTTGCTGTTGCAGACTCTGTATGAAAGACCAACGCAGGTATTTACCAGAGAGCAGCTGATTCTTAGAATATTTAACGAGGATTACATCGGGAATGACAGAATTATTGATGCTCATATAAAAAATCTCAGAAAAAAACTGCCCCAAAACTGTATCCGCACCGTGATTGGTGTGGGATACCAGTTTGATGCTTCCCAGGAAACATGCGGAGGAAAATAACATGCGCCTGTCGAAAAAAACGTTCTTATACAGCATTATGATTTCTTTGGTTTTAGTACTTTTTGTGCTCCTTTATTTTATATTCATGCTCCCATCCCTCTATGTTGAATATGCAGGGCAGGAATATCTGGAATCCATTATCCAGGTCCAGGAGGGATACAGTAAAAACAGGAGCTATGAAGGCTTGGAAGTGAGAAATCCCACGGGTTCTGCCACTTTAGAAATCCCGCTGGAGGGCGACAGTATCTATCTGGCGGGAAAGGCATTCCGTCTGACGATAAATATTAAAGAGCCTAAGCTTTTAGAAGCAGTGGAACAGCTGAGAGATTCTGTAGAGAATTCGGACAGCTTTGCAGATTTAGAAATACCGGATATTGACTTTGAGGAATTGAAAGAGAGTATGCGGATGGAGGACGGGGGGCCTCTTTCAGATTTACTTTCCGTTCAGATAGATGCAGATGAAGAGCTGCAGGATATTCAGACCAGAAAAGGAAAAGTTCATATCGTTTCAGATACCATGGTGGTTTTTGAAGGAGGAATGAACGATAAAGACAATGATTATACCACATATATCGCAGCCGGGAAGACAAAGGACGCTGTCATATTTTCCTTTCTGCCTGTTATGACACCCCAGATGAATGAGATACGGCCCATTGTTTTCGGGAGCCTTCCCATGATTGCGGCTGTGTTATTTCTGCTGGTACTCATAGCCTCCCAGATTTTTTCTAAGAAGATTGTCAATCCTATCATCCGTCTGGCGGGCTATGCGGAGGATGTAAAGGAGGCAGGGTACAGGGAGATGGCTCCTTTAGAAATCCATGAAAAAGATGAGATCGGAGAACTGGGAACTATATTAAATGAGCTTTATGAAAAGCTGCGTCTGCAGTATCAGGAGCTGGAAGCAAAGAACCGGTCACTGGCCAGAGAGAACAAACGCCAGGAAGTCTTTCTCCGGGCCTCCTCCCACCAGCTGAAGACACCTATCACTGCAGCGCTTTTGCTGACAGAGGGCATGATTTCTGAAATAGGAAAGTATAAAGACACTGGAAAATACCTGCCGGAAGTAAAAAGACAGCTCCTCTCCATGAGAAAGATAGTGGAGGATATTTTGTATCTGAATCATTCAGCAGATAATATTAAGCGGGAACCGGTGAATATGAACCTGCTGCTGAAGGAAGTGCTGGAGAGTTATCGGATACCGGCAGGAGAAAAGAAGCTGACCTTCCGCTGTGAAGAGCAGCCGGTACAGGCAGAGACAGACGGGGAGATTATGCGGAAAATTCTGGATAACCTCGTCTCCAATGCAGTATCCTACACGCCTCCGAAGGGAGAGATCACCATACGCCTGACTGAGGACTCTTTTGAAATCTACAATGCAGGAGCCCATATTGAGGAGGAGCTGCTTCCCCATATCTATGAACCCTTTGTAAGCAGCGATACCAGCCGGAAAGGCAGGGGACTGGGACTGTATGTGATTTCCTATTATATGGAGCTTCTCGGCTTTCAGATTGAGATTTCCAATGAGGAGAATGGCGTACTGGCCCGCATGTATCTGAGTAAAAAGGAACATAAAAATCCCTAAGGACCTCCATGAGATCTTCATACAGACTTCATATGGCTCTGTTATGATACTAACAGAAAAAGAAAGGGGAGAAGAACTATGCTGTTAACCATTCATAATCTTCAGGTACGCTACGGCAGCCAGCTGGCACTTCAGATAGACTGTCCCATCTCTATCCATGAGGGGGAGAGAATCGGCATCATTGGATCCAACGGAGCAGGAAAGACAACGCTGGTAAAATCCATTCTGGGACTTACCAGCTACAAAGGAAGCATCCGCACAAATCTAAAACCGGAGCAGATCGCAGCGCATATGCAGTCCAATCATTATGCGGCAACTATGCCGGTGAAAACTATTATGGAGACAATACTGGATACAAATATCCGAAAAAACAGAGAACTGCAGGAGCTGATATCCTATTTTGAATTTGAAAAATGCCTGCACAAACGATATTCCCATCTGTCAGGAGGGCAGAAGCAGAGATTTACCATCATTATGGTAATGCTGCAGAATGCTCCCCTCACCTTTTATGACGAGGTAACATCCGGACTGGATTTTGAAACCAGGCAAAAGCTGATGGAAAAGCTGGTAAACTGGTACCAGAATAAGTCCAATACCCTGTGTATTGTTTCCCACTATTACGAAGAACTGGAAATGCTTGCAGAAAAGATTCTGATCTTAGATCAGGGGAAAGTGATTGCTTTCGGAGAGAAAAAAGAACTATTCCGGAAGTACTGCGGGCGATCGGTTTTTATCACAGACAGCACAAAACAGAATCAGGAGCTTCTGAGGGAGTACAAGAAGCTTAAGTCCCCGGAGCACCTATTGGCGATTGCCTGTCCGGATCTTGAGACTGAGCACAAAATCTCTGAGCTCCTGCTTCAGGAAAATGTAAACTTTAAAAGAAGTGATAATGACATAGAGATTATGTCCACCAACGCCAAGGCGGCATACTATGAGAGGGAAGGGAGCGCCTATGAAGACCAAATCATGCAATAAGAGACTTATTATCTACGAGATACGCAATGCAATCGGAAATCCTTTCATTGCATTTTTCGGAATTGTCTTTCCGGTAATGATGCTGATGATTATTACATTCTCTCTGAGAAAACAGGTGCCTTCCTCCATGGTGCGGGAGGCAAACACGGGAGTTTTCATTACTATGAGCCTGATTATTCCCATGGCAGTAATCCTTCTGGGGCATTCCGCCAATTATTCCCAGGAACTTGAGAAGGAGATTCCGGTCCGGATGCAGCTGTTTGGTTTTTCACAGAACAGTATTATGCTGGCCAAGATAATTGCACAGACCATAACTCTGACGGCAGGATTGATTTTTTACTCTGTGTTCTCCTATATTCTGGTAGATCTGCAGAGCCCTAAGCTCTCCTCTGCCCTCTGCCTCATAGGCTGTCTGTATGTTATGGGAATCTGTTTCTTCCTCTTTGCCCACGGCCTATCTAATATCTTTAAAAAGTTCGGCCCTACGTACACGATAAGCATGTTTGTCTACTTTGGAAGCATGATTCTCTGCGGAATGATGGGCATACAGACCGAGCAGCTTCCCAAAGCGCTGAGGCGTGTGGCGTCTTTCCTTCCGATGAGCTACGTCAGCAGTGATTTCATTGATTTCTGGCAGGGAGGCAGCTATAATTTCGGACCTATGATTCAGGCATTCCTTTTCTTTGGCGCGCTGTGCGGATTGCTTGTGGTATACTCTAATTATAAAAACAGGAGAGTGATTAAATAATAAAACCGGCCGGTAAGAGCTTACCTTTATCTTCTCATCCTGTTTGCCGTTACCTGTGTCAGGATATTCGAGCCGGGTGACTAGGGAAATGCCCGTTCTCCGGGCACTTCCCGGTATATTCACAGTGACGAAGGAACTGTTTAGACTATTCGAATGATGAGTTATGACGGATCCAGTATTGAAAAGCTCTGACAATATAGTCTGATGCGCCTGGGCCATATTTTGTATCAGTGACAGCTTTGATATAGTCATTGGAATAGGTATCCACAATCATCTCCCAATAGTTTCGTCCTAGAAAATCTGCGGTTGTGTTTTCCTGCGTTTGTTTTACCAGTTCCCTTACAATCGTCTGAATATCTTCCGATGAGACATCTTTCTGCATATCAGAAGTCAGCCTTTTATATAGGTCAGTGATTTGCCGGGCGCGCTTTCTCGTCTCCTCTGAAATCTGTTCCTCCATGCGTTCAGAGAAGTGTTCCAGGTTGTATTTCATAGCCTCTGTATAGTTCTCCACGCTGCCATACTCTTTGATTGCATGCTTGGCAATCTCAGCCTCCCTGTCTCTGGCTCTCTGGATAAATAAATCAAAATTCTCAAGACTTCCCCAATTTTTTATGATATCTTTCGTATTGGTGGTTTTAAATTGTTCCAATGCTTGGATATATTCTGTCAGGTCAAATTCTTTAAACTCCATACAATGTTCCCCTTTCTCCAGGCGGGTAAGGAGCTGTATGAGTCTGTCTATACGATTCCGTTTTAGCAGGAACAATTCTTTCTGTTTTCTAAAAGCGGCTATCCTGTCAAAATCAGGTTTTTGGATTATGATACGTATTTCTTTTAATGAAAACCCCAGTTCTTTAAAAAACAGTATCTGCTGAAGCTTCTGCATAGCATCCTCGTCGTACAGACGATATCCGGACTGTGTTAACTTACTTGGCTTTAGCAGTCCGATTTCATCGTAGTATTGCAGGGTGCGCTTGCTTATTCCTGTGAATGCAGCAACTTGGCTTGTGGTTCGCATATCCTATCAGCTCCTTCAGTTTCCTTAGTAATTGAGTATGAGGCAGAGTGCCGGCAAACATATATTCTGCCTCTATAAATCTAGAATATAGTATCACGTTACGTGTAAGTCAATACATTTTGCATCAATTGAAGATAAATCATGAAGGGGGGGAAGCGGATAGCGGCAAATATCATCCGTGCTTACTTGACAAATACTATAAATTATAGTACCATAAGCAGCGTCGTGTATAGTGTAATATATAGTAGTATATATTATAGTTTGTGTGAAGTGAAAGGAGACTCTAATTATGAATCAACCAAACAAAAAAATGGAACTTCTGGGAAGTGTGCCAATACCGAAGGCTCTGCTGTCGTTGGGGCTTCCCACCATGATTGGTATGCTGATTAACGCACTGTATAATCTGGTGGATACCTATTTTGTGGGTGGTTTGGGAACGGATCAGATGGGTGCGGTCACGGTGGCCTTTCCTCTGGGACAAATGATCGTAGGTCTGGGGCTGCTGTTTGGAAATGGGGCTGCCGCCTATCTTTCAAGGCTGCTTGGGCGGGGGGATAAGGAAACAGCGGACAAAGTTGCCAGCACCGCCTTGTACAGCAGTATTTTGGTGGGAGCAATACTCATTGTTTGCTCTGTCATTTTTCTGAGACCAATCTTAAAACAGCTCGGAGCAATCGAGAGTGTTATGCCTTATGCAATCTCTTACGCCAGTATCTATATCATATTTTCGATTTTTAACGTATTTAATGTCACAATGAATAATATCGCAGCAAGTGAAGGAGCGTCTAAAACAGCCATGTGTGCACTGATGGCAGGTGCCCTGTTAAATGCGGTATTAGACCCGATCTGCATTTATGTGCTTCAACTGGGAGTGGCAGGTGCAGCCATTGCCACGGCAATTTCACAGATGGTTTCCACAGCAGTCTACTTGTGCTATATCTTTCGAAAAAAGAGTGTATTCAGTTTCCGCATCAGGGAGTGCAACTATTCCAGAGAAATTATGTCCGAGATTTTGAAAGTAGGGATTCCCACACTGCTATTTCAGGTATTGACCAGTCTTTCTATCAGTATGATGAATCATGCGGCGAAAGAGTATGGGGTATCTGCTCTGGCAGCGATGGGACCGTTTACTAAAATTATGTCCATGGGAAGCCTGATCGTATTTGGATTTCTGAAAGGCTTTCAGCCAATCGCCGGGTTTAGTTATGGAGCAAAAAGGTTTGACCGCCTGTATGAAGCAATCAAAACCGCTATCCTCTGGTCTACCTTATTTTGTGTGGTATTCGGCCTGACTGCAGCAATCTTTCCTGCGCAAATCATGACCTTGTTTACAAAAGGAGACAGGGAGATGGTCCGTGTGGGGGCAGCCGCTTTGAGAGCAAATGGTCTTTCCTTTATCTTCTTTGGCTTTTACACTGTGTACTCATTCCTCTTCCTGGTAATGGGAAAGGCGAAAGAGGGGTGTTTCCTTGGTGCCTGCCGGCAGGGTATTTGTTTTGTGCCTGTTATTTTACTTCTTCCAATGGCTTGCGGCCTGCAGGGAGTACTGTATGCTCAGCCCATTGCTGATATACTGTCGGCTGCCGTCACCGTATCTATGGCCGTGCATCTTCATAAGGAACTGAGCGCAGCAAAAGTATGGGGAAAAGAAGCTAATCCGGGAGCGGGCGGCTTTGCGTAATTCCGGTTGCTGCTAAAAGCTATAAAATTTGCATAAGAAGATTGATAGTGCTATAATACTTATGGAGCAATGGGGCGGGTCCTGTTGCTCTTTTTGCACAATGCGGCTTTTGTGCAGGAAGAGTGCTGAAGTACCAAGAGTTTATCCCCAGACACCTGTGTCTAGGGATGAAAAACGGTATTTCTCGCTTTGTGTCGTGTTTTTTATTCGAAAAGATGGTACTATGCAAATAGAAAGGAAGAATTGGCAATGGATGCAAAGAAAATCGGCAGATTTCTAAAGGAGCTCCGGAAGGAAAAAGGGTTAACACAAGAACAGCTTGCAGAAATACTCCTTGTATCCGGCAGGAGTGTATCCCGCTGGGAGACGGGTACGAATATGCCGGATTTAAGCATTATGATTCAAATAGCAGATTTCTACGAGGTAGAAATCAATGACATCTTAGAAGGAGAAAGGAGAAGCGAAAGTATGGATCAAGAGGGAAAAGAGACATTATCTAAGGTCGCAGAGTACAGTAAATCAGAAAAAGATAAGGCGGTAAGAGCAGGAAACACGGCATTTGGCCTGATGTTTGCGCTATCTGCAGTCCTGATTATTGTGCAGTTAATTGTAACAAAGGAACTGTGGACCGTTGCTGGGGAAACGTTTGCCTTACTTGTCGGAGGCATAGCATATATAGGAATTATGCTGTATCATGGCACATGGGAAAACGGTTCGGGAATTCAAAGTACTCCCGCAAAGGATGCCTTAATGAGCATCGTGTGTTCGGGCATATTTTCTGCCGCATATGTGTTTTATATCTTCCGAATAGGCGGTACGGCATCCCAGGCTGTGCGCGCAGCGGTCATATTTTTTACAGGAATTGCGATATTGAGTTTTGCTGTTCTGAGAATCTTAGCCTTTTTTAGCAGCAGACGATTAAGAAAAAGAGAGTTCACTGACACGTCAAAGGGAGTTAAGGAAGTACTGCCGGTAAAAGTTTTCACAGCAGACGGAACCATGCAGGCAGATATGATAATAGAAGCATTGAAAAATAATGGCATTGCTGCCTATAAGCAGGACATGGGAGATGCCGGGTTGGCCGCAGTGCGTTATGGTATGGGGCGGGGAATCAATGACAGCGTTGCTATTTTCGTTGCAGACAGAGAAGCTGACAACGCTGTGGAAGTAATAAACGGCATGGGATTGCTTTAGCGGAACATAAAACGCGCGGAGCCTCAGGATGCTGATATGGAAAGGGGGTATTCTGCTATAGCGAATATATTAGTTGTAGAAGATGATAAGAATATGCAGGAGATCATTGCCAAGTTCATGAATAGGGGCGGTCACAGATGCTTCACAGCGGATGACGGTGTGGATGCACTGGTGATTTTGAAGAATCAGACAGTTGACCTTATGATATTGGATGTGATGATGCCCCATTTGGACGGATTTTCAGTCTGCAGGACTGCCCGCCAGATGAGCAGTCTGCCCATTATTCTGCTTACCGCAAAAAGCAGCGAGGATGATAAACTGCGGGGGTATGAGTATGGGGCAGATGATTACATAACGAAGCCCTTCAGTCCCAAAGTTTTGCTGGCAAAGGTAAATGTCCTGCTGCACCGGATTGCTTCCCTGCCGCCGGATACTTTAAACGCAGGAAAGATTACAGTGGTGCCGGCTTCTCACAAGGTGCTTTTGGACGGCAAAGAGATTTCATTAACCCATAAGGAGTATGAGCTGCTTCATTTTTTTATGACCAATCCAGAGCAGATATTTAGCCGGGAACAGCTTCTGAATCGGATCTGGGGGTATGAGTTTGCGGGGACAACAAGAACTGTGGATGCGCATATTAAGAACCTGCGTCAGAAATTAGGGGAGGAAGGAAGACGTATTGTCACTCTTATCCGCTCCGGCTATAAGTTTGAGGTGGGCGTATGAAGATAAGAGACAGCTTTACACTCCGAACCGTCCGTAAAAAAATAATAATGGTTTCCAAGCTGGCCGGCGCTCTTCTCATTCTCTCCTATATTATTTCCACAAAGCTGGAGATATCACCTGATATTGCATTCGCCCTATGGTTTGTTTTTGTGATTTGCATAGTTCTTGCCGTTGATTTCCTGATGGGGCACTTTATTTCGAAACCTGTAATTAAGCTTAGCCAGACGGCCCGAAAGATGGCTGGGTTGGACTTTTCCAGCGCATGTTCTGTCACATCTGCCGATGAATTCGGAGAGCTCTCGGCAAACCTGAATGTAATGGCTGAAAAGCTGCAGCAGACTCTTGCAAATCTGGAGGCTGCGAACACACAGCTTGAAAAAGAGGTAGAAAAAGAGCGCAGACTGCTGGAGGAGCGCAGGGAGCTGGCAGACAGCCTGTCCCATGAGATGAAGACGCCGATCGGCGTTATAAGAGCCTTCGCAGAAGGACTGCAGGATGAGGCCGACGAAGAGGAAAGACAGAAGTATTACAAGATCATTATCTCTGAGACAGAGCGCATGAACGGGCTTATTACTGCTCTGCTGGATCTCTCGGCCCTGGAATCAGGGGCTTCAGAGCTTACTCCGGAGCGCTTTGACCTTGTGGAGCTTGTGGAGATCGTGGCCGGACGTCTCTTACTTGATATTCCGGACATAGATTTTGAACTTCAGTATGAACTGCCTGAGCATAGAAGCTTTGTGTCTGCAGATAAAAAACGGATGGAGCAGGTTTTAGATAATCTAATCGTGAACGCCCGAAAGAATGTGCGTCCGGGGGGCATTGTGAAGCTGTCGCTGACAAAAGAAAACGGGCTGCTGCATTTTTCAGTCTATAATCAGGGTCCCGCCATCCCACAGGAGAATCTGCAGAAGATCTGGACAAAGTTTTACCGGGAGAGGAATTCCACATACAGTGGTTCCGGACTGGGCCTTGCGATTGTGTCACAGATTTTGAACATGCATGGACTGCCCTACGGGGTGGAAAATCTTTCAGATGGTGTGCAATTCTATTTTTCTATCCCCGTTGTCCCTTCAGCAACTGCATAGTCCTATAGATAGGTTCCTTAACGGGAGCCTTTTTTAATTGGAAATTTTACACTGTCTTCACAGAGACATTGCAACGGCTTCAATTCTTTTTCTTATGATTATTACAGAATTAATCACAGTAACTTTTGAGAAGGGAGGTAACTTTTTATGACATTACTAGGTCTTGCATGGTACTGGTGGCTGGTGATAGTAATCGCTCTGGCAGTCCTCATTCCCGTTAAGCTTAAGTTTATGAGATGGTGGGGGAAGAGGCAGCGAGAAAAGAAAAAGGAGCAGCAGGAGAAATGGGGGGATGAAGAGTGATTGAAGTAAAAGACCTGACATTCTCCTACGGGAAAGACAAAAAAGCCCTTCACGGCCTGAATTTCACTGTAGAAGATGGAGAAATATTTGGTTTTTTGGGACCTAACGGCTCCGGAAAATCAACGACACAAAAAATTCTGACAGGGATCCTAAAAGGGCATGGAGGCAAAGTATCTCTGTTCGGACAGGATATCGCTTCCGTTCACAATCGGGAATTTTTCCAAAAAATTGGCGTTTTGTTTGAATTTCCTTATCTGTATTCCAATTTGAGCGCTGTGGATAACCTCAGATACTTCTCCGCCTTCTACCCCAAAGAACAGCTGCGTGACATCGGGGAGGTTTTAGAAAAGCTGGAGTTCAAATCTGATTTTATAAAAAAACCGGTTTCCTCCTATTCAAAGGGGATGCGGCAGCGGGCGAGCATGGCAAGGGCGCTGATCAGCAATCCGAGACTGCTTTTTCTTGACGAGCCCACCAGCGGGCTTGACCCATCCGGAGCTGTTCTGTTCCGCAGAATCATTGAGGAAGAACGCCGGAAAGGGACAACTGTATTTCTGACCACCCATAACATGCTGGACGCAGATCTGCTGTGCGACCGCGTAGCCTTTCTGTCAAGCGGAGAAATCGTGGCATTGGATACCCCCGGGAATCTGAAAGAGAAAAACAGCAATCGCCACATTAGGATTGACTATCTTTATCAGGGAAAACGGGAAGAAAAAGTAATTGACATCCATGAACTGGAGGCAGGCATGTCCTTTTTGCATGATGAGATTATCAGTATTCATTCCCAGGAACCGACGCTGGAAGATATGTTTATTCAATACACAGGGAGGGGATTGTCTTGATGAAATATTTTCGTACGCTGCTCGGGAAAGACATCCGGCTTATGAGGTCAGGCAGATTTTTTCTTGTGTCCCTGGGGTTTTTAATTTTATATACCCTTTATGTAAACTTTGGATATGTCAGATTCATGGATACTCAGATATATAATGTGTATTTGTACGATCCCGCAGGTACACAGGAGAGAACTTCGGCGCTGGTTCGGCGTGTATCCTCGAAGGAAGCGTTTGACAGGGCCTTGTACCAGGATGCCAACAGCGTAGGCATCAACGCCGCTGCTGGGGATATACAGATTGTACTTTACGGGGGAACAGAAAAGGCTGACCGCCATAGGGCTGACTACGCCCTGTCTCTCTTGCAGCCGGCGGCCCCTTATACTGCGGGGGATGTTGGACTTTATACACCGGAAGAGAAAGCAAGAAGAGAGATTACCTGTGAACTGTTGTTTTTTGAAATCTCTGCGGTCGGATTTTTAGGGATCGCTGCTGTACTTTTCAAGGAGAAGGGGATGGGCGTCATACGTGTCCATGCCGTTCTTCCTTTACAGGAAAATCTGTTTCTCTTGTCAAAGCTGATACTGTTTCTGCTGTCTGATCTTGTTTTTGCCGTATTGCTTACTATACTCAATCTTGGAGTTTCAGCTGCAATGCCGATATTGCCCGCAATCCTTTTTCAAACGGCGCTCTTGTCGCTGATTATGGCATTGACAGGTCTGGTCTGCGCCCTGCTGCTGAAAGACTTCCGGCAATTTACTCTGGTCTATCTGCTGATAGCCATATTTGCTGCAACCCCGGTGTTTCTTTCCGCAAATACGGCGGTAAAGCTGGATTGGATTGGGCTTCATCCATTCTATCACATATACATGGGACTGAAAAACGCTTATTTTGGCATCTCTGCATCCAGTCCTTTCTACTATTTGGGCATCGCTTCAATGATTGCAGTACTGTATGCCGGCGTGCATCAGTTATTTCGCAGAGAAATGGGAAAGGAGGCGGCATGAATATGAAGGGTTTGCGCTATCAGCTGAAAAGTGTGCGGAAGGACAAGTTTTGTCTGATGACCTTCCTTTTGCCAATCCTTGCTGCGGCGGCTCTGCATTACGTGGGTTCCATCGACCTTACCTCCCTGGGGGAGCTTCAGTTCGGAATATTGAGGGATGATATGCCGGAAGAAACCGCTGCATGGCTGGAGGGATATGGTACAGTGACAGCTTATCCGTCCCTTGAGGAACTGATAAATGGAATTAGGGAACCGTCTACAAATCTGATAGGAGTGGAGGCGGACGGGAATGGCATCCAAACAATATGTGCCGGCGACGAGCTGGATATCTTTCGCCAGACTGCTGACACGCTTCCTGCTCTGTATGAACAGCGGAATGCATCCAGGCGGGCAGAGGTTCAGATTTTGGAGCGCCCTGGTGTGATGGCAGGGCTTCAGGATATGTTTATCACAGTTACACTGATTATAGCTATGTTTATGGGATGTACTTATAATGCAATGAACATGGTTTCTGAAAAGGAGGACGGAGTGGCCTTAATAAACGAGATTTTACCTATCACCCGAAGCCAGTATATTCTGCAGAAGATTATCGTTGGCTTTCTCTGTGGGTGTTTGTCCTCAATCCTTACAGCCTGTATCTGCTTTCGGCTATCCCTGCAGAATGCCGTCCTCATGCTGATATTGATTCTGCTCTCTTCTTTTGTGGCAGCACTTATCGGTCTGTTTGTAGGCAGACTTTCCAGGGATTTGATGATGGGTGTGGTATATATCAAAGTTATTATGCTGCTGTTTATGGCTGTTCCGATTCTCTGCTTTCTCGTAGGAGTCAGCCATCCGTTTCTCTCTGCTGTATGCTACCTGATTCCCTCCCAGGCGGCTTTTGAGGGCATTATGGACTTGACAGCCGGCAGTACGGCCCTGGTAACAAAGGATATTTTCATTCTTCTGTTTCATTGTGCAGGATGGTTCCTGCTTTATATAGAGATTTCCCTGCGAAGGAAAAAGCACGCATGAAACCAGCAGCAGCCTCCAAAAAAAATTCTGGAGCTGATTCGGCTGCTCTATATAGTATAATGAGAGATATTACTTGAAGTTCTTCCGTAAAATGTTTATAATAGGTAAAATTGTATCTATTCATAGGGCCGCATAAAAAGGACAGCTGCTCCTGATTGATACAAGACAATCAAAAAACGAGAGGAAGAAAATGAGAAAACTAGCCTTAAACGATGAAATATTACTAAATATAGAGAAGCCGGCCCGTTATATTGGAAACGAGGTCAACTCGGTGATGAAGGAGAAAGACAAGGTGGATATCCGTTTCGCCATGTGTTTCCCGGACGTGTACGAGATTGGCATGTCCCATTTGGGTATCCAGATCCTTTATGATATGTTTAACCAGAGAGAGGATACCTGGTGTGAGCGTGTCTATTCCCCCTGGCCGGATCTGGATCAGGTACTGCGTGAGGAGAAAATCCCTCTTTTTGCTCTGGAATCCCAGGATGCTGTGAAAGATTTTGATTTCCTGGGGCTGACGCTGCAGTATGAAATGTGCTACACCAACGTTCTCCAGATCCTGGATCTAAGCCAGATTCCCCTGCTTTCCAAAGAGAGAACAGAGGACATGCCCATTGTCATAGGAGGAGGCCCCTGCGCCTATAATCCGGAGCCTCTGGCGGACTTTTTTGATTTGTTCTATATCGGCGAAGGAGAAACAGTATACAATCAGCTGCTTGATGTCTATAAAGAAAACAAACGCTCGGGCGGAGGCAGAAGAGAATTTTTAGAAAAGGCGGCAGGGATTCCGGGCATCTATGTGCCTGGCTTTTACCGGGTGGAATACCACGAGGACGGAACCATCGCATCCTTTGCTCCTACCTGTGAATGTGCGCCTCTGAAGGTGGAAAAACAGGTGGTTATGGATGTGACAGATACGTATTATCCAAAGGCCCCTGTGGTACCTTTTATTAAAGCTACACAGGATCGGGTAACTCTGGAGATCCAGAGAGGCTGCATCCGCGGATGCCGTTTCTGCCAGGCAGGAATGCTGTACCGTCCCACAAGAGAGAGAAAGCTGGAGTACCTGAAACAGGCAGCAAAGGATATGCTGGTGAATACCGGGCACGAGGAGATTTCATTGAGTTCACTAAGCTCCAGTGATTATTCTCAGCTGCCGGAACTCATCCAGTTTTTAATAGAGGAATTTGACAAGAAAGGCGTCAATATTTCGCTGCCCTCCCTGCGCATTGATGCCTTTTCTCTGGATGTTATGAGCAAAGTTCAGGATATCAGAAAGAGCAGCCTCACGTTTGCACCGGAGGCAGGCACACAG
Source organism: Lactonifactor longoviformis DSM 17459 (assembly GCF_900129135.1). GTDB lineage: Bacteria > Bacillota > Clostridia > Lachnospirales > Lachnospiraceae > Lactonifactor > Lactonifactor longoviformis. The sequence goes on from NZ_FQVI01000020.1 coordinate 71,652, forward strand.
AGGCTTAGGGATGTGATTAACAAAGGCCTCACCGAGCAGGATATCCTGGAAGGAGCGGGCAGTGCCTTTGAAGGGGGATGGACCAGAGTAAAGCTGTATTTCATGCTGGGACTGCCCACGGAAACAGAGGAGGATATGAGAGGAATTGCCGAGCTGGCAGAGAAAATAGCCCGGAGATATTACGAGATTCCAAAGGAGCAGCGCCAAGGAAAGTGCCAGATTGTAGTAAGCACTTCCTTTTTTGTGCCAAAGCCCTTTACCCCCTTCCAGTGGGCTCCTATGTTTACAAAAGAACAGTTTCTTGATAAAGCCAGATTTGTAAAAGAAGCCATCAGGGCCCAGCTGAACCAAAAGAGCATTAAGTATAACTGGCATGAGGCAGATGTTACGGTACTGGAAGGCATTTTGGCCCGGGGGGATCGGAGGATCGGACCTGTGATCCGAAAGGCCTATGAGAACGGAAGCCTTTTTGATTCCTGGTCAGAGTACTTCAGACCCCAGGCCTGGGAGCAGGCTTTTAAGGATCTGGGAGTAGATCCGGATTTTTATACCATGAGGGAGCGGGATGTCACAGAGATTCTGCCCTGGGATTTTATAGATATCGGTGTGACCAAAAAGTTTTTGATTCGGGAATGGAACCGTGCAAAAGAGGAAGAGATAACGCCTAACTGCAGGCAGCAGTGTTCCGGCTGCGGTGCGGGAAGATACAAAGGAGGTGTCTGTCTTGAAGGTTAGAGTGAAATTTGCAAAAGAAGGATCCATGAAGTTTATCGGACATCTGGATATCATGCGGTATTTTCAGAAGGCTATCCGCAGAGCAGGGATTGACATTGCTTTTTCAGAGGGCTTCAGTCCCCATATGATTATGTCCTTTGCCGCACCCTTGGGGGTTGGCATCACAAGCACCGGAGAGTACTTCGATATGGAAGTAAATACTGCGACAAACTCAGAGGATATGAAAAAGCGCCTGAACGCCGCTATGGTGGAAGGCATGAGGATCTTAAGTATAAAAAAGGTAGATGACGGCAAAGCCAGCAAAGCTATGTCCCTGGTGGCCGCCGCGGATTATCTGGTAACTTTCCGTCCCGGTCAGGAAAAGCTGAGGGATATGTTTCTGGAGCATTTGGCTGACTTTTACAGTCAGGAACAGCTGCTCATCTGGAAAAAAACCAAAAAAAGCGAAAAGGAAATTGATATCCGGCCTTTTATCTATGAGATGCGAAGAGAAGGGGAAAGTATCTTTTTAAAACTGGCAGCAGGAAGCGCGAATAATACAAAACCAGAACTGGTGATGGAAGCTTTTGCCGGCTATCTGTCAGTTTCTGTTTTGGAGTATGCCTTTGAGGTCCATCGGCTCGAAACCTACGGAGAGATTCAGGCGGAAGGCCGGCCGGTATTCGTATCGCTGGAAGGACTGGGAGAAGAAATTGAGTAAGCTGATTATTACAAAGATGCAGATACATTCCCAGGAGAGGACAGTTACCGCACTTGTGGAAGAAGGAAAGGTGCTGGAACTGCGGCTCTCATCTCTGGAACAGGAAGCCTTGCTTGGCAGCATTTATATTGGAAAGGTAAAAAATGTATCTCCCAATATTGATGCGGCTTTTGTGGAGCTTTCCCCGGGGGTGACAGGCTATCTGCCCTTATCAAAAGAAGTTCCTTACTTTACAAATCCGAAAAAAGACAATATTGTAAAAGCCGGAGATGAAGTTCTTGTGCAGGTAAACCGGGAGCCTTTAAAATCCAAGGCCTATAACCTGACATCCAATCTTAGCTTTACCGGCAAATACCTGGTACTCACCAGCCAGCGCCGCCAGCTCAGCCTCTCCTCTAAGCTGAACGGGGAAGACCGGGAGCGTCTGAGAAAATGGCTGGCGCCCTGTATGGAGGCGGAATTCGGCCTGATTGTCCGCACAAACAGCGGTGAGGCCGAGAAGCAGGAGATACTGGCAGAACTGGAATACCTGAAAAAGCGTTGGAGGCGGGTGCTTGATATCTGCAAAACAAGGACCTGCTACAGTCTGCTGGAAAAAGCCAGCCCGTTTTATATTCAGGCTGTGCGGGATGTCTACGGGGATACCCTGGAGGAGATTGTCACTGATCTTCCGGCTATTTTTGCTGAGCTTGGGGAGTATCTGGGAGAGTATCAGAAGGAAGATGCCGAAAAGCTCAGACTCTACGAGGACAGGCTGCTCTCACTTCACAAGCTCTATTCTCTGGAGCGCGCTTTGGATAATGCGGCAAAAGAAAAAGTATGGCTTCCAAGCGGAGGGTTTTTAATGATCCAGCAGACAGAAGCTTTTGTGGCAGTGGATGTAAATACCGGAAAATATACAGGTAAGAAAAAGCAGCAGGAAACTTACCGCAAAATTAACCTTGAGGCAGCCCGTGAGATTGCGGCACAGCTGCGGCTGAGGAATCTCTCAGGTATTATTCTGATTGATTTTATTAACCTGGAGCGAAAGGAACATCAGGAAGAGCTGCTGAATGTTTTAAAAAAATATCTCCGCAGAGATCCGGTTCACACGGTACTTGTGGATATGACGAAGCTTAACATCGTTGAAGTAACCAGAAAAAAAGTAAGAAAATCACTGGCGGAAGAAATAGGAGGGAAATAATATGCTGAAATTTGCACATTTTAATTTTAATGTACTGAATCTGGAAAAGAGCCTTTCCTTTTACAAGGAAGCTCTGGGGCTTACGCCTGTCAGAACGAAAGATGCGGAGGATGGTTCCTTTACACTGGTCTATCTGGGTGATCAGACCACCGATTTTACCCTGGAGCTTACCTGGCTGAAAGATCGGACAGAGGCATACAACCTTGGAGAGTGTGAATTCCATCTTGCCTTTGAGACAGACGATTATGAAGGATTCCATAAGAGACATAAAGAGATGGGATGCATTGTGTTTGAAAATGAGGCTATGGGTATCTATTTTATCACGGATCCGGATGGCTACTGGATCGAGATTGTACCGTCCAAATAGGGAAATTGCGTATGGATAAAAGAAAATTAAGACCTTATCACGGCCTGCTGTTTTTTGCAGTGGTGATGTTCTCTTTTTACTTTATTATGGCTCCTCTGCAGATGCAGTTTGGCATGTACGGGCTTGCAATGACTGAACTGCTCCTTCTGGCAATGGCCATTGTCTGCGTAAAACTATGCAGGGCTGATTTCAAAGAAATATTTCCCGTAGGCAGAGTCAGGTTTTCCAAGGCAGCAGGAACCATTCTTCTCTGGCTGGCTTCTTTTCTCACAGTAATGGTACTCACATTAATCATTACATGGTTTTTTCCTGATGAGATGCTGGGGGTAAGCCAAGGGCTAAGCTCCGTGATCAGTTCCGTACCCTTTGCGGTTGGATTTCTGTTTACGGTAGTGATGCCTGCCGTGTGTGAAGAGGCAGTGCACCGGGGAGTCATTCTTCACAGTATGCTTCCGCTGAAGAAAAAGTGGCTTATTGTACTTATTATGGGAATTCTGTTTGGCATCTTTCACACGAGCATATGGAGATTCGTGCCCACCGCGCTTCTGGGAGCCGCCTTATCCTATGTCATGCTGGAGACGGAAAATATGGTATATCCCGCCATTTTTCACGGGGTAAATAACTACGTACCACTGGCCATCTCCTCCTATTCTGCAAAAATACTGGAACGAGCAGGGAGTGATCTGTCGCAGACCAGTCTGAATACTGTACCGGTGGCGAGCATCGGCGTCTATCTGGTTATGGCCTGCTGTGTGCCTTTTGCTGCTTACGGTGGTAATTATCTGCTCCACTATAGGGAGGAAGGATACAGGAGCACCTTTTTTCCTAAAAAAAGACAGGGAATGATTATCACAGTGCTGATTGTATCAACCGTACTGATTTTGGCGGCGGGATTTGCGCTTTTACTCTACGGAATTTTATTTGATTCTCAGTTTCATGATCTCTTAAGGCAGAATATGTAAACTGCTGGAAATTTGAAGGAAAAAACAGTTGACGGACACAATATCTTGTGCTATTATAATACGGATGCCGCACAAAGAGGTCAGAAGCGTTGCTTTCTGAGTAATTCAACAGGAAGGCAGCCACCATATTTGGCGAGTAATGATAATAGGAGGTGCCATATGTACGCAATTATTGCAACAGGTGGTAAACAGTACAAAGTAGCCGAAGGCGATATCATTAGAGTAGAAAAGCTTGGTGTAGAAGCTGGAGAGACTGTTACATTTGATGATGTACTTGCAGTAAACAACGACGGGTTAAAGGTTGGCGCAGATGTTGCTGATGCCAGTGTTACCGCATCTGTAGTTGAGAACGGTAAAGCGAAAAAAGTTATCGTTTACAAGTATAAGAGAAAATCTGGTTATCACAAAAAGAACGGTCACAGACAGCAGTTCACAAAAGTGAAAATCGAAAAAATTAATGCTTAATTCCTGACAGGCGATTATGATTACGGTTATTGTATATCAAAGGTCAGACGGTGAGTATATAGGATTTGAAACCAGTGGACATGCAGACTACGCCGATGAGGGATATGATATTATCTGCGCGGCGGTTTCAGCCCTTACTGTAAACGCTGTGAATTCCATCGAAACCTTTACGGAGGATGAATTCGGGGGAGAGCAGAGGGATGGGTACTTAAAATGTATGATTACTGGTCCTGTCAGTACTACAGCAGCATTACTATTAAAATCAATGGTTCTTGGATTAGAAATGATTCAGGAAAACTACGGCAAAGAATACATTCATTTGATATTCAAGGAGGTGTAAGGACATGTTAAAGATGAACCTTCAAATTTTCGCTCATAAAAAAGGAGTTGGTTCTACCAAGAACGGCAGAGATTCCGAATCTAAGCGTTTAGGTGCGAAAAGAGCTGACGGCCAATTCGTTAAAGCTGGCAATATTCTTTACAGACAGCGCGGAACTAAGATTCACCCGGGTGTGAATGTGGGACGCGGAGGAGACGATACATTATTTGCATTAGTGGATGGTGTTGTTCGTTTTGAAAGAAAAGGAAGAGATAAGAAACAGGTTTCTATCGTTCCTGTATCAGCAGAATAATAAGTCACGTATAACATGGAACCATGCAATCATCTAATGTGTTGCATGGTTTTTATGTTATTGATCATACTTATAATATGCAGTAAAAAGATTGTGATTGAACTAGAAGAAAGAAAAAAACAGGTGAATTATGTTTGCAGACAGAGCTAAAATATATATCAGATCCGGAAAAGGCGGAGACGGCCATGTAAGCTTCCGCAGGGAGCTTTATGTTCCCAACGGAGGGCCGGACGGAGGAGACGGAGGAAAAGGCGGAGATGTCATATTTGAAGTTGACGAGGGCCTGAATACCTTAGGAGACTACCGTCACAAAAGAAAATATGCCGCCCAGGATGGTGAGGAGGGCGGCAAAAGAAGGTGCCACGGAGGCAACGGACAGGATATTGTGCTGAAAGTACCGGAAGGTACGGTAATCAAGGAAGCCCAGAGCGGAAAAGTAATTGCAGATATGTCGGGGGAAAACTGCCGTCAGGTTGTATTACGAGGCGGCAGAGGCGGCAAAGGGAATCAGCATTATGCCACGGCCACTATGCAGGTGCCCAAATATGCACAGCCCGGACAGGCAGCCCAGGAACTGGACGTAATTTTGGAACTGAAGGTAATTGCAGATGTAGGGCTGGTGGGATTCCCGAACGTAGGAAAATCCACGTTTCTCTCCAGAGTGACCAATGCACGTCCCAAAATTGCCAATTACCACTTTACTACTCTGAATCCCAATCTGGGGGTAGTAGATCTGGAAGGCACGGACGGTTTCGTCATTGCAGATATCCCCGGATTAATTGAAGGCGCTTCTGAGGGGCTGGGACTGGGACACCAGTTTCTTCGCCATATAGAGCGCACCAGAGTCATTATTCATATGGTAGACGCAGCTTCTACAGAGGGAAGAGATCCTATTGAGGATATTCACAAAATCAACAAAGAGCTGGAGGCTTACAATCCGGAGATTGCAAAACGTCCCCAGGTAATCGCCGCTAATAAAATTGATGCCTTATACCAGGAGGGGGAAGATCCCGTAGAAGCTATCAGAAAAGAATTTGAGCCCAAAGGTGTCCGTGTATTTGCGATCTCGGCAGTAAGCGGGCAGGGTGTGAAGGAGCTGCTTTATTATGTAAAGGAGCTGCTGGATCATACAGAGCTTGAGCCGATTGTGTTTGAACAGGAGTTCTTCCCTGAGGATGTTCTGATTGCGGAGAACCTTCCCTACACGGTAGTGAAGAGTGAGGAAGATCCCCATATCTTTATTGTGGAAGGACCTAAGATTGAGAAGATGCTGGGATATACGAATCTTGACTCTGAGAAGGGGTTTGCCTTCTTCCAGAAGTTCCTCAAAGAAGGAGGAATACTGGCAGATTTAGAGAAAGCCGGGATCGAAGAGGGAGATACCGTACGTATGTACGGATTTGATTTTGATTATTATAAATAGGAGGATTTATGACAAGTAAACAGAGAGCGTATTTAAAAGGGCTGGCCATGAATGTGGATCCCATTCTTCAGATCGGCAAGTCCAGCCTGACGCCGGAAAATACAAAATCCGTCGCAGAAGCACTGAACGCCAGAGAACTTATTAAAATTTCTGTGCTTCAGAACTGTATGGATGATCCAAAGGCCATGGCCCAGATTCTTGCGGAGAGAACAGGATCTCAGGTAGTTCAGGTGATTGGAAAAAAGATTGTGCTGTATAAGGAAGGAAAAAAAGATAAGAAAAAAATAGAACTTCCCAAATAAAAGCAGGCAGATACAGCACCTTACGAGGAAGACTATCATGAATCAGGAAAAAAAACGAATCGGAATCATGGGCGGAACCTTTGATCCCATACACATCGGCCACCTCATACTTGGTGAAACTGCCTATGAGCAGTTTCAGCTGGATAAGGTATGGTTTATGCCGGCAGGGAATCCCCCTCACAAGCAAAACCGTCAGGGCAGGGCTACGGACAGTGAGAGAGTCGATATGGTACGTCTGGCAATCGCCTCTAACCCCCATTTTGAGCTCTCTTTGATAGAAATGAACGAGGATGGGTATTCGTATACCTATCGAACGTTAGAGCGCCTGAAAAGCCAGTATCCGGATACTGCGTTTTATTTCATTCTGGGTGCAGATTCCCTCTTTGATTTTGATAAATGGCGGGAGCCTAAAAGAATCTGTGACGCCTGTACTGTGGTAGTTGCCACCAGAAATCATACCAGCCATCAGAAACTGGATGAAATCATGTGGAAACTGACTTATAAGTTTCAGGGCAGCTTTGTAAAACTGGATTCTATCAATATAGATGTATCATCAAAAATGCTCCGCTCCTGGGTAAAGGACGGCAGAACTACGAAGTATTATCTCACAGATAATGTGATGGACTATATCAGAGAACACAAGATTTATAAGGACAGTGAAGAGGTATGAACTACAACATCGAAAAAATGACCAAAATCTTAAAAAAAGATTTGGATGAGGAGCGCTTCCGGCATACTATGGGGGTAATGTACACCAGTGCAGGCCTGGCAATGGCCCATGGGGAAAATGTCCAGAAGGCACAGACAGCTGGTCTTCTGCATGACTGTGCCAAATGCATACCAAACAAGAAGAAGCTGAGACTGTGTAAAAAATACGGGATAAAAATAAATTCCTTTGAGATGCGGAATCCTTTTCTTCTCCACGCCAAGCTGGGCGCATTTTTAGCCAAAGAGAAATACCAGATAAAAGACAGCGGGATTCTTTCTGCCATCAGGTATCATACCACAGGAAAGCCGGAAATGAATACGCTGGAGAAGATTGTTTATATTGCAGACTACATTGAACCTATGCGATGCAAGGCACAGCACCTCAGTCAGATACGCAGACTTGCATTTAGAGATCTGGATGAGTGTATGTACGAGATATTAAAGGATACACTAGCCTATCTGGAAGGCAATTCCGGAGAAATTGATACAGCTACCAAAGAGGCCTTTAACTACTACGAGAGATTACACAATGAACGACATAGAGAGGAAACGGCAAATGAATCAGAGTAAAAAAATGGCACGTCTTGCCTGCGATGCCCTGGAGGATAAAAAGGCAATTGATATAAAAGTGATCGATATTGAAAAAATTACCACACTGGCAGATTACTTTATCATCACCAGCGGATCCAACCGCAACCAGGTGCAGGCAATGGCTGACAACGTGGAAGAATTCCTGGGAAAAGCAGGATATGAACCAAAGCAGATAGAAGGATACCAGAACGCAAATTGGATTTTAATGGATTACGGGGATATTGTGCTTCATATTTTCGATGAAGAGAACAGGCTTTTCTACGATCTGGAAAGAATCTGGAGAGACGGGACTTGTATCTCTGCGAGTGAATTAGAATAGAAATTGAGTGCGGCAATGTGAGCTGGGACGGCTTGCTTTGCCGTGTTTTTTTGCAATAATTGGGATTTAATGGTGCAGCATTTGGACTTCGGCTCAAGGTATTTCTGGACGGCAGGTGTAGGTGGCAGGGGGACGGTGAGAGAAAACCCGCGGCGGCGGGCTGGCTGGTTCGGGCGGGAGGGAGTTCCAGGGGGAGATTTATCAGAAGGGGAATGATATCCTCCGTGTAGGATACGGCTGTAAAATTGTCAGATAGAATATAGATGTAATATTGCCAAAGAGAATGGAATTAATAATTGCAACGGATTAGGTTGTTTATCCAAAAAATCGGGCTACTAATAGTGCGAAACAAAAGGAAAAGTGTACAATTCTCGACCTTCCCCACCCGTTTTCCGTGAATGTGAAGTGAGTCTCTGCCAGGATATAGGAGGGAGCACCGGGGGGACAGGGCCAGGGGGCGGGGGATAGGGACAAGTCAGGGAGGTTAAGCGGAGTGAGCCGAAGATCCAGTCCACCAGCTGATTAACGAGGAAGGCTTTCCTGACGAGTTTAGCAGCTGGTAGGACTTAGCTGAGGGGAACGGAGCCTCGAGCTGACTTG
>NZ_FQVI01000029.1 GCF_900129135.1 Lactonifactor longoviformis DSM 17459
GCTCCGCTGCTCTTCAGGTAATACCAGGTCTTTCCGTCCTGCAGCCAGCCCGTTGCCATTGCTCCGCTGCTCTTCAGGTAGTACCAGGTATTTCCCAACTGCAGCCAGCCCGTTGCCATCGCTCCGCTGTTGTTCAGATAATACCAAGTATTTCCCAACTGCAGCCAGCCGGTCTGCATATAGCCATCCTTGTCAAAATAGTACCACTTTCCTCCAATCTGCTGCCAGGTGTGCTTGGTGAGTGTTCCGTCACTGTTAACATACTGCCAGCGGCCCTGCGCATCCTGATTCCATCCGGGCTTAACGATTTCCCTATAAAGGGCTTTGACTGTCATATCCCCAGTTACATTGGAGAAATCTTTGTCCCAGCCAGTGAATTCCCATCCCGGTACTTCCGGTGCTTCCGGTGCTGTGGCTGCATCTCCTTCCTTTACTTTAGCTGTGGATATTGTTTTTCCGTCTTTGTCTACGAAGGTAACTGTGTATTCCTTTACTTCCGGCTCCATCCTGTCGCCCTTTACCTTCCACTCAATGATGCCTACGCCCGCTGCTTTTTTCACCATAGTTACCCGGAAAGAAGTGGTCACCACCGGATCAAAGGTTGTTACATTAAACTTATCCATCTCTGTTTTCATACCGTCAGGGTTGGATACCTCTGTCCACTCGTTGTTGTCATTCAGATATTCATATTTATAAGAAGATGGTACCTGGACACCGCCGTCTCCCCCCACACTGTTGTCAAAGAAGTACATTTCTGCGGTATGAATATTCACAGGCTTATCCCAGGTATAGCTTACCCATTCTGTTTCTGCATCGTGATTTCCCCAGGTTCCAAAGTGTTTTACTCCATTCCCCAGAGAAGTTTCTGAGACAACTCCGTCATTTACGGCATCCAGTGTCTCCCAGGAAGAACAATAGCTTGCCTCTGCGTTTGCAGTAGCCTCTAATTTGTCAGGATCATTATCCGGCGGGTTAATCAGACGGAAGCTGACCTCAACCGTTATATCCTTTGTTACATTTTCTAAGGTATAGGTGTTATTTTCCCCTACCTCCACTGCTTCGCCGTCAATCAGCAGCTGTTTTACCATATAGCCCTCATTTGGGGTCATAGTGAGCACCACATTGCCGCCTTCCGGAATGTTAACCTTATCTGCAGTAACACCTCCGAACTTAGGCGTTCTGTTGTTCAGCGTCAGTGTATACCAGTTCTCCGCATCTCCGCCCTCGTCAGACATTACCGTCTTAAAGTACGTATGGTAGGCGAAATTATATGCGGAATACATTGGTACGAAGGTCATACCATTTGTTTTTAATGTAGGAAGCCCGTCTTCTGTGTCTGCTTTTTTGATCGACTGAGACAGATCCGGAGAAAGAATCAGGGAAAGCCACTGTGTCTTATTATTTTTTGCTACCATCACCAGCGGTCCATACATAAGGCTGGATACTGTACTGCCCTCCAGCTTGTCGGGAGTTTTGTCCAGATGATAGTCAAAAGGCATCGTAATCTCTACCACATCACCGTTTTTCCAGGTTCTGTCTAGTTCCAGGTATGAGGACAGAGCGGCTGTCTCCTTCACTTCCTCCCCATTTACTTTCACAGTAAATCCTTTGGTTGCCCAATATGGCACACGAAGCTTCATCTTAAATGTTCCGTCACCGTTAATGGTAAGTTTTGTGCTCTCCGAGGGGAATTGGTTTTCCTGCTTAACAGATACTCCCTTTTCCTCCCATTGTACGGTGGATGGCATATATAAGTTTACATAAAGTGTATCATTGCCCTTATAGTATGCTGCCTCCTGGTATTTCACATGATTTTCCATACCTGTACCGTGACAGCAGGTAAAGGAGTCATAGTCACCGCCGTATGATTTTCTGACGCCCGGGCCAATGGGAAGCATATAGGTGGTTCCGTTATGCATGCTGGAGGTCGTCTCCTGATTCTGAGATGCAATTATCTGGTTGTACAGGGTCCTCTCATAGTAATCCATATAGGAGGCATCATCCGGGCTGTACTGATACAGCTGCTTTGTAAGCTTCAGCATGTTGTATGCGGCACAGGTCTCACAGTTTCTGTCAGACTCTATATCATTGGCCTGGTTATAAGGAGTTTTAAAGTTCTCCCCTCTGCCCACACCTCCGATGGAGTACGCATATCTGCTGGTAACCATATCCCAGAAATTCTTGCCGATATTGTAATAGTAGGGATCCTTGGTTGCTTTATATTCTTCCATAGCCCCAACAATCTGTGGTATGTGCTGGTTTGCATGACGTCCCTGAATATCATCAACATTTGCCGCCAGATTGTCAAAGAACTTCTTGTTGTCAAAGAATTTTGCACCCTCCAGATATTTTTCATCTCCTGTAATGTTATAGAGTTTTGCCATGGACTCATTAAATCCGCCGAACTCGCCGGCAATGTACATACCCCACATCTGCTCTCTCTGCTCCGGGGTACACGCATTCAGACGTTCGTATACCCAGCTTCCCAGATCCATGGCCGCCTCAAGCGCCTCTTCATTTCCTGTGTACTGGTAGGTATCCAGGAAACCGGCCATTATCTTATGTAAGGTATAATAGGGTGCCCATATAGTTGCATACGGTGTATACTGCTCCAAAAGCGCGAACTGATCAGGAGAGTACGCACTGATAAAGCCTTCCCCCCATTCCTCAGGGTTTGTGCTCCAGATGCTCTGGTCTGCATTCTGAGGAGTTCCCTTTGTTTTAAAATCTGCAGCATTTCCCTTTGACAACAGCTGCAGGGTACGCAGTTCATGAATCATCTCTTCGGACTTGGCCTTCAGCTCCTCATCCTTTGTGGATGCGTATGCAAGAGCCAGCGCGGACATATAGTGTCCGGTAGAATGTCCGCGGAGGAGTCCCTTAGGTTCATCCCATCCGCCTAAAGGCTTGGCACCTTTTGTATCCTGTCCGAAAGTCGCGCGGAAGTTGTAAAGCATTCTGTCGTTATCCAAAAGTTTCAGGTACTCTACAGTTCTTTCCCTGTTTTGTGTCAGAATAGAATCCCCGTCCAGAGTAATTTCACTGAGATCCATGGTTTCTGCCTGGATTTCCAGAGGTGTCTGGGCCTCATCTACAACATTTACCGTTGCCTCAATGGGCATAGCCTCATCTACAATCTTTCCGGATACCTTAAATGTTCCCTCTTTGCTGTAGTCTTCTTTATCAATCTTTGCCGGCCATATGGTTTTCAGCTCTTTGGATGTTTTATCAGAATACTGAACCGTCACATAGGCAGGCAGAGAAGGAGAGACACCGACTCTGGTCTTAATCGTAATGGGAGAGTAGGATTCAATGGATGCAGTCTCAACCTTAGGAAGAACTGTCACCTCAAAGTCTCTGGAATTCTCCGCACCATCTTTTTTTGCCGTAGCTGTAAGTACCGCACTCCTGGCTTCCTCTCCTATCTCCGGTCTTGTAATAACACCTTCTTTGGTGATTACTTCAGGATCTGATGTGTCCCAGGTAATAGCAGATCCCCATTCTCCCTCTGACGGGAGTTTCAGGCTGCTGGTCAGTGCGCTCAGATCCCCCAAATCAAGGGCCTCCAGATCATGGGCTACAATTTTATCTCCGTCAGGCACTGCGGGCACGATGATATCAAAGACTCTTTCTACATTCTGGGCAGTCCCGTAAGATCCCTGCACTGTTAATTTTACAGCAGCATCCGGCTGGCCTGCTTCAGGTCTGGTAACCTCACCTGTTGCCGGATTAATAACGTCTTCTTTGTCACAGCTCCATACAAACTGTGATCCGTTAGCTCCTGTCTCAGGGAGCGTCAGATCTTCAGTTATCTGGGACAGATCCCCAAGGTCAATTGCTGCCAGATCTGCTGAGACAATTCCCTCATCGGTCACGTCAAATAAGCTGTTGACCTCATCCTCATCCATTGCATAGTTATAAATAGAGAAATCCGCAAAAAGTCCTTTGGTTGCAGGATCTGAAAACTGTCCCCGGCCGATATAATTCCGGGTAGATTCTGCCAGATCCTCTAACCCAGCCGTAAGCCCCTCCTTCTGGGCTGCCATCTGTCCGTTTTCATAGAGTGTCAGAGTATGATTGGCTCCGTCCAGAACTACTGTGGTGAGCACCCATTTATTTTTTTCAATGCCCTCTTCTTTCTGGGCTGCCTGTTCCTCACCCCATCCGTTCACAGTGATAGCTGCGGCATAGCCCTTTGCTCCATCATTGGCACCGTCAGACAGCAGATACAAATATTTGCTTGTATCAGAACCAAAGTCCCAAATCCTCTGATAGGCGGTATCCGTAGGTAGATTTACCCAGCAATTAATGGTTGCGCTCTCCATATTATTAAAAATACCTGTGGGAAGTTCAAGGTACCCCCCGTCTTCTCCCCCTGGGAGTGATAATGCTCTCACATCATTCCCATAAATATTGGCATCAACAATTTCCGTTCCTCCCTTATCCATATTACGGATTACACCGGCTCTTGTCCCGTCCTCAGACTCATCCTTGACTATGGTAGAGTTTACTTCCTGGAAATCATAATGTACGATCTGTTTTTTTGTTGTTTCCGCCTGTGCACTGATGCCTTCTTCTTCCTGAAGCTCCATTCCGTAAGCCGCAGTATCCCCCTGCTCTTCCGGTGCAGGTTCGCTTTCCGGATCCTCGAAGCCCTCTTCTGCAACAATGCCATTTTCCTCAGCAGCCAGTACGGAGGCCGGAGGAAGTACAGTAGTAGAAACCATTGTCCCTGCCAGAAGCAGTGACAGCATCTGCATTTTGTTTTTACGCATCTAAACTTCTCCTTTCAGCTATATTTTTTCCCATATAAGCCCTTTTTCCACATCCCGGGAACAGGGATGTAAGAGCATATACAGCTCCTTCATTGTGTAAAGTAGAAAAATTCCTTTTCATAAACAAAACCCCCCTTATAAAAAGCGTACAAGTTACTGCCTGTTTTTGCCGCTTTATTATAAGAGAGGTTGTCTCTTTTGGTAACTCTAATTATTTAAGAATAGTGGACTATCTTCAACTTAAATCCAATTATTTCCGTACATCTAACATGCCTGCTGCCTCTTTTGGCGATTTCTGTTCAGCTACCATCTGATACACAGATTGGGAAAGCTGTTTCGATAAAACATTCCAGGAAGGAATGGAAGACCGTACGACTGCCCCTGCCATCTGCTCTTTAAATACCTGAAGATTTGTATCCTCCGGTATCTCTATATTTATTTTTGCGGGGAGAATCTGCGCTTCCAGACAGAATGCCCGCATCACCTGATCCTGGTTATAATACTCCAGGAATTTCTTAGCTCCTTCTACATTTTTTCCCTTTAGAATCCCCATATTTTCACCGCCTACTATCACACTGCTGTTCTTATCCACCGGCAGGGGACTGACCCCATAGGCAATCCCTTTTTCCTCCAGCATAGGCAATACCCACGGGCCATTCTCCATCATCGCAGCGCCCCCCTCCGCGAATACCCTGCCCACATCATTCTGAGACATATTGATACAGTCTCCCGCCATATAATTATTGTCAATCATACGTTTCAGGAACGCCAACGCTTTTTCGGTCCCCTCGCCGCCTATCTCTGAAGTGTTCTCACCGGTCGATAATATCCAGGGGAGAATCTGAAACGCCCCCTGCTCCCCTTCCACCGCAGACATAAGAAATCCGCTGCAGGACTCTGTTGACAGAGCCCCAGCCGCCTGTTCCAGTTCCTCCCAGGTCTCCGGAGGGTCTATATTCTTTTCTTCCAGCATCGCTTTATTATAGATCAAAGCGGCGTTGCTGCAGTTCATGGGAAGACCGTACATATGGCTCCCGTAGGAAACCGTCTCTACCAAAGACGGATAGTAGTCCTTTTTAACCCCAAGTTTTTTCAGAAAACCCGTGATATCCTCAAACAGCCCCATTTTAATAAAGGCTGACATATCCGGGTTGTCAATAATTGCCACATCAGGCAGCGCCTTCTCCGTATATGCCATAGATAGTTTTTTGGTGAACTCCGTCATAGGTACATACTTCCAGGATGCTTCGTAGCTGTTCTGGGATTGGTTAAACCCACTGATTACCTTTTCCAGGGCGCTGCACTGGGCATCTGTTTCAAAATAGGTCCATATTTCAATCTTTTCCCGTTCCCTTTCTTTCTCCGGCGAGTCATCCCCTCCCCGGCACCCCGTCAGCATACCCGCGAAAAGAGTAGCTGCCAGTCCTATACACATATGTAATCTTTTCATAATTCCTCTTTCCTCACTGCAGCGCTCTGTAGTCACCCGGTGAGACTCCCTCTACATCCTTAAAGACACGGTTAAAATACTTAGCATCCGTATATCCAACCTCTTTCGCAATCTCATAGATTTTTTTATCGGTATCCTTAAGCAGGCGTTTCGCGTGGCTGATGCGGAACCTTTTTAGAAAAACGGAAAAGTTCTGCTCCATCTCCCGGTTAAACAGGGTACTGAGATATTCCGGGGTAATATCCAGACTGGCAGCCACCTTCTCCAGGGAAATGCTTTCCTGATAATGGTTTCTGATGTAATCTAAGGCCCTTTTAATCGTATAGTTGCTGATATTTTCTCTCTGGCTTAAACCAGATGCAAGGATACATATCTCTCTGTTGAGAATATCCTCCAGCTCCTTTCGGGTAACCGCGGTTCCCATACTTTTCATAAGATTCAGGTTAAGCAGCTGTTCATAAAGCCTCCTGTTCCCCTCCTGGCTGAGGCTTAACATAAAGTGTGCCATTCTCATGTATCCTTCCCTTATCTGATCGGGTTTCACTCTCAGTTCTCCCATATAGTGAATAAATCTCTGTCCCGCCTCATATACCTCTTCTTTCTTTTCTCCGTAAAATGCAGTCTGCAGCTGATGCTCCAGATTGGCCGGGTAAACATACGTCCCGGGCCGATATTCCCGGATTCTCTCTTTACTTATAAAACCAGTATCTCCCAGTATCATGCCATATGAGTACTGTTCCCTTACCTTCTGGTAGGTAATTCCTATATTTTCCAATCCTTCAAAAGCATTCTCTGTCCACACCCATCCATGGCTGTACAGTACGTTCTGCAGTAATTTGCGTTCCAGCTCTCCTTTTACGCTTTCCCAGTTTGTATTCTCTGTCAGGCAGATAAATTCCCGGGTATTCTCTATGTAAAAGTAATAAAACCTTTGTTCAGGAAACTTTCCCCGGAGCTTTCCGAATCTCTGCACACACTGTTTCCGTTCCTCCTGGGAGGCACAGCCAGTGTAAGCACATAAAAGCCGGAACGTGCCTGAGACCGGGAGACATAAGGCTTCTCCAATCTCACGGATCTTACATGAATCGTATTCGTTCTGGATCAAAAGATCTCTCAGCTCTCTCTCCGGTGAATTCTGTAACCTGGCAGACCTTTCCCGAAGGATTTTTTTCTGGATAGAGTCCAGCAGACAAATAACGTCCTCCGGGGCCAGGGGTTTAATCAGATAGTCATCCACCCCGTATCGTATGGCCTGCTTTGCATATTCAAACTCTGAGTATCCGCTTAAAATTACAAAATGCCGGTCCGAACCCTGCTCGTAAAGCCTGCGGATCATTTCCAGTCCATTCATTTCAGGCATCCTGATGTCTGTAATAACTAGATCCGGTTCATATAATTCTGTCAGCTCCAGTCCTTCCCTTCCGTTTTTTGCCTCACCGACCACGGTATGTTCCGTATGATTTTCTATTAAATTCGCCATCCCCCTGCGGATTTTAACTTCATCTTCCACCACTAATATTCTCATCACTTACCCCCATCTATAATTGGCACCCGCAAGGTTATTACGGTTCCCATACCGGATATGCTGTTTACATGCCACTCCGCCTGGTCTCCGTAATACATTCTCAGCCTGGAGAATGCATTTTGCAGGCCAATTCTGTCCGACTCGTCCTCAACAGCTCTAACGGGATCATTGTAAAGCTCTACCAGGTCTGCAGGCATTCCTTTGCCGTTATCCTCAATAATGAGAAGTATCCTGTCCTCCCCCGGGGACAAGCCGATGTCCACACGGAGAAGCCCGTCTCCATCCATGTCTTTTAAACCGTGAAGAATGGCATTCTCAATAAAAGGCTGCAGCAGCAATTTATAAATCCATTTTTTTCTTGCCGCATCCTCCACGTGCACCTCACAGGTAAACACCCCCTCAAAGCGCATCTGCTGAAGGCTTATATATTTATCAATCCAGTCCTCCAGGTCCTTGATGGTTACCATTCCATTGCTTTTATCTATACTGTACCGGAGTATCACCCCCAAATTTCGGAGCATCCTGCTGATCTCATAATCCCCCTGTTCAATGGCCATCCAGTTGATAGAGTCCAGGGTATTATACAGAAAGTGAGGGTTAATCTGTGCTTCTAAGGCCCGCAGCTCGGCATTTTTTTGCCTGTCCACCGCTTCCTTCACCTCCCGGATCAGCTGTTTTACCTTTGCTGTCATCTCATTAAAATTTTCTGCGATATCCCCGATTTCGTCGTGCTGAGTAATGGGAATCGTCACATCAAGATTCCCTTTCTGTACTTCCTTGATCCCATCAACCACCTGATGTACCGATCTGTTAATATCCTTCACCAGACAGAAGATAGCAGCAGAGGACCCGACAATTGCAGCCACCCCTATCATAATATAAAGCAGCTGTGCCCTCACAACATCCTTCAGCATAAAATCCTTGTTATATGCATTGTAAAAGGTCCATCCGGTTACCGGATCTTCATAGGAATTCACAGCCAAATTCCTGTTTTTCATAACCCCGGTGTCCTCTACAAAGTCTTCTATAGGCATCTTTGGATCTTTTATAATACCTGAAAATGCCGCATCCGGATATGTAACTATGACATCCTCTTCTGTCATAGTAAAATTGATCCCCATCCCCTCCTCCTGCTCAGGGGTATTGCAGATGCTGTTGAGCACCTGCTCTTCTATGGTCATAACAATGGTTGCTATACTTCCCTGTTCCAGCCTGTCAGCATCAAATACCTTTTTGGAAATGTGAAAATAATGCTTCTTCTCCCCTCTCTCCTGAAAGGTCATAGTCGGGGTAATCGTGGAGCCCGTGCCGTGGATGGCGTCCTTATAAGGCGGTATCTTCCGCAGGTCTTTATAATCCTTCCACAGATTGTTCATATAGGAATCCGTCTCAAAATCATATACCACAGCATTTCCGTCGCTGCAGATCACACTGATGCACCGGATCCCAGACTCGGCTGTATTATACTGCTTCAGACGATTATTAATTTTATTGTATGCCACAGCCTCAGAACTGCTGTCATCCATCAGTATCTTAATATTTTCAGTAATGATCTCATCCTGATACATCTGATAGAGAGAATTGGTATAAATCTGCAAATTGAGATTTGTCCTGTCTGCTATCCTGATAAGATTATTTATCATCAGCTGGTCAACTTTATCTGTCATATTTTTCGCATTCAGAACAAAAGACACCGTCAGAATAAGGGCAATGGGCAGCAAAGCTGTGAGAACGAATATCATCATAAGCTTTGACTGGAATTTGCTGTTTTTATATATTTTTTTTATTGTCTTCATAACGCTCTCCCTTTTGGGAAATTTTAGAGCCACAGCTATCATACCATAGATCTAGTAAAATATTAAGTATGCCGGACAGGTTTCGTCTAACCATTTCCCCTGTCCTTTCTGCATACGTGCAGCCTATGGGATCCGCTTTGTTTTATCAGTTCTATCTGTCCGGACACACGCAGTACAGCTTCTAAAATCCCATTCGTATTAATTGGTTTTTCCAGATAATCGGATAGGCCGATAGATAATGCCTCTCTGGCATAGTACCAGTCCGTCAATAAACGGCAGATATACATCTATTATTACAATCTGCGGTCTATACCGGACAGCCTCAAAAAGGGCCTCCTCCCCGCTGCCCGGGGCAGCGCGAAAGATAAATCCCTGTGATTCCTTTGTCTTGTCTTATTATATAGCTGGTGTTACCGCGGCTAAATTCTAAATATCTAAGAACAGTAGACAATTCTAATATAAGTCGCTGTATTTGGTCTCTGACCTTACATCTTACCGGGATATCAATCGAGATAGGCATCTCCAATAATATATGGATTAGCATTTTAAACCGTATATAATTGTGATAGAATAAGGAAAAGAGCATTACAACGGATTCCATAGCTGTACTATGTGAGGAGTTAAACTGCCAGCCGGGGGACCTGATAGAATACGTCCCTGATCACTCACAAGAAGATTCTGAATAGCTTTTATAGAATAACCGATTACTATCTGTCAACACTCTAACTAGGAAAGGACGTGTTACTATGCCATTGCCACAAGAAAAGATGTATACTATTGAGGATATCTATGCACTGCCGGAGGGCACCAGGGCAGAGCTGATTGACGGTGAGATTTTCTATATGTCACCTCCCAGCAGAACGCACCAGAAGATCATCAGCAAATTAAATCAAGTCATTGCCAACTACATTGATATTAATCATGGAGCTTGTGAAGTATATCCCGCTCCTTTTGCTGTTTATCTGGATGAAAACACTAATACCTACGTAGAGCCGGATATCTCCGTTATCTGTGATAAAAAGAAATTAGATGATAAAGGATGTAAAGGTGCTCCCGACTGGATTATAGAAATTGCTTCCCCTGGCAGCAGGAGAATGGACTATTATACTAAATTGTTCAAATATCGTACTGCCGGGGTGCGGGAATACTGGATTGTGGACCCGGATAAAAACAGAATTATGATATGGAACTTTGAGTCTGAGGATACCGGGGAATATACCTTTTCTGATTCCATTAAAGCCGGTATTTACAATGACTTTTCCATAGACTTCTCACAACTCAATATTTAACGGATTTCCGCCCGATGTTTTAAAGCATGGGCGGTTTTCTTTTGCCCCCATCCTCTTCTCTGCGCTTTTATCTATGAGGAAGAACGGGGATGTAGCCTCGACTCTGGAGGAATGGCGACTTTCACGAGAGGGTTCCATTCTTGTCTAGAGCGAAATTCTCATTTCTAGGGTTTTGTGTGTTTTAAGGTAGTACGTCGGTGTACGGTATCTCTTAAAACCACTACACAGGCACCGGGGGGGCCTCTGATATCGTTTTCCCGTAGTTCCTTCGTTGTTCGATTGTATTTTCCCCAGTTTAAACCTTAACATTTCATAACATCCTGGCAGCTACAGCCTCTATGTAAACATCGGGAATTAGAAAATGAACCTTAGTGTTTCTTAGCATTTAGACCCGTCATTTATTCGTTTCGTTTTGTAAACGTTATAACTGCAGACGTATTAACATCCCCTTTAAGAAGACATTACTTTTTAGGAGTCAGATATGACAGAAAAGCACCCCATAGCTTAGCACATTACACTTTGTTTGAATCTATCAATAGGCACATTCAAGACTTTTAATAGCTTTTCTATTTTGATATTCTTTTTTGCAGTTCTCTATTAATACTCTTTGTATACTTCCTACCGTAAATCCTCTTCCCGGCCAGTTTTCAGATTATGCCCTGGTTCTGCTGCCAGAGCTGTACCTATTTTCTGTGGTATCAATTCCGGCCTGTATATGGATCACAAGTTGTTCATTACTTAATTTCTCATGCTTCGCTCTTGCTTCGTAAATTTCCTTTCGAATCCTCACAGCCTTGATATCATTTGGCATAAGCCCTGCCCTCCTGTAAGATATATTTAAAGGGTTCAGGAGAGAGGGCTTGTCTAAATACACAGGCCTGTTTTTTATTCCTCTTCTAAGGCTCTCTTAGCACTTTCCAGGGCTGCTAACGTGTTGCTGGCACGATTCTTTAGGGTAACGCAAAACTCCTTTATTTCCTGCTTATTCGCTGGTAAATAATAGCCTCCCGTAGTACTGCTTAGTATTACGGCTCCTGCTGCCCGTTCAGAAGCTATCACCTGCTGCAGCTCCCTTGTACTGTTACATTTTGCCAGGTTTACTAGCTCCTCTGATGGAATAGCGTTCTCTTTGCCTGTGGGTAATAATTCTACAATCATATAAATATCCGTTCCTTTCCGGACCGAATCATGCTATTATTTAAGTGTGTGGTGCATGGCCTCGGCCCTGTACTGTAGCCCTGTGGGAAGGTGGTGCTTCCTATAGGGCTGATTTTTAGTCTCTGTCCGCAATCATCTGCAGCCCCTGAACTTTCAGCATCTCAATGGCTTGTTCTTTTGTAAATCCGTATTCAGCCAGAATTTCGATTTTGTGGTTCTGCTCTGCTATCCAGTTTCGGAAGATCTGATCCTTGTGCTTCTGCGATATCTGATACATTATTTTCTCCTGCCTTTCTTTTTGGATTTCATGAATTGATACATCTTTGCCTTCTGCCTGGGAATCTCCACCTCCCCTGGCTCCTGAATCACTCTGAACTGATTCTCAGTGCCTGTTTTTCTTTTGTTCATTCTGGTTCACCTCATTTTCTTTACGTGCGGAGATTCCGGCGGAGGAAAAGCGGAGGCAACGTTACACTGAAAAAGCCTGTATTTATGCGGGTTTAGGCGTCCTAATACCCCCGGCGGAGTTTTTTTTCAACTTCTTATCGTATATAGCCAAAATCACTTGAATATCATTATTTTTCATTTTTACCGTTAAAATAATCTCCGCTTTTCCGCTTCTATTGATTTTAAAGGGTTTTCTGCTCCGCTTTGGTCTTTAAAACCTCCGCTTTTCCTCCGCCACCCCTCCGCTTTTGAATGGAAACTGTTCCTGCTCATACTCTTCCTGTGTAACATTCTGGAAACCACTGTTTTTCAATTTGAGATTCCGGTATACCATCACACCCCTTTTCCCATCAATATTGCCTTTATCTGCCGGACATCCGTTGGCCTCCATCCTGTCCTTGATGTTTTGTTTATTTACATGTGTATATTCATTCATTATGCACCATGTAATATAAGCCCCATCAAAATCAGCTTTTAATACCATGTCTGCTCTGTCTCCCGTAACTGTATAGAATTCCGAAAGGTAACGGAATACCGTGTCCATTTTCTCCCTGTAATCCTTCACGGCTATTTCGCAAGCAACAGACTTCGTTACCTTAAACTTATTATCTATCAGCCTATGTAGCCCTTCCAAAAACCAATTCATAATTGCATTACGCTCCGTAAGCATTTTGTCTAAAATGGCCCCGTCCCGGCGCTCTTGTTCAATTGTGTTTATGCATGGTATAATACAAAGTCTCTCGAATACATGACCTCCTTTATCGTCTTGAAAGCTCGGAAGGTTATTACAGGCTATTGCAATACCACCGGGAAAGATATAATAAAATGGCTGCTTATTCTTTGGCTCTACCTTCACCGGATCGCCGCCTGTCAACTGTTTGAAAATGGCACTGTCCTTGATTTCGCTTCCTGTTTGATCCCCAATGCTGATTAGCCTCTTTCCTACAATGCTCCCTAAAGCAAACTTCGAATTTTCATTCATGTGTTGGATAGGAATATTTGCTATCTTATCTGATCCCAGTAGTTCCCCTACAAGATTGAGAATCTGTGTCTTACCTGAGTTTCCCAGTGCAGACCACAGGACTAAACACAGCTTTGCACGAAATACCTTTACATTGGAAAGGATTAAACCAAGATATTCTTGAATGACTGCTTTCTTTTCCCCATCCACGTTACCATCATGATCACTACATAAATCGTTAATATAGCGCTCAAATACGGGTCGGCTATTGTCCTCTGGATGATATTCGCAATCAAGCTGGACTGTGCTGTATACCTTTGGGCTATGTGGCTCCAGCTCCCTTGTTTTAAGATTATATAACCCATTCCGCAAGTTTATATACTGCTCATTTATATCTAACTCACGAAAGGTACAGATATTGTTTTCTTTACAGAGAAGAAGGTTGTACACATTATTAATCATGTAATCACTGGCAAACCCTACAGGAACATATTTTCTAATGATGGATTTCACCTTGTTACGATTACTTTTTACATATACGCCGTGTTCATAAATATAAAAATCGTCCTTTTCCTCGTCTGGTCTCCTCACTATAAGGTAAGAAAGCCCACGACTGATGCTATCTGCTAAAATATCTCCATTAATTTTAATCTTTGCTTTCTTCCCATCCCCTTCCACCATCAGCCACGGAGCACCGACATTCTCCGCTTCTGAAATTAACTGCTGCAAATCCTCTTTTGTATGCCCTTCTTTTTCCAGGTAGTCGGTCACATCTCCTTTGTTTGCTTCTGATGTGATTGTCCAACGTATAGAATGTGCATAATGCTTTAAGTCTTTCATAATCTGGTCTTTCAATTTCAAGCCTGACTCGTCATTGTCCGACAATATCACTACTTTGGCCCCGGTAAAATAAGAGGCAAATTTCTTATTCCAGTCATTCGCCCCGCCTGCCGTTGTTGCAGTATACCCCAGCTTTTTAAGAGTATCGGCATCCTTTTCTCCTTCTACTATATAAACGGGATATCCACACTGGACAGCGCGTATCAGTTCCGGTAAATGATACAGAGTGGCCAGATTGCTTTTTTTGCAATACTTATAGGTGTCACCCTTCTTATCTACAGTTATATATCGTATTTCTTTGCCTTCAAATCTTACCTTTGAATATAGATATTGTCCTGCTGCAGACTTGTAAACTGCCTATATTATGTTTAATGAAGATTTAATGAGAGTTTCATTATGTATTGAAGATGGAAACTTTACTGGTGATATGAGAACTTATGTTCCAAAAGATATCGAACATTTTACTTTGGGGGAGAATCTATTCAGCTTTTTAAATCTGAGTATCACTAATATCAACCGCATTCAAAAAATTGTTATATCTAATCCAAGATGGGATGAACACCACGAGCAGGATGATACGGAAGCTTTTTTAGCCGAACTTGATTGCGTTTATTTGTATCTATTATTTTATTCATTTAATAGAGAGCATTTAGGCAATCAATACACAAGCCGTTTAGACCGTCTTGTAAAAGAATTTGACTTTGCGCTTAATTTCTGTTGTAATGACAACTTTGTTCCTCAATTCAATCACTTATCATCAATGGAGAGATATTACTTATATAGTAAAATTTATATAGATAACATCAATACTATTGATAGGCATTATCAACAGCATAGATACCTATTTATGGAAGCGTCACAAACTGATTTATTGAATATGTTACCAAACATGGAGAAGAAAACTGATAAATTTGGACTTATACAAGATGAATTTGAACCTGTCACGGAACTTCCAGAAATTCCTTCTAAGTTTTTGAGTATGTTCCATAATACAAGAGTTACACCTATATTTCGTTATGAATATAGCGCAATAGAAAGATACCTTATGGAAGGACTATTTTTGCTAATCAAGCTAAATATACGTATAAAAAAATGCAGTAATTGTGGTAAATATTTCATACTTAAAGGTGATTATGCAACAGACTATTGCGACAGAATTATTGACGGACAGAAATATACCTGTAAAAAATTTGCTGCCATTCAGGCTCGTAAAAAGAAAGTTAAGAGTAACCCTGTTATTAGAGAATATGAAAAAGCGTACAAACGTTATTATGCTAGGGTTACTAATAAAAAATTATCAAACGAAGATTTTCGACTCTGGACTGAGGAAGCGTCTAAAAAGCGTGAAGAAACTGCTGCACGATATGCTGCTTCCCCCTCAGAAGATATTATCAAAGAATTTAAAGAATACTTAGGCAATAGATAGTGAACAACATAGACAAGGCCCCCATTACCTACCAGTAGAGGGGGCCTTTTTATTCTCAACAATCCTTGATTTAGATAGAATAATAATGAGCTTGTGTAGAAGTTGTGTAGTACTCACTTCAGGACAAACTGAGCACGGCATATCAGAGAGACAAAAAATGCTCCAAAACCGCATATTTTCTGATAAAATGAGGAGTGCCCAGGTACCGGGTACCTGGGCAATTATTATGAAAAAATTTTATATGTGTAATGAAAACATTACCAATATACTTGTCAAAGTAGTTCTTTGAACTTTCTATATAATACCAACGTCATTTGAACATAATATGAATAATTCATGAACAAATTGTAAAATATAATAAATCTGCCCATATTTTTCCCATGTACAAAAAGAAAAATGTTCTATTTGCACAATCCATTAAATTCCACATGTGCTTACTATGTACAGTACGCATCATTTTACCGCTTTAATTGAAAAAATTGTCGAAAAAGTTCACAATTCCGTCCCAAAGTCTCTGGAAAAAGTTACCCACCTTCTCTTTATCCGCATCACTTAAGTTCAAATCCATCTTACTGAGCTTATCGTACAGATCCTTTGCCTGGGATTTCAGATCGTCAATATTCAGATTCAATCCGTCAATCTTGGACATTAAGTCAACAATTTTCTGCCTGTCCGCCTCTGAGAGATTGATCTCCAGCTCTTCGGCAGCCTGGGTGACAATCTTTTCTACCTCCTTGGGATCCGCATTCTCTGCCTCTACCACTTTTTCCTTCACAGCACCGATTAACTGCTCCGCTTTTTCTGAATCGCCAATATCCTCCCCCAGCTGGCTGGTAACCACCAGCTCATTCGTTGCCGTATCCACGCTTTCAGCAGAGACGGTTTCTCCTGTCATGTTCTCATAAGATTTAATCGCTCCAACCAGAGCTGCCGTACCGGAAATCTTGAAGGGACCCGCCACTTTAATATCCGCGTCCTGGATACCAGCCGTTGCCAGTGCATTCTGGTACATCCCCACAGTGCAGTAAGAAATATTCTGGGTCTTCACCTTGATGCCATAACCGCTTTCTTTTCCCACTACAAGAACAGAGGAAAGCGCTCTTGAACCAATCACGCTGGCATCCAGATAACCATCCAGATATTTATGTTCATCCTTATTGGTCACTTCCGCGACCGTATAGTTTTTTAATTCATCTTCCGTAACCCCCAGTAACTCCAGGACCTTTGCACGCTCGTCCTGCTTTAGATCTGCTCCCAGGGAAATATATGGTGTTTCAAGCTTCGCATCCTCTCTGTCTGCCATAACAGCCATAGGTGTCATAACTGTCATGATAGCTGCCAGGAGAACCGCCAATCCTCTTTTCTTCATTTTACTTGCTCCTCTCTTATTTCCTTATTTACTCCCCAATGGCACTGCCATTACTTCCCACCCATTATATCACAGAACATTTTTCATTACACTTAAATAAGAATTAAGATTTTCTAATTTATTTTGGCTTTTCCATACAATTATGCTAAAATAAAAGTAATATTTTACAGAGGTGATAACCATGATATCCGGCAGCCAGGAAATGATCCGAGACATTAACAGACGACTTGTTTTAGAAAATATAGTGAATAACGGGCCCATCTCCAGGGCCGCCCTTGCAAAGGTCCTGCACTTAACCAAGGCCACAATATCAAATATTGTGCAGGAACTTTTAGATCAAAAACTGGTCACCGAGATCGGAAGCGGAGATACTGCTATGGGAAGGAAACCAATCATGCTGGCCTTTCCACAGGACAGCGGACATGCCCTGGCTGTAAATATCGGTGTAGAGCAGATTACCCTGCTCACTTCTGATCTTAAGGGACAGAATTGTGCGGTCAGGGAATATCCCTTCCCTCAAAGAGAACCGCTCCTGAAATACCTAATCAGGATTCTTCACAGTACCATCGACAGTCTGCCGGCCACAACTCATGGGGTAGTGGGAATCAGTATTGCAATTTACGGAGTCGTGTACGAGAATACGTTACTTTTTACGCCTTACTATAAGATGCCCCAGCCCGACCTTTGCAGCCTGCTGGAAGAAGAATTCCGTATACCTGTAAAAGCCGAGAACGAAGCTAACCTTTCTGTTCTGGGTGAATCCGCCTTCCACTTTAATTATCAGGATATGATAATGATTAATGTCCACGACGGTATTGGTATGGGGATCTTAATCGAAGGACATCTCTATACCGGTCACAACGGTTATGCCGGAGAATTTGGACACACTATCCTTTATCCTAACGGAAAGCTCTGTCCCTGCGGAAACAGGGGGTGCATTGAACAATATGCCTCCGAGACAGCCATTTTGAAGGAATATGCCCGCAGGAGATATCTGCCGTCTATTACACTGGACGATTTTCTCTATGCCTATCGCTCCAATGAACCGGTAGCCATGGATATGATGGACCTCTTTGTTCAGTATATGTCCATTGCTATCAACAATGTACAGAATACCTTTAATGCAGACCTAATTGTGCTCAACAGCGCCTTTACCAATTATATTCCGGATCTGCTCCAGAGAATACAGAATTCCTTAGGAACCATGCAGAACCGGGACTGCCGGGTTATCTTATCCCAGCTCCAGGATATCTCAGGGCTGATAGGAGGGGTTCGAATCAGTGTGGAAAATTTCCTGGAAATTGAACATCTGAAGATAGATGCGGCAACGCTCGGCACCAGATAGATATTTTTTTAACATTCATAAATCTTTCGATCTTTATTCATGATTTCTTCACAAGTTTAACATGAATTCATCATATTTAGCCGATATACTATAAACATAAAAATAATACAGGAACAAGATTATTTTTATAATTTTCTTTTTCATATGTCGACAAATGTCGACTCTCCTTCCTTTAATATAAATGGAACGCTAGCGATAGCGTTCCATTTTTTGTTTCCTTTATTTACTTAATTCATTGCTCAACCTTCCGAATTCCTCCAGAGACAGAGCCTCTCCCCGGATTCCCGCAGGATAGCCGCAGTTGGCAATGGCCTGCTGTATCTCTTCCTTGGTAAAGGACAGCCCGGAATCATTATTAAGACCATTGGCCAGTGTTTTCCGCCTTTGATTAAAAGAAGCGCGTATCAGACGGAACAGCAGTTTCTCATCCTTCACCTCTATAGGAGGAACTTTATGGCGGGTGAGGCGTATGACCGCGCTTCCCACCTTAGGCCTGGGCATAAAACAGTTTGCGGGAACATTGGCTACAATATACGGCTCTGCGTAATACTGTACTGCCAGAGACAGGGCCCCGTAATCTTTAGACCCGGGACCCACCTGCATCCTGTCTGCCACTTCTTTCTGCACCATAACTGTAATGGAATCTATTGGGACATGGTTCTCAAAAAGTCCCATAATAATTGGTGTTGTAATGTAGTAAGGCAGATTGGCCACTACTTTAATGGGCCTTCCTCCATTTCGCTCCTCGGCAAGTCTCTGGATATCTACCTTTAATATATCATCATGGATTACGGATACGTTCTCAAAATCCTGTAACGTGTCTTCCAAGATAGGGATGAGTGCCTTGTCTATCTCCACCGCGACCACTTCCCTGGCCGCAGCGGCAAGGTACTGAGTCATGGTACCGATTCCCGGCCCAATCTCAAGGACAAAATCATCCTTCGAAACCTGGGAGGCCTTAACTATCTTGTCCAGCACATGTGTGTCAATAAGGAAATTTTGTCCAAACTTTTTCTGAAAGACAAAATCATATTTCTGCAGGACTTCTATGGTCCGTTTTGGCTCTCCCAGATAGGGTTCAATCATATGGCATGCTCCTTAAATATCAAAATCTTTTTCATAGAGAATAATTCTGTTGTCCTCATCTACATGGCGTTTGGAAATCTTTCGTCCCAGTCTTCTCGTTCCCCGCTCCGCATGGTAGATTGCTCCGTCAACCATATCTTTTACCTGAGATACAGTGATCGGCTCGTCTTCATCCTGATTGTCTCCAATCATGGTATAGAGTGCCAAAACACCCATTTCATCCATCTTATATCCCAATTCCTTTGCATAGGTTCTGGCAAAAGAGACAAGCTCATCGTTTGTAAAGACAGGAATTGTAACAGTGGCTCCGAATTTCTCAGCAAATGCAGGATACTGTTCCAGAAATTCTTTCATAGGTTTTTTCTGCCCCTCCAGAATCACAGTAAGTCCGTCTGTCCGGAAGTCCATTGCCTTGGACAGCTTAGTTACTGTATCCTGATTCATCTCACTGGCGTTTTCTATAATCAAGAACCCTCCGGACAGCTTAGATACAATGCTTACCGGATCTTTTTCATTTAATTTGGCACCTTCTATGTTGGCAGTTTTCGCTGCCTCCATCCTGCGCTCTTTACAGATAGCTTTTACAATACTCTGGCATAATCTGGTCTTTCCAGCACCCGGTCTTCCCACAATAATAAGATTTCCTGTCTTGGAGGTTTTGTCCCACGCTGCCTCCTGAGCCGCGTCCAGAGCCTCTTTTATCTGTTCCTTAATTCCGGGAATCTGCTGAAAATATGTGAAAATCCGTTTTTCTTCTTCCTTCGTAAGATGGTGGCGAAGCAGATCTCCCTCTTCGTCCCTATCCTTCTCAATATCCTCAGGAAATACAAAGTCTTCTTTATCTACATCTGTAAAATCAAAGGATTCCTGCTCTTCCTGTTCGCTTTCCTCAGGCTCTTTCTGAAGCTCTTCCTCAAGATTAATGGTAATCCCAAGATCCTCCCCATTATCCTCTTCAGGTCCTGAGAATACGGGGACCGTATCTGACAGCAAGTCTTCGGGCAGCCGGAAAAGCTCCTCCTCATCGCTGTCCCCGGCAGATACCTCAAGGGGAACTATCACCTCAGACTTTGGAGTATCTATTTCCGCCCAGGTACCCGGCTGCTCTGCAGGTACTTTCCGGATTTTTTCCTCCGGCTCTTCCTGCTCCTGTATCTCCTCCGCAGTACTCTCCACGGTTTCCCCTGGGCTGCCAGGCTCCTCCGGCGGTTCCGCAGCCTCTTCAACCTCGTCGATTATTTCTGCCGATTCTTCCCCGGAAGCTTCTTCCTCGGGGATATCCTCCGCCGCAGAATCCCGGGCTTCTGCTTCCTCAGGTTCTTCTATACTCTCAGGTTCCTCTATGCTCTCATCCGATACCGGAATCGTATCAGGTGTTTCTTCTACTGCAGGAATCACAACTGCCCTGGTTTCCCCAAAATCAATCTGTTCCTTTTCCTCTTTCGGACTCTCTTCCTCCAGAGCCCCGGAGGATATCTCCTGAGCCAGATTATTGGCCGTCTCAGCGAGTATGGCATCAATATCCACGTCATAGTTTTTGTAATCCAGCTCTCCCCTGGTCTTTTCTTCCTCGGATAAGGATTCCGGCACATCAAAAGGCTTTGACACTGCAGGTTTTACATGGGAAACTGTCTCGGCTGCTACTGCCGCTTTCTTAATGGCATTAGAAAGGTTAATTGCGCTCACAGGCTGTGATCCGCTGAAGTCTTCCGGCTCCAGTTCTTTTACCACATAATCTCTGGTATCTTCAAAGGGAGTGTATTGCGCAATGTCGGGCTCTGTCTCTTCTTCTTCCGGCTTAACCTCTTCAGAAGTTTCCTGAATCTGGGGTTCCTCTTTTTGTCCGCCCCCGAACACATCTCTGATCCCCTGTGCAATCTTTTCCTGAAAAATCCCAGCATTCTCACGGACTGGGGCAAATAGGGAGGGTTCCTCCACGGAAGTTTCTTTCTTCTCTGGTTTCACTGCCTCTGCTGCTTCCACTGCAGGCTCTTTCTTCTCAGGCTCTTTTCTTTTCTGAGCCTTAGCCTCCATCGCCGCCTTTTCTTCCAGGTACGTTCTTGTCTTGAAACGGTTATCATACTTTTGCTGCTGGTCCCTTGTAAGAGGTGCGTAATTCATCTTCAGCTCCATGGCCTTCGTTACGAAGCGGCCTTCGCTGAACCACAGGATCAGGTCATCACATTCCTCAATACATTTTTCCCGCATACCAGCCTTTGCATACAGCCTTGCAAGCTCATACGCCCATCTCTCGGTATATTCACGGCTTTTATATTCTTCCAAAATCGCTATCTGATCTTCAATCGGAGCGCGTCTTGCCTTGTAAATCTTATATTTTAATATATACTTTGTATTATCATTGGGCGCCCGCTTTACAAACTCATCATAATAGCCCGCGGCCTCGTCAAAATCCTTCAGCTTCAGAGCCAGTTCTACCAAACGATACAGTACAGATTTTCCAATAGGTGCCCGTTCATATGCCAGAAGTAAAATCTCCCTGCTGTCATCATACTTGTGATTGGCTTCATAAATCTCCCCTACCATACACAAAGTACGAGCACTTTTCACCCGCCGCCAGTCTATCGTCTCGCAGATTTTCAGTGCCCCCTCATAATCCTGATTATCAACCAGGTCATTGATTTGATCTAATTTAACCCGATATTCATATTTATCCAATGTATTCACCTCTAACTCGTATTTACCGTCACTTATTGTAAAAGTACCTGATATCCCATAGTTGTCTCAAGTTTATCATAATGGAAATATGTTGTCAAAGTAAATGGGTGGAAAATTGTGTTTCCATGGCGGAACTAAGGGCTTTCAAAAGGCTCTAATAGAATATTAAATTTCTATAAATTGGATTTTATATTCTTTTACACAAAATGAGAAGCCTTGCACCGGGGGCTTCTCATTTTTATTCTTTGCATTCGAGTTTCTTCTATTTAAATATACAGGTTCAGTTCATACCGTTCCCTTTTAGTCCTCTACCACTACTTTATCCAGATGCCAAATTTCATCCACATATTCCTGGATGGTCCGGTCTGAAGAGAACTTTCCGCTTGAGGCTGTATTCAGAATTGCACTTTTAGCCCAGCCCCTCTGGTCTCTGTAAGCAGCCTCCACCTGTTCCTGGGCTTTGGCATAAGATTTGAAGTCAGCCAGAGTAAAATACGTATCCGGTTTATCGCTGCTTTTAGTATTGAGCAGTGAATTATATAGATCACGGAAACGCTCAGGATCCTTCGGGGAGAAGGTTCCATTGATGAGCTGCATGAGTACATTACGGATATCGGGATCTGTATTAAAGTAAAAATTAGGGTCATAGCCTCCGTTTTGTTCGAAGTTGATTACCTCATCAGAGCTCAGACCGAAGATAAATGCATTATCCGCCCCTACTTCCTCCACGATCTCTACGTTCGCCCCATCCATAGTGCCGATGGTCAGCGCACCGTTAAGCATGAACTTCATATTGCCGGTTCCGGAAGCCTCTTTGCTGGCCGTGGATATCTGTTCGGAGACATCAGCAGCTGCAAAAATGATTTCCGCGTTGGATACCCGATAGTTTTCTATGAATACTACCTTTAGTTTCCCTTTGATGGAAGCATCGTTATTTACCACATCCGCTACAGAATTAATGAGTTTGATGATTAGCTTTGCACGGTGATACCCGGCGCTTGCCTTGGCCCCAAATATAAATGTCCTCGGGTAGAAATCCAGCTCCGGATGCTCTTTCATCTTATTATACAGATACATCACGTGCAGGATATTCAGCAGCTGACGTTTGTATTCGTGCAGCCTCTTGACCTGAACGTCAAAGATTGACCTGGGATCCACTTCAATGCCGTTGTGCTCCTGAATGTATTTCGCGAGGCGCAGCTTATTCTGGTACTTAATATTCATAAATTCCTGCTGTGCTTTTTCATCGTCTGCATAAATCTTTAGCTTGGAGATCTGGCTGAGATCTGTAATCCAGTCCCTCCCGATATGCTTTGTCACCCAGTCCGCCAGCAGAGGATTGCCGTGAAGCAGAAAACGCCTCTGGGTAATCCCGTTTGTCTTATTGTTGAATTTCTGGGGCATCATTTCATAGAAATCCTTTAATTCCTTGTTCTTTAAGATTTCTGTATGCAGTCTTGCCACACCGTTTACGGAATAACTTCCAGCTATGGCAAGATGAGCCATTTTTACCTGGCCGTCGTAAATGATAGCCATTTTCTTTATCTTTTCCTGGTTGCCCGGATACATCTGCTGAATCTGGATGAGAAAACGGCGGTTGATTTCTTCCACAATCTGGTAGATTCTGGGGAGAAGCCTTGAGAAGAGTTCAATGGGCCATTTTTCCAGGGCTTCCGCCATAATTGTATGGTTTGTGTAGGCACAGGTCCTAGTGGTGATATCCCAGGCATCCTCCCAGGACAATTTTTCCTCATCCACAAGAATGCGCATCAGTTCCGCTACGGTTACTGTGGGATGTGTGTCGTTTAACTGGAAGGTTACCTTGCTGGGAAGCTCGTGAATATCTCCGTGTTTTTTCTTGAATTTTTCTACTGCCGCCTGAATGCTTGCTGAGATAAAGAAGTACTGCTGTTTCAGTCTCAGTTCTTTTCCTGCGTAATGGTTATCGTTGGGATAGAGAACCTCCACTATATTGCGCGCCAGATTCTCCTGCTCTACTGCTTTCCTGTAGTCCCCCTTATCAAAGGAATCCAGCTGGAAATCATTGATCGCCTCTGAATCCCAGATGCGCAGGGTATTTACAATCTGATTATTATAACCTACAATTGGAAGATCGTAAGGAATCGCCCGCACAGACTGGTAATCCTCCTGTACAAACTCATTGCGTCCGGTTGAAGGATCATAAACAACTCTCACATGACCGCCAAACTTTACTTCCTTTGCATATTCGGGCCGGCGCAGTTCAAAGGGATAGCCGTCTTTGAGCCAGGCATCCGGTACCTCTATCTGATATCCATCTTTAATTTCCTGTTTGAACATGCCGTAGTGGTAGCGGATCCCGCATCCGTAAGCACAATATCCCAGGGTAGCCAGAGAGTCCAGGAAACAGGCCGCCAGACGGCCCAGTCCTCCATTTCCCAATGCAGGATCCGGTTCCTCATCCTCTATGGCATTCAGATCAAATCCCAGCTCCTCTAAAGCTTCCTTCACCTCGCCATACGCGGTAAGGTTTAACAGATTATTGCCCAATGCCCTTCCCATCAAAAATTCCATGGACAGGTAATATACAATCTTGGGATCCTCTTTGTCAAACTGTTTCTGGGATTTCAGCCAGTTGTCAATAATTACATCTTTCACTGCATAGGATACTGCCTGGAAAATCTGCTGGGGCGTTGCCTCATCGATGGTCTTTCTATACAGAGATCTCACATTGCTCTTTACGCTTTCTTTAAAAGTTTCTTTGTCAAACTGTTTGCTAATCATTATTTCGCCTCCTCTTTCTATCAGATGCTTCTGATACGGGACAGGTGATACTCTGTCCTGTGTGGTTCCATTATCAAGAATGACATGAGTATGATACCCATGTCATCTTCGGTAATCTATTCCCCGAAGGGAAACCCTCCGGGGTCATTTCATCCATTACACTCTTTCAACGCCCATTCTAACATCTTCTGAATTGATTTTCCACTCTTTTTCGTAACCTTTGATTTCATTTAACACAATCCGATCAGCCAGAACCTCATCTTTAATCTCACTCTCATGGCAGCGGATGATTCCTTCTAACACAAGATTGTCGGAAATATAAACGTTAATTCGATCCATTACTTCGAATCCTGCTTCTTTTCTCATGGTCTGGATTTTGCTGATAATCTCCCGTACAAAGCCTTCCTCAATGAGTTCCGGCGTCAGGTTTGTATCCAGAACTACTGTTACCTCATTATCAGACTCTGATACATAGCCTTCTGTCTGGGCTGTGTCGATTAACAGATCTTCCTCAGAAAGCTCTGCCTTATTACCATCAATATCCAGTCTCAGGACACCTTCGGCTTTTAGTTCATCCATTGCCTTATTTCCGTCCAGCTCTGTGAGGGCTTTGCGGATTCCGTTCAGCAATTTACCGTATTTTGGTCCCACTGTTTTCAGCTGGGGCTTAAAGGTATAAGAGGTAAAGTCTCTTACATCCTGCGTAAACACAATCTCCTTTACATTCAGCTCATCGGTTATAATATTCTGATAAAATTCCGGCAGGGCAAATCCTGCTTTTACAAACATCTTTCCAATTGGCTGCCGGTTCTTGATATTGGCTGTATTGCGGCATGCTCTTCCCAGCACTACAACGTCCAGAAGATTTTCCATATTATTTTCTAATTCTTTGTCAATCCAGTCTCCGTTAGCCACAGGGAAGTCGCACAGGTGGATGCTCTCAGGAGCTGTGCTGTCAATGCTGCAGACCAGATTCCTATAAATCTCTTCTGTCATAAATGGAATCATGGGGGCCGCCACTTTGGAGACCGTTACAAGGGCTGTATACAGTGTCATATACGCATTGATTTTATCCTGCTCCATTCCCTTTGCCCAGAAGCGCTCTCTGCTGCGGCGAACATACCAGTTACTCATATCATCCACAAAATCCTGCAGAGCCCTGGCACTTTCCGGGATTCTGTAGTTTGCAAGATTGTCATCTACTGTCTGGATCAGTGTATTCA
Source organism: Lactonifactor longoviformis DSM 17459 (assembly GCF_900129135.1). Lineage (GTDB taxonomy): Bacteria > Bacillota > Clostridia > Lachnospirales > Lachnospiraceae > Lactonifactor > Lactonifactor longoviformis. The sequence goes on from NZ_FQVI01000029.1 coordinate 26,130, forward strand.
GCTTGGAGAGAAGCCATTTATCCATTACTGAGAGCTTATCGTATTCCAGGCTGTATTTTGTAGCATCAAATTCATCAATATTTGCATACAGGACAAAGAATGCATAGGTGTTCCAGAGAGTACCCATAAATTTACGCTGTCCCTCCTGCACGGCTTTTCCGTGGAAACGGTTCGGCAGCCAGGGAGCGCTGTTAACATAAAAATACCAGCGGATAGCATCTGCCCCATACAGCTCCAGGGCCTTAAAGGGATCGACTGCATTCCCCTTGGATTTGCTCATTTTCTGTCCTTTTTCGTCCTGGACATGCCCCAGTACGATTACATTTTTATATGGTGCCTTATTAAAGATCAGTGTGGAGATAGCAAGCAGTGAGTAGAACCATCCTCTTGTCTGATCCACAGCCTCTGAGATGAAATCCGCAGGGAACTGAGCCTCAAAAAGCTCTTTATTTTCAAATGGATAGTGGTGCTGTGCAAATGGCATTGCCCCTGAGTCAAACCAGCAGTCAATAACTTCCGGAACCCTGTGCATCTCTTTGCCGCACTTCGGGCAGCGGATCGTCACAGCGTCAATATACGGACGGTGCAGTTCAATCTCGTCCGGACAGTTGTCTGACATGGATTTTAACTCTTCCACACTGCCGATGGAATGCATATGGCCGCACTCACACTCCCAGATATTCAGCGGTGTGCCCCAATAACGGTTACGGCTGATGCCCCAATCCTGCACATTCTCCAGCCAGTCCCCAAAACGCCCCTTTCCTATGCTCTCGGGAATCCAATTAATTGTATTATTGTTGCGGATCAAGTCCTCCTTTACTGCTGTCATCTTGATGAACCAGGACTCTCTGGCATAATAGATCAGCGGAGTGTCACAGCGCCAGCAGTGGGGGTAACTGTGTTCAAAAAGAGGGGCTTCAAAAAGGAGTCCTCTATCTTCCAGATCTTGCAACACCATAGGATCTGCCTGTTTGCAGAAAGTTCCTTCCCAGGGGGTCTCTTTCGTCATCTCCCCCTTCTCGTCCACCAGCTGTACAAAAGGAAGATCATATTTCCTGCCCACATTGGCGTCATCCTCACCAAATGCAGGGGCAATGTGTACCACGCCCGTACCATCAGTAAGGGTTACATACGTATCGCAAGTAATATAATATGCCTTTTTCTCCAGATTAACAAACGGGAATAAAGGCTCATACTCTTTATATTCCAGCTCCCTGCCTTTATATGTCTCTATGATTTTTGCATCTTCCCCCAGTACCTTTCCCACCAGGGCTTCTGCCATATAATACGTACGGTTATCCGCTTCAACCTTCACATAGGTCTCTTCAGGGTTCACACAGAGAGCCACATTAGAGGGGAGCGTCCACGGAGTCGTGGTCCATGCCAAGAAGTAGGCATCCTCACCCTTCACCTGAAAACGTACAATAGCCGAACGCTCTTTTACATCCTTATACCCCTGCGCCACCTCATGGCTGGAGAGAGGCGTACCGCAGCGCGGACAATAAGGCACAATCTTATAGCCTTTGTATAACAGCCCCTTTTCCCAGATCTGCTTCAGAGCCCACCACTCAGATTCAATAAAAGAGTCGTGATAGGTCACATACGGATCGTCCATATCAGCCCAGAAACCCACCGTAGAAGAAAAGTCCTCCCACATTCCTTTGTATTTCCACACACTCTCCTTGCAGTGCTTGATAAACGGCTCCAGACCGTACTCCTCAATCTGTTCCTTGCCATCCAGGCCCAGCATCTTCTCCACTTCCAGCTCCACCGGAAGACCGTGAGTATCCCACCCTGCCTTTCTGGGAACCATATATCCCTTCATGGTACGGTATCTTGGTATCATATCCTTAATCACACGTGTCAGCACATGACCAATGTGCGGCTTGCCATTGGCTGTAGGAGGGCCGTCGTAAAAGGTATACGTAGGGCCGTCCTTCTTAGTATTCATACTCTTTTCAAAAATATGGTTCTCTTCCCAAAACTTTTCCGTCTGCTTCTCTCTGTCTACAAAATTCAAATCCGTAGAAACCTTTTGATACATGATACATATTCCTCCTTTTCTTAAAAGGGGACGTGTTCTTTCTAGAAAGAACACGTCCCAAAATCAGATTGGGGTGTCCCCATTTCACTCTGCCCTGTCCCTAATTAACAAAAAAAGCTCCCGTCCCGTAATAGGACGAAAGCCATTGGTTTCGTTAACCACCTGTTACACATACTAACATACGCGTTCCGGATAACGGGGGAAAGCCGTCTTCGCATACTCTGCCAGTTCTTACTTCTGCCATTTCCGCTGGAAACTCTGGAGTGATATTCAGTGACTGTTACTATGCATCAGGCTCTCACCGTCCCTGACTCGCTTTGGCTTTTTGCAACCACCTACTGTCTCCGTCATTGTTTTTTCTATATTCTCCGATATATTATACTTACTTGAGGAATGAGTTGTCAAGGTATGATAGAAATAAATTTGCTATATAATACAAAATCATCTATAATGGGTTTAGATTTTTACAAAAGCGAGGATATACCATGAAGAAAAAGATATGGCCGTTATTATGCTGTGCCCTGATTACTACTGTCCTGACCGCAGGATTCCCGGCATCCCATGTGCTGGCGACACCGACAGATGCCCAGACAGATGCTGCGGTGAATCAAGAGGACGGAACCGCAGAGAATACAACCGCCCAGCCAGCCCTTCCGGAGAGCTATAACTGGCCCATACAGTCCAATGAGACGGAAGGATGGCCCCAGGGTCCGCAGGTGCAGGCAGAAACTGCAATTGTTATGGAAGCAGATTCGGGCTGCATACTGTATGCCAAAGGGATCGACGAAAGGAGGGAACCAGCCAGCATCACAAAAATCATGACCGCTCTTGTAGCTCTGGAACACAGCCGGATGGACGAACAGGTGACCTTTTCCCACAATGCAGTCTTTAGCATAGAACAGGGAAGCACACACATAGGAATTAAAGAAGGAGAAGTTCTCACTATGGAACAGTGCCTCTATGGCGTCCTCCTTGCATCGGCCAATGAAGTCTCTAACGGTGTCGCTGAGCATGTGGGCGGAAGCATAGAAGAGTTTGTGGACATGATGAATGAAAAAGCCCAGGAAATCGGGTGTAAAAACACACACTTTTCCAATGCCAACGGACTCCATAATGATGAGCACTATACAACCGCCTACGATATGGCTCTCATAACTCAGGCCGCGCTGAAAAATCCAACGTTTCGGTCGATTATGAGCACGGATCACTTTATTATCCCCACAACTAATATCACTAACGAGGAAAGATGGCTCAACAATCACCATAAAATGCTCCGTGAGACAAAGTTTCACTATGATGGATGCATCGGGGGAAAGACAGGATATACAACAGATGCCGGCAACACTCTGGTAACCGTAGCAGACAGAAATGATATGGAGCTTATCTGCGTTACTCTAAAAACGAACGCCAATGCGGTCTACACCGACACGGCTCTGCTCCTGGACTATGGTTTCAACAATTTCCAGAAAATCGCCCTGTGTCAGAAGAAACAGCAGATCTCTGTGACCCTCCTGCCCTTCGACCGCCAGTTTTATCCGGAACATGCCTCCGGCACCATTGGCGAATATCAAAATGACGCTTACGCTGTTATTCCCAGCGATATTCAGATGGAAAACCTCACCAAGCAGGTTTCCATAAAAGAGAATCTGGAAGAGACAGAGTACTATTTTAATTCCAAACTAATCACCAGGCGCCTTCTGACCCTGTCGTCAGTCCTTACGTCCGGAAGCCCCGAGAATGCTGTGAATCTCCTGACAGACACCCTTACAGATCATTCCGACGGCAATATCATTACCAAGTTCAAGGCGCTCCCCTCCTGGAAATATCCGGTACTGGGGATCCTGGGTTTTATACTTGTCTTTTATATTATCTTGCTGATTCTTAGAATAAAAAGAAGAAAAAAGAGACGAAGGAAAAGAAAAAAATAAAGAGCCGCAGCTGCATCAGGGGATTATTTCCCCTGATGTCTTTTTACCTTCCTCTTCCTGCGAAGCAGCTCCCTTTTTTCCCGAATCATCTTCGCCTCATCCTCATCGGTAAGCTTTAGTGTCTTTACTACATAAGTCATCCCGTCATCCGTTTTCTTCATACGGATCTTCCCTTTCAGATATCCATGTTCAGGGCATACCGCCAGACAAAAATGGTTCTTCGTATTCATGGAAAACCATCGGATCTTTTTCTTCGCCGATTTTCCGCACAGAAAACATCTGGTACTCACTACCTCACGGTCCTTCATGGCATCTTCTTTGGTTCGGAATTCTCTGGACACATACTTCTCATATTTTTCATAGACAATATGAATCTCCTCTGACTTCTTCTTAGGATTCTGATACGTATCCAGTGAAAAATTAGCCCACATACAGTCCACTGAGATGCGCTTTAATATCTCCGATGTATAAAAAGCATCTGCCAGAGCTCTGTGAAAGTCCTCTCCCTTTGGGATCTCAAGATAATCTGTTGCATACTCCAGGGATTTCCGGCTTTTCCCATCCTCGTAAGAAATACTGAACAGCTTCTGCACATCAAAAAAACGCACTGGCCCCTCCAGCAGTTCCAGCTGGCCGTAAAATTTCATATTCCGCTGAAGCTCCGTGAGATCCATTGCCCCCCAGGTACAGAAACAGGCATCCGGACCGCACCACTCCAAAAAATCTCTGAGAGCCGAGGGAAAGGACACCCCCTGGTTCAGACTTTCCTTATCTATCCTGATAATCTCCTGCGTTCTAAAGTGCATCTGTTCATATACCACAGGCTTGATTACCCGGTGAAATCTTTGGGACGTCTCCCGGTTTTCATTTAATTTGACAGCCCCTATCTCAATAATCTCAAAAGGAAGATGCTTATTCTCTTTATCCTTTCCATTGGGGCACTGATTCCATTCCAAATCGAAAACAATATAATCCATATGCTACCTGCTATTTTCTGATAATGCCCATTGGGGACGGGGGAAAACCGGTTTCCCCCGTCCCCAATGGAACACTGTTATCGTGAACTGCTTTCGATTTTATCAGAATACATAGCTAAAGTCAATTTGCTGCTTGCTGCTCCTCTTTATCTTTTGGCAGAATAATGTTCAAAAGGACTGCAACCAGAGTAGCAATAACTACCGGAGACTTGCCAAATATCGTTGTCACCCATGCCGGAAAAGAGGATAAAGCGGCAGATGCCTGTGCAATCCCCATACCAAGGGCCGCAGCCAAACCTACAATTGAAGTATTCCGGTAAGTCATCTTCTCAGAGGTCACAAGCTTCATTCCCGTCATGGCAATAGAAGCAAATACAGATACAGTGGCCCCGCCGAGGACACACTGCGGAATCGTTGTAAGAAGTGCAGAAAACTTTGGTATCAGCCCTGCCACCCCGAGGATCACAGCTGCAAGCCCAAGCACACAGCGGTTAATTACCTTTGTAGTTGTGACGATGCCAACGTTCTGACTGTATGTAGCTGTGGGGAGTCCTCCGAATACCGCTCCGATAATATTCATAACACCATACCCCACAATTCCGTTCTGCAGTTCATTGTCATGAGGCTCCCGGTCCATACCGCCAATCGTGGTAGCAGAAAAATCTCCGATGGCCTGAATGGAGTTAATCCCAAAAAGAAGCCCGATGGCTACACAGGAAGAAATCTCAAAGTTTATCCCGAAATGCATCAGTTTGGGCATCTGGACAATTCCCGCCTCTGCCACACTGGCAAAGCTTACCATGCCGAAAAACGCGGATACAATATAACCGACAATAATGCCGATAAGTATAGATGACAGCTTAAAAATTCCCTTGCCGAAATGGTTCAGTACCGTTACCACTATAAGGGTGATGATAGCAACCAGCCAGTTCTGCCAGGAACCATAATTTTCACTGTTTGCTCCGCCGGCCATGTAATTGATGGCTGTGGGATACAGAGAAAGCCCAATGGTAAATACCACCGTACCAGTGATAAGAGGAGGAAAAAAACGTCGGATTTTCTTTACCAGAACCCCTACCACAATAGCCACTACACCGCCTACAATCTGCGCACCCAGGATGGTGGCCACCCCGAACCCCTCGGCAATTGCCTGCATACTCGGCACATATGCAAAGCTCACTCCCATAATCACAGGCAGCCCTGCGCCAATGGCAAACTTCTTGCGTTTCCCGATAGGGAAGAGCTGCAGCAGAGTAGAGATAGCTGACACAAACAGAGCTGCCTGAACCAATATTACCTTATCCGCACTGTTCAGTCCGCCCCCGCTTACCGCTCCCGATACAATAAGAGCCGGGGTCACACACCCCACGATCATTGCTACAACATGCTGCAGCGCCAGCGGCACTGCCTGTTTTAAACTGGGCACACCGTCCAGTTCAAAAATGCTTCCTTGTCCTATCCTTGCTTTCTCCATGATAGAAATCCCCCAATACATTTTTCGATTACCCTAAACAACCCATTAGCAGTTACGTTTATTAACATTGTATCACATTTTATACAATACTACAAATATTTTTGTATTTTTTCTTATAAAATACAAAAATTTTTAGGTTTTCTTTACTTCCTCTTCGTCAGCCTGCATAAAATCCCCTTATTTTCCATTATATAATAGTAAAATGCCACGGATTCCCCCATCTGCTGCCAGCTTTCAAAATCAGTGCCAAATTCTATGTTGACATCTCTAACTGTATATGATATAGTTACAGTATTAAATGTAATTATTATTATTACAGTTAGGAGAACGAAAAATGAATAGTGACTTTTGTGTTGCCGTACACGGGATGGTCTATCTGAACCATAAGAAGTGTCAGCTGTCCAGCGATGAGCTGGCAGACAATATCTGCACGAACCCTGCACGGGTAAGAAAGGTAATGGCAAAGCTAAAGAAAAAGAATCTGGTACAGACAAAAGAGGGAACTGTGGGCGGATATTCCTTTCAGGGGAATCCAGCCTGTGTCTCATTGGCAGATATCGCGGAAGCCCTTGACCTGAAATTTGTGGAAACCTCATGGAGAAGCGGCAGTATAGATATGGACTGCCTGGTAGCTTCCGGGATGGGCGACCTTATGGATGAGATATTCCAGAATCTGAACCAGGATTGTCTGGAGAGGCTCAGCAGGATAACCATTCAGGATCTGGATTCCAGAATCTTTAATTGCCGGAAAAACTCTCAGCAAACAGATAACGAATAAGAAAAGGGGTGTATTTATGAAACAATATGACAATATTATAATAGGCTTTGGAAAAGGCGGAAAAACCTTGGCAGGAGCGCTGGCCGCCGGCGGACAGTCCGCTGCAATCATCGAGCAGTCAGATAAAATGTACGGAGGAACCTGCATTAATGTAGCATGTATTCCCACAAAGTCTTTGGAGCACAGCGCCAGGTTGTCAGCGGCTCAGGGAGGAACCTTTGAGGAAAAAGCAGAGCGTTATGCCATAGCCGTGGAGAAAAAACGGAAATTAACCTCCATGCTCCGGGAAAAGAACTACCAGAAGGCAGTGGGGGCTGGGGTGGATGTGATTTTGGGAAATGCCAGCTTCCAGGATAAGGAACATATTACTGTGACAAAACCGGATGGTACAACTGAATTAATCCAGGGGGGAAGGTTCTTTATAAATACCGGCGCACGCCCGTTTATTCCCCCGCTCCCCGGCATAGAAGGAAACCCCTATGTATATACAAGTGAAACATTAATGGAGCTTGATACCCTTCCCGGTCATCTTGTCATTATCGGGGCAGGGTATATTGGATTGGAATTTGCTTCCTACTACGCTAATTTCGGTACAAAAGTAACTGTGATCCAGGATAAAGATCGTTTTATGCCGAGAGAAGATGCCGAAATGGCAGATGCTGTTTTGAAAAGCTTTGAAGAGCGGGGAATCCTTCTGCTGCCCAATGCCTCTGTAACCTCTGTGGATGCAGGTAAGGATCATGCTGTTGTATCTGTTAAGACAAAAGAAGGCACGCAAAAGCTCACCGCCCAGGCCGTGCTGGTTGCCACCGGACGCCGTCCCAATATTCAGGGACTTCTGCCTGAAAAAGCAGGGGTAGAACTTACTCCCAGAGGCGCTGTTCTCACCGATAACAAGCTGAGAACCACCAATCCCAATATCTGGGCCATGGGAGATGTTGCCGGAGGGCTTCAGTTTACTTATATTTCTTTAGATGATTCCCGCATCGTAAAGTCACAGCTATTAGGCAATGGAGAAAGAACCACAGAAAACCGGGGTGAGATACCTTATTCTGTCTTCCTGGATCCTCCTTTTTCCAGAGTGGGACTTACGGAGCAGGAAGCAAGAGAGCAGGGCCGTGAAATCCTGGTTGCCAAATTGCCCGCCGCCGCTGTACCGAAGGCGCAGATTCTGAATAAGCAGACAGGGCTTTTGAAAGTAATTGTAGACGCCCAATCCGGCCTTATACTGGGTGCTCACTTATTCTGTGCGGAGTCACATGAGATGATTCAGCTTTTCAAACTGGCCATAGATGCAAATCTCCCCTATACCGTGCTGAGGGACAGTATTTATACCCACCCAACCATGAGTGAGGCTATCAATGACTTATTGGCAGGCATCTGAGATTCCTGCATACAAAATTATTTAGGAGGTAACTATGGGCTTTTCAGTTGAAACCAGTATTCCTGTACTGACCGTATTTTTACAGGGTCTTTTAAGCTTTTTTTCGCCCTGTGTTCTCCCGCTGGTTCCGCTGTATATCAGCTACCTGGCCGGCGGGGCAAAGAGAGTAGATGAGCAGGGACGCATTTTTTATCCCAGGAAAAAGGTAATGTTGAACACTCTCTTCTTTGTGATTGGCATCAGCTTTACTTTCTTTTTGCTGGGTATGGGCGTTACCTCACTGGGAAGATTCTTCAGTGATAACCGCATCTGGTTTGCCAGAATCAGCGGAATTGTTATGATATTTTTTGGTCTTTACCAGCTGGGTCTCTTCGGAAGATCCAAAAAGCTGGACCGCGAACACAGACTTCCCTTCCAGCTGGACCGCTGGAGCATGAACCCTGTAACAGCTTTAATTCTGGGGTTTACCTTCAGCTTCGCGTGGACACCATGTGTAGGCCCTACTCTGGGCAGTGTACTCTTAATGGCTTCCTCTTCAGGCTCTTCACAGACAGGTATGCTTCTCATCGGTGTTTATACCCTGGGGTTTGTTATCCCCTTCTTAGCAGTGGGTCTGTTTACAGGAGCAGTCCTGGGATTCTTCCGCAAATATCAGAGAGTAGTTCAGTATACGGTTAAAGTAGGCGGAATTCTTTTGGTATTCATGGGTATTATGACTCTCACTGGAATGATGAATGGCATTACCAGCTACCTGTCCTCTCAGGGAAATTCTGCTCAGACACAGACAGAGCAGCCGGCTGCAGAGAAAGAAGATTCCTCCAAGGATAAAAAAGATAACCATTCTGTATCTGACTCAGAAACCTCTGACAGCGATACTTCTGACACTGCAACGCCAGCACCTGACTTCACACTGGTGGATCAAAACGGAGAAACACACAAGCTTTCTGATTATAAAGGAAAAACTGTATTTTTGAATTTTTGGGCGACCTGGTGTCCTCCCTGCCGCCAGGAGATGCCGGACATTCAGGCTCTCTATGAAACATACGGAGAAAATAAAGAAGATCTTATTGTACTTGGAGTAGCTAATCCCAAGACTGACGATCACCCCAACAACCAGGATGAAACCCAGGAGAAGGTGGCCGGGTTTTTGAGTGAAAACGGATATACCTATCCTGTTGCCATGGATACTACGGGGGATGTTTTCAGTGCTTACGGGATCAGCTCCTTCCCAACCACCTTTATGATAGATAAAGAGGGGAACGTATACGGGTATGTGAGCGGTGCCATCACTGCAGATATTATGGAAAGTATCGTAACGCAGACAATGGAAGGTGAATAGAAGTTCTTCTATAATATAAATAATAACCTGCGTACTGCAAAAACTACAGACCCTGGGCACATATATCATGCATTAGCCATTGTATGTGCCTAGGGTATCATAGTATCTACCCAGGCTCCCGCCAGCTGCATCCAAATTTCACATTCTTTTTGGATCCCTCTCCCATCCATGCTCATTGACAGTCTTCCTGCAGTTCCCAGTCCATGAATCCCCCTGGGGAAGAGGTGAAACTCTGTTGGTATTCCATTTCTTCTTAATGCCTCTACAAAAAGCAGAGAATTCTCAACGGGTACCGTCTGATCTTCAAAGGTGTGCCAGATAAAGGTTTTCGGAGTATCCCGATCCACCTGCAGTTCCAGTGACATCTCCCGTTCCAGTTCATTACCGGAGCCGCCCAAAAGATTGCGGAAACTCTCCCTGTGCCCGTAAACGCCGGAGGTTATAACAGGATAGCTGAGAATCAGGCCATTAGGTTTTGTCAGCCAGGCATCTGTACCCAGCAATTTCCACAATTCTTTCTTTTTCCAGAATACTCCGAGACTGGCCGCCAGATGCCCCCCGGCCGAAGAACCCTGAACAATAATTTTATCCGGATCAATATACCATTCTTTTGCCCTCTCCCTGAGGATCTGTACTGCGGCGGCGGCCTGCAGAAGTGCTGTGGGATATACTGCCGGTGCCACAGAATAACGGAGGACAGCGGCATGGAATCCCATGGCCATAAACTTTAGGGCGATCCCCTCTGCCTCCCGATCTGAAGTCATAGCGTAAGCACCGCCGGGGCATATAAGTATCACCGGGCGTGTCAGCCCATTATACAATTCTTCGGAGTTGCTCCACAGATAAGTATAAAGTACAGCCGTATCCGATGCATCCGGCACTTTAATTTCCATTCGTTCGTGTAACATATGAATCTCCCTTTCCCTACAATCTTATCTCACATCCAGAGGGAGCCGCTCCTGATAATACCCGCTCACCCTCTGCAAATCCAGTGATTTTCTCTTCTGTATTACAGCGGCCTTTTCCCTGGAAAAAACCCAGTCCCTAATTTCCTCCCGCTCCAGAACCAGAGGCATTCTGTCATGTACGGGCTTCATACATGCATTGGCCTCATCTGTCAGAATTACAAATCTTTCCTCTCCCTGGAACGAGTTATAACACCCCGCCAGGTACATGACTCTGTCCCCATCCCTTGTAAAAGTGAATTTATTTTTGTGCCTGTCCCACTCATAGAAGCTGCTGACCGGAATTACGCAGCGCCGCTGTTCCATACTTCCCCGGAACATCCTCTTTTCATACGCAGACTCCTGACGTGCATTAAAAATCACTCCTTTTCCCTGATATCCCGGGAATCCCCAGACAAATATCTCCCCGCACAGTTCCTCTTCCCTCCCTGTCACTACCGGAGCCGCCTGATTGGGATACACATCCCTGGCTCCCTTCCACTCTCTAAGCTTGCGGTCTGCATACCTGACCACTTTCAGAATCTCTTCAACCATATCTTCATCAATGTAATATCTGCCGCACATAAAAGGTTCCTCCATTTATTTTAAATCTGCCGAGTACCTTTACTTATTATAAGCAATTTTTATGCTCTGATGCAACGGCAATCCCTCTGTACCCGGAAAGTTCCTTCTGGCAGACCTCCGCCTTCTCCCGCAATCCAGATATACTCCTCCTCCGGCAGATTTTTTTCTCTAATTCCTTTCCCGTAAAGCAGAATCATGCTCCAGAAGGTTAACTCTCTCGGATTTTAAGTTTCCCAAACCCCGTGAATATTTTTCCGCAAACATCTGTCCCAGCTTCAGCATAGCCTTGGACGCACCCTCAACAGCAGGCGCAAATCCTGTATTGCCCAGATATATCCCTTGTATTCCCATATCCCCCAGCAAAGAAACTATTTCCTCAAAGTCAACACCTGCCATATACAAAGGGGGAGTTCCCAGGATACAGCACAATTTATTGTTTTGGGCAGTCTCTCCTATGGCTCTGCTTATATCATATTCCAAATGTCCATTTAGCTGTACATCGCAGATACGGGTGTAAAGTACGCTGTCTGTACAGGAAGCACATCCCCCGGGGGTCAGCAGATATGCCTGGCAGTCGTAGTAAGAAAGTATGTCCAGAATACCGCTGTAGTCTGGCCTCTGCGGCACAAACTCCATGCGGCCGGAGCATAATTTCTGTCCTTCCCATTCGGAAGGAATCTGTTTAAGTATCTTCTCCAATTCCTCCATAACGGAGATCCGCCGTTTCACCATAGGTCCCCGGAACAGAGTATACACAGGGATCCCCTGGGGGTTCTCCAGTTCCCCTTCCAGCCCATCCTGTGTCCACCCGGTCAATACCTCCATACAGGAGGGATAGAGAATAACCGCCCGAATCCCCTCCGTAAGAAGTGCTTTCTGGACACACGCTCTAATCTTACTGTCCTGCTGCCCTCCTCCATATTCCCATGGAGTGATATAACAAAAAAAGAACTGTTCCAGCCGGTTCAGTTCCCTGGCAATTGTATAAAGGCTCCAGATGCATCCGTAAGTCCCTGATGCGACTAGTGCCACTCCGTCTGTCTGGAGAATACGCCTGGCTGCAGAACATCTGCCCTCCGCATTTTCCCCTTCCATTTTAAGTATTTCTATAATCTCTCCCATAATTCTACTCCTATTTTGCTGATTTCCTGCCGGAATTCATCCATTTCCAGCTCGCTCAGGGGCCTGACAGCATCCATGCTTCTCCCTGCTATGATATGTGCCGCCAGATCTTCCAGAACCCGGCACACAGGTGTCTTAGGGTACCGTTCCTGCAGTAGCTCCTGCCGGTAATCCGCCGCCTTGATCTGAACAGATTCCTCCAGGCGGGCACAGATTTCAGCCCCTGTGAGTTCTGAAAACCTTCTTACAGGTTCTTCCTCTGAGACACCTTTCAAGTGATTCAGAACCAGGCCGCCCATTCTGACACCCCCGTATGCATAGGAAGCAACTCCTCTCATGATATTGTTTGCCGCATATAGTGACATAAAGTCAGGCGAAGTAACGATATATACCTTATCCACAAAGTGCTTGCGCATAGGCATTGCGAATCCCCCGCAAACCACGTCACCAAGCACATCATACAGAATCACATCCCAATCCTCCTTTAGAATTTCCAGACAGTCCAGGGTATCCGCCATTGTAGTAATTCCGATACCGGCGCATCCGCGCCCTGCTCTGGGTCCCCCGGCCTCTATACACCATACCCCGCATGATGATTGAAACAAAATATCCTCCCGCCTTATAGTCCCCTGATGCTCCAGCTGCTGTTCCAGAACTGTTGGAATTCTCCGCCCCATCAGCAGACGTGTTGAGTCAGCCTTCGGGTCGCACCCAATATGAAGAACCTTTCTGCCCTCCGACGCCAGAACAGCTGAAAGATTAGATGCTATTGTAGATTTTCCGATGCCTCCCTTTCCATAGAAAGCAATTCTTTTTGTTTTCTCACTCATACTATCTCCCTGTAATCATCACAGACATCCTTACAAATACAAATTTTTCTGTTTAACTCTTCCATAAAGACCAAGTCCAGTTTGGCCCTGTACAACCGGCTCAGATTGTCCTCTGTCATTATATCGGCTGCCTTTCCTGTTATAAACTCTCCCTCATCGTTAAGGATCCCAACCTCTCCCTCAAGAAGCAGGACATGATCAGGCATATGGCTTGTCATCAAAATGCCGAACCCTTTCCCGGCAAGCTTCATAATCATCTTCATCATACGCATTTGGTTCCCATAATCCAGATGGTTGGTAGGTTCATCCATAAGAATAATATCCGGCTGCTGGACGATGGTTCTTGCAATCATTACCTTCTGGGCCTCACCGCCGCTCAGCTCCGTGTAAGGCCGATCTGCCAGATGGATGATCTCCATTTCCTCCAACACTTCCTCCGCCATGCGATAATCTTCTCCTGATGGTTTTTCAAATGCTCTCAGATAAGGAGCCCGGCCCATAACTACAAAGTCACGGACCAGATAACCGTATGCAGCTGTGTGTGTCTGAGGTACATATCCGATTTTTCTGGCAACCTCTCTCTGTTCCATCCTGTGCAGAGAAACACCGTCAAGACAAATTTCTCCTCTGCAGGGTCTGAGCAGATTGGCAATACATTTTAAAAGTGTTGATTTTCCCGCTCCATTAGCCCCCAGGACAGAAAAAATCCTTCCCTTGTCCAGAGTAAAAGATACATTTTTAAAAAGAATTCTGTCTTTTCCATAAGAAAAGGATACGTCCTTAATTTCTAACTTCATGATAACTCCATCCTTTGTTTCATCAGCAGGTAAAAATAAAAGGGTGCCCCAATGAGTCCGGTTAATATACTTAATGGAAGCTCCGCACTTGTCAGAATTCTGGCCAGTGTATCAACCAGCAGCAAAAAAGCAGCCCCCAGCACCCCTGATACCGGGATTACCCTGCAGTTATCTGCTCCGGATATTATCCGGCTGAAGTGGGGGATAACAAGCCCAATCCACCCGATAGTTCCGCTGATACATACTGCACTTGCAGTAAGCACCGTCGCACATATGATAATCAGCCCTCTGGTTCTTCCAATAGAAACCCCAAGCGTCTTTGCTTCCTGTTCGCCCAGGGATAGAAGATTTACCCTCCATCTCAAAATAATCAGTATGCCTGCTGCCGCTGCAACCGGGGGACCCACCCACACAATATCCCTCCACACCGAATCAGCCAGACTTCCCAGCTGCCAGTGGGTGATGGATGCCAGCTGTGTCTCCGGATCTGCAAGATACTTCAAAAGTCCCAGAATAGAATTCATAAACCCACTGATAATAACGCCGGCCAGCACCAGCGTCATCATAGAAGAATTCTTCACTACCTTCGGAATCAGTGTAGCAATCCCTACTGCCAGAATCCCCCCGGCAAAGGCAGCCACTTGAACAATTATAGAATTTCCGCCGAATAATATAGCCAAAGAGGCCCCTGCACACGCACCGGAGGAGACACCCAGCATATCCGGAGCTACCAGGGGATTTTTAAATACTCCCTGATAAGCAGCTCCCGAAAGAGAGAGCGCCCCTCCCACCATAAGGGCAGTAAGTATTCTGGGCAGCCGAAGTGTCCACACCACACTTTCAGCCTGCGCATCCCAGGATACCGGCAGGGATACCGCCTTTGACAACAGTATTTTGACAACGGTAACCGGATCAATATGGTATCTTCCCATCCCAGCGGCAGTCACTGCAAGAAGTGCTGTTCCTGCCGCCATTGCTGTCAGTACCATCCTAAATGATTTTTTGCTTTTCATGGTTTTTTACTGGAGGCATTAGCTTCACTCTGCATTATCTGCCCCAAATCTTCCTCTGTGAGTTCATAATTAAAGTAGGTTTTAAAGTATTCCTCTAGTTCTGTTTCCATATGAATATCCCCGAAAATCTCCGGCTGTATCAGCACAGCAAGCCACTCCATCATCAGAGGTGTTTCAACCCCAGGAGCATCCCAGCGGTAAAGTCCCATAGGTGCTTTGTATACCCGGCGGTTTATCACTGCATTAACGCTGCTCCAGTCCTGGCCGTCTATCTTATTCTCATACAGATCAGAAGGGAGGAAGGTATCAAAGTTGCTCAGTAAGATAATATCCGGATTAATCTCCAGGATTTCTTCCATTGTTTTCTGTGTGCTGTCCCCGGCCACATTATCCGCTCCTGCCAGCTCCAGAGCCTCTTTTATAAAATTGTCATTCCCCTGGAGATCCAGCTGGGCATTCCGCAGATAGAGAACCTTGGGCTTGTCTGCCTGCTCTACCTTATCGCTGTACGATTTTATTTTCTCATATGTATCCGTATAGGCATCCATAAACTGCTGGGCACGGTCCTCCTTTCCCAACAACTGACCCATAGCCTTAAGGCTTGCCTGCAGTTCCTCAACCGTCTCGTTTTTTACCATAATGGGCGCAATGCCTAATTCCTTCAGCTGCCTGGCCTCATCGGTCTCATAATCCCAGATAACCGCAGCCTGAATCCCCAGATTTACCCATTCTTCCATATTAATAGAAAAATCTTTGCCGATACTGCTGGTATCTGCGGTACCATAATGGGGATCCAGCTTTTCCAGAAAACACCCTGTATAGGCGCTCATAGCGGTGGGATGTATGGCGGTCAGCCGTTCAGAACTTCCGTCTATGGCATAGATAACCGAAGCCCAGGGAATAGGCACCACTGCAATCTTGGAGAGATCCTCCGGAACCTCCACCACATTCCCCGCTGCATCTGTTACTGTGCGCGTTCCCTGTGATACTTCTTTTTCTTTCCCATTCTCCTTACCCTGTGTCTCCTGCCCCTCTGTACTGTCCTTCTGTGTCTTGCCCTCAGAACCACATCCGCCCAGTACGGCAGCTCCCATAAGAATGCACATCATTGCAGCTGCCAGTTTTGTCTTCCACTTCTTGTTTTTCATGTCTTCATTCCCTTCCTTTGTCAATAAAAAAACCTCTCCACGGGAACATGGAAAGGTTACAACGACAACTACATCGTCAAACCCTTATCCAATGACCCGTTGGATAGAGTTTACCAACAAAATATTTAAGTATCCTGGCTTGACTTCAACATCTGGATATGACTTCCCGGACGTAATGTCCAGTGTCCTGCTATATCCGACTCCGTCTTACAGTGGCGGCACCGCATCGGTTTTTCACCGATTTCCATAAAATATTTTGCTTATAATTTCTTGTATTGTATCACACAAAGGATAGGGAATCAAGAATTGTTCCTATCTGCATTTTTCATTGCCAGCTATCAATTTTTTTGATAGTATAGACTCAAAATAACAAAGAGGGAACCATATCATAATGAAAATGACCTTGCAGAACTTAAAATATATTATAGAAATAGCAGACAGCAATTCCTTCTCCAGAGCGGCAAAAAACCTTTATGTATCTCAGTCAACCTTGTCAACCGCTGTGCAGGAAGTAGAACAGAGTCTGGGCATACGCCTTTTTCACCGGAGCAACAGAGGAGTAACTCTTACCTTTGACGGAGAAGATTTTATCAGGTATGCACGAGAGATAGTAGAAAAATCTGAGTATTTGGAAAATCGATATCAGACGAAAAATCTTCTGCTCATGCATTTTTCCGTCTCCTGTCAGCACCTGCCATTTGCGGTAAGAGCTTTTAATAAAATGCTGAATGAATTAGAACTATCCAATTTTGATTTCGCCATACGGGAATGCAATACAGCTTCCGTTATACACGACGTAGCATCGGCAAGAAGCGAGATTGGTATTCTTTCCTCCACAGAAGATCACCTGGAAGCGCTGAGAAAGAATCTTTCTTCCTATGATCTGGACTATACCCAGCTTGCAGTACTTCCCTGTTACATATTTATTCGGTCAAAACATCCTCTGGCTCACAAAAAACATCTCTCCTTAAAAGACATGGAATCCTTCCCCTTTGTCACCTATGACCAGGAAAACAGCCACTCCCATTTAACAGAAGAAATACTATTCTACAATATACTCAGTAGAAATATTCATGTAAGCGATCGCTGTACAAAGATAGCCTTAATCCGGAATACCGACTGCTTCAGCATAGGATCCGATTTAACAAACAGCAATGCAGATGCATTTCACAAAGGTCTGGGGGAAATCATCCCAATCCCTTTGGAAGAACCACTTGGGTTCCTTCATGCAGGATATATCACAAAAAAGCAATATCCCTTAAGCCAGACCGGCATCTCCTACCTGGAGCACCTGAGACATGAAATTGCAGCCTTATAGTATAATTTGGGACGTAATTTGGGACGTGTTCCTTTTAGAAAGAACACGTCCCAAATTAGGATCAGGGTGTCCCTTTTTCGGACTGACCTGTCCCCTTTTTATAGTTTACCTTCTCCTATTTGACACATGCTACTTTATAAACCCAAACACATTCAGCAGCACAATCACTAATATCACCGGACAGATTACACAGGCAGAAAATTTATCATACCAGGTTATTTTACCATCCCTTCCATCCTGCAGAAGCTCTTTCCCGTACCGATCCATCCCCCAAACCTTTACCGTGAAAAAGCAGATAAGCAGACAACCCAAAGGCATTAAAAAGTATCCGGTAAAGCAGTCCAGCCAGTCATAAAAATCATACATCTGAATCCCCGTAGCAAACGGCCAGGGCAGCTTTACATTCTTTAATGCCCCGAATCCAAGAGAGACAAAAATACTCAAAAAATATACTACACTAGAAGTTACGACCAGCGCTTTTTTGTGAGTTGTCTTCAAAATTTCCTGTACATATACCGTAGGTATCTCTATAACCGTGACGTATGTAGAAATCACCGCAAAAAACAGCGCTGCAAAAAACAGTGTCCCCACGGCCCTTCCCCCCGGAAGATTGCCGAATATCATAGTCATTGCCTCGAACACCAAGGCTTTACCTGAAGTCATCTCCATACCGCTGCCAACCACTGATGGTATTACCAGAAGCCCTGCCACAAAGGCAACCATGGTATCACAAAAAATCACCATGAGAGAATCCTTCTTTATATTATGGGACTCTGGTATACTGGCCCCCAGCGTGGAATAGATCCCGCACCCTATCCCCACCGAAAACATTACCTGAGAGCAGACATCAGCAAAAACTTTCCAGGTAAAGTCATGAAAATCCGGTACCAGATAATACCTCAATCCCTTAGCCGCCCCTGGTATCTTAATCAATGCCCAGACGGCACAGGCAAGCAGAATAAAGAGCAAAGCAGGCATGATAACTTTAGAAACCTTTTCCACCAGCTCTGTAATTCCGCTGAATAACAGAAACACAACCAGAACCATAACAATCCCGGCATAAATATTAGGTGAGACGGCTTTTTCAATATGCCGGTCAAAAAATGTACTGGGATCCGTCCCAAAATCAACCCCGGTTGCAAATGCCACAAGATACTTAAGCACCCATCCGCTGACAACAATATAAAATACACCCACAAAAAATTCACAGAGTATATTGACAGCACCCACAAAACGGAATTTTTTATTTACGCTTCCGTAGTCCGCGGCCGCGTTGGACTTTCCATAGCGGCCCACAGTACTCTCCATCTTCACTATAGGATATCCAAACACCACCGACAGGATAATATACGCCACCAGAAAGGCGCCCCCTCCTCCTGCATAGGCGAGATAAGGAAATCTCCATATATTCCCAAGTCCTATGGCTGCGCCAGCCGCAACCATAATATAGCCAAAACTATTCCCCCACTGAGCCTTCGTATGCTCCGGATTACTCTCCAATTTAGTTTCTCTCATAGATCCTTCTCCTTTTTTCGGATTAAAAGATGCTGGCCGGCTTTCTATATTAAGCGCTTTCTATATCAAGTTTTACATCCTCTGCTTTTTTGCACTTTTTGGACATTCTGATAATCATAAAAGCCGCTCCAATTCCGATTACCAGAACTATAGTCTGAAATACAAACATATACGTATAGGCAGTCTTCCCATAGTTATCCAGCCAATGCCCAAACAAAGTAAACTGAAACAAATCCGGGGAGAAGCCTAACGCTGCTGCAATTCCAATGGTAGAAGCAGTGTATTCCCTGGCAACTCCTGCTTCCGTAATCGTAGCATAATAGGCACCTCTTCCTACATATACAATCCCTGAAAGTACGATGGTAAGGGTAATAAGAACCACTGCATTTACTCCCGTCTTTGCATTCAGCAGATAGACAAACCCTAAGATTCCCACAATATACACGCCTATGAGTACCTTTGAGGGGGACTTGATTTTGTCTGTCAGCCATCCTCCCACCGGCGCCCCAATAAGTGTCATGCCATGCTGTCTCAGGATCGCTACCCATCCGGTAAACACTACGGTAACCCCCAATACATCAGTAAAATAAGGGGTAAAATATGACATGGTAGTCAAAAATGAGTAAACTGCAAAGATACTGATTCCAACCAGCCATGTGGCAGGATTCTTAATAATTACAAGAAAATCTTTTCCCAGATTCCCTTTCGGAGCCTCTGCAGGGGATACTTCTGCCTGAGACACTTTCTTCTTTTTCGGGTTATCCAGAACAAAGGCTACAATAGCTGTCAGGACAAAGGAAAGAAGTCCGATTCCAATAATAGCTGCCTTCATGCCTGCCACGCCTTCCAAAAATTTAACATATACAGCCATCATAATAGCGTTAAAGATTATATTAAACAATCCGATCATAGATTCATTGATACCGAAAACCTTTCCCTGGTTCTCATCCGTGGCCAGCTCCCGCACAATCTTTATGTGAGTGGGGTAATTCATAAACAGACTGGATACTGCGAATCCAATCCAGCAGATAACTGCCATCACATAGTTCGGGCTGATTACAAAGATTAATGACAGCACACCATTTAAAAACACAGATGCAACATACACATATTTATAATTGAATCGATCGGCTACCCATCCGCCGATAGGTGCGCCGAATATATTCCCGAAACCATAGATGGTCAGAAGCAGACCCATCTGTACATTCGTCGCCCCAAGAAAATCCTGAAATGGATTATACCAGATATACTGTATAAACGGCACAATATAAACAATTGACCAGCAGGCCCCCAGCACCACCAGGGTGAAAAGTACTTTAAAAGATAACTTTTTTTCCAATTTTCGCTCCTCCTCTTCTACTTGGCAGCTGCCAGACAGGCCAAGGCAATAGAATTGATTTTAATTTCCGGTGTGTCAGATCGGGATCCGAGAATCACAGGGGCTGCAGCACCTAATACAATTCCCGCCCATTTTGCCTGATTAAAATGCAGCCAGGATTTCCCCATAATATTTCCCGCCTCTATATTAGGGAAGATCAGCAAATCTACATCCCCCGCTATTTTACTCTGAATACCCTTGTGTTCTGCCGCAGCTTTATCAAAAGCAATATCAAATGAAATGGGACCTTCCGGAATACAGGGAGGAATCTCTCCCTTTGCAGCCATCTCTGTTAAAGCTGCAGCCTCTACTGTGGAAATCACTTTTGGATCCAGCATTTCATTGGCTGTAAGGATGGCTGTCTTAGGCCGCTCCAGTCCAAACTTCTTCATTGCTTCCAGCGCATTGGTCATAATTACCTTTTTTTGTTCCAGATCCGGGGCCACATTAATCCCGCTGTCAGATGCATAGATAAGCTTGTGATACTGTGGCAGCTGGTAAACTGCAAGAAGGCTTAAAAGCCGGCCGGTCCGCAGTCCATATTCCTTGTTCAGAATTCCCCTCATATAAACCGCGGTATTCACAAGCCCTTTCATAAGAACATCCGCCTCCCGGTTATGTACCATAGTTACGGCCTTCACCAGAGATTCTTCCTCGCTGCTGCACCCTACAATCTCATAATTTTTAAAACCGATTTCTTCTCCAACTGCCGCTATTTTCTTTTCATTTCCCACGAGAATAGGATTGATAAATCCCATCTCTGCCGCATCTCTGACGGCTGTCATAACCGCCCGGTCCTCTGCGACTGCTACACATACCTTTCTGGGTTCTGTCCGCTTCACCTGATCCAGCAGGTCATCAAAATTTTTAAGCATACTCTCCTCCATTCCTCATCCCTACAGATACTCCTTCGCCTCTTCTTCATGATTCAGTACTCTTAGAGCTCCCAGCGCCAGCGCTTCCATCTCCATTTCCCCAGGTACCACCTCAATGGGGGCCAGGTAAGAGATTCTATCCGAAACCTCTGACACGACTTTCTGAGAATATGCAATTCCTCCTGTAAAAATTATTCTGTCAACCTTTCCTCTCAGGCTTGCTCCATAGAGTGCAATTTCCTTTGCCACCTGATAGGTAAACGCCCGGAAAATAAGGCCGGCTTTTTCATCCCCGCTCTCTGCCATTTCCTCTACCTCTACCATATCCTTAGTTCCCAGGTAGTCATACATTCCTCCGCAGGAGCTAACCTTCCGGACCATCTCTTCCCGTGAATATCTGCCGGAATAGCATAGCTCGATCAGCTGATAGGTGAGAAGGCCGCCGCTGCGCTCCGGTGAGAAAGGCCCGTCAGTGCGTCCCCCGCTGCCGTCTATCATCCTGCCTTTTTCATGAGCCACAATAGAGATGCCTGACCCCAGGTGGGCCACGATAAAGTTAAAGTCTTCATATCTCCCGCCCATTTTCTCTGCTGTCTTTCTTGCCACTGCTTTGTGGTTCAGGGCATGGAACCAGCTTTTTTTCTCTAGATCTGATATCCCTGTTATCCTTGCAACATCCTGCATCTCATCCACAGCTACAGGATCTACCACAAAGGATGGTGCGCCTATGGCATCCCCAATATTCCGTGCAATTACTGCCCCCAGATTCGAGGCGTGCTCTCCGTTTACAGCGTTCTTTAAGTCCTCTACCATACGGTCATTCACCCGGTAGGTTCCCCCCGGAACGGGACGCATAAGACCGCCTCTTCCCACCACACAGGCAAAGGAATCTAAGGAATGACCCGCTTCTTCCAGCATTTTTGTAATGATACCTGTCCGGTATTCATATTCATCAAAAACTGTAGGAAATGGCTGTAAATCCTCTCCCGTATGCTTTATGTTCCTCTTCAGAATTTCCTGTCTGTCTTCAAAGACAGAAAATTTAGTAGAGGAACCCCCGGGATTAATCACTAAAATCTTCATGTTCCATCCTCACTTCTCAGTACATACTTTTGATTATGGATGTTCTAGCTAATGGAACATAGTTCTATTATTGTTTAGTGTAGCACCTCTTCTTTCCCGATGTCAATTCCTTTTTTGTCCCCTTTGCTGACTTTCATGATTTTGCACAAAAATAAAGCATGCTCTCTGGTAATTAAACCAAAGGCATGCTATATTCTTCTTTACCTTAAACTGTTGGAAATCTCCCGGGTAACCTGGCAGAGCCTGTCTATTTTTCTCTGAAAGGTCTCATCCTTAATTCTGCTGGTTGGACCAGATAGGCTTATGGCAGCTACTGCATACTGTCCATTTTTGAGAATCGGAGCTCCAATACAGGTAAGTCCCATTTCCCGCTCTTCATCATCAACTGCAAACCCCTGCTGCCTCACCTTCTCCAGTTCCTTTTCCAGTGCTTCCCTTGTCATTATGGTATGCTCTGTATACTTTATCATGGGCCGCTGATCATAGATCGAGAGATCAATGTTCTCGCTGAATGCTAAAAGGCATTTGCCCACTGCCGCACAGTGACAGTCATTGCGGGATCCTACCTCGGAGTTGAACCTGAGAATCTGGTTGTTCTCCTCCTTGTATATCATGACACTCCGATAAATGTCCTTCTCGTTTCTTTCAAGAATTGAGACATTCACCGCCTCATTAAACTCATCATGAAGAGCTTTGGCATACGGCTTAACCAGCTTTTGAATTCCTATTTTTTCTCCAATGCTGGTGCCCATAATGTACAGACGGATTCCAAGAGAATACTTTTCTGTCTCTGGATTTTTTGTCACAAAGCCCTTTGCCTCTAATGTTGCCAGAGTTCTGAATACAGTACTTTTATAGACTCCCATATCTTCACTGATTTTAGTTATAGACACCTCAGTGCCCGCATTATACATATAAATCAGCATATCCAGCGCCCGATCCACCGCATTTATGATATTTATATCTGTCATAAAATCACCTCCCTCCATCCTGCAGCTTTTTCGTCACTTATCTTTGACACTACCACAAAGTATTTTAAATTTCAATTATTTTTTCTGTATCTATGTTTTTATCCTTCAATGGGTATCCCTGCGTTTTTGTGCACATTATACATAAAAATAATTAATTATTATCCATTTTTCATAATTTTAACAAAATGATATTGACAAAATAAAGTCGTGGTGGGTATAATGCAGTTGATTATGGAACATAGTTCTAGTGTTTGGAACAAAGCTATGAAACTAACAAAGGAAACTTTTAGGAGGTATTTCAATGAAAGTTACAGTGAAATCGGCCAGATGCAAGGAATGCGGACTCTGTTATTCCTTCTGTCCGAAAGGAGCCATCAGCTTTTCCCAGGATACCAATGCCTCAGGCTACCATCCTGTTATGGTAGATGATGAAAAGTGCATTGGCTGCGGAACCTGTTATATAACATGTCCGGATGGCGTCTTTCACGTTTTAAAGAGTGAAAGGGGGGTTTTATAAATGGCAGAAATGATGAAGGGAAATGTGGCTATCGCTGAAGCAGCTGTCCGTGCGGGTGTCCGGTTCTACGCAGGCTATCCCATTACCCCATCCAGTGAAATTATGGAGTATTTATCCTGGCGTCTCTCTGAAGTGGGAGGATCGTTTGTCCAGGCGGAAAGTGAGCTTGCAGGAATTAATATGGTCTTTGGTGCTTCCAGCTGCGGAGTCAGGGCCATGACTGCCTCATCAGGGCCGGGTATCAGCCTGAAGCAGGAAGGTATCTCTGCTCTCTCTGATGAGGAGCTTCCCGCACTCGTAATCAATATGGTACGTTACGGAAACGGCCTGGGAACCCTATTTTCCTCCCAGTGCGATTATCACCGGGAAACTCACGGAGGCGGACACGGCGATTACCGTTGTATCGTTCTATCCCCATCCAGTATTCAGGAGGCAGTGGATCTAATCCCCACGGCCTATGAACTGGGAGAAAAATACCGGGTGGTAGTGGTACTTATGTCCGAAGGAGCTCTGGGACAGATGATGGAACCCGTTGAACTTCCCGAATTTCTGGAACCCAAAAAGAATTACTGGGGTTTTGACGGAAAATATTCTTATAAAAAAATAGGTATCTTTGACAGAGACTCTATGAAAGAGGCTGTAGAATTAAACAAAAAATATGCAGAGATAAAAGAAAAAGAACAGCGTTGGGAATCCGAGGGGTTGGAGGATGCCGACTATGTATTCGTGGCATATGGTCTTCCCGGCAGAAGTACATTGGGAGCGGTCCGGAGCCTGAGAGATCAGGGGTATAAAGTGGGTCTCATCCGGCCAATTACCACATGGCCCTTCCCTGAGAATGCATTCCGGGAGGTGAATCCAAAGGTAAAAGCAATGATCACTGTAGAGGCAAATGCAACCGGACAGCTGGTGGACGATGTTGCTCTCTACACGAAAAAAATACTAAAGAGCGATATACCTGTATACGCACTTCCATTTGTCTATGGTGTGCCCCCCATGAAGGAGATCCAGAATAAATTCCGGCAGATTCTTGCCGATGAGATAAAGGAGGTATACTGATATGCCAGCAGAAAGAAAAGTGCCGGAAATGATAGACCGGCCCA
The DNA here is from genome assembly GCF_900129135.1 of Lactonifactor longoviformis DSM 17459. Lineage (GTDB taxonomy): Bacteria > Bacillota > Clostridia > Lachnospirales > Lachnospiraceae > Lactonifactor > Lactonifactor longoviformis. The sequence continues at coordinate 51,253 of NZ_FQVI01000029.1, forward strand.
TGAGCTTTTGCCCAGGCTGCGGACATGGTATCATTATCCGCCTGATTTGCGAGTGTCTGGAAGAACTGGGGCAGGATCAGAATGTGATTTTTCCCATAGGGGTAGGATGTTCTTCCAATCTGGGAGGAGGACTGGTGGCAGACCGGCTTCACTGTCTGCACGGGAGAGCAGGAGCAGTTGCCACAGGTATCAAAAGAGTGAATCCCGATAACCTTGTAATCACGTATCAGGGAGACGGGGATGCCTACAGTATAGGAATTGCAGAAACAACCAATGCGGCCTACCGCAACGAAAATATAACAGTAATAACAGTAAATAATACCAATTTTGGTATGACCGGAGGGCAGATGAGCCTGACTACTATGGAGGGACAAAAGACTTCAACGACTGTTCATGGACGCGATTGTTCTGTCACAGGCTTTCCTATCCGTTTCCCTGAACTGGTTGCTTCCCAGTTTCATCCTGCCTATGTAGCCAGAGGTTCTGTCAGCAGCCCCGCTAATATTAAAAAGACAAAGGGATACATAAAGAAAGCACTTCAGGCCCAGATAAACAGGGAAGGATACTCTATGGTGGAAGTCATGTCTCCATGTCCTGTAAACTGGGGAATGAAGCCTATTCAGGCTATGGAACGGATCAATAATGACCTGATCTCTTACTATCCTCTGGGAGAATTTACAGAAAAAGGAGGAGAAACCAGATGAAAGAAGTAGTATGTGCCGGGTCCGGCGGACAGGGCGTACTTACCTGCGGGCTTATTCTGTCAGATATTGCTGTAAGAGAGGGACAGAATGCCACATGGTGTCCATCCTATGGTTCTGCCATGCGGGGGGGAACTGCCAATTGTACAGTGAAATTCGGCAAAGATGTAATCTACAATCCGCAGCAGGAAGAGCCAGACGTTCTTATTGTTATGAACAACCCTTCTTTTGAGATGTTTATTAAGATTGTCGCGCCAAATGGCATGGCAGTGGTTGGGGATATGGTTACCTGCGATACCACAGTACGCCCTGATGTAACCATTGTAAAAGTGCCCTGCTCTGCCATTGCAGACGAACTCGGAAATGCAAGAAGTGCTAACATTGTCATGACCGGCGCCGCTGTAAAAGCTATGGGCGATTTCTCAAAAGAGGAAGCCATTGCTGCCATGAATGCAATGTTTGCCAAAAAGGGAAAAAGTAAATTTGAGGAAGCTAATAAGAAAGCTTTCAAGGCTGGATATGCCGCCGTGTAACTAACTCTGCAGAAGGCATATTAGTAAAAATGACGAAGATTAAAAATAGAACATTGTTCCATTTTTAATTATAAAACATCCTTTTTCTTCGATAAATTTTATAAGTTTTGCACTAATATTGGAAATCACTTCTAATATTTTGCATAACACAGCCTTTATTTTGAAATTGTATGTCAAATATTTTTGTGAAAATGCAAGCAAAAATTTCTTTGACATTTTAAAAGGGCTGTGGTACTTTAAAGAAAAGGATGTTGTCTGTTCCGTAAAAAGAGCAGGACATACATCCTTTTTTTAACAAAATGAGAAATCATGCGCATGATTCCATAAAAGTACAAGGGTGTGTAGGAAAACAAATAAAGGAGGATTTTTGAATGGAAAAAAGAAGTTTATTCTATCCATTGGAACAGGAAGATTTGACAACATTACGTCTTCAGTATGACTGGAAAACCGGCAATGTGTTTCTTCAGGCATCTAAAGACTGGGATCCTGATTTAGACTGGTCAAAGTACAACCACGATTTCTACGTAGAAAGCATTAAAACACACAATGCAAAGTTTTTAAATGACGTAGAGACAAGAGCTATGTTTGAGAAATACGGTTTAACCGATTATCTGGAAGAGGTTATCGACCTTTTAAGACAGGGAAAACATTTCGGTATTGACTGTTTCTATCACAAAGGATTTGACATTAAGTATCTGGGCAACATGCATAACAGAAAACGCGGGATCAATAATACCCGTCACGGTGTTATGAAAGGCGGTATCCGCCGTCATGAAAAGGACGAGAACGAGCTGGATATCATCATTGACGGCCTGAACCTCGGAAGAGCAATGTCCTTTAAAAATATTGCAGGTGAGCTTCCTGTAGGCGGATGCAAATCTTGCGTTATTATGGATGAACTGGATCTCACAGATATGAACGTATGCGGTTTCCTGGGCTTCTGTCTGGATGAAATCCGCTGCTCCACAGGACCTGATATGGGATTCCCTCCTGCAATGACTGATGTTATGAAAGAAAACGGCTTCAGTGTTCAGTATACCTGCGGACCACGGGGTCCTCTGGGATCTTCAGGACCGCCGACAGCTTACGGAGTATTCATCTCTCTGGAGCAGGCCGTACGCTTCCTCAATGGCAGCGAAGATATGACAGGAATGTCCTTCGCCGTTCAGGGTCTTGGAGAAGTAGGCGCAGCTATGGTAGGATGCATTGCCAAGTTTGTGAAAAATCCTAAAATCTACGTTGCAGATATCAACCAGCAGCGTGTAGATGAGATTGTTGCTAAATATAAAGAACAGGGAATCGATATTTCTCCTGCATCCACCGATGAAATCCTCTATCTGGATGTTGACGTAGTTTCCCCATGTGCTATGGGCGCTGTGCTCAACGAAGAGAGCATTCCTAAACTTAACTGCAAGATCATCTGGGGTTCTGCCAACAACCAGATCAAGGCAAGCAGCGTAGAGGAAGAATGCCGTCTGGCAAAAGTAATTGCTGACAGAGGAATCCTCTTCCAGACAGACTGGTGGCACAATACCGCCGGCGTAATGTTTGGCTATGAAGAGTACAAATATCAGAAGGATGCCAGCTTAGAGCGTACTTATGCAGATATCAAACGTGTACTTCCAAAAAATACCTGGGAGAACCTAAACAAAGCCAAAGAGCTTGGTATTACTCCTACCGAATCTGCTTACAAAACCTGTAATGATGAATTATACGGTGCATAAAAGCATTCGGTTATAATATCTGCCGCAGGGCGGCCGGCAGAAAACTCTCCAAAATAATTACCAGCCGCCCGCCAGTTATCTTCTTTTTTATTAGTTAAATACTACAGGAAAAGCAGAGTTCACAGGTAACAAAAATTTCTCCTATTGTGTTAATTAGAAAAAGTTCTGTATATGAAAAGAGTGATTACTATGAATGCTAAATCGAAAGTCAATATATTAGCAATTGCCACCGTTATCCTCTGGGCCTCTGCTTTTCCATTTTCAAAAGTTGCTATGGAGCACTTTTCACCTAATTCCTTAGGATGTCTGCGTATCACCGCAGCTTCCATATTTCTTATTCTGCTGGGAATATTCAGCCGACTGCATCTGCCCAGGAAAAAAGATATCTACAAATTCTTCCTCTCAGGTGCACTTGGTTTTACCTTATATATGCTGACCTTCAACGTAGGGATACGAACCTTAACGTCGGCAACCTCAAGTATCATCATGGCCATGACACCGGTAATGACCGCAGTAGGCGCACTCTTTATCTACCGGGAAAAAATACCGGCCATAGGCTGGATCTCCATTGGAATTGAATTCATCGGTATTCTGGTCCTCACCTTGTGGGACGGAGTACTTTCCATAAATGTCGGAATTCTCTGGACCCTGAGTACTGCCATACTCTTCTGTGGGTATAATCTATACCAGAGAAAACTGCTCTCCCAGGGATATACCCCTTTAGAGATAACCATATTCAGTATCACCGCAGGAGCAATCTTATTCCTTCCGTTCTTGCCAAACGGAATCCATGAAATGTCCAGAGCTCCGCTTTCCCATATTCTGGTGGTCATATACCTGGGAGTCTTTCCCAACGCCATAGCTGCGTTCACTTGGGGAAAAGCCTTATTAATTGCCAAAAAAACAAGCGATGTAACCAATTTTATGTTTGTAACTCCATTGCTGGCTACCATAATGGGATTTGTAGTTTTGAGAGAATCACCATCTGCGGGTACCATTGCAGGGGGGATCATCATTCTTGTCGGACTTCGCCTATTTCAAAAAAAGCAAAAGGAGGCTGTGAAAAAACAGTCCGAATAAAAAAAGAGGATTTTCAATACACTTTAGTGGTTGAAAATCCTCTTTTTGTGGTAAAATTTATCTGCT
>NZ_FQVI01000021.1 GCF_900129135.1 Lactonifactor longoviformis DSM 17459
CATTATCTCTCCATAATGGTTACCCCTTTCAGGGCGTGTCGTGCAGACCTCCCCAGGTACCACACGTTTCTTTCTCTCCATCCATCTGCCACATCTACCATACATGATTCCGGGTAGTTATTGGACTTCGACTTGTCATGCAGCCTTATCCTCATGCATAGCCTCTTATGTGGTTTCTGTTCGTCAGACCAGAGATTTGCCCATGGGTTCGTATGTTCCCCATATCCGGCTTCCTTCGGATTCCACCTCACAATGGACACCCTTGCCTTCGGCTATATCCTTCCCACCACCGGGCGGATTCCGGACTTGCACCGGTTAGAAACGTGCGCCGCCGGGCGCACATGAAAAAGGAACTGCAGGCCGACAAATAGCCTGCGGTTCCCTTATCCTATTCTGTAGTCATTTATTACTGTTTCTGCTGTACATTGGAGGGCATATCACTCTTGTTTCCTAAGGTTACAGAAAGAGTCTGCTCTTTGTATTCTCCGTTTTCCGCACGTGCAACCGTCACATCCACAGTCTTTCCTGCCTCATAATATTCCAGCTGCTCAATGAGGGCATCTGCTGAAGAGACACTGGTTCCTTCGATCTTTGTGATAATGTCGCCTTTCTTAATCCCCGCTGCCTCTGCAGGACCTCCTGAGGTAACTTCTGATACGAAGGCTCCCTGAGGCATATTATACATCTCTGTAATCTGCGAATCTACATTTTTACAGCTAATTCCCAGATAAGACTGCTTATTCTCATCTGTCACTTTATATTTTGTCTCCTGATTCATCAGTTCATTTAAGATAGGTTCCGCTGTTGTAATGGGGATTGCATACCCCATGCCTTCTACTTCACTGGATGCAAATTTAACGGAGTTAATACCGATAACCTCACCCTTCATGTTCAGGAGCGCACCGCCGCTGTTGCCTGGGTTGATAGCTGCGTCTGTCTGAATCAATCTGCTTGTAACATTTTCAACGCTTACTTCCCGGTTCAGAGCACTGACATATCCGGATGTTACAGACTGTCCGTATCCGAGGGCATTGCCGATAGCAACTACCTGGTCACCTACCTCAAGGGCATCAGAGTCTCCTAATTTAGCAATTTTAATCTGACTTTTAACGTCTTCCGGGATATCTGCTAATTTTACCGCAATTACAGCCAGATCGTTATCTGGATCGGTACCTTTTATCTGAGCCTCCACTGCATTGGGATCCTGTTCGCTGGAAGAAGCTGACTGACTGTCAGATTCTGCAGCAGCCGCATCCTCCTGCCCGGTAAAGCAGACTGTAAGGGTTGTGGCTCCGTCTACTACGTGGTTATTGGTAGCTATCAGTAGTTCTGAGTCGTTCTGCCCTACAATAATTCCTGACCCACTGCTCTTACCCTCATATTGCTGGCTGCCAAAACCAAAATAATTCGGAACTTCCTGGACACTGATATTCGTGATAGCTACCAGGGATGGCATTACATTTTTAGCAACTTCTTTTACGGAAGATCCCGCTGCGGATGTGTCTGCCGCGGAGGTATTAATCACTGAACTGTCAGAGGTTCCAACCGGATCTGTGGTTCCAATCTTGACCTGTTCCTTTTCTTTTGTACCGTTCAGACTGTTGCCTACCGCATTGACTGCCTGAAAACTAACACCGGCCACGAGCCCAAATACTACGGCAAAGCTAACGCATACGGCAAATTTCTTTCCCCATCCTCCTGAGGAAACGGCCTTTTTCCTTTTCTTGGGGGGCTCCTGAGGGGGGACAGGATTTGAAATATGGTAGGAGTGATACTGGGTTTTTTGTTCTCCGGCATCCTCCTTTTCTGAGGCGGAGGTCTGTCTTGCTTCTTCCTCCCCGCTGCTGTCTCTCATAGTAAAATTAATCTGTGACTCCGAACTGCGGATAGTATCTTCCTTTTGATTCTCTTCCCCGGGATGCTCTGTGCCTTCCGGTAAATTGTTTAATGAATTATCTCTGTTCCACTCTTCATTCATAATAATCATGCTCCCTTCTATCTTCAACGTTTTTATTTATCTTTCTTTATCTTATGGCTTTAGTCTAACAACCATTTGTGTCTAAATTGTGATAGAACGTTGAAGAAATCATGAAAGGGGAAATTTCTTTATTTTCTATTCAACAGTGACCGATTTTGCCAGGTTTCTGGGCTTATCTACATCAAGGCCTTTGCCCAAAGATACATAATATGAAAAAAGCTGAAGAGGTATAATTGCAAGAGAATTAGCAAAATATTTGTTTGTCTTGGGAAGGTAGATCACATAGTCAGCACTTTTTTCAATTTCAATATTACCGGCGTTTGTAACAGCCAGTACAAAAGCCCCTCTGGTTTTTACTTCCTGCACGTTGCTTAAGGTTTTCTTGTAAAGCTCTTCCTGGGTAAGAACCGCGCTCACCAGGGTCCCCTCCTCAATCAGAGAGATGGTGCCATGCTTTAATTCTCCTGCCGCGTACGCCTCTGAATGGATATAGGAGATCTCCTTCAGCTTTAAAGATCCCTCCATAGAGATAGCATAGTCTATGCCCCTGCCGATAAAGAACACATGCTCTGTAGCCAGATATCTGTTGGCAAATCTCTGTATTCTCTCCTTATTCGCCAGCAGAAGCTCAATCTGTGCAGGAAGCCGCTTCAGATCTTCTATCATCTCCTGGAATACTTCTTCCGAGATCTCGCCTCTTACCTTTGCAAACTTCATTGCCAGCAGATAGTGGGCAATCAGCTGTGTGCTGTATGCTTTTGTTGTGGCAACCGCAATCTCAGGGCCTGCCCAGGTATACATGACATTATCAGCTTCCCTGGCGATAGAACTTCCCACCACATTTACAATGCCCAGCACTTTAATTCCATGAGATTTTGCCTCCCTGAGAGCGGCCAGAGAATCCGCTGTCTCCCCGGACTGGCTCACAATGACAGCAAGGGTATTCGGTTCGAAGATAGGGTTCCTGTACCGGAATTCCGATGCCAGATCGACCTCTACGGGAATCCTGGCCAGCCCTTCAAACACATACTTAGCTGTTACTCCTGTGTGATAAGCGGAACCGCAGGCTATAATATATATTTTCTTTATCGCCCGGATCTCTTCGTCTGTCATCCCCAGTTCTTCAATGACAATATCACCGTCCTTCAGACGCGGGCTTAAGGTATCTGTCACTGCTTTCGGCTGCTCATACATCTCCTTAAGCATAAAAAATTCATAGCCGCCCTTCTCAGCAGCACTAATATCCCACTCAATGGTGGTAGGCGTCTTTTCCAGAACTTCTTCATCCACATTAAAAAACTCCACACTGTCATTGGTCATGCGGACAATTTCTTCGTTCTCAATAAAATATACACTTCTTGTATATTTTAAGACAGCAGGAACATCAGAAGCGATAAAATTTCCCACCTGGCTTTTACCTACAATAAGAGGACTGTCCTTTCGCACCGCGTATACCTGCTTAGGATGCTCCTGAAACATAATCCCCAGTGCATAAGAGCCCTCCATCCGGTGCATGATCTTTACAATTGCCTCCAGGGGATCTCCTTTATAGTAGTAGTCCAGCAGATGGGCAATTACCTCTGTATCGGTCTCTGACACAAATTCATAGCCTTTATTTTCCAGCTTTTTTCTTAGCTTCAGATAATTTTCTATAATTCCGTTGTGTACTACAACAATACTGCCGTCTCTGTTAAAGTGGGGGTGGGCATTAATATCCGAAGGTGATCCGTGAGTAGCCCACCGGGTATGCCCGATCCCTGCCGTACCGGGGAGTGTGCTTCCTCCATGTGTCAGTTCATCCAGAACCTTTAACCTGCCCATGGATTTTACCATCTCAATATCGGTTCCATTGTAGACAGCAATCCCCGCGGAGTCATATCCTCTGTATTCCAACTTTGAAAGTCCATCCAGCAGAATGGGAGCAGCCTGCTGTTCGCCAATATATCCTACAATTCCACACATACTTTTAACCTCCACCTGTTTGTACAATCGTACTTGTTTTTTGTCCTTTTACAATAACAGGCTTATCATACCAGATTACATTTTAAATGTCCAGTATTCCTTATTCATGGTGCATATACGGATCAGCCATTTGGGCAGCCTGCGGTAGGCCTTCCCCAGACGGTATCCCAGAAACTTAAATCCACTGTTTAAGAACAGATAGGGAAGCAGCCATGGCTTGTGTATGGCACACAGATAGGCCGCTGTTCTCTTTACAAGGCGTATCCCCTCATTCTCCGACTTTATATTTGCGAAAACCTCCGGATGAGTTACCTGGGAAACAGCAAGATCAAAGTTTCTCTTCAGCTGCTGGATATTCCCATAGTTGTGGGAATGATAGACTCTGGCCTTGGCCGTATACGCAATGGCATACCCTTTATGAATCAGATGGCCCGCATAAATCATATCTTCATTAAATATTGTGTGCAGGGGAAACCCGCCCAGCTTCTCATACGCAAGACGGTCATAAGCAGCACATACATTAGAGCAGAAAAATGTCTTAATCCCCAATTCAGGCAAATCCTCTAAGCTTTTTATACGGCTGGTTTTCGGATAATTAAAGGAGCGGGTATACCGCTCTATTATCCGGCAGTCGCTGTTCGGCAGCTGACGTGCATAGGCAGCTTTTACCTTTTCATTTTCAAAGGCTTCTGTCAGGTTCTCTACCAAATGTGTATCTGCGGGTACCGCATCCTGGGTCATAAAAAGGACGATGTCTTCCTGGCAGCAATACCCTACAGCTTCATCCCTGGTTCCTCCATGATCAAATTCGGACTTTTCGATATGGTGTACTTCCATATTAGGAACCTCCCTCTCCCAGGATTCCTTCCAATATTCCTTCCCTGTATTCATGATTACAATTTTTTCTATGGGATAGCTTTGTTTCGCCAGCCCATGAAGCAGCTTTACAAATTCATCCCCGGCTTTGTAAACAGGAATCACTACATCCACTGTTTTTCTGCCTTTCTTCCTCTCTTCCATCCTTTTCTTCTCCTTCCTGACGTTATAACAGTGACCCGGGTGTTTACCCGGGTCACTGTTATAACTGATCATTTTCTATTCTTCACTGCTCTCGTCACTGCTGCTGTCAACGGATTTGTTTTTACCGATTCCTGTCAGTTCAACCGTATACTTGCTTCTCTTATGAATAGTATCGGAAGGTGCATAGGCTTCATCTGCAAACAGGAACTGATGCAGCTGTACTACATTGGTCTCCAGATTATCCGGTATTACACAATCTTGCTTCTTTACCTTTTTCTCCGTGTGTTCAAACGGGAAGCCTGCCGTCTCTGTAATCTGGTAGGACAGCATGGACATACCCATGTCGATAATTTCATTTTTCTGCAGGTTAGTAGAAATCATAGGGAACACCTTATCCATAATTTTCATTAGAGTAGGTACCCCTGCAGTTTTTGCTTTGTCCACAATCTTAGAAATAACCTCTCTCTGTCGCTCTGTCCTGGTAAAATCATTGCCGGATGTATAACGGATTCTTGCATAGGCAGTTGCCTGGATTCCTGTCATATTATAAGTCCCCGGCCCCGGGAGCTTCTCATAGTCTTTTCCGGTAATTTCCTTCAGCTCCACACAGTAATTATTCAGATGGACATACTCCTGATCGTCAACTTCAATTTCAATTCCCCCTAACATATCTATGACTTCAATTAGGGAGTCAAAATTTACAGATACATATTGGGTGATATCCAGATCCAGATTCGTATTCATCATGGAAATCGCCTGCTCCGGTCCTCCGTAAGCATAGGCAGCATTACATTTTGTATAAGTGTCGTCTCCCACATTGAGGTACGTATCACGGTAAAGAGAAATAAGCCGTACTTCTTTGGTGTCATTATTGATACTGGCGATAATCATAGTATCACTGTTCCCCTTTTCCAGGTTCCCGTCACGGGAGTCAAGTCCGAACAGTGCAATATTCATATAGCCGGTAAGCTTCTCATTCTGCACAACCTCCTCATTAATCTCTACCTTTTCCATATCAAGGGTCTTAGTATCGATTTTGTCCAGCTGCTGATTTAATTTGGCATACACAAACAGTGCACTGATCAGCACCAGCAGAATAAGCAATTCAATACCAAATAATATTCTTCTTCTCTTTCGTCTTTTGTAGGCCTTGCTGGCCTTATTCAGTTTTTTCTTAGCCATTTTCAATCCCCTTAACCTAATAAGCGTTTTTGTTTACAAATCCTTTGAATATGGTTAAAAACAAAATTTTGATGTCAAGACCAATGGTCCAATTCTCAATGTAATATAAATCATATTCAATTCTTTTGCGAATGGATGTGTTCCCCCTGTATCCATTCACCTGTGCCCATCCGGTAAGCCCGGGCCGCACCTGATGTTTAATCATATATCTTGGGATTTCTTCCCTGAACTTCTCTACAAAAAACGGACGTTCCGGTCTGGGCCCCACAAGGCTCATATCCCCTTTTAAAATATTAAACAGCTGCGGCAGCTCATCAATGCTTGTTTTCCGCATCAGCTTGCCGAAGTTTGTAACTCTTGGGTCATCCTTAACTGTCCAGGCCTTTTTTTCTTCTGCATCCGGCTGCACATCCATAGAGCGGAATTTATACATCCAGAAGTTTCTGTTGTGAAGGCCAACCCTCTCCTGCTTAAAGATCAATGGACCCGGAGAGGTGATTTTTATCATAATCACCGTAAAGAGCATAACAGGTGAAAATAATACAATTGCAACAATGGAACCTGCAATGTCCATCAGACGCTTTACCATAGCATTAAAGGTATTGGACAATGGAACATAGCGAATATTAATTACCGGAAGTCCTAAAATATCTTCCGTATATGGTTTTGTAGGAATAATATTATTATAATCTGGGATAAACTTTGTATGAACGCCGGACTTTTCGCAGAGAGAAACAATCTCCTCCAGCCGGAAGTATTCACTTAGACCCAGGGTAATCGCAATTTCATCCAAACGGTTTGCCGGAAGAATTACCAGAAGATTCTCAATTCTCCCAATGACTTTAATCCCTTTGTATTCGGTCCCGGCCTCTACACTGTCATCCAGAATACCCCGAACCTTATATCCCCACTGAGGATTCTGAATGATACGGTCGATATACTCTTCTGCCGCTCTGCTGTACCCCACCAGCAAAATGTGCTTTTGATTCAGCCCCCGCCGGCGCATGTCACGGAGAATAAACCGTATAGCATTGCGCACAATTGTCTCAGCCACAATATTGATGCCGTAAAAAATAAAGAGCATAGTACGTGAAAAATTAATTTCCCGCATCAGATAAAGTCCGACAATCAGCAGAAACAAACCAATGGTATTCGCCTTAACGATATTGCTGACTTCCAGCCGCCTTCCCTGCACCCGTTTGGGGGTATACAGGTTAAATGCATAATATAATATCAAATATCCCGGAACGATGACAACCAAAGCTGCCATGTAACGTTCAAACGATAATGTCTTTACCGAATTCTGAAAAAAGGGACTTTCAAACTTGATAAACCATGCCAGCCAGTAAGACACAGCAATTACAAAAGCATCAATCACTACATGCAAGCGGTTAAAATGCTTTTGATTGTCTTTAATCAATGGTTACCACCTTCTATTTCATCTTAATCATTAATACTATACAATAAAACCATACAAAGGGCAACTAAATATTTTCTTAAGTCTTTCCTTATTCAACATTGTTCGTCAAAAACCACTTCCCGGTGGGCTGGGAAAAATAAACAATAATTGTCTCGTCAGTCTCCCGGATACTATTTTCCATAGGCCATTCCCTCATTCCCTCCATCTGATCCAGAGAGATTTTGATCTGTTCTGGCGTAGGTTTCATAATCCGGTAACCCTCGGTAGCCAAAAAATCAGCCATCCTGGCAATATTGCCGTCATCCCATGCAAAGACAGAGCCTCCGATAGTATCAGATGTTTCTATTGGAACAGAATCATAATCTTCCATTCCCACAAAAACCACCGGTTTCTTATGATAATCCATGCCCCCCTTTTTTATATCGTACATCAACTGGTTGGCAACAGTCCGATCATGCTCATATCCGATACTCCCATAGTAAAACAAAAGATTCATGTTTCGGGCATTTAAAAACAGCAGATAGGAAAGAACAACAACCGCTGTTTTTTTGGCTGCGCTGCGCTTTATGGCAGAGAGAATCAGCCAGATTTCTATCCCTCCTGCCAAAGGAAGTGCAAGAAGGTGTCTTCCGTGGGTTTTATAAGTCCCCAGTACCAGGTACAGGATGAACGGAGCTGCCGTAAGAGCTGCCGTAAAAAACAGAATCCCTGCTTTTCTTCTTCCCCCTTTTTCCGCAAAGAATCTCCAGACGGAAAAGAGTACAAAGGCTGCTGTCACCGCACAGAGAACCACTCCACCGTATATTTTTACTTCTCCCACTGGAATGCCGAAGGAAACACGCGCTATATTAGCAAATGCCATAAACAGGGCCCTCAGAGGACCGCCCTCATCCAGCCATCCCACATAATTTTCCTCCAGGTAATCTGCGGTTCCGGTCAGGAAGACAACACCCATATTAATCAGGTAATATATGATAATGCTTCCAATGCACAGAGAGGCACATACCCCAATCTCTCTGCCAAGCCGCTCCCGCCCATCCATAAAGTTTAGAAGGCAGTAGCCCACAACGGCTGTAACATACACACAGATAAGAGCCTGATAAACCCCAAACGCAAAGATCAAGAGAAGCAAAATGACGGGAATTTCCTTCTTTCCGCTGCCCTTTAGCAGGCAAACAGACCGCCAGAAAGCAAGTGCGGTAAAAACCATAGCCACACAAACCTGCAGATTAAACATGGAAAATGAAAGAATCTCTCCTACCACGAAGGGCAGGGAAGAATAGTACGAACAGAAAAAGAAAAGAGGCAGTCTCTTATCCCCTGAATCCTTTCCCAGAAGACTGTAGGCGTAGATAATGCCCGAAAGATTCCAGAGAACAATCGACAGAAAGTCCCACAAAAACGGTGCATAATTACCATTCTGTGTAAACAGCCAGTTGAAAATTTGGGTGCTGAACCTCCCCTGAAGGAGCCAGAGAAGAGAAGACCCGTCCGCCAGAATCCACGTTTCTTCATCAATGGTTATTGTATGATGTGTCAGCATAAAACCAAAACAAACCAGAGAGAAAAGAAATGCTCCTGCAAATACTTTTCTGTTTTTATTCATATATTCCAGCATATCGTCACGTTCCTTTCTCCTTGTCCTGTCAGCGCATCAGTCTTCTTACTATATTAAGATACAGTTCCCACTGGATTCTCAGATAATTTATCAAATGTTTTCCGGAAAATTTTACCTTTTTTTCCTTTGCGCTGATTCTAAAACCATTGACAATCCCGGCTGCATATTCTCTTGCAAAACCTTTCTCCGCAAAAAATATCTCTTTCGCCAGAAATCCGGCCAGAAGCAGCGGAAGATTCCATAGAATTTGAAGGAGAGGCATATTCTTATAAATCAGGTAGATATTATTTCTGGAGGAATAGCGTACCTTAAACAAATTATATCTGGAGCCGCTGGTTCCGCTTCCCACATGATGTACAACAGCATCCGGAGTAAAGATATTCTCATATCCATAGATTCTGGCCCGATACCCGATATCTATATCTTCAAGATACGCAAAGTGTTCCTCGTCAAAATATCCGATTTCTTTCATAATACTTTTCCGGTAGATAGAAGCTCCGCCGCAGGCGGCAAATATCTTTTCCTCACGCTGATACATTTCCTGAAGCTTCCCTTTCCCCCTGGCAAATGCCCACCCCAGAGCACAGTAGTAATTCCCCGCATCATCTATCCTTGAGGGATCGTGCATCTGCACCATCTTACCCTGACAGGAAAATCTTTTTGGACTTTTACGGATGCTGTTCAGTAAATTCCCCACAAAATCCTTTTCCGCTTTTGTATCGTTGTTCAGCAGAAGCACATATGGGGCGCTGGATGCATATATCCCCTCATTTACAGCCCTGCAGAACCCAAAATTCTCAGAAAGCGCGATCAGCTTTACCTCCGGATATTCCTGCTGGACAAGCTCACGGCTCCCATCAGAAGATCCATTGTCGACAACGATTACCTCAAAGTTGGTAAAGCGCTGAGCCTTCAGCGCCTCCAGACAGTCTCTCATATATGCAATTCCATTAAAATTAGGTATCACGACGGATACTTCCTTCATAATACTACCTCTTCTATCTCATCTGATGCTTCAGACGTTCTATTGGCTTCAAAGAATAATTCCATTTCGTCAGAGATAGATTTTTATTGTAGCAGGGATCTCCCTCTTTTAATATCTCTTCCCAATGACAGCGGATATATTCTATTTCTCTTTGAAATCTTCGTACTTTTTCTTTGTTGTCTTCAATCCCCCTGCTTTTTGATTCATAATGATACAGTTCCGCATAAGGATTATAAACAATCAAATATTCTGCCTGTCTTACTTTCAGGCAGAGATCTATATCGTTAAAAGCAACCTTCAGTTCTTCGGAAAAGCCGCCCACCTGAGCAAACACGTGTTTCTTCATCATCATGCAGGCTGCCGTCACCGCACTCATATCCTGCTGAACGGAGGCTTTGTGGAGATATCCGGTCCTGCTTCTGGGCATGTTTACAAACATATGGCCGGCAATACCGCCCATCCCAATGACACAGCCCGCATGCTGAATGGTGTCATCCGGATAATACAGCTTCGCCCCCACAGCACCCACTTCCTTTCTCTGGCAGTGGCCCAGCAATTCTTCCATCCACCTGGGATTAATCACTGTAATATCATTATTCAGAAACAGCAGATATTCCCCATTCGCATAGGAAACCGCATAATTATTAATTGCAGAATAATTAAATTCACCCTCCCAGACAATGACACGTATCTTCTCATTCGTTTTCAGTTCCTCATAATACTGAAATATCTCCGGCGAAGTACTGTTATTCTCTATTATCAAGATCTCGTAATTGGAGTAAGATGTTAGTTCCATTACTGAATCGAGACATTTCTTTAATGATTCTTTCTCATCTTTATTGGGGATAATCACAGACACCAAAGGCTCTCCGTCAACCGGATACTCTACCCGGTAAAACCCCAGGTCCTTGGTATGGCTTACCCTTCCCTTCACTCCCATCCGGTCCAGGTGGGCTTCAATTGCCCTTTTTCCTGCATCAAAAGCATACATTTTACTGGCAGGATTATCTGCCGTTGATGCTTTGTGTGTTCTCCAGTGATAGAGTATCTCCGGTACATGTGCCACTTTCCGGGCCTTCTCCACACAGCGGAATATGAAGTCATAGTCCTGAGCCCCATCGAACTCTCTGCGGAATCCCCCTGCCTGTTCCACCAGTTTTTTTCTCACCACAAAAAAATGACAGATATAATTATTGGAGCGCAGCAGGTCAAGGTTAAAATCAGGTTTAAAATGGGGCTGGAAATGCTCGTCCAGCTCTGCAGTGACTTTATCCTCGTCTGTATAGACAGCATCTGTCATTTCATCTCGTTCCAGAGCGGCAGCAATCTCATATAGGGCATTGGGCGCCAGAAGGTCATCGTGATCCAGCAACCCCACAAAATCACCGGAAGCCATAGCAAAAGCCGCGTTCGTATTTTCTGCAATTCCCAGGTTCTTCTCCAGTTTCTGAAAATGAATCCTGGAATCTTTATCTGCATATTCCTCCAGAATCTCTTCCATACCTTTATCCTCCGGGCTGCCGTCAGCTATACACAGCTCCCAATTATCATAGGTCTGATCCAACAGAGAATCCAGCATCTGGCGCAGAAAAAGCTCCGGCGTACGGTACGCCGGCACTACCACACTAATTTTATATTTCTTATTCCAATGTCTACTCTTTTGCAGCTCCAGTTCCTCTTTTCCTGGTATGTACTGTTCGTACCAGGGCCCGTAAGGAATTTCCTCAGGTTCAAACCGCTCGCTGAGCCGAACCCAGAATTCCTTTAATCCGTAATGCTTCAGATATCTCAGCCCCTTTTGGATAGTATAAGGAGAGAGCTTTTTCAATACTCTGCTCCACTCTATTCCTCCCAAAGGCATATTATTATTTTCACTCATAATGTTTTTCCTTATATATCGCCTGCCAGGAGCAGACATTTGTGTACTTGATACAGTATTCTAGCATTATCCAGAGGCTTTTGCAAGATTCCATGCATAATCTCAGGAGTAAAAGACTACAATTCCCACCAAAATCAAAAGATTCCCCAATAGTTTTCTCTTCGTGATCTTCTCCTGAAAGAACACCCAGCTGAGTACCATTACAAATATAAATCCCAAAGACTCAACCACAGGCCCATTCTTAAAGTCTACTTTTTTGTACGCAGCAATGGTAAGTAAAGTAGATAGAATCATCAGTGCATACCCGGCAATTACATGGATATTAAGATACTCTCGTATAATCGAAGGGTAGACCTTCCCGGCACTTTTCTTCAGCAGCACTTGAGAAAAGGCGGCCACTACCACCGCTGCCACCAGAAATAAATAATAATTATTCACTGTCATCTGTATTCACCACCATTATCCCTGCAAATATAATCCCAACGCCCAGTAAATTGCGAAGAGTTACGGTTTCCTTAAAAAATAAAACTGCCCACAGCATGGACCAGAATATTGCAAACGCTCTGTTGGCATAGGCCACAGATAGTTCCACACGCTTTATCACCTGCTGCCAAACGACAGCATATATTCCCAGAACGCCCATCTGGATCCCATAACACAGGATAAATCCCCAGGACAAAAAGGGATAGCCTGAGGCAAACTTTGCAGCCACGGTCTCAAATGTATAAATGATAACCGCCAGCTGCAGTACTATAATCTGTATGGGTGATATTTTTTTCACTGTTGTTCTCCTTTTAGATTACGTAAAATGTACAAACCCGTATTTAGGGAATATAACACCAAAGAAGCTATACAAAGCTACAGCTGCAACAAACACAACAAGGAGTCCATAGACAGCTTTTTGCTTTTTCCCATCTTTTATCATTATTTGTGCCAAGGTCTTAATTCCATATACTACATAAAACATAAATGGAATCAGCATTGGCAGACTATACCTTCCCTGGGGCTGGAAATCTACAAAGTAAGAATGATAAAGGTTTAGAAAATTGGTGATGCCTATGGCCGCCAGCATCCCAATGTGGAAAAAGCCCTCCATGACCCATTCTCTGTTTTTTCTGATTGTAAAAAGCCTTTTCAGACGAATCAGACATCCCAAAGCTCCTCCGGTAAATATAACAAGATAAACAGCATATATACCCTGGGGCAGATAGACATCCATATATCCAAACACCCCTACAAAACTCTGAAACACCTTGTGCAGCCACTGCTGACCAAAGAGCATTCCCCCCAGCCCTATACCGGTATGATGCGGGTTAGGATTCAGGCTCGGCTTGTACTGGGGAATGGCGTACAAATCACCATAGTAGTTATTTGTCTTCAGGCCCAGAAAATCCCCGTCATAAATTATATAATTGCGGATAAACCACCATCCGGTCAGCAGAAACACGATCCCCAGAATAAACAGGCCCTTCCTCAAAAAAGGACTCCACTGCCACTTTTTCTCCTGACATAGTAACATAGAACAGGCAAAAATAAAAGCACTGCTTAGAAGATAACCATAGGCATTGTAATAAGAAAGTATACAAAATGACATACCCACAGCAAGGCCAGCACAGTATTTATAGTCCCATTTGGTCTCAATTCCCCTTATCCACATGTATACGATAAAGGCTGTGGAGAAGATAGCCATAGCATCATTATTAACATATGCCCCCACAAATACAGCCTCCGGCAGAAGCATGCAGAGTGCAATATAAAGCCAGCTTCCTGATTCCGGAAATAATTTCTTTCCGATTTTTACGGCAAAAACTGCCGTTCCTGTAGTAAACAGTACACTTGGTATCCTGGCCGCCATAACCAGAGCAAAATCACTGGCAGAAAAAAAGCTCACAATCTTCATAAATCCCGCAGAAAAAATATACGATAAGATAGGAAAAAAGCCATAGGAAACTCCCCAGTAGGGGTCCCGGATCCTGGGATCTCCTCCGTGAGGCAGAGCTCCATATTTATAAATAAAATGCGGAATCTCATATCGCATATACTCATCCGGTGCATTATTGTACGGTATAATAAATGCCCACATGAGCACAAACACAAATACAAAAGCAATAAAAAACCTGTTTAAGTTTCTCCCCTCATTTTTCAACAGATACTCTTTCATAAATTATACTCCTTATTTTAATTTTCTCCCTAAATACCCGCTCCTTATCATATCATACTGTGTCTAAAATTTAATTAAATCTTTCTTAAAAATCTTTAAGCTTCCTCTCTTGCCCCTTTCTTTCCATTTTTTCCTATGCTATAATAACCCCTGCAAGGATTAGAGAAAGAGGAGGCAATTCCCTTGAAATATGATAAAAAACTTTCATTTGTAATTCCCTGCTACTACTCAGAGCTGTCTGTCGGTCATGTGGTAGAAGGGATTTTTCAGGCATTCCCCGCGGATGACTATAATTACGAAATTATACTGGTAAATGACGGTTCCAAAGACAATACCTTTTCCGTCATCCAGGAGCTTGCCCATAAACATCCCCAGATAATCGCTGCAAATCTGTCCCGAAATTTTGGACAAGATGCCGCACTGATGGCGGGCTACTCCCTGTGTACCGGGGACTACATCATTTCCCTGGATGACGACGGCCAGAATCCCCCTATGGAAGCTCACAAGCTTCTGGAAAAGATCCAGGAAGGATACGATGTGGTTTTTGGCAAATACCATGTGAAGAAACACAGCCGTTTTAAAAACTGGGGCAGCCGTCTGAACGATCGCATGGCCACCTGCCTGCTGAACAAACCAAAAGAACTGACTTTATGCAGTTACTTTATCATGACCCATTTTGTGGTAGACCAGATACTGAAGTATGACAGCGGTTTCCCCTATATCTGGGGATTAATTCTCCGTTCCACAGATAAAATCGCCAATGTCTATATTGACCATAAGGAACGGGAATTCGGTACCACAACCTTTACCCTCGGAAAACTTGTCATGCTCTGGCTGAATGGATTTACTTCCTTTTCCATTAAGCCTCTGCGCCTGGCCAGCATTGCTGGCGGTGTTTTCTCCTGCCTTGGATTCCTGGGGGCACTCTACATTGTGATTAGCCAATTCTTCCATCCAGAGCCAATTGTGGGATGGGCCTCCCTGATGTGTGTACTGCTGGTAATCGGTGGTCTGCTTATGATTATGCTGGGGCTGCTGGGAGAATATATCGGACGTGTTTTTCTCAGCATCAACAAAGCACCTCTCTTCATCATACGGGATCTATACAGAAATCCGGAAGAGAATAAAAACGAAAATTAAAATGAGGCTGCCGGTATTTCCGGTGCCTCATTTTTCTTTCGTAACTGTAACCTCCGTCAACGCTCCAGAATAATATCCAGATAGCGGGACAGCGCATCCTGCCATGCCGGCAGGCGCTGAAATCCGTTTGCCGTAAGCTTTTCTTTACTCATCCTGCTGTTATGAGGACGCTTTGCCTTTGCCGGAAACTGAGAACTGTCCACAGGATTCACCTTAACTTTAACTCCTGCCTGACGGAAGATTTCACTTGCAAATTCATACCAGGTACATAGACCTTCATTTGTCGCATGATAAAAGCCATAGTTATCTGTCTCTATCATATCTACCAGCAGTCTCGACAGATCATATGTGTACGTGGGAGATCCTATCTGATCATTTACCACATTCAGCTCATCATGTGATTTTGCCAGATTCAGCATCGTCTTTATAAAATTCTTCCCATTTACGCCGAACACCCACGCAATACGGACAATAAAAAATTTCTCCACATTGTTTTCTACTGCCAGTTCCCCTTCATATTTTGTCTGTCCATAGATATTCAGAGGCTGCCTGGGATCATCCGGTTCCCAGGGCCGTTCCCCTTCTCCGTCAAACACATAGTCTGTGCTGATGTATACCATCTTTGCATCCAGTTTTTTGCATACCTTTGCAATATTTTCTGTCCCGAAGGCATTTACTTTCCGGCAAAGCTCTTCATTGTCCTCAGCCGCATCAACTGCCGTGTAGGCGGCACAGTGTACCACAGTATCTGCCCCAGACTCTGAAATAACTGTTTCCACAGCCTCAGGATCTGTGATATCCATCTCCTCTACGTCTACCCCGATGCCCTCATATCCTCTTTTTGCCAGCTCATTCATAACATCAGTACCCAACTGGCCCTTTGCTCCTGTCACTAAAACTTTCATATTTGCTACCCGCCTTTCTTCTTCTCACACTATCCCAAAGAAAAATCACATCTCTTTTTCGTCAGGTTAGGATTATAACAGGGATCCCCTCTCTTAAGCTCACTCTTCCATATTTCACAGAACTTGTCCACTTCTTTTGGATTACACGATGTCTCAACCACAGCTTTCTCCTTTTGCTTAGACGGAGATCGTTCTGTACAAGCCTCTGCCATAGGCAGATACACAATCAGATATCCCGCCTGTTTCACCTTCAGGCAAAAATCCAGATTGGCCAGACCTCTGTCTGTAAAGAGATGTTCCTGATTCTGGCTTACTATATCGTATACCTCTTTTTTTACCATC
This sequence comes from Lactonifactor longoviformis DSM 17459, assembly GCF_900129135.1. Taxonomy (GTDB): domain Bacteria; phylum Bacillota; class Clostridia; order Lachnospirales; family Lachnospiraceae; genus Lactonifactor; species Lactonifactor longoviformis. The sequence goes on from NZ_FQVI01000021.1 coordinate 16,593, forward strand.
ATAAACTCTGAGGAAACCGCACTCACATCCTGCTGCATTACCGCTCTTGCACAGTATCCCAGTTCCTCCTTTGGAAGCCCGGAAAATGCATGGGCACCCAGTCCCTTGACTCCCAGCAGAATCCCTGCGGAATATACCCTTTGATCCGGAAAAAATAGTTTTCCCCCCACTGCACCAACCTCCGGTCTCTGGCAGTTAGAGAGCATCTCTTCCAGCCACCCGTCATTCAGTACGGTGATATCCTCACTGAAAAACACCAGATACTCTCCCCTGGCAGCCTCACCCAGGGTCACGATCTCATAATTGGTGTATGACGTGCGACTTTGAATTTTTTTTCTGCACGCCTCTGCCTTAGTCTCAGAAGTAACCGGTGCAATGATAATGGAAACCAGCGGTGTGCCGGTCAGCGCGTAGCGGGTACGGTAAAGCCCCCAGTGGCCTGCGTGCTCCACCTGTGCCTCTATGCTGAGACGGTTCAAATGGGATTCCACCGCCCTTCTTCCGGCCTCGTAGGCATACGCCTTACTTTCCGGATTCCCGGCAACGGAACCTGGATGCATTCTCCAGTAGTATAATATTTTAGGTATGTGCACAATCTCTGCTGCTACCTCCGTGCACCTCAGAATAAAGTCGTAATCCTGTGCCCCGTCATACTCCTTTCGAAAACCGCCAGCCGTCTCTGCCGTCTCTTTTCTGACCGTAAACAGATGGCAGATGTAATTATTCGTTCTCAGATAATCCAGATTGAAGTCCGGCTTGAAATGCGGCTGGTAATGAGTCACAAGCTCCATATCCACCTTATCCTCATCCGTATATACAATTTCTGCTCCGGGATTTTCCTTATAAGCCTTTACTATCTCATAGAGTGCTTCCGGCGCCAGCACATCGTCGTGATCCAGCAATGCAATGATATCTCCGGAAGCCATTGCAAGGGCTGCATTGCTGTTTCCGGAGATCCCCAGGTTTTCCTCCAAAAGTCTGTAACGGATTCTTTTCTCCCCGGCATATGCATTCTCTACCAGGTCTTCCAATTCTGTTTTGTCCTTTCCGCTCCCGTCAGCAATGCATAGCTCCCAGTTTTCATAGCTTTGGGCTATAACTGAATCTGTCATTTGGCGAAAGAAAAGGGCCGGTGTGCAGTATGCAGGCACAATGATGCTTACCAGAGGAGCATCTTCCCAATGTTCTTTCCTCTGCAGTTCCAGTTCCCTGGAGGATGCCCGGTGCATCTGGAACCACTTTTCATAGGCAATCCTCCTGCCTGTGAGAAATTCTGCAGACTTATTCATCATTTCTCTGACACCATAGGTTTTTCCGTACTCCAGAATGCGCTGCAGCTTTTCCATATCTATTTCCCGCTTTCCATCAGTTTTGCTTCATCCTCCCGGATCCAGTTTTTCAGCATATCACGGACCTTCTCTGCTTCCTTCAGCCAGGAGGTATCCTTTACATAGGCAAGCCCCTTTTTCCTGTACTTCTCCATCTCCTCCTCGTGGGTGAGATAATATTCCAGGGTATCCGCAATTTCATTGGGATCGTAGTCAACCAAAACAGCATTTTCCTCCGTTACCATCCAGGAGCTGTTGGCTCCCTTAGAGCATACGGCAACAGAATTGCAGGCCATAACTTCAAGGGGAACCAGAGAGAGATTTGTATTGGATATTACAAGGCATAAGTCACTTTGGGCATAGCACTCTGCCAATCCATTCATATCCAGAATCCCCTTATTCTGATGTTTAAAGGGAATGTTGTAATTGCTGATATCCCACCCCGCAAAGATCACTTCTACCTCTGGCATTCGTCTGCAAAGCTCGTCCAGTGCCAGTAGGCCCAATTCAAAGTCCCGGCGGGGCGTCACAGGCCGTGCATAGAAAAACACTCTCTGCACACTGTCTGTCCGCTCTCTGGGATAATAAAACTTCTTTTCATAGGAAAAATGAAAGCTTCCGGTCTCCATCTGATATTCCTCTCTCAGCTTGTCCCTCAGCCAGTCCCCTGCCGTGATTCCCCGGAATCCCATCTTATAAGTATTCTCCGCAAATTCATATTCGGATCCATGGGCATAAAAATATGGTTCAAAGTCCTGGACAAAATAGAATTTAGAGATTGTATTATTAAAATTCCTGACAAAATAAGCGGTGCTCCATGATGTCGCAATGGTCGCATGTGCATATTCCGCCAGAGATACATCGTAATAGGTTTCTACCCGCTCATCCAGAATAGGGAAATACTTTCGCAGGAATTCTTTCAGACTCTCATTGTCTTTAAAATTCGGAGATTTGTGCAGATAAATCCTGCTGTGAAATCCCATATTTTCAAGATTAGAAACAAACCGAAATATAGTAGTATGTCCCCCGGATCCAACCCCCATCTCCGGGATCACCCAGTTTAAAAGGTATGTTTCCTCCATCTTGTGTGACTCGTACGCTTCCTTTGAAAAGGGGATCTCCGTGCGGTCCATAATATACCGGTAGAATTCAATGGTCTCAATCTTAGGAGGTTCCATCTCTTCCTCATTAATCTTGTCAATGATCCCCCGGATCCCTTTGCGTTTTAAAAAGCTGCAGGCTCTTTTTGTAAATCTGACTACTCTTCCCATTTTTTACCTCTCTTTATTCTCATACTCAAACTCCCTTACGCATGTATCTGTTTATACTGCTGCGAAATCAGCCGGTCTATCCTCTGCTGCTTTTTCGGCGACCAGTCTGCATAACGCCCTGCCAGATATCCTCCAAAATATCTGCAGTGATTTTTCCTAATGGAATAAATCAGCCATTTTACTTTCTCTTTCCTGGGCAGTGTAATTGACTTAAGATAATGGTAATCTCCCCGTATATGATTCCATGTATATCGGGGAAGGTGATACCACTTCTCTACCAGTTTATATCTGTGCAGTTCATACAGCCCTTTATACTCATCATAATATCTGGAAAAATACGTCCCTATAGGATAGTTATGGGAATGGTATACCGGTGCAAACGGACAATACACCTTTTTATAACCCAACTCAATCATTTTAATTGCCCAGAGCTGATCCTCGGCAAAATTCACATCTTCATAGGGATACTTTTCAAAGATATCTCTCCTGACACAGGAATTGTTATCTGAAAAAAACGCCAATTTGTGTCGGTAGGCCTCCTCCTCTTTATACCGTTTTGGATCCTCCAGAAAGTATATAGTATTGTCAAGCCCGAATCCCTTAAAATGTCCGTCCAGATCTCTTTTTTCAAAAATATTACAGTCCTCGTACGGATAGTGAATCCCAAAGCCCCCTACAATATCCGAATCCAGCTTCATAGCGTCGATAAAATTCTGAAGCCAGGTTTCCGCAGCCGGGAGAGCATCCTGCGTAAGAAAAATAATATAGGTTCCCGTTCCCTTGAAGGCACCGTAATTTCTTGTTTTTCCATGACCGAACTCAGAGGGAGGAATCTGGTACAGCTTACAGTCATATTTCCTTATGATGTCCAGCGTGTTATCCTTAGAGCCGGAATCCACACATATAACCTCATAGGTATATTGGGTTTTTTGTGAAAATACTGCCGCCAGTACCCTGTCCAGCAGTTCTCCTCCGTTTTTCGTGGGGATTACAATAGTTACATCCATAATAGCCTCCAATTACTTTTCTCTCATATCCTTATATTTTCTGTATGCCTTCCAGACCTTGGTATTCTCCATCTTTTTGATTTTATCCTGCAAATGACGGATATTTAGCACCAGTTCCGACATTCTCTTAGCATCCTCCGCAGTTTTGAAGATTATACGGTATTTCACTCCCACTTCATCATAGTCCTCATTCTCAATAATCATAAAAGGTTTGTCCAGGAAATAGATGCAGTTTTCTCTGACCAGGGCACCGTTATGCTGTTCCAGGGAAATTGGAGTCCAGTCCTCCCCGGTCCGGGCAGCCACCTCTGTGAGTTCCAGGATACAGCTTTTCTCCTCCGGGTACAAGAACAGCCTCTGAATGCCCGTATTCTGAAGCGGAATGTTGAGTGAAATCTCCTTGTCCTTGGTCCTGTAATTGAACAGTTCCTTCGCTTCCCCGGGCGTCTCCTTCTCTGCTGTCAGACGTACTCTGGTGAATACATTCTGAGTATCCAGTTCCCGCAGCATATAGCACTGACGATCCATTCGCCGATACAGTTCCCCCAGGACTGTGTATTCCCCTGTGATATAACGCTGGAGTGAAATCTCCATTTCCAAATACAGCCTTCGTTCTTCCTCTGAAATATGCACGGTATCATAAACTTTATCTATCATCTCCCGGGGCAGCTTGCTGATCTCCACACTGTGGAACAGTGCACGGAACAAAATGAAAGAGAAAGGTACAGGAAAATCAAAAACCCATTCATAGTCAATCATGTAATATTGGTTTCTAAAAATTAGGTTCGTGGGAATGATATCTACATTAGAGACAGCACCGGCTCTCATCCCCTCCGGCAGCCGAACCTCTCCAAATATAGCATCAAAAGAATCTGTCCTCACAAACTCTCCGGCATGCCTGACACCAGAGACAATTCTTTCCAGAAGCCTTATCTCCTCCAGAAGCCCTTCCCAATCCTGTTGATTGATACACTTTTCCAGACGTTCCTCCATGCTTTCTCCCTCAATGTACGAGAATTCTGCAGTGCCTTCCTCAACCAGACTGCATGGACAGATAATAACTTCTTTATTATCCTTATATTCTTCCAGGAGGATCCTGCAGGAAGCCTCCAGCTTCTGAATATGTCCCACGGCCTTTGGAGATGCAGCCTTTTTCAGCAGCCTTCTTGGATTACCCTCTATAACCTGAGTCATAATCTGATATTCTTCTCTGCGCTCTTTGGAAAATTTAGCAAATACTACTTTACGCATCCTGTTCCCCCCTTTTTTGGGCGGTCACCAAAAAGGAATTGGAAAATTCCGGAAACAGACCAGCCTTTATGATTGAATCAAACGCTCTTGTCTCATCAAACAGCACAATACGATCCGTATCAAAATTTCTCTGGTTATTCACCAGCTCTCCATCCTTGGGAAGATACGAATCTGAGTAGATGGTGGTAGGAAGTTTGTAGTCGGGATACGGGTAATAAAATTGAACCTCATGAAATCCATTGCCCTCTAAGAGTTCTGAAAGTTCCTTCTTGCTGAAGGTTTTCACTCCGCTAGTGTTGGGGTATCCTTCCAGCCCCTCGAAAGGCCGTCCCACGTGATCTTCCGGACAGCCTGCAAAATACTTCAGCCCAAGCTTATTCTCAATTGCTATAATGACTGTGCCTTCTGCCTTCAGGAGGCCTCTAATCTTCGTAAGGAAATCGTCATAGGGACTGCAGGTGCCCATGTAGCTTTCTGCATACTCAAACACACCGATAAGGGTTACATAATCAAATTTCTCCTCTGTATGTGCGGAGACCTCATTAAAATTCCCCACCATAATCTCCAGGTTCCCTGCATTTTGGTTCCGGTAAGCGTTGATCATACTTCTTCTGTTAGACAGATCATTGGCGACTACTTTCTTCACTGCTCTTGTAAGCGCCCCGGTGATCGCCCCGCAGCCTGCGCCCACTTCAAATACCGCAGCCTCAGGTTCAAAAGGATACCACTCAATAATATTTTGCCTTTGCTTAGACAAATGGTACAGAATCGGCCATGATTTCTCCTTCATGATGATCTCAGGAAATTCTTCTTCCCTGTGGCTCTTAACAATCTTAAGAAGCTGCTCCTCCACCTCACCGTCACTATAGAGGTCTTCCCCTCCATAGTAATCCAGGTTCATCTTTACTTTTCCTATTTTCTCACCCATTTTGTATCCATCCTGTTTTATTTTTCATAGGTAACGCTGGAATTCATGTCATAGTAGCCAATGGTATTTTTGGCAGAGAATACCTCCAAAAAGCAGGCATCATACAAACGATTATACACAACAAGGCTGTCCAGCTCATATCCTGTGCACCCGAAGGAGATCAGATACTGTCCTCCCTGAAGGTCAATTCTCTGTTCAAATACCGCTGTAGCCGTAGTTCCTTTTTTGCCTGTTGACAGGTTATTATCCTCTAATGCAGTATTTGTCCCGGTAATCTCTGTCCCCTTCCTGTCCTTTATGGTAATGGCAAAGATAGGATTTTGAACAGTATCGTGGAAAAACACTTTCATTTTAATCTTGCATCTGCTTCCTTTGTCTATGGTGGATGTGATCATCCCTTTTTCATCAACAATGGCAAAGTCTACAATTTCTGCTTTTTTCTCCCCATAGTCTATCACCTGAGGATTGGTGACCAGCTTTTCCTTCCAGATTTCCTCGGGCTTATTCTCAGCGGCGCTTACTTCCTGTGAAGGCTCCACAGGCCCGTTCTCATCGTACTGGTTCGCCAAAATTTTTTTATAAATATCGATAACCTCCGATGATTTGCCCACAGCAATCTGTTTGCCGTGGTGAATCAGAAGACTTCTGTCACAGTATTTCAGAACACTGTTTAGATCATGGGACACAAACACAATTGTTTTGCCTTTTTCTTTAAACTCATTGAATTTTCGGTAACATTTCGCCTGGAAGAAGATATCCCCCACACTCAACGCCTCATCCACAATCAAAATATCTGGCTCTACATTAATAGCCACAGCGAAGGCCAGACGGGCAAACATACCGCTGGAATAAGTTTTCACCGGCTGCTGAATAAAATCTCCAATTTCTGCAAAGTCTATGATGTCGTCTATCTTCTTATCCATATCCGCCTCTGAGAAGCCCATCATCGTTCCGTTCAGATAGATGTTTTCAATTCCGGTGTATTCCATGTTGAATCCGGCTCCCAGCTCCAGCAAGGCACTGATTTTTCCATTTACGGTCACACTCCCCTCCGTAGGATTGAGAACACCTGTGACAATCTTCAGAAGGGTAGATTTACCAGAACCATTGGTACCGATGATTCCCACACATTCTCCCTCATGAACCGTCAATGAAATATCCTCCAGAGCAAAGTGATCCCTGTGATAGTTTTTGTGGGTAAAAGACAGGGACTCTCTCAACCGATCCGTAGGTTTGTCAAAGAGCTTATATACTTTTCTAACATTCTTTATTTCTACTGCAATATTTTTCATGTTTCCTCCTATAAGACATCTGAGAAGTGAACCCTCAGCTTTTTAAAGGTTTTGAATCCCAGAATCCCGAACAAAATGGTTACTACCCAGAAATAAATTCCCATAGTCCCATGGTGCCAGAACCAGATTCCATTCATATAGGAGTCACGGTATCCCTGCACAATATAATACACAGGGTTCAGCTTCAAAAAAAACTGTATCTTAGTTGGGATTAAAGATATATCATACATAATAGGGCAAAGCCACATCCCAATCTGCAGTGCAATGCTTACCATTTGATAAAAATCTCTGAAAAATGGCACGATGGCACAGGTAAAAAAGCTCAGACCGATGGCCAGGCACAGCGTACAGAACATATAATAAACAATCTGGACAAACTGTATCGGCGGTATCTTCCCCATAATGACAAACAGCAGCACGCCAAAGCAAATAAAAAAGATATGCACAAATATTGCAGATAACACTTTAACAATAGGCAGGATACTGATTTTAAACACTACTTTTTTCACAAGATAACTATATTCCAACAGACAGTTCGTAGCACTTAACAGCGCCTCTGAGAAGAAAAACCAGGGGATAATGCCTGATACCAGCTGCAGTACATACGGATATCCTGTATCTGTCGGCTGCGCCTTAAACCCTACCTGGAATACAAAGACATAGATTAATACGGTAACAATTGGCTGAACAAAAGCCCAGAAGATTCCAAAATATGAACCGGAGTATTTGGTTTTGAAATCATTTTTTGCAAGTTTCCATATGAGTTTCCTGTTCGCCAACAGTTCTCTAAACATGTTCATGTAATTTTCTCCTTACCTATTTCTCAAAATCCTGTAATCCGCCCCATGTTTGGTCCTTTTCAGAAATAGTTAATTCCATTCCCTCCGGAATCGGCCACGCAATCCCTATTTGGGGATCGTTCCAGATAATCCCCCCTTCGTCGTTGGGATGATAAAAATCTGTACATTTGTAAGCGAACTCTGCAACCTCAGAGAGCACCAGAAAGCCATGGGCAAAGTCTTTCGGAATAAAAAACAGCTTTTTATTCTCTGCCGAGAGGAGTTCCCCATGCCACTTTCCGAACGTGGGAGAGCCTTTCCGCAAATCCACAGCCACATCGTATACCTCACCTCTGACTACCCGAACAATCTTATCCTGTGGATAATGAATCTGAAAGTGAAGCCCCCTAAGAACCCCCTTTTTGGAACAGGACTGATTATCCTGTACAAAGGGCATATCAATTCCGGCTTCTTTGAAATCATTATAGTTATAGGTTTCCATAAAATAACCGCGTTCATCCCCGAAAACCGCAGGTTCGATCACTCTCAGCCCCTCAATTTCACAGGTTGTTACTTTTATTTTTCCCATCTTTCGTTAACCTCGTTTTATCAATTATTGTCAAACCAAACTACCCGGTGTTTCTTCCCGAAATAACGCTACAGGCCTTCCGCCACTTCCATCAGATACTGACCATATGCAGTCTTTAAAAGCGGCTGCGCCAGATGAATCAGCTGCTCCCGGTTAATAAACCCGCGTTTATATGCAATTTCCTCTATACAGGAGATGTAGAGCCCCTGACGTTTCTGAAACGCCGAAACAAAATCCGCGGCATCCAAAAGAGAGTCATGATTCCCTGTATCCAGCCATGCAAATCCCCTTCCCAGAGTCTCTACCTGCAGGGTACCTCTCCTCAGATATTCATTGTTAACACTGGTAATTTCGATCTCGCCCCTGGCTGAAGGCTTCACATTTTTCGCAATCTCAACTACATCGTTATCATAAAAATAGAGTCCTGGAACTGCATAGTTGGACTTTGGATGCTCCGGCTTTTCCTCAATAGAAAGAGCCCTGCCGCTTTCATCAAATTCTACAACCCCATATTCCCGGGGGTCTCTGACATAATAGCCGAAGATGGTTGCACCCTTTTCACGCCCCGCAGCCTGCTGAAGCACTTTGGAAAAACTCTGGCCGTAAAAAATGTTATCCCCCAGAACCAGTGCCACATTGTCTGATCCGATAAATTTCTCCCCTACAAGAAAGGCGTCTGCAAGTCCCCTGGGAGACTCCTGAACTGCGTATGACATATGCAGCCCCAGCTGTTCTCCCGTCCCAAACAGCTCTTCGAATACCGGAAGATCTCTTGGTGTGGAGATTATCAGAATCTCCCGGATACCGGCCAGCATTAGCGTGGACAGGGGATAGTAAATCATGGGTTTATCATAAACAGGCATAATCTGCTTAGAGATTGCTTTTGTTAAAGGATACAGCCTGGTACCGGAACCTCCGGCTAATATAATACCTTTCACTTTATAAATACCTCCTGTAATCTTGTTTTTAAACACAACAATTGACCCGTCAGAAGATGCCGTGACGAGCCAACTGCCCTGTTATTTATTGATACATTTCCTCATAATACTTCTGGTAGTCCCCGCTGGTAACACGTTTCATCCAGTCTTCATGTTCAAAGAACCACTGAATCGTCAGACGTATTCCGTCCTCGAACTTAGTCTCAGGATACCAGCCAATCTCTTCCTTTATCTTATCCGGTGCGATGGCATACCTTCTGTCATGGCCCTTCCGGTCTTCCACATAGGTTATCAGTTCTTTACTCACCAGCTTCTTCCTGGGATCTCCCTCCGGCAGCATATCCTGGAGCGTATCCAGAATAATATGAATAATTTCAATGTTCTGCTTTTCGTTGTGTCCCCCGATATTATATGTCTCAAAAAGCCTCCCCTTTTCCTGCACCATGTCTATTCCTTTCGCATGGTCCTCTACATAAAGCCAGTCACGGACATTTTTTCCGTCCCCGTAGACCGGCAGTTTTTTGCCGTGAAGAGCATTATTGATGATAAGAGGAATCAGCTTTTCCGGGAACTGGTAGGGCCCGTAGTTATTGCTGCAGTTTGTGATATTAGCCGGAAATTTATAGGTATCCATATAAGATTTCACCAGCATGTCTGAGGATGCTTTACTTGCAGAGTATGGGCTGTGCGGATCGTAGGGCGTTGTCTCATAGAAAAACTCATCCTCATTCTCCAGTGAACCGTATACCTCGTCAGTGGATACATGCAGAAAACGCTTATCCTCTTTATATGAACCATCGGGAAGTTCCCAGGCGGCCTTGGCAGCATTGAGCATTACCAATGTCCCCAGCACGTTTGTTTTTACAAAGACATCCGGATTTTTAATACTTCTGTCCACATGGCTTTCCGCCGCGAAATGAACCACCCTGTCAACATCATTCTCCTCAAAAATTCTGTTGATCGCCTCACTGTCGCAGATGTCTGCTTTTATAAATGTATAATTATCCCTGTCTTCAACATCCTTTAAGTTCTCCAGGTTGCCGGCATATGTCAGCTTGTCTACATTTATAATTCGGATCGCATCATCATATTTTTTTAACATATAATGGATATAGTTAGAACCGATAAAGCCTGCTCCCCCAGTAACTACATATGTTTTCATTGGTTTAATTTCCTCCGTAAATTCTCGTTTAAAATTGCACACTGCTTATTATTATAGCATTTACCGTGCTATGTTTCAAGATTTTATATTTTATGCAGATAGTACCTTTGATTATCTTTTTCTGGCCATTTTACAAAACATGTATTAAAATATTACTGAAAGGAAGGTACTACAAATGAAGAAAAAGTATATTGGATTCATAATCTGTCTTATACTTATATGTGCTGTTATGTTCGCCAGTTACAGAAGATTTCAATCTTCTCACACAACTTGGACCATCACACAATATGGAGACAATGACGGAAAAAACCAAATGTTTTATACCATCGAGTCTTCTGCAGGAGGACTTGTAGTAGTTGACGGCGGATGGACTGATAATGAAGAAAATGTAAGAGAGGCAATTGCAGAAAAAGGAAATTCCGTTGATGCCTGGATTCTTACCCACCCTCATCCAGATCATATAGGCGCCTTTAACCAAGTCTACGCCAACCCACAGGGAATTACTATTAAAGAAATCTATACGATTGCTCTGGATTACCAAGCGTATGAAAAAAAGGCCCAGGAATGGGATGATATTAACACCTATAAAACCTTCTTGGATTTGACGAAAGGAACTGACAGCCTGAAATATCTTCATACCGGTGACAGCTTTTCTTTGCTTGGTCTAACTGTAAATGTATTCAGCGCATACGATGACCATGTAGATCAGGTAACCAATGATCTGTGCAACGATGGATCACTCATGTTCAAGATCAATGGAAAAGAGGAAAGCATGCTTTTCTGTTCCGATGTGGGCGCTGTTATGAGTGACGAAATTATCGCAGCGTATGGTTCTCAGCTCAAAACAGATTACATACAGATGGGACACCATGGAAACGGAGGATTAAGCGAAGAGTTTTATAAGCTCACCCAGCCGAAAGCAGCTTTCTTTGATGCCCCAGACTGGCTTATGAATAATACCAATGGCGGCACATATAATACACCTGAAAAACGGGATCTTATGGCAAATATGTCAGCTGAAATTTATTATTATGCAACCGCACCCAATACGATATATCTAAAGTAAACAATAAAATCTGATGGAGACATTTAGAACTATCGATAATTTATAATTTTCTGGTACCTGCGTTCTCGATCGCTTTAACAGCCAGATGGCAGGGATTACTCAACAGGCATCCCTGTCATCTTCTGTGTTATTCTCTACCTCCTAATGCAAAATCTCCCAGCCCCTTGCTGAACAATACTTAGGCCAAAAAACTCTCTGGCCACCTTAACTAAATAGAATGCATCCTTCACTCCTCCAGTCTCATACGGAGAGTGCATTGCCAATTGAGCCAAACCAATATCTACAGTGTTCATAGCAGTTTGATTGTTTGCTATATTTCCAAGGGTTGAGCCTCCTGCGATATCGGAGCGGTTAGTAAATACCTGACAGGGGACATCTATCTCTTTGCAGAGTGTCTTGAATACGGCAGTTGCCACCCCATCTGTGGTATATTTTTGGTTTGCATTATACTTGAGTACAATTCCTCCGTTTAAATACGGCCGATTAACAGGATCCGCTTTATCTCCATGATTTGGATGCACTCCGTGAGCATTGTCTGCAGAGAGCATAAAACTTGACGCTAGAGCCATATAGTATTGTTCTTCACTTCTGCCCAGACTCCTATTAATTCGCATCAGTGTGTCCTTTAAAAAGGTAGACGCCGCACCCTGCTTTGTCCCGCTTCCTACTTCCTCATTGTCCAGTACACAGTGTACCGGAACACTCTCCCCATCTTCCGCAGTCAGAAACCCCCGGAAGGACGAAAATGCACATTCCAGATCGTCCAGCCTCCCGCTTGAGATATACTCCTCCCCGGCGCCCCAGAAAGTGCCCTTCACTCTGTTGTACAAAAAGAGATCGTGTCCCAGTATATCCTCTTCGCTAACTTCTGCGGCATCTGCAATTATCTTCATCAGACTCCCATTTGCAGTCTCATCCCCCAGTACAGGAAGCATATCTGTCTGTGGATTATACTTGTATCCGTCGTTTACTTCTCTGTTCATATGAATTGCAAGATTGGGGATCATCACCAGATCCCTTTCTACATTTACTAATCTGGTTGCAATCTCTCCCCCTTCATTCACCAAAATCCGTCCCGCAATGGACAGAGGACGGTCAAACCAGGGAGCACAGAGCATCCCGCCGTATTTTTCTACATTCAGCTTCGTATAGTGTTTTTCCGCCTCCATCTCCGGATTCTCTTTGATTTTAAAAGTAGGGGAATCGCTGTGGCTTGCCATAATCTGGTACCCTATATAGTTTCTGCGGGGAATTCTGAAGGCAATCAGGGAGGATTCATTTCTAGCCACATAATACTTCCCCCCCTCCTTCAGTTCCCAGGACTCACTCTCCAAAAGTTCCTCATACCCTTCTGTATGCAAAACCTCTTTCATATTTTTTACTACGTGAAAACATGTGGGACTCTTCCCTATAAACTCCAGGAGTTCCTCCGCAGTTCTGCGGTACTCACAATTTTTTTCTGTCATTTCTATCCTCTCCTTTTCCATCAAAAATTATAACCGCTCCCTTTTCGCCAGATACGGCATAACAAAGCCCAGACCCACCAAAAGGAAGGGGGTAACAATATTTAATACCAGTTGAAAGGAATCCTCTGAATAGATCCCTCCCACGCAGGCCGCGGCAGTAAATAAAAAGCACCATCCGCCCAGCAGAATTCCCAACGTCTTACTTTTTACAAAGCGGTACTCAGCGGGAAAATCCTCCTGCGACTTTTTCAGGGCAATGTATCCCACAAATACCCAAAGGTACCTAAGGGGCATACAGACAGAGTTAACCTTTATCAGCCAGCGAATCAGTACATCCACGCTGCCAATCCCCAGTGCAGGCACAATAATTAAAACTGCCACAATAATCATAACCAATTTATGTCCATTTGTATATGCCCCATTTGCATTTTGAACAAACATTTTTTTAGGAATAAACTCGTCGTCCGCACTTCCTAAAAGCATTCTTAAGGGGGCATCAATGGATAACACCATAACGGAGAATTGACCGATTAGATTTGTAAGCGCATAAAAAATCACAAAAAAGTTCCCTGCATGGTAATAACCTCCAAGCTTCTGAAATGCATAATACGCGCCGTTGGTCATCAGATCATCCGGGATATGGCGGGAATCAAACATCATTCCCATAGCAATGGTTCCTAGAATTGCACAGACTGCCACCATAACAGCCAAAGCTATCATACCTTTGGAAAAATCTCTGGAGGGATCCTTCATTTTGTTTACATAAGGGGAAATTTTCTCGCATCCCCCAACCGCAAATACTAATATGGACAATCCCGTAAAAAATTTCATATCAAATGCAGGAAGAAATGTGTCCCAATCCCAGTGTATATTCACAAGCGACGCATCTGTAATAAGGGGGGCTGCCATCATAAGCAGTATATACAGCAGAGACATTACAAACATGGCAGTTCCGGCAAGGGTTGCCAGTGTCTTCAAAATTCGGATCCCTTTTGAGGCAATATACATGGCAAATAAAAAAACACCAAGGCAGATGCCCTGGAGGACTAATGTATTCATTTGACTTGCCCGGTTGTCCTGAAACAGTGCCCAGCTTCCTGCAATCAGGGCGGCACTGGGTTTTTGAGAAATATAAGGCATATGGACAATCCAGTACGTCCATCCGGCATAATATGCCATTTTAGGACCAATAGTCTCCCATATCCAGGAGCTTACCCCTCCGCTGGAGAATTTAAAGGCAGAACCCAGCTCTCCAACCATCAGTGCATAGGGGATAAAATAAATAATGAAGATCAGCAGCCATGAGACGATTGCCTTCAGGCCTCCGTACTCCGCGAAGCCGTTGATCACATTGCCGAAGCTCCAGACTGTGGAGAAGGCCATGAAGGCAAGGCTGTGCCACAGAATCTTTTTTGAAGTTTTCTGTTTCATAATGGGATATTCCTCCTGTAGATAGTCATTCGTTTTAGCTTTACGCATAATTACATTTTACTTAAGATATTTCCCTTTATAATAGGAAATTATCCACTAAATACCAAGTAACTTTATATATGCACTACTAAAGATACGAAAAACTGTCCCGAAACATACTAAAAAAAGATTCTATGTCTCCTTGTGGCAAAGCCCTCCGCTGCCTGACGGTATTCACAATTGTGAACTGACATCTTACCTAAAACTAGTATAAATGATGATGCTGAGATATTATATTTCTTTTTGCTTTTCTGCTATGATTAAACTGGAAATCATTCTCTGATATGCTTCCTCCAGGTCTATCTCTGCACACCATCCTAATTCATTCATCTTTTCAGCACTTAAATGTACATGTGTCTCAGGCGCATAACCATATGTCATAGAATCATTAGGTATATCAAAAATAACCTTTGATTTACCATTGCCAAACTTACCTGCAACTAACTCCGCCATGTTTTTAATGGAGATACAAGATTTTTCATTGGTCAAATTATATGACTGACCGCTCTTGCCCTTAAGCATTAAAATAATAAGTCCATAAAGACAGTCCCTAGTATAGCAATAATTCCCCCATGATTCTCCTGAGGTATGCAATACTATATCTTTGCCATTAATTACACTTCTAGCAAACTGAGCAAATACTCGGTTTTCACTCTTCCCGATACCTGCACCAAAGGTTTGAGCCAAACGGGCAATTTTTATTGGAACATGGTACTCTTTATGATAGCAGGCACACAGACACTCTGCTATCCTTTTTCCCTCTGAGTAACTGCTTCTAACACTCAAGATATCAATATATCCTAAATCGTCTTCTTCTACTTTTTCTTTTTCATTATCATTTCTGCCGTATACTTCCATTGACGATAAATAAACAGCAGAACGCACCTTCTTCTTTCTGGCCAGCTCCAAAACATTTCTTGTTCCTATATATGCCAAATCGAGAGTTTCTGCAGGATTAGTAATAAAATACTTTGAGGATGTTATACTGGCTGTATGCAATACATAATCCAGCTCCTCTTCTATAACTATTTCACTGCATAAATCGACTTCCTTTATAAGTAAATTATTATTTGGTAAAAAATCTTTAAAAACACTACATGCCTTTTCCTTGCTTCTAACCCCTGCTATCACCTGTATATTCGTGTTGTGCAGATTATTTGCCAACAAAAGTGTCTTTATAAACAGAGACCCAATCAAACCTGTTCCGCCGGTAACAAACACAGTAGTTCCATACAGTTCGGTCATTGGCAATATTTTTTCAACACACCAGCACAAATCTTCATATAATACTTTGTCCTCTAATTCCAGATGCTTCATAAATTATAGCCCTCTTTATACACCAAATAACTGTGCACTTTCCTTCGCTTCTGATAACGCCCTAAACGTATAAAAATCCATAGGAGTTGTAATTTTAATATTTTCTACAGGTCCAACAATACTAGTAAGGCTATGACCATAATAGCGCATTAAAGATGCTGAATCTATAAATGCATCCTGCTTTTCACTGATTGCACGTTTATGGGCATTAAGCAGTTCTCCCAAATAAAAGCTTTGTGGTGCCCTGGCAACAGCACAGCTATTACGATCAACAATATTAGTAATTTTAGAGTCCCTATCAACACTAACTATTGTCTCATTAGCAGGAGCAATAGTAATAGCTGAACCGTTTTCATGCACACACTTAATAGAATCTGTTATTGTTTTACTATCTATCAAGGGTCTTACCCCATCATGCACCAGTACTACAGCATCTTCACCATAATTAATTTTTGCAGCACACAAAGCATTATATATTGATTCCTGACCTGTTTTACCCCCAGGAACAACGGCTGCAACTTTGTGAATATCATACCTCTTAATCAACCTTTCCAGAAAGGGTATCCATTCTTCAACGCAGGCAATCACAATGCCATCGATTTCTGCATGGTTTTCAAAATGCTCCAGCGTATAGATAATGATTTCCTTTTCATGAAGTTTCAAAAACTGTTTCGGCAGCGCTTTGCTGTTCATTCTCCTGCCTATACCCCCGGCAAATATAATGCCTACATTTTTCATTTATCTTCACCTCACTGTTTATATTTCTGTTTCTCTGAATATAATATAGTTTTCAGTTTCATTTAGATATTCAAACGAATAATCCGAGATACTCTCTGAAATAGTGCTGGTTCTTCTCAATACAATATAGTTGCACTTAACCATTTTACTGCTTTCTGCCAACGCAGCTGGATCCTCAAAACTATTATTCATTACGTCATACAGTATACCGGCTTCCGGTGTATCAACTTGACCATCTTTTTCTGTTTCCCTTCCATATGCCAATTTAATGCTGCCATTATATTGTCTAATATAACTGGTCAATGAGTTAGGTACTACCATTTTTATATAGCCGCCCTCTGCGTCATCCAAAACAATATCACAAATCTCGATCACTTCTTGTGGGAGTTTATAATAATTTGTGGTATTTTTAAAAAGCTCATTATGATACATTGAGTTTCCACATATACCGATTAAAACAACAGCCACTACTATCCAAATCCCTTTCAGAAAACTTTGTTTGATTTGGGAGAAAATAAGGGTAAATACATACGCAATCACCAAAACTATAGGTAAGAGCCAAAACATACGCCAATATACATCTCTGCCAATGCAATAATCCATTATAATTTTTGCGGTCAACGGACATGCATATATTATAAGTATTCCAATAGAATAAAGTAGAAAAAAATCTTTCTCCCTTCGCCTGCCTTTTCTCATAATTATAAGCAAAAGCAAAGAGATAAGAAAAAGGTAAAAAATGCAACCCTCTCCCTTATACATTAAAAATGAACTTTTTATATGTTGAATGATTTCATGCATATTAAATTCCTTTCAATTTAATGAACAAATAAATAGTACTCAACACAAAACCTGGAATACAGCAAAGACCGCATCGAATTAAGATTCGGATGTTTCTATAATATATTGCCCCTGCAATTCCTACACACCCTATCATTATAACTGATAATATAATTCCCATAGAGGAACATAGACTTGCAGCCAGACACCCGATTATCAAAAGTCTCCAAGTAAACTTGAATTCTGCCTTCCACGACTCCATACAAAATAGAAAAATAGCAGGCAAAATACACGCCGCAAGTACAGCCTTGCCCTGCCAGATCCTTATCAATAAAAATGTGGAGGATGTGTATACAGAATAGTAGCCATACATATTGAGCATTGTGAGCAAAAATAAACATATACCTTGCTCAAGTTTTTTGTTTTTAAACAGCATCTTAGAAAACAAATAATATACGATGTAACTAAGGAAAATAAATACAACAGGGAAAACTGTATGTGCTACTATCGTTGGATGAATATGGGAAAACTTGCTGACAGCGGCAAGCAGAACAGGAAAAGGCGACAATACATAACGATAAGGAAATGCCTCCAGGAGTTCTCCTGTATAGGAGTTATATTGATACATTGTATTTGTTTCCAGCGTTGTAGTAGCTGTAGCAACATAAAAGGCATCATCATCGTCTATGTGCATGTAGGCCGTGAGTACAAATATTTGAAGCAGGATAACAATAATTGCTGGGATATAGTACCAATTACTAGCTTTAAGATTTGCTCCTAAATATTTAATATCAGATAATATAGCCTCTTTATTTCTAAAAACGGAATACACCACAATAAGCAGTAAACATCCTGCAAATAAATAATACAGAAAACGAAAATCCATCTGTAAAAAAATCAAAGGTATGGATATAATTTGAAAAGCTGCCATGCATCCAATAAATCCTAACATCACCTTATATAAAAGATTTTTTTTGCTATTGTATGCAGGTGCCACAGAAACCAAAAACACCCCCGTTATATAAGAAACAAAAAATATGCAAACCACCAAAAACACACTTTTTAACACAATCATTCTCTATAGTCTCCTGCACTAATTAACCCACTGACTTTTTTCCCACTGTCTTAAAGACAATTTTTTATATAATGGAATACTTACTTGGAATATGGCCATAGCTATTTTTCTCTTTGAAGAAATATAAGGGTTCCTTATTATTTTTAATATATTTCTTCTAAAAAATCGGACTAACACCTGATACTCCGGCCCTCCCTCGAAATTCCCATCCAAAAAAAGCAGATCTAATAGCTGCGCATGGGTCCATGCTAACCTAAAAAACATTTCTTTGTCTAATCTAGGAAAATATGTATCCACAATATGTTTAAATACATAGTTAGCCTCTATCAGATACATATTTTCTTTCTTAAATTTAGTAGTAATACTTCCTGCCCTATGAATATAGTGGTATTTATCGACTGTACTAATAACCACTTTATTAACTTTTTCTATCCACAAAGCGATAAAAAAGCAATCCTCATGTATCTTTCCTTCTTCATAGCGTAATCCTTCTATCAAATCACGCTTTACCATTTTATCACTCATAGAAAAGCCAACACCATCATTCAAAAGCATACGCCTAAAAGTTTCTTCAGCATCACATACGTATACTTCCCCTTTTTTGTCATTTTCCTCTGAGCGGTTAGCAAATATCTGATATTTACTGCAAGTAGCTACGTCCGCATCATACTTTTGAATATTTGTATATAAATACTCTATCATGTCCAAATCAACGTAGTCGTCGCTGTCCACGGAAGCAATATATTTGCCTCTCGCTTCATCCATACCTTTGTTGCGTGCGGCACTGACACCTTTGTTAGGCTGGTGGAATACCCTTATTCTGTTATCCTTATCAGCATATGCATCACATATTTTTCCACTATTATCACTTGATCCATCATCGACTAATATAATATCCAGCTCCTGATAGGTTTGATTAATAATTGAGTCCAGACATTTTTCAAGGTATTTTTCTGTATTATAAACCGGTACAATTACTGTAATTAAATCCATCCTTATCTCCTCAGTATATGGATTAACCATATTTTAAATTTTATAAGTGTATAGCACCCAAAAGCACTTTTCAGTCTAAGTGTTAACCGCAATAACCAGAAGTATATCCCAAAACTTTTTTTATTTTTTGCAATCTCATAGTAACCGCCTTCATTTTCCATTGTTCTAAAAATACCGCGGAACATTTTGTAGTCTTTAACAAGATCGCTTTCTATAAATTTCGAAACTTGATGAGATAAATTTTTATAGTAGTAATTAGTGACATTTGGAAAATCCACTTTTTTATCTATCATAAACTTTTCGATGCTTTTCATATCGTTGCCTAAGGCCATTTCTAACATATAGGTACTCTTACTTAATGATACTGAAGATTCTATTTTATATATATAAAGGCATTCATTTACACATTCAACACTTTTTGTTGACATCATATATCTAATATTGAATTCCAGGTCCTCCCCTTGGGCCTTCTCTTCATTAAAAAAATACGCAATCTTAGATCTCCTATATAACTTATTCCACGGGGATGCAAAACAGCCATTTACAAATATAGATTTTAGCTTTTCTTCATATGTGCTGATCTTTTGTTCCTCAGTCCCCAAGGGGAACTGATAACTAGTCTCTCCATTGCCCTTGCTCTCATACCCACATACTACCAGCTCACTTTCCGTAGCCTCCATTTTCTCAACCATTCTCTCACAGAAAGTCTCTTTCACCACGTCATCAGAATCGACGAACATAATATATTTTCCTTTAGCCATACGCAGGCCATAATTACGAGCTGACGACACACCGCCATTTGGCTTAGTAATTACCTTGATCCTTTTGTCTTCTTCAGCCATTTTTTTACACTGTTGTGCAGTATGATCCTTAGAGCCATCATCAACAATTATAATATCCAAATCTTTGTATGTCTGTGCTTGTACACTTTTTATGCACGCAGTGATTACGGCTTCGGCATTGTATGCAGGTATTATTATACTTACACACTCTTTCATTCATCTTTCTCCTTATAATTATAATATATTCTCTGCTAATTCCATTGCCGTTTCTATCGTTTTATCCATATCAAAATACTTGTACTCTCCCAATCTGCCGCCAAAATAAAGCCTGCTTTCCCCTTTCGCCAGCTCTTGATACCGTTCATACAAAATACTATTTTTCTCATCATTCACCGGATAGTAGGGTTCCATTCCTGATTTCCACTTTGTAGGATATTCTCTCGTAATGATTGTCTTCGGAATGTCTAAAAGTCTGGTGCCCTCAAAATGCTTATGCTCAATCACACGTGTAAAAGGAGTGTCCTTATCAGTAAAATTCATAACCGCCACCCCTTGGTAATTATTAACAGATTCCTCGCTGCTCTCGAATCTCAAACTTCTGTATTCCAATTCTCCATAGCAGAAATCAAAATAAGCATCAATCATTCCTGTATAAATAATATTTTCAGCTTTGCCCTTCCATCTCTTCCTGTCCTTATTAAAATCTATATTACATAACACATCGGCTTTTTCAAAAAGCCGAGTCATTAATTGGTTATATCCGCCATAAGGAATTCCCTGATAAATGTCATTAAAATAATTATTATTATAAGTATAACGCACTGGTATTCTTTTAATAATAAATGAAGGAAGTTCTTTACAGTCTCTTCCCCATTGTTTTTCTGTGTATCCTTTGATTAATTTTTCGTAAATATCCTCTCCCACCAGTTGTAATGCCTGTTGTTCCAGATTTTCAGGTATTCCCTGAAATTTGGAACACTGTTTGCTTATAATTTCTTTTGCTTCCTCTGGTTTGGTTATTCCCCACATTTTGCTGAATGTATTCATATTAAAAGGCAGATTATAAATTTCTCCTTTATAATTTGCAACTGGAGAATTAATAAACGGCCGTATCTCAACTAAATCACAAATAAAATCCCACACTTTTTTATTGTTCGTATGAAATATATGTGCCCCATATTCATGTATAGGAATTTGTTCCAAAGTTCTACAACGTAAGTTTCCGCCTATTTCAGTTCTTTTCTCTAACACAAGACATCTTTTCCCTTTTTGTGCAGCCAGATAGGCAAAAACGCCGGAATATAAACCACTCCCTACTAATAAATAATCATACTGATACATGTTCTTCACCTTCATAAAAAATCAAGTAGCCACAAATAGTCCAAAAAATAAAGCATATATTAGAGGTTGAAAAAATAATTCTGGATTCCAAACAATCTCCCAGCATAAGTGCAAATATCAACCCCATAAGAATTTTCTTTTCAGTATTCTGTCCAGTAAAAAGGTATTTTATAAAACTCCAGACTACTATAACCAGGAATACCAAAAACACTGCTGCACCCATAACCCCCGATGAAACCAGAGTCGTAATGTACACATTATGCATACTCCCATTTCTCACTGCCTGGGCTGTGCCTTTATCGAGATATCCCTTTACATCTTCATACACGTTATGTAATCCAACTCCAAATATCGGAGATGTCTTCCATACTTTAACACCGGCCTTCCAAATACCTATTCTCCCGTTACTTAAATTATCTGCATTATCTTCTTCAAAATTTTCAATTCTTGCAAGTTTGACTCTTACATCTTCCTCTTTTTGCTTTTGGCTATCAGAACTATTTAATGCAATATAAGTGTTAGGGATAATTACTACAACGTTTTTAACTATAGGTACACTCACCAGCAATATAGCAACGATACAAACCAGCTTACCGATATTCAATAAAAACGGCTTTTTACCCTTCACAAAAAATTTTTCTTTACCTATAAGTACAAAAACTATAAATATAATTATAAATGCAAAAAAAGATAATAACGCACTTCTGGACTGTGTTAATATAAGATAAATATATTCTATTACTATACTTACCACATAAAATTTCTTTTTATTCTCCTTATATAAAAATAAGGAAAACGCTATAGCAATTAAGGCATTCATGCCCCCAATATTGGGATTAAATAACCCCCACAACCTATTCTCATACAGTCCATAATGTTGAATCCCTGTGTCGGTCTCATAAAATCCTACAATATTAAAGCAAAACATTACTAATGCTATTACTGCAAAGACAAATGTAGCGAAGACATTTAACTTCATAAAAATACTAATATACTTTTTGGAAGTTATTTTATCTCTGTGCTGAAAAACGTTAAAAAACAGCAGCAAAGTCACTAGGAAATACGCATAACTAAAAATATTACTGGATAACTTATTATGATAATTAACTAAAATCGTTATTCCATATGACACACAAAGTAAAAATAGAAGTCCTGAATATTTGTTTAAATAATTCCTATAGTTTTTGCAAAAATATACTGCTAACAAAATACAGGCCCATACAAGAGCCAGCTTTCTAAACACCCCGGTGTACTCTCTCAAAAATGGAGGGGCACCGACATAAACAACTAGCAACATAAATAGTAATGCATAAAATGGTTCTTTTACATACCCCTTTAATTTATTAATCATTATTTCCCTCTCTATTTTATATAACCTAATTTTCTCAGTAATCTAAATGATGCTTCGCCAGTTTCACAATTTCCAAGCTGATGAAAATGTTTCTCGATCTTTTCTATATTTCTGCTTTCATCAAATGATTGGATGCAATCTGTTAATTCTTCCATTGATTTTGCTGCAGGATACGGCCAAGTCTCCACCGGTGTATAAAAGTTTCTTTCCTCTTTATAAGCTTCTATGTCAGGAGTAAAGAGAAAGCCTGCTTTTTTTGTCAAGGCATAGTCCCACATACTAGAAGAAAAATCAGTAATAAGTACATCTATAGCAGCTAAAAGTTCCTGCATATCCGGATAGTCACCTGCATTAATAACACCTGTGTGCTCCCTACCCTGTACTGCATGGTGCATTCTTTCCATCACTATCCAATTTCCGCCAAACCTTTTTTGGAGGGCTGCCTTTAGTCTTACATAATCCAACTCCATATTAAAAGAAGCTGTATTAAAATCCCCCCGATATGTCGGAGCAAACAGTACGATTTTATCACGGCAGCCTAAATTATAATATTCTCTAATTTTCTTATTCAACTCTGTTAAATTCCCATTCACCAGTTTATCATTTCTGGGCATTCCAACTTCTAAAAACTTTTCCCTTTTTACTTGTTGCGCAGAGGACATAATATCTGAAAACTTTTTGTTTGAAGACAAGAAAAAATCAATAATACTGCCGCCATATCTGTCTATCTTGTCCTGCAATTCATTTATAGAAGCATCCTTTCCTGCACGTTTATAGGCTCCGCCTCCATGCCATGTGTTAACATAAGTTTGGGAAGCTCTTTTAGGCAATAAACTTCCGCACGGAAGCCCCATATTATAAATTACAAGTTTGGCAGAAAGGATATATTTAAAATAAGCAAAGCTTTTAGACGTTATCAATTCTATTTTTCCTTTCATTGCCTCCGGAATATACACATCTGCTCTATCATTTACTATCCAAATATATTTATATGCACCATCTAAGTTCTGGAGCATATAACGGCAGATATACATTGGATTACATGAAATATTCCTGCCCGCATATGAGCAAAAAACCACTTCACGATCATTGACCTTCCGCAGCCAAAAAAGTTTAAGTATCTGCCGTATACAGCAGATTAAAAAATATTTAAAATTGTTCATATTGCTTCGTTCTCCAGACATCTCTTATTATTTCAACTTATCAAAAACAGCTCCTTTACTATTTTGCATCTTACATACAATATAAGCAAAAAATGAATTCAAGCTGGCGCACTTCGTTTTAAAAATCAAGTTACACACCCTCTCTTGAATTGTGGACCCTTTTGCATATTTGGCAGCTTCTACTGAATTTTCATGCTTGAGGATACGTTTATTCTCCCTATAAATTTCTTTTATAGAAAATCCTGCCGCCTCAGCATTATTTCTCACCATAGCTGCTATACAATGTTTTATATGCACATTTGCCACCATAGTACGCACATTCCCCACGTATAAATTATTCTGCTGCAAGAGGGAACGCATCGCATCCAAACGGACATTAATTAATTCAAAATAGTTCGGCAAAAACCTTTGGGTTAATGCCTCTGAAGTTGCTTTCACATAATGATAACCGGTATTGTCGCTGCTGGACAAACTTGTTATATAGTTCCAGTATTTAACATTAAATAAAAAGTCCTCGATCAAAGGACACTTCTCGAACTGCAGATTGTTATCATTAATTATATTAGTTTTATATAACTTAATACATGTATAGGCAAATACCTTCTTACTGTCAAAATAGACCGCACTTTTTAAAATTTCTTTGCGCCGGTCAATATATTTAGCGTCAACCTTTACTTCTCTTTTTACAATTGCCTCTGTGCGTGTTTCATTCATCGTCTCATGTGTATAGCCACCGATAATTAAATCACTATGTCTTTCTTTATCGGCTTCTAATAACTTCTCGATGTGTTCAACATCAATCCAATCATCTGCATCGAGAAAGGTCAGATAATCACCAGAAGCACAAGACATCCCAGAATTTCTGGCTGCACTAAGTCCCTCATTCTGATCTTTTTTAATCAGCTTGATTCGAGTATCGCTGCCTGCCATCTGTTCTAAAATTTTGCGCGTATTATCTTTGCTTCCATCATCAACAATAATAATCTCAAGCTCTTTATACGTCTGGTGAATAGCACTTTCTACCGCCTTTTTCACCGTTTTCTCTGCATTGTAGGCAGGTACAATAATACTTATCATGTAATATCCCTTACTTTCTTAGAAATCGTTTATAAACTTTACTTCGCAATGAATTGGGCATAATGCAAACAATAAAATGGCCCCCCATTGAATACAGGAAATCTATCCAAGAATAAAACCCCATTTCTCTTAATTTCCACTTAAAACTTACCATCGCTTTCAAATAATCAGTACCGCCTCTCCGTTGATACAAATCCTCACCGGCACGCATATATAATATTGGGGATTGTATGTTATAACACTTTGCACCATTCATAATCATCCTCACCCAAAGATAATAATCCTCAAACCATAAGCAGTGAAGATACCCTCCGGCTGCTTCTACTGCTTCTTTTTTATACATCACACACGGATGGTTAAATGGGTTCCTTTTTTTGGCAAATTTTCTAATCTGCGCATCGTTTTCAGGAAGTTTCCGCTGACTTATCTGATTTGCAGTATCCCCCTCAAATTCGATTACTGTGCCGCTGATCACATCATAGCCCTTCTGGATTAGGTTCAACTGCCTTTCACACCGTTCCGCAAAGGCGATATCATCTGAATCCATCCGAGCTATGACACTATTGCGGCACTCACCAATTCCAATATTCAATGCTTTTCCAAGCCCAAGATTCTTCTCCAGGTAAATAACATGAAAAATATCGGGATACCTAGTTGTATAATCATCAACGATCTTATACAATCCTTCCGTTAAAGGCCCATCGCACACCAAACAAAAATCATCGGTTTTACGAGTCTGATTTAATATGCTATCTATACTTTCCTTCAAAAACTCCGGTTTTTCTTTTTTATATACAGACATTAGAACAGAGTAATTCTCAATCATAAACTTTTCATCTCCCCTATTCCGTGAAATCGGTTTTATCCCCTTCTTTTTTAATAGCTGTAATCTGATCCGCCTCTACCCCTTCTGTACTTTCTTTCATAAATAAAATTTTGAATGTCATAATCAGTAGCTTAAAGTCTAATATAATGGAGTAGCTCTGAATATACATCAAATCTAATTTCAATTTATCATAGGCAGTGGTATTATATTTTCCATATAACTGGGCATAACCAGTGAGACCTGCTTTTACCTTTAGCCGATAACTGAACTCAGGAATTATTTTTTCATATTCCTCCGCTATTTCCGGACGTTCAGGACGAGGCCCAACCAAACTCATTTCACCTTTTAAAACATTGATAAGCTGAGGCAGTTCATCTACTCTTGTTTTTCTTATTAGCTTACCAATGGGTGTGATTCTGCTGTCATTTTCACTAGCCAAACGAGCAACCCCATCCTTTTCAGCGTTGACTATCATACTTCTAAATTTATAAATAGAAAAAACCTTACCGTCAATGGTAAGTCTATTTTGTTTAAATAATGCAGGTCCTCTGTCATAACCTTTAATTGCTATGGCAGCCACAAGCATAATAGGTGATGTGATTAGGAGCATAACAGCCGACACTGCAATATCCACAAATCTTTTGGCCAAACGCTGCTCAAAAGTAAGACCATAATTTCTGGCTAATAATAAAGGCGTATCAAAAATATGGAGAGTCTCTGAACTGCGGATTATAATATCTGAAATTTTAGGTGTCATATAAATTCTTTTAGAATTAGCATAACAAAACTTCAAAATTTTATTTCTCAGGGCAGCATGGACATCGTAGACTACCACACCATCATATTTCAAAATCTCTTCAAAAATCTTCTCATTTCCGACTTTTATATTAATCTTTTTAGCTATCCTATATTTATCTCTTCTGGTATTCATTTTCATAAATAGATCATCAGCTGCATAAGTATCGTAAATCAGCAGCAGCTGTCTTGGAGGGAAAATTCTGGCATAGACAAACTCAAAAACAGGCGCAAATACCGCAATTACCAATATCTCAATTAAAGTCATGACCAAAATGGGCACAAAGGTAACCAGTGCTCTGGAAAGAAGAACAATCTGGAAATACATCACCACATTTGCACAGAGTCCAGAAAGGGCCTGGGAATACACTAAATTAGTCTTTTTTAATATCCCTACTTTCAGCCCCCCATACACATACATGAACATTAATAAAAAGATTACATATACTAAAACAATATATGTATTGCCTTTCGCATAAAAGGGTTCAATCCATAAACCCTTACTATAGTAATGGCTCCACACATATTTAAAAATCAACGCCTCCAGTAGAATAATGATTGCAATAGCTGCGGTTCTTAATATTCTTTTGTATTGTTCAAAGTCTGTCCTTTTCATTCTAACTTCCTACTTTTTCCTTAGTTTTACTTTAATCTGCAGATACACTTTCCCAATAACATCTCTAAAAACATAAATTGTGGCAAAAACACCAACTGCAAACGCTACCAGATTTCCTATATACGATAGTTTTATATAAACAAAAGTAACACCTGCGGTCAAAATGGTAAACATACCTATAAACCTCATGTCCATTTTGACCCGAATCTCTTTTGATAAGATCCGAATACGAATAATTACATTTATTAAAAATCCTAAAAATAAGGCTATACTTGCTCCCTGAACACCTAAAACAGGCAGCAACAAGTGCACACATATTACATTAACAATGCTTCCCACTACAGTTGTAAAAAATAATATATCATTCTTTTTGATGGCACTAAATATATTGCCCAAAAACGAACTAGTAGATGAGGCTATGGTAGCCAATAAATATATGGGCACCATATTTTTTGCTTCATTGTAGGAGTCATCGATCATGATAGGGAAAACAAAAAACACAACCGGAACCAGCAAAATCAATCCCATCCCTAAAAACTGTATAAAAGAGTTAATTGCAACAGAATAAAAATTACTGTTATCGCTATCCGAAGTCGCCTCCTTGGAATAGGAAATTTCCTGCCACGCCATATTAAAACACGATGTAAAGAGATTAATAACCGATCCAAATCTTGTTGCTACAGCGTAAAGCCCGTTAGCTTCCTTTCCCAAAATATTTGAAATAGCAACTCGATTATAACTTGTTAAAAACCAATAAGCTACTGAGTTCATACATAAAGGAATAGAAAATCTGAACATTTGCTTAAATATGCCATAGTCAAACTTCTTAACTGATATTAATTCATGAGCACGTATGCCATAGCCTACGATAGCAATATTCACCATATAGCCAATACATCCTGATATAAACATGGCACTATAATTCATTTTAAACACAACAATCAGTATAATATTGCTAACTGTTGTGACTAAGGTGCCGATAAGACCTGAGGATGCATAGAGTACATTCTTACCAAAGCCTCTTGCTAAGTATCCAAATAAAATTTGTGTGTTCATTAATAAGCCAAATAAATAAATGTAAAACAAATATGGAATATGAGCGACACACCCTACACCAATTATAATAGCCGTGTACACAGCAGTTGATAACAAGAAAATAGCAAACCCACTATTTATAGGCTTCTTTTTCTTTTCTCTCGTATCATGTTCAAACATAAAACGCATAATCCCTGCCCAAATATCCAGATAGAGTACAGAGCAGAGAAACGTAATATACGCAGAGGCAAGATCATAAGTTCCCATGTCTTCCGGGGAGATATATTTTGTATATATTGGCAGCATTAAAAATGAAACCAATTTTATTAAAACAGTACCAATAAAGTAAATACCAGATGCTTTTAGAAATCTAATTAGCTCTTTCATTCGTTTAGACCTTCAATTTTATTACGCCACCAAGCTTTAAAATTATGGTGAGATGTCCGTTCAGCCATGGGAGGCAGCGTCATGTAATCCCCATATTCCCTTCTAAGGAATTCATCATAACCTACAGGGGCCTGTAACATATGCCCCTCAAATTCTAATTTAACCCTTTTTGAGACTACCCATGCAGGCATCATCACCTCTTCGCGATAGGTTCCTTCCAGGCACCCAACATATAACGCACCATCTACCGCATATTTGCTGCTGTAATAATCCTGCAGTCTCAGAATATTTTTACTTCCAACCATCTTTCTAACGAAAAAAGTAATATATCTTCTCGGTTTTCCTTCTGCAAATCTCCTATGAAACGTAGAAAACTTTCGGAAAGAAGGAGCTCTTTGTCTGTCTAAAAATAGACACTTTTTCAGATGGCGCTGATATTTTTTATCCCCAGGCCCTTTGCCGGGCAATCCGTCGTAAGGAAATATATCAATATATATCCCCATCATACATTGCACGTCCAAATCGGTTTCCAGCAGACAAGTCCTAGTATCTACAACTTTTGCAAATGAGTAGATATAATTGTCTTTATTCTTTCTATTGATTACCTGATAGGGAGAATGCTGGTCATTATTTATAATATCAACTATCTTATTGTAATCATCTCTGGGCATCCAGATATCAATATCATCGTCCCACGGGATAAAACCTTTATGCCTTACTGCACCCAGAAGTGTGCCATCCGACATAAAATAGTACAGATGATTCCTCTCACAAACAGCATCAACATACAGCAGTATATCCAGTGCTATTTGCTGTATCTCTGATACTTCATATATCTCCTGCATATTTATTCCACAGCCTTTCATAATCTTTTGCTATTATAATACATTATGTTTTAAAAAACAACATTATCTAATCCATGCACCATCTTCATCAAATAAATATTCTTTTCCCAAAAGAAAAATAGTTTCATCACAAGCCATATTTCCATACTTTTTAAGATAGTACCAATTTTTCTTGTAGTATACCCACCCATTGACCATCTTTCCGGTTTTGTCCAAATAGAACCAAGCATTATCATCATATATCCAGCCTGTTTTTATTAATCCCTTTTCGTCCATAAAATACCAATTATCTTCATAGTAGGTCCAGTTCATTCCCATTCCGGCCTCTGTCAATAAATACACCTTACCATCTTTGTCCTGGAACCATCCCAACTGCATAATTCCATCGGAATCAAAATGGTACCATCTCCCATATATATCCCCCCAGTTATCTTTTACGAATTCTCCATTCTTCTGCTTTAACATCCATCCATCTGTAGTTTTTACCCAAGTTTTTAGCTTTTCCGCTGATACGTTTTCTGTACTGCCAAACAGCAAAACTATAGTCAATATAAGATATAGAAAACTTTTTTTGGTCTTACTATTCACCAATTACTCCTTTCTAACGCCGCTTACCCGGGATCCATTTACCGCTGCTGTCTAGATAATAATCACCGACCCAGCCTGTAGCCATATCTCCCTGCCGCCTAAAGTAATACCAGTCCCTATCAATTTGCAGCCAACCGATTGCCATAGCGCCATAATTTTTCAGATAGTACCATTGTCCATTTTTATTGAGCCATCCAGTTTTCATTAAGCCGCTATCCTGAAAGAAATACCATTCTCCATTTATACTGCTCCATCCCGTTGCCATAGCACCGCTGTTCCACATATAATACCAGCCACCGCCTGACTGCATCCATCCTACAGTCATAGCACCACTATTCTTCAGATAATACCATCTATCTTTGTCATAAATCCATCCTGTTGCCATAGCACCACTATTTCGTAAGAAATACCATTCTCCGTTTATACGCTCCCATCCGGTTGCCATGTCGCCATTGCTCCGCAAATAATACCATATATTATTCTCCTGGAACCATCCAGTTATCATTGATCCATCTTCCTGAAAATAGTACCAATTCCCTTTGATAAATTCCCATTTAGTACTCATGGAACCATTTGCTCTTAGATAATACCATTTATTAAAAAGCTTTTTCCAACCAGTTGCCATTTTTCCATCGTTGTTCATATAATACCATATGCCATTTACATCAATCCAGCCTATCTTCATCGCTCCGTCATGATATGCCCCAAAATAATACCAACTATTGTCAATATACTTCCACCCACTGGCCATGTATCCTGATTCATTAAAATAATAAGTTTTATTATTTATCTTTTTCCAACCATTTGTAACGTATTTACCGTTTACCAATTGATACTTCCATCCGCCTGGTTCCTCTATCCACTTCTCTTGAACAGGATTAGGAACCCATGTTCCATCTGTGTCAAAGTAATTTCCAGCTACCCAGCCTGTCTGCATTTGCCCACTCGCATTAAAATAATACCAATTATTGTCAATTAACGTCCAGCCTGTCTGCATTATTCCATCTTTATCTAAATAATACTTATTATTCTTTTCAATTATCCACCCTGTCCTTTTATGCCCTTTGTCATCCATTAAATACCAAAAGCCGCTTTCGCTATCCCTAACCCAAGCTGAAATCACTGCATTAGGTGAATTATCAAAATAATACTCGTTACCATTCAAGGATACAAAACCTTGGTACGGAAATTGGTAACCATCCCTATAGCAAGTATAGTAAGGGCTGCCGTTACACTCCCAGAAGTAAACCTCGTCCTCCGAAACATTAGTTGTTATTTCTTGACCACTCAAGTCAAATATTACAGCATCATAACTGCTTACCATGTTTGCTACACTATATAACCTGGTTCCATTGTTTTCTGCAAGATGACGGATAGACTCCATCCTCTCAGCTGAAACCGTCAATGTTGAATAATACCCTGTCTGTACTAAATAGTCTGGATTTAGCGCATACAAATATTCGGGTGTATTAGAACTAGAGTAGCCATGATGCCCCAATTTTAAAATATCAACCTCACCAATATAGGGAATCAATTTCAGTTCATCCCCATCATAATTTCCGATGTCGCCGCCTAAAAATGCAGTATGGGCATTTACACTAACCTTCACTCCCAAAGAAAAATAGTTTGCATCAGGTTTCGGTGTGATTTTATAATCATCGGAATAATTTACAACCTCCAGCTGCATATCACCAAGTGTAAAATTGGGATTTCCTGTGGTTTTGGGATCCTTTTCCAATGTCGTCTGATTCGGATCTGCACTCTTAGACACAGGTACCCCTCTATCCTCAATTGTATCAGGTGCCTGTGGATCTGAATCTGCTAAGGGATCAACACCAAATTCTTCATGAATCTCCTCCGGAGACATGTATTGATAAGAAACCTCGTTTTGTAAGTTCTGCCCTTCATCCCCTATTGTACTAGACTCTGCCTCTTGAGCAGGCGTGATCGGAGCATTTTTATCAAAATTCTGGATCAAAACAGATCCAGCTTCTTTCGCTGCTTCGATCAGCCGGTCATAAACATACAGATTATCCCACAAATTGCTTGGACTGGAAATATACTCATCTTTATACTCCATCATATATACACGTTCCGGCTTAAATTCTTTAATAATATAAGAAGCTGAACCAATATGGTCGCTGTGAGGGTGCGTCCCTAAATAAAACTCAAAATTGTTTTCGTTCACTCCCACTGAGCGCAAATACTCAATAACTTGTTCCTCATATCCCTGGTTATACATTATTGTTCCGGATCGAATAGGATATCGGGGATCTGAGCCATCAGGATAGGCAGTGTCCTCCCCGGAGTCTATCATACCAAATCGCCCGTTGCTTTCTAATAATATTGCATCATTCCATGCAGGAATTGCTATAAAATGTATTTTGGAATTGTCAATATCAGACGTTTCCTCTGCACGGATCTCTTGAGAATATCCAGTCAAGATAACAACCAAGCCTAATATAAAACTTATCATTCTGCTTTTTCTACTAATCACTTTATTACCTAACACCCTTACTTTCATAATCCATATTTAACCATTTCTTTTCAACTTTATTTCATAATTATTACACATTATAACCTAGCATACAAGCAATTACAATCAATGTCTTTATTTTTGAGAGAAATTTAATTTTTCTTAATACTTTTTAAAGCCAGAAGTGTTATACTACTAAAAGACATTTTTTTAAAGGAGAAGTTTATGTTACAAAATTTTAATGATGAACAGAAGAAAAGAATATGCCGGTTATTGGAAATTGCTTTCTTGGCATTTCTTTTTGTTTTTTATTTTATGTGGGCCTATCATCAGCCTTTTAACTCTGCACCAGATGAAAAGATGCGATACGACATACCACAGTACATATACGAGCACGGTGCACTTCCTCACGGTGGCGATCCTGAGATACGGGATGAAAATTGGGGGATTTCCTATGCTTTTAATCCAATACTATCCTATATCTTCTCGGCACTATTTATGAAGATAACCAGTTTTTTTACTACCGCACCTTTCGCATTACTAATGGCTGCACGTACGGTGAGTGTCTTTTGGGGAGTGATAACTGCTTACTTTGTAATAAAAATATCTAAAAAGCTGCTCCCTATTGCTTACCGGGGATTATTTATTGTTCTTATTACACTGCTTCCTCAGATGGCATACTTATCTTCTTATGTAAATACTGATGCAATGGCTGTAACTTCCTCAGCTATTATTATTTATATGTGGATCCTGGGGCTGGAAACAAATTGGAATAAAAAGAGCTGTATCGGCTTGGCCGTTGGACTTGCACTATGTTCCCTTTCCTATTATAATGCTTATGGATATATTTTGTGCAGTATTTTCCTTTTTCTCATCTCCACATTATGTATGGGTGAAAAAAAGTTAAATTACTCCTTTATGCTAAAAAGGGGGCTGTTGATTGCCGGAATTGCACTTCTTTTAGCCGGATGGTGGTTTGTGAGAAGTTATATTATTTATGATGGAGATATCTTGGGCATGTCTACCAGCAAAAAATATTCAGAATTATATGCCGCTGACGCCTTTAAGCCTTCTAATAGGGTTACATATAAATCTGGCGGATATTCAATTATCGGCATGCTGTTTAATAAAGGTGGTTGGATTGAAACAACCAAGTTTAGTTTTATCGGTTGTTTCGGATATATGGAACGCTATCTTGGCGTACGAACTTATGATCGATATATCTATTTAATAGCTGCAGGAGGATTAGGCGTATTATTAAGTTTTGTAAAATTATTTCAGCCTTATAAAAATAAGCAGTGGATAAAAAGAAATGTACTCAATATTATTTTAGCTATAGCTATGGTAATACCAGTGCTGTTAACTATATACTATGCCTATGCTTCGGATTATCAGGCTCAGGGACGATATGTCATGCCGATGATAATTCCCCTGATGTATTTTACCATGGTAGGCTTAAAAAAAATATTGGACTATTTTGTCAAGGCAGAACGGGTTTGGATTATCACTAATGTCTATGCAATTATTTTATTTATAACTGTAATACGTACATATACAAATGTATTTTTAACTATGTTTCAATAAGTTTAAGGAGGAACATTATGATCGACTTTAACATCCCACCTTATGTGGGAACTGAAATCGAATATATAAAGATGGCTATAAAAAATAAGAAACTTTGCGGCGACGGGCCATTCACAGGTAAATGCAGCAATTGGATCAAAAAAAATTTTCATGTAAATCAAGCGTTTTTGACAACCTCATGTACACATGCATTGGAAATGGCGGCGGTGTTGGCAGATGTTAAAGAGGGGGACGAAGTTATAATGCCTTCTTATACTTTTGTATCTACCGCAGATGCCTTTGTTCAAAGAGGAGCCAAAATAGTATTTGTTGATATCCGCCCAGACACTTTAAACATAGACGAAACTTTAATAGAGGATGCTATAACACCTAAAACAAAGGCTATTGTTCCTGTCCATTATGCTGGCGTCTCTTGCGAGATGGACACTATTATGAGTATTGCCTCCCGCTATAAGCTCATAGTAATTGAAGATGCAGCCCAGGGGTTTGGCTCTACCTATAAAGGGGTCTCTCTTGGGACAATAGGCGATTTTGGATGTTATAGTTTTCATGAGACCAAAAATCTGAGTATGGGAGAAGGCGGAGCTATTGTTTTTCAAGATAACTCTTATCAGGAAAAAGCAGAAATTTTAAGAGAAAAGGGAACCAATCGAAGTAAATTTTTTAGGGGACAGATTGATAAATATACCTGGATGGACTACG
This sequence comes from Lactonifactor longoviformis DSM 17459, assembly GCF_900129135.1. Classification (GTDB taxonomy): domain Bacteria; phylum Bacillota; class Clostridia; order Lachnospirales; family Lachnospiraceae; genus Lactonifactor; species Lactonifactor longoviformis. The sequence continues at coordinate 51,611 of NZ_FQVI01000021.1, forward strand.
GTTCTTCTTATCTGCCAAGCGATATGAATGCCGCATACCTATGGGCACAACTGGAGGCAGTGGATATTATACAAAAGGATCGTATGGCATCCTTTAATTTCTACCATGAAGGACTTCGCCCACTTATGCAGAAAGGTTATATAGAATTGCCATATATTCCAGAAAACGCAGAGCATAATGCACATATGTATTATATAAAACTCCCTGATTTAGACTCCAGAAGTCAACTAATTTCATACCTCCGGGAAAAAGGTATCTTAAGCGTGTTTCACTATGTACCGCTGCATTCTTCTCCGGCTGGCAAGAGATTTGGCCGATTCCATGGGACAGATAACTATACGACAAAAGAAAGTGAACGGTTGATGCGTCTTCCTATGTATTATGGATTGACACCGGACACGATAGAATATATAGTAGAGACTATTTTAAATTATTTTAGATAAATGATAGTTTATATGCCTTGATTTCAGAGGTATAGAGTCGGCGAGCAGAGCGTCGCTGACGGACGGTGCTCCTGCGGGGATTCCGGTTTTGTCTTAGACTCTCTTCGCGACGGAGGTGTCCCCGGAACCCAGTCCTTCCTCCTGTCCGAACCAGACAGCCCGTTGCCGCAGGATTCCTTTCACCGTCCCTCTGCCACCCACACCTGCCGTCTTAAATGCCCCTGAGCCGATGTCCAAGTTACACTCCTAAATCCCGATTAGCCAATAGAGTAGAGAAATCCGCAAAAGTTATCTCCCTCTCATTGAACCGTACATACGGGTCTCGTATACGGCTCTACAACTTATATTCCAACATTTCTTAGATAATAATTTAAAGGATTGAGCAAACCAGCTCCGTCCTTTATTTTATTTTCAAGCATATCCGGACTTATAATGAAATTCACTACATTCATTCCGCTTTGTCTGTACCAACCAAGCCTTGTATTTGCTACTTTATATATAGCTTCGTGGTCAAATCCATTCTTATTCTTTTGATTGAGATAGCTTAGGTTTCTATATATTGTCTTGGGCGTTTTCCATTGTTTTATCACAATCACTCTTATCTTGTGCCTAAGCCATGCCCCAAACTCTTCCATAAACTGTTTCATCATTCCTATTCTAAAGTAATTAATCCAGCCTCTGACTATTTCATTCACTCGCTTTATTGTTTCTGCAAGCGGTCGTGCAACAGCTTTATTTCTTTTGAGGCATTCACTTAATTTCTGTTTTAACTTCTTTTTCTTTTCCGCGGTAGGTTTTACTTTCGATTCGCCACCATTTTTCAGAAATGTGATTCCGAGATATTTACTCCTTGTAGGTCTGACTACTTTGGTTTTTGTGGCATTTACTTTTAGGAACAGTTTTCTCTCTATCCAGTCTGTGATGGATTTCATTACTCTGTTGGCTGCCATTTCACTTTTTGTGAATATCATTGTATCATCTGCGTACCTTGTAAATCGAAGTCCTCTTTGCTCCAGTTCCTTGTCTAATTTATCAAGATACACATTAGAAAGTATAACTGAAAGCGGTCCTCCCTGTGGCACGCCAGTCCTTGTTGCTTCTTCCAGCCCTTTCTCCATTACTCCTGCTTTCAGATATTTCCTAATCAGGTTTAATGTGGTGCTGTCATTCACTTGCTCTCTAAGAATTTGAATTAACTTATCGTGATTTACTTTATCAAAGAATCCCGTTCACTATCACTAAGGTAATGTGTAAATCACAATACCTGCAATTATTATTAGATTTCCAACTAATTTTCCTCTGTTTATCTTTTCTTTCAGCACCCCGACCGACAGCAATAAAACAAATACATAGGTAAATGCATCTATCACAGGTCCATATTTCATTTCAACCTGTGTATATGCATATGTATTTGTAAGCAAAACCGCAAAAAATATACCGTATGCAACCACTACCCGCCAATTTAAATATTCAAATATAGGATGTTTGTAAGTTCTGTTCGCACTCTGTTTCAACAGTACCTGAGAGATTGCCGAAAAAAAAGTGCACCCAAACATTAAAAGCATAAATAATCTATTCATATCTCTGCACCACCAATACTCCAATGAATACTACACATATTCCAACTATATTATGTACCGAAAGACTTTCATGAAAAATGAACACCGCCCAGAGCTGAGACCAGATCAGATATACACTTCTATTGGCATATGCAGTAGACAAATCAAATCTTTTAATTACCTTCTGCCACGCAATTGCATAGATAAAACAATTTAACACCATTAAAAACAAAAATAAATATAATTTCCAACCATAGATACCGTTATTATTATATTCTATTGATGCCAGCTTTGAAAAAATACTGGTAAAAGAAAATAACAAGATATTTAAATGCAGCAATATATATTTTTTAATTCTTTCCATATGTTCCTCCATTGATACTTTTAGGTATCGAAAGATGTCGCCTAAAAGCATGGGCATACCTGTGATTATAACATTCTTTTATACTTTCAGCAACCTTGCTCTGATCTTTTAGCATTGACCCCATCTCCAAAAAGTCGTATAATGTTTTAAAATGTCTTTATCAAGCTATATAAAAAGGAGGCTATTATGAGTTTATATTCGGTCGTTGTACCAGTATATAATTCTGAGCATACACTGGACGAGCTTTACGGGCGTCTCCGCAAAGTTTTCGATGAAACAATGAAAGAACCCTTTGAATTAATTCTGGTAGACGACAGCTCCAGAGATAATTCTTATGACAAAATGCAGATGCTTCACCAGAAAGATCACCGGGTTAAAATTATACAGATGGCTAAGAATTTTGGTCAGCATCCCGCATTGCTATGTGGCTTTCACTACGCAACAGGAGATTATGTTATCACTATGGACGATGATCTTCAGCACCCGCCGGAAGAGATACCGAAACTGGCAGCCGTGATTAAGGAACGCTCTGACGTTGATGTCATTATTGCTAAATATGAGGGAAGAAAGCATAACGTTATCCGCCGTCTCGGTACCCGCGTGTCTGTGTACGCAACCTCTAAAATGCTTAACAAGGATCCGAACCTGGAAATCACCAGCTTTCGGCTGATGCGGAAATTTATTGTAGATGCCATCCTGCAGATGAATGTAAGACTGCCTCAGATAGGTAATCTTTTAGTGCAGACATCCAATCGGATTATCAATGTTACAGTTCATCACGACGAGAGAAAGTACGGAAAGAGCGGTTATACCTTCCGAAGGCTCATGCGGGATTTGATTTACGATATTACCACTCATTCCGCACTGCCCCTGATCATAGTACGTGATATTGGAATCATCAGTTTCTTTGCAAGTATACTTCTCGGTATTTTCTATCTCGTCCGATACTTCGTGTACGGCGTATCCGTAGAAGGCTTTACGACTCTCGTGCTTTTACTGGTAGCTTATTCCGGACTATCTTTGCTTGGCATCGGTGTTATTGGGCAATATCTCATGAATATCCTTAATGAATCAAGAAAAATGCCTAACTATATTGAGCGAAGGAAGGAATTATAATGGTACTATGAAGGAAATTGGTGGATACCTTGAATTAGAAGAGCTGGCCGGGGAAGAATATTATAAAGACATGTATCGCCTGAATTTGGGCAGGACAGCCCTGCTGTACCTATGCCGGCTTAGGGGATGCAAAAAGCTTATACTTCCCTATTTCCTGTGTGATTCTGTAATAGAGTCCTGCAGACAAGAGGGAATAGCCATAGAATATTATCATATAGACAGAAATTTAATCCCTCAGGTACCGGATGCCCTGGAGTCCGGAGCTTACCTTTATCTGGTGAATTACTATGGTCAGCTAACAGATAAATCTATTCTATATTATAAGAAGAAATACAAGCATATTATCGTTGATCATACTCATGCATTTTTCCAACGCCCCCTTCCCGGGGTAGATACTATATACTCCTGCCGAAAATTCTTTGGGCTTCCTGACGGAGCTTATCTGTCTACAGACGCATCCCCAGTACTTCCCCTATCCCAGGATCTGTCCGGCAGCCGCATGGAACATCTTCTGGGACGATATGAAAAAGATGCCGCCTCCTACTATAGCACAATGTTAAACAATGCATCCTCTTTTCAGCAGGAGTCTCCGAAGTTAATGTCCCGTCTTACTCAGAACTTATTGAAAGGCATTGATTATGAGCGCATCATAGAACGGCGGGAAATTAACTACCGTCGTCTGGATAAATATCTTGGGGACAGGAATCCACTGCCTTTTCAGATGCCCAGAGGACCTTTTACTTATCCCTTTTATTATCCTAAGGGCATAGAGCTTAGAAAATTAACTGCCTCCTGTAAGCTTTACCTTCCAACCTATTGGAATAACGTAATTCAGCACGCAGCAGCTGAAAGTGTTGAATATGACTATGCATCTAATATCCTTCCCCTTCCCTGTGATCAAAGATATAGCCCACGGGATATGGATGCAGTGGCTGAAAGATTATTTGCTGCAATCAAAGATTTGGAGAGAGAAAAATGAGACATCGGCTGCTAATATTAGGATCCCTGACTGAATTCGTGCTTATTACCCGTATGGCAAAAGAGCGGGGTTTCTTTACCGTCGTGTGCGATGCAAATGAGAATGGGCCCGCTAAGGCATTTGCAGATCGCGCATATCATATTAATGTAGAAAAGACAGATGAGATAGCAGTTATCTGCAAAAAGGAAAAGATAGACGGGATAATCACTTCATTTTCCGATCGCCTTTTTGAGTGTATGGTAAAAATTGCTGCCAAAGCAGAACTAAAATGTTATCTAACCCCTGATAAACTGGATTATTACCGGAACAAAATTATTATGAAAGATATGCTAACACAGCTGAAAATCAGTACTCCCAGCTATCGAAATCTAAGACCGGATTTCCAGCTTCATGATTTAGAGGATATACAATTTCCTGTGGTTGCAAAACCTGTAGATAAATATGGTTCCAGGGGGATCTACGTATTGAATCAGCCGGAGGAAATCCGCCGGTATTTCCATGATATATGTAAAACTTCTGAAATCAAAGAAATTCTAATTGAAGAATACAATCCGGGCTACGAATTTAATATGATGTCCTGGGTATTGGATGGAAAAGTACATGTACTCAGCATTGCAGACCGGGAAAAAACAGAGATAGAACCCGGCAGAATCCCAATCAGCACCCGCAACGTATATCCCTCCCGCTTAATGGAAGATGTATATGCTGAAGCGAGTACTATCCTTCAGAAGGTTGCGTCCTATACTCAGCAAAAAGAGGGGGCTCTCTCTATGCAGTTTTTCTGGAGACCTGGTGAGCCGGTTCAGGTCTGTGAGATCGCCGGACGATTTTTCGGCTATGAGCATGAATTAGTAGAATACAGCAGTGGTCTATCCATTGAGAAGCTTCTCTTAGACTATGTCTATGACGAACCTTCTCTTAGAAGAGACTTGTCTGCGCACTCCCCCTGGTTCTCCCGCTGCAGTGCTGTCTTATATTTTCATGGTAGGGAAACTGACATTATGGATGAAAGTGAGGCAGTCAGTCTTTCCAAAGAGGAAGATATTGAAAATTCTATCCTTTTCTACAAGGAAGGGGAACGTATATCCCCAGAAAATCCCCGCCCCTACGTGGCCCGGTATTATATAACCGGGGATACGCGGGAAGCAGTTGATAAGCGAACAAAAGAAATTTTCCACAAAATGACGATCAAAAATACCGCGGGGGAAGAAGTTTTGTACCGTAACCGAGTGCCGGAGTATCCGGCAAGATAAAAAAGACGAAGCACTGCTTCGCCTTTTTTATTTCTTTCTGTTCAGAATCAGCCGAATAACCACCATCAAAACAGTAAATACTATTAATCCGCACAGAACCAGTATTATCAGCTTCATTATATTTTGCGTATGTTCTTTCTTTTTATTTTGTTCCTTCTGTATTCTCTTCTGTTCCTCCTGTTGTTCTTTCTCAATAGCCTCCTGTTCTTCCTGTTCTTTCACCTGATCATAGGATTCTCTGGTCACTGTCACACTTCCAACCGGGTATTCACTGCACCTATAGGTGGTTAGTACCTTATCCTGCTGTACATCTTCAAGAACTTCCAATTCAGATTCCTCCATCCCGGCAGGAATAACCCCTTCTCCCCCCTGAATCACCTCGCCCTTTGCTGTGAATTTCAAAGCCTTGAAATTATCAAATCCATAATCCAAAACTGTCTTTGTATCCTTGACAATCTGGGTTCCATCCCCTTTCATCAAAACACATACCAAGAGAAGATTATTTCTCTCCGCAAATGTTACCAGAGTACTTTGGGCTGCGTCTGTATAACCAGTCTTCCCACCCAGACATCCCTCATAGTACCAGTCGCCTTCATGGATCATAGCATGATGATTGTCAAATGTCCTTGCCTTAGGATTTTTATTTGTCGGCTCTATTGTATAAACGACTGTTCCAAGTATCTTTCTGAAGGTTTCATTCTGAATGGCTGCCTGACCAATCAATGCCAAATCATGAGCAGTGGTATAGTGGCTGTCATCGGGAAGACCATTGGCATTATTAAAATGGGTTCCTGTACAGCCCAAATCTGCTGCCTTTTCGTTCATCATATTCACAAAATTCTCTACACTCCCGCCAACATATTCAGCCACCTGCGTTGTAACCTCATTGGCTGATTTCAACATCATTGCATAGAGACATTGTTCCATAGTGAGAACCTCTCCCACCTGCATACCGATATTACTGCTCCCCGGATAAGCATCCTTAACTCCGGTTTCTGTAAAGGTTACCTGCTCGTCCAGGCTGCTGTTCTCCAGAGCCAGCAGAGCAGTCATTATTTTAGTAGTACTTGCAGGATACATTCTCTGATCCATTGATTTATTGAATAATACCGTGCCTGAAGCGGCATCCATCAGTATTCCTGTTTCCTCTGCAATATCCACAGCTTGGGGCCAGCCGGCAATTCCATTAGTAGTTACAACAGATGGATCGGCCGGCGCAGGCGGTACTGCCTCCGATGTGCCCCCACTGTCCTCCTCCGGCAGTTCCCCAGCAGACTGCTCTGTATCATTGCCCGCAGTACCAGATTCCGTTGCCCACACCTGAATGGGGCTTATATTGCTAAATACAATTGCAGCCGATACCGTACAGGCTGTTATTGCGCCAAATATTCTTGTTTTCAATCTCATTCTCTTCACCTCATACGCAGATTCTTTTTTATTATATGATATTATCCGGTATGACGCAAGACTAAAAAGGCCGCAGCCTGACAGCTGCCGCCTTTTTATTTCATGAAACTCCTCTAGTACATTTTAGCACTTTTTTACATATGTTAAAACATACTCGTCTCTCTTCTGCATCGCGCGTTTCATCCGGTCTATGCCATAGGATCCGAAATCCTCACCCCGAGCCTCTTTTAATATCGTCCATGCACTCCACAAAACATCCTGGCAAATTTTAAAAATAGCTATTTTCTCTTTTGAAATTTCATCCGGCTGTTTTTGAAAATAATGCTCCAGAAAGAGCTCCTCCTCCAGTGGCTTAAAATCACACTCCGCCAGATGGGCTGCCAAATCCCACATGGGGTCATTATATCCAGCGTATTCCCAGTCAATAAGGTACATTTTCCCGTTTTTGTCCTTAATAAAATTTTCTGCTACCAAATCGTTATGGCAGGGTTTCAGCTCTGTGCCCAGTTCTTCCAGGTGCTCCAAAAGTTCATAGAAAAATTTATCCACAGCCTCAAACCCGTCATAATAGACTCCGTTTGCTTCATGGATTTGTTTCTTATATTTTTCATATTCTTCTTTCACACTAAAAGTGCCATACATCTTCATATTTGATTCATGAAGTTCTCTCAGAATGGCCGTTGTTTTCTTCATGTTCATCTCTAAACGAGCCGTCTTTCCATTTAGTGTTTCGGCCTGTGGAATACACTCTGTAATCTTAATTCCAGTTTCAACATTACAGTACACCGTAGAAGGATTAATTCCCAGCGCTGATGCTAAGGCCGCATTATGCTGCTCACTCTTTCTGTCTATCATTACATCTGTCCCTGCACCAGGCATCCGCAAAATATAGCGTTTTCCCTGCACTTTAACAAAAAAGTTGGTATTGGTCATGCCTCCGCCTATGCTGCATTCCTCTATGTCCTCATCTCTTACAGACATACATACTTTTAATGTTTCTCTGGCATGATTTTCTTTTCGAAGCCTTTCCCTCTTTTTAATTTTGGGATACACTAATTTTTCTGCCTTACGGTAAAGCTGGTCGTTTTCAATCACGGTCCATGCCATATCATCAGCCATCACCCCTGTAATCTGATAAATACGGCCAATATTCTCAAGAACATATTCATAGTTCAGCAAAGGGTTCTGATTATCCTTGAAGTAATCCAGCATCTTTTCAAATAAAGCATACGATATCTTACTGATGCCTACCAACTCGGCATCAATATGATTCATCTGTTTGATATCTTTTGAGATTCTAAAAATCGTATTGTCCGGATTTAGTTCTACGTACGCCTCATCATTAGAATCGCTGGGATTTGTAAGAAGAACACAATTTCTGTCAGGACATTCCAGCAATTTGGAAATAGCAGTCTCCTCAAATATCTGATTGGCATCCACCAAAAGAAAATCCTCTTTTATAAATCCTTTCACCGTACTCAGTGACGCCATAGTTCCGGTCCATTTATACCTGTCATTTACTACCAGATGGACATTCCTACGGTTTTTGAAGTAATTTCTATACTCATCTTTCTGATATCCAACAACAATATAATAATTCTCTATTCCATGCAGAGACAGGTTTCTCATGATCAGTTCAATCACTGGCAGTCCGTCAATGGTAAGAAGTCCGATTGGCTTTGTAAAGCACAGATTGATTCCAGCCGCCAGTATCACAGCACTTTTCACAAATGAACTATTCTCTCCAGAATCTAAAATCAGTCTCTCAACCTGCTTATTCTCAAGACTATTCTCAAGATATTCCCGCCCTTTTCCAGAGAGACCATATTTTTTATCTTTTTCTATTAGATATCCTTCCCCAACCAATTCCTTCAAAGAAGAATTAATATTCCCAACGGACATGTTGCAGGCCTTGGCTAAAGCCCTCTGGTTTATAAACCCCAATTTGTTAATATGATAAAGAATATTATAATACTTGTGCATAAATAAATCCCCTTTTTATATAGTTCAATTTTTGAACTATTGTGATTATATCCGATGAACAGAAGTTTGTCAATAACAAACCAACTGTTTAAGTCCATTTCTGCAATGCTAAGTTTAATTTAACCATCGTGCATAGCGTTGTCTTGTATATCGGCAGTTTCTTCTCAGCCTACCTATTTCATTATACTATTACTATATATTAGCAAATTACTTTTTAAATAAAATAGGAGCTATTGCCACATAGATGTATATCCATCCATACTGCATTAGCTCCTAGAATTTATTATTTATTATTAAACCACTTTTTAAATTTTATCATACTTCCGGGTCGGTGGGATCCCAATTCTGGGAAGCCGGTATTTTCTGTGCCACTGGCTTGTCATAAGGCCCCGGAATCACATTGTCATATATTTCAACTTTCATCCCTAAAGAACAATTGTCAAAGATCCACTTTGCATCCCTAACTGTCATACGTACACATCCGTGTGATGCAGGGGATCCAAGGCGATTATATTCCGCAGCCGGCAGACTATAACTATTCGTACCATAACCGGCAACCGAATGGAATAGTATTCCGCCTACAATTCGTGTACAGTACTGACCATATGACGGTCCCATCAAAACTCCCCACCGCTGTTTTTGACTAGTATAGAAAGTTCCCGTAGGAGTTGGGGTAGCAGGTAACCCAACGGAGCAAACAAAGGAAATTACAGGAATCGTATACCCAGCTCCACCATCCTGTGCATAAATAGTGATACAGCATCTTTGTCTGTTAATCTTAGCCATGTATGGTCCCTTAACTTTGCTTCTCAAATCCTGAACCAGTCCACCGCTGCTGTTAAAGTAGTATTTGTAACCATCAATATACTTCCAGCCTGTAACCATATAACCATCCGCGCCCAAGTAAAACCACACTTTACCTTTTCTTACCCATGCGCTCTTAGCCAACTTTCCATTCGAATATTTAAACTGCCACAGACCCGAGTTCGAGATCCATTGACCGGATGTCTCATATGTAGAATTCGCTAATTTATAATCTGAAACATACTTTCCATTCTCATCTACAAATTTTTGTCCAATCCAACGATTTACCGCCATACCACCGCCAGCAGTAAGATAATAATTTCCTACCCACTGGTTTGATACCATAGCTCCTCCGCTGCTTAAATAATACCAAATTCCATCTACCTCAATCCAACCAGTGGCCATTGCTCCGCTTGGCCAGCAATAATACCAGTACTTTCCATCCTTGAACCAACCTGTAACCATACCTCCATCGGATTTAAAATAATACCATGCCTTTCCTATTTGGAGCCAGCCCGTTGCCATTGCTCCGCTGGATTTAAGATAAAACCATACATTTCCTATCTTAACCCAGCCCGTCGCCATGGCCCCGCTGTCGTATAAATAATACCATGTGCTACCTATCTTCTTCCAACCGGTAGCCATACCTCCGCTTCCATTAAAATAATACCATTTGCCCCCAATCTGTTCCCAGCCAGTAGCCATAACACCACTTGGATAGCAATAAAACCAAATATTATTCAGATAAATCCATCCAGTCTTCATAATGCCCTGATTATCAAAATAATACCATTTGCCCCCTAACTGATACCAGCCTACAGCCATAGCTCCGCCTGGTTTTAGATAATACCAGTTATATCCTTCTTGATACCATTCGCTTTCCTTCATATAACCGTACTTGCCAAAATAGTATCTTTGTCCATTTATCTCTTCCCACTCGAGCTCGGGATACGTACCGTCCTCATATTGATACCACCAGCCTCTGTCATTGCGCTGCCATCCTTCTTCAACAGGCACATACTCTTTTATAACTTTCCCAGTCTCATCTGTTATGTACTTTACACCGTCAATCAGCTCACCTTCCGGCTTTGTCTGTATAGGTGTCCCATCTTCATCTAAGTAATACTTATCTTCACCGATCGTCTGAATCCCGAAGCGTTTTTCTAAGATACCATCTTTATTAAAATATAACTTCTTTCCGCCGATTTCTTTCCAGGCATCTGTCGCGAGAGTAAAGTCCTCATTAATAAAAACATTCTTCAGTGCAGCCGGACCAGTTCCGTCATCATAGGAAATCTCCGTCTGAAAACCAACTTTTCCTGGCTCCTGTTTTCCATCTGCTCCAAAGTAGCAGTAGATAGCTTTTTCATCTGCATTCTGTGTCTTCACCCAGGTACTGCGGGCAGTTTTACCGTCCGGAGTTACAAAGTAATATACCGGTTTTGAAATCTCTCCCTCTTGCTCAAAGCCGATTGCTACATATCCCTGAAATTCTGCGGGCAGTTCAGGAAGCTTCTCGCCGGATGGCTGACCCTCCTGATATTCATAAACATTCCACTGGTCAAGCACGTCAGGTTTATTGCTGTCGCTTGCCTCCAATTTAAACAAATACTTAGGAGCCGCCTTCTCTCCCTCTTTTACTGCCCATATCCATCCGCCGTCTGCCTGATTCCATCCCTCGGCATACGTTACAGTTTTGGAATTGTCACTCTGCTGTGTACCCAGTTCTGTAGGTACATCTCCTGCAGTCGCTCCCACCGGTACCGGTGGTACTAACATCGTTGCACTCAGCAATAGCGCCAGCAGCCGCATTCTTCTTTTCTTCATTTATACGTCCTCCTCATGCAATAATTCTATTAACACTGCTGATAAAAATCGGGTAACTTTTTATCCTACAGCCTATAGTATAAGGGAATACTATATTAATAGATATATATAATTTACCACTTTTTTCTTCAAAATACAACCAATTCACTCCAAGAAACAGTCCTGCAGTTATTAAGTTTTCATTAAGCATTGTAACAAAAAAGCCTTATTTTATCCTGGTTTTAAGGAATTGCTAAATGTTCATTTTTTGAATATATTACTTGACAAGCGCACCGGTTTCCTCTACAATGCATGGTGATAATCCGTTCTAAATTTATAATAATACAGATACAGGAGGAAGTTCTCTTGACAAAAGAAACGTTTAATGAATTATATAGAAAAAAGGAGTTTTCCGGGCTGGCTCCCTACAAAGTTGAAAACGCTGTCATTATGGCCGCAGGATTTTCATCCAGGTTTGCCCCATTATCTGAAGTCTGCCCCAAAGCATTGTTTCCGGTTAAAGGAGAGGTATTAATTGAGCGGCAGATACGGCAGCTTCAGGATGCCGGGATACGGGATATCTATGTTGTTGTTGGTCACAAAAAAGAGTTATTCTATTATTTAAAAGAAAAATTTGGTGTCTTCATTGTGGAAAATAAGGAATATCAGTCTCGTAATAATAATTCTACGCTTTACGCTGTCAGGGATTATCTGGGAAACAGTTACATCTGCTCTTCTGATAATTACTTTACCGAGAATGTTTTTCATCCGTACGAATATCAGCCTTATTACTCATGTCTTTATGCAGAGGGGGAGACTTCAGAGTACTGCCTGACCGCCGATGAGAACGACAAAATTACCCATGTAAAAGTCGGTGGGGCTGATTCCTGGTATATGTTTGGACATGTGTATGTAAACAAAGAATTCTCCAAAAGATATATTTCCTATTTAACAAAAGAATACAATCTGCCGGAGATACGCCAGGCTTATTGGGAGGAAATCTATATGAAGCATTTGGATACCCTTACATTGTATCAGAAACGTTTTCAGCCTGGTACCATACAGGAGTTTGATTCCCTGGATGATCTGAGGGCTTTTGATTCCTTCTATGGCACCCATTCCCAGGAGGAACTTCTCCTTTTTTTAGCCAACAGCCTGTTAAGAACTTAAAGAAAAATTCTAAGCACGAAAAAGAATGGGTTGGGAAGGTTAGTGGAGATAACTAACCCTCCCAGCCCATTCTGTTTTCATAATTCCTCTATTCTCCCAGACCGCCCTCTATGGCATCAACAAGAGTTTTCAGAGCTTCTTCTTCATCTTCTCCCTCGCAAACCAGTTCTATCTCATCTCCGCACTTTACACATGCTCCCAGAACACTGAGGACACTTTTTGCATTGGCTGTGCTGTTCCGGAAGCTGAATGTGATTAAGGATTTGAATTTCATTGCTTCCTTGCAAAGGATGCCAGCCGGTCTCAAATGTAATCCTGTTGGGTTTTTAATCGTTACCTTTTGACTTAACATATGCATTTCTCCCCTATCCGTCTGATTTTTCAGCTGCTGTTTTAACAAGCTGTAGTTTAACCTTTATCTCATCTACTACCTGATACTGACTTGGAACCTGTATCGTCAGCGGCACCTCGTACTCTCCGGGTGAATAACCGCTAAGATCCAGGGTGGCCGCAATGCTTGATTCGCTGAAATTAGCTAAATCTTTCTTTCTTCCCTTCAGTCGGATAGTAACCTTCTCACTGTCAAATACCACATCCATATCTCCAGGTTTTATCACCTGGATACTGGTAGTCGGAATGCTGAATTCCTGGCTGCCCAGCGGCAGTATCTTCACCTTCAGCAATATTATTTTATTTTCATTGGTTGCCAGAATAATATCTTCGGGCAGCAGCTTGCTGATATCAACCTTTACCTCAAAGTCAGCTGACTCTCCGTCCAGCTGCACTTCATCCGCAGGAATCTTAAGTGCGTTGCCATTGTCAGCAAATTCCTGAAGTGCCTCCTCTGTACCAGCAATGGTGATTGTCTCTGGAACTGATTCAATGACATCGACCTGGTACCCTGAGGCAGGCTTTCCGCTGTAATCAGCCTCTATAGCTATATTGCTTTTGGTCCTCCACAGCTCTACAGCAACATTTACCGTTGAAGATTGGTCATCTGCAAATTTAAGACTCTTTACATCGCTCTCAGACATTTCATCCTGATTTTTGTCTATAATTTTAATCGTTGACGGTATGATGGTATCTTCATTCAATCCCTCCACACTGATAGGAGCCACTACCTTGTCTATCTTTCCCATAACAGATGCCGGACCTTTGATGGTAATCTTGTCGGGATCACTGGTCATGCGCCCAAGCTCATAGCCCTTCCCGGGCTTACTGCTTCCTGCATCCGGCGTCACAATAAAATCCATACTTTTAATCTCGTCAATCTCTATCTCTATGTTCTGGGGTCTGGCCTGAATATGGTCTTCTGTGATTCCAGGACAGGATACAGTTATTGGAACCATAATAGGATCCGAATCCATATCTACAATCTGCTGTAGATCTGCAACCGCAGTAATATCCTTTGCTTCCAGCCTGTCAACCACAGAGCGCTTTCCTGTTACTGAGACACTGATATTTCTCTTCGCCTCATCCACCAGCGGCATCTTCCCCATACTCTCAATATAGGTTGAATTTGTAATCTCCACAGATACATTGGAAATGGTCTGTGTCATCACCGGATCCTCAATATTTACGACCAAAAGCCACACAAACACAGCAATGAATACGGATATAATTTTCAAGGTGAATTTATTCATCAGACTTTTCTTCATGCTTCACCCTTCCTTTCCATATCCTGAACTTGGAAGTATCAGTTTTTACTTTTTTCTGTACCTTCTCCAATACCTCCCTTAATTCATCCGGCGTCAAGCCTACCTTCAGGCTTCCGCTCATAGCTACAGAAACCCGGCCGGTTTCCTCAGATACTATGATGGTAAGTGAGTCTGTCACCTCGCTGATCCCCACACCGGCTCTGTGGCGGGTTCCCAGATCCTTGCTGAGATTCATGTTGTCCGAAAGAGGCAGATAACAGGTAGCCGCCACAATCCGGTCGCCTCTCACTATGATAGCCCCGTCATGAAGAGGGGTATTATGTTCAAAAATGTTCAGCAGCAATTGGCTGGTCAATAACGAGTCCAGCATAATTCCCGTCTTTGCATACTCATTGAGCAGAATATCCTGCTCAATTACAATCAAAGCACCAGTCTTTACTTCTCCCATATCAAAGCATGCCCGGATAATTTCATTAATCGTCTTGTTGGAAAACCTTCCTTCTTCCTCTTTATTGGCATCGAAGGGCAGGATCGTGGAGACAATATTTTTATGTCCCAATTCTTCTAATGCTTTACGCAATTCCGGCTGAAAAATAATCAGAATTGCTGTAATAGCAAAACCAACACTGTTCTTGGCAATCCAAAGGATTGTCTGCATATCAAATAAATAAGCAATAAAAATGAATGCCAGTACAACCAGCATACCTTTTAACAGATTATACGCTCTGGTATTTTTAACCCACAGCATAAATTCATATACTAGAACAGAGATGATTAATATCTCAACTATATCTATCACATGGATCTTGGGGAGTGAAAGGTTAACCAGATAGCTCTTAATTAGATTTATAATATTTTCCATACCTTCACTCCTTTCTGCCAGTCCCGAAGTTTTGTCTTACAAATCTTTTAAAGAATCCTCCAGCTTTTCTTCAAAATCAAATTCAGAAAAATCAACTTTCTCCAGTGGGATATCTTCCTCTTCATCCGGCTCCCGGGAAACATTCCTCCGCTCAGTCCTTTCGTCCGGCTCTACCTGGATTTTCTTAATACTTCTTTTGGATTGCGTTACCAAAGATTTTGGAACAGCCTTTACATAGTAAACGTATTCGTCGTCCTCAAACTGGAGATTCTCGCTTCTGGAATAGTCCACTCCCAAGACAAAAAACTCCAACAGCAGCCCAAGGATACAGGACCCCACGGCTGAAATGATAACAGCAGCCATTTCATTCGTCACATCCAGGAAAAGACCCCCGGCCACCATAGTCACAATATAAATAACAGCACCTACAACAATAGCAATTCTCCAGGAATAATCCACTGCCATCTTACGGATAACATACACTAGTATTATAACCGCTGTAAAAGCAAGAATAGTCAGCCACATATTCTGGTTTTTAACTAAACCGTCCAGCAGAAACTTCAGCTTCTGCATAATATCTGTCTCGCCTTTCAGCACAGACGCTTTCTCTTTTACCAGATTCATAAAGTAATAGATAATCACACCGCAGTCTGCAGAAATAGCAGACGCCGGTCCACGGAGCAGTCCGCAGCCGATAGGGACAATAGCCGGTACCCTGAGTCCGAATGCTACAGGTGTCAGGATCATAGCCAAATTATCCTTAGAAGAAAAGCGAAGGAATAATATCATCAGCAACAGAATAAGAAGCAGCGCAAACCCAGCTACTTCCACCCCTACTGCATAGCAGTGGGCTACAATGAGGGCAAGGCCCAAAATTACCATCAAGTTCAAAGGAAGCACTGAACACAGGATCGACAGAATTAATACCACAAAGATATTGTCCAGCTTATGCATAAATCCCAGGGAAGCATTTATTCCCCTGAATGTAATAATCGCCAATAAAAACTTTAAGACAGGAAGAATAAAGGTATCATGCTCACCGTAAAAATTCTTCATCTTTTGTTTCAGTTCCAGTAAAGCTGTCATGCTCTCTTCCTCCTGACAGTATTCTTCTTGATATTTCTCTTCTCTTCCCTGTCGTACATTTTTTTAAGTTTATTCAGATCTATGTAATACTGCTGAATACTCTTCTTTGCCCTGCTGTACTTCACAGAGGTATAAATATACGTTACAATGGAATACAACACCAGTAATACCACATACCCTGCGACAACAGCAATGACCGTGGTAACTACATTCAGCTTATGGGCGTTATTCAGAAGATATTCTGCATTATAGCCTGCAATAACAGCCAGGATCATGCAGTACCCAATAGATACCAGAAAAAAGTTCTTGATTAATGCCAGCCCAATAAAATCACTGCGGTAGTATTTACTGATAGGCAGATATGTCTTCCCCTCGCCGGCTTCATAAGAAGCAAGCTTAGTCATTTGTCTGATACGCTCCAAATCTAACATAAAATACTCCTTATCAGGTACATAATTTGAAGAAGTAAAACTATCTACCCCTCCATTTACTCATACGTACTTTATTATAGCATATATCTTTTTCTAAGAAAAGGACTTTTTAGAGTCCCTTTCCCCCACAAATTGTCATAAAATACACTTTCCTCACCCCATTTTTCTTTAATATTTTACTTATATTGTCTATTGTGCTTCCTGTTGTATAAATATCATCTACGATGAGAACTGTCTTCCAGGGAAGTCGGTTATCTCTTAGATACAACGGATTAATCATAAATGCCTTTCCCAGATTTCTCCGTCTTTCTGCAGGGTCTAGTTTTTTCTGCGGAGCAGTTTCAACTACACGGAAAACTGCGTCTGCTCTCATGGGAATTCCTGTGTAATGCTCCAGCCACTTTCCTAATTCCTCTGCCTGATTATAACCTCTCTTTTTTCTCCTCTTTTTATGTACCGGTACCGGAAGAATCACATCAGGCTTCCATAGCTTCAGCTGCCTGCCCTCGTAATGCACCATTGCCCATGCATAATAATGGGCGTATTCCCGCCTTCCGTCATATTTAAATTTGAGGATTGATTCTTTCATAATTGTTTCGTAGGAAAAAATACCAAGACCCTGGTCAAAGTGATGTGTTTTTTGAGTACAGTCAAGACAGAATTCCGACTGTTCATTCATAAGTTTCTTACCGCAGCTTTTGCAGCGCGGCTCTTCAATAGGCTTCACGGCCTGCCGGCATCCGGTGCATAAAAGACTTCCTTTCGGCATTACAATGTCATGGCAGATCGGACAGCGGCGAGGATATAGGCAATCCACCGCTGCCCTTACATATTTTTTAATCTGTATCACCACCCGCCCCTTTCTGCTTCCTGTATACGAAGATCCAGTGTAGTATATCTGCTCTGTTCCATTTCATTTTCTATCATTTCTTCAAATGTTCTCTCATCACCAACCAGGGTGACGCACTTTCTGGCACGGGTTACGGCGGTATAGAGCAAATTCCTTGTCATCAGCATCTTAGGCCCCCCTAACAGGGGAATGATAACTGCCGGGTACTCACTTCCCTGAGATTTGTGAATAGTAACTGCATAGGCAAGCTCAAGCTCATCCAATTGGGAAAATGCATATTCCACATACCGGCATTCGTCATATTCCACTGTAAGAGTTTCCCCAAAGGAATTAATTTCTTTAACAATCCCCATATCACCGTTAAATACTCCCTCTCCCCGTTCTGCAGCAATCCCGTATCTTCCTCGTATCTCCCAGGGCAGCTGGTAATTGTTTTTAATCTGCATGACCTTGTCCCCTTCACGGAAAAGCCCCTGACCTTGCTCTCTTTCCTTTTTTTCCGGGGCAGGGGGATTCAGATACTGCTGCAAAATCTGATTCAGTCGTTCCACTCCCAAAAGTCCCTTCCTCATAGGAGATAAAACCTGGATATCCAGAGGCTCTGCATCCACAAACTTTGGCAGCTTCTTCTGTATCAGCGTTATAATGACGCTAATGATAACATTTGCATCATACCTTTTCAGGAAGAAAAAATCCATGCTTTTATTATCCAGCAGAACTCTCTCCCCTCGGTTAATTTTATGGGCATTCACCACAATATCGCTCTGGGTCGCCTGACGAAAAATTTTAGTCAGTTCAACCACATGAAAATTTCCGGATGCAATAATATCCTTCAGTACGCTGCCGGGTCCAACACTGGGCAGCTGGTTCACGTCCCCCACTAGTACAAGCCGGGTTCCAACTGTCACTGCAGACAAAAGTGCATGCATCAGGTGAATATCAACCATAGACATCTCATCGATAATAATAACATCTGCATCCAGGGGATTCTCCTCATTACGTTCAAAATGTGCCCCTACAGAGGAATCTTCCGGGACTCCGGTGAGTTCCAAAAGTCTATGTATGGTCCGTGCTTCATATCCGGTAGCCTCTGTCATTCTTTTTGCAGCACGTCCAGTGGGAGCTGCCAGGAATATATCCTGCCCTTCCCCCTCAAAATATCTGATGATAGCATTTATAGTAGTTGTCTTACCTGTACCGGGGCCTCCTGTGATTACAAGTACCCCCCATCGAACTGCCTCTTTCACAGCCTCCCTCTGCCGCTCATCCAAGAGCACGTCATGGTTAGCCTCAATCCTCCTCAGCTGCTTTTCCAGCAGTGTCTCATCAACATCCTCCTTGATGTTCAATTC
Source organism: Lactonifactor longoviformis DSM 17459 (assembly GCF_900129135.1). Lineage (GTDB taxonomy): Bacteria > Bacillota > Clostridia > Lachnospirales > Lachnospiraceae > Lactonifactor > Lactonifactor longoviformis. The sequence continues at coordinate 70,734 of NZ_FQVI01000021.1, forward strand.
TCTAAGCATCTGGGCAGTATGGAGTTCCAGATGATAAAACTGACTGGCATATACGACAGGAAGGAGGACTTCAGATTTTTCATCTGCTATCTCCTTTACAACCACCTTTCGGTCCACCGCCAAATCCATCACATGCTTTTCCATATATTCTGCCTCAACCCCCAGAAGCTGGGAAGTCCGTCGCAGCAGCACCTCTTTAGGCAGATAGGTGTGGCCGTCAAAAGTCCCCTGCAGCAGTATATACAGCAGCCCGCTTCGTATTCGGTAATCAGAATCTGTATGAATTCCGATTCTTGCGGCAATCTCATCTGCCATCTTAAATCCCACACCGGAGATATCCTCTGCCATACGGTATGGATTCTCTTTCAGAACCCCATATAACTGAGGGCCATACTGCTGATAAATTTTAACACCTAAAGAAAGAGAGATGCCGTACTGTTGGAGAAAAATCATGGCTTTGCGCATATCAGCCTTCTCCTCCATCTGCTCTGCTATCTCCCGTGCTTTTCTTACACTAATTCCCTTTATCTCCGCCAGGCGTTCCGGCTCTTCCTCTGCAATTCTGAGAGTATCATCCCCGAATCTCCTCACAATTCTGGCTGCAAGCGCTGCCCCAATACCCTTTATGGCACCTGAGCCCAGATAGCGCTCCATCGCCGCCGCATCCTGGGGTATCACAGTCTCAAAAGAAGTAATCGTGAACTGAGCTCCATAAGAGGGATGCTCGGTAAAACGCCCCTCCGCCTTGATGGTTTCTCCTTCCCCAATATACTGGAAATTACCGACACAAGTAACCTCTTCTCCACCGGAAACTAAACACATGACTGTATATCCATTTTCTTCATTTCTGAAAATAACATGGTCAATATAACCTTCTATGGTCTCTTCTACGCTCAATTGCCCTCTTCCTCTGTTTTCTAAAGTGTCTTATCCATTTTGCTCATCAGCTCCATGTATTCCCCTGTGCCAATGGCAACAGCCAGTGTAGGCTCCTCAGCCACTACCGTATTTATCCCTGTTTCTTCCTCAATTAACTGTTCCAGACCTCCCAGAAGAGCCCCGCCGCCGGTCAGAACAATTCCTCTGTCAGCTACATCTGCTGCCAGCTCCGGAGGCGTCTTCTCCAGCACACTGTGAATCGTCTCCATAATCTGGCTGGTAGCATCTTTTAATGCCTCCCTTATCTCTTCTGAGGTAAGTGCCACTGTTTTCGGAAGCCCGGTAATGGTATTACGTCCTTTGATCTCCATAACTTTAGGCTGAGGCATAGGATATACACTTCCTATCTTCACTTTTACGTCTTCCGCCGTCGGCTCACCGATCATCAGGTTATGTTTTTTCCTCACATAGCGCATAATGGCATCATCAAAGTTGTCTCCTGCCACTTTAATAGAAGTTGCGACAACCGTGCCCCCAAGGGAGATCACTGCCACATCCGTGGTACCGCCTCCGATATCTACTATCATGTTCCCAAAAGGTCTGGTAATGTCAATTCCTGCACCGATGGCTGCAGCAATTGGCTCTTCGATAATTGCCACCTCTCTGGCACCTGCCTGATAAGTAGCCTCCTCAACCGCTTTTTTCTCCACAGCTGTGACGCCGCTTGGGACACAGATGCTAATCCTCGGCTTTCTGAATGCTTTTCTTCCCATTGCTTTGGAAATAAAATACTTCAGCATCTTTTCTGTTACTTCAAAATCAGAGATAACTCCCTGACGAAGGGGGCGGACTGCGACGATGTTGCCGGGAGTTCTCCCAATCATCATCCGGGCTTCTTCCCCTACTGCCCTGATTTTATTCGTATCTTTATCATATGCTACGACGGATGGTTCCTTCAGCACAATCCCTTTTCCTTTTGCATACACCAGAATACTGGCTGTTCCCAGATCAATTCCAATATCTGTTGATGTCATATGATACCCCTTTCTATACTCCTCTGCTCAGACTTTTTGTCCTTTGTGAAGACAGACCAGACTGATGGTCACCAGCCTGGTCATCTATGATTTATTATATCCAACTTGTCCTGAAAAGAAAAGGGCTAATTACTGCAAATATTTTGCCACATATTGTCCTGTATAAGATGCCGGGTTCCGGGCAACTTCCTCGGGAGTTCCCTGGGCAATAATAGTTCCCCCCTTGTCTCCACCTTCCGGACCAATGTCTATGATATAATCAGCTGTCTTAATCACATCCAGATTATGTTCTATGACTATAACCGTGTTGCCTCCCTCCGACAGACGTTTCAATATATCAATCAGTTTATGAACATCTGCGAAATGCAGACCTGTCGTAGGCTCATCCAAAATATAGATGGTCTTTCCGGTGCTTCTCTTACTCAGCTCTGTGGCCAGCTTTATTCGCTGAGCTTCACCGCCCGATAAGGTGGTCGAAGGCTGTCCCAGACGGATATAGGACAGTCCCACATCATACAGCGTCTCAATCTTTCTTCTGATAGAAGGCAGATGTTCAAAAAACTTCATAGCCTCTTCTACTGTCATATTCAAAACATCGTAAATACTTTTCCCTTTGTATTTTACCTCCAAAGTCTCTCTGTTATACCGTTTTCCCTGGCATACTTCACAGGGAACGTAAACATCCGGCAGAAAATGCATTTCAATTTTTATAATACCGTCTCCGCTGCAGGCCTCACAGCGGCCTCCTTTAACATTAAAACTGAATCTTCCTTTTTTATACCCTCTGGCTTTGGCATCTGCCGTAGAGGCAAACAGATCACGTATCTGGTCAAACACACCTGTATACGTGGCAGGATTAGACCGCGGCGTTCTTCCTATAGGAGACTGATCGATATCAATAACCTTATCCAGCTGTTCAATCCCTGTAATGTCCTTATGCCTGCCCGGGATGGTTCTTGCCCGGTTTAGCTTTCTGGCCAGGGCTTTATATAAAATTTCATTGACAAGCGAACTTTTACCGGATCCGGATACCCCGGTAACGCAGGTCATTATCCCAAGAGGAAAACTCACGTCAATATTTTTCAGATTGTTCTCAGACGCTCCGTGGATAGTGAGAAAACCTGTGGGCTGATTTCTGACTTCAGGAACGGGAATCTTTATACGGCCGCTGAGATAGGCTCCTGTGACCGAATTTTTATTCCTCATAAGTTCTTTGGCTGTACCTATGCCGACTAACTCACCGCCATGCTCTCCGGCCCCTGGTCCGATATCTACCACACAGTCAGCGGCCAGCATGGTATCCTCATCGTGCTCTACCACAATCAGACTGTTTCCCAGATCACGCAGCTGTTTCAGAGTATTCAGGAGTTTATCGTTATCCCGCTGGTGCAGCCCAATGCTGGGTTCATCCAAAATATAGGCTACTCCTACCAACCCTGACCCTATCTGAGTAGCCAGACGTATCCTCTGCGCTTCCCCACCGGACAGAGTGCCGGTAGCCCGGGACAAAGATAGATACTCCAGCCCTACATCCAGAAGAAACCCTACTCTCGCCCTTATCTCTTTCAGAATCTGATTCCCTATCATTTCCTGTGTAGGCGTAAGATTGAGACCGGAAAGGTAATCATTTAAATTTGTAATCGACAGAGAGGTAATCTCATAAATATTCTTATCTCCAACCGTTACTGCCAGAGCCTCTTTTTTCAGACGCTGTCCCCGGCAGGTCTGACACGGCGTGATTCTCATAAAGGACTCATACTCCTGCTTTGTGTACTCTGAGCCTGTTTCCCGATACCGCCTCTCAACATTTCGGATCAGACCTTCAAAAGCAACATCGTATATCCCTTCTCCTCTCTGTCCCTTATAGTATACTTTTACTTCTCTGCCATTGGTTCCGTTAATTATTATGTCCTTGATATTATCCGGGTACTCCTGGAACGGTGTATCCAGGCTGAACTTATATTCTTTTGCCAGGGCCTCCAGTATCGCCCGGGTATAGCTTGATTTGTCTGTACAGGACTGCCATCCCATCACTGCAATGGCCCCTTCCGCAATGCTGAGATTTTTATCCGGTATCATGAGATCAATATCAAATTCCATCTTATATCCCAGTCCATAACAGGAAGGACAGGCGCCAAATGGATTGTTGAAAGAAAAGATCCTGGGTTCTATCTCATCAATGCTGATCCCGCAGTCCGGGCAGGCAAAGCTCTGACTAAAATTCATAGCAGTACCATCCATGAGATCCACTACCAGCTTTCCCTCTGCAAGCTCCAGCACACTCTCTATAGAATCTGTCAGCCTTTTTTGGATCCCGTCTTTTACTACAAGTCTGTCCACCACAATTTCTATATTGTGCTTAATATTTTTATCTAATGAAATCTCTTCGGAAAGTTCATAAAGGCTGCCGTCCACCTGGACACGCACATATCCGCTTTTTCTAGCCTGCTCGAAAAGCTTGGCATGGGTTCCTTTCCGCCCCCTGACCACAGGCGCCAAAAGCTGTATCTTGGTCCTCTCCGGAAGTTCCATAATATGGTCCACCATCTGATCTACTGTCTGCTTTTTGATCTCTTTTCCGCACTTGGGACAATGGGGAATCCCAATCCTGGCATATAAAAGCCTAAAATAATCATAAATCTCTGTCACAGTTCCCACGGTAGACCTGGGATTCCTGTTCGTAGATTTCTGATCGATAGAGATAGCCGGAGGCAGACCTTCTATACTCTCCACATTGGGCTTTTCCATCTGCCCAAGAAACTGCCTGGCATAAGAAGACAGAGACTCCATATAACGCCTCTGCCCTTCCGCATAAATTGTATCAAACGCCAAAGAAGATTTCCCAGACCCACTGAGTCCCGTAAGAACTACCAATTCATTCCTTGGAATATCCACGCTGAGATTCTTTAAATTATTCTCATTGGCTCCCCGTATTCTTATAAATTGTTTTCCTTTATTTCTCGCAGCCATAGTATCTCCTCATCTATTGTAATACATTATTCTTCTAGTGTATCACAACCGTATCTATATTGCAAACATTTGTTCGTTTTGTTGTTTTCATTGCTTCGCTGTAATACTAACAATAGAAGTTCCTCTTGTCAATATAATGTTGGACTTTTATTGTCCATTTTGTCAAATGATAGTTTTGTGTAATAGTTTTGTGTATGTGAAGTTCGGGGTTATGTAGTCGGCGAGCAGAGCGTTGCAGACGGACGGATATAGGAGGGAGCACCGGGGAGACAGGGCCAGGCCAGGGGCCGGGGGATAGGGAAAAGTCAGCTCGAGGCTCCGTTCCCCTAAGCTAAGTCCTACCAGCTGCTAAACTCGTCAGGAAAGCCTTCCTCGTTAATCAGCTGGTGGACTGGATCTTCGGCTCACTCCGCTTAACCTCCCTGACTTGTCCCTATCCCCCGGCCCCTGGCCTGGCCCTGTCTCCCCGGTGCTCCCTCCTATATCCTGGCAGAGACTCACTTCACATTCACGGAAAACGGGTGGGGAAGGTCGAACGTTGTACACTTTTCATATTATTCATCATTTATGATCGCTCGATGTTTTAGATAAACATCCAAACCGGTT
>NZ_FQVI01000015.1 GCF_900129135.1 Lactonifactor longoviformis DSM 17459
CATGTTGACAGGATTATATCTGACCCGTCCGGTCTCACGCGCCGGCAGTTTGTCGAGATACTTAGTTAGATCAATTCCCTCCATGAATTTGTCAAAAGTTAAAACAGGGTCACAAATATCAAGAAAATCTGAAATAAACATTGGCAAAGTGCCTTGTTTTGGTATAGAATAAGTTGTGGTATTGTTTTTCATAGCAGATAAATTTTACCACAAAAAGAGGATTTTCAACCACTAAAGTGTATTGAAAATCCTCTTTTTTTATTCGGACTGTTTTTTCACAGCCTCAAAATACGATCGGGGTGTCCCATATGAGGGATGCCCTGTCCCTTTTTGCTATAGCAAAGTTTATTTGACGCCTCTGCCGGGAATAGTATATGATAATGAAAAACAAAACAAAGGAATTATAAGGAAAATGAATGAAAAGACGTATGAATTTGACGCAGTCATCAAAAAGGTCCCTGACATTGACGGTGCTTATATAGAAATCCCTTTTGATGTCAGGGAAGAATTTGGCAAGGGGCGGGTTAAGGTCTGTGCTGCTTTTGATGGTATAGAGTATAACGGCAGTTTGGTCCGGATGAAGACGCCTGGATATATTCTGGGCATGAGGAAGGATATCCGGACGGCACTGGGCAAGCAAGCGGGTGATTTAGTTCATGTGACGCTCAGGGAACGGCAGTAGAGGAGCAGGGAAAAATGAATGTATATGAGGATATTTTAGAATTCAAGGGTACTTGGAGGAAGTACCAGAGGCGGGTTCTTGAATCCGCAGAAATGTATAGGAATGACGGTAAAATTCATGTTGTTGCCCCTCCGGGTTCCGGCAAGACGACACTCGGTATTGAACTGATACGCCGCCTGGGAGAGCCCTGTCTGATTTTATCGCCGGCTATTGTCATACGGGAACAATGGCTGGAACGTGTGAGAGAGGCCTTTTTATGCGGAAGCGGGTACGATAAGGCGATTTTATCCAACCAGATCCAAGCGCCTGGCCTGATCACGTCCATTACATACCAAAGCTTATATAGCGCTGTGTCAAAAGGAAAAGAGGAGGAAGACTCTCTGGATTATGCAGATTTTGATTTGCTTCATACTGTCAGAAACCGGGGAATAAGAACTATCTGTCTCGACGAATGTCATCATCTCAGAAGTGAGTGGTGGAAGGCTTTGGAGGAATTTGTGAGGGAGCTGAAGGATGTCTACATTATAGCCCTGACGGCAACCCCGCCCTATGATTCCACCCCATTGGAGTGGGAAAGGTACAGCCGTCTGTGCGGTCCTATTGATGAAGAGATCCTTGTGCCTGAACTTGTGAGAGAGGGGAGTCTCTGCCCTCACCAGGATTATGTATATTTTAATTATCCCACAAGGGAAGAGCAGAAAACCGTCCGAAGCTTTCGAAAAAGGGTAGATGAAACTATAAAACGGCTGATGTCAGACGAACTGTTTGTAAGCGCCATTTCCGGTCACCGGGGAATCGGTGATTATGCAGCCTGCGCGGATACACTTTTGGAAAATCCTCCGTACCTCTCCTCTCTTCTGATTTTTTTTCAGGAGAAGGGGATTCCGTATTCCCGAAAGTGGCTGAAACTTTTAGGGGTAACACATCTTCCCCGCATGAATCCTAAATGGATGGAAATCCTGCTCCAGGGGTTTTTGTATGAGGATACAGACAGCTATCCCTGTGAGGAGGGATATCGCGAAGAACTGTTAAAGGAGCTGAAGAGGGCTAAGCTGATCGAGAGAAAAAAAGTGGGACTGGTGATGAACCAAGCCATAGAGAAGCTGCTGATTACCAGCAAGGGAAAGCTGAACAGTATACAAGATATCGTAATCTCGGAACACCAGACGCTGGGCAGAGAGCTTAGGCTGCTTATTTTAACTGACTATATCCGAAAAGAATATATACCTGCTCTGGGAAATCCAGGGCAGGCAGCAGACAGTATCGGCGTACTGCCTATTTTTGAAATGCTCCGCAGAAACCTTCCTCAAGAGCTGCGATTAGGTATTCTGTGCGGCAGCATGGTGATTCTTCCTTCGGAAGCGGTTCCCTATCTGAAAGAGCTTGCAGACAGACAGACGGTAGGAAAAGTTACCGTAACCGGAAAAGAGCTTGCAGACAAAGAAGGAACAACTCTTGGATACACAGAAGTTGTCATAGGCGGAAAAAAGCATACGGCGACGCTTTTGGTGACCAAAATTCTGGAAGCCGGATATATGCAGGTGCTGGTCGGAACCAAGTCTTTGTTGGGAGAAGGATGGGATTCCCCCTGCATTAATTCCCTGATACTGGCCAGTTTTGTAGGCTCCTATGTACTGAGCAACCAGATGCGGGGGCGGGCTGTCCGGGTAATGCCCGGCCATCAGGAAAAGACAAGCAATATCTGGCATCTGGTATGCCTGGAGGGTCCGGAGGAATCCCAGGACTATATTGCTCTGAAGCGCAGGATGGAAGGCTTTTTGGGGCTCAACTATACGGAAAATACCATTGAAAATGGAGTCGAACGGCTGACTGCAATCAAGGAACCGTTTACCCCTGAACGCGTGGAGGAAATAAACGAAACCATGAGAAAGATGGCGGAGAACAGAGCGTGCCTGAAAGAAAAGTGGGAAAAAGCGCTGGTTATCTTTGATAAGCCGGAAGTGGCCGATGAATGCAGGATCCCGAAAGAAAAACTTGCCCCCGGTCTTTTGCTTTATAATATCATCGGGGCTCAGCTTCTCTGTCTCTTACTCGAAGTGTGCAACTCCGTATTTTATTTCTACGCCAGAGGGCAGGGCGGAACGTCTCTTCACGCTTTATTCTTTCTTCTGTGTTCTGCCGTCTGTCTCATGGGCCTGATCCGGTACGGAGGGAAGCTGGCCAGGATTTTTACACCCTGCAGGCGTCTTCAGTCTATCGGGAACGGGATACAGAAAGCTTTGATTCAGGGCGGATATATTGTTTCCGAAACAAAAGTAGCGGTACAGGAGCAGGACGGGGTATTATTTTATGCGTGGCTGAAGGGCGGAACCGCCAGGGAAAAGGATATCTTTGCCTCCTGCCTGAGTGAATTTCTCGGAGTTGTGGATAACCAAAGGTATCTGCTGCATGCCGGGCAGCAGAGGAGGCGGGGAGAACAGTGGTTTCCTGTACCCTCTCTGTTTTCCAAATCAAAGGAGGAAGCATCCCTGTTTCACCGCGCGGTAATGCCGAGCATAGGAAATTACAAACTCATCTATACCAGGACACCGGAAGGACGCCGAATTCTGTTGAAAGCCAGGTGCTATTCTTATGCAAACCGCAGTGACCGCATCATTCACAGGGACAAGAAAATTAAGAATGCATTAGAGTAGATAGTACGCAGCAGGAAAAAATTGATAAAAAATTGAGAAAGACCTGGTATAGTTGAAAGAAAGGAGGTGCTGTATAAATGTCTCCCAAACTATTAATCGCAGACGATGAAACAGGCATTGTTGAGATTGTAAGCAGCTATTTTCAGGGGCTGGGGTACCAGACAATTACTGCGGCAGACGGAGAGCAAGTGCTCAGCAAGGTCTCCTGCGATCCGGATCTGATACTTTTGGATATTACTATGCCCGGACTGGACGGTCTGTCCGTATGTGAACGTATCCGGGAATATGTCGCCTGTCCGATACTTTTTCTTACTGCCAGGGTAGAATCTCAGGATAAAATCAAAGGATTTCAGGCCGGAGGGGACGATTATGTGGTTAAACCCTTTGATCTGGAGGAACTGGGGGCCAGAGTGGAGGCGCACCTGCGAAGAGAGCAGCGCAGGCAGTTCTCAGGAAATGTACGCTTTTTTGGAGAGCTTGCCGTTGACTATACAGCCAGAACCGTAACCGTAGGCAGGAAATCTGTGAACTTTTCCCGGCGGGAGTTTGATATTATCGAGCTTCTCTCATCCCATGAAGGCCAGGTATTTGACAGGGAGCGGATGTATGAATGTATATGGGGATATGACGGAGGAGGGAACAGCGATACTATTATGGAACACATACGAAAAATACGCATCAAGCTCTCTGCCTTTGGATTGGAACACTTGATAGGAACCGTCTGGGGGTGCGGATATAAATGGAATACATAAAACGAATGGGACTCAAACAGGCATTTTTCTGGCTTACTTTCTGGTGTCTGCTGGGAGGACTCCTTTTAGGAGGAATTGCTTTTGGCTCCTGTGTTTGTCTTCGTTCCTCACTGTCTGGAACAAGCCTGGAACTTGAAATAGGGCCTGAAACAACGATGCGATTTTTGCCCCCCGCTGCTTCCGGATCCGGGGACGGACTCTCAAGGATTTTGTCCATTCTGCAGTTTGCACTTCCTGCCCTGTTTCTGACCGGGGGGCTGGTGCTGGCAGATATTCTGTTTTACCGGTATAAATTAAAAAAGCCTATAGCTGATTTAACATACGCAGCAGAAAAAGTAATCGCCAATGACCTGGACTTTGTAATGCCTGAAGCCTCAAGAGATGAACTTGGCCAGCTTTGCCGGGCATTTGAAACCATGCAGAAAGAACTGCTAAGGAATAAACGGGATATGTGGAGACAAAACGAGGACAGAAGACATCTGAATGCAGCCTTTTCCCATGAGCTGCGCAATCCCGTAACTGTTTTGAAGGGCTCTCTTACACTGCTCGAGCATGAGCCTCAGAATCCCGAGATCCTCAGGCGCATGGCGGTTTATACCCGCAGAATCGAACAATATGTAGAAGCTATGAGCAGTGTGCAGCGGTTGGAACAGCTGCCTGTCCGGTGCAGGAAGACTTCTGTGGATACCCTTATCGCGGAATTGAAGGAGACGATAAAGCTTCTTTCTGCGGAGCAGCAGTGTGATGTGGAAGGGAAGGGATGGGGCCAGGTATATCTGGATACCGATCTTTTTTCTCATATTGCAGAAAATCTGATTGGAAATGCCGTCCGATTTGCCGAACGCAGGATTCATATTTTCCTGAGTGAATCAAGCTCCCATCTGACGCTGACAGTTACTGATGACGGTCCCGGTTATCCGGAAGAGATTCTAAAAAACGGTCCCTGTCCCTTCCAGAAAGGGACGGAAGGGGACAGGCATTATGGCATGGGACTCTACATCAGCAGAATTTTGTGTGAAAAGATGGAGGGTAAATTATATCTGAAGAATATGGGAACCGGTGCCAGAGCGTCGGCTGTATTTATGAAATCGCCTCATGACCGCAGGTTGAGAGAAAATTGAGATTTGTATCGTACACTCTTCTTTATCAGAAAGGAGAGTGTTTTTTATGGAGATTTGTGTAAACGGCGTATCAAAAATTTACGGAAAAGGAGAGAGCCAGATTATTGCCTTGGATCAGGCGGATATGGTCATAGGGGAAACAGATTTTTTGTCTATTATGGGGCCTTCCGGCAGCGGAAAAAGTACCCTTCTGCATATTATCAGCGGTCTGGACACCCCTACAAGGGGTACCGTAACCTATAATGGCAGAAACATACATAGAGGCAGCGATAAAGAGCTGTCTGCTCTCCGCCGCCAAAAAGTGGGGTTCGTATTTCAGCAGTTCCATCTGCTTCCGGTTCTGACCGTCCGGGAGAATATCTTGATGCCGCTGCTTTTAGACCGGCGGAAGCCGGATGAGGAATATTTATCTTTTCTAATGGAGATTCTTGGATTAAAAAACCGGCTGGACCATCTGCCGGGACAGCTCTCAGGGGGACAGAAACAGCGGGCTGCCATTGCCAGAGCCCTGAGTGCGAAGCCGGAAATTATCTTTGCAGATGAACCCACAGGCAATCTGGACTCCCGGAACGGGAAGGAAGTCATGGAACTTTTGCTGGCAATCCACAGAGAGATGAAAAAGGCCCTTGTGATTATTACACACGATCCTCGGATTGCAGAACAGGCTGGGCGGCAGTTTGTTATGGCGGACGGAATCCTGAGGGAGGTGGAGCGGTTATGAGATCCTACACATCCCTGGTATGGAGAGAACTGAAGGTACAGAAGGTTACCTCCTTTCTTATCCTGGCAGCTGTCATTCTGTCCTCCCTCATGACTGCTGTAATCTGCCAGTCCATAGGAATCCTTACTGCTATGCGGCTTCACCAGGCCTCTGTGCTGAACGGGGACAGACATGTAACTTTTCACCAGATTACCCGGGAGGAAAAAGAAAGGCTGTTTGCTGACCGCCGGCTGGAATTTGCCGCAAGCTGGCAGAGTCTCGGAACTGCCAGCTTGGGGAACAGCGGACTGCGTCTGCAGTTAAGAGAGTATCTGGAGGAGGATTTGTCCATTTATCCCCAAATAAAGAGAGTGAAAAAAGGACGTCTGCCGGAAAAACCTCTGGAGATAGCTCTGCCGGAGGATGCACTGCAGCTTTTAGGATTTTCCGGAGAGATCGGAGATACCATCTCCCTGAGGCTTTCTATAACCCTTCTTCATGATGACCAGCTGCCCTGGGAATATACGCAGGATTTTCTTTTGACAGGTATTCTTGAAAACAATTATCTGGGGTACACCAGCGGTGCTGTTTCCGGAATAGCCGGGGAAAGAACCGCAGAAAGGGTACTTCCGGAAAAATACCAGCTGTTCGCTGCGGATCTCCGCCTTCGCAGCCTGGATGACTTTCAGGAACAGATTGAATCTCTTGGGGAGTCCATCCATATGTCCGAAGATGAGATACAGTATAACTGGATCTACCTGAATGCCCTTGGCGTACCTTACGGGGAAGAGACAGAAGAAGCCCAGGGATTCCCATTTTTAATGCTTTCTGCAATCATGGTTGGTGTTCTGGTTCTGCTTGCCAGCGGTCTTGTGATTTATAATATCCTAAAAATCACAGTTACCCGGCGGATGAGCCAGTATGGAGTCCTTCGGGCGATAGGAACAGAGCGTATACAGCTTTACTGGCTTATTACTCTGGAGATCCTGATATTCTGTGCCGTTGGGATTCCGCTGGGAACCGCCGGCGGGATAGCAGCCTCAGGAGAGATTCTGGAAAGCGTGCTGACTATTTTATCCCCTGAGGCATTTCAAACCGGTTCTCCAGAGGAATTGCTTTCTCTGGTACGGCAGTCGGGAGACAATAGTCTGTGGGCAGTGTCAGGCAGCATTCTGATTACCCTGGCGTCCTCATTATTGGCTTCTCTTCCTGCTGCATCTTATGCGGCAAGAGTTTCTCCGGTAACAGCCATAGGGCATACATCTGCAAAGGCAGGAAGGCGGAGAAGAAGAAGGAAGAAGATAAAGCATTTTGAGGCATTTTACGGACGTCTGAATCTGAGACGCAACCCTGCAAGAACCTTTATTACGGTCCTGTCTCTCGCAATGAGTATCGCAGTTTTCGTTGCACTCCAGAGCTTCACACGATTGCTTGACACATCAAGAGAGGTGAGAGATATGCATCCGGGAGATTATTCCGTCACTAATAAAGCCACAGGATTTACTCCCCATGAGGCGTCAAATCTGGCAGCGGACCCTGCTGTTGCATCTTTTCGGGCGACAAAATTCAGCTGTTTCCAGCAGGATGACAATGGGGAGCTTCCTCTGGATGTAAATCTTTCCCTTCAGCCAGGGGAAACCTTCCAGATTACAGGCATAGATACCGGGCGTATCTGGAAGCTTGCCGGGGAATTGTCGGAAGAGAAGAAAACTCAGATACAGGAGGGGACTGCCTGTGTGGTTAAAAATCCGATCCCTGTGTCATTCCAAGGCAGAGAGCTTGCCCGCACACAGATTCAAAAAGGAGATACCATAGAAGTGGAAGGCCATAAACTGGATGTTGCCGCAGTGACTGACGGCTGTGTTACGGTCAATAACGACGGGTTTCAAAATGGCGTACAGGTGATTGTGACAGATAAGCTCTACGATCGTTTAACAGGAAGCAGTCAATATACGGAACTGTATCCGGTTCTGACCTCCAGGGCTGATGAAGCTGCGTTTGAAGAAAGACTAAAGGCATTCTGCGGACAGATCCCCGGGAGTACCTGGCTGTCCTACAGGAACACGGACCGGCAGCTGGAGGAGAGCTTTCAACAGATCCGGCTGCTCAGCTGGGGATTTATAATTTTTATCGGGCTTATCGGCATCTTAAATATAATCAACACTGTTTATACGAATATTCACACCCGCATCACAGAAATCGGTATACAGCGGGCGGTGGGAATGAGCACGGGATCCCTGTACAAGACGTTTCTGTGGGAGGGAGTGTATTACAGCCTCTGGGCTGCCGGTACAGGTTCAGCGGCAGGACTCTTATGTACCTATGTGATTTACAGAGCGGCAGGCGGCTCCTTTTCACTCCGGGAACTCCCTCTGTCTGCTGTTGCTGCGGCATCGGTATTCGCAGCTTTTGTCTGTCTTACTGCCACAGCCATTCCTTTAAGGCAGGCGGCGAAGAGGAGCATTGTGGAAGCTATCGGTACAGGGGAATAAAGGTTTGTCACCTGGCCTTCCCTCGTGATATAATAAAGAACAAGCGGACCCCGGTCTGCTTATGATAATTCCCGGGAACTTGCTAAGTCACCAGCAGAGGAGCATATAGATATGAAAAACAGAAAAGATGTCATTGACTTTTGTCTGAAACTTAAGAATTCTTATGAGGATTATCCCTTTCAGGATCCCAACTGGACCGTGATGCGGCACAAAGAAAACCAGAAGGTATTTGCCTGGATCTTTCAGCGGGAAGGACATATTTGGGTGAATGTTAAATGTGATCCCCAGTGGAGAGAGTTTTGGAGGGAGGCATTTTCCTCCGTAATCCCCGGGTATCATCTGAATAAAATGCACTGGAATTCTATCATATTGGACGGAACGGTCCCGGATAAAGACATTAAAAGAATGGTGCAGGAGAGCTATGATCTCACTGCACCGAAAAAGAGAGCCTAGACTACCTCATGAATCCCGGAGATATCCGGTTCGATCATGAGAGAGTAGTTGGTATAATAGATGACAAAGCCTGGTTTTCCCCCGCCGGGCTTTTTCACATTTTTTTTCTCCGTATAATCAATTTCAACCTTGGGAGCCTGCCTTCCTTTGGAATAATAGGCAGCCAGCCGGCCGGCCTCCTCAAAGGTGCGGTCAGGCAGCTCGTCTCCGTTTGTCTTAACAATGACGTGGGAGCCTGGCTGTCCTTTTGCGTGAAACCACCAGTCATTGCCCACAGCAAATTTAAAGGTCAGCTCCTCATTCTGATAATTATTTTTCCCCACATACATATGATAACCGTCAGAGGAAATATAATGGAGAGGTTTTGCAGTTACTCTTACTTTTTTTCCTGAAGGTCCTTTCCTTTTTATATATCCGTACTGCACAAGCTCTTCCTTAATCTGTACCAAATCCTCTTCTTTTCTGGCAATATCCAGGGCAGTGCTGATAGACTCCAGGTGCTCGATCTCGCTTTGTGTATCCTTCAGCTGCTCTTCCAGCGCCTCAGCCGTCCGTTTCAGCTTATTATACCTGTCAAAATATTTTTTTGCATTCTCCTGGGGCGTCATGGCAGGATCCAGGGGTATGACAATCTCTTCATTGGTGTAGTAATTCAATGCCTGAAAGGAACGGCAGCCCTCTTCCAGATTATATCCGTAAGTATTAAGTAATTCCCCGTAGACCTTATATTTGTCTTTTTTCACAGTATCCTTCTTCTGTCTGGTCTGCAGATCGAATTTTTTCCGGTTCCTCTCCAGCGCAGTCTGAACCACTTTTCTCAAATCTGCCGATTTCTGACGGATCCGGGTGATTACATTTTTTGCCGCATAATAATGCTCCAGCACCTGGGAGATAGAATCGTATTCCTCTGTCCGGAATCCCTCATACTTCATAAGAGGAACCGAGGCATATTCCAGGGGAGCCTCATCCTCGAAAATAATAGTTGGGCAAAAGTTCCCCTGCCGGATATCATCCATCAGCCGTTCAAATGTATGGAACAGGTGGATCTTCTCGGCTTCTGAAAGCGAGCTGACAGAAGCGCCCCCGTCCACAGAGGCCCTGCAGCAGATTTCTTCGCTCATAACAGGACTGATTCCGGTGAGAGAGGTATAGAGAGCTTTGGAGACCGGAAGGGGTTTGCTGTAGACAAAATCGGCAAATTCATCTTCTGAAATATTCAGAGGATTTTTTTTCTCCTGGGTCTCCGGAATAAAATAATTTCTGCCGGGAAGTACCTCTCGTACGGAACTCATGTGAGAGGATACGTGTTTGATGCTGTCAAGGATCTTTTCTGTCTCATCCAGGAAAATAATGTTGCTGTGCTTTCCCATGATTTCCACCGCCAGGGTTTTGTGACAGAGATCCCCCAGTTCGTTGAGGTGCTCAATCTCGATCCGGATGACCCGCTCGAGCCCCGGCTGGGTTACTGCAGTGATTTTTCCGCTTCCAATATGCTTGCGCAGAAGCATACAGAAATTCGGTGCTGTAAGAGGGCTGGGTTTATTGTTCTGGGTCAGATAGATCAGGGGGAGCGAGGCGCTGGCTGAGATGAGAAGCCGGTGCTGTACTCTCTGATTTTTAATTGTAAGAAGAAGTTCGTCTGCTTCCGGCTGGGCAATTTTATTGATCTTCCCTCCTGTAATAGTCTGATTTAACTCATGTACTATATTTGCAATGGTAATTCCGTCGAATGCCATAAAAAATCTCCTTTCCGTTCTGGAGTTATTATAGCAGAAAAAACGTCTGCAGGCAAAATACATTTGAAAAAGGATTTGACTAGGGATTTGTAATGACTTATAATAATTTTGTATGTTTATGCCCGGGAGGCAAATCAGGAACAGAAAAGAGTGGATGAAATGATTAAAAGTATGACGGGCTTCGGCCGTGCCGAGATCGCTGATGAAGAGAGAAAATTCACCGTAGAGATGAAGTCCGTGAACCATAGATACCTGGATATTAACCTTCGGATGCCTAAGAAATTAAGCATTTTTGAGGCATCTATCCGCAATCTCCTGAAAGAATACATTCAGAGGGGAAAAGTTGATGTATTTATCACTTACGAGGACTTTACCCAGAAAAGAGTCAATATAAAGTACAACCGGGAGATCGCTGCTGAGTACCTGGGATATCTCAGAGATATGTGCAGTGAGTTTCAGCTGAAGGATGATATCTGCGTGTCCCATCTTTCGAAATATCCGGAAGTGTTCGTCATGGAGGAGCAGTCCCTGGATGAAAAGGAGCTGTGGAGCTTTCTGGAACAAGGAATTACCCAGGCTGCCTGCCAGTTTGTGGAGGAAAGGAAAAAGGAGGGCGCGCATCTCAAAGAAGACATTATTACCAAATTAGACGGAATGAACGATAAGATTCATCTGGTAGAGCAGCGTGCTCCAGAGATTCTAAAGGAATATCGGGCCAAACTGGAGGAACGCACCAGAGAGCTGCTGGCCGATTCTCAGATTGAGGACAGCCGTATAGCCGCTGAGGTGGTATTATTTGCAGATAAAATCTGCACGGATGAGGAGACGGTCCGCCTGAGAAGCCATGTAAATAATATGAAAAATGTTCTGCAGGAAGGGGACGGCATAGGGAGAAAGCTGGACTTTATCGCCCAGGAGATGAACCGGGAGGCAAACACCATTCTCTCGAAAGCGAATGATTTGGAAACTTCCAATACAGCCATTGATCTAAAAACCGAGATTGAAAAAATCCGGGAACAGATACAGAATATTGAGTAACAGAGAGGGATACCATTGGCAAAGTTAATTAACATTGGATTTGGAAATGTTGTAAATACGGATAAGATAATTGCCGTTGTAAGTCCCGATGCCGCTCCCATTAAGCGTATGGTACAAAACGCCAAGGAGGCCGGCAAAACGGTCGACGCCACCCAGGGAAGGAAGACAAAGTCTGTCATTGTGACAGGGGAAGATATTCTTGTGCTTTCCGCCCTGCAGCCGGAGACGATTACAAAAAGATTTTCCTCTTTCAGAGAGGGAGAGATTAAAGGGGAATATGATGAGTAAAAAAGGAGTACTGGTTGTGGTATCCGGATTCTCCGGAGCCGGCAAGGGCACACTGATGCGGGCCCTGATGAACAGATACATGAATTACGCGCTGTCTGTCTCAGCGACAACAAGAGCCCCCAGGGAGGGAGAAGAAGACGGACGGGAATACTTTTTCAAAACAAGGGAAGAATTTGAACAGCTAATTAAAGAGGATGCCCTGATTGAATATGCGCAGTATGTTGGGAATTATTACGGCACTCCCAAGGACTACGTGGAAAAGCAGCTGGAGGCGGGCAGAGATGTCATCCTGGAGATAGAGATCCAGGGAGCCTTAAAAGTTAAGGAAAAGGTTCCGGACGCCCTTCTTTTATTTGTGGCTCCTCCCAGTGCCGGAGAGCTGAAAAGAAGGCTGGTGGGACGGGGCACAGAAACCTCCGAGGTCATTGCATCCCGGCTGCAGAGAGCTGCCGAGGAGGCAGAGGGCATGGAAAGATATGATTATCTTTTGATCAATGATGAATTGGAGCAGTGCGCAGAGGAAATGCATCAGGTGATTCAGAGTCAGCACCACAAAGTCAGTGAAAATCTTTCCCTGATACAGCAGATTGGGAATGAATTAAAGGTATTTATGAAAGGAGAATGAGGATATATGATACATCCATCTTATTCAGAATTAATGCAGGTAGTAAACAGTGAGCTTGAACCGGATGAGGCACCATTGGTAAACAGCAGGTATTCTATAGTCCTGGCCACCAGCAAAAGAGCCAGACAGATTATCGGCGGGGAAGATCCCCTTGTGAGTTCCCGGGGGAAAAAGCCTTTGTCCATTGCAGTTGAGGAGCTTTATAAAGGGAAAGTTAAGATTGTCTCTGACGACGAGCTGGATAAAAAAGAAAGCGAAGAATAACAAGAAAGGAGTGGCGCGTATCTGGTGGCACTCCTTTTATACATAAAAAGAAAAGGAGACTGATGTAGTGAAAAAAGTTTTATTCATCTCTCTGGGATGCGATAAAAATCTTGTGGATTCCGAGGAGATGCTCGGGCTTTTGGTTGCCCGCGGATATGAAATCACGGATACAGAGGAGGAGGCAGATGTAATAGTCGTTAATACCTGCTGTTTTATCCATGATGCCAAGCAGGAGAGCATTGATACGATTCTGGAGATGGCTGAGTACAGAAACACCGGTAAATGCAGGGCCCTTCTGGTAACCGGATGTCTGGCCCAGCGGTATCAAAAAGAAATAACGGAGGAGATTCCGGAGGTAGACGCCGTTCTGGGAACTACCAGCTATAAAGAGATAGTTACAGCCCTGGACAAAGTATTTGCCGGTGAAAAATACCTGGAGTTTCAGGATATCAACTTCCTGCCCCTGGCGGATACAGACCGTGTAGTCACCACCGGGGGACACTATGAATATCTGAAAATAGCGGAGGGCTGCGACAAACACTGCACGTACTGCATTATTCCGAAATTGAGGGGAAGCTACCGAAGCATACCTATGGAACATCTGATCCGCCAGGCAGAATATCTGGCGGAACAGGGGGTCAAGGAATTGATTCTGGTAGCCCAGGAGACTACTCTCTACGGACTTGACCTTTACAAAGAAAAGTCACTTCATATCCTTCTGAGCCGCCTGTGCAGAATCAAGGGAATTCGATGGATCCGGGTTCAGTACTGTTATCCTGAGGAGATATATCCCGAACTGATTCAGGTCATGAAGGATGAAAAAAAGATATGTCATTATCTGGATCTTCCTATCCAGCACGCCAATGACGCTGTCCTGAAGCGCATGGGCAGGCGTACGACCAGGGAGCAGCTGACGGTCATGGTGAATACGCTTCGGCAGGAGATACCGGATATCGTTCTGCGGACTACTCTGATCACGGGCTTTCCGGGGGAAACCCAGGAGCAGCATGAGGAGCTGATGGGATTTGTGGATGAGATGGAGTTTGACCGGATGGGAGTCTTTCCTTATTCTCCGGAAGAAGACACGCCTGCAGCAGAGATGGAGGGGCAGATTCCGGAAGAGGTAAAAGAAGAGCGCAAGGCCGAGCTTATGGAACTCCAGCAGGAGATTTCTCTGGATAAGGGGGACTCCAGAATTGGGATGGAGCTTGAGGTGATGATAGAAGGAAAGGTGGCTGATGAAAATGCCTACGTGGGCCGTACGTATGCAGACGCACCGGGAATCGACGGATATATTTTTGTGAATACAGAGACAGAATTAATGTCCGGAGACTTTGCTCTGGTTCATGTCACCGGAGCCTTAGAATATGATTTGATAGGAGAATTAGCTGATGAATACACCGAATAAACTGACTTGTCTTCGTGTCATAATGATCCCGTTTTTTGTATTTTTTATGCTGACAGATGCTGCGGGCAGCGCCGGTAAGTGGATCGCGCTGGTTCTGTTTATTGTTGCAAGCCTTACAGATACTTTGGATGGATATCTGGCCAGAAGGGACAATCTGGTCACTAATTTCGGAAAATTTATGGACCCGCTTGCCGATAAATTGCTGGTATGCTCCGCGCTGATCTGTTTTGTGGAGACAGGCAAGCTCCATGCATGGCTGGTGATCATAATCATAAGCCGGGAATTTATTATCAGCGGTTTCCGTCTTATTGCTTCAGACAATGGGATCGTAATTGCCGCAAGCTACTGGGGCAAATTTAAGACAGTATCTCAGATGATAATGACAATCCTGCTAATTGCCGATCTGGGCGGTGTTTTTGACATAGCGGAGACTGTTTTTATCTACCTGGCTTTGATTCTTACCGTTGTGTCACTGGTAGATTACTTATGGAAGAACAGGCAGGTAATCAGCATGCAGGATTAAGGACCTGCAGCTGCTGCGAAAGGAGAATGTATGGTTGTAGAATTAGTCTGTGTAGGTACAGAAATACTTTTAGGAAACATTGTGAATACGAATGCCGCCTATCTGTCGGAAAAATGCGCCAATCTTGGCCTTTCCCTCTATTATCAGACAGTGGTTGGCGACAACGAGGAGCGGATGACCACAGCCATTGCCACGGCCATTGACCGATCGGATATTGTAATACTCTGCGGAGGACTTGGCCCCACAAAGGATGATATGACAAAAGAAATTACAGCCAGGGTAATGGGAAGGGAACTGGTGGAGGATCCGCATACCAGAGAAAGAATTCAGGCATTTATGGATAATTATATAAAGTCCCAGCCCGAAGGCAAAATTACAGCCAACAACTGGAAGCAGGCCCTGATTCCCCAGGGGGCATCCGTCCTGGACAATCATAACGGGACAGCTCCCGGGCTAATCATAGAATCCGGAGGAAAGACTGCTATTCTCCTTCCCGGTCCCCCCAATGAGCTGAAGCCCATGTTTGAGGAAGCCGTATACCCTTATCTTAGGAAAAAACAGCCGGAGATCATTTATTCAGAGATGGTTAAAATCTGTGGAATCGGGGAAAGCAAGGCAGAAACGGATATCAGCGATCTCATTGCTGCCCAGACGAATCCAACTATTGCAACCTATGCCAAAACAGCAGAGGTGCATATCCGGGTAACCGCCAAAGCCTCCAGTGAAAAAGAGGCCAAGCAGCTGATCAAACCAGTAGTCAGAGAACTGAAGCTGCGGTTTGGCAAAAATATATACACTACAGATGAGAATAAAACACTGGAGGAAGCGGTGGTTGAGCTTCTGCGGGCCCAGCATCTTCGTCTTACCACAGTAGAGTCCTGTACCGGGGGCGCTTTATCCGCACGGATCGTCAATGTTCCGGGAGCGTCGGATGTTCTGAAGCAGGGGTTTGTCACTTACTCGAATTCTGCCAAGAAAAAGTTTATTATGGTGAAAAAAAGCACTCTGAAAACCTACGGCGCAGTCAGCAGCAAATGTGCAAAGGAAATGGCTAAGGGAGGCAACTTTACCACAGGATCGGATGTGGCAGTTTCCGTCACCGGCATTGCTGGTCCGGACGGAGGAACTCCCGAAAAACCGGTGGGTACTGTATTTATTGCCTGCTGTCTGAAGGGAGAGACCAAGGTACGGGAATTCCATTTCAACGGCAACCGAAGCAAAATAAGAGAACAATCAGTAGTAAACGCACTTATTTTACTCCGGGACTGCATTCTGGAGAATTTTAAAAAATAACAGAAAATAGCTGTGTTCTGCGGCTTTTCAGCCTGCAGAACACAGCTATTTTTCCCAGAGCTTAGTAGTTTCTGAAAATTACACGCCGCCTCTTTTTTAGTATGCCCAGTAAAATTCCGCCGAGAACCCCGCAGGAGAGGATCTCGCCGATGCCAACCGTCACCATAAAAAAGAGGATGGGCAGATGAATGCCGTATCCATACCTCAGTACAAAGGGTATGATCAATGTATTGGCAGCAATGGGTGGGAGCACCAGCAGGATTCTCTGGCCGAAATGCCGCACCCCGTAGGTGCCCAAAGCTCCCAGCAGGGTTGCCAGACTTCCGAATAGTATATCCGGGAGAATCCCTCCTCCCATAATATTGCCCAGAAGGCAGCCCACGAATAGCCCGGGAATAGCAGCCGGGGTGAACAGGGGCAGAATCGTAAGTGCTTCCGCAAGACGGATCTGTATCTGTCCAAAGCTTATGGGGGCAAAGATCATAGTCAAAGCCACGTACACAGCAGCAATTACAGCAGCCTGTGTGATAAAGGTTATGTTTTTGTTTTTCATAGTGATTCTCCTTTAGTTTTGTTTAACGTGTGGAAGGTCTCGAACACACGATGCTTCAGCGTCTTTCAGTATAGCACCCCATTTCGTGAAATGCAAGAAAAAGGGGCAAAAGTCTGCCCCTCCCTGCCCCTGCATATTAACGCATCATTTTCATAAGCTGCAGCATACGATCTATCTTTGCAACCTCAGCCGGCGGTTTGCCAATCTTCAGCACCTCAATAATGGTATCCATCTCATTTTTTGAGAACTGCATTCCGCTGGATTTGCTTTTGGACGCTGCTGCCATGAGAAATGGCATAATATCATTTTGTCCTTTCTGGCTGCCTTGTTCCGCCAGGGACTGGAGCATCGCCAGTTTGGCCGGATCCATTCCCGAAAGATTTGGATGGTTCATCCAGCTGTTGTTCTGATTATTTTCCTTATTGTTTCCATTATTGTCCATCTTTTATTCCTCCTTTATGTGTTGTTGTTATCCTGGGACAGTTCGAGTATCTGAACCATGACCAGAGTGTTGATAAGGCTGTCGATCCGCTCCTGAGTAGGTCCGTTGCAGAACCGGCGGATATCCTGGAGCATTTCCAGAGGCTCCACCTTTTCATTTTCCACCGCACAGATACTCATTTCTCCCCGCGGTTTGGAAAAAAGGGAAATGGTATTCTGCAGTTCCATCATTTTGGCCATAACGGACAGAAAACGCTGCCCGGAAGGGGGAACATAAGGAAGTGCAGCTTTCATTACTTGTATTTGATCCTGGGAGACCATCTGATCCAGAATCGTCCTGTTGTCTGATCTTTGTTCACTCATAAAAATTCACTTTTTTTAAAGCCTATGTTTTTCATTATTAAGATATGACAGATACTGGGAGATGACATAAGATAAACTATAAAGGAGTAAGGAGTTATCTATGAATACACACAAAACGAAGCTTATTATAGAAGATAACACTCTGTACGAAATCGATCTGGAGTGTGCAAAAAAGAAAAAGAATTCTCCCGAACAGGGAGTGAGAAAGCAGGAGCCTCAGATAAATCAGGGGGTCCGGCGGTATAAAAGAAAATAGCCGGGGAAAACTCCCCGGCTTTTTATTGACTGGTACTAGCAGAAAGAACCGTTTCCGCAGAACAGAAGCAGTAAGATAATCCAGCAGCAGTTGTTGTCGTTTCCGCATCCGCATCCACAGGAATCACCGCCGAAGCCGCCGTTGCCGCAGCAGCAAAGCAGGATCAGGATCCAAATCAGAGAACCACAGGAATTTCCGCCGAAGCCACATCCACAGTCTGAACGTACACCACATCCGCGGTCACCGCATCCGCAACCTCCCTGACAAGTATCTTCGCATCCGCATCCACAGTTTGTAGCAGCTAAATCGCTCATGTTTGTTCCTCCATTATTTTTGTTTGATTACACTTCATCTTATGTGTCAGGGCCTGTATGTGTTACTGAATAGATGAAAAAGATGAAAAGATCTGATAGACGTCCAGGGTTCCGTATCCCCACTCCCGGTTGGGGTAGAGCCTTGAGGGGCTGCGGTTCGCCCCCCGGATCAGCAGTGTTTTTATCTCCTCGCTGTTGAATACCCGCTCCTGGCTGGGGTTGGTGATTCCCCATTCGGCGATTAGAGCCACTGCCCCGGAGGTAATGGCAGAAGCAACTGAGGATCCTGTCATTGTGGTGAAGCCTCCTCCTGCACGGGGACCGAATACATTGACACCGGGGGCAGCAATATCCGGCTTGATATCTCCAAGACGGGTGTATCCTCTGCTGGAATTTAAAAACAGGCTTCCGTCATAGGCATTATAAGTACTGGGAGTAATTACCTGGTCCGAGGCAGAAGGGGTGGTCAAAGTGGTGTCCGGATTAGGCTGAAGAAATATCACGTCAGGATCTGAAAAGCCTGACACGGGCAGCCAGATGTGAAAGTTTCCGGTTCCCTCAGAACTGCAGTATATTCTTAACCTCCATACTCCCGGTGTGGGGTCTGTAAAACGAATAAATATCATTTGTCCCCCGGATATCGTCTGTATTCCTTCATAATTCACAAAGATCTTCGTCCTCTCCAGAACGAAATCAATGGTGTCTGTCAGGCGGATCCGGGCCGGAATTCTGGGAACCACCTCTCCAAGAGGTGTTTCAAATCCCACGGAGTAGGTCTCCAAGGGGGAACCCCACAGTTCCATGGTAAATCCAGAGGTGTTTTCTTTGACCTGGATTTCTGCCTCGTGATAACAGTTGGTATTTGTGGACTGATAATAATGATGCGCCTTTCCAGCCTCATTGCCTGCAGCTACGACGGCATGGGTCCCCCGTTCTTCTGAAATAGAACTCAGCACGGAGTTCAGAGGCGATTCCCCTGAGTGGGAGCCCTGGTTCGTACCAAGACCAATGCATACTACAAGAGCCCTGTTCAGCCGGCCTGCCAGTGACAGGAGATAACGTATGCCCAGAATAATATCCGTGTCCTGATAAAAGGGGCCGGGTCCTGTGGCAAAATAAAATTCCTTCAGATAATCCTTTGCCTCTTTTAACTTTACCATGGCGATGGCTGCTTCCGGAGCCGCACCGATAAAATCTTCCTCCGGTATTGCAGAGCCTGCGGCAACACCGGCCAGAAAGGTACCGTGCCCGTTGGTGTCTTCTGTGGGAACCAGCGCAGAGGGAGTGTCTGAACGCAGGGCTTCATTGAGCTGCTCATTGGTATATTCGGTGCCATAGTACTGACCCTCCGGCGGTGTTCCTGTCTGGATTGTCTGATCCCAGATACCGTAGATCCTGCTGCTCCCGTCACTTCTGCGGAAAACCGGATGGGTGTAGTCGATCCCGGTATCCACAAATCCCATGAGTATACTGCTTCCTTTTAAATTCAGGGTCGGCTGGTTCTGTACTCTTGTGATTCCGGAGGCATCAAGACTGACGGTATCCATAAGAGTCAGGATCTTTGGAGTGAAATTATAGGTAAAGCTGCTCAGATACTCCAAGAATCTGCCGTTTAAGGGATAGTGTATCAGTCCGTAATACCTGTTTAATACCTGTGCACCGTATTCCCTGTAATTTTCCAGAAATCCCTGCCGGTTGGGGATAATGAAATCTCCGTAATTCTGATCCAGTATCATATCTCGTATTTCTGCCAAGAAAATCTCCTTAAATGTTTCCTTGCTTTCATTTTATGTTGCAAAGAATTAAAGTAGGCTAATGGCTTTTTTTCTGATAGCGAATATCTTAAAGTAAGCATAAATAACGAGGCAATACAATTGGACACGAACTATAAGCTGACTGGACGCCATATCGGGGTAGCGATACTGGATACCGGTATCTTTCCCCATGTGGATTTTGAAGATAGAATTGTTGTTTTTAAGGATTTTATTCATCATCGCCGCACCCCCTACGATGACAACGGACACGGAACTCATGTGGCGGGAATCATAGGGGGAGCCGGCATAGCTTCTAAGGGGCGTTACTGCGGAGTGGCGCCCGCCTGTGATCTTATCGCGCTTAAAGTGCTGGATCAGGATGGAAACGGCAGCAAAGCCCATGTACTGAAAGCCCTGGAATGGATACGAGAGAACAGAGAAAATTACAATATACGGATTATTAACATCTCTGTGGGCACCACACAAAAAGTAAACGATGAACATAAAGACCTGATTGAAGGAGTGGAGGCTGCCTGGGATGATGGCTTTATCGTAGTAACCGCAGCAGGCAACATGGGGCCGCACCCGGGAACCATTACCGCTCCGGGCAGCAGCAAAAAGGTGATAACCGTGGGCTCCAGTGATATGCTGACACGCCATCAGGGGATCTCCGGAAGGGGACCCACCAGTCAGTGCATCTGCAAACCGGACATTGTGGCCCCGGGCAACAGCATTATTTCCTGTTCCTCCAAACCGGACAGAAGGTCTTATACGGTTAAGAGCGGGACTTCTATGTCCACGCCTATGATATCCGGGGCAATTGCCCTGCTTCTGGAAAAATATCCGGCAATGAGCAACCTGGAAATAAAATACAGGCTGAAGGAGACAGCAAGGGATCTTGGGTACACCCACAACATTCAGGGATGGGGAAGCTTTTCAATTCATGATTTTTTAGCTTCCTAAAATTTCCTGGAATGCATTGACAAATATTGTATCATCGTATACAATCATCTTAATTGTTTGATTGTATACGATGATACAAAAAAGAAAGAATTGAGAAAAAGGAGTAAAGAACATGCAAAACAGACCTGTAAAGATGGATCCGCATACGAATTTGTTAACTCTTGAGGAACATATGTATCCTCTGGTAGATGTGGAGACCCCCAATGTATTCCGTAACCTGTTTCCCTACACTGAGGTGCCTAAGATTGCATTTAATGACCGCATTGTTCCCCATCATATGCCGGATGATATCTGGATTACAGATACCACATTTCGGGACGGACAGCAGTCACGCGCTCCTTATTCTACGGAACAGATTATTACTATGTATGATTACTTTCACAGACTGGGGGGACCCAAAGGGAAAATCCGCCAGTGTGAATTTTTCCTGTACAGCAAGAAGGACAGGGATGCTGTTTATAAATGTCTGGAAAGAGGCTATCAGTTTCCGGAAGTGACCAGCTGGATCCGGGCGAATAAAAAAGACTTTGAACTGGTGAAAGATATCGGATTAAAAGAGACAGGAATCCTGGTAAGCTGTTCGGATTACCATATCTTTTATAAGATGAAGATGACCAGAAGACAGGCAATGGAACACTACTTAAGCATCATCAAAGAATGCCTTGAGATTGGAGTAAGTCCCAGATGCCATCTGGAGGATATTACAAGGGCGGATATTTATGGTTATGTGATCCCCTTCTGTCTTGAGCTGATGAGACTGATGAAAGAATACCAGATCCCCATTAAAGTTCGCTGTTGCGATACTATGGGATATGGTGTAAACTATGCAGGGGCAGTAATTCCCCGTTCTGTGCAGGGGATCATATACGGCATCATGACACATGCCGGAGTTCCCTCAGAATTAATTGAATGGCACGGTCACAATGATTTTTATAAAGCAGTAAGCAATTCTACCACAGCATGGCTCTACGGTGCAAGCGGAGTGAACTGTTCTCTGTTCGGCATTGGAGAGCGGACCGGAAATACGCCTTTGGAAGCTATGGTTTTTGAATATGCCCAGTTAAAGGGAACCCTGGACGGGATGGATACAACGGTGATCACGGAACTGGCAGATTACTATGAAAAGGAAATCGGTTACCGTCTGCCTTCCAGAACCCCCTTTGTGGGACGTGCATTTAATATTACAAGGGCAGGGATCCATGCGGACGGTCTTCTGAAAAATGAAGAGATCTACAACATTTTTGATACAGAAAAGTTTCTGAACCGTCCGGTAGAGGTCGCAGTCTCCAACACTTCAGGCTTGGCAGGCATTGCCCACTGGATTAATACACATTACCGTCTGAAGGGAGATGCGCAGGTAAGTAAAAGCTGCGAACTGGTAGCAATGGTAAAAGCCTGGGTAGATAAAGAATATGAGGATGGACGTGTTACGGTACTGACCGATGATGAGCTTACATCTGTGATCGCAGAGACTTGTGAGCGGCTTGGAATTACGCTGGGAACGAATTAACAAGGAGGTCTAATTGTGGCAGACTATGACGGCCCGGGAGGCGAATTAAAGAAATCGTCACTTCGAGGCAAAGTTTTTCAAAAAATCAGAGAGGATATTTTAAGCGGCAGATATCAGCAGGGAGATGAACTGATAGAGGCCGCTATCGGAGGGGAGCTGGGTGTCAGCCGCACACCGGTGCGGGAGGCGCTGCGCCAGCTGGAACTGGAGGGACTGGTGCATATTGTTCCTAACAAAGGGGCTTTTGTGACTGGCATTACGGTGAAGGATATTCAGGATATTTACCGAATCCGAGCCAAGCTGGAAGGGCTTTGTGCCCAATGGGCGGCCCAGAGCATTACAAAGGAGCAGCTGGATCTTATGGAAGAGACTGCGTTTCTGTCCGAGTATCATGCCCAGAAGGAGCACTATGATCAGGTATTTGAACTTGACGGAAGATTCCATGAGCTGCTTTATGAGGCTTCCAACAGCAAGATCCTGGCACATACCCTTTCAGACTATCACCAGTATGTGCAGAAGGTAAGAAAAGCTTCCATATCCAATAGAATCCGCTGTAAAAAGACAAACGAAGAGCATCACAAGATCCTGGATGCCCTGCGCGCCGGGGACGCCGGGAAGGCAGAAGAGGTTGCTACCCAGCATATTCTTAACACAATAGAAAATCTGGGACATTATAACCTGGAAGACATATTAAAAGCAGATGACGACTTAATAACAGGAGGTAAAAAATGAGCAAAATTCAGATGACGACGCCTTTAGTGGAGATGGACGGAGACGAGATGACCCGCATTCTCTGGCAGATGATCAAGGACGAATTACTGTCCCCTTTTATTGACTTAAACACAGAATACTATGATCTGGGATTAGAATACAGAAATGAAACAAATGATCAGGTAACAGTAGATGCCGCAAGGGCAACCATGAAGTATAAAGTAGCGGTCAAATGTGCCACAATCACTCCCAATGCGGCCCGTATGGATGAATACCATCTCAAGGAGATGTATAAAAGTCCTAACGGCACGATCCGTGCCATGCTGGACGGAACCGTATTCCGCGCGCCTATCGTGGTTAAGGGGATTGAACCTTGTGTCCGCAACTGGAAAAAGCCCATAACTCTGGCCCGTCACGCATACGGGGATGTATATAAAAATACGGAAATGGTGATTCCCGGTCCCGGTAAGGTAGAACTGGTATACACAGCTGAGGACGGCACGGAGAAGAGAGAACTGGTGCATAACTTTGCAGGCCCCGGAATTGTACAGGGGATGCATAATCTGGATGAGTCCATCAGCAGCTTTGCAAAGAGCTGTTTTAACTATGCCCTTGACACAAAACAGGATTTATGGTTTGCAACTAAGGATACCATTTCCAAAAAATACGATCATACATTTAAGGATATATTCCAGGAAGTATATGAAAAAGAATACAGAGACAGATTTGAGGCGGAAGGCATTACATACTTCTATACACTCATTGACGATGCGGTTGCCCGTGTTATGAAAGCAGAAGGCGGTTTTATCTGGGCCTGCAAGAATTATGACGGTGATGTAATGAGTGATATGGTTTCTTCTGCATTTGGCTCTCTGGCTATGATGACTTCAGTCCTGGTATCTCCTCACGGATACTTTGAATACGAGGCTGCCCACGGTACGGTACAGCGTCATTATTACAAACATCTGAAGGGGGAGGAGACTTCCACTAACTCTGTGGCAACAATCTTTGCCTGGACAGGAGCTCTGAGAAAAAGAGGAGAGCTGGACGGCAATCAGGAACTGATGGAGTTCGCCGATAAACTGGAGACAGCTACTATAGCAGCCATCGAGAGCGGAAAGATGACAAAGGATCTTGCTCTGATTACCACCATCGAAAATCCAACAGTACTGAACAGCCGTGAATTTATCCTGGCAGTAAAAGAAAATCTGTAAATAAAATACACAAGAGGAGAGAGGGCAGTATTAATAACAGAATGCCTTCTCTCCTTCTTTTGACGCCTAGGCCAGTTCCTCCCATTTTTCATAGAGAGCTTCCAGCTTGAGGGAAATTTCAGCCTTTTCATTGCTGAGCTTCACACATTGGGCCACGTCTGTGGCAACCTCTTCCTTCTCCATCTCGCAGTCAATTTCTTTGTCTCTGCCTTCCAGCTTCTCGATTTCCGCCTCCACTTTTTTTAGATCATTCTCCCGTTTTCTTCTCCTGGCCTGGTCCTCTTTCTGCTGCTGCCAGTACGTCTTGGTAGGGGAAGCTGTGGATAGTTCCGCAGTCTGCGGCTCCTCTCCTGGGGCATAGATCTGAGTGAGTTCGTCCCTTTTTTCCAGATAATAATCGTAATTTCCAATATAATTCACCAGGCTGTGATTCGTCAGCTCCAGGATCCTTGTGGCAGTCTGGTTAATAAAATAACGGTCATGAGAGACATAGAGCACAGTACCTGTATAGCCGCAAAGGGCCTGCTCCAGGATCTCTTTGGACATAATATCCAGATGGTTGGTGGGCTCATCCAGAATAATAAAGTTTGCTTCTGAGAGCATAAGCTTAGCCAGGGAGACTCTTCCCCGCTCCCCGCCGCTTAGGGACTGGATCTGTTTGAATACGTCATCTCCTGTAAATAAAAAGGCGGCAAGCACATTGCGGATCTGTGTGTTGGTCAGCCGTGGATAGTCATCGGATATTTCCTGGAAAATAGTTTTTTCCATATGGAGTACATGGTGCTCCTGATCATAATACCCCACGTGTACTTTGCTGCCCAGATGGAAGACGCCGGTATCCGGGGGAATCAGTCCGTTTAAAATTTTTAAAATGGTAGTTTTGCCGGTACCGTTGTTTCCTATGACAGCTACCCGTTCTCCCCGTTTTATTGAAAAATTCAGATCCTCAAACAGCTTCAGAGAATCAAAGGACTTACCGAGATGTTCTACGTCCAGTACATCATTTCCGCTGACAATCTGGGGTTCCAGCTGTATCCGCATCTGGTCTGCGGCTTCCGGGGGCTTTTCCAGGACTTCGATTTTTTCCAGCATCTTTTCCCGGCTTTCCGCTCGCCGAATAGACTTTTCCCGGTTAAACTGTTTTAGCTTGGTGATGACTTCTTCCTGGTGCCTGATCTCCTTCTGCTGATTGAGATAAGCCTGATACTCGGCATTACGTATCATGGCCTTCTTTTCTCCGTAGGCAGAATAGTTTCCCAGGAAGGTTGTCACCTTCCCAAAGTCAATCTCCACCACTTTTGTAACTACACGGTCCAGGAAGTACCTGTCGTGGGAGACAATCAGAACAGCACCCGGATAATTCAGCAGATATGACTCCAGCCAGGTGATAGACTCCATATCCAGGTGGTTGGTGGGCTCGTCCAGGAGAATAATATCAGGCTCGGACAGCAGAAGCTTTCCCAGGGCAACCCTGGTTTTCTGGCCTCCGGACAGTGTAGAGACTGGTTTATCAAAGTCCTCCTCGGAAAACCCAAGCCCTTTCAGAACCCCGGTAATCTGGCTTTTATAGGCATATCCGTTTCTCAGCTCGAATTCATGTGAGAGACGGGAATACGCCTCCATGAGACGATCCAGTTCACTGCCTGCGGTATGCTTCATTTCAACTTCAATGGAACGCAGCTTTTTTTCCATGTCCAAAATATGCTGTTTTACCTCCAGGAGTACATCGTATATGCTTCGGTCCCCGTCCAGCTCCTGATGCTGTGCAAGATAACCGATAGATTTCCCTTTCGCAAGGATTACTTCCCCTGAGTCAGAGGGCATCTCCCCCATAATTATTTTCAGCAGTGTGGTTTTCCCGGCGCCGTTAATGCCGATTAAAGCAGCCTTTTCTCTCTCCTCTATGTGAAAAGAAGCATTTTTTATCAAATGCATACTTCCAAATGTCTTATTTATTTCCTGACAAGCTAGTATCATAACACTTCCTCCGTTTCCTATACCTATTATAACGAAAAAACAAAATTTGACAACCGAAAAAATCCAATAATCATTTGACATTATTTTAACGGTTATATATAATAAAACCAAGAATAGAATAGGAGGGTAAGTTTTTGGACGCTAAGGGGATTTCTAGGGCAGTGATAAGCAGACTACCTCGCTATTACCGATATTTGGGTGAACTAATGGAAGACGGAGTAGAGCGAATCTCTTCCAATGAACTAAGCGAGAAGATGCGGGTGACAGCATCTCAGATCAGACAAGATCTTAATAATTTCGGCGGTTTCGGTCAGCAGGGGTATGGATATAATGTGCAGTACCTGTACACGGAGATCGGTAAAATTTTAGGATTAGACCATGTGCATCATATGATTATATTGGGAGCCGGCAATCTGGGACAGGCGCTGGCTAATTATGTTCAGTTTGAAAAAAGAGGTTTTAAGGTAGTTGGACTGTTTGACGTCAATCCCGTACTGGCAGGAGTATCTGTCCGTGGAATTGAGATTAAGATGATAAGCGATCTGGAGGAGTTTTTAAAGAATAACAGTGTACAGATAGCCGCCCTGACACTGCCGAAAAACAAAGCCGCAGAGATGGCAGATTTATTGGTGGCTAATAATATAAAGGCGATATGGAATTTTGCCCACCTGGATCTCACTTTACCGGAAAATGTGATTGTGGAAAATGTGCACTTGTCGGAAAGCCTGATGCGGCTGTCCTATAATCTGAACAGATATGTGAATGAACATCAACAATAAATTAAGAAATTAGCAGCGGAGCTTCCGCTGCTAATTTTTCGAACAAGGAGGAGGGGGATATATGCATTACGCAGTAACCAGCGAACAGATGAAAGCCCTGGATGCCCACACAATAAAGGATATGGGGATTCCGTCCCTTGTATTGATGGAGCGGGCGGCGCTGTGTACAGTGGAGGAAATCAGGGAACCGCTATTTTCAAAAGAGCGGATTTTGCTTGTTTGCGGGTCCGGCAACAATGGGGCAGACGGCGTGGCAATGGCCAGGATTCTTCACAACAGAGGAGTTACGGCTGAAATATTTTTAGTGGGGAATAAAGACCGCTGGACAGAGGAAATGCGCATACAAATAGACATAGCAAAAAATTACAGGGTACCATTTGTTAATAACCCGGCGTGGGATGAATATACTACTATAGTAGATGCAATTTTTGGCGTTGGTCTTTCCAGAAAGGTAAGCGGGAGGTATAATGATGTTATTACATCGATTAACGCTGCATCTGCAAGGGTCATTTCCGTCGACATCCCCTCGGGAATCCACGGAAACACAGGGGAAATTATGGGAACAGCTGTGAGGGCAGACAAAACAGTAACCTTTGCCTTTCCCAAAGCAGGGCTGTATTTCTATCCCGGTGCTGAGTATGCGGGAGAACTGGCGGTGGCCGATATCGGAATACAGATGATGGAGACTGGGGATACAAGAAAGTATTATTCCTGTATGGATGAGAGAGAGCTTGGTCTTCTTCCGAAACGGCAGCCTTCCGGGAATAAGGGTGATTTTGGCAAGGTGCTGATGATCGCAGGGACCAAAGGAATGAGCGGTGCTGCTTTTCTGGCCTCCAACGCCTGTCTGGCAGCAGGAGCGGGAATGGTGAGGATACATACACGGGAAGAAAACAGAATCATACTGCAGACGCAGCTCCCTGAGGCGATGCTCTCTGTATACGGGGAGGAGGACTGGAATCCCCGGGCGGTGGGTGAGGCAGTTGGGTGGGCGGATGTAATCGCTATCGGACCAGGCATTGGCAAAGATCCCATGCTTTTGGATATGATTGCCTGGATTCTGGAAAACAGCAGAAAACCCATGGTACTGGACGCTGACTGCCTGAATCTGCTGAGCACACAGGAAGAACTTCTGGCAAAAAGAAGCGGCCCCTGTGTGATTACGCCTCATATGGGAGAGATGGCCCGTCTGCTCCACACCACGGTGTCTGCCCTGAAAAAAGAATTCCCTAAAAATGTACAGGCTTACGGGCGGTCCAAAAACCTTGTCTGTGTCTGTAAGGATGCCCGGACAGTGACCTGCCTCCCGGACGGTACCTGTTATCTGAACCTGACCGGCAACGAAGGAATGGCTACTGCCGGAGCGGGAGATGTTCTTACCGGTGTGATTGCCGGCCTGCTGGCCCAGGGCCTGCCGGCGGAGAAAGCTGCTCCTCTTGGGGTTTATATCCATGGAAGGGCAGGGGATATTGCAAAAGAAAAGCTTGGATCCTATAGTATGCTGGCCCGGGATATTATCCGGGGACTGGCACCTATTATGAGAGAAAGAGGATAAAAAATGAAAAAATACAGCCGTATCTACGCTTCTATCGATCTTGACGCAATTGTTCACAATATGGAAAATCTGAAACGCAATATACATATGGACACCAAACTTTTGGCTGTCCTGAAGGCTGACGCCTACGGGCACGGAGCGGTCCCCATTGCCCGCCATATAAAAGATCTGGACTACCTCTGGGGATTTGGAGTGGCCACAGTGGAGGAGGCCGTCAGTCTCCGGAAAAACGGCATTGACAACCCCATACTGCTTCTGGGCTATTCATTCCGGGAGCATTACGATACAATAGCAGCATACGATATCCGCCCCACCGTTTTTAAGCTGGATATGGCACGGGAGCTGTCCGAAGCGGGGCAAAGGGCAGGAAAAATAATCAAGGTGCACCTATCCGTGGACACAGGTATGTCCAATACAGGTTTTTCCGATACGGCAGAAAGCATTAAGTTAATACAAAGCATTCAGCTCCTGCCTAATATCAAAGTGGAGGGCCTGTATTCCCAATTTACCAGGGCAGACGAAACAAGCAAGCGCCCCGCGTATGTACAGCTGGACCGTTATCTTAATTTCCTGGAGCTGGTGGAAAAGTCAGGCATTCATATACCGCTGAAGCATTGTTCCAACAGCGCATCTTTGATCCGTGTACCGGAGGCTAATCTGGATCTTGCGAGAACCGGCATAGCCCTCTATGGCATGTATCCCTCCAGCAAGGTAGAAAAGGATATCGTTTCCCTGAAGCCTGTGATGTCTTTAAAAAGCCATATTGCTTTTATTAAGACTGTGCCGGCGGATGTGGCGGTAAGCCTGGGAGGCACCTTTAAAACAGACTGGGAGACAAAGATAGCCACCATCCCGGTGGGATATGCAGACGGTTATCCCCGCTTTCTCTCCAACAAGGGGCATGTCCTGATACGGGGCCAGAAGGCACCTATCCTGGGCAGAATCTGTATGGATCAGTTTATGGTAGATGTCACCAGGATTCCCAATGTACAGGAACTGGATCCGGTAACACTTCTGGGAACGGATGAAGAGATGACGATCACTGCCGATGAGCTGGGAGATCTCTGCGGCCGGATTAATTATGAATTTGTAACAGAAATCAACAAACGGGTTCCCCGGGTGTATTTAAAGAATGGAGCGATTGCAGAACAGACCGATTATTTTGATGTAGATTAATTAGCAAAAATTACATACAGTTTGAATACACATGAGGAAGATGGCAATACTATGGCTATAACATAATTGCCGGGCCGCTGTATGCGGTGCCCGGCAATAAGAATCGGAGTGTGAATTGTGTGGTTATAAAACGTGGTGATATATTTTACGCTGATTTAAGGCCGGTGGTGGGCAGTGAACAAGGAGGAATCCGCCCGGTCTTAATCATACAGAACGATGTGGGCAATAAGCACAGCCCCACAGTAATCTGCGCCGCCATTACATCCAAGATGAATAAAGCCAAATTACCGACTCATATTGAAATTGATGCAGCATCTTATGCCATTGTAAAGGATTCCGTTATTTTACTGGAACAGCTGCGCACAATCGATAAAAGGAGATTAAAAGATAAGGTCTGCCATCTGGATCAGGATATCCTTATGAAAGTGAATCAGGCACTTTGCATTAGTCTGGATCTTCCTACATACAGGCGTAATCTTGACGAACGTAAATGAAAATGATATATTTTTAATGACAAATGAGAAATTTGGAAAATAAAGGAGCTTTTCATGGACGATGGGAGTAGCAGCCCTATATGGGCCTGCATAATTTTTGTTTTATTTATCATAATTAACGGTATTTTATATGGATTTGGGGCCGCCATACAGAGGGTGAGTGAAAGTGAGCTGGAGAAAAAGGCGGATGACGGGGATAAAAAGGCAGGATATCTGCTGAAAATGCTGGAGAATCCCACAGGATTTGTCAACACGCTTCAGATGATTGCAACACTTTTCAGTATTCTGGCAGGCTATCTGGGCGTGCGCGGCTTTACCCCATATCTGATTCGCCTTTTTAGAGGGTATGCACTGGACCAATACATATCAGTTTCCGTTTTATCAGTGATTTCTGTTATACTTGTAATTCTGGTTATCCTGATTTTATTGTTGGGTATTGGGATCCTATCCTTTAAAAAAATCTTCAGTTATCATCCTGAAAAGTATGCATACCGTTATGTCGGTTTTGTACGGCTGGCCATGAAGCTTTGCCGTCCGTTCACCTTTGTTATTACAAAATTATCCAATCTGGTGGTCCGGATCTTCGGCATTGACCCCAATAAAGTCTCTGACGATCTTACGGAAGAAGAGATTATATCCATCGTGGGCGAGGCACACGAGCAGGGGGTTATAGAAGAGGGCGAAGCAGAGATGATCCAGAATATTATGGAATTCAGCGATACCGAGGCAAAGGATATTATGACTCACCGGAAGAATATTAACAGTCTGGATGAGGAATTGACCTTAGATGAGGCCATCGGCGTTATGCTGGAAAAAAGCAATTCCAGATATCCGGTGTATTCCGGAGATATTGATAATATTCAGGGGATTCTTCATCTGAAGGATGCCATGAAGCAGCTCACCTATCACCATAATGGAGATAAGCAGCTGAAAGAGATTTCTCATCTCATTCGTCCCGCTGTATTTATTCCGGAAACGAGAAATATCAATCTGCTCTTTAAGCATATGCAGGCTAAAAAGGTGCATATGGTGATTGTTGTGGATGAATACGGACAAACCTCCGGCCTGGTAGCCATGGAGGATATTCTGGAAGAAATTGTGGGAAATATACTCGATGAATACGATGAAGACGATAATTTCATACAGACACAGCATGACAATACCCTGATCATGGACGGCCTTACACCTTTAGAACAGGTGGGAGAAGTGCTGGGGATTGATTTTGAGGAAGAAGAGTATGAAACACTAAATGG
The DNA here is from genome assembly GCF_900129135.1 of Lactonifactor longoviformis DSM 17459. Classification (GTDB taxonomy): domain Bacteria; phylum Bacillota; class Clostridia; order Lachnospirales; family Lachnospiraceae; genus Lactonifactor; species Lactonifactor longoviformis. Next base: position 31,343 of record NZ_FQVI01000015.1, read on the forward strand.
CTATTTAACTTCTATCCTGGGACATATTCCCAATATAGAAGAGGACAGAGAGGTACAGGGAAAAGGGTATTCCTTCGAGATCCTGTCCGTATTAAATAATACGGTTCAAAAAGTCCGTGTAAAAAAATTACAAGAAGAAAAAGAAGGAGAAGAAGCATGTCAGGACATTCAAAATTCGCAAATATAAAGCATAAGAAAGAAAAGAATGATGCCAAGAAGGGTAAAATCTTCACGGTTATCGGGAGAGAAATCGTGGTAGCCGTAAAAGAGGGAGGTCCGGACCCGGCGAATAACAGTAAGCTCAGAGATGTTATCGCGAAAGCCAAAGCCAATAACATGCCCAACGATACCATTGAAAGGGGCATCAAAAAAGCAGCGGGAGATTCCAATGCAGATAATTACGAGTATATTACATACGAGGGATACGGTCCGAATGGAATCGCTATTATCGTAGATACTCTGACAGACAATAAGAACCGCACCGCGGGGAATGTGAGGAGTGCGTTTACCAAGGGAAACGGGAGCATCGGTACTCCCGGATGCGTGTCCTTTATGTTTGATAAAAAGGGGCAGATCATCATCGACAAAGAGGAATGCGGGATGGACGCGGATGATCTGATGATGGCAGCCCTGGATGCCGGCGCGGAAGACTTCCAGGAAGAGGATGACAGCTATGAGATCCTCACCGATCCGGATTCTTTTACGGCGGTCAGAGAAGCACTTGAGGCTATGAACATTCCCATGATTGAGGCAGAGGTAACGATGATACCTCAGACCTATGTGGAACTTACAGATGAGGAAGCTGTTAAAAATCTGCAGAAGACGCTGGATCTTCTGGAGGACGATGATGATGTGCAGTATGTATATCACAATTGGGATGAGTAAAGAATTGCTGTAATGGAATATGAGAAAAAGCGGGGAAAGTTTTCCGGTACATTTTCGGAACGCTTTCCCGTATTTTTTGTCCTCCTTTCACACATACTATCTGCAAAAAAGGAGGCAGCTATGAATAATAATACAGATGCAAATAAACAAAAAGAATTAGAAAAAACTGCGGCACAGAATGAGCAGATTCAGGAATTCGGACAGGTAATTCTCAATGAGAACAATGAAGATCACAGAATCCATCTTCTTTCAATTATCGGGGAGATTGAGGGACATGAATCCCTGTCCAACAACAGCAAAACGACAAAGTACGAACATGTGCTTCCCCGGCTTGCCATGGTCGAGGACAATCAGGAGATAGACGGACTTCTTATCCTTTTGAACACAGTAGGAGGAGATGTGGAGGCAGGCCTTGCCATCGCGGAAATGATTGCATCCCTTAGCAAGCCCACCGTATCTCTTGTTCTGGGCGGGGGACATTCCATAGGGGTGCCTATGGCCGTATCCGCAGACTATTCCTTCATCGTGCCAAGTGCAACTATGGTCATCCATCCGGTGCGGACCAACGGTATGTTTATCGGCGTGATGCAGTCTTACAAAAACATGGAAAAGATACAGGACAGAATCACCGGATTTATCTCTGCCCACTCAAACATGAAGCAGGAGAGAATAGAAACCCTGATGCTGGATACTACCCAGCTGGTAAAAGATGTGGGTACAATGCTGGAGGGCACAGAAGCAGTCAGGGAAGGCCTGATTGATGAGGTGGGCGGCATAAGCCAGGCACTGAAGAAGCTCTACCAGCTGATTGAGGAATCCAAACAGCAGTAACCTTTCCTCAGGCCGGGAGCGGGCTGGAATTATCTGGAAACTCCCCCGGTCTGAGACTGTTTACACGAATTACTAATTGTGCAAAACCGGAAATTATGCTATAATATCGGATTGAGCACAGTTGCTTAAATACAAAAGAAAAGGAATTGTACAATGACGATATTAGAAGCCCTGCTCATGGGGGTAATACAGGGTGTCGCGGAATTTTTACCCATCAGCAGTTCCGGACATCTGGCTATATTTGAAAATATATTAAAGATCAATACCGATACTGGAATCTTATATGATGTTATGCTCCACGTGGGAACGCTGATCGCAATCTTAGTTGCGTTTCGCAAAGACATTGCCCGTCTGATTCTGGAATTCTGCAGAATTGTCTATGACATAATTCAGAATGCCAAGACAATGGTACATAATAAAAAAGAGGGGGACGCCAGACGATATAAAAAAATTATTTCCAATAATTACCGGAAGATGATTCTTTTGATTATCGTTTCCACCATTCCCACGGGTGTCATAGGCTTGCTTATGAAGGAGGTTGTAACAGCTGCCGCCGCAACGCTTCTGGCCCCGGGAATCGGACTTATGGTGACAGGCGTACTTCTGCTTGTAGTGGATTATTTTAAAGCCGGACAGAAAATTCCTAAGGATGTAAGCTATTGGCATGCGCTGGCGATAGGCGCATGTCAGGGACTGGCAACATTTCCCGGGGTATCCCGCTCGGGTACTACTATTGTAGCCTGCCTTCTCTGCGGGTTTAACCGCAAGTTCGCCGTAAAATATTCTTTCCTGATGTCAATTCCGGCTGTCCTTGGAGCGGCAATTCTGGAATTTAAGGACATCCCTGGTCTGGATATTGGCTGGGAGATGATGCTGACATACATCGGAGGCACTGTAATTGCGGGTATTGTGGGGTATATCTGTATCAAGACTATGCTTATTATGGTACAGAAGAAAAAGTTCCGGTATTTTTCCATCTATTGCTTTTTCATGGGTATTGTGGCGATCGTATGTCATTTTGCTTTGTAATTGCGTAAAACAATAAGGGAGGGGAGCCCGAATGGCCACAGCGAAAAAGAGAACAACAAAAAAGAAGACAGCCGGCAGGAAAACTGCTTCTGAGAACTTGCTTTATGGAGAAATATTCCTGCTGGTAATCCTTGCTCTGTCAATCATCCTGCTCATCAGTAATTTTGGGATTGGAGGCGTGGTTGGCAATGGGATCAGCGCCTTTTTCTTTGGGATCTTTGGTCTCATGTCTTATATATTTCCAATTTATTTATTTCTGGCAATTGCTTTTTTCATATCCAACAGACAGAACAAGCTGGCACGCAAGAAGCTGATAGGCAGCATCCTGTTTTTTTTGGCGGCCTGCGGTTTAATGCAGCTGTTTACAGAGGGGTATTTAAAAGGCACAACTATTTTAGAATATTATGAAACCTCGTCAAAATATAAAACCGGGGGCGGCGTACTGGGGGGCGTGCTCTGCAATATCAGCAGTCTGGCTTTCGGAATAGCTGGTGCTTATGTAATCCTAATCATAGCTCTCATTATCTCATTGATTCTAATCACTCAGCGCTCCTTTTTTTCATTTTTGAAAAAAGGGGGGAGCCGGGTATACCAGACAGCCCAAAGCGAACGGAAGACCAGAAAAGCCCAGAGAACGGCGGCAGCATCCATAGAAGAACAGGGGGACGGCAGGCGTTCCCGCAGGGCGAAAGATACTTTAGTGGATGCTAACCTGACCCCTGGAGGGGAACCAGGAGAGCAGCCGGCAAAAGAAAAGCCGGCCAGACGGAAAAGAAGGGCTTCCGGAACTTCAGCTGATAAGGCGGAGACAGTCAATGTTCCGGAACCTTCCGCGGATGAGCCCCGTGAGGAAACCTTTGAGATCCATCGTTCCGATCCTCCGGCAGAAGCAGCTTCCGAGGACCCCCCCAAAGAAAATGCGGTCATGAGGAATCCGCGCTCTACTAAGGAGGAAATCGAGAGCGGCATCAGCAATATTAAGGATGAAATCGCAACTCACACTGCGGCAGAGACCCACGCTTATGAATTCCCTCCGGTTACCCTTCTGAAAAAAGGCAGCCGGGGAGCCGGCGGCGACTCAGATCTTCATCTGAGAGAAACGGCCAGAAAGCTAGAAGATACCTTAAAAAGCTTTGGAGTGGAAGTTACCGTTACCAATGTCAGCTGCGGACCAACCGTTACCAGATATGAGCTGCAGCCTGAACAGGGGGTAAAGGTCAGCAAGATTGTGGGGCTGACAGACGACATTAAGCTGAATCTTGCTGCCACGGATATTCGAATAGAGGCTCCCATTCCAGGAAAAGCTGCCGTGGGAATTGAGATCCCCAATGAAAAGAACAGTGTGGTTATGCTCAGGGATCTGATAGACACAGACGCCTTCAGAACGGCAGAGTCAAAGCTAACCTTTGCTGCGGGCAAGGATATCGCCGGCCAGCCTGTGATTACAGATATTGCAAAGATGCCCCACCTCCTCATTGCGGGAGCCACAGGGTCCGGCAAATCTGTATGTATTAATACACTGATTATGAGTATTCTCTATAAAGCGGATCCGGAAGAGGTGAAGCTGATTATGATAGACCCTAAAGTGGTGGAATTGAGTGTATACAACGGAATTCCCCATCTGTTTATCCCTGTTGTGACGGATCCGAAAAAGGCAGCCGGTGCGCTTAACTGGGCGGTTGCCGAGATGACGGAACGCTACAACAAATTCGCGGAATACAATGTCAGGGACTTAAAGGGCTACAACAAAAAAGTGGCGGCCGTCAAGGACATTGAGGATGAGACTAAGCCGAAGCCCCTTCCCCAGATTATTATTATTGTGGACGAGCTGGCGGATCTGATGATGGTCGCTCCGGGTGAGGTGGAGGATGCCATCTGCCGTCTGGCCCAGCTGGCCAGGGCGGCGGGCATTCATCTGATCATTGCGACTCAGCGTCCTTCAGTCAATGTAATAACCGGTCTGATTAAGGCAAATATGCCTTCCCGAATTGCTTTTTCCGTCTCCTCCGGCGTGGATTCCAGAACCATACTGGATATGAATGGGGCAGAAAAACTGCTGGGAAAAGGAGATATGCTTTTTTATCCCCAGGGCTACCAAAAGCCGGCCAGAGTACAGGGGGCTTTTGTTTCAGACCCGGAAGTGGGAGAGGTTGTCCGCTTTTTATCGGAGCAAAATCATGGAATACAATATGACGCGGAAATCGAAGAAAAAATCAACCAGGCACAGACCGCCTCTTCTGCAGGGGCCTCTGAGGGGGGCAGGGATCTGGACGATTATTTTGTGGATGCAGGCAAATTTATTATAGAAAAAGATAAGGCTTCCATTGGTATGCTTCAGCGTATGTTTAAGATCGGTTTTAACCGTGCTGCAAGAATTATGGGACAGCTTTGCGACGCCGGAGTGGTAGGCGAAGAAGAAGGTACTAAGCCCAGAAAAGTGCTGATGAGCATGGAAGAATTTGAACGGTACGTGGAAGAGTGCCTGTAAAAGGATCATTGCAAATAAAAGAAATGAGGTATTGAACTATGAAATGCTCAAAGTGCGGAGCGAATATGCAGGAAGGCACCCTGTATTGCCCTGTCTGCGGACAGGAAGTACAATGGGTTCCCGATTATTCAACACTTGAAACTCTGATGCAGCAGCATCAGATTAAAAAAAGCATTCCAGACCCCGAAGAGATAAAAAGAAAGCAGGAGCAGGAGGAGGCCCGAAGAAAAGCAGAGGAAAAAAAGAGAAAAGTACATACTACTGTTCTGGGATTTGTGATCTGTGTTCTGCTCCTGGCATTGATTGCTTTTATCATTAACAGAAAGAACTATAATTCCTTTGATTATCAGCTTGCCCAGGCAGAATCTGAGCTTTCCAACAAGAACTTTGACAAAGCTTTAACGTATGCAGACCGGGCCCTGTCCCTGAATTCTGACAGTGTAGAGGCAAATCTTCTTCTGGCTGAAATATTTACCGCTCAGGGGGACACCGGTACAGCGCTTCCTATCCTGGAATCCGCTGTGAAAAATCATCCCACCAGTGTCAATGCCTACGGACAGCTGCTGAGGCTCTATGAGGCACTGGATAAAAAGGAAGAAATCAAGGCTCTCATGGATAACTGCACGGAGGAAAAGATTCTTGAAAAATATGCCGCCTATATCTGTGAAGTGCCCAAATTCAGCGATGAGTCTGGTACCTACAAGAAGAAATTAAAACTGAATCTCTACCCTTCCGGGGACTCAGATACCATCTATTATACAACAGACGGAAGTATCCCGGATAAAACCAGCAGACCTTACAGCGGCAGTATTGAACTCCCGGAGGGCAGTACGGTTTTAAATGTAATTGCGTACAATGAAAAAGGAATTCCCAGCGAGATCGTCACCCAGAATTATACTATTACACTGGTCGGACCTGAAACACCTGAGATTACACCGGCCTCGGGGGAGTTCGAGATAACAGATACTATCAAAGTGACAGTGCCGAAAGGGTGTACTGCTTATTATGCATTTAATGAGACGCCTACAACCTCCAGCAAAAGATACCGGGGACCTGTATCCATGCAGGAAGGGGAAAATATTTTTTCAGTAATTTTAGTGGATGAGGATGGGAAAGCCAGCAATGTAGCCAGTGAGACCTACGTAGTTTACTAGTTTGGTAAAAAAATAACGTTGATATTTTGGTCATTTTGCCTTATACTAGACTGTGATACATGTCATTTATGTAAAAATGAATACATATTTTAGGAGGGAACTATGTACAAGATACTACACGCAGAAAACCTTGCAGGGAATATCTTCCTCATGCAGGTTGAGGCTCCGAGAATTGCTAAACACTGTGAGCCCGGTCAGTTTCTCATTGTTAGAATTGATGAGGTAGGGGAGAGAATTCCTCTGACCATATGTGATTACGACAAAGAGGCTGGCACGATTACAATCGTATTCCAGCCGGTGGGAGCATCAACAGAAAGAATGTCCCATTTGAAAACAGGCGACTCTTTTATCGATGTGGTTGGTCCGCTGGGGCAGCCTTCAGAGTTTATTCATGAAGATATGGAAGAGCTGAAGAAGAAAAAAATGCTGTTTGTTGCAGGAGGCGTTGGCACCGCACCGGTGTACCCGCAGGTCAAATGGCTTCATGAGCACGGCGTAGACGTAGATGTTATAGTGGGCGCCAAGACAAAGGATTTAGTAATCCTTGAAAAGGAAATGGAAGCAGTGGCAGGAAATTTATATGTAACGACAGATGATGGTTCCTACGGACGTCACGGTATGGTTACAAAGGTGATTGAGGATCTCACCGCAGAGGGAAAACAGTACGATGTTTGTGTAGCTATCGGTCCTATGATTATGATGAAATTCTGCTGTTTAACCACTAAAAAATTAAATATCCCTACAATTGTCAGCATGAACCCTATTATGGTAGACGGTACCGGTATGTGCGGTGCCTGTCGTGTTGTTGTTGGTGATGAGATTAAGTTTGCATGTGTAGACGGACCTGAATTCGACGGCCATCTCATTGACTGGGCACAGGCAATGAAGAGACAGGCGATGTACAAAACAGAAGAGGGCCGTGCTTTATTAAAGCTTCGCGAGGGGGATACCCATCACGGCGGATGCGGACATTGTGGAGGTGATAAATAATGGCTGACAAATTAACAAAAGTACCCGTAAGAGAACAAGATCCCCAGGTCAGGGCAACGAATTTTGAAGAAGTATGCCTGGGTTATAATAAAGAGGAAGCCATGGAAGAAGCTTCCCGCTGCATTAACTGTAAAAATGCTAAATGTATATCCGGATGTCCGGTTTCCATTGACATTCCCGGATTCATCAAAGAAGTAAAAGAGGGCAATTTTGCTGAGGCTTATAAGGTAATCGGCAAATCCAGTTCTCTTCCGGCAGTCTGCGGACGTGTATGTCCTCAGGAAAGCCAGTGTGAAGGTGTCTGTATCCGCGGAGTAAAGGGCGAACCGGTTTCCATCGGAAAATTGGAGCGTTTTGTGGCTGACTGGGCCAAAGAGAATGGCGTAAAGCCAGAGCCGCCCATGCCTTCCAACGGACATAAAGTTGCTGTCATCGGTTCCGGTCCTGCAGGACTTACCTGTGCAGGAGACCTGGCTAAATTAGGCTACGATGTAACCATTTTCGAAGCCCTTCACCAGCCGGGCGGTGTTTTGGTATACGGAATTCCTGAATTCCGTCTTCCAAAAGACAAGGTAGTGGCAGTAGAAGTGGAAAATGTAAAATCTTTAGGAGTTAAGATTGAAACCGATGTAGTAATCGGAAAATCAACGACCATAGATGAATTGCTGCAGAACGAAGGCTTTGAAGCTGTATTTATCGGTTCCGGTGCCGGACTTCCCATGTTCATGGGCATCCCAGGAGAAATCTCAAGCGGAGTATTTTCCGCCAACGAATATCTGACAAGAAGCAATCTGATGAAAGCGTTTAGGGATGACTATGACACCCCCATCAAAACAGGCAAAAAAGTAGCAGTGATCGGCGGCGGCAACGTAGCCATGGATGCTGCCAGAACAGCGAAAAGACTGGGAGCAGAAGTACATATTGTATACCGCAGAAGTGAAGCAGAGCTTCCTGCCAGAGTAGAAGAAGTGCACCATGCAAAAGAGGAGGGCATTATCATGGATCTCCTCACCAATCCTTTAGAAATCTTCGCAGATGAAGACGGCTGGGTAAAAGGAATGAAATGTATCCGTATGGAGCTGGGAGAACCGGATGCTTCCGGCAGAAGACGTCCCGTAGAAATCCCTGGATCTGAATTCGAAATGGAAGTAGACACCGTAATCATGTCCTTAGGTACCTCACCTAACCCGTTGATCTCATCCACCACCATCGGTCTGGATGTAAACAAAAGGAAATGTATCATAGCAGACGAGGAGTATGGCCAGACCTCCAAAGAAGGCGTATTTGCCGGCGGAGATGCTGTAACCGGAGCTGCAACCGTAATCCTGGCAATGGGAGCCGGAAAAGCAGGCGCCAAAGGAATCCACGAGTTCCTTTCAAAAAAATAAATAAAAAAGGGGACGTGTTCTTTCTAAAAAGAACACGTCCCAAATTCGTTATGGCCTGTCCCAAATTCAAACTGGCCTGTCCCCAAAGGAGTTATTATGAAAATTACTGTCGTATGTGTTGGTAAAATAAAGGAAAAGTATCTGACGGCGGGTATTGATGAATATTCGAAACGACTAAGCCGCTACTGCCGTCTGGAAATCCTTCAGGTGGCGGATGAAAAAACCCCGGACAGAGCGAGTGAGGCTCTGGAGGCTCAAATTAGAACAGTAGAGGGGGAGAGAATACTAAAGTGTCTCAGGGATGACTCCTATGTCATCGCTCTGGCCATCGACGGAGATATGCCTGATTCGGTGGCTTTGTCTCAAAAGCTGGAAAAACTCGGGGTGCAGGGATGCAGCCACATTACTTTTATTATCGGCGGTTCTCTTGGACTGAGTGATGCTGTGTTAAAACGAGCAGATGAAAAACTTAGTTTCTCCAGTCTGACCTTTCCACACCAGCTTATGCGTATGATTTTGCTGGAACAGATTTACCGGAGTTTTCGGATCATGAATCACGAACCATATCATAAATAGCGTGCCTAAGTGCGAACGGAGGAATAGGATGAGCAAGATTGACTTTCACACCAGATATAGATCTGCAACCGCCGTCCCTTTTACTGAGGATAAAACATATGTTAACATTGCGCCTTCTCCTTTATTACAGCCATATATCCGCTGCTTTTGGGGCTCCGCATGCAGCTTCAACCCTAACGAGTCCTCCATCTATGGCCATATTCTGATTATTCCTGATACATGTTTTGACTTGATGCTTATTAAAAATCATTCAACAGGACGGATAAGGCATATTTTTTTAGGCTTAAACAATCGCCCCGGCCTTGACAGCTGGGATGAGCAGGAGAAAGAGATTTCTATTTTCGCGGTACGGTTTCCGATGTGGGCTATGAATTGCATTAGCAGGTTTCCCATGGCAGGAACTTTAAATCAAGCGCTGCCCCCAGGGGATATGTTCCCGTCTATAGAGAAGCTGTGTGAAAAAATATTTGAGGAGCCTTCGTTTTGCGGGCGAATGCTGATTGCCGAAGCATACATCAAAAACCTGTTGCGGCTGGCCGACATTTCGCCTCCTTTTTTTAATGGTGTGGATTATATTTTGAGGCAGAGAGGAACTGGTACCTTAAAACAGCTGTCTCGGCACCTCTGCTACAGCGAACGCCAGGTACAGAGGATTTTTCTGGACACAGTGGGTACAACTCCCAAGCAGTTAATGAATCTGGTCCGTTATCAGTCAGTCTGGCAGGAGATGGTTTCCTCCCCAAATATTGACTATATGAATATTGTCTGCCGATACGGATATACGGATCAATCCCACTTTATCGCAGACTTTAAAAAATTCCATTCTGTAACTCCCAGGGAAGCTGTGCAGATAATGCTGGAGTAATCTGGAAGATTTATGTCGTTTATTTCCTATAAATCAAGCCTAAATTTATGGTAAACTGGAAAAAAATCAAGGAGGACAACAGCATGAAGTATATGAGCACTGTGATTGCCGTGCATGATATAAATGCGTCCAGAAAATTTTATGAGGATTTATTTGGACTGCAGGTAGATCAGGATTACGGCAAGAATATTTCATTTACCTGCGGATTATCTTTGCAGGAGGAATTTGACTGGCTGGTACATCTGCCAAAAGAAAGAATAATACAAAGACCCAATAACATAGAACTTTGTTTTGAAGAGGAACAATTCGATTGTTTTCTGAAACGGTTAGAGCAATATTCTAATCTGGAGTATGTGAGTGATGTGATAGAGTGCGGCTGGGGGCAGCGTGTGGTGAGATTCTATGATTTAGACGGACATATGATTGAAGTTGGGGAATGTATGAAAATGGTAGTAACCCGTTTTCTTGATTCAGGCTTGACCATGGAAGAAACTTCTGTTCGAATGGATGTCTCAATAGAAGATTTGTGTAAGCTTTTGAATGAATAGGCAGAGTGTGCGAGAGGAATAACAAGGATTTGATACTTGTTATTCCTTTTTTTATGTTCCGGGAACCAAATTATATTAGTGTTAATGGACTAAAAAGTGGAATACGGAAGCTGCGGTGAAAAAGTACAAAGATATAGTAAATCAAAATATATATGTTGACAATACATATTATACAGAATATAATATACATATAAAAAGCATATAGGAAAGGAGAGTATTATGATTTTTCCATTAAATGCACCAATGTTCGATCTGCTTGTGCTGGCTGTTGTGGCTAAAGAAGATGCTTATGGCTATCAGATCAGTCAGATTATAAAAACTGTCTCAAATACAAAAGACTCCACCCTGTATCCTGTCCTGCGCAGACTGCAGGAAAGCAGCTGCCTGACGGCCTATGATGAACAGCATCAGGGACGCAACCGTAAATACTACCAAATCACGGAAGAGGGCAAGTCTCAGTACCAATTTCTTTTGAGAGAGTGGGAACTGTATAAAAGTGAGATTGATAAAATTGTTGAAGGAGGAGAAGAGAGTGAATAAAGAAGAATATATGAGGCAGATGCGGCATAATCTGCGCAGACTTCCAAAAGAAGACTTCGACAAAGCCATAGAATATTTTGAGGAGTATTTTGCCGAAGCCGGATCTGAACAGGAAGGTCAGGCCATTGAGGATCTGGGGGATCCTGATGCAGCCGCCGATGAAATCGTCCGGTCTCTGGCCGTACAAAATGCCATGGAATCACAGAAAAGCGTGAAGCGGGGAGTTTCGGCAGTCTGGGTGGGCGTTTTAGCTGTTTTCGCCGCACCGATCGGGCTTCCTCTGGCATTTGCGGCAGGGGTTCTTGCCCTATCTTTTGTACTGGTGATTTTTTGCATCCTATTTGCCCTGGTTGTCACAGCAGGAGTCTTGACATTGTCTGCGATTCCTCTGTTAGGGGGCAGTTTATGGCTGCTGTTTGCATCGCCCGCTAATGGGCTGGCAAGTACCGGCTTAAGTCTGATCGTTATTGGAATCGGATTCTGGTTGGTAAAAGGATGTATATGGCTAAGCCGGCGGTTCCTAAATGGAATGACAGGATTATTTGGAAAGATAGCAAGGAAGGGGAAAAAACATGAAAGTTAAAAATAAAGTATATCTGGCTTCGTTTATCTGCATTGGCGCCGGGGCAGTCTTACTCATACTTGGATTGCTGCTGGGAGGCCGCCCGGGATTCTATATTGACAAATCCGGAATCCATACAGCAAATGGGAGTGGATCTGACACGCCCTATATACAGGAAAAAATGAAATTAGATGAATTCTCATCCATGGATATCTCCATACAATACGCAGATTTGGAGATTCTTCCCTCTGACGGTTATTATATCGAGTACCGCCTCGACGGCAGCGAACCAAAGCCTGCGCTGGAGGTGAAGAACCAGAAGTTGTGTTTTAAAGAAAGAACTGCCGGTGGATTCATAGGTTTTAACTTTCTTTCAATTGGAGATTTCGATACCGCTCTTTCGCATTATTATGTGACATTATATGTACCTGCAGAAAAATATTTCACGAAGATAAAATTAGAAAATAACGACGGGGACATCCGCGCAGAACAATTGAAAGCAGAAACAATGGAAATTATAAATGACTACGGACAGATGTCATTGGGAAATGTGCAGGGTGATAAGCTAAAGGTCCATATGGATGACGGTACTTTAAAAATAAAATCGCTGGACACTGCAGCAGCATCGCTTTATAATGAATATGGAAAGTGCGAACTGGGTACAGTGAAAAGTCAGCGCCTGGAAGCAGAACTGGACGACGGGGACTTTACCGCAGACAGATGCAGTGCACAGTCTGTACGGATTGACAACGAGTACGGCAACGTAAGACTGGGCCTTCTGGGGAAGACAGAGACTTATGAATTCGAACTGGAAACAGAGTATGGAAACATAGAACTCCCGGGATACCCTGAAATGTCTGTCGGCGGGGACGATGAGAAACGCGTCAGAACAAACAACAGCGCAAAGAACAAAATTGTAGTCAATTGCGATGACGGTGATATTATGATTACCCAGGCTAAGTAGGGCGAAACAATACTGCCCGGCAGAGCATAGAGGCCTTGTATGAAAAAGAAAACTGAACATATAAGAGAAAATAACAGCTTCAATTGGAATTCCCTGCTGCAGACAGGCGGACTTTCATTCGGCTGGCTGGGCGGTTATTTTTATTTCAAAAACAGAGCGAATGGTTCAGCATCACGCGTGGGATTAATATTTTCTGCAATTGGCACAATCTTAGCGATTGCAGGAATCATGAAGGTTTTGGTTCAGATACCAATAAGTTCACTGCTTTACTGGGAATGGTCGGCATTTTATATTGTATCTAACATAATTATTTTTTCAGAATTGATAATTCCCATAGTAATCCTTTTTTTCTGTATTCGGCAGAAGAGAACGTAACATTTTTCCTTTCTTACGTAAGTATCATAACCTTGGACATATAGAAGCAGGTTACCTGCCTGAAGAAAAAGAAGAACCGAGAGAATATGAGAAATACCGGATTTTAACAAGACACATGTAAAGGGATATCAGGTCAAAGAGCCTGTTATTCCTTTACATGTGTTTTGACTTATTTGACAAAAGCAGGAGGGATCGGGGGATACTTGTTGACATTGAGTGGGACTGACTCTATAGTTGATTTATAAAGCTTAAAATATACGTAAGAGTTTAAAAGGAGGATAACATGGATACTTATTATGCAAGTATATTTAACGAGGTGTTTGGACCCATTATGGTTGGCACGTCAAGTTCGCATACTGCAGGCCCGTATCGAATTGGAGCTACTGCCCGTATGCTGCTGGGAGGGAATATTCAGCAGGCAAGAATTTCATTTGACCCCAACAGTTCGTATGCAGCCTATTATAAATTACAGTGGTCGGACAGAGGGTTCACAGCCGGGCTGCTGGGGATTGAGATAGACAGCGAGGAGATGACAGATGCACTGGACATTGCCCGTGAGAAAGGGGTAGAGATTCAGTTTGTGAAAGAGCCGAAGGAGAACAAACAGCCGAATTATGCCTGCTTGGAATTGACAGGAGAAAATGGAGACAAGATGACGCTGGGCACTACCTCCATTGGCGGCGGAGCCATAGAGATTGTGGAGATTGACCAATGCCCCATTTGTATAAAAGGTGACTTTAACACGCTTTTTCTCTATCTGGAAAAGGATGCGCAAAATAATGTGATTGAAAAACAGGCGTCGGAAATTATTCCGGATGAATGCAGAATAAAAGAGAGTATAGGAAAGAACAGAAAAATTCTTTATCTGGAGACCAGGGCAGAGCTGGATGAGGCACAGCTGCATGCATTTTCCGGGCTGCAAGGTGTTTCCTGCGTGAGGTATGCAGAACATGTACTTCCGGTTTTATCCCGCTTCCGGTATGACAATATCCCCTTTAAAACAGCGGCAGAGGCGCTGGAATATGGGAAGGCACATAACATTGACAGTGCCGGCGAACTGGGGATCGCTTATGAGATGGCACGCAGCGGCTATACCCGTGAAAAGGTTATAGATATTATGAAAAACATTATCAGAGTTATGAGGGAATCTGTAAAGAGAGGAATAGAAACCATTACGGATGAAAAGGTAGGAGGACTTTACCCCTTACAGGCTGCACAAATGTACCGGAAGATCCGGGAGAAGAACATTAAGATGGCTGATCTTGGTGTGCTAAATGACATTGCATGCGTGGCCATCGGAGTTCTGGAATCTGTGGAAGTAGAACGGCCCGGTGCGGTTGTAGCATCCCCCACGGTTGGTTCGGTGGGAATTCTTCCGGCGGCAGTTGTCTATCTGGGGGACTATATGAAACTGGGTGAAGAGGAAATAGCCAAGGCAATGTTTGCTGCCGGAAGCGTTGGTATCTTCGTCGCCCATCAGGCTACCTTCGGAGGGGAGGTGGCAGGATGCCAGGCAGAGTGCGGTTCAGCAAGTGCCATGGCTTCAGCAGGCGTGGTTGAACTGATGGGGGGAAGCGCCCGGCAGGCGTTTATGGCTGCGACTGTAACGCTTCAGAATATATTAGGTTTAATCTGTGATGCCGTATCAGTAGGATATGAGCCCTGCAATGCCAGGAATGCTATGGCTGTGTCCAATGCGATTTCTACGGCCAATTTGGTCTTATGCGGTTTCTCTGTACAGATTCCGCTGGATGAGACCATAGAAACAATGAACCGCGTGGGCGGACAGCTCCCTGCGTGTCTAAAAGGAACGTACGGAGGGCTCTGCTGTACTCCCACAGGACAAAAAATTGCGGATTTTTGTGAGAATCGGTAAATGTCAGGGGCTGCGGCACTATATAAGTGCGGCAGCCTCTGTTTGGGAAGAGAGAAAATAAAATATTTCTAGTTTACTATGTCAAAACTAGTGAAATTGATGCAGTTATCTTGTATAATGAATTGTAAAAACAATGTTAAATCCATGTAAATGAAATGATACCCTCTTTTTTTCGAATCTAAGCCACGTAAAGTAAGGCGGTAATGCCAGGGCGGGAATTCGGAGAGCGGGCATAGGAGAACTCATATGAATCAGGCAATGAAGAGCAGATGCGAATTATTTGTACAGAACAGAAATGAAATCCGTAGCCGTTTCGGCTGGGAGAGCAGTTATATGTATCCACTGTCCGCAAGCATTTTTACAGGCAGAAATATGCCGGTCAATATTGAGCGGATGGAGGAATGCAAAAAGCTGTTAATGCAGGAGACAGGACCCTTCTCCAATTTTCGGGGTATCTCCAGGTTAGCGATTATATCTCTGCTGGCGGCAGATGCGGACCCGGAGAGGAGACTTAAAAACTCCCTGAGAGCTTACGGGGAGTTAAAAAATGAATTCTATTCCTCCCCATATCTGCCTGTTACAGCGATTATTACAGCTGACATGGTCCAGCCGGAGGAATACAGCGAGGTTGCCCGGCGTACCAGGCGTATCTATGACCTTATGAAAAAAGAACATCCGCTTTTGACCTCCGGCGAGGACAGCAGTATGGCGGTACTGCTTGCCTTGTCTAATAAGGATGAAAGACTGGCGGTAGAAGAGATGGAAGAGTCTTACAAAGTACTTAGAGAACATTTTTTTTCCGGAAATGCCGTTCAGTCCCTGAGCCATGTGCTGACTCTCGGAGAGGGAACTCCCGGGGCTAAATGCCGCAAATCTATTGAGCTTTTTGAAAAACTTAAATCCGCCGGCTGCAGATACGGTACAGGATATGAGCTGCCTACTCTGGGAATATTGGCCCTTTTGGATGCCGGAACCGAGCAGATAGCTTCAGAGGCTGCGGAGGTGAACGACTACCTGAAGACCCAGAAAGGTTTCGGGGCTTTTGGAATTGGAGCAAAACAGCGTGTGATGTATGCCGGAATGCTGGTTGCAGATGAACATATGACAGGGGAAACGAAAGCTCTGAATACAGCGGCAATAAGCGGAACCATTTCCATCATTGCTGCGCAGGAAGCGGCGCTGCTGGCTGCTATTGCGGCGAGCACTGCTGCCGCGTCCGCTTCATCCGGCGCAAGTGATTAGGTAAAGAGGCCGATGATGACAGAATAAATCAAAAAACGGCCGGAAAAGCGTGATAGACAGGAGGTTATCTATGAAAAAGAAAACGAAAACAGCAGTCTGTCTGCTGATACTCACATTGCTGTCAGGCAGCCTGTTATCGCCTGTCTGTACATCAGCCGCCTCCCGGAAGGAGGAAGTCAGAGAATTTGCTAATCTGGTTGTATTTGTACAGTTTGAACCTCTCACTGAAAAGAACTTTGTAAAAGATAAAGCCGAAGAAATATTTAAACTGTGGGAGGATCCGGGATACGGCACTTCTCTCTCCAGTTACCTTACTGAGATTTCTTACGGAAAATTCCAGGTACATAATATTTTTCCCCAGTATGACGGCGGCTCTTTTACTCCTTATGTGATTCCGCCGGAGTCGTCTTCTGATGAATATTCTCTGGTTGATTATGTAATCAATCAGATCCAGACATCAGAGGCTCTGGATTACGATGGGGACGGAACGGTGGACAATCTGGTAATTGTGGCAGATAAGCCCTTTTCTGATGATCGGGGGAACCCTTTTTATTCCCACAAGGCTAATTATGACGGCAGCGGGACCATCGGAGGAAAGGAAGTCTTTTCTTACAATATGCTGAACGGATACAGTGTATTTGAGGACAGCATAAGCAGGGAGGGCGTTATCTGCCACGAATTTCTGCACTCCATAGGATTTCCCGACTTATACAGAGACAGTGCGTCAGATGACAGTCCGGTGGGTACCTGGGATCTTATGGCAAGCTCTTCCATCTATCTTCAGTATCCGCTTGCTTACCTGCGCCAGTCTGTCGCCGGCTGGACGCAAATAGATACTATTACGGAATCTGCACAGGGATTGATTTTGGACACCCAGACAAATGCGGAAGGAACTCATGCATATATTCTGAAGTCCCCTCTTTCCTCCAACGAATTTTTTGTGGTGGAATACAGGAAAAAGCCGGTTTATGATTTCAGCAGCAAGCCTTTGGATATTAAGATTCCTGGAAGCGGACTGATTATCTACCGCGTAAATACCAAGGTTGCCGGTCTGACAAATTTTGCTTCCAGGGATGACGGTGTCTACATTTTTCGGCCGGGCGTGACAGATGAACAGTATTGTTCCAAAGATCTCAGTCAGTCTTTTCTGTCTGCGGCTCCGGAGATAAACCGCACGTCCTTTGGATCTGCCGATTTTACAAGAACCATTGCAGACAATACGCCGGAAGAAAGTATAATAAGCTTTTCGGATGGAAGTAATTCAGGAATTGTAATAAAAAATGTGAGTGCCGGAGGGGGAGAGAGCATTACCTTTGACGTTGAATTCGGGGACCCCGGGGAACTGGAGCTGTGGGACACCTGCGGCATGGATACAGATTTCGCTTTCACCTCCCAGCTCTCTGCCGCTATTCATTCATCCGATGATATCTATGCTGTCCATGACGATGAAGAAACTGTGTATCTGTCCCATTGGGATAATAGCAGCTGGAGCAAAGCCGCTCCCGGACTCCAGGCGGCCGCAGCCGGAAGCGAACGGCTGTTATTTTACAGGGATATCCCCTGCATATTGTATACCAGCCAGAGGGACGGAAGCAGCACCCTTTTTGCTGCTATGTTCATAAATGGCAGCTGGGAAACTATACCATTAGCGTCCAACGTATATAACAGAGACTACCAGGCCGCTGCCGCCGGAGACAGTCTATACATTTCCTATACGGATACGCTGGAGGAAACCCCGGATCTGAAGCTAATAAGATTTCAGCCCGAAAGCAGAGAGGTTATCTCTGTAAGTCTGGGGGAGAGATATAATCCATCCATACAGGCGGAGGGTGACACCGCATATCTGGCGGCCCGCTCTTTTCCGGACAACCAGATTTCTGTATATAAAATAGCAGGTGATACATCTATAGAAGAACTGCCGGCACCTGAAGCTGCATCCAGTATCTTTGCGGTTTCTCCTGGGGAGGAAGGGTCGGTTTACCTCTGTGCGGCTATTGACGGCGGAGATGGACAGACACTTCAGGCATACCGGTTTTCTGAAGGAAACTGGTATGCGGCAGGTGATTTTGCAATGACAGCACGTGGAATCGTTTGTGATTTGACGGTGGCCGGAGGGATTCCGTATGCGGCAGTTATGCAGGCTTCCTCTGGTGAGAGCTGCAAAGTCTCCGTGTATCGGTATAAGGATGCTGTATGGGAACCCTTTGGAGGCGCGGTGGATCGTTCGGTAGATACCGCCTCTTATCCTGAGGTCGCTCTTCATACAGATAATGAATATATCTATATAGCATATACCAATTATCCCGGCGCTTTTTTGAAAAAAAAGAAACTGGAGGAGTCTTCCGGCACAGACGTACCGGATCCCACGGAGAATCCAGTGGTGAGGATTACCTGCATTCCTCCGGCCAAAAGGCAATATGAGACAGGGGAACAGCTGGATACATCAGGGATGGCAGTACAGGCAGTTCTGGCGGATAATACAGTCATGGCTCTGAATGATTCCCAGTATCGAATCTCAGGCTTTGACTCTTCCCGCACAGGCAGTCAAACCATAAAAGTTTCTTACAGTGAAAATATATACTGTTATTTTACTGTGAGTATTGCTGAAAAGACAGTGGTTCCGCCTCCTGCAAAAAAAGAGGGATGGGTACAAAACAGTGAGGGCTGGAGGTATCTGTATGCGGACGGTACGTATCCTATTTCCCGCTGGGCGCTGATTGAAGACCGATGGTATTATTTTAATAATCGCGGCTGCAGGCAAACCGGGTGGCTGAAGCTAGGGAACACCTGGTATTACCTGAAGGAGAGCGGAGCAATGGCCACGGGCTGGCTGAAGCTAGGGAACACCTGGTATTACCTGAAAGAAAGCGGAGCGATGGCCACGGGCTGGCTGAAGCTAGGGAACACCTGGTATTACCTGAAAGAGAGCGGAGCGATGGCCACGGGCTGGCTGAAGCTAGGGAACACCTGGTATTACCTGAAAGGAAGCGGAGCAATGGCCACAGGCTGGCTGAAGCTAGGGAACACCTGGTATTACCTGAAAGGAAGCGGAGCAATGGCCACGGGCTGGCTGAAGCTAGGGAACACCTGGTATTACCTGAAAGGAAGCGGAGCGATGGCCGCAGGCTGGCTGAAGCTTGGAAGTACCTGGTATTACCTGAAGGAGAGCGGAGCAATGGCCACAGGCTGGTTACAGATTGGAAAAAGCCGTTATTATTTTAATGCCGGAGGTGCCTGGATTCCAAGGTGAACCTCCGGCTGTATGCCGGCCGTACTTTACAGCGGCTGTTCCGGATTATAATACCTGGTCAGGAGCTGTGAAATGCGGCAATTCTTGTTAAAACTAAGGAGAAAATGATGGAATTACTTTTGACGTTATTAGGCGGACTTGGTCTGTTTTTATTTGGTATGAATTTTATGAGCCAGGGGCTGCAGAAGGCAGCCGGGGCAAAACTAAGGAATATACTGGAGGCCATGACCAAGAATAAAATGATAGCGGTTTTTTTTGGCGCACTTTTTACTGCAATTATCCAGTCCTCAGGAGCAACTACGGTTATGGTTGTCAGCTTTGTCAACGCCGGAATCATGTCGCTTGCTCAGTCTGTGGGAATCATCTTTGGCGCAAATATCGGTACAACTATCACTTCTCAGCTGGTTGCTTTTAATCTCACAGGGGTTGCCCCATTTATCTTGTTTGTAGGCGCCGTATTTATGATGTTCGGCAGAAAACCCATGGTAAAAAAAATAGGGGAAGTTATTCTGGGATTCGGGGCACTGTTTATGGGGATCAGTATGATGAAGGATGCTATGGCAGGACTTAGACAGTATCAGACGGTACTGCAGGTCCTTGGCAGCCTGGATAACCCGCTGCTTGGGATTCTGCTGGGCACTGTTCTGACTGTGATTGTGCAGAGCTCTTCTGTAACGGTAAGTATTCTGCTTCTAATGGCAAGCCAGGGACTAGTGGGACTCCCAGTATGTTTTTATGTGATTTTAGGCTGTAATATCGGCTCCTGTACGCCGGCGGTCCTGGCCTGTCTGGAAGCAAAAAAAGATGCCCAGAGGGCGGCACTCATTCATGTATTATTCAATGTCTTCGGCATGATTATTATCGGGGGGCTGCTTGTCTTTGGCATGCAGTATTTTGAACCTTTTATCCTGAAAATTTCGGGTTCCGATGTGGGAAGATGCGTGGCAAATGCAGATACTTTTTATAAGACCTTTCAGACACTTTTGTTTTTGCCCCTCTCCACGCAGTTTGTGAAGCTGACAAAACGGCTGATTCCCGGCGAAGATAAGGAGAGCGAGGGCTATCAGCTTCTTTACATCGGAAAGCAGAATATCTTTTCTCCGTCTACTGCCGTGGTAGAGACGACACAGGAAATTGAGCGTATGGCAGTTCTCACCAAGGGGAATCTCAGCCTTTCCATGGAAGCTTTTTTTGACGGAAATGAAGACAAGATCAGCAGGGTATATGAAACGGAAAAGCAGATAGACTTTTTAAGCCGGGAAATTACGGATTATCTGGTGCGCATCAATCAGCTGCAGCTGCCGGTGGCAGATGCTGAGCGGATCGGAGGATTGTTTCATGTGGTCAGTGATATTGAACGGATTGGGGACCATGCGGAAAATATTGCAGATGCGGCGGTAAAATGCAGAGAAGACGGCATTACATTTACCGAGAAGGGAGAGAAGGAAATTCTGGTAATGCACGGGAAGGCCATGGAGATTCTGGAAAAGTCTATGGAAATGTTTACTTCTTTGGATCCCAGGAATCTTCCCGATATTCTGGAGCTTGAGGACAGCATTGATCATATGGAGCGGGAGCTGCAGGAGAACCATGTAAGGCGGATGGCGAAGGGAACCTGTTCTCCCATGGCGGGTATTATTTTCACGGATCTGGTGACCGGCCTGGAGCGTGTGGCCGATCATGCAACTAATATTGCTTTTTCTATCCTGGAAAAAGACCCGGAGGAAGAGAAGCAGTACATATAAGGTTACAGGATTAACGGGACCTGTTCATCACTTCGCAGACGGTATCTGCTGCTTTCGCAGCCCCGCCTGCCCGGGAGAAGCTGTCTGCCAGTTTTTGTGCACAGACTTTGAACCGGTCATTGCCAAGCACTTCCCGGACAGCGCTTTTCAGATCTTCAGAACGGGAGTGTTTCAGAGGAATGCCGGCCCCGGCAGCGGCAGCCTGGGCTGCCACAAGGCGCTGTTTCTCCTGCTGCGGGCAGAGCACCATAGGGACTCCGTAGTACAGACTCTCGTTTACGCTGTTCATGCCGCAGTGGGTAATAAAGACATCGGTATTCTGCAGAACCCGGATCTGATCTACGCTCCGAAAAATATGGAAGTGTTCCGGAACCTGGTAAAAAGAGGAGATATCTGTTTTTTCGCCCACAGACATCACTATGTCCAGATTTTCTTTGCGAAACGCCTCAATACAGTTTTGATAGAATCGCCGGTTCCTATTATTCACGGTACCTAAGGAGATATAGACACGCTGTCTTGTTCTGTTGTCGGGAGGGACGGAGATATGGTCAATGGAAGGTCCCACAAAGGCATACCGTTGGGAAAAGAGTTCTGCCATGGGCTGGAATTCTTTTGAGGTATAGACAATGGTGTCTGTATGGTTGTCGTTCTGTATGATGGAGATAAAATTCTCAATGGGGAATCCATTCCGGCGCAGCTGGGAAATTTTCCGGTTGATCCGGGGCATTCCGGTCAGAAGGCGCAGGGTTTCCGGCAGAGTTCCCTTCATCAGCTTGGCTGTATGTTCATTGAAGGCAAAGGTTGTGGTAGAGCACACCCAGGGAATGGCAAGCTTCCTGGCAAACAATTTTCCCCAGAAACACAGGGAATCAGTTACAATACAGTCAGGAGCTATATGGGTGAGCTCCCGGCAGACTTGTTCATTCAGAGCTATAGTAGTGTCGGCGACCATCTCGATAAGGGCAGCAAAATCTTTTCCGATCTTTTTTTCGTCGGAGGACTTCAGCTCGGGCAAAGCATGATCACAGGGGATAAAATGGGCTCCTGTATCCTCAATTTTTTCCCGGAAAGGTGCAAAAGAATAATACCATACCTCGTGTCCCCGTTTTACCAGCTCCCGCACAACTGCTATGGTGGGGTTGGTATGTCCGTAAGCCGGAATACAAAAATATACTACTTTTCCCATCTATGTTTCCTCCTCTGTGATATCGCTGCACGCAACCCCCATCCTGCCTACGAATTTCATCAGCTCTCTCTGATGGACAATGCCCAGTCCCCGTTCTTCATCGCCCAGTATTAAGAGTTGATCTTCCGGACGGATGTGAAAGATTTCTCTGGCTTTTTTGGGTATTACGATTTGGCCTCTCTCCCCTACTGTGACAGCTCCGAAAAAATATTTTCCTTTCATGGGAATCACAAGGCCGGAGTCTTCTTCCGAATGGTGAACGAGGTTATCAATTGTGACTCCGAATATTTCCGCCAGTTTTGCACAGCTTATCATATCAGGCATAGATTCCCCTGATTCCCACTTGGCCACTGACTGTCTGGAGACGGAGAGCATTTCCGCAACCTCCTCCTGGGTATATTGATGCAGTTTTCTTAATCTATTTAGATTGGTTCCAATCATATTTTTCATATTTATCATGCCTTTCATTTTTCCTACATTGTAGTTCTTTTTTGATTTAATGTCTATCAACGAATGATAACATTGATGTTATTTCCAGTTGACTCTCTCACAGTGTTATACTCTATACTGACAGTGAGCTCAAAAACACATATATGTGGAGGTAGAAACATGCTGAAAATAGGAGATTTTTCAAAACTGTCAAGGATAAGTATACGGATGCTGCGCCATTACGATCAGATAGGCCTTCTGACCCCTGCCAGTACAGACCAATTTACCGGTTATCGCTATTACAGCGAGACACAGCTTCCTGTGGCCGGCCGGATTGCGGCACTGAAGGATATGGGATTTGGCCTCACTGCCATTGCAGAGCTGCTGAAGAATTACCATGATCCAGAGGCGCTGAAGCAATATCTGGAGATAAAGCAGCTTGAAGTGCAGGAACAGGCAGAAGAGGCAAAGCGCCGTCTGCAGCTCCTTGATGCAGCCATTAGGAGGCTGGGAAAGGATGAACTTATGATGAATTATGATGTGACAAAAAAAATAATGCCGAAGAGATATGTAGCAAGCGTGAGAATGGTAATACCTGCGTATCATCAGGAACATATTTTGTGGAATACCTTATACAAAGAGACTGCTTCCATGAATCTCCAGGAAGAGGAGCCCTGCTGCGGCCTTGCCCTGTTTCACGACGAAGGATTCAGTGACGGAGAGGTGGATGTAGAAATACAGCTTCAGGTAAAGGGAAACTATAAAGATACCGAACATGTGAAATTCAAAACAGTGGATGTCTTTGAAATTGCATCCGCCACTTATCAGGGGAGCTACGAAAAAATCACAGAGGTGAATGAAGCTGTGGCTAAATGGCTGTGCGACAACGGATATGAGATCAGCGGGCCTTCTTTCTGCATCTACCATGTAAGTCCCGCACAGACGCAGAATCCGGAAGAATTGGTCACAGAGGTCTGCTATCCCATCCAGCAAAAATAATACTCTGACATTAGTGTCCTGTCCGAACAGTTCCGGGGCATACACTTTAAAATTCAGGGCAAGCTATCTCTGAGGAGTGACATCCCGCAGAGTACTTGCCGGCTATTGCCCGGGCAATGACAGGAGAATGATAATGAAAGAAACCAAACATGAAGCAGAGCAGCAGCTTGAGGAAATTCTGGAGTATTACAGCAGTCTGGAGAACAGAGGAGAGCAGAATACAATAAAAGAAATGCTCTGGGAGCTCCAGGAGGCCTACGGCAGTATCCCTGTCTGGCTGAGTGAGCGGGCAGCAAAGGCGGCTGGAGTCAAGCTGTCCTTTATCCGGGTGCTGCTTCGTCTCTCTCCTTCTCTAAAAGAGATCCCTTACTCTCATGAAATACTTATCTGCACGGGAGAGCGGTGCCACAGGAAGGGAAGCAAAGACCTTCTTGCCATACTAAAAAAAGAGCTTCAGATTGGAAAAAATGGTGTCTCCAAAGACGGAAGCATGTATCTCAGGACGCAAAACTGCCTGAAGCACTGCAGAACAGCCCCCAATGCTGTGATTGATGGTGAGTGGTATTATGGGCGGTCTCCAGAGGAGATTCTGGAAGTGATTAGAAATCTGTGACAATTCACGCATAGAAGTACCAACAGAAAAAAGAGGCAGTAACCATACGGTTCTGCCTCTTTTCTGTTATTATATTACCACAAAACGGGCAATTTTTCAAGTCTTGCAATCCTCCTTGCACGGCCGTATAATTAGCTCCACCTATAGAAAGGAGTGGTACTGTGACAGAGAATATATTTGCTTTATGGCAGGTGCAGAAGCAGAAAGAAGAAACACGCCTGATTCTGGACTGTAACAAGACAACCCAGTCTTTTGGTCTTTCTCTTTCAGCAGAAGAGGCAAAGGAACTGATAGTTTGCAGAAATAGGAGCCTGAAAACTTATCAGAGGGTGGAACTGGGCGGCGGAATCCTGGATAAGCTTATCTATACCTTCTGTGACTCTGCTTTTATTACTTCTGATACCTATGGAAGCACACTGGCCAGACTTCAGGATATCTTTTACCGTTTTAAGAACGAGTCCCTGGATAAACTGGCAGATGACGAACTGCTGGAATTTATGAAAGACACCTTTGAGAACATATGCTTCGGAGATTTAGACTACCTGGAGTCTACCTGTCTGGAACGGTTTGCACGGGCCATACGCTGTGGATACGATGGGCATCTGGCGTCCGGCGGCAGCGGTGAATATGAAGAATTCAGCGAGGAAGAACGGTGGGACAGTGAACTGTATCTCGAGGCTCTGAGGGATCTGGCCTGGCGATAGCCCATGAAAGGAGTACTATGATATATACAGCGGAAGAAATATTGCCTGTGGTTTCGTATCTGATTGACAAATACACCAGCAAGGAGAGCAGCTCTGTGCCCTATGAAACTGCCCGGAGCCTGATGGAAGCAGTAGTTTACTGCATCAGGGAACTGGAACAATCTTCTTACAATTCTCTGGCCGGTGAACATCAACTGACGGCAAGAGCCGCTTATGAAGCCGGCTATGAAGCGGTTATCCATAAAGTATGGCGGACAAAAGAGCTTTATGAGAAGATGACAGAGAATTTCCTCTTTTACGGGTGCGCTAATTACAGAGACACTATTCAAACGGGCATGCCCCAGTTTTTTCTCAGGTACGATGCCCGGTTCTGTCCCCAGGACCATCTGCTTACACTGGACTACCCGCCGCTGTTTCTGGATTACAGACAGCAGGGAATTGATCTGGTTCATGAGTATCTGGGAAACCTTTTTCTGGAACAGAAGTTCCTCTCTTTGTTTTCCCCTGAAGCAGCAGAGTATCTGGTAAGGCAGCAGGAGGAACAAAACAAGGCCCCTTATATGGGAAACATAAGTGAACTGGTGCTTCTCAATGCCATTGGATGTTTCCTTACAGACTGTCCTCTGTATGAACCAGTCCTCTATGAGAAGCACGAGGAAGAGATCGCGGGTTATTTTTCGGAAGACACCCGGGAGCAGGCGGAGAGAAAGGCGGCAGGCATTATTAAGATTATCATCCGGGAGGCAGACACCCCCGGGATGACACAGTATTTTACGCGGATGAGCCGGGAGCTGGCGGCACGGATAAAAAACAGTCTGGCACACGGCACCTTATCTTCTGTCTTTACTTTTTCCTGAAGCTCTGGGCAGATTCCAGCGGTATCTGGTTGCCAGAAGGCGGATTATAACTACAAGAAAAGCACATAGCAGCATGGCGCTGTTTCCGGGAATGAGTTCCCGTAAAAAGATATAGCAGACGGCACCGATGATAGAAGCGCAGGCATAGAAATGCTTCCGGAGCACATAGGGAGTCTGGTTTGCCATAATATCCCGGAGCATTCCTCCTCCCACACCGGTGACAACGCCCAGAAAAGCCGCCAGAAACCGATAGTCTCCGTACCCGGCTTCTATGGCTGTGTTAATGCCTACAACGGTGAATGCGCCCAAACCTACCGCGTCAAAAATATTCATGACCTTTTCATAAGTGGATCGGTATCTGCCCTCCATAATTCTGGGATGAAAACGGATCACCAGAAAGAGCAGAAGTACCGTAATCAGGGACATCCATACATATACAGGATTGCGGAACAGACTGGGCGGAATATTGCCAATAGTAATATCCCTTATCATCCCCCCGCCTACCGCGGTTATGACTCCAAGTACAATAATTCCCAAAAGATCCAGGTTTTTTTCTATAGCCACCATGGCGCCGGAAGAGGCAAAAGCAATGGTGCCTGCGGCCTCCAGAGCAAAGAGCATTGTCCAGTGAATTTCCATCCGTACTTCCTCCCAAACTGTGTTACTAGCAGAATTATGATTACGTTCACACCATATCCGCACCTGGCAAATAGTCCCGGAGGGCAGCACTGTGTGAACAGTACCATTATTTTACCACAGGAGAAGTCTCAGAGCTACCGGTTCTTGCAGTTTTATAACAATTCAGATACAATAGCCTTAAGGTACAATGGAAGGAGATTTTTATACAATGAATATGGAAGCATTTGAGACTTTTATCAGCCAGTTTCCCATCTATCAATATGTGTTTATCCCCACAGAGGAGCTGGCGTTTTCTCCCAGAATCCGTACGATATGCCGGCAGGAATGCCAGCGGTATGGAACTACCTGGGCCTGTCCTCCCGGAGTAGGTACTCTGGAAGCGTGCCGGGAGCGGTGCCTGTCCTATCCCCAGTGTTTTTTCTTTTCCACAGTGGCCGAGGTCGCTGATATTATGAATATGGAGGAAACCCTGGGTACCAGGAGGGAACATGAGGATATTGTTGCACAAATAGAAGCCTGGATCAAAGAACAGGGGAACCGCTGCATGGCCCTGTCCACAGAATCCTGTGACATCTGTGACGAGTGTGCCTATCCCGACAGCCCCTGCCGTTTTCCGGAGCTGATGCACCCCTGTGTGGAAAGCCATGGAATTGTAGTGACTGAGCTGGCAGAGCGTTTTGAGATGGATTACACCATCGGCTACAATCAAATTCTCTGGTTTGGCATTATTTTCCTTGAGGATACATATATTAGAGAATAATAACCACAAGGGAGGCTTTTTGTGAAGCATAAGAAGCCTAAAAAATTAGCCGGCGACATAGTGAACACTCTGCAGATTCCAAGGGACTTGGCTTACCGCGATGTGGTGGTTACTATTGTGGGAAGTTCAGAGCTATACATAGAAAATTATAAAAGCATTTTGGAATATGAAGACTGGGGGATCCTGGTTCAGACAAAAAAAGGAAAAATCCGGGTGGAGGGAAGAAACCTGAAAATAGAGTATTATACCAGCGAAGAAATGAAGATACAGGGATGTATTCTTCACGTATATCACGAATAAACGGAGGTATGATATTTGAAAAAATGGAAATATTACGGAAAGGGTTATCTGCATATCCGGCTGATGAGCAAGGAACCGGAACGCTTTTTAAATCTGTGTGCCAATCATAATATTCCCATCTGGGATCTGACCCATGTGGAGAATTACTATGAAATGAATATAACGATTCAGGGCTTTTACCAGCTAAAGCCGCTTTGCAAAAAAACAAAGACCAGAATCATGATTAAGGGAAAATATGGACTGCCTTTCTTTTTTTACAAAAACAAAAAGAGAAAGGCCTTTTTTATTGGGATTGCCCTCTGTCTGTTCCTGCTCTACGGCATGTCTTTATATATCTGGAACATACATGTGGAGGGGAACCTGTCCAACAGTACCCAGTCCATTCTCCTCTATCTGGATGAGCTGGATGTCCATCACGGAATTGCCAAAAGAAAACTTGACTGCGCCTGGATATCTGCCCAGATACGAAAGGAATTTCCAGATATTATCTGGGTATCTACGAAGATTCAGGGGACGCGGCTGATTCTCCATGTGCAGGAAAATACAGACCGGTATGTGGAGGAGGAGGCGGCAGATACCTCCCCCTGCGACCTTGTTGCTGAGAAGGGAGGCACCATTGTTTCAATGGTCACCCGCCAGGGAACGCCGCAGATGGCCAAAGGTGATGTATGCAAAGAAGGAGATATTCTTGTACTGGGCCGGCTGGATATAAAAGACGACAGCGGAGAGACGGCCCAGAGAGAGTATGTGCACTCCGATGCCGATATCTATGTGCGGACACAGTATCAGTATTACCAGGAGTTTCCGCTGTCCTACGATAAAAGGGTTTATACCGGGAAGACAAAAAAGCACTATATACTGCAAATAATGGACACTTACTTTTCCACCAGAGGGCGTGCTCCGTTTACGGATTACCACAGCGTATCATCTACGAACAGAGTGAAGCTTACGGAGAATTTTTATCTCCCCATCACGTACGGAACCATTACAGACTATGAATATACGCCGGAAACCTTAACATACACCAAGGCAGAGGCGGTTAAGAAGGCACAGCGGAAGCTTACTTCTTTTCTGGATAAATTATCTGAAAAAGGGGTAGAAATTTGTGACAATCGTGTTAAAATAGAGATAAATTCCACTTCCTGTATTTCAAAAGGATCCATCGAAGTGATAGAAAAGATAGGAAAGGAAGCTCCCACAGAAGTGGTGGCGCCTCCGGAAGCAGAAGAAAGGACAGCAGAAACGGATGAGTAATATCGTTGAAACCCTGATGGAAATACCCATCGATCATGAAAGAAATGTGTTCGGACAATTTGATGAGTACGTAAAAAAGATAGAAAAGACACTGAATGTAACCGTTATCTCAAGGGACGGCAATCTTAAGATTCTTGGGAGAGAACAGAATACCAGACAGGCGAAAAAGGTATTTGAGCAGCTCACAGAGCTTTCCAGAAGAGGGAATACTATAACGGAACAACAGGTAAACTATACCTTATCTCTTTCTTTTGAAGAGAAGGAGCAAAATGTTGTGGAGATCGACAGAGACTGTATCTGCCATACCATAAACGGACGCCCTATCAAGCCTAAAACCTTGGGGCAAAAGCAGTATGTGGATCAGATTCGGAAGAACATGATCGTATTCGGACTGGGCCCTGCAGGTACCGGTAAGACATATCTGGCCATGGCCATGGCAATCACAGCCTTCCGGAACAATGAAGTAAGCCGCATCATTCTCACCCGGCCGGCCATCGAAGCCGGGGAGAAGCTTGGCTTTTTGCCGGGAGATCTGCAGAGCAAGGTAGATCCTTATCTGCGCCCCCTCTACGATGCGCTGTACCAGATTATGGGGGCGGAAAGCTTTGCCAAGAATATGGAAAAAGGGCTGATTGAAGTAGCTCCCCTGGCGTATATGCGGGGGCGGACTCTGGACAATGCATTTATAATTCTGGACGAAGCACAGAATACTACGCCTGCGCAGATGAAGATGTTTTTGACACGCATTGGATTTGGCTCGAAAGTAATTGTCACAGGAGATCTCTCCCAGAAGGATCTCCCCAGCGGAGCCCGTTCAGGGCTGGATGTGGCCCTGCAGGTGCTGAAAAAGGTTGAGGGTATTTCCTTTTCCCAGCTGACCAGCAAGGATGTGGTTCGCCACCCGCTGGTGCAGAAGATTGTACAGGCCTATGATACGTATGAGAAAAGGCAGAAGCCACAAAAGAATACCCGCAGAGAACGGGAGAGATAAAGGACAGAGGATAAGCGTATGACATTAACAATAGAAAATGAACAGGAACAGGAAATTTCTTTTGATTTTGAGACGATTGCCAGGCAGGTTGCAGAGGCAGCTCTCGACCGGGAAGTGTGTCCCTATGAGGCGGAGATCGGCCTGGTTCTCACCGGCGCGGAAGAGATTCGCCGGGTAAACCGGGAGTTCAGAGGACTGGATAAGGAGACAGATGTTCTGTCTTTTCCCATGATCCCATTTTCATCTCCGGCAGACTATGGTATAATTGAAGCCATGGGAGATGACTGCTTTAATCCCGATACGGGGGAGCTTATGCTGGGAGATATCATGATATCTGTTCCCCGTATGAAGGAGCAGGCAGAGGCCTACGGACATACCCAGCTTCGAGAGTTTGCCTTTCTGATTGCTCACAGTATGCTGCACCTTTTGGGATATGATCATATGACCCCCGGGGAAGCAGCTGTAATGGAAGAAAAGCAGGAAGCAATCCTGTCCGGTTTACAAATCAAAAGATAAATGGAGGAAGTCACATGAAGCGTTATAAGGTGGTTTTGGCCTGTGTTCTTGCATCAGCAGTGCTGTTTGGATGCGGCAAGAAGGAAGAGCCGAAGGAACCGGAGGTAAAGGAAGAAGAACCTGTACAGGAGGAGGAGCCGGAAGAAATTGTTGAAGCAGAAGTGCCTGACAAGGAACAGATTCCAGACGGTATGGTAAAGAGTTACCTGACCGGAGAATACGTTTCTGAAGCCATCGGTACAAGGCGGCCGGTTGCCGTAATGCTCAACAATATCAAAAAAGCTGTTCCCCAGGCAGGAATAGCCAATGCCGGGGTAGTATACGAGGCGCCTGTAGAGGGAGGAATCACCCGTTTGATGGGGATCTTCGAGGACTACGACAACCTCACCAAAATAGGCTCTGTCAGAAGCTGCCGGGATTATTATATATATTATGCCCTGGAGTTTGATGCCATTTATGCCCACTACGGTCAGGCAGCGTATGCCCTGCCGTATCTGGACCTGGAGAATGTCAACAACTTAAGCGGACTATCGGGTTATGGAAGCCAGGTGTATTACCGGACAAAAGACAGAAAAGCTCCCCACAATGCCTATACAAGTTTTGAGGGCCTTCAAAAAGGAATAGAGATTAACGGATATACGCAGGAGTATTCTTCTGATTATACAGGACACTACCAGTTTGCCAAGGTAGGTGAGACTGTTTCTCTGGAGAACGCATCCCCTGCAGCTTATGTGAGACTGCACTATAAGGTTAATGACCCCTGGTTTGAGTATCACCAGGATGACGGTCTTTACTACCGTTTCCAGTATGGGGAACCGCAGATTGATGAACTGACCGGGGAACAATTAGCCTACAAGAATATTCTTATTGAGTATTCTCCCTGGGAATATTACCCGGATGGTTCTTATCTGAATGTGGATACCTTATCCGGGGGCAGCGGCAAGTATATTACCAACGGGCAGGCCATAGATGTGACCTGGACGAAAAATGGCAATGAATGGGGTCCCACCCGTTATTATGACGCATCCGGAAACGAGATTACGCTGAATACCGGAAAAACATGGGTATGTATTGTACAGGATACAGAAGCAGCCAATGTAGAAATCAATGACGGAACCGGTACAGAGCAGCCCGCTCCTTCAGAGGTGGACGAGAATCTGGACGCAGAATAGACGCAGCTGAATAATTAGCAAAATCTGGTCGATACTATAGTCAAAAAGGAGTGATATCTCATGCGTAAAGCATACTATAGTATCGGCATTTTTATTGCCGTATTCTTTCTAAGTGCAGGATTCTATACAAATTACCAGGTCAGTTCTCTCAAAGACAGGCTGATGGTCCTGAACCGCACCGTAGACAGGCTGAATGCCCAGGAGACGGATGCGTCCGGGAGCTTTCCCAGAAAGGATGCCCTGTATACCTTTGAAATCTACGATGCAGCTACCGGAAAGCTGGATCAGCAGCAATTTCAGGTGGTAAGCTATTCTTCTGACCATATAGTTTTAAGACAGAGTCAGGAGGAAGAGAAGAATTTTCTTATCAAAGATACTGATAATTCCGTAACCGTATATCTGGAGGACGGCGAGACGGTTTACGAATACACAGACATAGCCACAGACAGTCTCCCACAAGAGCTCCAGGCAGAAATTAAAGAAGGAAAGACCATCCCAACAGTGGACGAACTATACAGTTTTTTGGAGAATTACTCCAGCTGAACCGGGTCTTCTCTCTGTACTCCGGTCTAGACCGCGCTCCTCTGGACGAACAGAAAAAAATGTTGTAATATAAGAGCGATATGACTTTACAGGGAGAAAAGCTATGAATATACGTGAACGTTTAAAAGATAAAAAAAGAATTGTGATTAAGATAGGTTCCTCCTCTCTGACCCATGCAGAGACGGGGAGACTGAATCTCACAAAGATGGAAATTTTGGTAAGGGAATTAAGCGATCTTCACAATCAGGGGAAGGACATTGTGCTCGTCTCTTCCGGTGCAATCGCTGTGGGCAGCCGGGTAATGGGCATTGACAGAAAGCCGAATTCTGTATCGGAAAAGCAGGCATGTGCAGCGATTGGGCAGGCCCGTCTGATGATGATCTATCAGAAGCTTTTTTCTGAGTATAACCAAACCGCGGCCCAGGTGCTAATGACAAAGAACACTATGGTGGATAACCTGAACCGCCAGAATGCCAAGAATACGTTTAAGGAACTGCTGCACATGGGGGCAATCCCTATTGTCAACGAGAATGATACTATCTCTACCTATGAAATTGAATTCGGGGATAACGACAATCTCTCTGCCGTAGTTGCGGCTCTGATCGGAGCGGATCTTCTGATTTTGCTCTCAGATATTGACGGTTTATTTACCGATGATCCCAATGCAAATCCTAATGCACGTTTTATCGAGGTGGTTGAGACCATTGATGATACCTTACTGGGTATGGGCAAATCCAGCACCGGAAGCAATGTGGGGACCGGAGGGATGGCCACGAAGCTTTCCGCCGCTACCATAGCAACCAGTGCGGGGGCGGATATGGTGATCGCCAATGGAAAGGATTTCCATATTATTCACAAGATAATATCTGGCCGCAATCACGGCACCTTATTTCTGGCCAATGCCAAAGAAGAATTTTATCTGATAGACTATATAGAAAAATTATTGTAAAAGGAGAACACAGTAAACTATGGATCCAATGAAACTAAACCGAATCA
This sequence comes from Lactonifactor longoviformis DSM 17459, assembly GCF_900129135.1. Lineage (GTDB taxonomy): Bacteria > Bacillota > Clostridia > Lachnospirales > Lachnospiraceae > Lactonifactor > Lactonifactor longoviformis. The sequence continues at coordinate 64,610 of NZ_FQVI01000015.1, forward strand.
ATGAACTGGCAAGAAAGGCCAAAGCAGAAGGCCTCACGGATGCTGAGAGGGAAGAACAGGCTAAGCTTCGCCAGGAGTATATCGCACTGGTGCGGATGAATCTCAGATCTCAGCTTGATTCAATTGATTTGGTAGAAAAAGACGGAAGCGTCGTTAATCTGGGGGAAAAGTATGGAAGCAAAAAAGGTCATTAGAAAAGAGATATTTAAGAAGAGAAGTGAAGCGACAGAGGAACAGGTACTGGCAGACAGCCATTTGATTATGGAGAAGCTGTTTTTGCTCCCTGAATTCCAAGAAGCCTCCTGTATCTATGCGTATGCAGACTACAATCATGAGGTTTCCACAAAAGAGCTTATCACCCATGCCTGGGAAATGGGGAAAAAGGTGGCGGTACCGAAAGTACACGGCAAGGATATGATTTTTTACCAGCTGGACTCCTTTGATCAGCTGGAACCAGGATATTTTCAGATTCCGGAACCAGCCAGAGGGGAAGCCGTGGAGTGGGAGGACGCTCTGATGATAGTCCCGGGAGTTGCCTTTGACCGGGCGCGCCACCGGGTGGGGTACGGACAGGGATTCTATGACCGGTATCTCAGCAGGCACACCAAACATCCCACTGTTGCAGTGGCTTTTGATTTCCAGCTGGTGCCCGAAGCACCTTACGAAGAGACGGATATCCTTCCGGATAAACTGGTGACGGAAAAAGAGATCATAGAATAGCAGTAAGCAGGGGGAAAGAACTATGGCGAACACAATGCTGGAACAGATAGGAAGAAAAGCCAGGGACGCAGAAATCATGCTGCGGGGCCTGGAGACATCAGTTAAAAATGAAGTGCTTGTAAAAGCAGCTGATGATCTGCGTACATATACAGATATTATTCTGAAAGCCAATGCGGCTGATGTGGCCAGGGGAAAAGAAAAGGGAATGCCGGAAGGGCTCCTGGATCGTCTGACACTGACCGGGGAGCGGATTCAGGGTATGGCTGAGGGGCTGTACCAGCTGGCAAAGCTGGATGATCCTGTGGGGGAAGTACTGGGAATGAAAAAGCGTCCCAATGGTCTGCTCATCGGACAGAAAAGAGTTCCTCTGGGGGTTGTGGGCATTATCTATGAGGCAAGACCTAATGTTACGGCAGATGCCTTCGGACTTTGCTTCAAAACCGGAAATGCGGCCATATTAAAGGGCGGAAGCGATGCCATAGAATCCAATCAGGCTATTGTAGCCTGTATCCGCAGAAGCCTGGAGTCCTGCGGAGTCACTCCGGATGCATTATCTCTGATTACAGATACTTCCAGAGAGACGGCGGCGGCCTTCATGAAGCTGAATCAATATGTGGATGTGCTGATTCCCCGGGGAGGTGCAGGTCTGATTCGCACCGTGGTAAATGAAAGCACCATTCCTGTGATCGAGACAGGTACCGGGAACTGTCATATCTATGTAGATGAGTCTGCTGACCTCTCTATGGCGGCGGATATTGTCACGAATGCCAAAACGCAGAGAGTTGGTGTCTGCAATGCCTGTGAATCCCTTCTGGTGCACGGCAGAGCGGCCAAAGCTTTTCTCCCTCTTCTGGCAGCCCGCCTGGCCCGGACCCATGAAGTTGAATTGCGCGCCGATGAACGGGCGCTCTCTCTTCTGCCTGGCGCGGTGCCTGCACAACCGGATGACTGGGGCAGAGAATATCTGGATTATATCCTGTCCGTAAAGATTGTAGACTCTCTGGATGAGGCCATTGCCCATATAAATAAGTACAATACCAAGCATTCAGAGGCTATCATCACAAATGATTATGCACATGCGCAGAAATTCCTGGATGAAATAGATGCGGCCGCGGTGTATGTGAATGCCTCCACTCGTTTTACAGATGGCTTTGAGTTCGGTTATGGAGCTGAGATTGGCATCAGCACACAGAAACTGCACGCCAGGGGCCCCATGGGTCTTCTGGCGCTGACCACAACCAAATATATCATCTATGGAAACGGACAGATACGTCCATAGGTGTCATAAAAGAAACCTCCTCTTCATATACTTTAGTGGAAACATTTGTCTGCGGACATTCTTTACATGTTCTGCGGGCAGGCGCACGGCAGAATGCCGTACGTTAAAGTATGCAGAGGAGGCTTTTTATGATTTCTTTAGACAAGCACTATACATATGACGAACTATACGATGCTATGGAACTTCTGGCTGCCGCCTACTCAGATTTTCTTATTTTCCGGAATATAGGACTCAGTCATGACAATCGCCCGATTCCTATGATACGGCTGGGCTTGGGAGAACAGGTTCTCATATGTACAGCCGGTATCCACGGAAGAGAGAGTGTGAATCCGGCTGTTTTGGTCCGCATGATAGAAGAGTACAGCGAGGCCTATGAGAAGCGTACCTTATTATACGATATCTATGACGTACATAAACTCTGTAATACCTATTCTATTTGTTTTGTGCCCCTGGTGAATCCGGATGGCTATGAAACAGCCCTTCAGGGATTTTCCGGGATCCGCCATCCGGTGCTGCGGCACAGCATGCGGATGAAAGAGATTGACTGGAGTGTTTGGAAATACAACGCCAGGTGCGTAGACATTAACAGAAATTTCCCCTGCAAATCCTACGTTCAGCAGCAGCCTGAAGATTATCCCGGGAGTGAGAATGAGACGAAAGCTCTCATTGAACTTTTTCACAGCTATGAAACCGTGGCCTATCTGGACTTTCATTCCAGGGGAAGACTGATTTACTACTACAGAAATGCTATGCCCTTTCTGTACAACCAGAAAAGTTTCCGCCTGGCCCGCCAGCTGCAGAAAATCTGCCATTACGCACTCGGCAAAAAGGAAGAAGAATTCTTATCCGTAATCAGCGGGGGAAACTCCGTAAATTACTATTCTGAAACCTTTCAGAAGCCCGCAATCACCATAGAAACCGTACCGGACGAGGCTTCCTTTCCCCTGTCGGCGGATTATCAAGCCGAGACCTATGCCGAAATCCGTTCCGTTCCTCTTGCGGTTTTGAAAATGTCTTGAAAATACAAGATATGGTTGGTATAATTGCTGATGAACACGAAAGAAAGGAAATTATTATGTCAAATATTTCTATGGATACAATAGATATTACAGGGGAAGCCCCCCTGGAAGAACCTCAAAGACAGTATTATTATATGGCAGCAGCCAAAAAGAAAATTGGGGAAGCTTCCAAAAAGCTGGGGCGCCCCCTGACTTTTTGCGTGAATACTTTTGGCTGTCAGATGAATGCCAGGGATTCTGAAAAGCTTGTGGGGGTTCTGGAGGAGATCGGATATGAGCAGGCGGATTCGGAACAGGCGGATTTCGTTATTTACAACACCTGTACCGTCCGGGAGAATGCCAATCAGAGAGTCTATGGCCGTCTGGGTTATCTCCACAGTCTGAAAAAAAAGAACCCTCATATGATGATCGCCCTCTGCGGCTGCATGATGCAGGAACCCCACGTGGTTGAAAAATTGAAGAAAAGCTATTCCTTTGTGGACCTTATTTTCGGAACCCATAACATTTACAAATTCCCGGAATTGATTGCCACGGCTCTGGATTCCAATCGAATGGTGATTGATATCTGGAAGGATACGGATCAGATTGTAGAAGATCTGCCCAGTGAACGGAAATATCCCTTCAAATCAGGTGTCAATATCATGTTTGGCTGCAATAACTTCTGCAGCTACTGCATAGTACCCTATGTCCGGGGACGTGAGAGAAGCAGGAACCCAAGAGATATTATACGGGAAATCGAAGCACTCGCTGCTGATGGGGTGGCAGAAATCATGCTTTTAGGGCAGAATGTGAACTCCTATGGGAAGACACTGGAAACGCCTATGACCTTTGCCGCACTTCTCCGGGAGATTGAAAAGGTTGAGGGAATTCAGCGGATCCGCTTTATGACTTCTCATCCAAAGGATCTCTCAGATGAATTGATCCAGGTTATGAAAGAGAGCAAAAAAATTTGTCCTCATCTCCATCTGCCGCTCCAGTCCGGCAGCAGCCGGATTCTGGAAAAGATGAACCGGCATTATACAAAAGAGAGATACCTACAATTAGTGGATAAAATCAGAGCCGCTGTTCCCGATATATCCCTGACCACAGATATTATCGTAGGCTTTCCCCAGGAGACAGAAGAAGATTTTCTGGAAACGCTGGATGTTATCAGAAGAGTAAGGTATGACAGTGCTTTCACTTTTATCTATTCCAAAAGAACTGGAACTCCGGCGGCTGCTATGGAGGACCAGGTTCCGGAGGAGGTAGTAAAGGAGCGCTTCGACCGTCTGCTGAAAGAGGTGCAGGAAATCTCAAGGGAGACCTCTTCACGGCTTACCGGAACGGTACAGGAGGTTCTAGTAGAAGAAGTGAATGAACATGACAATTCTCTGGTGACAGGGCGGATGGGAAATAATCTGCTGGTACATTTTCCGGGGGATGCCTCTATGATAGGAAAATTATGCAGAGTTTCGCTGGACGAATGTAAAGGTTTTTACTATATGGGGACAGCAATAAAAGACGAAGGATAAAGGGAATGGAAATTAACAGAGATAAATTATCACCAATGATGCAACATTATTTAAAGACAAAGGATGAATATCCGGACTGTATCTTATTCTACCGTCTGGGTGATTTCTATGAGATGTTCTTTGACGATGCACTGACGGTTTCCAGAGAACTGGAACTTACCCTGACAGGCAAGGACTGTGGAATGGAAGAGCGGGCTCCCATGTGCGGAGTTCCTTTTCATGCTGCGGAGACGTATATAAACCGTCTCATTGAAAAGGGATATAAAGCGGCAATCTGTGAACAGGTGGAGGACCCCAAACAGGCAAAGGGTATGGTAAAGAGGGAAGTCGTGCGGGTAGTCACCCCCGGTACGACTCTGAATACCCAGGCCCTGGACGAGACAAAGAACAATTATATCATGTCCCTGGTCTATATTGACGAAATCTTTGGAATTGCCGTGGCGGATGTCACTACAGGGGATTGCTTCCTCACAGAGGTAAATAAATCCCGAAAGCTTTTGGACGAGATCAATAAGTTTTCCCCGGCAGAAATCATCTGCAATGAACCATTTTATATGTGCGGGATTGATATACAGGATATGCGGAACCGTCTGGGAATCACCGTATACTCACTGGATAACTGGTATTTTGACGACGAATTGTGCAGGCGTGCTCTCCTGGAGCATTTTCAGGTAAAATCTCTGGAAGGACTGGGGTTAAAGGATTATGACTGCGGAGTAATTGCAGCGGGTGCTCTGTTTCAGTATCTTACAGAGACGCAGAAGACTTCGCTCTCCCATATGACTACCATAACCCCCTATATTACAGACTGCTTTATGCTCATAGACAGTTCCAGCCGGAGAAATCTGGAACTGGTGGAAACACTTCGGGAAAAGCAGAAAAGAGGTTCTCTTCTATGGGTGCTGGACAAGACAAAAACCGCTATGGGAGCCAGAATGCTCAGAAGCTTTGTAGAGCAGCCTCTGATTGAAGAGGAATCCATCAACCGGCGCCTGGACGCCATCGGGGAACTGAATGAGAAGGCCATCTCCAGGGAGGAGATACGGGAATATCTCGGACCAGTTTACGATTTGGAGCGTCTGGTAAGCCGTGTCAGCTACCAGTCAGCTAACCCCAGGGATCTCATAGCGTTTAAATCCTCCCTTCAAATGCTCCCTTATATCAGGCAGATTTTAGGAGAGTTCTCCTGTGCGGAACTGGTTTCTGTCAGGGAGGAAATGGACGATCTCCAGGACCTCTTTCAGCTCATTGACCGCGCTGTTTTGGAAGAACCTCCTTTGGCTATGAAAGAGGGAGGCATTATAAAAGAAGGATACAACGATGAGGTAGACAAGTTCCGCCGTGCAAAGACGGAAGGAAAAAGTATGCTGGCAGAGCTGGAGACAAAGGAGCGGGAGAGCACCGGCATCAAAAATCTCAAGGTGAAATACAATAAAGTTTTCGGTTACTACCTGGAAGTGACGAATTCTTTTCTTTCTATGGTACCTGACACTTATACAAGAAAGCAGACACTGACCAATGCGGAACGTTTTATCACACCGGAGCTGAAAGAGCTGGAAGATACGATTTTAGGTGCGGAGGATAAGTTATTCGCTCTGGAGTATGAGCTGTTTGCCCAGGTGCGGGAAACCATTGCAAAAGAAGTGCTGCGGATTCAGAAGACGGCCAAGGCCATTGCGCGTCTGGACGTTTTCGCGTCTCTTTCTGTAGTGGCGCAGAGGAATCAGTATATTAGGCCAAAGATTAATACCAAAGGAGTTGTAGATATCAAAGGAGGGCGCCATCCGGTGGTGGAGAAAATGATCTCCAATGATATGTTTATTCCCAATGACACGTATCTGGATAACAATAAGAACAGAGTGTCCGTAATCACAGGCCCCAACATGGCCGGAAAATCTACGTATATGCGGCAGACAGCCTTGATTGTGCTCATGGCACAGGTGGGCTGCTTTGTTCCGGCGAAGGAAGCAAACATAGGAATTGTGGACCGCATCTTTACAAGAGTGGGAGCATCTGACGATCTGGCAAGCGGACAGAGTACGTTCATGGTTGAGATGACAGAGGTTGCCAATATACTGAGAAATGCAACACCCAAAAGCCTGCTGATTCTGGATGAAATCGGGCGGGGCACCAGTACCTTTGACGGACTCAGCATTGCATGGGCTGTGATTGAACATATCAGCAATCCAAAACTTCTGGGGGCAAAAACATTATTTGCAACCCATTACCATGAATTGACGGAGCTGGAAGGAAAGCTATCCGGGGTAAACAATTACTGCATTGCCGTAAAAGAGAAGGGGGACGATATTGTATTCCTCCGCAAAATTGTAAAGGGCGGTGCGGACAAAAGCTATGGCATTCAGGTGGCTAAGCTTGCGGGCGTCCCGGAAACCGTGATTGAACGGGCAAAGGAACTGGTTGAAGAGCTCAGCGATGCGGATATAACTTCTGCGGTCAAGGAGATTGCAGCGGACTCTGCCCTGACCAGGGGAACCAGAAAAAAAGCACAGGTTACCTATGACCAGATGGAGCTGGATCAGATCTCTCTTCTGGATACGGTACAGGACAATGATATTTTGGAAGAATTGAAGAACATAGATGTTGGAAACCTGACGCCGATTGATGCCCTGAATACCATCTACCGGCTGCAGACAAAATTAAAGAATCGGTGGTGATACTTTGAGAAAAATAGCAGTACTGGATAAGAGTACGATTGACAAAATCGCTGCCGGGGAGGTCGTGGAGCGTCCTGCCTCGGTAGTAAAGGAACTGGTGGAGAATGCCATTGATGCAGGGGCCACCGCTGTAACTGTGGAAATAAAAGAAGGGGGCATTTCTTTTATCCGAATCACAGACAATGGATCGGGTATGGAAAAAGAACAGGTGCCCCTTGCTTTTCTGCGTCATGCCACCAGCAAGATTGCATCGGCAGAGGATTTGACCCGCATATCCTCCCTGGGATTCCGGGGGGAAGCTTTGTCCAGCATTGCTGCTGTCTCACAGGTTGAATTAATCACCAAAACGGTCCGGGAGCTGACAGGAACCCGGTATGTCATTGAGGGAGGAGAGGAAAAAGCGCTGGAGGAGATTGGGGCGCCCAACGGAACCACCTTTTTAGTGCGCAACCTTTTTTTCAACACTCCCGTACGGGCCAAATTTCTGAAAAGCCCTGTGACAGAAGCCAACTATGTCAGCAGCTTTATGGAACAGCTGGCTTTGTCCCACAGTGACATCTCTTTTAAGTATATTAGCAACGGACAGACAAAATTACACACTTCAGGAAATAATAATCTAAAAGATGTGATCTATCACATCTACGGGAGAGACATTACCAGGGAGCTTATGGAGATTCAATGGGAGAGGAACGGTCTTGCCATTCAGGGATATATGGGAAAGCCTTCTGTCTCCAGAGGAAACAGGAATTTTGAAAATTATTATGTCAATGGCCGCTACGTGAAAAGTAAGATTATAATGAAAGCTATAGAAGACGCCTATAAGCCATTTCTCATGCAGCATAAATATCCGTTTGTCTCTCTTCATCTGACTATGGAGGGCGAAGATCTGGATGTAAATGTACATCCCACAAAGATGGAGGTCCGCTTCAGCAGTGGGCAGGAGGTGTATCAGGCTGTATATCAGGCACTGCTGGAACAGCTTACGCACAAAGAGCTTATCCCCGAGGTGAGTTTTGACCGCTCCAGAGAGAAAAAGGAATTGCCTCCGCCCCAGAGCTCCATTCCGGAGCCCTTTGAAAAACAGAGGATAGCCGCCCAAACAGCGGTGCAGCCGCCCGAAGAGACAGCAAAAACAGTACATCCGGCAAAGCACGTCCGGGAAAACACGGTATATGCAGCTGTCCGCCCTCAGACAGGGAGCACAGAGGAAAGACCCAGGGTACCCCGGGAACAGACGCCGCCGCTGCCTGTACAGCCGCAGGCCGCTCCGGAGGAAGCTGGGATATCCCTGGAGACTGCCGAAAGAGGAGAGGCCGGGAAGAAAGATCACGGGGAAGCTTCCCAACAGCTGGAATTATTTGAGGAGAAGCTGCTGTCGCCGTCTGCCAGGTCCCGGCACCGTATCATCGGACAGTTATTTGATACGTACTGGCTGGTAGAGTATGACAATAAATTCTATATTATTGATCAGCATGCTGCTCACGAAAAGGTGCTGTATGAGCGCATTATGAAGGATTTGCAGAATAAGGAGATCCATTCCCAGTACCTGAGTCCGCCCCTTATCATAGAGCTGAGCATCCAGGAGGAGGAACTCCTGCGGGCTAATATGGAGGTTTTTGCCTCCTTCGGTTTTGAGATTGAATCCTTTGGGGGGAGAGGCTACAGTATCCGGGCTGTTCCGTCGAATCTTTACGGTGTGGCAGACGCGGAGCTTTTCCTGGAACTTTTAGATCATTTGGAGGGAGACACCAAGCGTTCCTCTCTGGAACTTCTGACCCACCGGCTGGCAACTATGGCATGCAAAGCAGCTGTAAAAGGAAACCAGACGTTATCCTGCAGCGAAGCGGATCGGCTGATTGAGGAACTGCTGACTCTGGATAATCCGTATCACTGTCCTCACGGAAGGCCGACGATTATTGCCATGACCAAATATGAACTGGAAAAGAAATTTAAACGAATCGTGTAGGTGAAAAGATTGAAGAAACCGCTGATTGTTCTCACAGGCCCCACAGCCGTGGGAAAGACGAAGCTTTCCCTCTCACTGGCGAAAGCTGTAAATGGAGAAATTATATCTGCAGATTCTATGCAGGTTTACCGGTATATGGACATTGGATCCGCCAAGATACATCCGGATGAGATGGAGGGAATTCCCCACCATCTTATTGATGTGCTGGAACCCTCCGAGGATTTTAATGTAGTAAGATTTCAGACCATGGCGTTAGAGGCCATGGAGGATATCTACGAAAGGGGAAAACTGCCTGTTCTCACCGGAGGAACTGGATTTTATATCCAGTCTGTGGTGAAAGGGATAGACTTTACAGAAAATGATGACGATACCGCATGCCGCCGCAGGCTGGAAGCTCTTGCCGATGAGCGGGGCAATGAGTATCTTCACAGCTGTCTGTGCCAGGCAGATCCGGCTTCCGGGGCTTCTATACATCCTAACAACAGAAAGCGGGTTATCCGGGCGCTGGAGTACTACGAGAAGACCGGCCTGCCCATATCGGCGCACAATGAACAGGAACGGCAGAAGGAGTCACCTTATCAATATGCCTATTTTGTCCTGAATGAGGAGAGAGACCGCCTTTATCAAAAAATAGAACAGCGTATCGATCAGATGATGGAACGCGGCCTTCTGGAGGAAGTGAAAGCACTCCACCGTATGGGATATACGAAAGATATGGTCTCCATGCAAGGGCTGGGCTATAAAGAACTCCTGTCATACCTGGACGGCACATGCAGTCTTGAGGAGGCTGTCTATACTCTGAAACGGGATACCAGGCATTTTGCCAAGCGGCAGCTTACCTGGTTCCGGCGGGAGCGGGACGTAATATGGCTGGAAAAGGAAGCCTTCGGCGGAAGAGAGGATAAGATACTGGAATATATGCTTTCAGTATGCGAAGAGAAAGGAATTTGGAAAAGACCATGAAACAAGAAATAGAAGAAATATATGAGAAACTGGGAATCTCCCCGCAAGTCCGGAGGTTCGGACAGAGGACGGAAGCGCTCCTAAAGGAACGGTTTGCAGGCATAGACGAGGTGGCAGAGTATAATCAGATGAAGGTAATACACGCCATGCAGAAAAATCGGGTCAGCGAGGCCTGTCTCTACGCTTCCAGCGGTTACGGGTATAATGATCTGGGAAGAGATACCCTGGAGGCTGTCTATGCAGATACCTTTCACACAGAATCGGCTTTGGTGCGCCCGCAGATTGCCTGCGGCACCCATGCTCTGGCCGTGGCCCTCTCCGGCAATCTGCGGCCCGGGGATGAACTTTTGTCTCCTGTGGGAAAGCCTTATGACACGCTCGAAGAGGTAATCGGGATCCGCCCTTCCAAAGGGTCTCTGGCCGAATACGGGGTCAGCTACCGGCAGACAGAGCTTCTCCCGGACGGCAGTTTTGACTATGAAGCCATCCGGGCTGCCATAAACAGCAGGACTAAGCTGGCAACCATTCAGCGCTCCAAAGGTTATCAGACCCGCCCTTCCTTCTCCGTGAAGGCAATCGGGGAGCTGATTGCTTTTATCAAATCAATGAAACCGGATATTATCTGTATGGTAGACAACTGCTACGGAGAATTTGTGGAGGCAATAGAACCTTCTGACGTGGGGGCAGATCTAATAGTGGGTTCCCTGATCAAGAATCCGGGAGGGGGACTTGCTCCTATTGGTGGGTATATAGCAGGAAAGGAAGAATATGTGGAGAATGCGGCCTACCGCCTCACCTCTCCCGGGCTGGGAAAGGAAGTAGGGGCTACATTGGGGGTAAACCAGCCCTTTTATCAGGGCTTTTTTCTCGCCCCTACGGTTGTGGCAGGCGCACTGAAAGGCGCAGTGTTCGCGGCAAACCTTTACGAGCAGCTGGGCTTTGATGTCCTCCCAAACGGCAGTGAAAGCCGCCATGATATAATCCAGGCAATTACCTTCCATAAGCCGGAGGGAGTCATCGGTTTCTGCAAAGGAATCCAGGCAGCTGCCCCGGTAGACAGCTATGTGGATCCGGAACCCTGGGCCATGCCCGGCTACGACAGCGATGTGATAATGGCTGCCGGAGCATTTGTACAGGGTTCTTCCATAGAACTCAGTGCGGATGGTCCCATAAAGCCTCCGTATTCCGTCTATTTTCAGGGGGGACTTACCTGGCCGCACGCAAAATTGGGAATTCTTATGTCCGTTCAGAAGCTTCTTGAGGCAGGCGTAGTCTCACTGCCTGAGAACCTGTTCTAGATTCCTTTTATTGAAAGCCCATAGAAAGGAGAAAAACACTTTGAGCAAAAGCAAGCATGCTGAGTCATCCGTTGTTGTGATTGGGGGAGGAGCCTCCGGCCTGATGGCGGCTGTTACGGCAGCCCGGATGGGGGCAAAGGTTACCCTTCTGGAGCATAACGACAGGCTGGGAAAAAAGCTTCTGGCGACCGGCAATGGCAGGTGTAATATGACCAATATTCAGCAAAATCCCAGAGCTTACAGAGGAACCTGCCCGGAATTTGCCGATATGGCGTTATCTCATTTTTCAGTGGGAGATACGATCCGGTTTTTCTCACAGCTGGGAATCTACACAAAGAATAAAAACGGCTGGATCTATCCGGCAAGCCTTCAGGCCTCCAGCGTTCTTGAGGTGCTGGAGATGGAAGCCCGATATCTGAAGGTCAAATGTAAAACCAGAGAGAACGTAACCGCTGTCCTTCCGGCTGAGGACGGATATCTGGCGGTTACAGAGGGATGGAGTTATCCATGCCGCAAGGTAATACTCGCATGCGGATCCAGCGCCTCGGGGATTGAGGGAGCGGACGGCAGCGGCTACTCTCTGGCGGAAAAGCTGGGACTGCGTCTGATACCGCCTCTTCCTGCCCTGGTTCCCCTGCGCTGCAGGACTAAATCTTCCGATTACCGGAAATCATTTTCCAGATGGTCCGGAGTGCGTGTGGAGGGCCGAGTGGTCTTACGGGCCAACGGAGAGAATTTTCTCAGTGAGACAGGGGAACTTCAGCTGACCGATTACGGTGTATCCGGCATCCCTGTCTTTCAGCTGAGCCGCTACGCGGTCCGGCTATTGCAGGAAGGACAGACCCCGGAACTGCTCCTGGATTTCTTCCCTGATTTTTCCAAAAAACAGCTGGAGGGCTTTCTCAGGAAACGGCAGGAGGACTGTCCTTATAAGACACGGAAGGAATCCCTTACCGGCCTGTTTCCCAGAAAGCTCATTGAAGTGCTTATGGACGGATCACCGACTTTGGAGGAACTGGTTTCCCGCATTAAAGAGTATCTCCTTCTTCCAACCGGCGCCGCTTCCCTGGAGCAGGCGCAGGTCTGTTCCGGCGGCGTAGATACCAGACAGCTGCATCCCGAAAGCATGGAAGCAAAGGAATATCCGGGACTTTATATCTGCGGCGAACTTGCAGACATAGACGGGGCCTGCGGCGGATATAATCTTCAGTGGGCATGGACCAGCGGTGCCCTGGCAGGCAGAGCTGCGGCCGAAGCGCTGAGAAAGGAGAGTTCATGATAGAGATACGCCAGCTGAAGCTTCCCGTCCCTCATACTGAGCAGGAGCTTATAAAAAAGGCAGCAAAGCTGTTAAAAATCAGTCCGGATCAGATCCTTTCTTATACCATCCGGAAGCAGTCTGTGGATGCCAGGAAAAAGGAGCAGCTGCAGTACGTATATACCATTGATGTAAAAGTAAAAAAAGAGCATAAAATCCTCCAAAAGGTTGACAATAAAAATATTACGTTAACTAAAAGAACCCGGTATGAGGTGTCCCCCTGCGGTACGCTTCCTCTCAGGAGCAGACCGGTAATCGCAGGCAGCGGGCCTGCAGGACTTTACTGCGGATATCTTCTGGCAAAGCATGGATACTGTCCTCTGATTCTGGAGCGGGGAGAGGAGGCCGGCCGGCGTCTGGAAAAGGTAACAGCTTTCTGGAATACGGGAGAATTGGATGCACAGTCCAACGTACAGTTCGGGGAAGGCGGTGCTGGAACCTTTTCCGACGGAAAGCTCAATACGCTGGTGAAGGATCCTCTGGGAAGAAACCAGAAGGTGCTGGAACTATTTGTAGAGGCCGGAGCTCCCAGTGAAATCCTCTATCTGCAAAAACCTCACCTGGGTACAGATCTTCTGATTACTATTGTACAAAATATCCGAAGAATGATTGAGGATATGGGGGGAGAATTTCGTTTTTCTTCCCAGCTGACCGGTTTTTCGGCTGAGGACGGCTGTCTTGCGGGCATAGAGGTGAACCACGGAGAATGGATACCGGCAGAGGTGCTGGTCCTTGCTGTAGGACACAGTGCAAGAGACACGTTTTCTATGCTGTACGAACACGGACTGCAGATGAATGCCAAGTCCTTTGCCGTGGGGGTGCGCATAGAACATCCCCAGACGATGATAAACAAAGCCCTCTATGGGACAGAGTACAATCCCTATCTCGGCCCCGCAAGCTATAAATTGACCCATCAGCTCTCTGCAGGCAGAGGAGTCTACAGCTTCTGTATGTGTCCCGGAGGATATGTGGTGAATGCCTCTTCGGAGGAAAACCATCTGGCGGTGAACGGTATGAGCTATCATGCCAGAGACGGCAGGAATGCCAACAGCGCAATGATTGTCACAGTTACCCCGGAGGATTACCGGGATTCCCATCCGCTGGCAGGTGTTGCATTTCAGAGAAGCTTAGAGTCTGCTGCCTATACCATGGGCCAGGGAAAAATTCCGGTGCAGCTGTTTCAGGATTTCAGAGATTCCAGGACCAGCCGCTGTCTGGGAGACATAGATCCGCAGATAAAAGGGGCATGGACCTTTGGAAATCTGAGGGATATCTATCCCGACTGTATCAGCAGTTCTCTGGAAGCAGGAATTTTGGCTTTTGAACGGAAGATACCGGGATTTTCAAGGCCGGACGCACTCTTAAGCGGAGTGGAAAGCCGAACCTCCTCCCCGGTACGCATTGACAGAAACGAAGAATTTATGAGTAATTTCCGTGGAATCTATCCCTGCGGAGAGGGAGCCGGATATGCCGGCGGAATCACTTCGGCAGCCATGGACGGACTGAAGGTGGGAGAGGCGATTATTAAAAAATTCAGAAATTTAGAGTAAGGCGTATACATTGTTTTTGATCTGTGATACAATAAAATTTGCTTTAAAGCAGGCAGTTTCCTTCCGGACATTTACTTGAAGAGAGTGTAAGGAGGAACTATGCAGGAAGCAACCGGAATACAAGGGATTCCCCCTATGGACAGGCCTTATGAAAAGTGCAGGCGCTTAGGTCCTGCCGCTCTTACGGATGCAGAGCTCTTGGCAATTCTTATCCGAACCGGCTCACAGGGAATCTCATCTATATCACTAGCAACTAAGATATTAAGTCTATCAAAAGATAAAGAGGGTCTCTTAGGAATCCATCAGCTGTCTCATGAAGAGCTGATGGATCTCAAAGGGGTTGGCCCCGTGAAGGCACTGCAGATTAAATGTATAGGGGAGCTTTCAAAACGTATTGCCAGTGCGGCGGCCAAAAGGGGACTTTCCTTCCGTACACCCAGTACGATTGCAGACTATTATATGGAACAGCTGCGTCACGAAGAACAGGAACTCATGGTGTGTATGATGTTGGATACCAAAAATCATCTGTTGGGTGAAGAAATCATATCGAAGGGGACAGTCAACGCTTCGCTGGTGTCTCCCAGAGAATTATTTTTGGCAGCACTTAAATTTCATGCTGTCAATATTATTTTAATCCACAATCATCCAAGCGGTGATCCAACGCCCAGTGAGGACGATATTTTACTGACAGAAAAAGTAAGGGGAGCGGGAGAAATCATTGGCATTCACCTGTTAGATCATATTATAATCGGGGACTGCCAGTATATAAGCTTTTGTGAACGGGATATCCTTAAAAAATACTAGAAGGGAAGTATGGTATGCCAATTCATAAAACTTTTGGCGTAGATCTGGGGACGAGCACGATTAAGATCTATTCCGCCCAGAAAGACACTATAACGAAAGAAAAGAACATGATTGCGATTAGAAACGGGGAACAAGTGCTGGCTGTGGGAGATGACGCTTATGAAATGTATGAAAAAGCGCCTTCCAACATCTACGTTGAGTCTCCCATGTCTTTCGGTAAGATCGCTAATATAAATCACACAGAAATTGTACTGCAGACACTGCTGCAGCGGGCAGAACATGCCTCTTTGCTGGGCAACACACTTTATCTTACAGTTCCTGCAGACATGTCTGAAATCGAAAAAAGAGCCTACTATACCATTGCCAGCGGCAGCCGGAAGAACAATGTGCGTATGGTAGAAAAATCTATAGCAGATGCGATTGCTCTCGGAATCCCCCTGAATCACACGAAAGGATCTATGGTCGTAAATATCGGTGCCCAGAGCACAGAGATTTCTGTGGTGGCAGAAGGACGGGTTATTTTAAGCAAGATTGTAGAGATAGGCGGCAAACAGCTGAATGAATCCATCTGCAACACAGTGCGCCGCAAATATAACCTACATATCGGCACAAGAACAGCAAAACGTCTGAAGCTGTCCCTGGGCTATCTGGGACTGGATAAAAAAGAGGCCCGGAAGATAGTGGGCATAGACAGCCTTTCCGGTCTTCCCAGAGAGGGAGTAATCTCCTCTAAGGCCGTGCACGAGGCTATTACCGATCTGATTCGGACAGTGGGGGAAGAGATTAAGTTTTTTCTGGAACGCACACCTCCTCAGATCTATCACTCCATAATAGAAGAGGGGATTTATCTCACAGGAGGGACTACCCGGATTCCGGATATTGAGTGGTATCTGCGGAGAGTGACCGGTTATAAAATCCATCTTTCGGGTCTTTATGATCTGTGCACCATCTGCGGAGTCAAGGAGATCATTAACAGCCGCTCTTTACAGAAATGGGCAAAATAATAATAGAGGTTTTAGCATGAAGAAGAAACGCAGTATTAAAATAAAAAGCAAACATTTAATTGTTATCATGTCACTGGTATGTATCAGTCTGATGCTTCTTACCTTTACGGCAAAACTTCCCACCGGCCCGGTGAAAAGAGTGGCCGGATATATCATTGTTCCCTTCCAGAACGGACTCAATGAGGTGGGGAATCTGCTGTCCGGTGTACAGGACGGCTTTCAGAAAAAGAGCAGGCTGGTAAAAGAAAACAAAAAGCTTCAGGAAAAGGTAGAGGAGCTCACCACAGAAAACAGTCAGCTGATCCAGAACCAGTATGAGCTGGAGCGGCTGCAGAAGCTCTATGATCTGGATCAGCAGTATGCAGAATATGATAAAGTAGCTGCTGAGGTAATCTCCAAAGATCCGGGGAACTGGTACGATACCTTTGTGATTAATAAGGGAAGCGATGACGGGATCAAAAAGGATATGAATGTAATTACCATCGGCGGTCTTGTGGGGATTGTCACAGAGACGGGTTCCAACTGGTCAACGGTACGCTCCATTATTGATGATTCCAGCAATGTCAGCGCCCAGGTGGCCACGACCTCGGATACCTGTACGGTTACCGGCAATTTAAAACTTATGGATTCCGGGAAGCTGGGATTTATCCAGCTGCGGGATGAAGAGGGAAAAGTCCAGGTGGGGGACAAGATTGTCACATCCCAGATCAGCGATAAGTTCTTAAAAGGAATCCTCATCGGATATATCAGTGAGCTGGAGGAAGACTCCAACCACCTGACGTACACAGGAACATTGATTCCGGCAGTGGATTTTGCACATATACAGGAGGTTCTTGTGATTACCGATCTGAAACAGCAGAAAGGGGAGTCCTGATATGAGACGAAGAATCGTAATATTGCTGCTGATTATTGTCAGCTTTATTCTACAATCTACGGTTTTCCAAAGTCTTTCTATCGGCTCTATTGCCCCCAATCTTCTTTTGATTCTTACCGTTTCGTTCGGATTTATGAGAGGAAAAAAGACCGGGCTGTGGACAGGATTTGTCTGCGGCCTGATGATCGATATGTTCTATGGAAACCTGCTGGGCTTCTATGCACTGGTCTATATGACGGCCGGTTATATTACAGGATTCTGTTACAAAATTTACTACGACGAAGATATCAAAGTACCCATGATATTGATTGCCATCTGCGATATCGGCTATAATATTATGGTTTACTGCCTGCAGTTTCTGCTGCGGGGACGTCTTGACTTTTTTTACTATCTGAGACGAATTATGATACCGGAAATGGTATATACCATTTTAATCACTTTGGTATTCTACCGTATCCTGTATAAAATCAACCACAAATTAGTGGAACTGGAAATGAAAGAGAGAGATTCAACTTGGTTAAGAAAATAAAAAACTTTCTGAAAAAAATATCTGTCCACAGAACCACCGTCCTGATGATTGTCTTTGCCGGTATGTTTTGTATCCTGATTCAGCGGCTGTTTCAGCTGCAGATTCTCAGCGGGCAGGAATATGCAGAAAACTTTAACCTGAGAACTACCAAAGAGCTGACTTTGAATGCCACCCGCGGCAATATCTATGATCGAAACGGCAATGTCCTGGCATCAAATAAGCTTTCCTATTCCATAACCCTGGAAGACAACGGAACGTATGACAGCACCCGGGAGAAAAATCTCACCCTGAACAGCGTGGCTTATGAAGTCCTTCAGATTCTGCAGGCGAATGAGAATTCCATTGACCATGATTTCCATATTATATTAGATGAAAACGGAGAATATGCCTTTGACGTCACAGGAACCTCTCTCCAGCGGTTCCGCGCCGATGTGTACGGCCATGCCTCCATTAACGATTTGAAAAAAGCAGAGGAAGAGGCTACCCCCAATGAGATTATGGCTTATCTCTCGGGCAATGAGCGGTTTGCCCTGACAGATGCGAAGAAGCCGTATACTTCCGATGAGCTGACAAAGTTCTCGCTGCCTGAAAGCTTTACACCGCAGGAGACACTGGACATAGTGACCATACGCTACGCGCTTTCTACCAACAGTTTCCGGAGATATGTTCCTGTTACCATTGCCAGCAACGTGAATGAAAATACGGTAGCCATAATTATGGAGAACAAAGACAGGCTGCAGGGGATTGACATAGCCCAGGACACAATCCGTGCGTATGAAGACAGTATTTACTTTGCACCTATCATAGGCTATACCGGCAAAGCTTCAACCGAAGAGCTGGACGAGCTGAAGAAGGAGAGCGATAATTATAATAGTACTTCAATTATCGGAAAAACCGGGATTGAGCAGTATATGGAGACTTACCTTCAGGGCACCAACGGCTCCAGAAAGGTTTATGTGGATAATCTGGGAAAGGTTCTGAAGACAGACGATGACTCTGTGGTAGACCCGCAGTCCGGCAAGGATGTGTATCTCACCATTGACAAAGAACTGCAGATTGCCGCTTATAAAGTGCTGGAACAGCATATCGCAGGAATTGTCTCCTCCATGATTCAGAATATAAAGGATTTTGACCGCACCAATGTAGATGACACGGCAACCATCCCTATTCCTATCTACGATGTCTACTTTGCACTGATCAATAACAGCGTAATAGACATCGGGCATTTCACAGAGGAGGGGGCTTCCGAGACCGAACAGGAACTCTACGCCCGTTTCGAGGAAAAGCAGGCATCTGTCTTTGAATCCATCCGTCAGGAACTGACCGGGGAAGCACCGGCAGCCTACAAAGATCTGGATAAAGAGATGCAGGAATATATCAGCTACATTGTCAATGAGCTGCTGATGACAAAAACAGGGATCTTGTCTGAGGATGCCATAGACAAGACCGACGCCACCTACATTGCCTGGACCACCGATGAGTCCATCAGTCTTCAGGAATATCTTACGTATGCGGCAAGTCAGAACTGGATTGACATTTCCAAAATTTCTACCGAAGGCGCCTACCTGGATTCCAGCGAAGTGTATCAGGCGCTGGCTGCATATCTGGAGGAAGCTTTGGCAAAGGATACCGCCTTCAGCAAACTGCTGTATAAATACATGCTTCAGTCAGATACTATCTCCGGCAGACAGGTCTGCACGATACTGTATGATCAGGGAGTGCTTTCCACCGATGACGGCGATTACGAGGCGCTGATCTCCGGAAGGCTTACAGCGTATGACTTTATGAAAAGCAAAATCAATAATCTGGAGATTAAACCGTCGCAGCTGGCTCTGGATCCCTGTTCCGGTTCTCTTGTGGCAACGGACCCCAACACCGGTGAGATACTCGCCTGTGTTACTTACCCAGGCTATGACAATAACCGGCTGGCCAACCAGATGGATACTGCGTACTACAATGCGCTGGCCGCGGACCTTTCGCAGCCGTTCTACAACAAAGCCACCCAGCAGCGCACAGCGCCTGGTTCTACCTTTAAGATTGTAACAGCGGTAGCGGGACTGGAAGAGGGGATTATCACCGATGACTTCGGTGTGGACTGTACCGGAATATTTAACAAAGCAGGCTACAGCATCCGATGCTGGAACCACGGTGGCCACGGCTGGCTGGGACTGCAGTCGGCGATTAAAGAGTCCTGTAACGTATTCTTTGATGAAGTGGGATATCGTCTGGGGCTGGACAGTGAAGAAAACTTCTCGGAAAGCCTTGGCCTTGAAAAACTGGAACAGTACGCTTCACTGTTTGACCTGGATAAGAATTCCGGGATCGAGATTTCTGAGGCATCCCCTCAGATTTCCGATAAAAATGCGGTGCCCTCCTATATCGGTCAGGGTACTCATAACTATACAACCTCTCAGCTGGCCCGCTATGTAACGACAATAGCCAACAGCGGCACCAGCTATAATATATCTTTGCTGGATAAAGTAACCGATTCCGACGGGAATGTAATCGAAGACTTTACACCGGAAGTACAGAGCACCATCGACCTGAAAGACAGCGAGTGGAATACCATTCATGCCGGCATGCGTCAGGTGGTACAGAATAATGAAGCCTTTAACGGCATGAACTACAGTGTTGCCGGAAAAACAGGTACAGCTCAGCAGAGCAAGTCAAGACCCAGCCATGGTCTTTTCATTGGATATGCACCAGTAGAGGAACCTCAGCTTGCCCTTGCGGTCCGTATTGCCAACGGTTATTCTTCGGCAAATGCGGCATCTGTGGCAAGAGAAGTTATAAGCTACAAATTTGACTTGCAGGATGAAGCTTCACTACTGACAGGTACTGCATCAAGCTATGTGGGTACATCTCAGACCGATTAAAATACGTTGGGAATTAAATTATTTTAAATGTACCATAAGATGACAGAAAAAGGGATAGTATAGTAGGAGGATGGTATATGAGTGAAATAATTGTCGTCACATCAGGCAAAGGAGGGGTCGGGAAAACCACTGTTGTTGCCAATATTGGCACCGGCCTTGCACAGTTGGATAAAAAGGTAGTTGTCGTGGATACAGACATCGGCCTGCGTAATCTGGATGTGGTTCTGGGACTGGAAAACCGTATTGTTTATAATCTTATCGATGTGATAGAGGGAAACTGCAGATTGAAGCAGGCTCTCATTAAAGATAAGCAGTACGGCAGCCTTTATCTGCTGCCTTCCGCCCAGACAAGAGATAAGACGGCAGTGACACCGGAACAGATGATAAAGCTGACCCAGGAGCTTTCCAAGGAATTTGATTATATCATACTGGACTGCCCCGCCGGCATCGAACAAGGCTTTAAGAATGCCATAGCGGGCGCTGACCGCGCCATTGTTGTGACAACGCCGGAGGTTTCTGCCATTCGGGACGCGGACAGAATTATAGGGCTTTTGGAGGCGAATGAGATGGAAGATATCCAGCTTATTATCAACCGCCTTCGTCCGGATATGATAAAGAGAGGGGAAATGATGTCCATAGATGACGTCACGGATATTCTGGCAGTGTCTCTTTTAGGGGCTGTGCCGGATGATGAGGAAGTGGTCATAGCCACCAATCAGGGAGAGCCGCTTTGCGGCAAGGAATCTTTGTCCGGTCAGGCGTTCTCTAATATCTGCAGGCGTATCCAGGGGGAGGAAGTGCCTCTTCTGGATTTTGAAGTGAAAAAGGGTGTATTCCGACGCCTGGGCAGTTTCTTTAAAAAGTAAATAAAGGAGGACATTTCATTGTTTCTATTATCAAGAAATAAGCGTTCCAGCGCCGTTGCTAAAGACAGGCTGAAGCTTTTACTGGTTTCAGAAAGAATTGACTGTACTCCACAAATGATGATAATGATAAAAAACGATATGATTCAGGCCGTCAGTAAATATTTCAATATAGATGATGAGAGAGTAGAGATTAAGTTTACCAGGAATCCCTCTGCCCTGTCGGCCCGGATTCCACTTTCTGCTCAGCAGAACGGGATGCGAAACAGGAAATTGATATAAAATACTAAGGTGACTACATGTTAAAACAATACAAATTAAAAGATTACAACTTCAGATTAGTTCTATGGCTGATTGCCATCAGCGGAGTGGGTATTCTCCTTGTGGGAAGTGCCCAGCATTCACTGCAGAGCCGCCAGGTAATGGGAGTGGCAATGGGGCTTGCCGTGATGCTGATTCTTTCCCTGATG
The DNA here is from genome assembly GCF_900129135.1 of Lactonifactor longoviformis DSM 17459. Taxonomy (GTDB): domain Bacteria; phylum Bacillota; class Clostridia; order Lachnospirales; family Lachnospiraceae; genus Lactonifactor; species Lactonifactor longoviformis. The sequence goes on from NZ_FQVI01000015.1 coordinate 86,329, forward strand.
GATTTTAGCTGGATCCTGAATTTTTACTGGATCATTTATTTCGGGAATATTATTATGCTTCTGGCCGTACGGCTTTTCGGCAGTTCCGCCGGAGGAGCAACCCGCTGGATTGACCTTGGATTCATCCGCTTTCAGCCCACGGAGCTCTCGAAGATTCTTTTAATTATGTTCTTTGCAAAATACTTTATGGAACACGAGGATGACTTGAATACGTTTCGGACGCTGGTGCAGTCATTAATACTTCTCGCTGTGCCCCTTGTCCTTATTCTTATTCAGCCTGACTTGAAAAATACAATTACGGTTGTTATACTTTTTTGTATTCTATTGTATATTGGAGGGCTAAGCTATAAGATAATCGGCGGTGCTCTGCTCATCACCATACCTCTGGCTGTTATTTTTCTGACCATTGTTGTACAGCCGGACCAAAAACTGCTCAAGGATTATCAAAGAGATCGTATTATGTCGTGGCTGTATCCTGAAAATGAAGAGTACGCAGATGATATTGCGCAGCAGGAAAACTCTAAGATTGCCATTGGATCCGGTCAGCTGACCGGGAAGGGCCTGGACAACAACGAGGTCTCCTCTGCCAACAAAGGAAATTTCGTTTCCCAGATACAGACAGACTTTATCTTTGCCGTAGCAGGGGAAGAACTGGGCTTTATCGGCTGCTGCTGCATTGTAGGACTGCTGCTGCTTATTATCTTTGAATGTGTATTCGTGGGACGAAGGGCCAAGGACCTGTCGGGTAAGCTGATTTGCTGCGGGGTGGGCTCCGTTATCGGCCTGCAGAGCTTTATCAATATCTGTGTGGCTACCGGCCTGATGCCCAACACCGGGACCCCTTTGCCGTTTGTAAGCTATGGACTGACTTCCATTGTCAGTCTGTATATTGGTATGGGCTTGGTTTTAAACGTAGGACTGCAAAAAAGTAAAACATATATAGGAGGTCAAATATCATGAATATAGGACTTATCGCGCATGATTCAAAGAAAAAACTGATGCAGAATTTCTGCATAGCTTACAGGGGCATTTTGAGCAGGCATACGCTGTATGCCACAGGCACTACCGGCCGTCTGATCGAAGAGGCATCCAATCTGCCGGTTCACAAATTTATCGCCGGACACCTGGGGGGAGAACAGCAGCTTGGCACGCTGATTGAGCAAAATCAGATGGATCTCATTATTTTCCTGAGAGACCCCGTGGCTCCGAAACGGCATGACCCGGATGTCAACCGTATTTTCCACCTTTGTGACACCCACAACATACCACTGGCCACCAATCTGGCTTCAGCGGAATTACTGATTAAGTCTTTGGACAGAGGAGAGTTAGACTGGCGTGAAATGTACAGATAAAAACAGAAAAAGATCCCGCAGGGAGCTGCGAAGGCGCAAAGTGCGCCGGACTATATTTTTAAGTCTTTTCCTGGTGATCGTGGTATTGGCCGGTGCGTTAAGTATCATGATGTTTCAAAAGGACAGAGCGCTGGATGAGGTACTCCCCTACAGCCTGCAGACAGAAGTATTCGGAAAATCCGGAGATGACACTGCACAGGTGGCTGAGGGAATGGCCTATAACCTATGTGTGGCATCGGGAGATATATCTTTGGAGGGAATCACGCCTCAAAACAGCGAGCGATCCGCTTTGCTGGATGTGGATGGAAAACAAGTGATGTTTTCCCAGTCCATGTTTGAGAAAACATATCCTGCCAGCATTACGAAGCTGATGACTGCCATACTGGCGCTGGAGCACGGCAATATGAATGATGTTGTTACCATTGAAGAGGAAGACGTCACACTGGAAGAAGGGGCACAGCTCTGCGGCTTTAGAGCAGGAGATAAGGTTTCTATGGATGAGCTGCTTCACGGGCTCCTTGTGTATTCCGGTAATGACGCGGCCATGGCCATTGCCCGTCAGGTAGGGGGCAGTGTGGACGCGTTTGTACAGATGATGAACGAGGAGGCTCTGCGTCTCGGGGCCACCGGAACGCATTTTGTAAACCCTCACGGACTCCACGATCCGGACCACTATACGACTGCGTATGATATTTACCTAATGCTCAATGAAGCGATTACCTACAAAGAATTCACCGCCATATCCCAGATGAGTTCCTATACCCTTACGTACCAAAAGGCCAACGGAGAGGAAGGGCGGATTACCCTAGAGGCCACCGATAAATATCTTACCGGAGAGATTTCAACTCCTAAGGATGTGACGATCCTGGGCGGCAAAACAGGAACCACCAGTCAGGCAGGTGCGTGTCTGGCCATTGTATCCCAGAATGCCTATGGAAAGCCATACATTTCCATCGTGCTGAATGCCAAAACGAAAACTATTTTATATGATCAGATGACTTCTCTGCTCCAGAAAATAAATTCGTAAATTTTCATAAAATTTCAGATTTGCCATTGTTTTTTTTGTTTAAATACACTATAATTGTACCTAACAGAACTAACATTTTGGCATAAATACATATTACGTAGGTTCAAGGAGGAAATTGCGATGGTTCAATTAATTGTAGGCAAAAAGGGAAAAGGAAAGACAAAAGAACTATTGGACAGGGTAAATAAAACGATCAAATCAGCCAACGGCAGCGTGGTATATCTGGACAAGAATGTAAAGCACATGTACGAGCTGAATAATAAAGTAAGGTTAATTGATGTATCTACCTTTCCACTTAAGAATCCTGATGAGTTTGTAGGTTTTATCTGCGGTATTATTTCACAGGATCACGATCTGGAGGAAATGTATCTGGACAGCTTTCTGAATATTTCAAAATTAGAACAGATGGAGGATGGTGACATCGCCGGTACAATCAGACAGATTGAAGCCATTGGCAAAGAGTTTTCTATTACGTTTACCCTGAGCGTTTCTAAAGATGCCGACGAACTGCCAGAAGATTTGAAGGATAAGATTATTGTATCATTATAATACACATAATAAAAAACAAAGGACTGCTGCAAAAACCTGCGACAGTCCTTTGTTTTTTTATTCCTGGCCCATATTGCCGATTCTGCCGAAGAGGCTGATTAAGTATAATCCGCAGAGTCCTACGACAGCATAAATAATCCTTGAAATCCAGGACATATTTCCAAATAAAAATGCAACCAGGTCAAAGCGGAAGAATCCGATTAACCCCCAGTTCACTGCACCGATAATTGCAATTACAAGTATTGTATAGTCGATTCCTTTTGAACGCATAATGACTACCTCCTTATTCTTTATCCTATATTTTTACCAGAAAAACACATTTCATACCATTTTTTTCTTTTGAAATTCCATGTTGTACTTAAAGTTGGAAAATGGTACAATGTTAACTGATGTAAAAGTATTGTACCAGACAGAAGGAGACTATCAATTTGTCAGTCAGAAATAAAATACTTGAAACACTGAAAAAGATTATTACAAGCGCAAAAAAGCTGCTTACGCTAAATATAGGCACTTTAATTTTCGGTGCACTTTTTATCTATATGCTGATCACGGTTCTTCTCTATGTCACCTCCACCCACGTCACCTCATACCAGGTGACAGCAGGTCCCCTGGCTAAGAATCAGACCTACACGGCACTGGCTCTTCGAACAGAGGAAGTGGTAACGGCAGACAGCCCCGGCTATGTCACCTACTATGCCAGAGAAGGAAGTAAAGTACGTAAGGCAGGCACAATATACTCTGTTGGAGATACTAAGACACAGTCTGCGGATATGGAGCTGAATGAGGAAGATCTGGAAAAAATCAGATCACAGCTTGCCAAATTTGCTAACAATTTCAGCTCAGATACTTTTCACGACGTATACAGCCTGAAATATGAGATTGAGGGAACTATTCTTCAGTCCGCAGGTATAGGGGCCTCGGGGGAGGATACGGGTTCTGTGTCCGCAACCTTTGGCACACAGACCATATACAATGCCCCTTATGACGGGGTAGTCCTGTACTCCACGGACGGGTACGAGAGCTTAACTCCTGAGGACGTGTCAGGGGACAGCTTCAGCCAGATGTCCTACCAGCAGAATCATCTGCTCTCAGATTCCCAGGTAAAGGCAGGGGAACCGGTGTACAAGCTGGTCACAGATGAAAACTGGACCCTTATGATTCCGCTGACCGACAAACAGGCCGCAGAGCTGGCAGACAGGACGGCCATTAAGGTCAAGTTTCTGAAGGACGGGGCCACTCAGGTGGGAAGCTTTTCCATAGTGGAAAAAAAAGACGGAAAATACGGACAAATCGATCTGAGCAACGGCATGGTGCGCTATGCCTCGGATCGCTTTCTAGAGATAGAGCTGGTAACCAACACAAAGACCGGGTTAAAAATACCCATGTCCTCTGTAGTCAGCAAGGAATTCTACCTCATTCCGGAGGAATTTAAAACCCAGGGGGACAACCAGCAGGAAGCGGGCTTCCTGGTCCGCAGAGAAGGAAAAGGCGGAAAGACTACCACAGAGTTTATCAGTACCACCCTCTATGAGCTAAAAGACGGCAGCTACTATGTAGAAACGTCTGATTTCAAAAAGGGGGATGTCATCGTAAAGCAGGATTCCAGCCAGAATTATGTCATTGGCGAGACTGCAGAACTGGAAGGTGTATACAGTATGAATAAAGGATACGCCGTCTTCCGCAAAATCTCTGTTCTGGATCAGAACGATGAGTACTGTATTGTAGATAAAGATACTTCCTATGGAATTGCCCAGTTTGATCATATTGTACTGAACGGCAATTCTGTGAAAGAAGAAGATATATTATATTAGGAGATGATACCATGGATGTAAAAGAGAACTATAAAGCAGTAGAAGAGAAAGTACAAAGGGCTTGCCAAAAAGCGGGCAGAGACAGGAGTGAGGTTACCCTTATAGCAGTCAGCAAGACAAAACCTGCAGGCCTTATCGAGGAACTGCTTCCCCTTGGCGTAAAAGATTTTGGTGAGAATAAGGTGCAGGAGCTGACATCTAAATACGAGGCGCTTCCCAAGGATCTGCACTGGCATTTGATTGGTCATCTCCAGAGAAATAAGGTGAAGTACATCATCGATAAAGCATGTCTCATTCACTCTGTGGATTCCCTCAGACTGGCCGAGACCATTCATCACGAGGCTGAGAAAAAAGGGCTGGTTATGCCGGTGCTTATTGAGGTAAACGTAGCCGGGGAAGAGAGCAAGTTCGGAGTTTCTGTTGAAGAGACACTTCCCCTTATACAGGAAGTGGCAAAACTGCAAAATATTGCCGTAAAAGGACTTATGACGATAGCGCCGTACGTTGAAGATCCAGAAGATAACAGGGAAATTTTCAGGAAATTAAAGAATTTAAGTGTTGACATCAAAGGGGAAAACATGAATAATGTTACTATGGATGTCCTGAGCATGGGTATGACAGGAGATTATGAGGTGGCGATTGAAGAAGGGGCTACCTTGGTCCGTGTAGGGACAGGCATCTTTGGTGAGCGTAATTACGCAGCAGTATAAAAGAATGGAGATTAAATAATGGGCGTTTTAGATAAGTTTTTAGATGCAATCAAATTAAATGATGATTACGACGATGATGAATTTTTTGATGATGCAGACGACTTCGAAGAGGAGAAGCCAAGAAAACGTTTCTTAAAGAAGCTGGAGGAAGAAGATGACGATGAGTTCTATGATGACCCGGCACCGGTAACCTCTTTTCATAAAGCCAAAAAAGCGGCCAAAGCAGAGAAAGCGGCAACTGCTGCTCCCAGCAGTGCAAGGCCTGCCAAGCAGCCTAAGGCAGCTTCATCTAAGGTTACGCCTATGCGTAATACTAAAAAAGTATCAAGTGCAATGGAGGTTTGTGTGATTAAGCCAACGTCAATGGAGGACACCAGGGAAATCGCGGATACTCTGCTGGCAGGATGTACCGTGGTATTAAATCTGGAGGGACTGGACGTGGAAGTGGCCCAGAGAATTATTGACTTTACTTCCGGATCCTGTTATGCCATCAACGGCAGTCTTCAGAAGGTATCCAGCTACATCTTTATTTTAACACCTGCTGATGTGGATATTACCGGCGATTTTCAGGAAATCTTAAGCGGTGCATTTGACTTTCCGTCAATCCGCACCGAGTTCTAAGGATAATCTATGGAAAAAGAAGAACAATTCATAAAGCGAATCCGGGAATTATGTCAGAATGCTTATCAGAGAGATGTTGTAACATTTTCTGATTTCCTGGATTTGAACGAACTACATATGGTAAATCATATTAACTACCGGGAACTGGGGGTAACTCTGAAGACCTGCGGTGGGTATGAATTAGCAGAGCGTCAGATGGCAGCATTCATCCCTGATGCTCTTTCTTATGTATTGCGTCCCTCTGAAGGGACAGTCCGGGGCATCTGCCTGGGGAATGGATGGGAATACCCAATGGACTGTCTTTGCATCCGGCCTCTTGCAAAGAGATACGCGGAACCGCTCACACACAGGGATTACCTGGGAGCAGCTGTCAATCTCGGCATCCAGAGAAGTAAGCTGGGTGACATTCTGGTGGATGAAAAGGAGGCTTATTTGTTCTGCCACAGATCACTTACGGAATTTATTTCCGGGGAACTGTGCAGAATCAGGAATACAGGTGTGACAGCCCGGAAGATTCCGGACCTGTCCGGCCTTCCGGAGAGAAAACGGGAAGAAATTACAGGTACTGTGGCATCTGTGCGTCTGGACGCAGTTCTGGCACTGGCTTTTCACACATCCAGAAGCCAGATGCTCCCCTTCATTGAAACCGGAAAAGTATTTGTAAATGGGAAAATGGTGGTTTCCAACGGCTATCAGCTAAAAGAAGAAGATATTATTTCCGTGCGGGGAATGGGGAAATTTCAGTATTCCCGGGTATTGAAGCAGACGAAAAAGAACAGGTACAGTATCTGCCTGTACCGATACAGATAGGAGACAAGAGCATGTATCAGGAATTAAAAGTACAGCGGAAGGGTGAATTTGCGTACTCTATTTACTTTGAGAAAAGCTTACAGAAGCTTCCGGAGAAGCTGCTGGCATTGGGGAAGAGTTTTCAGAAGATATGTATTGTAACAGACAGTAATGTTGCACCTTTGTATCTGGAGGAAACTGCCAAAGGGCTGAGAGACAGCGGCTTTGAGGTTACTGCCTATATCATCCCGGCAGGGGAAGAGAATAAGACGCTGGTTCAGATTCAGAAAATATATAAACATCTGATTGAAAATCACTATGACCGAAAAGATCTTCTGCTGGCGTTAGGCGGCGGTGTGGTGGGCGATATGACCGGTTATGCAGCAGCCACCTACTTAAGAGGAATAGCGTTTGTACAGGTTCCAACCACCCTTCTTGCTCAGGTAGACAGCAGCATCGGCGGGAAAACAGGAGTGGACTTCGATCAATATAAGAATATGGTGGGGGCATTCCATCAGCCGGTGATGGTGTATATGAATGTCTCTGCCCTTTTGAGTCTTTCCGAGGAGCAGTTCTCCTGCGGAATGGGTGAAATTTTAAAGCACGGCCTGATTCGGGATTACTCCTATTATGCCTGGACGGTATTTCACAGAGAAGAGATTTTAAAGAGAGTCCCTGAGGTCTTAACAGAGATGATTTACCGCAGCTGTGTCATTAAAAAAACAGTAGTGGAAAACGATCCTACGGAAAAAGGAGAGCGGGCTGTCTTGAATATGGGACATACCATAGGGCACGCCGTAGAAAAACTTAAGAACTTTTCCATCCTGCACGGCCAGTGTGTGGCCCTTGGAATGGTAGCATCCGCCTACCTGTCCTTTCAGAAGGGATACATTACAGTAGAAGAATTTGCAAAGATGCAAAAGGATTTAAGAGCTTTCGGCCTTCCGGTAAGAGTCGGCGGACTCTCCCCTGAGGAGGTGCTTTCCGCAACAAAATCCGATAAAAAAATGGAGCACGGCCGGATAAAGTTTATACTGATGGACAGGATGGGGCATGCTGTGATAGACACCTCGGTTACAGATAAGGAGCTTCTGGATGCGATTACCGTAATCGACGCTGTTTAGGAAAGGACAAATTGTTATGGAACATCAGAAAAAAATTAGAATACAGGCTATCTTGGCCGGGTTTGCTGCCCTTTTGCTTCTGGTGGGGCTGGATCAGTGGACCAAGGCCCTTGCAGTGGAGCATTTGGCCGGGCAGAGGGATATTGATCTGATTCCCGGTGTCCTCACGCTTCATTATCTGGAAAACCGTGGGGCTGCTTTTGGCATTCTTCAAAACCAGCAGTGGATCTTTGTACTGATCGCCGCAGTGTTTTTCCTGGCGGCCACAGCTGCATACTGGAAAATGCCCAAGACCAGACATTACCTGCCTATGCATATATTGGCCGTAACAGTTACTGCAGGAGCTGTGGGCAATGTACTGGATCGGGTACGTTTAAATTATGTGGTAGACTTCGTCTATATCTCACTGATCAATTTTCCGGTTTTTAATGTGGCAGATATCTATGTGACAGTCTCTGCCGTGCTGTTTTTCATCTATGTGATTTTTTATTACAAAGAAGAAGACTTTCAGTTTTTAAAGAAAAGGGAGCGGTAAACCGTCCATGGAAAAGTATAACTATAAAGTAGAGGAATTCGAGGCAGGAGAGCGGGTTGACAAATATCTTTCCCTTCTGCTTCCCGGGTATTCCCGGTCTTATATACAAAAAGTCATTAAGGAGGGCTGTGTTCTGGCAAATGAACAGCCTTTAAAAGCAAACTATAAAATCCAGCCCGAGGATACGATCACGATAGAGATACCAGACCAGAAGGAGCCTGACATTCAGCCGGAAAACATCCCGCTGTCGATTCTCTATGAAGACAGTGAACTTTTGGTTGTGGACAAGCCCAAAGGTATGGTAGTGCACCCCAGTGCAGGACATTACTCCCATACACTGGTGAATGCACTCCTTTTTCACTGTCAGGGTCAGCTGTCCGGGATTAACGGGGTTCTCCGTCCGGGTATCGTTCACAGAATCGATATGAATACAACGGGGGCTCTTGTGGTGTGCAAAACAGATCGTGCCCATCAAAGCCTGGCCATGCAGCTAAAGGACCACTCCATTACCAGAAGATACCGGGCCATTGTTCACGGCAACCTAAAGGAGGATGAGGGCACAGTAACCGGAGATATCGGCCGGCATCCCACCGAGAGAAAAAAAATGGCAGTTACCCAGAAAAACGGTAAGCCGGCAGTTACCCATTACCGGGTACTGGAGCGCTTTGGTTCGTTCACATACATCGAATGCCGGCTGGAGACCGGGCGCACCCATCAGATACGTGTGCATATGAGCAGCATACGCCATCCTCTTTTGGGAGATGATGTATATGGTCCTAAAAAATGCCCCTTTCCTGGTCTCCGGGGCCAGACACTGCACGCAATGATATTGGGCTTTCTGCACCCCGTTTCTTCTGAATATATGGAGTTTACAGCCCCTCTACCTGAATACTTTTCTGAAATTCTGGATAGATTGAGATAATGTATATACATTTTGCATAAAATGCGATATAATATATATAGATTACTAGTGTACTAACCTTGGAAAACTTGTCGGTACACGGAGGGAAATGACAGGAAAGGAGTGTGTGCTTATGGTAAACACAGTAATTACAATCGGGCGCCAGTATGGCAGCGGCGGAAGAGCAATCGGACAGCGGTTAGCAGAAGAGCTGGGCATTAAATATTATGACAGTGAACTGCTGGACAGAGCTTCCAAGGACAGCGGTTTATGCCAGGAATTGTTTCAGAATCATGATGAGAAACCTACAAACAGTTTTCTCTACTCTCTGGTAATGGATACATATTCCTTTGGCTATTCATCAGCCGCATTTACGGATATGCCCATTAACCATAAAGTCTTCCTCGCTCAGTTCGAGACGATTAAAAAGATTGCGGAAGAAGAATCCTGTGTCATGGTAGGCCGCTGCGCAGATTATGCACTGTCTGATTATCCGGGCTGCCTGAGTGTCTTTATCCATGCGGATCTGGATAAGAGAATCCGAAGAATTGCAAAAAAATATGAGCTCACGGATGCGGCTGCCAAAGATAAGATCCACAAGACAGACAAACAAAGATCCAGCTACTATAATTATTATACCAGCAAAAAATGGGGAGATGCCAATGGCTACCATATGTGTCTGGACAGCGGGGTCCTTGGAATGGAGGGCTGTGTGGAGTTAATCAAGAAAGCGATTGAAGTAAAAAACGCGCATCAGAAAAAGTAAAGCTAAGATGAAAGAAGAGACGGGATGATAACCGTCTCTTCTTTCATCTTATGCGGGGCATCCGTTGTGGCCAACCCTGTATATTGCCGTTTAAAACAGCGGTAAACATTCGTTCCTTTGCTCCCGGATGTTCCTTACTCAATGTCTTCACCAGTTCTTTGGCATATTGTCTTTTTGTATAGCCGTCCACCGGGCAGGGACTCTTTTCCACAGGCAGACGGTACTTATTCCAGAATCCGATGACATCCGCTTCATCCACAAACATCAGGGGACGGATGACCGTTAGATCCATGCGATCCAGATAAGTTCTGGGAGAGAAAGAATGAAATCTTCCCTCAAAAATCAACGACAGCAGCATTGTCTCAACAATATCATCTTTATGATGGGCATAAGCCACTTTGTTGCATCCCAGTTTTTTTGCAGCTTCATTCAATGCTCCTTTTCTCATCTTGGCGCAGAGAGAACAGGGGTTGCTCTCCTTTCTCTCATCGAATATAATTTGTGCAATCTGAGTGGGTACCACTGTATAAGGAACCTCAAGCTCTCTGCAGAGATTTGCCATAGGTTCTGTGGAGAACCCAGGGTGGCCCAAATCTACGGTGACTGCCTCTATCGTAAATGAATTGGGGTAAAAACGCCTCAGACCGTGGAGCGCATAGAGCATGGTCAGACTGTCCTTTCCCCCGGAAATTCCTACTGCAATTTTATCTCCCGGATCTATAAGCTGGTATTCATCCACTGCTTTTCTTGTATAACTCAATAATTGTTGTAATTTCATCTCTTTTCCTCCAATTAGCCATAAGTATTATATCTTACCCGACAGAAAAAAGAAATACATTTTTTACATTTTTGCAACACAAAGTCATAAATTTGTGATATACTTTTAGCGTCTGCGGGAAGTGTTTTTACTCCCGGGGATTATTATCAATTGGAGGCTGTTATGAAATTTCGTTGGGACAATAAATATCTTCATTGGGGAATTACCGCATTTCTTGTAATATGTGCAAGTTTGCTTTTTTATTTTGGAATCTTTCATATGAATACTCTGCTTCATGGGATTCATATTATCAAAAACATTATGATGCCTGTTATCTGCGGGGCCGTCATAGCCTATCTGTTAAGCCCTATTGTAAACTTTTTGGAGCACAAGTGCATCTTTGAACCCCTGGAAAGGAAAAAGATCAGCCTGAACAGGAGAAAGCAGAGAGTCATCCGCTATGTCTGTGTGTTTCTGGCTTTGATTTTTGCGGGGACCATTATTTATACCCTGATTGCTATGATTGTGCCGTCTATCATTGACAGTATTATTAATATCATCAATAACTCCCCCAGGTATATTCAAAATATTGAACACTGGATCGAAAGACTTCTGGAAGACAATCCGGATTTGGAGGCCACGGCATTTGATATGTTTACCCGCCTTTCCTCCAAGGCAGAGGTATGGCTGACCCAGGATCTTCTGCCCCAGCTGAAAGATCTGCTCCAGCAGCTATCTTCCGGGATTTTTGATGTGTTAATATTTCTGAAAAATATTTTAATCGGCGCTATTATCTCTGTCTATCTGATTGCGGACAAAGAGGGATTTATCGGCCAGGGGAAGATGTTTTTGTATTCCATATTACCTCTGGATAAGGCCAATCATATGATTTCTAATCTTCGTTTTGTGCATAAGACATTCGGAGGCTTTATCAGCGGGAAAATTATTGACTCTTTTATAATTGGAATCCTGTGTTATATCGGCACCAGCCTTATCGGCACCCCTTACGCTATCCTGGTAAGTGTGATTGTGGGAATCACCAATGTGATTCCTTTCTTCGGACCATATCTGGGAGCCGTGCCCTGTGCATTCCTGATTCTGCTGGTCAATCCTATGCAGTGTTTATATTTTATTATCTTTATTCTGATCCTGCAGCAGTTTGACGGAAATATCCTGGGTCCAAAGATTCTCGGAGAATCCACAGGTTTGTCCAGTTTTATGGTAATCGTTGCTATCCTGCTGTTTGGGGGCGTTTTCGGCATTCTGGGCATGTTTATCGGGGTACCTGTTATGGCAGTGATATACGCGGCATTTAAGTCCTGGAGGAGTAAAAAGCTCACCGAAAAGTCGCTTCCTCCGGATGAGGCATCTTACATGGAGATGGACTGTATCGATGAAGCTACCCTTCAGCCTGTTCCCTGTCCGGAAACGGCAAAAGGCAGGAGAGAGGAAAAAATGAAAGAGGAGAAATAACACAGCTATGAAATTAGTAATTCAACGGGTAAAAGAAGCTTCTGTGACGGTAGGCGATACCTGCATCGGCTGTATCGAACAGGGGTTTCTTGTATTTGCAGGCATCGGCAGGGAGGATACCCCTGCTGTTGCGGACCGGTTTATTAAGAAGATGACCGGGCTGCGCATTTTTGAGGATGAAAACGGTAAGACCAATCTATCCCTGAAGGATGTGGGCGGCCAGATACTTTTGGTCTCCCAGTTCACGCTCTATGCCAACTGTAAAAAAGGAAACCGTCCCAGCTTTACAGAGTGCGGGGAGCCAAAAGAGGCGAACAGACTCTATGAATATATGATCCAGAAGATCAGAGAAACAGGAATCCCTGTGCAGACAGGGGAATTTGGTGCAGAAATGAAGGTTTCACTCATCAATGACGGACCTTTTACGATACTGCTGGATGATAAGACCTTTGAGTAAAAGAAGGAGACAGAGAAATGAAGCGTAAGAAACTATTACTGTACGGACTGGTTGTCAGTCTTACTTTCTCAGCTATATCACCGGTTTACGGAGAGGTTCCAGGGAAAGCAGAAGAACAGACAGCGTCCGGGGAAGAGCCTTCGCTTTCGGAAGAAATATCCGGAGAGGAGGATAATGCAGCTGGGGACGGGGAATCCTCCCCCGCGCCTCATGATTCACAGGAAAAAGAAGCCTCTGAGGAAACCATCGGCGGAGAATTTCAGGCAGAATCCAAGACTGCTGCAGAGGCGCCGAAAGCCCCTCCCCAGGAGGTGGTACCTCCCGATGAGGATGCGCAGACAACCAAAAAAGGATGGGCAGAGGAAGATGGTATCTGGTACTTTTACCGGGAGGACGGGACCAAAGCCACCGGCTGGCTCACCGAAGGCAGTCTGCGGTATTATCTGCAGGAAGACGGGAGTCTGAGTCTTGGGCTTACAAAGATAGATCAAACACTTTATTATTTTGATCCCATAAAGGGACATCTGCGGACCGACAGCAGCAGCTGGCATATCTTTGAGGGGGAATGGTATTACCTTCAGTCCGGCGTTTCTGTGACAGACTGGAAATTTATTGGCAGCCACTGGTATTATTTCTACAGCGACGGAAAAATGGCTGTGGGAAAATTAGAACTGGGCGGTTCTCTCTATTTTTTTAACAAGGACGGGAGTATGGCCGTGGGATGGTTTCTGGATACAGACGGCAGCTGGTATTACCTGAATGCCAATGGGACTGCCAAAACGGGCTGGCTTCAGTTGGGCAAGACCTGGTATTACCTTAACAGCAGCGGTCAGATGGCTGTAGGCAAGGCAGTTGTAGGCAATACCACATACCTATTTAAAGACAATGGAGCCATGCTATCCGGAGGGTGGCATCTTTTCCAGGGAGTCTGGTATTATCTCCGGCCGGACGGCGGTGCCGCCACAGGCTGGCAGAAGATTGGAAATACCTGGTATTATCTTTCCGACAGGGGAGAGATGGCCACGGGCTGGGTTAAATCCGGCACTCACTGGTATTACCTAAAAGCGGACGGAAGTATGGCCACGGGCTGGCTTTTGGACGGGAAGTACTGGTATTATCTCAACGGCAGCGGGGCTATGCAGACCGGATGGTTCCGGCAGGGGAAAGCCTGGTATTATCTTAACGGCAGCGGTATGATGCAGACCGGCTGGGTTCAGGTTGGCAATACCTGGTACTATTTTAACAGCAGCGGACTAATGCAGACCGGCTGGCTGAAGCTTGGCAGCACCTGGTATTATCTCGACGGCAGCGGGGCTATGCAGACCGGCTGGCTGAAGCTTGGCAGTACCTGGTATTATTTAAACGGCAGCGGGGCCATGCAGACCGGATGGTTTCTGGACGGCAAGACCTGGTATTATTTAAACGGCAGCGGGGCTATGCAGACCGGATGGATTAAGTCAGGCGCTGACCTGTATTATCTTGACAGCAGCGGGGCTATGAAAACGGATTGGATAAAGCTTGAAGGGATCTGGTATTATCTGACTCCCAACGGATCCGCCCAGACCGGAAAAGCTGTAGTTTCCGGAAAGAATTATACGTTTAAAGAGAACGGAGCCATGGTGACAGGGTGGTATGCAGAGGATGGAACCTGGTATTATTACGACAGCGACGGGCAGATAGTGACGGGCTGGCTTCTTCTGGGCAAGACTTGGTATTATTTAAAAGAGGACGGAAAGATGGCCACCGGCTGGCTGAAGCTTGGCAGTACATGGTATTATTTAAACGGCAGCGGCGCTATGGCTACGGGCTGGCTGAAGCTTGGCAGTACCTGGTATTATTTAAACGGCAGCGGCGCTATGCAGACCGGATGGCAGACCATTGGAAAATATAAATATTACTTTTACGCCTCCGGTGCTATGGCTTCCGGGTGCTGGGTTGACGACTGCTACCTTACAAGCTCCGGCGCTATGGCTGTGAAACAGTGGATCGGAGATAAGTACGTGGGAGCAGACGGCCATTATGTATCCTCCGTTATGCTTTGGCCCTGCCCGGCGTACACAAGGGTGTCCAGTGATTTTGGGTACAGGGACAAGCCAACCAGCGGCGCAAGTTCATATCACCAGGGCGTCGATTTGGCTGCCCCTAAAAATTCACTGATTTTGGCTGCTGCAAGTGGAACGATCGTAAATGCTTCTTCTCACTATCAGATGGGAAATTATGTAGAAATTGATCACGGAAACGGATTACATACAATCTATATGCACATGGAGAGCCGGGCTTCCAGCGCGAAAAAAGGAACTAAGGTTTCAGCTGGTGACGTCATTGGATACGTAGGGCAGACGGGAGTGGCCACCGGGTATCATCTTCATTTTGGCGTCAGTGTAAACGGAACCTACGTTTCGCCATGGAATTATATTCCAGATCCCCGCTAATGGCTTGTATGTATGTCAGTCAGAGAAAGGAGGGCAGTCTGATGAACAGCATTGATTTGAGAAATGAAATATGGGACTATACCCGATCCATCACCGGATATATGGGAAAGCTTTTTAAGCCTATCATTGACGATACAGGGCTGACTATGATTCAGATCCGGATCCTTCTGGAACTCCATCATACGGAAGAGCAGACGGTGGGCACTATCGGCAAGACCATCGGACTGGCCAGCGGCAATGCCTCGTCCATGTGCAAACGGCTGGAAAAGGACGGATATATTGCCCGCTGCAGAGACACGCTGGATGAACGTGTGGTAAAGCTTACCCTGACGGCCTCCGGCATCCGCATGGTTCGGGAAATCGAGCAGGCTGTCTCTGAAAAGTATGACCCGTACATTCAGCAGCAGCCTCAGGAGGAACTGAGAGAAATTCGATGCGGTATGGAGAAATTGCTGCATCTGCTTCAGTGCCTGTGTGAATTAACACCGGAAGACGATTAATGTTTAAAAGAGGCTGTGAAAAAACAGTCCGAATAAAAAAAGAGGATTTTCAATACACTTTAGTGGTTGAAAATCCTCTTTTTGTGGTAAAATTTATCTGCTATGAAAAACAATACCACAACTTATTCTATACCAAAACAAGGCACTTTGCCAATGTTTATTTCAGATTTTCTTGATATTTGTGACCCTGTTTTAACTTTTGACAAATTCATGGAGGGAATTGATCTAACTAAGTATCTCGACAAACTGCCGGCGCGTGAGACCGGACGGGTCAGATATAATCCTGTCAACATGTTAAAAACAGTTCTTTTCGGG
>NZ_FQVI01000025.1 GCF_900129135.1 Lactonifactor longoviformis DSM 17459
TTTGCCATGCTCTCATTGATAAGTCCTGCAGAGGCCATCCTTCTCTCAAAGCTGTCACCGGTTCTTCTTGCTTCCTGTTTAGCTTCCTCTGCCTCCTGCACAGGCTGCACGTCTTCGCTCTGATCCTCCGCTTCCGATTCCTCTCCGGCAGGGTCCGCCTGCGGCTCCTGCGGGTCAGTCTCCTCAGGCACTTCCTCCGGCAGGGGAGTGTCCTCCAGCATCTGTGCACTGGCAGCATTCTCTCCCATTACCACAAAGGCGTCCAGGCTCACATAGCTTCCCGAAGAGGCAGGATTTTTATCTCCTGTGTGCTCAACCGTAATCGTGTGTTCACTTACATCCTCCCAGGTCTGCTCATAGAGCACCTCGTATACCTGAGTTCCTGTGGCTGCGTCTGCATCGTACAGATCGATTTCCTCAGGAGTGCCCTCATCTACAGTAATTCTTACAATTCCCTGGTTATTTTCCTTTGCACCAACCCAGCGCACTCCGCTGCCGGTAAAGGTGAATGCCACTTTCGCGTTATTTTTAGCCAGATAGGTTACGGATTTGCCATAGGCATTTGCCGTCCAGCTCTTGTCCTGATCGGTAAAATAATCGGTACCTTTTTCTCCCGTAAACTGGAAGTCCGGAGAGTCCGCTATAATGTCATAGAAGGTAAAGCTTCCCACTTCCAAAACATTACTCTTAACCGGATCTTTCGCCGTCTCCCCGCGCATGAGAGTTGCGGTGCAATATACTTTATTGCCGTCCAGTCCGGAGACATCAAGAGTCTCGCCTGTTTCCCCCTCGATGGCCTGGGCTTTTGAGTCCGGGTCTCCTGCTGCAATGCGGTACCACTGAAGCCCTACCGATGTACTTTCATCTGCATTGCGGACATCATAAGTAACTTTAAGCTGAGCATCTCCATCCTCAGAAATTGTTACGTTAGACAGGGATGAGACTGTCTCTGTGGAATAGTTAGCTCCATTCGTCAGGCGGACAGTTGCTGTTCCCTTCGTCCCCTTTGCCAGTTTGCCTGCTATCCCTGTATAATTGCCCCATCCAAGGTTCGGATAGTACCACTGATTATTGATAATCAGCTGCGCTTTCTCCGTTGCCTGCGTGTCATCGCCGCTGAGAATTTCAAAAGCATCTACTACAATACAGTTAGCATTTCCCCCTGAAGTTTCAAGCTTGATAGTATGCTCTCCATTCTCGAGTCCGTCAACGCTGTATATTACACTCTGTTTCAGTTCATTTCCAAGATCGCTGTAAGTATCAATCTCTTCCATAAACTCTCCGTCAATATAAACTTTTACCTTACCTACATTTTTCTGTTTTGATCCTATATAACGTATTCCTGTTCCCTCAAAGGTTAACTCGCAGGAATCCCCCAGCTTTGTACTGAAAGTTTCTGTTCCCGCATAGTCAGCACTGGAGTCATAGGTTCCCCATCCGCCTGTGTACTTAATCCTGGCATCTCGGTCATCAATATATCCCAAGTCATAATTAATGCCAACCCTGGCCGCTACCTTTGCGTCCTGCGACTCTACACTGACTCTTGGAGAATCCTCCTGTGTCCCGTAATTTACATTATAGTACCAAACATTTTCACGCATCGTTTTAAAATCATTGGTTACCAGCCCGTTATTGGGATCCTCTGTGGCATAGACAAAGTAATTCTTCATATCGTCTTTCCATGGCCACTGAGGCAGTACCCCGTACTGATCCGGTGTCTCGTCTGCACCTTCCCTGATTTTCAGTGCGGTTCCCTCATTACGCCCGATATGGTCCTCCGGATACGCACTGTAAAGGCCGTCGCGCAGCCAGCTTACGCTTTCCATATCCTTAGGAATATCAAAGCTGATTCCAACTTCTCTCAGGCCTGTCTTAGTCTTAGGCTCTGTGGTCAATGTATAGTCCGTTGTAATGATCCCATTTCCGGATATCTTCATATCAAAGCGGACACCCTGTCCATTCTGATACGTTCCGTTTAAGGTGACAACCGCAAAATTATCCTGCAAGTCCACGGTAATCCCATTGGCTGCATCAGGTGTCCATTCGCCCAGGCTCATGCCTGTTACATGGAGGTAAGGACCGCCGGTAATCAGCGCGCCGTCTTTAAAGCTGCCGCTGGTGATGAGACCCGTCACTGTGCTGAATGCCACAGAGAACCCGTCTCCGCTTACGATAATCTCATTGGTATCTTCGTTTGATGAAATCAGCGGCGCCGTATCACTTGGAGGTGTAAAGTTATGCTGCACCTCGGCCAGCTCCACATTATACTCGTCGGCCATAAGTCCGTCAGGTGTATAGAATTTCAGATTGACATTCCGGGCATCTTTCGATACGCCTGGTATTGCCAGCACACCCTCGCTGTGGGGCTCAATGCTTTCCTCTATTTCTATAGAACTGACGGCCCCGCCGTCTGCGGAATATTCCAGCTTCAGCTCATTGAAATTCGTATGATCAAACCAGTTCTTTACCGGGATATTCATAGTATCCCCGGATACATAGCAATTGTCCTCGTCCACGCGTACCGGAGAGTAAGCCTTTTTGGTCAGATAAGCCTCTGGTTTTTCTCTCAGATAGGCATCTAATACACTTCCCCATTCTCCGTATCCCGCAGTCTGTCCGTCTGAGTGGGACTGCCACCGTTCGTTTGTCCCTTCCGGGATGTAGAAGACATCGTCAATGCCTCCCCACAAAGCACCGCCTAACGCGCCGTCTGAAGTAAAGATATTTTCCCAGCCCTTTTTAACGCTTTCGCCCCAGAAGTTGCGGACATTTACATCTCTCTGGAGTTCATCCAGATTATAGCACGGGATATGGGCGTATTCATCATGAAGCACCGGTTTATCACTTCTGCCCATTCCCCCGGTTACACTCGCATAGTGCGCACTGTAAATATCCACGAATCCTGCAGGTTCCCCAGTATCCGGAAAGCTAAAAATGGTAGGACGGGTTGTATCCACATCTTTAAGGTAGTCCCGTTCGTCCTGGAATGCATTTCCGCCGGACTGAGAAGCCACTTTGCTGTAGTTGGATTCATTTCCCAGAGACCAGATAAGAATAGAGGGCCTGTTCCGATCCCGTTCTATCATCTCTGTAAACTGAGGAAGAAAATCCTCATATTTACTGCTTACATCCGCCCAGGGGCCCTGGAAACAAACAGCAGTCTCCTGCTCTACGTAGATTCCCAGCTCATCACAGGCATCCAGCAGATCTTCGGACGCCGGATAATGGGAGGTACGGATATGATTGATATTGGCTTTCTTATAAGCTTCAATCTCCGCATAGCTCTGTTCTCTGGTCATGGAACGTCCCAAATCATAGGACACATCATGACGGCAGGTACCACGAAGCTTCACCTCTTTGCCGTTTACATATACCTTGTTTTTATCTGTTCCGTCTTTTCCGCTGTACTGAATCTCACGGAATCCTACTTTTTCTTCATTTACCTGTACTGTCTTTCCGTCCACAGTCAGTGTACTTCTGAGTGTATAGAGATTGGGATGCTCTGCATCCCACTGCTTCGGGGATTGTACCGGAAGCGTCAGTTTTTTGGCGCCCGAAAGTTCCGCTGACTCTGCAATAAGCTGCACTGCCTCGTCTCTCTTTGCCCGCATTGCATCATATGCCTCTTGGGAATACTGCCCAGGCTGCCCGTCTTCACCCTCATACAGATTGTCTGCATTTTCGTCCAGTAAAACAGTGGCCTCCTCAATGAGCTCCGGAAGATTCTTAAGCTCTGCGGCGTCTCTTGTGAATTCCATCTCACCCGAAGTCACTACCTCTTCTCCGTCCAAAAGCTCCACCTGAAGCTCAGCTTCCCCTGTTACCATTCCCACTTGGGCGGTTACTTCCAGGCTGGCGTCCGTAAAGGTCTCATCAAAATCGGTATTCACATGTGTCCTGGCTATGTAATCAAAAGGCATAGCCACCAGGCTCACATCCCGGTTAATGCCGCCCATATTGTGGTGGGCGTACTCTGTGGCGTTTGCCGGATTATTCACAGACTTTCCCTCGGGATTCCAGATTCCCGGTGTTGTGGAGTACAGTTCTGCAACCCCCACAGTCATGGTAACGGTCTCCCCGGGCGCTGCATATTCCGTGATATCACAGTCCCAAGTGGTAAATCCTCCCACATGAGTCTGCAGATATTTCCCATTTATCCACACACGGGCATTGCTGTATACACCGTCAAACCTTACAAGGACTCTGGTACCAGCAAAATCCTCCGGAACTGTAATTTCTCTTTGATAATAATACTCGTTGTTAGCCTGAATATCAAACCCCTGCATCAGAGGTTCTCCGGGAACCTTTATGCTCTGCCAGTCCCGTTCTGCCCAGGCGCTGAAGTCAAAGTCCTGATTCTCCTCTGTGGGGGCAGGAACACCTCCGGGATCGGTATAATCAGGTATGTCATAGAGATACTCCCAGGTTCCGTCACCGGTCGTCTCGTTCAGAGTGATTTCACTGTTTTCCACCCCGGAAAGAGCTTTTGCTGCTTTCGGAATCACCGGTGTCTCCCACACATCACTGCCAATCTTGACATCCTCCACCTGTGCCTTCGGCGCCTCCTCCGAGGGGGGCGTATTGTCTGCCAGGGCAGGCACGCTGCCCAGCTGCAGGGATATCACACCCGTCATCATAAGGCTCAACGTTCTTTTCCATTTTCCCATTACTGAAATTCCTCCTTCTTCTGAAACCTGCCAAAGGGAAGGCCTGAGCTTTAGCCCTCCCTTTGGGCGCAGTTCAATTACTTAGTTACAAAGAAGACTTAAGCGAATCTTACTAAGTATTCTACCTGTCTTCTCACGGGAAAGCTTCCGGAATTAGGAACAGGAGGCACTATTTTGTACAATATTCGGAATTCATCTTATTACAATAAAAAATGGGAGCCTTATACGCTTAATCCTCAGAATTCCCGTATAAGACTCCGTTACTGTTATTGTACAAAAAAAATTTCTAGTTCCGAATACTTCACATCACATAATCCCGTGCCTGTCAAAGGATTCCCTGGCACCCATGCCGCCCCGGATGGCCTCTGCCACCATTTTTTCACCTGTGGCCTTCTCCCAGGCACGTGTAATTGCCTCCCTCTCGATCTCCTTTGGAATTACCAGAACTCCGTCTAAATCCCCAAAAATGATATCTCCGGGATAGATTCTTACTCCTTCGATTTCAATCGGCACTCTGTAATCAATCACCTTACCCCTCGGCCCCTGATCCTGTGCA
Source organism: Lactonifactor longoviformis DSM 17459 (assembly GCF_900129135.1). Classification (GTDB taxonomy): domain Bacteria; phylum Bacillota; class Clostridia; order Lachnospirales; family Lachnospiraceae; genus Lactonifactor; species Lactonifactor longoviformis. Next base: position 5,224 of record NZ_FQVI01000025.1, read on the forward strand.
TACCGCCCATAGGAAAAACAGGGAAATCCCAATTCCAGGATCCCTTTAGTATCCCTGTGAAACCCATTAGCTACCGCTCCTGCCGCTCCCAGGATCTGCATCCTGGTACACATCAGTTCTCCTACCAGTGCATACGAAGGAGAGGAACCGGCACAGATATAGACTTCATCCTTTTTCAGATCATCCAAAGCTTCCAGCATCAGCCCAAAGGGTTTTTTCATAATCGGATTCTGCCCCTCAGACAGCTCTTCAAATGCATCTGCCTCCAGCACTGTCATGGCCCTTCCTGCCAGAACCATGTCCATATCCAGCGGCTGCAGGCGGGAGGGGAGAAACTGGTGGAAATAGTGCATCTTGTCCAAAATATCTCCCAGCACTGCAGAGTACAGCTCTTTTCTCATCAATTCAAATAACTCACTGTCATTGTTCCATGTAATCATTTGCCTCTCCTTTTCATTCAGCTACGGCCCCCTCGGCCGCAGATTTGCTTATCCTTCTGTATGTATTCAGATAACCGTCAGCCAGCTTCTTTTCTGCAGGCTTCCAGTTCTTTCTGCGCTTTTTTAGCTCCTCCTGCGAAACCTTCAGTTCAAGTCTGCGTCCCGGCACATCGATCCGGATCTCATCCCCGTCTTCCACTAACCCGATCGTCCCCCCCTCATATGCTTCCGGGGATATATGTCCTACAAAGCATCCTCTGTTAGAACCGGAAAACCTTCCGTCAGTTACTATGGCGCAGGAGGAAGCAAGTCCCATTCCCTCCAGACACTTCATGGGACGGTACATCTCAGGCATCCCGGGGCCCCCTTTAGGTCCCTCATATCTCAGAACAATAATTGTCCCGGGTGAAACTTCACCCTTTAGGATTGCCCTGCAGGCCTCCGGTTCACTTTGATAGACTTTTGCGGTACCTGCCATGCGCATCAATTCACAGGGAATTGCCGCCGGTTTTACCACTCCCCCCAGGGGGGCCAGATTTCCGGTCAGAACCGCAACACCGCCGTCCCGGTGAAACGGCTCTTCTCTGGTCTTTATCACTTCTCTTCGTCCGGTATAGGAAGCTCTCTCCAAATTGCTGCTCAAGGGTTCCCCGGTCACTGTCATGCATCTGCAGTGCAGCATAGGTTCCAGCTCCTTCATCACCGCCTGCACTCCCCCTGCCTCATAAAAATCAACCATATCATAGGGAGAAGCCGGATATACAGACGCTACCTGAGGCACCTTTCTGCTGAAAACGTCAAACCGTTCAAGGGAAAGAGCGCCCAGCCCAGCCTCCTTATGAATGGCCTGAAGGTGCATGATTGCATTTGTGGACCCCCCCATAGCCATCAAAAGAACAATAGCATTCTCTATAGACTCTCTGGTAATAATGGTGCGGGAAGTAATTCCCCTTTTTACCAGTCCCATAACCGCAGTTCCGGTCTCATAGGCAATCTGCAGGCGTTTTGCGTAGACGGCCGGTATCACAGCACTTCCGGGAAGACTCATCCCCATAGCCTCCGCCATACACCCCATTGTATTTGCAGTTCCCAGCATTGCGCAGGAACCTGCACAGGGTTCGGCCAGATTTTCGATGTCGGAGAACTCCTCTTCCGTTATTTCTCCCCGCTGCTTCCATCCCACAGCCTCCGTGACAATATTACCGTCATAATGTTTCCCTTTATAACAGGCCGGCATCATAGGGCCGCTGTTGCAGAATACCGCGGGCAGATCCAGTCTGGCTGCAGCCATCAAAAGCCCGGGCACAATTTTGTCGCAGGATCCGAGCAGTACCAGGCCGTCAAACCTGTGGGCTCTCACCATACATTCCACAGAGGCAGTGATTAAATCCCGCGAAGGAAGGATGTAGCGCATTCCCTCATGTCCTTCTGCAATGCCGTCGCAGGGTGCGATTGTCCCGAACGTCATGGCAGTCCCCCCTGCGGCTTCAATCCCTTTTTCCGCCTGCCGGCAGAGCTCATTGATATTGTAATGTCCCGGAGTCGCATTGGTGTACGTATTTACAATACCAATCAGAGGCTTTGAGAGGGCTTCATCCGTAAAACCCATGGACTTGTACAAAGCCCTTTTCAGAGCACCCGCGTCCCCCTGAAGCAAATGGTTATAATATGTTTTTTCCATATTTAGTCCTCCACAAAGTCATTGGCAGCCACCACCGGAAGAGTAGCTCCCCCGTCTATAACAAGAGTGGTGCCCGTAATGTACGCCGCATCCTCCGAAGCCAGATATACCACCCCTTTTGCTATTTCTGTTGTTGTGGCAAAACGGTGCAAAGGCAGTTTATCCGCCGCCTTTCTCCGCTTATCATCAGGCGCCCAGCCCACATCTGTATATCCGGGGGCCACCGCCGCCATGCGGATTCCATAGAAAGAAAGCTCCATCGCCGCATTTCTGGTGAATTTTGAGACCGCCGCCTTAGTGGACGCGTAGATCGTAGCATTGGGCCAGCATCCCTCTACCTGGTTAGAGGAGATATTAATAATAACCCCCTTTACCTTGTGGGCAATCATATTCCTGGCTGCAATCTGGCTGCTGAAAAACACTCCCTTCCAGTCAGTAGCTGTCATATGGTCAAACATTTCCTCTGTAGCGTCCAGAAAAGCAACCTCACTGCTGATCCCGGCATTATTGACCAAAACATCAATGACAGGAAATACAGAAAACACCTTTTCATACATAGACTTTATATCTTCCATTCTGGACAGATCTGCGTATACCGGAAAAGCTTCCACCCCCATAGCTTCCGCTTCCCGGCAGAGACGCATTGCTGCAGCCTCGTCACTTCTGTAGTTTACTGCAATGTTATATCCCGCTTCCGCCAGGCAGTATGCCGTCTGGCGTCCGATTCCCTTCGCTGCCCCTGTGATAAGGGCTGTTTTTCTTCTTTTACTTTCCATATCTTTCTGCTTTCTCTCCTCTTACCTGTAATTTACAACGGTACACCTCACCTCCGCTGCCGGTTTCATCCCTGGCAGTGGTAATATAAAGCATATCCATATTCTTCCCTCCAAACGTACAGCAGCTCACATTCCGGTCAGGAACTTCCAGTTCCCTGAGAATGCTGCCCGTCCCGGCATCGCAGCAGACTACCCGTCCGCCGCCCCACATAGCAATCCACAGTTTTCCCTCTGCATCCATACACATACCGTCCGGTACGCCCTGAACCCCTCCCAGATCCACTGCTGTGCCCGTCCTTTCCAGAACAAACTCTTCTTTTACCGCATAGGCATCCACCCTTCTGGTTGGGGTATCTATATGGTAGAATGTCTTATAATCTTTTTTCCAGCACAGGCCGTTGGGAATGGTATAGCCCGGATATCGGCTTCTTATAAAACCGTTCTCTATACAATAAAGGCTGCCCTTCCCCCGGGCGTGCTCTCCCTGGGAAATCTCCATACTGCCCACCCACAGCCTCCCCCTTGCGTCACATTTTCCGTCATTGTACCGGAGTCCCCATTCCAGACCGCTGTCAGCAATCTTCACCGCTGTTTTCTGTCTGAAGTTTACCCGGTACAATCCGTCAGGCAGCGCTGCCGCCAGAGTACCTGAAGGTTCCAAAACAACACATCCTATGTAATCATGCATTTCCATCATAAGAAGCGTCTCCGTGTCAGGAGCATATTGATACAGTTTTCGGAATTCAATATCTATAAAATATAAAACCTGTAATATTTCGTCCCAGACACAGCCTTCCAGCAGCATTCCCTGCAGATTCGTTATTTTTTCCATCTTTTGCACCATTTCTTTCTATACCTTCTTCCTCCATTATAGTGAGCCGCTGGCTTTATCTCTTCCAATATTCGGAATCAGAATTTATTTGTTTTGTCTGATTCGGAAATATCATAAGAAAGATTACGCGAAAGCGCAAACTGCCGCCCGCCGGATGTTTATCCCATCCGGCGGGCGGCAGCCCTATATTTTATGCAATTATTTAATTCGGTATCTTACGATCAGTGAATCCAGCATCTTCATAAACCGTTCATGGCCTTCCTCCGCCATCCCCGGCTGTCTGTAGACGTCTTTGTATTCCATCAATACCCCATGGAACAGGCAGCACTCCAAATCGCTCAGAAGCATGGCATCGTCAAAGGTAAAGTATCCGGTGGAAGCTGCTCTCCGAAGCATAATCCGGTTTCTGCCCTGCAGGTCATCATTAAAGAATACGCTTGCAGAAAGGCCGTCGGAATGAATCCATTCGTCCGGAAACAACTGGTAGTATTCGAATATAGTGTCTCCAAGGTTTTCTTTGTATTTGCCCCAGAAGAGGGTCTCAAAAACATGAATATTCTGAAATGCATATTTAGAAAAAGACTCCCACATCAGTACTCCCATGTCCAGGGCGTTCATATTGGAGTTAAATATCTTCTGCAGGTCTACCATATAGTCCTCCAGGAACTTTATGGAGGCAAACAGCAGCAGATGATCCAGGTCATTAAAGTGCCGGTAAATCACTGTACTGGTACAGTTAGCTTTAGAAGCAATGGTGCGTATCTTAGTATCCTCGGGCCCTACATCCTTCAGAATCTCGTATGTTTTTTGTATCAGTTCTTTCTTTTTGTTCTCTGCCATAGCGGCTCTCCCTAAACTTACTTAGAATATTATGACAACTGCGCCCCAGGCGGGCGCAGTCATCACCAAGCTATCTAATTTTATACCAAAAAATTAATAAAAGCAAGTTCTTTCAGGGAATGTTCCTACTCTCTATAAACTGCGTATATTTTAGAGTGCCTCGATATATTTTCTGAGATCTGCGTCAACATCAGCCGGTAACGTAGGCTCGCCGTAATCTGCAACAATCTGTTTCCACTTCGCATTGGCAACCTTTTCAATCGGCGTGCAGCCCTCTCTGTGCCACTGGTCATAAGTCTGGCGGTTGCTGAGTCTCGGTCTGTAGAACTCATCTCTGAAGTTATCCAGCGTATGATCGTGGGTGAGGAAGATGCCTCTTGGGCCTACCTCTTCAATAACGTCGTAAGCAAGAGTTTCTTCATTAACAGTAACACCCTGGTTAATTCTTCTGAGATAGCCAATGATCTCGTCATCAATGATGAGTTTTTCAAAGGAGGTGGTACTGTAGGTATCAATGATTCCGGCTGCATGGAGGATAAAGTTTCCGCCTGCCATCTGTGCCATCATTAAGGTTATGGCTGACTCGTAGGCCGCCTGAGAATCCATCATCTTAGAATCAGAAAGCGCACCGCTGATACGGCATGGAATCTGATAATATTTGCACAGCTGTCCGTTAACCAGAGATACGACTGCATCCTCCGGTGAACCGATAGCCAGAGAACCTGTGGACATATCTGCATTTGAACCTGATGCAGAATAAACAATCGGTGTTCCCGGATTTACGCACTGAGCCAAAACAATACCGGCCAGAACTTCTGCATTCTGCAGGGATACCAGGCCTGCCAGAGTAGCCGGTGTCGTCATTCCCGCCATAGACAGGGAGTTAACAAGCTGCGGCTGTCCTGCTTCCGCATAGGCAATGATAGCGCCTGCCATATTGTTGTCATAGCTCAGAGGTGTCAGCGTACAGGGGATGGACGCCATAACCGGTTTGTCCTTAATTGCATCCATGCCGCCGAACAGCATAGAGGCCATCTCAATACACTGTTTTGACTTCTCATATCCATATACACTGCCCATCAGCGGTTTATCGCTGTATTTTAAGGTATTGTACACCATCACCTGCGCACGGATCTTTACGTCAATATCATTGGGCTCACAGGAGATATGGCTCTGAATATCAATATTATCCAGTTTATCACAGATTTTTACTATGTTGATAAAATCATCCAGAGTACCGCTGCGGCGTCCCCTGTCCATATCCATAACAAACGGTGAGCCGTATGGTCCCACATACGCGGTCTTTTCACATGTGATTTCAACATTCTTTTTAGGGTTTCTTGCATACATTGTAAATGAAGAAGGTACGTTCTTCAGCTCTCTCTCCACCATCTCTCTGGGGAAACGAATCAGATCGCCGTCAACCTTCGCTCCTGCTTTTTTCAGAATCTCTTTTGCAGGTTCATAGGTGAAAATAATACCTACATTTTCCATTATTCTGAGAGAGTTCTCATGAATCTGTTCGATTTCATTCTGTGTTAATAATTGATATCTCTGCATTTACAAATACCTCCGTTTTCATTAAATAGGGGATTCCATTTGCTTGATTCCAAATCCTGCCATGATGCAATGCCGGCTCTTTTATCCGGTTTTCCTTAACCACCTCCACACACGATACAGGTCCTCGGTGTGCCCCCCTGCCGCATGCACCGGTACCCCCTATATCACTATGCGTAAAACAACATTTACATACCATTTGATAACAACATCATATCCCATTACGTTATCATTGTCAACATATTTTTACTGATATATTTGTTGTTTTTTATGAATTGTATGTTTAATTAAACCACTTCCATCTATTTATTGGGGATTTTATTTCATATGTTCATTGACACAGCACCCCATTTATGTTACCATTTTGTTATCATGATAACTATATAACCATGTTACACCACCCACAGCCTGAGTTCTGCTAACGCATTCTGCCTTTAACACAATCAGACTGCCGGGAGCAAAGCCGTTATCATTTGCGCATCGAACTATTAAGAAAGAATGGAGGGATACAAAGACAGCCAAAAACCTCGGAACCTATAGTGCAAGGTATGTTTGTACCGTCAACCTGGCGGTGGAATGGAGACAATTTTATGAAGAAAATGGGTTTTAAAAAATTAATGATTTTTATTATTTTAAGTGCCACTGTTGCCCTCGCCTACCAGATTCCATATCTCCGGTACACATTTTACGATCAGATGACTGCAGCGCTGCATCTGAACGATACACAGATGGGACTGATGGCAACGGCAGTATCCCTCACCAGTACCCTCTGTTATCCCATCGGGGGGATATTTGCAGAAAAGTTTTCCTGCCGGAACCTGATTATAATTTCATTGGCAGGGCTGGCTGCCTGTACCGTTGTATACTCTATGACAACGAACTTCGTACTTTTGATGATCGTTCATATTCTGTTCGGCTTCTTCGGGATTGCCACTTTGTGGTCTGCCTACCTGGCTGGTATCCGCTCTCTCGGGGATGAAGAAAACCAAAGTACTATCTTCGGCAGCAGCGAAGCAACCCGGGGTATTCTTCAGGCAATCTGCGGCTTTATCTTCCTGGGAATTATGGGAGCCGCCGCCTCTGTCGCCACTGGTTTCCGCTTTATCCTCTTAGCAGGAACTGTTATCTGTGTAATATTTCTGGTTCTGGCATTTGTCTTTCTGCCGAAAGGCAATCTGAACGGCGAGGAAGAAACCCAGGACAGCGGAAAATCTTATTCTATGCTGGACGCCCTCAAGTGTAAGGGTGTATGGATCACCATCGGCCTGGTTGCCTGCGCATATATTTCCTGGACACTGGGCAACGGCTATCTGACCACCTATACCGTGCGGGTACTCGGCGTTTCAGAGTCAACAGCCTCTACCCTCGGCATTGTCAGAAGTTATATTATTGTATTTCTGGCAGGATTTATCGGCGGCTGGCTGCTGGATAAATTTACTTACAAAGGAAAGGGATTCTTCGTCTTATTTACAGCAGTCATTGCGGCTACAGCGGCAATGATACTCACCAACAAGGTGGTGCCGGTGTGTATTGCCATTACGCTTATTCTTGCTTTTATCGCTAACATTATGAAGTCCACCTACTGGAGCACAATGGGGCAGGCAGGGATTCCCATTAAGATGACAGCAGTTGCCACAGGAGTTGTCTCCTTCATTGCCTTTATTCCCGATTTTGTTATTCCTCCCATCGCCGGAGCATGGCTGGACGAAGCAACCAAAGCAGGGAATGTGGAAGCAGGTTTTAATAAAATTTTTATTCTTCTCTTCGCTTTCTCAGCAGCCGGTCTGATCGTGTCAGTTATCTTAACCAGACAGACAAAATCACTGAAAAAGCAGGCATAAGATTCCGCCAAGTATACTGCTCTGTAAGCAGCAAAAGGTGCAGGACTGACCTACGGGTTATGTCTGCACCTTTTTTCATTGGATCTCTGCCAATCTGCCCTGCACTTTTGTTAATAACTTTATTGCATTTTTATTTCTTTTACCCGCAAAAAAGCGGGTTATTATGACAAAATATTTCTAATTTTTTATATGTTTTTGTTTTTCTGTTTCATTACTCTAACGTTTCTCGCAAGCATCTTGACAATCAAATCATTTCGTACGATTATAATGCCAACATATGGAAAAGCGCTTTTTTAAATATTACATTTACAAGTGAGGACACCATAATGAAGGAGAAAAAAGAACGGCTGCGGGAAAGGGAACAAGAGAAACGAAGGGCGGAACGGGAAGATCAGGTAAAACGCCAGAAGCTATATGTGCTGGCTGGCATATTGCTGATACTCAGTATATCTGCCGGGGCATTCCTGATAAAGGGCTGCGGGGACAGACAGACAAAAAGTCCCGGACAAGCCGCACAGCAGGTGTCATCCCAGAGCAATTCCCCTGATGAGACGCTGACGCTTCTGGCGGCAGGCGATAATTTATTCCACGGGCCCTTAATCGAAACAGGAAAACAGAAATCCGGCGCCTGGAATTATGACAGCATTTATGCCAACGTAAAAGACAAAATTCAGGCCGCAGATCTGGCCGTTGTCAACCAGGAAACTGTTTTTGTAAAAGACCGGTCGGAATTATCGGGGTATCCGCTTTTCGGAACCCCCACGGAGGTGGGCGACGCCCTGGTCAATGCGGGATTCGATGTCATCCAGCAGGCCAGCAACCATACCTATGACAAAAAAGAGCAGGGCGTTTTGGATACGCTGGATTTCTGGAGGGATGAGCACCCTGATATTACTGTTCTGGGAATCCACGGCAGCAAAAAGGAACAGGAAGCGATTGCTGTGGTAGAGAAAAAAGGAATTAAAATAGCCATGCTCAACTATACATACGGAGTAAACGATAATAACCTCCCCCATTCCAAATCTTATCTTATTGATATCTGGGATGAATCGAGAGTAGAGAAGGATATTAAGCAGGCAGAGAAGGCCGCCGATATTACGATCTGCTTTCTCCATGCAGGGGAAGAATACTCGAAAAAGCCCACAAAGGATATGGAGAAAAAAGTAGATTTTCTTCTGCGGCACGGGGTTGACATCACCATCGGCGCCCATCCCCATGTACTGCAGGGGTATGAAATGAAAAAGGACAGGGAGGGCCATCAGATGCTTGTCTATTACTCCCTGGGAAACTTTGTATCCACCCAGCAGCGGCCGGAGGCACTCCTTGGGGGACTTGCCGAAATCACCCTGGTAAAATCCGCTGAAGACGGGAGTGTCAGCATCCGGGATGATTACGGACTCACCCCTATCGTTATGCAGTATGATGACGATCCCAGCGCACGGGCTGTCTATCTGCTGGAGGACTATACCGAGGAAATGGCACAAAAGCATCGGATACACGTCTATTCCAATGAGGAATTCACTTTGAAGCGGCTGCAGGAAATGGCCGGGGCGATTACCGGTGATGTTTATTCCTGAGCACACAAAAATGCACAGGCCGCCGGCCTTAGGCCGGTCTCCTGTGCACCCTACATCATTCCCGCCAGTACAACACTGGCAATAATCCCTGCCACAGTAGCCATCAATGCTCCTGTGAGCGTGTATCTCGTTTTCTTTACCTTTGCAGTCATAAAGTAAACGGACATGGTATAGAAAATCGTCTCTGTACAGCTCATCATAATTGATGCAATCAAACCTATCTTTGAGTCGGTTCCAAATTCCTTAAACACATCAAGCACCAACCCCGTTGCCGCGCTGGAAGAGAACATACGCACAATCGCAAGAGGCACAAGCTGAGACGGGAAACCTATATATCTGGTCCACTGCCCTATGAGATCTCCCAGGAGATCCAGGAAGCCTGACGCCCTGAGGATCCCCACACCTACCATAAGGCCCACCAATGTAGGCAGAATCTGAACCACTGTCTTAAGACCGTCCTTTGCCCCTGTGACAAAATCCTCGTAGACATTCTTTTTCATGAGAATGCCGTAGCCCACAATATAAAAGATTACCAGCGGAATAATCAGGTCTGAGATATAGAGTAAAATCTTCAATATAAACCCTCTGTACTGTCTTGTCTATTTATTTTACTCCGCCGCTCTCAAAAAAAGAACACCTTTTACGCTGCACTCCCATTCCCGTTGTTCCGCTTAGGGCTGCCTGCCTTGCATGCATGCTCAAATTCTTTTAGTTTCTGCCTGGCTTCCGGGCTCAGATTTCTGGGCACCTGAATCTGTATTGTCACATACTGATCCCCGCGCACATGTGGATTTTTCACAGAGACAACCCCCTTTCCCCGGAGACGGATCTTCGTCCCGGACTGCACGCCCTCGCGAATTTTGCACACCACATTTCCGTCAATGGTAGGAACAGTAGCCTCCCCGCCGAACACTGCGGTGGTAAAAGGAATCTCTGCAGTGGTATAGATATCCATGCCTTCCCGCCGGAATCCCGGCTTTTCACCCACATGCACCTTTAAAAGCAGATCCCCCGGTTCCCCGCCCCCAAGCCCGGAAAGTCCCTTGCCCCGGAGCCGGATGCTTTTGCCATCCTCTATCCCTGCAGGAATATGAACCTGGAGCGACTGCGCTTTGCCCCCTGGTGTCTCCGGATTCTGAAGAGTGATGATCTTATCGCACCCAAAGGCCCCTTCCTCAAATGAGACCGATAGCTCCGCGTGAAGATCCGCTCCCTTTGACTGAAAGCCCTCCCGGGAAAATCCGCTGTATCTTTTTCCATCTCTTCCGCCGAACACATCTCCAAAAATGTCCCCGAAAATATCACCCATATCGCCGCCCTCAAAGTGAAATTCCCGGTAGGTGCCGTCAGGGCTGCTGTATGCATTCCCATATCCGCCGGTATCTCCCGGTGTTCCCTCCAGACCGGCATGGCCGAACTTATCATAGAGCTTCTTTTTTTCCGGATCGCTCAAAACCGTGTAGGCCTCAGTGGCTTCCTTAAACCGTTCTTCTGCCGCTTTATTTCCCGTGTTTGTATCCGGATGATACGTTTTTGCAAGTTTGCGGTATGCTTTTTTAATCGCCTGTTCATCGGCATCTCTGCCAATTCCTAAAACTTCGTAATAATCCCGTTTTCTTTCCATTACTGCCACCTCCCTGCTGTGCAGTCAAAAATATTCCCCGGGAAGATTCCCGGGGAAACACAATATATTCTTATATGAAATACCCGGTATCCTCATAAGCTGCTGTTCTTATTCAATACCTGATCGCCGAATATAACACTATATTACAGTGATCATCTGCGACATTTGGCTTTTGTTATATCTGTAATATAACAGCTATATTTCCTTTTGTCAAGGGAATAGGCGAAAAATAATTAATCTTATTCTATCTTCCCCATCCCCTCCACAATCTCACGTGTTTTCCAGGTTTTCAGAATTCCCAGGGAAAGCAGCATGCTTATCAGAAGGGCAATCAGAGATACCAGGAAAAATGCCGGGTAGTTATACCGAAAGGGATGACCGAAGGCACGCATATCGGAAATTTTGTAGAGGTACCTCAATGCCGGATGTGAGATAAGAAAAGCCGCAGCTATGGACACCGCGCACAGCATCGTATTTTCAAACACCATCATCCGCTTTGTCATGGCCACGCTCATTCCAATTGCCCGGAGCATACATACTTCTCTGGTCCTTGTCTGCATACGGTACCTCAGGTTGTTTATCATATTGATCATCACTAAAATAAAAGCAATGACGGATATGCCATAGACATAAACCATCTGTTTCTGATAGAAGGCTTCATTCTGGCGGATTTCCGACAGTAAGCTTCGGGCAGACACATTATCATTTTGACTGCTTATCTTTATCAGCCGCCTCTCCAGCTCCATCTGCCTGGACAGGGACATTTGGTTCCCGCTGTCCGCATACATGCACTGAATTTTGCTGTCAGGGGCAATCTTTTGGATCTGCTCGCCGCTGGTGATCAGCAGGGGGTAGACAGTCCGGTTACAGTCATACATATACGCAAAGGATACTATGGCTGCAACCTTATATGTTTTATAAACATATTCCGCACGGGTATCTGTCAGATCGTCATACTCCAGAGTGCCCGTATCCAGATCCTTCCGGTATTTAATCTGTATCTCATCCCCCACACGGTATTCCATCAGGGGCGTGCCTTCTTTGTAGAAGCCAGGATTTTTATTCTCCTTCGTGTCATCCGTCCGGAGCACAGAGAGAATCACCTCATCCTCCCCTATTTTCTCCGGGTCAAAATCCCCGGAAATCACATGGCTTTTCAATGCCGTCAGTGCCTCTTTGTTATATCCGTACAGGATAGATTTGTACACCTGATTTCTCCCGTCATATCCCGCGTCCCCGTATCCGTAGGTGTCCCTCAGCCTCTTGTTGTGTTCCTCATAATAGCTGTCATTTCTTTTTCTGCCATCCTCATCCACAACACGCACCGGGATGCCGGATGCTGTCTTCACTGCTGTAATCTCCGGGATCTGTTCTATCTCCTTGGCACTTTCTCTGGATATCCCCTCCCGGTGGCTGCCGAAGGCCTGCATGGTCACGGCATACTGTCCGTTTAAATACCACATTTCCTCTGTATCTCTGCGGTATGTCTCCAGCGTCTGTGCCCGGTACGCAAGGCCTGCAAACAAGGTCACACCCAGGCAGACCGTCAGAACTACAAAGGCGCTGGTCTTCCTGTCCCTGAAAATATACTTGCATGCCATCTGAAAAAGGGTGCCTGTCTTACTGCCGGACTTCCCTAAGGCAAAAACACTTCCGCTTTTCTTTTCCTCCCTGCAGGAACGCCCCCCGGATATGGTTTCTGTCACAGACGCCAGCGCAATCTTTCTCCCAGTCATCCATCCCACCGTTCCGATTAAAAGGGCAGTTACGGCCACACAGATGAGGATCAGCCACACAGGTATCACCGGAGCAAAACCTACCTTTTCATTAAATAAATAGATTTCCATATCCCGATCCCCGGAGATTGCACTGATAAAGATCGACACCAGCAGTCCCGCTCCGATGCCTGCCGGTGCCCCTGCACAGTAGATCAGAAGGAGTTCGGATAAAATCATTCTCTGGAGCTGTCTTCGTTTCATGCCCACAGCTCTTAAAATGCCGTACTGTTTTTCCCTTGTGATAGATGCAATCCGGTAAACCCCATAGAATACCACCATACAGATCACCAGAATTACACTGATCACCTTTACATCTGTCCGGTATAACTCCCGGAAATCCTCTCTTGCAGGACAGGTACGGATCTGCCCGCTTTGTATGCCCAGCTCCTTGCACAGCTCCTTGGTTCTGGAGTTATAATTTACCCCCTCCCGAAACTGCAGATACACAAGATAAGGGTCTTCCGTATGCTTATCCAGAGGCGTATACAGCTGGAGCACTCCATATTTTTTATTTGCCGGCATATCGGACAAGATGCCAACCAGCGTAACTTTCCTCTCCTCCCCCGTTTCCGGGTCTGTGATGGCAAAGCTCTGGTTGACCGATGGTTCTATGCCCAGATTCAAAAGGGCCCATTTCTCTGCGGCTACTTCTCCTTCCTGTGCGGGCAGTCTGCCCTCTATGGTCTTTGCCATCATGGTAATCAGCGCGTCATCCCCTTTGACGAGAAACATAGTCTGATGGTTGCGCTGAAATGTATAGCGGCCGCCTTGCTCCACTGCCAGCCTCTGAATACTCCTGTCCTCCTTCAGCTGCTTCACTTGCTGTTCTGACAGATCTTCTATATAACAGTCTGAGGGGGTAAACTGCGCCTTTGCCTGTATGTTAGCAATTCTGTGATTGGTATGGAGCAAAACCAGCATGGCAGTCAGGAGTGTAAAGGTCAGGGCAAAACTTAGAAAGATAGCAAGGGTGTTCTTCTTATAGCTTTTAATAAATTGCAGGTGCAGTCTGCTGTCTGTTTCTCTGTCTTTCATTCTTCCACCTGCCTTTTTACAAGCCTTCCGTCCTCTATCCGGAGAATCCGATCCGCAAGCTGTGCAATTTCCTCGTTGTGGGTAATCATCAGGATCGTCTGCCGGTACCTGGCACTTGAAATTTTAAGCAGTCCCAGCACATCCTGACTGGTTTTTGAATCCAGGTTTCCTGTAGGCTCGTCAGCCAGAACAATGGCCGGTTTGGCCGCCAGAGCCCTGGCAATGGCAACTCTCTGCTGCTGGCCCCCGGACAGCTGGCCGGGAATGCTCTTTTGCTTTTCCCGAAGCCCCAGAATCCCCGTGATCTCCAGGATATACTCCTCGTCCACCCTTTTTCCGTCCAGCTTCAGGGGTAATATAATATTTTCCCATACATTTAACATAGGGATCAGATTGTACTGCTGAAAAATAAAACCAATCTTCCTGCGCCGAAAGACGGTAAGCTCATCATCCGACAGTTCCTGAAGCTTTCTGCCGTCAACCGTTACTTCTCCCCCGGTAGGTATGTCCAGGCCTCCGACCATATTTAAAAAGGTAGATTTTCCGCTCCCTGAGGATCCTACGATTGCGGCAAATTCTCCTTTTTCTATGGTGAGATCAATGCCGTCCAGGGCGCGAACCTGAGTCTCCCCTTTTCCATATACTTTTGTCAGTCCTTTTACTTCCAATATGTTCATGTTTTGGTACACCTCCGCAAAAGAAAATAGTCTGTATCTTATATACAGACTATACCATGTCAATATCTCAAACCTGTTTCCGGAATGTCTCACTTCTGAGATATTTCTTCTGTCAGCAGGAAAAGAGAGAATACACTTCCCCTGCCCTCCCTGGAGGCAAGTTTTATATATCCATTTTGAGCTTTCATCACTTCTCTGGCAAGGTACAGCCCAATCCCCAGTCCGGGTTCTCCGCTCACTCCGGGGGATCGGTAAAATCTGGAGAAAACGCTGGCCTGTTCCTCCTCCGGGATCCCAATCCCCTGATCTGCCACACGGATACATACAAAAAAGGAATAAGCCTCTGCAGAGACAACAATCTCACCTCCGCAGGGCGTGTACTTAATGGCATTGTCAACCACATTTGCCGCCGCCTCTATGGTCCACTTTAAGTCGAACACAGCGGTTTCCTCTGTGGGTTCCACGGTCAGCCGGACCCCCTTCTGCTCCGCCTTCGGCATAAACTGCTGCTGTAAGGCCCTTAATACAGGCTGAAGCTTTTGTTTTTCCATATTTACTTTTATAATCCCCGTCTCCAGGCGGGACAGCTTTACCAGGGATCCCACCAGGAATTCCAGTGTTTTGGCCTGCTCCCGGATCGCCGCTGTCCAGCCCGCCGCCTCCGGGCTTCCGTCTGATTCCTGCAGCACCAGCCATTCTTCCAGCAATTGTGAATACAGCACTATATTTGAGATGGGAGTTACCGATTGATGGGAGATATCGGATATCTGCAGCTGTATCTGCTCTTTCTCCCTGGAAAGCTTCTGGTATGCCATCTCATTGTCACAGAGGTACCGCCACATGGTGTTTTCTATAGCCGATACACCGGTCTCATCCAAATGCTCATCCTGGAATCTGCCGTCTATGGCGTCATCCAGCATCTGCTGTATCCGGCGGATGATTCTTTTCTCCCGTGCCCGAAAGAATATCACAACCCCAATACAGGCGCCAAGCAGAACGACTGCCACACTTGCAGATACAAGTATCAGTACCTCTGACTTCATCTATGCTCCCCCTGCTTTCTGTACTTATTGTTTCGCCCAGATATACCCTATGCCGTATACCGTTTTGATGCATTCCGGGGCGCTGGGGGAATCCCCCAGCTTATTCCGCAGGCGGTTGACCGCAACCGTAAGGGCATGTTCATCCACAAACTCGGTATCCCCCTGCCAGACAGTATCGATCAGCCGGCTTCGGCTCACACTTTTCCCTTTATGCTCCACCAGGCACCGGAGCAGACGCTGTTCTGTTTTGCTCAGGTCGATCCCGCGGCTTCCCTTCATAAATTCCATCTTCTCAAAGTCAAAGCAGTACTCCCCGCATTTGAATACAGCTCCCGTGCTTTTTCCCTCCCGCAGCTGTACTCCCACCCGGGCACGAAGGACCATGAGGCTGAAGGGTTTTGTGATGTAATCGTTTGCCCCGGATTCCAGCCCCGTCACAATATCCATTTCCATATTATTTGCAGTTAGCAATATAATAGGCGTCCTGTCAGAACGGCGGATCTCCTCCATAAAATCAATCCCGCTGCCGTCCGGCAGATTCACATCCAGGAGGATCAAGTCGGGGCGCTGTTCTCTCCATCTCTCTCTTGCCTGCTGCAGGGTAAACGCCTGCACGCAGCAATATTCACTCCGCAGGGCAATACTTATCCCGTTATTAAGATTTTTATCATCTTCCACAATCAGAACCTGCTTCATATACTGTCCTTCACTCCTGTCACATGGCAATTGCTTTTTTGCCGCCCATGACTCTCATCATATACGTACCTAAGACTAACCATATCATAAAAAGGACCATTCTGCAAAACCATCCTTTTCCATTTATTCATCCTCTGCTGTTTTTTCATGAGCTATTCTGACTCTAATCAGCAGCAAGATGTAAAGGATACCTCTCTTCTGCCTCCAGGCAGTATACAGGATATGGAAGCTCCCCGCCCATCTTCCGGCAGCTCTCCACAGTACTTTTTATCCAGCCCTCCTCGTCTTCACCCGGAGAAGGAAAATGCACCAGAAATATATGCTCCGGCCGGTAATACTCCAGCAGGCACTTTCTCGCGCCGGGCAGCCCAAGGGCGGGAAATGGGGCAATCAGAACCCTCAGTTTCCCGCAGTACTCCCGCAAATGGCCGTACAGTCTGCGGTCGGGCTTCGCATCCCCCGAAACAAACAGCGCCTGCCCCTGATACTGAAGCAGTACGCTGTAATGGCGTACGTCCCGGTAGACGTTGCCCATATGTTCTGTGGACAGCAGATATAGAGTCAGTACACCGTATCTGCCCACAAAATCCCGGTCAGACAGTCTCTCCTTTTTCAGAAAGCGGGAGGCACTGACGCCGGCTTCTGCCAATATGGAAAGGATATCATCCCCCGCCAAAACCAGGGCAGAACTGTGGGTTTTCAGATAAGCAGAGACCTTTTGGGGATGGAAATGGTCTCTGTGGTTATGGGTGATGACAAGCAGTCCTATCTCAGGGCAGCCGGCATCGCAGAGAAGCTTTTGTTCCAGCGTCTCCGGCATAGGCTGATAGGGCTTAATCTCCCGTCCGGTAAATACATCAATTCCAACCCACTGTCCTTCAAGTTTTAATATGACTCCTGCATTTCCTACGTGAAAAAAATAATCCATGTTCGACCTCTCTTTTGCCTTCCCCATTCCCAGATTCCTGTTTACAGATCTGCAGATGAAAGCCATGACACTGCTTCCCTGACCCGTTCCCTCTGCTGCTCTGAACCGCCTGCGCGGAGGATATCTTCCTCCGTCACGTCACCCATATCAAGCCTTTTCCCTGTCACCAGACGCTCAAATGCCTGCGGGAGGCTTGCATCCAGGCAGTCTGAATACATTTTAATCTCCAGGATGCGCAGACCTGACCCCTTTATCCAAAGATCCGCCTCCCCCCACGAAAAACGTCTGGTGCATCTTATCTCACACTCCGGCGACTTTCCGTATCTCCATTCCCAGGAGGCATGCCATTCCTTTGTGCGATTGATTTCAGATAACGGAAATTCCTGATCCTTTAATTTTTGAACGCTCCCATATTCTTTACCGAAGCTTTCTATTAATGCGCCTTTCAGTCCCTCAACGGTAAGTTCCGGCAGGATATCCCTCAGGCTGCACACCCGGGAGCGCACAGACGAAACACCTTTTGCCCTGAGCTTATGAGAGGAAGGGGTCAGATAACGCTCCATGTTTTGCAAGTCCACATCCACCATTAAAGTACCGTGATGTACTCTGCAGCTTCCGGTATTGGAAAAAGCATTGCCAGAGAATTTGCATCCATTTTCCGCCAGCAAATCATTTCTCCCCGAAAATTCAGCGCGCAGGCCGTAGGTTTTTAGGGCGTCTGTCACTACTCTCATCTGCCGTTCCAAATCATAGACCCTTGGATCTGCCAAAAATGTAAAACACAGATTCCCAAGATCCTGGTATACGGCGCCCCCTCCTGTTGTTCTTCTGGCCAGGAACCCGCCTTCTTCCTCCAGCAGTTTTGCCCTGCACTCCAAAAGCGCATTCTGATTCCTGCCGATTACTACTGTTTTGTCATTCTGCCAAAGGTATAGGATCACATCATTTTTCTCTATTCTGGAACCCAGATACGTTTCTACTGCCAGATTGTGCCACGGATTACAAGATTCTGTCTGATAATAGTAATGCCCCACACGCTCACTCCCTTCTGCAGCCGGACGGTCTTTGAGAGCCGGATACCTTTAATAAACGGCATCCTGGAGTTGTCTCAGCTCATAGATGTAGGAGCTCTCATCCATAGCAAGCATGTCATAGGTGATCACCTCACCCTTCTTAATGTCTTTTTTTACCACTGTATTCTTGTTGATCAGTCCGATGGGTACTGCATTCATCTTTTTGGCTGTATCGTATGCTTCAATCATCCCATACACGGTGTATCCCCCGATGTAGTCCAGGGGCTCTCCGGCCCTGAGATCCCGTTTTGCCAGGGTGATGACCTCACATACCGGCTTTCCCAGGGGCGCAATGGTAGCCATCTTGTCGATAGACGCCATAGCCACAGAGAGCGGCGTCTCAAGACTGCATAGATGGAAGGGGCGGAACAATGTGTAATTGGGGCCGTCTCCCATTCTTAAATACCGCATTTCCCCATTTACCTCGCCGTTCTCGTGAGCTATAATGGCAAACACCCCGGGGGCAACTCCATTGACATATTCAACCACCCCGTAGCGGTCCAGGATCCCGCCCTCTTCCTTGGACAGAAAGGTACCGGCAAGGCCGTCTACATCTGTGGATGGACCATGGGCACCCCGGATATCGCAGGTCATGCCTGTCGAGTTCGCCATAGCAGTCATCTCCACCATTGTCTTTGTTCCGTCTTTAAAAGAGCAGAGCATCTTAGGCGCAAGCCCCAGGCTTTTTGCCTCCTCCGCGACGGTATCCGGAGTGGACTCCCTGTTTATCTTATGATTCTGTCCCTTTCCGATTACCCGCACCTGGAATCCCATTGCCTTTGCAAAATCATAATACTCTTTGACGGCACCAGGCTCGTCTCCCGCGGATCCAGTATACACGACACCCTTTTTGTCCGCAAGAGTTTTCAGGTAGGATCCAATAGTAACATCTGTCTCCACATTCAGCATTACGATATTTTTTCCGTTCTCGATAGCCTCCACGGCCAGACGCGCTCCCACCTCAGGGACGCCGGTGGCGTCTACTACCGTTGAAATCCCTTCCGCCTGTGCAACCAGTTTAAAGTCCTCCGTCACAACAAACTTACCGTTTTTTAATGCCTCGTTTGCTTCCTTCAGATCATTGGTGACAATAAACTGTTCTCTGGTTAATCCTGCATTTTCATAGGCTGATACGGCATTCTCTAACCGGATATCCGAAATAATCGCAGGCCTCATGCCAGGCATACCGGCCATCTGATTGATCATGCCCTTACCCTGGTTTCCGGCTCCTACCACGCCCGCATATACGGGTTCCCCCTCTTCCTCCAGCTTCAATAACTTGTAATTCAGTCCAAACATATTGCTTTTTCTCCTCTCTTTATCTGATTACCACCATTTAATCTGATCCGTTATGTGGGTACGCAGCTGAATAAATGCAGGATCCGTAAAATCCCGGGGTCTCGGAAGTTCCACTTCTATCTCCTCCTTAATCGTTGCCGGTTTATTAGTCAGGATCAGCACCTTTTCTGCCAGATACACAGCCTCTTCTATGTTGTGGGTAATAAATACAACTGTGCTTCCCGTTTCTTTCCAGAGACGTATCACCTCGTCTTCCAGATAATACCGAAGTTTTATATCCATCTGCCCGTAGGGCTCGTCCATAAGCAGCAAGTCGGGATTCATGACAAATGCCCGTCCTATGATAATGCGCTGCTCCGAACTCACCGACAGCTGGGAGGGGTATGCATTTCTGAATTTGGTCAGCCCAAGCAGCTCCAGCATATTGTCTACCCTCCGCTTGATTTCATCCGGAGGGAGCTTTTTTATTTTCAGGCCAAAGGCCAGATTCTCTTCCACTGTCAGCCACTGAAATGCCGACGGCTCCTGAAATACAAAGGCCAGATTATGTTTTTTCGGATCCGCCGGTTCCCCGTCTATCAGGAGTTCCCCTGAGGTGGGCTCTATCAGCTTTGTCAGCAGATTCAGAAATGTTGTTTTGCCGCACCCGGTCGGCCCTACGACACAGACAAATTCCCCTTTTCTAATGTTAAAAGAAATATCATTGAGCACCAGGAGATCATCAAATTTTTTCGTCAGGTTTTTTACTTCCACCTTAACTTCACGGTTATTGCCCATCATTAACACCTCTCGTCCTTCCATAATTAAAGAGCCAAATCCGTATTCGCCGCAATCACCTGCCTGATATGCAGAAAATTGGGGTCTACATTATTTCTGGGCCGGGGTAAGTCTATCTCATATATTTCTTTTACGCGGGCAGGACACTCGCTGAATAAGACGATGCGGTCTCCCAGATACGCTGCTTCCTCAATATTGTTTGTCACAAAGATAATGGTACGCTTTTCCTGTTCCCAGATTCTTATGAGTTCGTCCTCCATGGCATACCTGGTCTGGGCGTCCAAAGCCCCGAAAGGTTCGTCCATCAGCAAGATCTCCGGGTTATTGGTGTAGGCGCGGGCGATTCCCACCCGCTGCTTCATACCTCCGGAGAGCTGGCTGGGGTAAGAATTCTCGAATCCCGACAGGCCTACCAGATCAATATATTTCTTCGCCCGCTCCCGCCTGGTCTTTTTGTCCTCCCCGGCCATCTTAGGGCCCAGCTCCACATTCTGCATCACCGTCTTCCAGGGCATGAGTCCTGTTTTCTGAAATACCATCCCCACGGCGCCGTGGGAACCCCGAACTTCTTTTTCATCCAGATAAAAACTGCCCGACGAAGGAGCCTCCAGCCCCGCTATCATATTCAGCAGTACCGTTTTGCCGCAGTGGCCGGGCCCCAAAAGAACAAGGAATTCCCTATCCTGAACCTCCAGAGACACCTCATGTACCGCCTCGAATTCACCCTCCGGCGTATGGTATATCTTTGTCAGTTTGTCTAACCTTAACCTTATTTTTTTCTCAGCCATGGGCAAATCATCCTTTCCACAAATGATATAAATACTGCAAGCAGGGCGCCTACAATGCCGATGGCAATCATCGCCACAAGAACCAGCGCAGTATCACCGCTGTCCATCCCTCTGGTAATCAGAAAACCTACACCTGATTTTGCCCCCAGCATCTCCGCCGCCAGCACAACCATCCAACCGGTGCTGATAGAAGTCTTAATTCCCGCGAGAATGGTAGGCAGCGCTGAAGGTACAGCAATCTCAAACAAAAGCTGCCTGGAATTGGCATGGAATACCGTTCCCACATCCAGGTAAAGCTGTTCCACGCGCTCCATTCCTGACTGTGTGTTTACGATCACCGGAACTATGGAACCGATTACTACAATTAATATTTTTGGGGTCTCGCCAATCCCAAACCATATGGTAATAAGAGGGATCCACGCCAAAGGGGGAATGGGACGCAGCATATTAAATATGGATCCAAAAACTGACTTGCCGGTCCTGCTCCAACCGATTAGAATCCCGAATAAGATACCCGCAGACCAGGAAATTAATAAGGCTGTCATAACTCTGCGCAGGCTGGCCAGGATGTGTCCGAAAAAGCTGAGTCTCATAATAGGCTTGTCAAATGTATCCGCAAACCTGGACCAGGTCTCTGCCGGTGTGGGGATCAGATCCGGCCGATTCCCGGAAACTCCCATCCACAGGACCAGGAGGCATGCAATAGAGACAGCCGGCAGAACAGCATACAGAATTTCTAAAAACAGATTTCTTTGCTTCATCGTGTTCTACCTCCCCATTTCACAATTTTCTTCTCCGCGAATTCCAGCAGCGCTGTCATAATAGCCCCGATAACGCCGATCACCAGCATGCCCAGAACGATAATATCCGGTCTGGCAAAGGCGCGCCCCATAAGGATCATGTAGCCCAGTCCCGCACTGGAGGCAAGCATTTCGGCCGCCACCAGTGTAGACCATGAATTCCCCAGGGCTACCCGGATTCCGGCAAAGGTAATGGGAAGGGAGGAAGGAATTCCTACTTTTATAAAAATCGTAAAGTTGGTGGCGCCAAATGTTTTCGCCACATTGATGAGTACAGGGCTGGTCTGCTTGATTCCCGTATAAGAATTAATCACACAGGGAATAAACGCTGAGAAAAATATAATAAATGCCTGTGCCTTCAGTCCAATCCCCAGCCACAGGATCGTTAAGGGGATCCAGGAAATAGGGGGAATGGGGCGTATGATTTCAAACAGGGGGGTGACAAAGCGATCCACCCACCGGTACCACCCCATAAGCCAGCCCAGTGGAATTCCCAGAATTAATGCAGTGAAAAGCCCCAGCAGAGACACCCGTAAACTGGAAAACACATTGACCTGCAGCGTATTGCCGTCCGGCGCTGTCTCAGCAATTTTTACAAAAAACAGCTTTATAATGTCTGTAGGCGCCGCCAGATACTTGGAATTAATAATACCGCTTACTACCAGCAGCTGCCAGATGACAAAAAAACCGGCAATTCCCAACACTGACAGCAAAGCGTACTTTGTACTGCCGTCCGCGAATTTATTTTTCTTTGTTTTTTTATCCATTGTCATTTCCTCTATGATTATGAGTTAATAATTCCATCTTCCGGCCTCTGTCATTTCCTTGTGAACCTCTTGGGCAATGCTTGGATCAAACATGTTGTTGTCCAGCACGAATTCCCGATCTTTGTCTGTATACTTTCCGGTGTTAATAAAAAAGTCCAGGGTGACCAGCAGATCAGATTCGGCCTTGGTAACCGCCCGCTTTGTGTAAGGCTCATACTCTACGGTAGTATCCAGCTGTTCCATGACATCATCCAGCGTCGGGCTGTTTCTCCTTTCGCAGATATATTTTGCAGTTTCCTCGTCACAGGCAATCCCCTCAATCTCACAAGTTTCCAGATAGTATCCTTCTGCCTCTTCCATATTGTCCGCAATCCACTCGCTGGCTCTGTAATATACTTCATAAAACTTTTTAACAGCATCCCTTTTATTTTCCAGGGCGTCTGCCGTTGCGCAGATACCGCATTCAATTAAGTCACCTGTAATATCCAGACCGCTGACCTTTTTGTATCCTGCCTTCTCAGCTTCCAGAGCTACGGAAAGGGACAGACACACACCATCTCCCTCACCGGCTTTGAAGGCGGTGAATCCTGTGCTGTTATCCATATTGACCATTGTAATATCCTTATCTTCCAGTCCAAGGAGAGACAGGGTGGAATTCAGCACTATATTTGTGGTGGTGCCCACAGGGAGCAGCCATTCCGTTCCGGCCCATTCTTCTGCTGTACCATATAATTCCTCTGCTCCCTCTACCTTTCCTTTTCCGGCTTTATAGATGGGAGAGTCCTCACGGGTGTACAGATTCAAAACCGCATCATATTCGCAGTTGCCGATGCAGTACACATCATATCCCAGCATACCCACGAGAACTCCGGGGCTGCCTGTGGTAGCAATATCCCAGCTCTCATTGGCCTCCATCATGGCGGGACCGCTGGTAAAGGAAGAATACTCCAGATCAATATTCAGTTCATCAAACCAGCCCTTTTCGTCCGCAATATAAATGGGGAGGGAATGCATAACTCCGGAGAAATATGCAATATCCAGAGTCTGTCTCTCGTCCAGGGGCTCTATATCCCAGGTTGTTTTAGAGTCTTTTGGGGCCGTTGCTTTAGTTTCCTTTTTGGAGGAAGATCCCTCACCGCATCCTGCAATACCTCCCATCGCCAATGACATTGCCAATGTAAACGCCAGCACCTTTTTCATAGTTTTTTCTCCTTTCTATGTTTGCTTTTTCTTAGTGGTTTACATATATTGCACAAAATTATAGACACAAATTAGTATAATAATCAGCATGACCGCAATAAAAAGCTTATTCACTGTATGTGAATCAATTTTACTGTTCACTCTTCTCCCCGCTGCTCCCCCTAATATTCCAAATATCACCATTCCCAGCAGAAGCGCCGGACGGACAGCCGGCAAATTCCCTTTCACCGCTGTGAAAATCAAACTGCTGACCTGGGATATGAGTATAATATATAAGGAATTCTGAACAGCCACTTTTGTCTCCATGGAGAAGCAAAAGTAAAGAAGAACCAGATTGATCGGTCCCCCTCCAATTCCTAAAAAAGAGGACATAATCCCTAGTATAATTCCTATGCATGCACAGATACTTTTGCCGGTAATGTGCCTTGTGTGAATTCTATGTTTTTGCAGTGTATAGCACAGTGTCCCTATGGTAAGGACAAACAGGGCCGCGGACTGAACCGCGCCGATCCGCCCCGCATCAGAAAACCAGCGGTTCAGTGCTTCGAAGAGGCATTTTCCCAGGCAGCCGCCTGCGGCTGCCCCTATCCCCAGATACGTACTGACTTTATAGTCAATACGGGAGTCCCCCTTAACATGAACGCTTACTACGGAATAGCATGTCATGGACAGTACCGTACACCCTGATAAGAAGCTGACAGTGCCCGCATCCATGAGCTGAAAAGAATCCAGTACGGGTTTTATAATTACTCCGCCTCCGATTCCGCAGACAGCGCCAAGAACAGAAGCCAGAAAACTGATCAGATAAATTATGAGCAGCGAGGAGTCATACATTTTGCAGATCATCATCCTTCATACACAGATGAACAGCCCCCAGCTTAAATGTCTTGGGAAGTGCCAGTATCTTCGGATCTCCGCCCACATATTTCTTTTTCGCGTCTGCCAGTGCCTCCTCAAAGGTTGCTCTCGTCTTAAGTCCCATTCCCCGGGCAATTCCCGGCTCCTGGGCTCCCACAATATAGATCGCCGATGTATTTTCCTCTGCGATATGCCCGCAGCTCATCATGCTGAATCCATGGAAGGGGTGGAACGCGTTGGCAAAACGGTATTTCCGGATATATTCTTCCTTTGTGGCAAAGTACTCTCCGTAGCGGTTCATGTCCGGCAGAATATTCATATAGTCATGCTGAAACAACTCATACAATTCCCTCAGATACGGCCACCTTTCATCGTGGAAGTAGCCGTTGCAGACCGAGGAACAGATAATCACGCACCGGTCGCTCATAATACGTTTATGCCGGATCACCTGGGCAGACAGTGCCTGCATCATCTGAATGGGATTGGTTCCCATGCCGTTTCCGTAGTGGAAGTCCTGAGGCATACCGAACACCAGAACATTATATTTCTGCTCGGCAAAGGGTACATAGGTTCTGATATTTGCTGTCTTCCAGCTTCGCCTCTGCATCTCGGCAGCATAGCCGGAATTAATCTCTATCTGTCTGGAATACGTATCCAGCACTGCGTCACAGCAGAAAAATGGATGTCCCATCTTTTCTTCCATGTGCCTGCCAATCTCGTCAAACTTCGTCCGCATCAGGGAATGCCCGGAGACCGGCGTAAAGTCCGGACGGTGCATCACCTGGGGGACATGGTGGGACGCAATGCTTCTCCAGTGGGTAATGCCTGTGGAGCAATGTTTGTATCCCCCTGAATATCCCCCGTAGGGATTTCCCTGGGTATGGCCTATGAGTATAGGGATATCACACTCGTATACATACCGGTTCATGATAACCGGATCCCCCCGTCCGGTAGTTCCCAGGTCCACCAGGTGATCATAGTCCTCCGAATCGTGACTGGTAATCTGATTCGTATAGTAGAATTCATCAAACAGTTCCTTCCCAAGGATCTGTTTCATCTCAGGCACCGTCGTTCTGGGGTGCAGTCCGTTGGAAAACAGAAGCAGAATGTCATTTTTTTCAACGCCTGCGGCATATAGCTCTTCCAGCATTACCTTAATTGCAACTTTTCTGTGGGAAGTGGCCTGGCAGCCGCCTTTCACAATATCCGGGATTACAAAAACCACCTTGCTTCCCTTATGGGCCAGCTTCCCAAGAGGCTCCATTCCAATAGGGCTGCGCACAGACTCCCTTGTGCGTTCAATAATCTCAGCTTCCGGAATATGGGGGGGATCGGGAACGGTTTCCCCGGGGATAAATACATCTGCTGTATCCGGCAGTTCGGCTGTCATTGTGCCATGCCCATACTCAAACTCAACGTTCATGCGTCCTCTCCTTTCTGTTCTCCTAAGTATAAGTGTACAATTTCCAGGTATTCCTCCGGGTAGAATCCAATGTTATCCGAAAAGTGTGTCAGTGCAATCAATCCGCCGTCAATTTCCTCAATGGATGCCAGCATCTTTGCATTATCCGCCTTTAGGCCTCCGCCGTATACCACGTCCATGCCGTCCGTTTTTTCTTTAATAAATCTCGCAACCTTCGTTATGTACTCTTTACCGGCCGGCGTCTTCCCGGGGCCTATGGACCATATGGGCTCATATCCGATGACAACACCCTCTTTGTCCACACCTTTCAGCCCTGTCTCCAGCTGTTCCCCCAGAACCTCTTCCCACCGGTACTGCTCCGCAGCTGATTCACCAATACAGTACAGAACCTTTAGGCCTGCCGCCTGGGCACATAAGATTTCTTCGTTCAGCAGGCCATTTACCGCTATGGGATCCGATATCCCGGCTTTTTTCAGCACTCCCTTTTTGTCATTTCGCTCCTCGCAGTGGCCGATTAAAGTGGCCCCGCATCCCATGGCCTTCACAACAGACGCAGTACGGTTTGTAGTAAATGCGCCGAAGTTCCCTCCTACGGCAGCATCCTCTCTGTAGACACCCTGGCTTCCTATGATTACCGGACTGTCCTTTTCCAGAGCCTCCACCGCATTCATGAGATGTGCCTCCGGAAAAAAATGGATAAACTCGGCCTCCTCCTTTCTGTATTTTTTTAGTCCTTCCTGGGTGTTTTTTATTATATAAGAAGCCCATTCCGGCAGCTCTGCAAGACTGTTTACACCCCCGTATTCCTTGGTAATATCGAATCTTTTCAGGTTCAAAAAAATATGCTTCATGCTTTACCCCCTTGTCTTTCTATTGCCCGTATGTATGGCACGGTTCTGCGCCGCCAAAGCTGCCTCCCGGACACATTCACTCAGCGTAGGATGCGCATGAATAGTATCAATGAGCTCATCTGCAGTAGCCTCCAGTTTTATAGCCAGGGCAGCTTCGGCGATCAGCTCCGTAGCCTGCGGCCCGTATACATGTACCCCCAGCAGCTCACCGTATGGTTCCCCCGTCAGTACTTTGACCATCCCGGTGTCCTGCCGGTAAATTAAAGCCCTGCCGTTGGCTGCCATAGGAAATACTCCGGCCCGATATGATATATTTTTTTCCCGCAGCTCTTCCTCCGTGAAGCCCACACCTGCCAGCTCAGGAAAGGAATATACTCCGCCCGGACATATACTTCCGTCAAAGCTGCGGGACCCTCCCATGCAATTTTCAGCTGCAATTATCCCCTGCTCTGACGCCGCGTGGGCAAGCATCAACTGTCCGTTGCAGTCTCCCACCGCATAGATATTCTCAGCGCTGGTTCTCATAAAAGCATCTGTCAGAATTGCTCTTTCCGCCCTGACGCCTGCTTTCTCCAGATTCAGCCCTTTCAGGCTCGCCTTTCTTCCTATACATAAGAGTATTGTTTCCGCTTCCAGGGTTATCTGTGTATGTTCCTGCTCCACACAGCAGGCGCACATATCACCTTTTTTCTCAAAACTGCAGACTTTCGCTCCAGTCATAATGCGAATGCCTCTGTGTTCCATGTCTGCCTTCAGCTTTTCCGACAATGTCCTGTCCATGTTAGGCAATATATTTCCTGCCATTTCCACTACTGTGATTTTGGTGCCGAACTCGTGGTACGCGGTCGCCAGTTCTACGCCGATCACCCCTCCCCCTACGATCACCATACTGTCAGGTACCTTTTCCAGAGAGAGGGCTGCCGTACTGTCAATGCAGATGTCTCCCCCGGCTCCCGGGATAGGCGGCACCAGAGGCTCAGCACCCGTTGCAAGAATAAAGAAATCACTGGAAACCCTTTGTTTTTGGCCATCCGCCATGTTGACACAGACCGTATGGGGATCCAGAAAGCCCGCCAAACCGTACAATACTCTTATTTTGTTGGTTCGCATTAACCCCTCAACCCCCAAGACCAGTCTGTCAATTACACTCCTTCTCCGTTCCTGAACCATACTCCAGTCCAGATGCGGTGAGGCCACAACGCCGATTCCGGCGGACGCTCCTGCCTCGTGATATACATGGGCACTGTCCAGCAGTGCTTTGGTGGGAATACAGCCGATATTCAGGCAGGTACCCCCCATCCGTTTCTTTTCAATCAGGGTTACTTCCGCCCCCAGCTGCGCTGCCCGTATGGCAGCCACATAACCTCCCGGGCCTCCCCCTATCACTGTAACGCTTTTCTTATCCATCTGTTCTCCCTCCGCTAGGCCAGCATCATCACCGGATCGTCCAGCAAATCCTTGATTGCCTTCAGCAATTTTGCTGCTGCCGCGCCGTCAAATACTGTGTGATCAAATGACAGAGAAATCTGCATACAGGTTCTGACACATATTTCATGTTCCACCACTGCCGCTGTCTCTTTCATACAGCCCACCCCGAGAATCAGGCATTCCGGGGAATTAATTATGGGGTCAAAGGACTCAATTCCAAACATCCCCACGTTGGAAACGGAAAAGGTTCCCCCGCTCATATCCTCCGCGGATAACTGTCCGTTTCTGGCCTTCTCTGTCAGGGATCCGAATTCACCAGCCAGTTCAAAGATTCCCTTTTGATCCGCCTTCTTAAGCACCGGAACAAGGAGTCCGTCAGGGGTATCCACAGCCACACCGATATTGATATCCTCCTTTATACAGAATCCTCCCTCCTGTGTAATACAATTCATGTGGGGATATACCCTCAGCGCAGCGGCGCAGGCTTTGACAATAATTTCGTTGTACGACACTCTGGTCTGTTTTTTTAACTTTTCGCGGAAGGCAATTAAGTTCTCACAGTCAACGGTGGTTACCAGAGTCACCCGCGGCTTATGATTCACGCTATCCAGCATATGTCTCGCAATTGCTTTTCTCCTTGGAGTAAAAGGTACGAAGACAGATGATTCCCGTGGAACAGGCGGCTCATACCTGAGAACATCCGCTTTCACAATTCTTTTTCCTTCCTCTTCCGGAGAAAGCTCCTCAATGGGAATTCCTAAGTCTTCCGCCATCTTCTTCGCCAGTGGTGAGATACGCACCTTCCCTTTTTTTCTCTCCTGTCCGGCAGCCTTTCCTCCCGGCTTCCTCTCAGGGACGTCCGCCGTACCAGGTCCCGGCTTAGGTTCTGCACTTGCTTTGTTCTGATCTGCCGTCTCCTCTGTATACTCTTCCCCCTCCTCCAGCAGGATCGCAATCTTCTCCTGACAGGGCACGGTATCCCCGGGATGTACCAGGAGCTTGTACACGATACCGCCATCTGTCGCAAAGATATCCTGAACAGCTTTGTCTGTCTCTGCCCGCAGCACAATCTGTTCCTTTTCCACCTTATCCCCGGGTTTTATGAGCCATTCGTCTATCACTCCCTCTTCCATATTCATTCCGATTTTAGGCAAAACTAAGTATTTCGGCATAGAATCCCCCCTCCTCAATCATTGGATAAGCTTTTATGAACCGCGTTTATCACATCTGAAACATCCGGCAGTACAGCGGATTCCAGAACCGCATTATATGGAATCGGAATATTCAGGGCACCCACCCGAAGGGGAGGGGCATCCAGAAGATCGAAGGCTCTCTCATTGATCTCCGCCACAATATCACTTCCCATACCCCCACGTTTGCAGGCTTCATGGACTACAATGACCCTGCCTGTTTTTTCAATGGAAGCAACTACCGTATCATAATCCAGGGGCAGAAGTGTCCGCAGATCGATTACCTCGCAGGATATTCCTTCCTTTTCCAGTTTTTCTGCTGCCTGGAGACAGGTTTTCACCATACTGGAATAAGTCACCAGGGTAACATCCTGTCCCTCCCGGGAAACAGCAGCCTTCCCTATCTCCACCAGGTAATCCTCTCCGTCCGGGACCTCCCCCTTGACCGCATAGGTTCGTTTGTTCTCAAAAAACATAACAGGATTATTGTCTCTTATCGCTGCTTTCAGCAGCCCCTTGCAGTCGGCAGGTGTATAGGGTGCTACAATTTTCAGGCCCGGCACATGGTTGAACCAGGCTTCCAGGGACTGGCTGTGCTGCGCGGCCTGCCCTCCGCCGGCACCTATCGGAACCCGTATGACCAGAGGCATTTCTACATTTCCTCCAAACATATACCGCATCTTTGCCGCCATATTGACGATCTGATCCATGGCAAGGGTAACCCAGTCGCAAAACATAATTTCCACTACAGGGCGCATGCCGGTAGCTGCTGCTCCTACTCCCATCCCGGTAAATCCCGGCTCAGATATGGGAGTGTCAATTACCCGTTCCAGCCCAAACCTGTCCGCCAGACCCATGGTTACGCCGAAGGGATTTCCTTTCACGCCGTCATCGCACCCCATAATGAATACGCCGGCGTCCCGCTCCATCTCCTCAGCAAAGGCCTCGTTTAAAGCTTCTCTCACTGTTTTTATGCTCATAACACTTCTCCCTCTTTTCAGATAATGATCTCACCGTCTGCATAGATATCCTCGTAGAGTGTCTCCAGAGACGGCTCATGGCATTGGGTATCCGCATATGCAATGGCTTCCTGGATTTCAGCTGCCGCCCGTTTTTGAATATCCTCCAGTTCCTCCTTCGGCACTCCTGCGCTCTCCAGGAATTCCCTGGTCCTCGTCACCGGTTCTATATCGTACAGTACCGATATCCTCTCAAGGTCCTTTTCGTCTCTGTAGTTCTGGTCGTCTCCCACATGATGGCCCAGCATCCTCATATAGCGTGCCTCGATCAGGGTGGGTCCTTCCCCTGCCCTTGCTCTGGCTGCTGCGTCCCTGACGGCTTTGTACACTTCAAATACATTAAATCCGTCAATCTGTATGCCGGGCATCCCAAAGCCCTCCGCCCGCTTATAGGCGTCGTGCTCCTTTGTCACCCTCCAGTAGTCCGTCCCTATGGCCCACTGGTTATACTCGCACAGAAATATTACCGGCAGGTTCCAGGCTGCCGCCATATTCAGAGTCTCCGAAAAGGGACCCTGGTTGCAGGCTCCGTCCCCGAAAAAGCTGAGTGAAACTTTTCCGTTTTTCTGAAGCTTTGCCGAGAGAGCAGCTCCGGCGGCAGGGGCAATGCCGCTGCCCACAATCCCTGTTGCTCCCAGGATTCCGCTTTTCACATCTGCGATGTGCATGGAACCTCCTTTCCCTTTGTTGTAGCCTTCCGCCTTTCCGAACAGTTCCGCAAACATCCTTCCCGGAGAAGCGCCTCTGGCAAGTGCATGCCCGTGTCCCCTGTGGGTACTGGTGATGTAATCCCCCTTTTCCAGGGCATGACAGGCTCCCACAGCAATTGCCTCCCCGTAATAATACGCATGGCACATACCCCTGATCTTATTCGCCCTCCAGAGATCCCGCACCTTTAACTCAAATTCCCGGATTTGGCAGATACTGTAGAACATTTCTTTTGCCTCAGCCAGAGACAAGTCCTCCGGCAGCTCCCTCATAGGTGTGTAACTGGGGATAATTGATTTGATTTGTTCCGCTTTTTCATTCTCCATTTCTGATCCCTCCATAACTCCTTGGCAGACTATATAACAAAAGCTTTAACTTATCTGTATCATACCACAAATTATTTGCCTACTTCTACGCAATATTTTTGGATTTTATTCATATTTATAACAAATATGCGGCATCTTTTTTGTTTAATTTGTTATATCTGTCTTTTTGACTAGCAATCCGGCAATGTCTCTCAATATTATTAGAATATTTTTCCATTGCTTGTCTTGCGTATTCCAATTTTTTTGTGTATACTTTGGATTAATAGAATAGATTAGGAGGTTGAATTATGCGAGTTACGCTTTACGAGATTGCCCAGGCCACTGGGGTATCTGTCTCTACTGTCTCCCGGGTGCTTAACAATGACAAAAGCAAACCGGCCAGCAAAGCAACCACAGAGCGCATCATAAAGGCAGCCTACGATCTGGGATACTATACACGCACCCCGGAGATTGAGACATACATTCCAGAACCGGCGCACAGGAATCTGACCTGCTTCCTGGCGTCTGCCAGTGATACCTACAATGACTACTTTTTCTCCCAGCTTCTGCTGGGCATTCAGGAGGAGTCCGGACGGATGGGGTATTCCATTACACATACATTTTCCACTTCCACAGAAAGTGCGGAATCCATCTGCAAAAGAATCTCCGACACCTCACCGGATGGTGTCATTTTGATGGGACGAGTCAGCAAAAAGATTATGAATTTTCTTAATAACCTCACTTTGAATATGGTGTATACCGGACTGAATAAGCTGGATGTCAGCATTGACCAGGTAATCTGCGACGGCTACGGGGCCATTGTTGATTCCGTTAATTATCTGGCAAAATGCGGATTTACAAAGATTGGGTTTATTGGGACGATTCCCTCAGAGAAATCGGATATTCTAAATGAGCATCGTTTCCGCGCTTTCTCAGACGCAGTAAAGCTCAATGATTTGAAGTTAGATATGAATCTGTGCAAGAATATTCAGCTTGGCACAGAACAGGCCTATAATGCGGTTATAGAATTGCTGAGAAGCGGAGAGATCCCAGAGGCTTTTTGCTGTGCCAATGATATGGTGGCCATTGGGGTAATCAGCGCGCTGACGGATTATCAGTACCGTGTGCCGGAGGATGTATCTGTCATCGGTCTGGATGATATTGAGATGGCTAAATTTATGAAGCCCAGGCTCACCACGTTTAATATGCAGAACCGGGAGCTGGGCAAATTCGCTGTGAAGATTCTCGATGACAGAATCAACGGCCTTCACTCCGTACCCGTGGTCATACAGCTTCCAAGCACCTTGATGGTGCGCGACAGCTGTACTCCCAATCCCAGAAACCACACCGCTTCTGTAGATCTCCCAAAAGCGGAACACAAAGGCTGACGCATCAAAGCTCTGCGTCAGCCTTTGTATTAAACTGCGGTTTTCATATCAGCAAAATTCATACGGTATCTCACCCGTGGTCACTTTGGAATAGTAATCAATCCGCTCAATAATATGAGCAAACTCTTTCATCCTTGTCACCCTGGGGTAATTGCAGTCAGGATTTTTTGTCTTATCCTTATTGTTAAAGATGGGATGCCGGAGCATCTTCTCCAATACCTCTTCCCCGCTGTATCCCCACGCCTCAAAGCTTTTATCCGAAGCCAGGTGGAGATCGCGGTTCAGCTGTATCACCCAGTCAATGAGCATTTTCACCTGGAAATCACCCTCTGACACATTTTGTTTTGCCAGAGCGTTATATGCCTTCCGGTACTTTTCCTTACACCCCAGGCCGTTCCATTCAATCACAGCCGGAAGCGCCATGGCGCAGGCATCTCCGTGGGGCATGTGGAAGGGTTCCTCCCCCATGGGATGGGTAATCACGTGATCCTGGCCGATGCTGGCAATGCCCAGCGAAAATCCCGCGTACATGCAGGCCAGACTCATTTTATCCGCATATTCATCCACAGCCGGGTTTGCCGCAAAGGGACGGATGCAGTCGCCGATGAGTTCCAGGGAGTGGAGGGAAAAGAGCTCTGTAAAATCGTTGGCACTCATACTCGTGTAGGATTCCAGCGCATGTGTCAGGGCATCCACTGCTGTGGCAGCCGCAATGTGGAAGGGAAGTCCCGCCAGCAGATCCGGATCCAGAACCGCGTAGGAAGGCAGTATGGAGTCATGGGAGGGCACCAGTTTGAAGCCATTCTCATCACAGATTACTGCGTTGCGGCACACGTCGCTTCCGGTACCTGCAGTGGAAGGAACTGCAATCATTGGATAGGTCTTGTGTTTCAGCGGTACCTGGGGCGGGATTCCGATAAAATCCATCACTTTTTTGCCGGAATCCCCAACAATGGCTACGCCTTTGGCGGTATCCATGGTGCTGCCTCCCCCTACTGCGATCATTACCTGGGCCCTGAACTCCCGGAATGCCGGAACAGCCTCCCCGTCAATGGTTGCCGCTTCCGGGTTAGGGCGCACATTATCAAAGATAAAGTAGGAAACCCCTGCTTCTTTTAACATTTTTTCAAAGGGATCTATCACACCTGCCTTATAAAGCCCCGGATCTGCGATGAGCATCACACGGTCCCATCCCTCTGTTTCCAAAATATTTGGAATCATCTGTATGCACCCTGATCCCTGATAGATCCGCTGCATAATTCCGAACTGTAAGTATTTCTTTGTTCTTGCCATATGAAACCTCCCTGTTTAGTGTGTACCGTCCAATATTGCACCCTGTTCCTTTAAAATTTTCTGGAGTTCGCTTACATCACCCTCAAGCTCTCTGGGTGAAACACCTTTTTTGCTGCAAAGAGCCCCTGCCACGCCTGCCGCCTGGCCTGTGATCATGGTCTGATGCAGATACCTGAGATATGCATCCCGGTCTGT
This sequence comes from Lactonifactor longoviformis DSM 17459, assembly GCF_900129135.1. Taxonomy (GTDB): domain Bacteria; phylum Bacillota; class Clostridia; order Lachnospirales; family Lachnospiraceae; genus Lactonifactor; species Lactonifactor longoviformis. The sequence goes on from NZ_FQVI01000025.1 coordinate 39,911, forward strand.
AGATACATGTTTCCCCGCCACCAGAAGGTTCTCTGCCTTTTGGGGCACCAGACATCTGTAAGGAATATCATAGGATCCCCCGTCCTTCGGGCAGACCTTTTCTACCTGGGCAATGGTATTCTTGTCAACTGTGTGGTGGGCCCCGGCCTTAAAGTGGCTCTTGCCGATAACATCCCCAAACTCCTTACCCTCTGCAACATCGTCCCTTGTCAGTCTGTAGTCCCCCATAATCCTTCTGCCTTCCCGCAGCCGCATCTCCGGACACATCCTGGTAAGGTATGCATTCTTAAACCCGGGAATATATTTGCGGAAGAATTTGATGGCTATTGCATTCTGCCTTCTGCACTCAATCTCACCCTTCGTCAGATCCCAGGCATCGTCTGTGAGGACAAAGGGAACCTGAGAGGAATGCTGCATATGGGCCTGCAGGTGTCCTCCCTCTCTGGGCGTGATAAAAAATCCCACGCCGCTGAATTCGTGCCATTCGCCGGTCTCCAGTCCCATCTTGTGAAAGTCAATAAATCCCATCATCTCCCCGAACATTGCGGGATCTTTGCAGGTTTTATAGAACTCCAGGGCTTTCTGATGCGCCTCCTCTTTTCTCTCGTCAGACCAGTGGGGAAGCGTATGCTCAAACCATACCAGCTGATCCGGATTCTGGTGTATCCAGTCCATCAGCTCTTCCCAGTCCACACCATCCATTGTAAAGGAAATGGTATGGGGCTGTACAGTATTTCTGTCCACATATTCGTAGGGGGCGCCGGCTCTCACTGCAATATCTCCCTCACCTGTGCAGTCAATGACAATCTTTCCTTCAATCACAACCGTTCCGTTGGTATTCTCCACAACGATTCCCGTTACTTTTTCTTCTTCCTTTGTCACGTCAACCACAAGGCTGTGCAGCAGAAGCTCCACACCGGCCTCCTCCATCATCTGGAAAATGGTGATCGAGAACCAGTCCGGATCCACATAAGAGAAGGTATACCCCGCCTCCAGGCGGTGTTCCGGCTTCAGATGGGGAAGGGCATGCCCCTCCTTCAGCATACGGCTGTGAATCTCCTCGATGATTCCCCCCGCATCCTGCTCACCCAGAGGATTGAACAGATGGGCAAAGGCAAATCCCGGAGGGCCCGAAAAGCAGAGCTGTCCTCCCAGGGATCCTACCCGCTCTACCAGGAGAGTGGATGCCCCTGCTCTGGCCGCGGCAATGGCTGCAGCCACCCCTGAGGTTCCTCCCCCGCATACAATTACATCATACTTTTTGTCATAAACGATTTGATCCCGTGCCATAAAAATTCCCCCTGTCTATTTTTTAAATTCTTCAATTGATTTTGCTATCGTTCCGTCCGGAAGTGCTACCGGTTCCACAATCCCCTCACTGTGCAGCGCCCAGGGAAGAATAACTCCGGAATGGCCCCCTCTTCCCCCGATTACTACGACTTCCACGTCTTTTGGAGTCCTGGTAACCGGCATGGGATGGCGGTTGGCAAAGCTGGCCGGCCGCACCGGAACCAGTCCCCGGTTTCTAACCATTGGAACCTCATGGTATACATAGGTGTGAATATGTTCCTGAATCATTTCCTTTGTGTATCCGCTCTTTTTCAGCATCATCCCGTGGTCAGGCGTAAGGCAAACTACCAGCGGGCCCGGCATATAGGCATTGTTGGACCCCAGAGTGGTACAGCAGTGGGTTATGGTATCCAAAAGATCGTGGCCGTCCAGGCTGAGGAAATCTATAATATCGTGTATAGGCTCCGCCTTCAGAACATATACGGTTGTAGTCTCACTGTCAAAGTGATCCTCGTTAATCATATTCCACTGTGCCAAATCCGGCTCCTCTGCGAAGCAGTAGGTAAACTCAGCCTGGGAAGCGATACAGTCAAGATCGCAGATACCCGGAACAGATCGGAAAATATTCATAATCACCAGATTCACCGCCCGGCCGATGGTGGCATTGGCCGGATACCCCGGTCCCTGGCAGCCCTGCCTGCCGGAAATCCCCAGTTCCCGGGCAATAGGTCCTGACACAATGACCATGTTTCCGCCGGGATGGGAGGTTGTTACAGACTGGTTCAGGTTATACAGAGGACTGTTTAATGCTTTGAATACAGCAATCAGCACCGGCATGGCATTGGGCTTGCATCCCGCCATTACAGCAGCTATGGCTGCATCCTTTACGGTCACCTCCTTGCCGCTGGGTCCGCTGGCGCTGCACAGCACCATATCTTCGGGGAAGGGGCAGTATTCCATCATCCTCTCATATCTGGCTCTGGTGGGGGGGATGATGGGGAGACCGTCGCTGATATGTTCCTGGTTAAAGAAGTCATTGATTTCTTCCAGATAAGCCCCTGGTTCCAGCAGCATTTCTTCTTCTACCGAAAGGTTCTCTGTCAGGGGAAGCAGTCCGTCCGCTCTCGGAGGGATTTTATCCATCTTGAAATCGATGCGTGCCAGTTCCTCCAGCTCTTTTCCGTTTGTGGTAAGGGAACGGATAATATAATCCCATTTTTTATCTACCTCAGCCTCAATCTCTTCTACGGTGCTGGCCTGATAGATATCTACCGAACACAGGCAGAGATGACCGGCCCTGTAGACACCCACGCCTTCTGTGATCCCGGTTCCTGGAGGTGCTGTCATATATACCGTGGGAATTCCCAGTTCCTCCAGTGCAATGGACAGCACAGTTGTAGATGAGGAGGTTCCCATATCTCCGAATGCCACGATTGCTGCAGAAGGTTTTTCTTTCGCCAGCATTTGGGCGTACTCCTTAAGTTTTCCCGCATCCTTTCCCCTCACGGTCTCTGTGTACTCCACAAAGTTTTCAATGCCCAGTTCTCTCAGATGTTCCTTAATGCGGTCAAATACGGTGTAGTAATTGCAGAATCCCAATTTTGTATTATTATAAAACAGGATCTTTCCTGTCTTTAATTCTTCCAGGGATACTCTTGGTGCAAGTGTAATCTTTCTCCTCTCCTGATACCCCCTGGGATCGAGAATCGAATTGAACTGTAGTGCCATAAATACCTCTCCTTTCCTGAAGCTTGATTTGTTATTGTCTTTCCGTTGCTAACATTGTTGCAGTTTTTTCAGATATTTTCAACAGTTCCAGACTATGTGTCAATTAATTCATTTTGCCAAAAACTTGACACCTTTTTTTGCCTGTCATTTTTTTGTCATACACGGAAAATGCCAATGCTCCTGTTTCTATTCTCCCGGCAGAGAAGATCCGTTAAGATATAACAAAAAGAAGGGAGGATACACGTTATGCCGACTGGTGTATTAGTTAATGGAATCTGCGTTGTGATAGGAGGGATCTTTGGGGGGCTGTTTGGCAAGAAGCTGCCGAAGTATATTGTTGATACGCTGCCTAATATTTTTGGTATCTCTGCAATGAGCATGGGGATCAGCCTGATTGTGCACGTTTCATCTCTGTCTGCCGTGATACTGGCACTCATCGTTGGCACCCTGATCGGGGAGACGCTTCATCTGGAGACCAGAATCAGCAGCGGGCTCCACCGCATTCTGTGCAGGAATCAGCAAAGCGACCGGCAGGCGGAGTTCATGTCTGTTATGATTAGCATGATAGTTTTATTCGGCTTCAGCGGCACCGGGGTATTCGGCGCTCTCAATTCAGGCTTCTCCGGGGACCATACCATATTATTTGCCAAGTCGATCCTTGACTTTTTTACGGCTATTATCTTCGGTGCCACACTGGGATATGCCATCTGTATTACGGCAGTTCCCCAGACCACGCTGGGGCTTATCCTGTTTTTCTGCTCATCCTCGCTGCTCCCCCTGCTGACGGACCCCATGATCGCTGATTTTAAGGCCTGCGGGGGAATGATCACCTTTGCAGTGGGACTGAAGATGAGCAAAATCAAACACTATAATGTGCTGAATCTGGTACCCGCCCTGGTTCTGGTTATGCCGTTCTCTTACTTGTGGGGGCTTCTGCCCTTTTGAGCGGGAGCCCTGGGTGCAAAAAGGAGAAAAGCCAGGAAACGTCTCTCCTGCCTTTTCTCCTTTTTTGCCCTCCGCGTACACGGTATTATGCTATATGGACCTGCTCTTTTCAATCATCTCCAGGATAAAGTCCCTGCTCTCCTGCTTACTCATGTTCCGGTGGGGATGAGATTTTACAAAATTCGTACAGCTGTAGAACAGAGAGGCCACCACCGACGGCTCTTCCGTAATCAGAGCGCAGGCCCCCTTTTCTGTCTCATAATGCGTCCCCACGAATCCCGCCACCTCCCGCTCTTTGACAAACAGGGCAATATCCTCATAGGGATACAGCATAGAGTAATCTGTCAGGAGGATATTGAAATTGTCATATGCACACATGGTCTCCAGTCCCTGTACGAGCAATTTGCGGAATACGGCCTGAGATACATAAAAAGGCCTGCCCAGACAATGGGAGAGAAAACGCATCATCACCCGGTTCATCTTAAGCAGGCGCCTGAGCTGCTTTTCATGTATAATATACGTGATGGGCATACTGGATACATTTCTCATATATTCAAAGGAGCATTGATAGAGTGTAAATTCATACTCCCTTTTTTCTTTCTCCGTGTAATCATTTTCCATGAGGGCTTCCCTCAGATGCTTCTCTGACACCATATAAAGGATGGGAGCGCCGGAAAAATAGTAAACCGGATTGGGATCCTGTACAATCTTTTTAAATACTGAGAAAAACTCTCCGTTGCTCTCAAACCCATATCTGTGAAACATACGCAGTGACTGGTGAAAGAGTTCCATCAGCACTTCCCTGGCATTCTGAAGAACCTCGGGGTCCGTAAAGAGATAGGTCTGTATCTTTTTGGTAAACTTCTCTGAGGTGACACCTATAAGCACAGCCATATTCTCAGCCAGAAAAATCGTGATCTTTATCTCCGGATCCCAATACTTGGGAATATAGTAGGCCAGGGCATTCCCCACCAGATGGATGGGGAGCCACCGAAACATAGACTGGGCCACCTGCCGGTACCTCCGGTCCACGGGATGTATCACATGGATGGTATTATTGTTGCTCAGAACATCAAAGTTCTTGTCCTGCCAGCGGAGCTGATATTCCTCACTCTCAGAAAACCACCGGTTATCCTCCTGAGAGAACAGCCACAGATTGTTGCCGCTGCTTCCGGCCACATAATCCAGAAAGGCATCTACCGCATCTCTTCTTCCGTCTTCCCCGGAAAATATGTAGTATTCACTTTTTACTGCTCTCCTGGACATAAAATTCTCTATGGAATTCCTCTCAGACTCAGGATTCTTAGAAGCCAGCCAGAATTCCAGCAAGGTCACCAGAGCGTCTTCCTTCTGTTTTTCTTTCTCTGTAAATTTTCTGTTCAGCAGGTTTTCTATCCTCTTATACTCATACTTAGCGTCCAGGGCCACAAAAAGCTTGGCAATTTTATGAGTATATTCCGGATTGAGACGCCGCTTCTCGCTCCTCCATTTGCTTACCAGGGAGTAATCCACATTCAGATATTCTGCAAGCTGCTTTCCCGCTAAGTGAAATTCCTTTAATAACTGGTTTAAATGTGATAACGCTGTATTCGGCATAGGCTTGTCATCCTTCCTTACTTGGTTTGTACTATACTATTTTATGCTTGGGAGATACGTATATCATAAGGGATTTTATGAAAAAAGGGAATGGGTCGCCACAGACTTTGGGGAAATTCCATGACATGCGGATGAGTGCGGTTCGGCGTACGAACCGCACTCATTCTGGCTGCAGGATTCCTCAGGTTTCAGGCTGCATCAGGCATTGGATGCTCGGAGGGGATCAGCCCCAGATTCCGTAGCCTCCCACGAGAGCATATATTACGCTGATAGCCAGAAGTACTACGGACCATACAATCATCCGGTACATCAGGCCCTGTCTGGTCTCAGCGTCTGCCGAAGAGAGCATAAGAGCGCCGTTTTGAGAGAAGGGGCACATGCCGGTGTAGCATGCTGTTATAATGAGGGCGGTAATCATAGCCAGTGTGCTGGCGCTGGTTCCGCTTTGGGTTAACCCATAGATCATAGGCAGCATCAGAGGATATACCACAGAAAGTGCGCTGCAGAAGAAGCTTAAGATTCCGCCGAACAGTGCGAACGCCGCCGGAAGTGCCCATGCAGGGAAATTCGAATTCAGCCAGGTACCGATGACATCCGCGATTCCGGCCTTTACAGCTACGGTCATGAGCATAGACACGCCGCAGATCAGCACCATGGCATACCACGGCACATTCTTAGCCAATATCTCTTTTTCATCCCCCAGCTTCAGCATCATACAGGCAATTGCTCCGAATACTGAGCAGACTTGAATATTAATGTGGGATGCCAAAAATGCGGTAACAGAATTTGCAAATATAAGATTCAGAATCAGCGGCAGCATATTAGCCACTAATACAATGAGCAGAATCGCCAGTGTCTGTTTCTGCTTTTTGTTAAACGGCGCCGGCTTATCCATAGTAACCGGCTGTGCTTTAAAGCCCCGGCACAGAAAATAGCAGATGATAAATGCCACAATACAGCAGGGAATGGATGCGAATCCAAACCGGTAGGCAAGGCTTGTGGCTTCCTCGGGATTTGCCCAGCCCGCATTCTGTATAAGACCTATGTTCGTAGGTCCGCCTGCCGCCCAGGGCAGCCCGCCCGTGGCCAGGGCGCCTACATTTGTAGCAATAACAACAAGTATCGGATCAAATTTTGCCTTCTTTGCAATGGCGAATCCTATGGGGGCTACAAAGACAATGCCCCAGACGCCCACACCGATTCCGGATATAATAAAGGCCGTGAGAAATACGGAGATGGGGGTAAACCAGGGAATTCCCTTTGTGACATAGACAATTCTGTCCGCCAGCGCCGACAGCGTTCCGTTGTTGGACGCATACCCGAAGAATACACTGGTTACTAAAAGGATAAACATAATATTTACAGGCCAGTAGGCGATCACTTCATAGATGGTAGCCGGTCCCAGCCAGGATCCGATTAAAAAAGCAAATGCAATACCGATCAGTCCTATGTTGTTGTCAAACTTAACACCGATCAGAACCGTAATTACAATTGCCACCATAACTAAAATCATAATTGCAGAATTACTCAGCATATAATACCCTCCCATTTTTTGTATTATTCCTTCTCATACCCCTTGCTGTACACGTTTTTCACGGGAATCTCCGGCTTCGGCAAAGGCAGGTACCCCACCTTTTTCATCAGGGGCTCATTGTATTCATAGAGTACATCCACCAGAGCCTTTCCAATCATTGGATCTACCATAGTGGGGTGGGCAACCCAGCTCCCGCCGGGAGCCATCAGTTCAACCCGGAAGCGTATCTCCTTTACCCTCTCCTCGTAGGTAGCCCCGGGGCGGTCCAGGATCCCCTGGTTATCGAATCCTCCTACAAAGCACAGTTCTTTTCTGTATTTTTTTTTGAGTGCAAAGGGATCATTCTGAATCTGAAGAGGGTTCAGCGCATCTGCTCCCAAGTCAATAAACTCTTCTATCAGGGGTGCCACATATCCGCAGGAGTGGTGTTCATACAGCATTCCCTCTCCATGTACCGCCTCCACAATCCTTTTCAGCCTGGGTTTAAAGATCCGCCTCCAGGTTTCAACCGACATGAAGGTATTTCTGGCCTCCCCGTAGTCATCGTGAAACTGAATCTTATCCGGCCTGTAGTACTTTGCAATGAGCTGGATCTGACGGATTCTGAAATCTGCCAGGGCATCCAGGAAGTCACAGACCGCATCCTCTGCAGTGAGCAGAAAGCAGAGGGCATCCTCAAATCCGGTAAGGGAATGAAGCTGTTCAAACAATCCGTTGATCATAATTACGCTGCTTATTTTGTTTTTTCTGTCCCATCCTGCAGTATCCTTTGCCGCACTCTCCTCCCAGGGCCAGGATTCACAATCCGGCATGGGAAGTGTCTCCCTCCAGTCTTCGATATCTTCCAGGCGTCTGGTGCCTTTTGTCACCATAGGACCTTCGTCCCCGGGACGGTAATCCCAGGAAATGCCGAAACAGTCTACAAACCTTCCGAATCCCTTCACCCCTTCCTGCGTGGCAGTATACAGGCATGTATTCTGATCCAGGTACTGGGAGGGGACCCAATAGGGTTCCTCGTGATGATAGGCCATCAGAATGTTTTCCCTAGCTGTCATCATTTACTTTCCTCCTTCATCGTTTTCTTACAATAGATAGAATTCCCTTATTGTTATCAACAATCTTATATTCTAAACCCATTATTTTCAATATAATGAGAGGATGTGTCCATATTACCCGTGGACATTTTCTTGACATAAGCACCTGAAGGCAGGGGTCCCGGAGAGGACAGCAAACCAGCGGCCTGCCCTGCGAAAGTACAACGCCGGACAGGCCGCTGGCTGCGGATTATAAAAATCCCTTCATTACAATTACCTTTTTCTGGGTCAGTTCTTCAAGAGTATAGAACCCCTCTCTTCCAACTCCGCTCATCTTATATCCTCCAAAGGGCTGCATCATATTTCTGTATACTCCTACCCCGTTGACCACTACCCCGCCGGATGCAATCTGTCTTGCCATCTGCATTCCCAGCTTCCAGTCTCTGGTGTACACGCACCCAGACAGGCCGTATCTGCTGGAATTGGCGATCTCCACTGCTTCCTCAGGCGTTTCAAAGCCAATGATGGGAACCACAGGTCCAAAAATTTCGAGATCCTTTGCAATATCCATATCTTTAGTCACATCTCCCAGAACCGTAGGCTCATAAAAAGCCCCCTGCCGGCGGCCGCCCCACAGCAGCTTCGCCCCCTGTGCCAGGGTATGGTTTACCTTATCCTCCACCCCCTTCGCCGCCCGTTCGGATATCAGACAGTTCATTTTCATCGTCCCGGGCTTAAGTTCATTGAAATCCCGGTTCAGATATGCTTCTATCTCAGCTCTTCGGTCTGCTCCGTATCCCATCTCAATGGATTTTGCCTTTGCAACGGCTGCCTCAGTGAATTTCTGAAGAAGGGAATTATGTACGATAAAACGTTTTGGAGCAATACACACCTGTCCTGCTGCGTTAAACCTCCAGTTAATTCCCTCCCGGGAAGCAGTCTCAAAGTCAGCATCCTCACAGACAATATAGGGATCATTTCCCCCCAGCTCCAGGGCACAGGGAGCCAGCCGTTTGGCCACTGTCTCTGCAATCTCAACCCCCACCTCTGTACTTCCCGTCAGCGTCACCGCGTGGATCCGGGGATCGGCAGACAGATAAGGGCCTACGGTTTCCCCCCTGCCTGTAATCAGCTGCAGGGTGTCACCCGGAACTCCTGCCTCCCATAAAAGTTCTGTGATACGGATCAGTGCCAGGGGATTGGTTGTAGGCGGTTTCACAATTACCGCGTTGCCGGCGCACAGAGCAGAGGCAACTTTATAGGCAAACAGCATCAGCGGCGCATTAAAGGGAATAATTGTCAGCACAGTGCCCAGGGGTTCATGGACGACCATCTGGAGATCCTTTTCCGTCTTCCCATCGTGGCCCGCCTCGGTTCCCGGCACCAGAATGCTTCCGTTCAGACGTTTGGCGCTTTCCAGATAGCCTTTAAAGAGATCCGGCACTCCCTGGTACTGAAACAGGCAGGTGCGTACGCTAAAACCGCTTTCCAGGACATGAATACTCACAATTTCTTTTTTATTCTCCTCCAGCAGTTCATAGAATCTGTTAAATATTTTTTCTTTCTGCATGAGGGAAATTGCATTCCATTTCTTAAAACCGCTTTTTGAACATTCCAGGGCCTCATCCATATCTTCTCTGCCGGCCGCCGGGACAGTATCCAGAATCTCCCCGTCTGCAGGATTGGTTACCGCAATTGTCTCCTTGTCCCGGGCATCTACTTTTTTACCATTAATCAGCATCTTCATAGTACAACTTCCTCCCTTTCGGTTACATGGTATCCTTTCACTGTATATGTACAATGTATTTTTTTCAAACTCTTTTGTCAATCATTATAATATTACTGTCCCTTATTGCGGATGACAATAAATTGACAGGCAAGTTTTTTACCATCAGAACCACCATTGCAAAATTTAGCAACAGAAAAAAGAGAGACCATTTACATAAATGGTTCCCTCTTCTTAATTAGCAACATTAATATTTTCCTCTTCATCCTTCATTAATCAAATCCTGGTTCACATACGCCACCAGCTGATCTGCCATTCGCTCGGATAGCCCCAGATCCCAGAGCAGCTGAAGTATAGTATACCGGCTGCGGGTTTCCTTCGCATACACCACCCCATTCCAGAGCATCTCATCGGTAATTCCCTTCTGTGCAGGATAATAAGGTGCATCCAGCTGCACCAGCAGGGATTTCATGCTCTCAGCCTTGGGGAGCTCGCCCAGAAGACCTCTGATTTCCTCCCAATGCTCCTGGATGACGTCAATCCGCTTTAATACCCCTTCTGTCCTGTTCTTCCCGCTGTCTTGTTCCAATTGGATAATCCCGTCTGCCGCAGCCCCGTACACACGGCGTATGTCTCCCTCCCACTGCTCCGGACAGTAGGATCTGGCATGATTTCTGGCGGCTTCAAAGTCCACAGGTATGGTCTGCAGAAGCTCAGCTGCCCGCAGAATTATGACTGTACCGATTCCCACTTTAGCGCCGTGCAAAACCGGAGGGAGATCCTTCTGGAGAAACAGCATCTCCCAATAGTGGGAAAGATGATGCTCACACCCGGCGGCCGGCCTGGAATTCCCTGCAAAACTCATGGCCACGCCTGTTTGTACCAGAGCCTCCATAATTTTCCCCACTGTTTCCTGATCCCTCTCTTTTACCCGGGCAGCATTTTGGTACACATCCTGAATACAGCTGTTTACCATATCAACCATGGCCTGGCAGTAATACTCTCCATTGATAATCCGGGACAGCTTCCAGTCGCAGAGACAGGTAAATTTCCCCAGTATATCTCCCAGTCCGGCAGCGATCATGGGAAACGGCGCATTCTTTAAGACTGCCGTGTCCCCGATGATAAGCACGGGGGAGTGTGTCTCGTAGGTTGTCTTGCAGTGTCCTGTAATGAGGGCCGCCACAGTAGATGCAAATCCATCCATAGGAGGAGCGGTTGCTACTGTTATAAAGGGTCTTTTTGTCCGATAGCTGAAGAAACGGACCAGATCATTGATGGAACCGGTGCCCACAGCTACCATAACCTCAAAGTCCGGGTTCAGGGCAAGAAGCATCTCGCCCAGGGCTTCCTCATCCGGGACCAGCGGCTTAGCATGGAATACATGGTTTTGAACCGAAAATCCTTCTTTTGCCAGCATCTCACGGATGCGTCTTCCCGCAATTTCATAGGTAATATCATCACTGACCAGATAGATGTGACGGAAGCCGAACTTCCGGAGATAATCCGGAAGCATCGCCACGGCATTTTCTTTGATTTCTGCCGCCTCCAGCCTGGTATAGTGGGTCCGTCCGCAGCTGCACTCAAATACCTTCCCCAGATAGTCTGTCAGCTTCATTGTCTTTCCGTCTATTCTCATTTCCTGCATCTCCTTTGATTCTGTATAGATGATTTAAAACCTGGGTGCCTCCCCTTCCGAAATAGTCGTGCAGGCTCCTGAATTCTTCAAATAAGACCTCATACTGCCTGACTCTTTGGGGATCCGGATGGTAGACAGCGCCTTCCCGGCAGTGCATGGAGGCAATGGCCTCATCTAAAGTATCATATCCACCTCTGCTTTTCCCTGCAGCCGCGGCCGCAAATATGGCAGAGCCCAGAGCACATGCCTGACTGCAGTCTGCCACCCGGATGTCCCGGTTCAGGACATCCGCATAGATCTGCATGAGCAGACTGTTTTTCTGGGCTATCCCTCCCACTGCATAAATCTCACTTACTTTCAGTCCATGTTCGTCAAAATTGTCTACAACCATCCGGGCGCTGAATCCTGTGGCTTCCAGAACCGCCCGAAAGATATCCTCCGGTTTCGTCTGGAGTGTAAGCCCCAAAAGTACGCCGCTGAGTTTTGTATCCGCAAGCACACTTCTGTTCCCATTCCACCAGTCCAGAGCCAGAAGCCCGTTTTCTCCCACACAAAGGCCGGATGCCTTTTGTGTCAGCAGTTCTAAGACAGAGAGCTGTTTTTCCTCTGCCTCTTTCTCAATCCTCTCATTTGCACAATTCTGTGCACACCACTGAAAGATGTCTCCGCAGCCGGACAGTCCTGCCTCATACCCATAAAGTCCCGGGATTACAGCCCCGTAGGAAACCCCGCACAGTCCTTTGAAGCATGCCTCCTGATCGGACAGCAGTGTCATCCCCATACCGGTTCCTATAATCATTACAAGCTTTCCGGGGGTGTTTACCCCCACTGCAGCTGAGGCTGAATGTCCGTCAATCCTGGCCGGGGCCACAGCCGTCCCCGGGGCCAGAGACGTCAGCTCTGCGCCCTCCTGTGTCAGTTTGCCCATACATACATCCAGAGGGTAAATCTCCGATTCCGGACAAAGCTTTTCCCGAACTAGATCCTTTACCGCCGGATCCAGAGCCTGGAAAAATGCATCCGAGGGATAGCCCCGGTTGGGATCCCACAGGAATTTCAGGCCTGCCATGCAATAATTCATCGTCCGCTTTCCTGTAAGCTTACGATTGATCCAGTCTCCTGCCTCCATGAAGCAATGCGCTGCCTGATAGACCTCCGGGGCTTTCTGAGCCGTCTCCAAAATCTTAGGTATAGCCCATTCCGACAGAATCCGGCTGCCATACCGTCTCAAAAAAGGCTCTCCCCGCTGTTTTGCTATGCGTGTGATCTCATCTGCCTCTACAGATGCCGTATGCTGCTTCCACATCTTAACGTAAGCGTGGGGATTATTCCGGAACCTTTCCTGATTGCAGAGTGGCTCCCCCGCTTCATCCACAGCCAGAAGGGAACAGGAAGTAAAATCTACCCCCAGACCAATGATATCCTCTTGGGGAATACCCGAATTTGTCACAAGGCCTCTCACAGCCTCGGCCATGGAAGTAATATAATCATTGGGATCCTGAAGTGCGGACAGGGGAGGCAGCGGCGTCCCGTCCGGCAGTTCTGTTTCCATAACTCCCCGGGCGTAGCTGCTGACCTCTTCTCCCGCCTGCCTTCCGTCCTCTGCAGAAAATAAAACTGCCCGCACTGACAGACTTCCAAAATCAACGCCGATAGTGTATTTGCCTCCCATAACGGTCACACGTCCTCTCTTCTGCCGTACCGGATTGCCTCATCATACATAGCAATGACATTTTCCGGCCTGACACCGTACTGAATGTTATGTACCGGATTAAACACAAACCCTCCGCCCTTGCGGAAGATATCGATCCGCTCCCTTACCTGGGCTCTGACTTCCTCCGGAGTTCCGAACTGCAGGGTTGTCTGGGTATCCGCCCCGCCGCCCCAGAAGACAAGATCTTTGCCGAATTCCTCCTTCAGGGCGGCAGGATCCATGCCTGCGGCAGTTGTCTGCACGGGATTAATAATATCTACCCCTGCCTCAATCATATAGCCCAGAATATTCCGAATCGAACCGCAGCTGTGGTACATGGTTTTTGCATGGCTGTGACTGTGTACATAGTCGTTCACTTTCTTCAGGTTCGGGAGATAGAGATCTCTAAAGATATCCGGGTGAAACAGTTCTCTGTCCTGGGTCCCGTAATCTGTGGTTGACATAAATATAGTATCGATATAGGGCTCTACTGCTTCCAGATACAGCTTCAGGTTCTCTATGGCCCGGTCTGCTGTGGCCTCCAGAATCTCATACACATATTCCGGGTCTGTGCAGAGGCGGCAAAGCCAGTCTGTAAATTCGTGGCCCGCAAATATACTCGTGGAAGTCATACGGAGCTTTCCAAATCCTCCGCTCACAGAATATTCCGTGTGATTGTGAAGATCCTTTGCCCTCTGCCCCAAAAGTTTCAGCTCTTCGTCCCGGTAGAGGGGGATAGACTTTCTCCACTCCTCCGGATCCATAAGGTGATCATCATCTGCGGAGACAGCCAGTGCAGGATCGTTGTACCTCTCAAAATACAGCCCATCCTTTTTGGGCATGAACGCCACCTTCCGTCCCTTTTTATTGCGCAGAATCAGGTATCCCTCATCGTCATATTCCGGGGCAAAGCCTCCGGGCACCTGCACGGTATGTCCCTTTCCTGTGGTCCAGCGTTTCCAGTCTTTATTGTCCAGCTCCCAGGTCTCACAGACATTCTCCAGCTGAATTACATCGCACTTAAAGCGGGAGAGCATGGGCTCCTCTACTCTGGCCAGCATCTGAAACTGATCGTAAACCTTAGGTATCCCTACCTCAAGTCCCAGCATCTGTGCCACCTCCAGATACTCATCCACATGAATTCCGGAAGCCTTTGTGCCCCCGAGATCTATGGGAAGTTCCTCTGTTTCCTCGTGATTTATTGCCTTTCTGATCCGTTCTCTGGATGTCATCCGCGTATCTCCTCTCTGTTTCGGCCCGTTGTCTGTTTACAGGATAAATTCATTATTTTTACCTGGGATGCCTCCTCTTTTTCCAGCTCTCCGCTGACTCTTCCGTTAGACAGAACCACAAAGCGATCGCACAGGGCATACAATTCAGGAAGCTCCGATGATACGATAACGATGGACATCCCGCCGGCCGCCAAGTCTGCTATTACCCGGTAAATCTCACTTTTAGCGCCCACATCTACCCCTCTGGTCGGCTCGTCCAGCAGCAGCACTCTGGGATTGGTGATTATGCACTTTCCCAGCAAAACCTTCTGCTGATTCCCGCCGCTGAGGGACAGGATGCCTGCATCCAGAGAGGGTGCCTTGATGTGAAGCATCTTAAAATACTTTTCTGCCAATTCCTTCTCTTTCTTCTTGTCTATAAACGGCCCCTTTTTCAGCTTGTCCAGATAGCTTAACGTAAGATTCTGCCGGACATTCATGGACTTCACGTAACCGTCCCTCTTTCTGTCTTCATTCAGCAAAGAGATCCCGTAGCCGGATGCGGTCTTCCCCCGGGGCATTGCCAGCTCCTTTCCGTCCAGGAAGATACACCCTGCTTTTTTCTTCATGATGCCGTAGACCGCACGGAGGGTTTCGCTTCTGCCCGCGCCCACCAGACCGGCCAGTCCCAGAACCTCGCCGGCGCGCACGGAAAAACTCACATGATCTACAATATTTACCTTTTTATTATATGGGTGGGGAACCGTGAAGTCCTCCACCCTAAGCACCTCTTCCCCGATTGTCTTGGGAACCGAGGGATACATCTTTTCCATCTTCCGGCCGATGATATCCTCCACAATCTGTTCCGAGTCATACTCCGGCCCGGAATATTCGGAAATACATGTGCCGTCCCGCAGAACCACCACCCGGTCAGAGATGTGGAATACCTCTTCCAGCTTATGAGAGATATAAATGCAGGAGATCCCTTCCCCCTGGAGCTTTCGCAGGATATCCACAAGAAATTTTGTCTCCGACTCCGTCAGGGCGGCCGTGGGCTCATCCAGAATTAAGACATGAGGATTCAGGATAAGGGATCGGGCAATGCAGATCAGCTGCTGGATGCTGGCGCTTAAATTGCGCACCAGCATAGTTACATCCAGTTCTATCCCCAGGGTTTTAAGTACCGCCTCCGCCTCCTTTTTCATCCGTTTCCAGTCAACCATTCCCCGGGGTGTCTTTGGAATGTGACCCACAAAAATATTTTCTGCCACCGTCAAATCCAATTCCAGATTGATTTCCTGATAAATCATGGCAATCCCGGCATTCTGTGCATCCCTTGGATTACGAAATGTTTTTTCTTTCCCCTGTACTTCTATAGTCCCAGTATAGCTGCCCGCGGGATAGATCCCGCTTACGATTTTCATGAGAGTAGATTTTCCTGCCCCGTTTTCCCCTAAAATTGCCAGGATTTCCCCCTTTTTCAGGGCAATGCTTACATTTTCCAGTACCTGATTATCATAAAAGCTCTTGCAGATATGATTCACAGACAGAACGATTTCCTTTTCCTGCATGATATTTCCCCCTTTGTCCCTGAATCCTAATCCTCTGCGGTTTTAGAGCGTTTGATCTGATCAATGATAACAGCAACCACCAATGCGGCCCCGATTACAAAGTTCTGCCAGTATGCGGATATCTTCATAATGGTCATGCTGCTGGAAAGAATGTTCATAAATATAACACCGATCACCGTGCCGGCCAGGGTTCCCTTTCCTCCGTATGTACTGGTTCCCCCAATAACAACTGCGGCAATCACCTGCAGCTCATATCCGGTACCTGCAGAGGGCTGTCCGGAACCCAGGCGGGAGGACATCAGGACACCGTCGAGAGCAGACAATGTTCCGATGATTGCATACAGGCTGATCATAATAGCATCAATATTAATTCCTGCTACCCGGGCCGTCTCAATATTCCCCCCTATGGCATAGATCTTCCGCCCATACACGGTATATCTCATGATGATAAAAAAGACGGCGGCCAGGATCATTGCACACACCACTGCAGTGGGTATGCCAAGGATCATATTCTGCTGCTCAATAGCCTTAAATGCCTCCGGAAGCGGAAAGATGGGGGTTCCCTGGGTGATAACATAGACTAGTCCCCGGGCCATATAGTACATCCCCAGCGTCATCATAATCGGCGGAATCTTTAGCTTTACGATAACTACTCCGTTTAATATCCCGCAGGCCATGCCGGACAGCAGTCCCAGAAGAACACTTGGGAAGATCGGCACCCCGTTTGTGAGAAAATAGGCGGTGACTACACCTCCCAGGCCATAGACGGATCCCACAGAAAGATCCAGTCCCCCGGAAATTAAAATCAGTGTCATTCCCAGGGCCGGTATGAGCATATAGCCGCTGGAGCGCAAAATACTTAATACATTTAGCTTTGTAAGAAATAAAGGATTCACCATCTGCACGATAATGATTAACAGGATGGTGGGAATCATAATCCCAATCTCCTTTACCCGAAAGATATTTTTAATGATCAATTCCTTTTTTATGCCTGTCTGTTCTCTACTCATATCCACGACCTGCTTTCCTGTCTGTACGTAATCTGGTCCATCCTTACTTAGCGCCGGTTGCTGCCGACCAGTCCTGATCCGGGAAGTCTGCGTCAAACCATTGCTTTCCTTCCTTGAAATGATCTGCAAAGCTGTCTACGTTCTCCCCATTGATAGGGGTAACGCCGGCGTCCACAAATGTCTCTGCCGGCTGAGCGCCGAACATTTTTTTCATATACGTCCACATGGCAGGCCGGTACCCATACTGAAAATAATTTTGTGCAAGGGATCCCAGCACATAGCCGCTGTTAATCTCTTCCAGACAGTCTTCCTGCATTCCGTCCCCAAATATAATAACGCTTCCCGGTTCTTTCCCCATTTCTTTCATCGCCTGGGCGATGGCAGCCGCACATTCTCCGCCGCAGCAGACAACTGCATTTACCTCAGGGTATGCAGTAAATAAATCCTTGGCATGCTGGAGCGCTACCGTGGCATCGCTGTCTGAACTCAGCTGCTGCACTACTTCAAATCCGGCCTCATGCTCTGCAAATGCCTTTTCATATCCCTCCATTACGCCGATGGCAAGCTCAGAGTCCAGCTGATAAAGCATTTCTGCTGCAACTATTTTCTTTCCCTCCAGCGCCTTACCCACTTCTTTGCCTCCCAGATACCCCCAGTTTACAGCATCCGGGTTACAGCCGCCTGCCAGATATTGATGCAGATTCGGCGTGTCTCCCCCCGCGGTGTAGAGATCAATGCCAGCCTCATAGCAGTCTTTGAAACAGGATTCCATTGCGGATTCGCTTAAGCCAAAGGTAGCAATTCCGTCGGCGCCGTCCGCGATAGCCAGCTCAATGCATTTAATCATCTCATTGGCGTCCAGACCGGTGGGGCCCACCCAGCTGACCTCAAGTCCCGGAAAATCCTTCTGGGCCTGCTCAATTCCTTCCTTTGCCCCCAGCCATACCTGATGGGCAATCAGCGGCGTAACAAATACGAATTTGACCTTGTCTCCGCTTTCAGTATCTGTCTTTGTCTCCCCCGCGGTCTGTGTCTCTTTATCCGGTTCCTTTTCCGCTGTTTCGTCCTTCCCTCCGCACCCGGCCAGCATACCGGCTGCCAGAACTATGCTGAGTATCAGAGCCGCGCCTTTTTTGATTCTTTTTCTCATACACAATACCTCTCCTTCTTTTATTTTGTCCGGGCCTTTTCCCGATGTCTGTATTATTGCAGATGCATCCCTCCCTGTCCACGGGACAATTTTCAGATTAGGTGGACTCTGGTTGTGAATTTTCAGTTTACCATTATTTGGTAATTCATTTGACTTGCAAGTCAAAAATAGATATGGTACGTTTACCATAAGTTTACAGAATCCTGCAACCGGATGCAGAAGGAGGCGTTTTTAACAATGTTAAAGGTTTTAATTGCGGATGATGAAACACTGGTATGTGAATTAATTAAAATGTCCATAGACTGGGGCGCCATTGGGCTGGAAGTGTGCGGAACTGCCTATAACGGGCTGGAGGCACTGGAGATGGCTCTGAAGGTGAAACCGGATATTATTATAACAGACGTGCGGATGGCTGGATTGGACGGTTTGTCTCTGATTGAGGGTGTCCGGAATGCCAGGCTGGACTGCCGCTTTATCATTATCAGCGGCTATCCTGATTTTAGTTATGCCCAAAAGGCTCTGAAACTCAGCGTCTTCGAGTACATACTAAAGCCTATTGACGAGGTGACCCTGACGGAGGCCTTAATCCGCCTCCGCAATAAAATACAGCTGGACAGCGAAGCCTCCTCTCAGATATCAGCCTATAAAAATCAGCTGGATCACAACCTGGAACTGATGCGGTCCCGTTTTCTCACGGAACAGCTGTCCCTCTCCCGGCCTTTTGCTATGCCTCTGGAGGAGATTAACGAAACCTACCAGTTTCAGTTTCAGTATGCGGTATATGCAGCTATTGTTGTAAAAGTTGACAGTATATTTGAGGAAAGCCAGCCCTCAGATATGGATACCCTTCTCCTGCGGAAAATGTGCGGTGCAATACGGCAGAGGATGAATAAGGGAGGGGTTCTGTCCTACTCTATTGTCAAGCCGGGACGTGTAATCAGCATTGTAAACTGTACCATGGAGCAGGCGGCAGATCTATATAACCTTTCCCAGGCGGTTCTCTCTGAGCTCCAGAACCGGGATGAATGGTTTAACCAATATTCTTTTACCGTAGGGCTTGGCACTATGACAGACAGCCTGGACAAAATCCACCACTCCCTCACCGCAGCCGACACAGCGGTAAAATACCGTATTGTCAATGGGGGAAACCGGGTGATTAATTCTGCCTCCCTGTCCTTTCCCCACTACAGCATCCGTGACTATATCACTGTGGACGACGAAAAAACCTTTTTTCATCTCCTGCAGAACTGTGATACCATTGAGCTGAAAAACTGGATTCTCTCCCTGTTTCAAAGCCCCCATATTATCAAGTACCCCTCCCCGCCCCTGCTTTTTGATCTGGCGGAGAAATGCGCAGATATCTTTGGGGAGGCTGTAAAGACCCTCGATCCGGACAGCATGCCCCGCAGTGAGTTACTCCGTCAGGCACTGGACAACTGCCGCTCGCTGGAGGATATTCTCCGGACACTTCTGGATCATATACAGTCCTTTGCACAGGACTTTTATACCAGCCGGACCGAAACCTACAGCAAGCCCATCCAGATGATGAAAGACTACGTGCTTCTCCACTACAGGGAACCCATAAAGTTAAATGACATGGCTGAGCTGGTACATTTCCACCCCAATTACCTGAGTGAGCTCTTCCGGAAGGAGACGGGTATGACCTTCAGCGACTATCTCACCGACTGCCGGCTGGATGCCGCCAAACGTCTGCTCCTGGATCTCCAGTATAATGTGTATGATGTAGCCGAGCTGGTAGGCATTAAAGATACCAAATATTTCAGCCGGATATTCAAAAAAGCGGTGGGTGTCACCCCCAGCGAATACCGAAAGCTGCATATGTAGCCGCTTAGGAGCGGTTTTTTCCCATAATCCGCCGCCGCAGGATAGGAGGTCTTCCATTGAAGAACATATTATATAAACTCAAGGGCATGGATATTACGGAGATTTTCAGTCTGAAGCATAAGACAGTTTTCCTCTTTGTACTCAGTCTGGCTGCAAATGTTTTGGTCTCTCTTCTGGTATCCCTGTCTTGTATCCGAAGGATCCTGAGAGCACAAAAAGAACACCTGACTCTTGGATTTTCCGGCATTTATCTGCCGCTGATCCTAAGCGGGATACTTTTACTGCTCCTGGCTGCCGCTTCCGGCATACTGTTCTACAAGACTGTTTATCAGCCAATTTTTAAAATAGATGAGGCACTTCACAAAATAATGGATGTGGATCCCAGCTATGAGATAACTATCAGCAGGCAGAGTGAGCTATACCCTGTGGCAAAAAGTCTGAATCAGATTCTCCTCCGGCTAAAAGGGTATATGGACCGTGAGTACAGTGAAAAAATTCTGCGGAAGCAGATGGAGATTAAGGCGCTTCAGAGCCAGATTAACCCTCACTTCCTCTACAACTCCCTGGACTGCATCCGGGGGGAGGCCCTGATGCAGAACGCGCCCAACATTGCCCATATGACCAAAGCCTTATCCAACCTGTTTCGATACTCTATGTCCCACGACTCCAGTCTGGTAACCTTCCGCGCGGAACTGGAGCATGTAAATAATTATATGATCGTCCAGCAATACCGGTTTAACAACAAATTTACTATGCATCAGCAGATTGAGCGCACTGCCGGCTTTAATCTCATGGACTATAAGCTGCCCCGCATGACCCTTCAGCCTATTGTGGAAAACGCCATTATCCATGGGCTGGAAACCAGGCTTAAACCCGGAAATATATGGATCAGCGCCTATGCTACCAGCCAGAGAGTGGTAATAACCATTGAGGATGACGGCATCGGCCTGTCCCAGGAAAAGATGAATGAACTCAATGAAAGCTTCACCCGTCCTGTGTCCCAGTGCATAGAGCAGGAGGAGGACTACGTACCCAAAAGTATTGCACTGCCCAACATTAATGAACGGATTAAGCTTACGTACGGGGATGAATTCGGACTGCAGATTGCCGGAACCCTGCAGCTCGGCACAAATGTAGAGATTACACTGCCGGCACCTAAATTAAACACGGAATTTACCGGAGGGATTTATGAAAACAGAACTTCTGCGGGCAGATCATATCACAAAATCATATAATCGCATACGCGTCCTGAACCACACCAGCTTCCATATCTTTACCGGCGAGATCCTGGCAATTATTGGTGAAAACGGGGCCGGCAAATCTACTCTTGTGAAGATCCTCATCGGGGAAACCTCCGCGGATTCCGGGAGGATTTATTACAAAGGGCAGCTGCTCACCGCAGTCAATTCCGCGAAACTGGCATCCATGGGGATCGGTGTAGTACACCAGAAGCCTCTGCTGGTTCCATTTCTCACCATTATGGAGAATATATATGTGATCCGCCGCACCGGGCCGGGAGAAATCTTTATCGATCGCCGGAAGTATATCCGGCAGACCCAGGAGCTTCTGAAAAACTTTCAGCTGGACTTTTCTCCCCTTACCAAAGTGTCCAGGCTCTCCTTCGCCCAGCAGCGGATGATTGAGATATTGAAAGCAATCTCAATCCATCCTCAGCTTCTTATTCTGGACGAGCCGGCCCACCCATTCTCGGAACAGGATTTTCAGCTTTTTCAGAATATTCTTCTGAAGCTGAAGCAAATGGGCACTTCTGTTCTTCTCATTACCCACAATATTGATGAGGTGATGTCACTGGCCGACCGTGTGGTTGTCCTGCGGGACGGCAGTACCGTATTCAATAAAAAAGCCGGACAGTTTCTGAAAAGCACTCTGCTTCAGGTGCTTCTGGCCGGTCCCCCCTCCAGTACCTATACCTCCCCTTTAAGGTGTGAGGATCAGGAGGTGCTTCGTGTTGAGCATCTGGCTGCAGGCAAAGTGCTGAAGGATATTACCTTCTCCCTGAAAAAAGGAGAGGTTCTGGGGATCACCGGCCTGTCGGGCTCCGGAAAATCCACTCTCCTCTATACTCTTTTCGGCTTGGAAAGGGTAAAGCACGGAGAAATCTTTATCCATGATAAAAAGTGCTCCATCTCCTCCCCAAGAGACGCCATCCGCCAGGGACTTGGTCTGATTGTGGAAAACAGATTTGAAAACGGACTGATTATGCATATGACAACCGCCTCAAACCTTATGCTGTGCTCCCTGAACCGGATCAGCCGATGGGGCTTTGTACTCCCCCATCTGGAATCTTATCTGGTTAACTATTTGACTGAAAAACTGGGAATCTCTCCCCCTTCCCCTTATCTAACCGTTGATCACTTAAGCGGGGGAAACCAGCAGAAGGTGCTTCTGGCAAAATCATTGGCAGCCAAGCCCTCCATATTGTTAATGGATCAGCCCACCTCAGCTATCGATATGACCTCCAAAAAGGAGCTGTATCTGACCATCTCACAGATTGCAAAGGAGGGGACCTCTATCATTCTGGTCTCAAATGAGCTCCATGAGGTCTGTGAGATCTGCAACCGGGTTTTGGTTATCAACAATGGACGCATTGACGAGAACCTGTCCCGGCAGCCGCACTGATCCCGGGCAGACGCGGCCGTCAGACAGAATTCGCATACCCATATTTATTTTATTGACAAATCAAGCCCTGTGTATTACTATATACATACCAACGGTATGTATGAAAACGAAGGAGAACAACACAAATGGCCAGGAATAAATATCCGGAAGAAACCATTCAGAAAATATTAGACGTATCCTACCGTCTGTTTTTAGAGAAGGGATATGAACATACCTCCATACAGGATATCGTCCAGGCGATAGGTATGTCCAAAGGCGCCATCTATCATCATTTTAAATCAAAAGATGAGATACTGGAACGAATCTGTGAGCAATATTACAGTGATGTGCAGTGGCTGCACGATATTCTTGAGGATCCTTCCCTGAACGGCCTGGAGAAATTAAAGAAAATCTATTACTATGAACTGGACGATGAAAAGAAGCGCAGCTACGACATCATAGCCCTTCCTATGCTGAAAAATCCCAATATGATTGTCATGCAGCTTCAGGAGGCTATACACGAGACTGGACCTCTCCTGTCTAAGCTGATTGAGGAGGGGAATGCGGACGGAAGCATGCACGTAAAGTATCCCCGCCAGCTCGCCGAGACCATGATCCTCCTGGTGAATATCTGGATTAGTCCGGGATGCATTCCCGTAACCCGGGAGGACTTTTTCAAAAAGATACTTTTCTACCAGGATATGCTGGAGAAGCTGGGGCTTCCATTGATAGACGACGAATTTGTGGACGTCTGCATGGGATACTACGATGCGGTATTCAGCTCTGTGTCCTGGGACACATAATCTGTTTTATGCCCCTTCGGGGGGCATTCTTTTAAAGATATACATACCAACGGTTGGTATTAAAGGAGGCTACGAATGAATACTCAAAAGTTATTTCACAAAGATTTTACCATTATGGTACTTGGACAGATCATTTCCCTTTTCGGAAACTCTATCCTGCGTTTTACCCTGTCGCTGTATATTCTGGACACCACCGGATCTGCCGCTGTATTCGGGAGCATTCTTGCAGTTTCCATGATCCCTACGGTCCTGCTGTCTCCTTTTGGGGGCGTATTGGCAGACCGGGTAAACCGCCGGAATATTATGGTGGTTCTGGATTACTGTACTTCATTTATCATCTTTCTATTTGCACTGGTGTTTTTCAACAGTTCTTCCCCTGTGATCGCAGTGGGGCTGGTGATGGTGCTGCTCTCAGTTATCCAGGCCTGCTACCAGCCGTCTGTACAGTCCAGCATACCGGTGCTGGTCTCCCAGGATAATCTCATGAAAGCTAACGGAATTGTCATTCAGGTGAATGCACTCTCCAACCTTCTGGGGCCTATTCTGGCAGGAATCCTGTACAGCTTTGTACCCCTCCGGCTGAACCTCATCATCAGCTGCATCTGCTTTTTCTTCTCTGCCACAATGGAATTGTTCCTGCATATTCCTTTTTTTCCTCAGGAAAAGACCGGAGGCCTGGTATCAATGGTGAAAAAGGATCTGGGGGAGGCCTTTCATTTCCTCCGCAGAGATCGGCCTGACATGATGCGGGTACTTGTGGTAATTGCCTGCATTAACCTGTTTCTGTCGGCTATGATAATTGTAGGACTTCCAGTTATTATTAAAATATACCTGGGACTCTCCACCCAGCATTATTCCTTCGCAGATGCGGCGGTGGCGCTGGGAACCATACTGGGAAGCTGTCTCACCAGTATCTTCCCCGAAAAGATACACTTTAAGACTTCCTACCGATTCCTCCTGGGTTCCAGCATTGCACTGCTTCCCATGGGCCTTGCGGTAATCACAAACCAGTCCCCCGGTCTGTCCTACGGCATTCTTATGGTCTTCCTGATCCTCGCCCTGAGTTCCGCGGCTGTATTTAATGTTGCGGCCCAGACCTATGCGCAGCAACAGACGCCGATCCAGTATCTGGGGAAGGTAGGTTCCTTTATTACTGTGATCTGCGTCTGTGCACTGCCTCTGGGTCAGGCCATGTATGGGGGGTTATTTCAGCTTTTCCAGAATTCCGTAAGCATTGTTATATTTTTTGCCTGCCTTATCAGCATTTTCATTAGCTTATACACCAAAAAGACTTTAAAAGCTCTGAGGGAATAGTTACGCCTTTTTTACGGGATGGCGGATCACCGTCTTCAGCCGTTCGGGAGCCGTCCTCCGGGGATCCCCCAGATAGATCTCGTGGTGGAGACGGTTCCCCCCAATGTCTGTGACAAACCCGGAATCTGCAATAAATTGTTCCAGCTTTTCTATGGCAGCCGGCTCATTGTCATAGGGGCCGATGTGCATTACCTGACAGCAGAGTCCTTCTGTGTACTTCACAAGCCTTGCAGGGGATAGATCCAGATCCGGCTTTTTCTTCTGCAGGGCCTTCTTTGCTGACTCGAAGACCTCCTGTGTCACGAATTCGGGCTGGCGGATCATAGCCGTCCAGCAGAACTTATCCTTATCTGTTATCGTTCTGCCGTCAAAGTACCCATCCTCTCCCCACCAAAGGCCCTCCAGAGGAGGAACAACATACTCAAAATATCCTTCCGGCTGTGTACCGCTCATCTTACTCATTTTAATGCCGAAGGACAGACCGTATAGGATTTCCATGGCGGTCTTATACGCTTCTGAGGTGTTTGGATCGCCTTTTCCGTCCACCATAATAAATATCATCTCCGGCACGTCTATGACAGAAGGCTTTGTCTTTGGGAGATACAGGTCTTTATAGACCTTTTTGTAATCCAGCTTTTCCGGTTTCTGTTCCATTTTTTTAGCCCTGCCTTTTGCTTTTTTTGGCTGCTGAAGCTCCGTGCAGGTTTCCTGCACCAGGGTCTTCAGGAATCCCCGGTCCTCCAGATCCTCCACACAATACATCCCCGGAGTCCCCCCGTGAGGTGCCGCAGGTTCTGCCTCCGGAAGCATTCTGTGTCCGGCGTCAGTTATCTTTATATAGAACTGGTTGTCCTCCACGGTTCCGAAAAAAAGACCATGGCACCACAGACCATATTCTCCAAAAAGTTTCTTATACGTAATCTCTCCCGCCTCCGCCAGCTGTCCTGCTACATATTGTACAAATTCCAAAGTTGATGCCATATCGTCTCCCTCCCTGTCTTCCTGAAAAATGCTATTCTTCTCTCAGTGCGATATACATATGGATTTCTGCATTTTCCATATCATCGTTCTGATATTCTTCAAAGTCACAGGTAAAAGCACGGGGCAGATCCATAGCCCACAGTCTGCTCCAGAAATCAGCGGCAGCCTTCTCCATATCTCCCCTGACGATAAAACGGGCATACTTTCCGGCCGGTATCTTTCTAACCACTGTCCCCTCCGGCATATTGCCTTCCCTCTCTATCTCACAGGCCACAACAACTGTATAGTCGTCTTTTTCGTCTCCCGCATAATCCGTATAGATGCCCAATGCCTTTTCATTGCTTTTATGCTCAATGGCCGGATACAGATCCGGTGAAAAAAAGCGCTCCCAAAGCCCTCCAATGACTGCCCCCATATCCGGCGAAGTATTATTGGTCCTGGCACTGATTCCTGCTACGGTCTTTTCCTCTAACTCTACGATGTCATAGTTCATACTGTTTTCCTCATTTCTATTTGATAAGGTAAGGATACCACAGATAACAGGACATCTATATGTCGTCTTTATGGTATTTTTTGCCTATATCTCTTATGATACAGCAGAACTCCCGGCGGAGATCCTCCGGTTCCAGAAGTTCACCTTTATTCCCAAAGCTCAGTACCCAGGAATAGAGGCTGTCCTTATCGGCGAATCCCGAGGAAAACAGAAGCCTCCCGTCTTCCTGCTCCTGAAAGCTGTCAATTCCGTATTCCTCGATAAGCCTCCACTTCATATCTGGTTCCAGCAGCACAGACGCCCGGATCAGATAAGGAAATATTTTTTCATTGTCAATCTCAAACGGGGGAACCTCCCTGGGAACGAAGGTCTCACCTGTAGTATCCAGCTTCAGCATCCGGTTCAGCTTAAACATCCGGTAATCCTGCCTCTCCAGGCAATACCCCCATACGTACCAGGAGGCCCACTGAAAAAGCAGCAGATACGGCTCAATCCTCCGCACACTCTCCCCCTTAGGGCTGTAGTAGGCAAATGAAATGGACTGCGTTTTGTCAATGGCCCTCTGAATCAGTTCGATCTTCGGAGCCAGAGAAGATTTATACCAGGAAGACAGGTCAATAAGAATATGACTGTTGGAAGTAAGAACAGAGGAATTGCCCGCAGACAGCTTTTCCATAAGCTGCTGGTATCTGTTGGTACCGCATACACTGTCCAGACTCCTTAGGCCGGCCAGTATAGACTGCATATCCGAGGAGGTGAGAAGCGTTCGATCCATTCGGTACCCCTCCATAATGGAAATCCCCCCATTCTTCCCCTGGGTTGTCACAATAGGGATGCCTGCTTTGCAGATATCCTCAATGTCACGGTTAATGGTGCGCCTTGAAACCTCAAATTTCTCCGCCAGGTAGGGAGCAGTTACCTTCTGCTGCTGAAGAAGGATAGAGAGAATTCCAATCAAACGGTCTATTTTCATGAAGTGACTCCTTTTCTGTAGTAATAGATACATTGTAGCATACTAAGGGCAATTGGGGACAGGGCATTTGCAAAAAGGGACAGGCCGATCCCAAAGGGGCTGTGAAAAAAGCCCCTTTTATAAGACCATCGGCATAGTCGATGGTCTTATATTGTATTTAGATACCTTTTGGGAGTAAAAAAGGACATAAAATCCCCCTCCCCACAGATTACTGCTTTTTCTTTTTAGGCTGCTTTCTGTCGTCTCATCTGCTTATTATGATATTTATAAAGATTATGGCCTATGGAAACCAGAAATATCTCCATTCGCACTGATTCGATTCCTCTTCTTACGATTCTTTTATACCAGCGGTCATTTTTTATGATTCCAAATGTTCCCTCTGCCTGAATCGAACGGTTCAT
>NZ_FQVI01000061.1 GCF_900129135.1 Lactonifactor longoviformis DSM 17459
TCCATAACTTCCTGGCCCTTTGCCTGTGTAAATTCTCCGGTCTGCATATCTAACATATGCCAGTTGCTGTGTTCTTTCAGTTTGTTTCCAAAGCCTTCGGTACGTCCAACCTGAGCAGATGCTCCGATGGTTCCCTGTAAGGTTACAATGTTTACATCTTCTTCGCCTTTACCTTTAGACTCCAGATACTGTGCCAGCCAGTCTCCTGCGTCCTCACCCTCTTTTACGAAGTTTCCGCCTACCCAGCAGGTATACAGAGAGTCATCGGAAAGATCCATCTGTCTGTCAGAAAGAATAACAGGGATTCCTGCTTCTTTTGCTTCCTGAAGTACTGTCTCCCATCCGGTTTCTACTACAGGTGCTACTACTATGTAATCTACATCCTGCTGAATAAAGCTTCTGATTGCTTTAATCTGGTTTTCCTGTTTCTGCTGTGCATCATCAAAGATGAGCTTGTATCCGTTTTCTTCTGTAAAAGTAGATTTGAAGGATTCTGTATTCGCAGTTCTCCAGTCAGACTCTGCACCAACCTGTGCATAACCAACTACGATTAAATCGTCATCTCCTGCTTTCGCGTCACTGGCATCGGCCTCGTCCTCAGCTCCTGCAGCATCTGTGCTCTCTGTTTTTGTCTCTGTGTCAGTGGAGGTGGATTCTGAGGAGTCGTTTCCACAGCCTGCCAGCATCCCTGCCATCATTGTTGCACATAATAACGCGCTTAATACCTTTCTTTTCATACTTTAGTTCCTCCTTAATTATAGTTTAATAGTATCCATTCAGATGTTTCTTACATCCTTCTGATGTATCTAATTCTACCAAGTTTGAAAATAAAAAAAACCGAAAACTTCCTCTATTTTGTATTTTATCTTACGATTTTTTTAGTTTTTGGCTGTTTGTTAGATATTTTTCGAAAAAGGTATAATTTCTTTTAACCCAGCGCGGGCAAGGTGACTGTCACTGTGGTACCACAGGCCTTTTTACTCTCAAAAGACAGACCGTACTCCTCCCCATAGGTAATCTGAATCCTCTCATTTACATTTCTAAGCCCAAAACTGCCGCCTTTTTTTCCTTTCCGCTCTTTTACATGGTCTTCCAGGGCCTTAAGTTCTTCCTCATCCATTCCAATCCCGTTATCTGAAACCTTAAATATAATTATGTTTTCCACCTTATATCCTTTTACCCAGATTTTCCCTCCCCCTCGTTTGTTTTTAATTCCATGATACAGCGCATTTTCCACCAGCGGCTGCAGGGTGAGCTTTAAAATCAGGTTTGTATATAAGGAAGATTCAATGTCAATCTCATATTCCATAATATCCTGGTAGCGGAACTGCTGGATAATCAGATAGCTGCGGATATGCGCTTCCTCCTCCTGTATGGTGATCATTTCCTTGCCCTCGCTGAGCACAGTTCTGAAAAAGTCTGACAAGGCAGATACCATCTGCACTACTTGTTTTGTATCCCCGCCTTCTGCCAGCCACATAATCGTATCCAGCGTATTGTACAGGAAATGGGGATTAATCTGGGCCTGGAGAAGGCGCAGCTCCGTTACCCGCAGTTTTTTCTGCTCTTTCTTAATATCCTCCACCAGGACTGCGATGGCACCCTTCATATGATTAAAGCTGTTCGTCAGTACCTGGAGTTCATTGCCGGAGTCAATTTCCGTAGGAGAAGTAAAATCCCCGTGGGCAACCAGCTCTGTAGCAGCACATAATTCCCGGATGGGGTTGGTTACACTGTTTGCAATTTTTCTGGAAATCAGTATACTGACACCCAATATCCCAATCAGAGCGGCTGTGCTTATCTGTACCGAGTGACTGATGCTGCTGGAAAGATCCTGGCGGATTTCCTCAAATCCTAAAGTTTCATAGTATACATATTCCTGTATATTTTCCTGGACATCTTCTGTAATAATATAGATTCCGTTGATCAGGATATTCATATTATCCGCGTAGTACCCGCTAAGCTTTACCTGCTTTTCCATCTTGTTTATGCTGTCATCCAGGGTGTTCAGGCACTTCAATATCCAACGAATTCTTCTGGCATTTTTTTGATCCTTTGTCACCGTAAGCAGATACTGGAAATCCTTTCTGGCATTGCCGATCAATTCCCTGGGGTTTTGGATCCTCTGCCCTTCATACTGATCCCTGGGATCCTTGGCTGCCACCAGTTCATCTGCAGTCTTCCCCCCGATTACCATGCGGTACGCAGTATAGTCCACACAGTCTTTAAATGTAGTATTATACCGGTTGACCACCGAAATATTATTTACGACACTGTCATACTTCTGTCCATAAGAAAGCAGCATAAAAGTCAGAGAGAGCACCAGGATACACAAGGGAACCAAGATGCTGCAGGTGAGCACAGTAAGCCGCTTTCTCAGAGATAATTTCATCATCATAGAACTACCTGCCTCTCATCCGGTATTCTTTTGGGGTACAGCCTGTTTCCTTTTTAAATATGTAACTAAAATAATGGGAGTCTTTATATCCTACCTGATATCCAATCTCTGAAGCCCGGAGATTTGTGCACATAAGAAGCTCCTTTGCTTTTTCGATCCTCACCTCGGTGAGATATTCGGTAAATGTCTGACCAGTCTCCTGGCTGAAGATACTGCTGAAATAGCTGGGGCTGATATTGACATTGGTGGCTACGGTATTCAGGGAGATATCATTGTGGTAATAATTTTCCTTTATATAATGTTTGGCTTCCTCCAGAAGCAGATGGAACTTTCCCTTGGACGCATTGTCTCTGAGCTGGATCGCTTCGGAGAAAAGCTTTCGAAGACGGAACTTCAGATTTTCTATGGAAAGAATCTTTGTGGCCGTCTCATTAATATTCTGCAGCTCCTCCGGCAATTTGTCCGGATTCACACCCAGCCCCTCCAGAAATCCAAGCACACAGGCAAATAGATCCATGACTATATACTGCCGGAACATCAAGGATTTATAGTTGCTTTCCCCCACCCGCAGGAAATACTCTTCAATAAAGTTGTCTACTTCCTCAGTCGTACCGTTTTTCAGAAAATCTTCTACTTCTTTTCGGTCCATCTGGGAGGACTGAATGGCATTGAGATCAATTTTATCCTCGTTCAGGTGATGCATTTTGCTCACGTCTTTATAGCTGACTATTTTATTCCACTCCGTAAAGAATCTGCTGGAAAATGCCTTGCTGGCCGCATCATAGGACTGGCTCAGGTCTCTCAGGCGCTGTACTACGCTGCCGATCCCCCCAAAATATTCCACGCTGTGGTACCCGTCCATCACAGCTTTCAGTGCTCTTACAAACTCTGCTGTAAAATCCTGCAGTTCCTCTTCACCGTCTCCTTTAATGACAAATGCCAGACCTTCCAGTCCTCTGTCGAAGGTCAGCACCTGTTCGTAGGAGGCTGCCAGATCCATAATCTCCTTTGATGCTTTCACCAGCGCCTCGGAATAGCAGCTGGAGTCTCCGTATATGACAGTCTTAAACATCATTACCAGATAGGCCGGCGCGGTGAGCTCCAGGCCCAGATCCTGGGCCTCCTCCATAAGTTCCATAGCAGAGCTTTGACCTGCAAGTATTTTCTGGAACAGATTCTGGCGTTTGATGGTAATATTTTCTTTCATCTCATTTTCGTACTGCTCCATCATTTTCAGCTGTTCCTGCTCCTTTTCAATCACAGCCGCAACCTCCTTGATTGATTCCAGAAGTTTAGCGGAGCTGATAGGCTTCAGCAGGTAATCAGTAACCCCAATGCTGATAGCCTGTTTTGCATAGTCGAATTCTCCGTACCCGCTGAGAATAATAATCTTGGTATTAGGCATTTCTTTTTTCACAATGCTGCTCAATTCCAATCCATCCATAAAAGGCATTTTAATATCTGTGATTAGGATATCCGGCTTCGTCTTCTTGATCAGCGGATACGCCAGCTCCCCGTCGCTGGCCTCCCCCACAAAAACAAAGCCTTCTTTTTCCCAGGGTATATTATTCTTAATCCCTTTGCGCATAACTACTTCGTCTTCCACTAAAAACACTTTTAACACGTTTTTCTCCTCCTCCAGCCTTTCCCATTTCTGTGAACGTAAATGAGATATGAACAACCGCAGAAACCTGCGGTATGCCCGCCCGCAGCGTATGTAGTAAGGGGTGCTTTCTGCATGCCCCTAAGTTCCACTGTATATTAAAGGCAGAAATCTCCAAGGAATTAATTGAAGTCTTCTGCCTCATATTACCTATATAGCTTCATGGAGGATTATAACAGATTTCACAGATTCTGTCTCTCCACGCATTTACTAAAAAGGTGGATTTTTTTGGAAATTTATTTTTCTTGTACGTTTTCATATGATTTTGGTTTGATTTCTTACGTTTTTATCGCAATACGAGGGATATGTTCCATCCGGAACACATCCCTCGCTGTAATACTTTTACTCTATCTTGTTCTGGTCCATACACCGGACTTATTTACATAATATTTTCCAATCCACGTGTTGGAAGCCATTGCTCCGTTGTCTCTCAGATAATACCATCTGCTGCCGTCTTTCAGCCAGCCCGTTGCCATTGCCCCGTTAGACTTCAGATAGTACCAGGTCTTTCCGTCCAGCAGCCAGCCTGTCACCATTGCTCCGTTAGATTTCAGATAGTACCAGGTCTTTCCGTCCAGCAGCCA
>NZ_FQVI01000012.1:0-30615 GCF_900129135.1 Lactonifactor longoviformis DSM 17459
TAATGGTTACCCCTTTCAGGGCGTGTCGTGCAGACCTCCCCAGGTACCACACGTTTCTTTCTCTCCATCCATCTGCCACATCTACCATACATGATTCCGGGTAGTTATTGGACTTCGACTTGTCATGCAGCCTTATCCTCATGCATAGCCTCTTATGTGGTTTCTGTTCGTCAGACCAGAGATTTGCCCATGGGTTCGTATGTTCCCCATATCCGGCTTCCTTCGGATTCCACCTCACAATGGACACCCTTGCCTTCGGCTATATCCTTCCCACCACCGGGCGGATTCCGGACTTGCACCGGTTAGAAACGTGCGCCGCCGGGCGCACATGCAGAAAAAGCCCGGAAATCTCCGGGCTTATATCCTTATCTTCTTATGCTTCTTTTCTCTTCCTTGAATAAGTAACAGCCATTCCGCCCAATGCGATAATAGCTACGATACCAGCCATTCCGAGAACATTGAATTCTCCGGTCTTTGGAGATTTCGCAGATGTGCTTGTTGAAGTACTGGCCGCTTCTGCGGCTTCCTTGTCAACTACGAAGGCTACTGGGGATAAAGAATCAAACGTAGCGGTAATCGTACCGTTACCGGCTTTTACATCCTTTGTAATTCTTTCCCAGGCAGAACCATTATAGTGAAGAACCGCAACCGCTGTTCCCTCTTTCACGCCAGGCACTGAAAAGGTAATCGTTACCGGAAAAGCGGTTCCTTCCGGAACACTAACTTCTTTCACATCCACTACCTGCATTCCTTCTTTAAAGTCAGCGCCCAGAAGCTCTTTAATCGTTTCCTCTTTCTTCACTTCTTCCACCGCTGCTTTATATTCTTCCGGAACGTCTTTGATCTCAACTGTAACTGCATTTCCATTGGCATCAACAGCACTCTCGGTCTTGGTTACCACGCCGTCTACGCTTACACTTGGCAAAGCGAAAGCTGTTACGGCAGTTGCCACAGTCAGCACTGCTGCGCTTAATAAAGCAATCATTTTCTTCATTACTTTTATCCTCCTGTCTTTTACTCCTCACTTGAAACATGAGTTCATTATAACACTATTGGTCCACTTTGTAAAACATTTCCATCAATAAATCCTTTAATTTTGCCTCGTCGATGATGTATTCTTCATGCTCTTCCCCGTTTTGGACCTCTCCGGGTACATACTCTGTCTCATCGTAGAGAAGCTGATATTCCGACAGCTGGTTGATCTGTTCCGCACTCAGGTCTGTCACCATATAAGAGGACACCAGGGGGTAAAAAGTTTCATAGTAATCCCCGGCTTTGCCTGCTTTTCCTTTCAGAGCTGAAATCAGTGCGGGCAGATACTGTACCTGGCGCTCCATGCGCTCATTATTGCTGCCTTCCTCGTTCGTATCCCGATAGCGGACATACTTTTCTGCCTGCTCTCCAGTGAGAGTGATGGTGCTCCCCTCTGTGAAGGCAGGGTCAATTCTCGTATAATCTTTTGGAACAGTAATGGTCACACCGCCCACAGCGTCGTTGATAGTACTAATCGCCTCTATGTTCAGGGAAATATAACCGTCAATGGGAAGATCATACAGCAGTTCAGATACTGTCTTCTTCATTGCATAACAGCTGCTCTGTCCCCCGCTGCCGTAGGCATACTGGGTGGCTAACTGCGCCTGCACTGTGGTATAGTAATTCCCGTTGGCATCGTAGATATCAACATCTGTCATGGAATCTCTGGATATCTGGAGAATTCTGGCTGTCTTGTCCTTCTTGTTCAGAGACAAGATCATAATACTGTCCGCCTGGCCGGCCTTCCCCGGGGTATCCTGGAGCACAATCTGTTCCTTTTTATCCACCCCCATAAATAAAATATTTTCTATATCACGGTTATACCGGTACTCCTGCCCCTGATAATACACAGAATCTGCGCTGGCCGGGGCAGTGGTGCCGGCAGTATCTTCACCGGATACCGCATCTCTCTTCTCTTCCATCCTTCCGGCCAGCCAGAAGATCAGGCCGCCTATGATCAGCAGAAGGATAAGAATAAGTATGGTCAAAATTACTGTTTTTTTCTTTTTACTGTTCATCTGTCAGCACCGCCTCCACAAGAAACCTCTGCTGCTCATTTCCGTTGCAGGTGGACAGCGTCAGAATCCTGTTCTCTGTGCTTACGGAAATGTCATCCCTCACATAGCTGGCCATGCTCCTGGCATCCCGGAGGGAATCCAGAAATTCCTGGTACTGCGTCTCCTGGGCAAAATCAAAGCTTCTCAGAATATGTCTGTTATCATAGGTCACCGCTGCAAATACCTGATAGGTATAAATGTGCTCCGGTGTGTAAATATAGATCAGCGGATGCTCTTCCATGTACGAACTGTCCATATATTTCTTCAGATGTCCGAACATAGTGCCGTCCCGCATATCGTGGCCGTAGATCACGGTGTTGGGATCGGTAAAGTCCCTTTTATTCAGAGATTCTGTGAAGATAGAACCCGGAAGGCCCTCTGCTCCCTCCACGGTATGGCTCAGATAGTAGGTGTCATCCTCCGGCCGCTGAACCATGGGGTAGTCTACCTCGGTATCTGGAATGCGGATCCAGGCATAGATCTCAGGATTCGTACTCTGCAGCCCCGCAAAATCAATGGGAATCTCCGGCTTTTCTTCCTCCGCAGGAGGCGGAGTTTCCACTTTTGGAGGCTCTCCCTCTTGTTCAGGTTCTTCTTTCACCTGGTTCTGCTCTGCCATTTTCTCATACACAGCTTCCTTTTTCTGCTGGCTGATGTAATAATATGCCCCAAAAATGACAGCCCCCAGAAAGATTACAAAAAAAACCCAGAATAATTTATTGCTTCTTTTCACTCAATGCCTCTTTCTTATGTTCCTTCAGCGCGCGCTGCTTCCCTGCTTTCTCCTTTTCCCTGCTCTTTACATAGGGTATGGTTGCCAGAGTTGGCAGTCCAAGATATCTCTCAACGTCTTCTTCTGTCTGAATGTTGTCATTCAGCATAAAGCGGATGGCAAGGACCGCGCATACCAGGACGATACCTGCCAGGAAGCCAATGGCCGTGTTCTTCTTCATGCTGGGACTTACCGGCTTCTCAGAAACCTCCGCAGGTTCTACCGTAGTGGGTGGATCTGCTTTCATAATGTCAGCCATCCGGTCCGCCGTCTCACCGGCCACCGCGTTGGCTACAATACAAGCATCCTGAGGATTGGCTGAGGTTGCGGAGATTGTCAGAATACGGGTCCCTGACTTATTGCTCACCTGAAGCATCTCCAGAATATCCTTTCTCGTAAAGGACTTCCCCTCTTCCTCTTTGATCCGCTCGATAGCAGCATCGATCACTGGTTTACTGGTTGCAATCACCTCGAAATCGGCGGTAAGCTCTGTACCAATCTGAATATCTGCCAGGGAAGTCACACTGGTGGTTTTGTTCAATATATAGAGCAGCGCATTGGACTGGTACATAGGTGTCAGCAGACCTGCCGTAATACCCAGGGCTATGATCCCCCCCATAAACGCACAGATTGCAATGAGCCACCATTTTCGCAGCAGTACATGGAGAAGGGCTCCCAGGTCAATTTCCATTTCATCTTCAAATTCTCTGTTCTTGTTCATCTTGTTCCCCTTTTGGAATGTATTTCACGTTTTCTCTTTTAGTAATAGCTGGTGTACTTTCCATAGTAACCGCCGTATTTCTTCCCATAATAGCCATTGCCCTTGTAATCTACTTTATTCAGGACAACGCCCAGGACATTGCTGTTGGCAGCCTTCAGCTGGCCCACCACGCTTTTAGCCTCATTCCTGGAGGATTTGTCCGCTGCCAGGACAAGGACGGAACCGTCACATATCTTGGCAATCACTGCCGCGTCAATGACACTTCCAAGAGGCGGAGTGTCTACGACTATGTAATCAAAGGTACCCTTAAGCCCCGCCACCAATTTTTCGAATCTGCCATTGCTCAAAAGCTCCGTGGGATTGCTGGGAAAGATTCCTGAGGGAATCATAAATAAGTTTTTCTTGTTGGTGGAATAAATCACATCATTAGCTCCCACCTGTCCGGAAAGCAGATGACTGAGTCCTTTGGAGGGATTCTTCATATTAAGTCTGTGAACCAAAACGGATTTCCTAAGATCCGCATCTACAAATAACGTATTCTTTCCGCTCTCTGCCAGAGCAAGCGAAAGGTTATAAGACACCACTGATTTTCCGTCGTTGGGTGTACAGCTTGTAACCGCGATGGCCCGGTTCTCCACCCCTGTAAATTCCAGATTGGTTCTGAGGGTACGGTAGACTTCTTTCTCCCGGTTGCTCAGCTCCACATCATCTCTAATTTCTAACTTTTCCACTGATATTTTCTCCTCTCAGTAATTTTTCAGGATTATCTCTGGTAATGGTAATCACACAGTCTTTTCCGGCCTTTTTTTCCAGATAGGCAAGGCACTCCTGCATCTTAGGCCGCCGGTGCTCCCACCCATGGGCGTCGGTTCCTATAAAATGAATCAGGTCACGGCGTGCCAGCCTGAGAAGTAACCGCCGCATCTGCCATCCGGCCCGTCCGGTGATACTGGATGCGTTGACCTGGATATATGCGCCTATATTAACGATCTCTGCAATCTTTTCTTCCTTCAGCAGG
Organism: Lactonifactor longoviformis DSM 17459; assembly: GCF_900129135.1. Lineage (GTDB taxonomy): Bacteria > Bacillota > Clostridia > Lachnospirales > Lachnospiraceae > Lactonifactor > Lactonifactor longoviformis. Next base: position 4,602 of record NZ_FQVI01000012.1, read on the forward strand.
TTTTCATAGCGTTCTACATGTGCCAGCACCGGCAGATAGCCGGCGTAGCGGAGCCTCTGGACCGCCCTCCGGACATAGCTGAATTCTTCGTAAATCGGAAATTCCACCAGCACATACCGGGTATGATTCAGGGTAAGGGCGTCCCCGGAATCCAAGGCTTCTATGATTCCCTCACTATAAAATAACTCATTGCCGGGATATAAGGCTACCGGCAGCTTTGCCTTCTGAATATATTGGGAGAGGCTCTCAAAAGCTTCCGCCCTTTTTTCTATGACTGCCTGGTCCATGCCGCACTCAAAATGCGGGGTGGTTATGATGGCATCAATCTTCTCACTCACGGCAATGGCAAGCATCTTCTGGGACTCCATTATATCACCTGCACCGTCATCTACACCTGGTAAGATATGGTTATGTACATCAATCAACAATATTCGTTCTCCTCATCTGTACTCTATCCTGCAGAATCCGTATTCTATTCAACAGTTACCTGAAGCTTCTCTACATTAGACTGATGTCCGTCACTGTCTGTCACGGAGTAGGATACCTCGTAAGTCCCGGCCTGTGAAGTCTTAACCTCTCCGCTTACACGGATTTTACGGTACAGATCTTCTCTTGAGTCCTTATCATCGGTAATCTCCCGGATGTAGTCCATGTAATTAAACTTTGTCCCTTTTTTCAGCGTTATCTGGTGCTCTGTCAGCCGGAAAGCGGGACTCCCTTCCGGAAGCTGGGAGATGGCAGCTTCCGTTTCATCCGCAGAGGGAGCCTGGGATTCCGGAGCGCCGCCTGTCTCCTGCGCTTCCGGAGTCTCTTCTCCCGTGTCCGGCGTATCTTCTGCTGTATCCTTTGCCTCTGTGTCTGTATTCTGATCTTCCGGGGGCGCTTCGGTGTCTGCGCCGGCTGCACCCTGGTAGTTAATTTCACATTGATATTTGGTTACATTATTGTGCTTGTCAATGGCAACAAAAGTAACCGTTGCCTTATTTCCTGAAAGGGCAGGTACGATGCTTTCAACCATCAGGGTGTCGGAGACATCCCCGTCCTTTTTGTCAATGGCTGTTACTCCTCTTAAAAGTTCCTCTTTGTCCTGGCCTTCCGTGTAAGTAAGGTCAGTTGTCTCATCGATCTGTATTACAGGGCCTTCTCTGTCTGTTGTATATACTAAGCAGGCTACGCCGGCGGTTATGATGATACATCCCGCCAAAATTAAAATAACAGACTTCTTCATTTTTTGTTTTGCTCCTTCTTCTTTACATAATGTTCCAAAGTCCCCTAAATGTCTACGTTTTCAAGGACAATTGCCACAAAGGGATTTTATCATATCTAAGTAAATAAGTCCACTAAGTCTTCCGTACGCTCACGGTATTTGTAATCAGACAGCCTGCCATACACCCCAGTGCATTATGAATCATATCATCCCATTCAAAAAGGCCTCTGCAAAATACCAGCTGGCAGGTTTCAATTACCGCAGATACCAGGAATCCCCACAGCAGCCCCTGCCGCCAGGTTACTTTCCGGTGCAGAAGGATGGGAAACAGTATTCCCATCGGAACAAGTAAAATACAGTTCAGCAGGTTTTCTTTCAGCAGCTCCCTGTTATGGTTTACGATGACTTCCCTCCAGGACCAGAAGAGCTGCAGCTCAAACTGCCGCTTGGAAGGCATCCTGGTAAATACAGTGGAGCCGAATACAATCGAAAGGAAGAGCACCAGAGATATTCCGGCCAGCGCCTGGGAGGGCTTTATCTTTTGATGCCGGAGCAGATAACCTGCCGCAAACAGAGCAGCGGCCAGCAGCAAGGCGACACAGAGCATTTCCCGGGCCGTCCACGGTCTGTTATGTGTAATTAAAATCTGATATACGTCCAATTAGCTGCTCCTTTATTCTTTGCTGCGTATGCCGGTCAGCTACTTTTTCCCTTTCATGTACTTCTTGGCATCTTTTAAAAAGCTCCAAACAATCAACACCATTATAAAGCCGATAGGAAACGCGGAAACTATGCTCACAGACTGCAGGTTGCTCATAGAACTTTCCGCAAATATAAGTGCAATGGGAAGCAAAATCAATAAAATGCACCACATCAGCTGGATTCCTCTGTGGGGCTGTTCCCCTTCCTCCAAAACGTGATAGCTGTAACAGGATGCCGTCAGCGCAATAGAGTCAAATGAGGTGGCATAGAAAGCAATCATAGTTACCAAGACTACTACTAACACCAGGGGTGCACAGGGCATGGTCCCGATAATATCCGTAATCAATCCGTAGGCATCTCCCGTCTCCTTATATTTTGTCAGGAAATCCGCAGTTCCATTCATCTGTTTTCCCAAAGAATAGTTGCCCAGGATAATAAAGCTCATGATCGTAGAGCCTACACCAAAGACGTATCCGCCCAAAATGGTCTGTCTGACGGTACGCCCCCTGGAAATATTGCCGATAAAGAAGGGGGCGGCCACGCACCATACCATCCAGTACGCCCAGTAATAAATGGTCCAGTTTTGCGGAAAGGAGGTTGTCCTCTGTGGATCGGTGGCAGTTGCCAATTCAAAGAAATTCTGAACCATCCTACCCAGAGAAGAAAATCCTGTTTCTATGATATATCTGGTCTCCCCGCCGAAAAACAGAACGTATGCCAGAAGGCCAAAGAACAAGTAAATACATGCCTTTGCCAGAATACTGATTCCCTTAAAGCCGTGAAGCAATGAATATGTATAAATAAAGCAGGTAATGACAAGTATAACGGCTGTCACAACGGAACGATTGAGCTGGATGCCGAACAGACTGTTAATGATATCAACCATCAGCGGGGTCGCCACACTAAATGTAGTTGCTGTACCCGCCAGCAGGGCAATGACCGCCAAAAGGTCTATGAGTCGGCCGGCTATGCCATCGGTATGTTTTCCAAGAACCGGGCGGCATGCCTCCGAATATTTCTGACGTTTTCTCTTTCTTACATGAAGCATAAATCCAAAAGCAACGGCAAGAACCAGATAAAAGCCCCAGGGAATCAGACTCCAATGAAATATGGGGTACACACTGGCCCAGTCCTGAATACTTCCCATCTCTGCGATATGGGGATCTGCCGCATACATGAACCATTCTGAGAAGGAATAGAACAGAATGTCTGCCGCCAGTCCGCAGGTGAACATCATGGAACCCCATGCAAAAAAGGAATACTTCGGTTTTTCTCCCGGATCTCCGAGAACTATGTCACCGTATTTTGACACGGCCACGTAGATGGAAACTAAAAAAATGCCGAGTCCTATGATTAGGTAATAGGTGCCAAAGGTATTTCCGAAGAAATAGCGGATTTGGCTCAATACGGCGTTGGATTGGTCCGGCATGAAAAAGAATAGAACACACAATACCACGATAAGCAGGAAGGGGACAAGGGTTATCATCCAGTCGACTTGTTTCTTGATTGGTTTTTTGTTTGAATTATTGTTCACTTTTTTTCTCCATAAATGTAGTTTAGGCTCTCGGAAGGTACAGTCTTTTGCTGGTATAGAATTGAGACTGCTCAATTCTATATGAATGCAATTATGTCAGTAGAATTACTGCTGCAGCTTCAAAGATGTATTTCTTCGGCACATTTAAGTTTATCTTCCTGTGCTGGTTTTGTCAAATTTATATTCTATACAAAGGATCTGTCTTTGATTTATCATTTATATTTACAGTATCTGCTCACATTTTCTACTATTAATCGTAACTATAGCCATGTACTGATGCACTGTGTTTTTCAAGTCAATCTTACAATCTCCAGTATTTCATGCCGGAGGCTTTTAGTTCCGAAACCTTATAAAGCCCCTTAACATCAATAAGAACTTTTTCAGAGTTATTACTAGCTTTGAAAAGCTGCTCAATCTCATACAAACTAAGTTTCTTAAACTGATTATGTGCAACTGCTACAATTACGCAATCCGCATCCTTAACATCTTCCAGTCTAGTCAAAGTAACACCGTATTCAAGGATAGCCTCTTTCTCGCTAGCCCACGGATCAACAACAACTGGTACGATCTCATATTCTTTTAAACGTTTAATAATGTCATCAACCTTGCTATTTCTAGTATCTGAGCAATTTTCTTTAAATGTTAGTCCAAGTATTACCACCTTAGAGTTTTTCGGAGCTTGACCAACTGAAATCATATTCTTAATAGCAGCATCTGCAACGAATTTGCCCATACTATCATTAACAATACGGCCATTAAGAATAATCTGACTATGATAACCCAGTTTTTCCGCCTCATAGGTAAAATAATATGGATCAACTCCAATGCAGTGTCCTCCAACAAGTCCGGGACGGAAACCGAGTGCATTCCACTTAGTGTTCATGCCGTCCACAACCTCGTTGGTATCAATTCCCATACGGTCAAATACCATGGCAAGTTCATTCATGAAAGCAATATTAATATCGCGTTGACTATTTTCTACAACCTTAATAGCCTCTGCGGTTTTAATTGTAGATACCGGATATGTACCAACTTCAATTACTAAATCATATATTTTTTTAATTTCTTCTAAAGATTCTTTATCCATACCAGAAACAATTTTTTGGATGTTCTCCAAACGATGAACCGTATCTCCTGGATTGATACGCTCAGGGGAATAACCGACTTTAAAGTCAACACCGCATTTCATACCCGAGACTTTTTCAAGAATTGGAACACAGACATCCTCAGTAACACCAGGATAAACAGTAGATTCATATACAACAATACAACCTTTTGTCAGGTTACGTCCAAGAATTTCACTAGCGCAAATAACTGGTGTCAGATCAGGTGTATGGTCAGTATTTACAGGTGTCGGAACTGCAACAATGTGAAACTTTGCTTCACGAAGCTTTGTTTCATCCGATGTAAATTGTACAGTAGTATTCCTTATTATCGCATCTCCGACTTCCTTGGTTGGATCAATACCTGATTTATACAATTCGATTTTCGTTTTGTTAAGGTCAAAGCCTATAACATTAATACCTTTCATTGCAAACGCAACCGCAATCGGCATTCCTACATAGCCAAGGCCAATTAATGCCAAGTTTGCTTGCTTGCAAATAAGTTTATTATAAATTGACATTTTAATCTCCATTCCGCCGCCAAGCGGCGGCACAAATAATAATGAAAGTGTTCCAACTTCTACCCTATGATGTAAAATAGTTAGTAAGAAGCTATACTACAAGGCACGGAGAGGGGAGTTGTAATACTTTCTTCGTTTTAGACAGCATTTTAATCAGTGTAAGTTCTATCTTTTCAAGCACAAATAAGTGGTACTACGAGTCCGTACACTAAGTATTATTTCAACTTTTTAGTTTAATTGTATGGCAATTCAGTCAATAGCTTCTGTTCTATTATGAAAGGAGCTTGACTTATGAAAGTTACTTACCAAACCTGTTGTGGTGTCGATATTCACAAATCTTTTCTCGTTGCCACAATTATTAAAACTACTGGTGGAATCGAGCCTTCTTATCAAAAAATGCTTCTCTACCTTTAACCACTCGATTATCTAATTCAAGCTTAGCTTCTTGACAATAACTGCCGGGATGTCTGCATGAAATCTACCGGTAAATACTAGATTCCTGTCTTTAATTCTCTTGAAAATGAAATCAATATTACTATCGCTAACCCGAAACGAGTAAAAGCTGTAAAAGGTAACAAAGACGATACGAAAGATTCTAAATAGATTGGTGACTTATTCCGTCTTGGACTTGTGAAAGGCAGCCATATTCCTTGTAAACCAATTCGTATTATACGTGAATATACTCGCTATCGTTACAAACTTATTTTCTGCCGTTCCAGTAAAAAGAATCAATATCAGAATGTGCTTACTGTTTGTAATGTCACATTAGATTCTGTTGTTTCCGATATCTTTGGGAAGTCATCCACATCCATTATCGATTACCTGCTCGAACAGTTTAATAACTCTATTAACCACGAAGAAATTGCTTCAAAACTTCTCAGACGTCTCAAATCTAAAGAAGATGCTGTTATAGAATCCATCGAAGGATACCAGATGACTGATTCCCCAAAATATCGTATGCGCTTCTTCCGCGCACATATGGATTTATCACAGCTGAAATCAATGATATGGACTCTATGATAGAATCTTTGATTTCTACTAACGCTGACTATGAAAATGCTGTCCAGTTGCACTCCATTCCGGGTTTTAAACATGATAGTGCTTTCATCATCATCTCCGAAATTGGTATTGATATGTCTCAGTTCTCGAGTTCAAAACGCTTATGCTGCTGGGCTGGACTTACACCCGGAAGCTATAAATATGATGGTAAAAAGAAATCTATTCGAATTACACATGCCGGTGTCTACCTTAAACCTGCATTGATTCAATGTGCTCATGCCGCCGTAAAATTCGATAAATCTCCTTACTATAAGAAAAAATATGAATCTCTTGTCAAACGTCGTGGCAAGAAAAGAGCCATCATTGCTATTGCTCGGATGATTCTCACCGCTATTTACCAGATGCTGTCTACTGGCGAAGAGTGGGCTCCGAGTGATTTGTATAAAATTGATATGCCTGAAACACTTGTCCAAAAGCAGAAAGATAAGGCTATCAAACAAGCCATGAAACCTCTTCAAAAGGAGGGATTACTTCCTCTTAATGAACCACTGGCTCCTTAAACAAAACTGTTAATTTATAATTTCAAAAAGTTGTCTGTTATAGACAGCTTATTGAAGTGCGCCCATTTATGGCTGTCCTCTACTTTCTTTCACACTAATCTTCATTATCTTATTTTTCCAATATGTCTGCAATTCTCTTACAAGCAAAGCCATCACCATAAGGATTACAAGCCCTAGCCATAGCATCATACATTTTTTGATTTTCAAGCAATAATTTACAATTATTATAAATATCTTTCTCATTAGTACCAACGAGTTTAAGTGTTCCTGCGGCAATTCCTTCTGGACGCTCTGTTGTATCACGCATGACAAGAACAGGCTTACCTAACGAAGGAGCTTCTTCTTGAATGCCGCCACTGTCTGTTAAAATCAAAAAGCTTCGTGCTAGGAAATTGTGGAAGTCAAGTACATCAAGCGGTTCAATAAGGCGAATGCGGCAACTGCCTCCAAGCTCTTCATTAGCTGCCTTACGAACTACTGGGTTCATATGAATTGGATAAATTGCCTTGACATCAGGATGCTCATCCATAACATTACGAATTGCACGAAACATATTGTGCATCGGTTTACCAATATTCTCACGACGATGAGCTGTAATCATAATAAGTCTACTATCCTTTGCCCATTCTAATTGCGGATGAGTATAGTCTTTATAGACAGTAGTTTTAAGTGCATCTATGGCAGTATTCCCGGTAACATAGATTGAATCAGGATTCTTACCCTCATTTATCAGATTTTCTTTTGAAAGTTCAGTCGGGGCAAAATTATACTTTGCTACAATTCCAACTGCCTGACGGTTAAATTCTTCAGGGTAAGGGCTATATATATTATATGTACGAAGTCCGGCCTCCACATGTCCCACTGGTATCTGTTTATAGTAACAAGCAAGCGCAGTTACAAAAGTAGTCGATGTATCACCATGAACCAACACAACATCTGGCTTTACATTATCAAGAACTCTGCCTATACTATTGAGAATGTTTGTGGTAATGTCAAACAACGTCTGTCTGTCCTTCATAATAGACAAATCATAGTCAGGTATAACGTTGAATGCATCAAGTACTTGGTCGAGCATCTGACGATGCTGACCAGTTACACATACGACTGTATTTAGATTTTCTCTTGTCTTCAGTTCATTAACAAGAGGACACATTTTTATTGCTTCGGGACGCGTTCCAAAGGCAAGCATAACTGTTTTCATATTATTGATCCTTTATCATTAAATTTTATATGTTCCGGGTAAGTCACAGCATCTACGAGTATCAAATACAATTTTTCCTTTTAACTTATTCATGTTCTCTTTAATCTGATTATGGCTTACCATTATAACGATTAAATCGATATCTCCAAGGAACTTATCAAATTCATGATACTGGTTCGGAACAATATCATGCTCAAAATATGGGTCATATGTCTTGAGCGGTATTGCAAGATGTCTTTCCTGGCTTTCTAGAAGCTGAAGTGTAGGCGATTCACGGGAATCATCAACATTTTCTTTATAAGAAAGTCCATAAAGTCCTACACGAGAAAAATCCGAGATATTATTCTCTTTCATGATCTCATAAATTCGATTAAGTATGAAATCTGGCATTCCATCGTTTGTTTTCATCGCTTCATCAATAACTTTCGCCAAACTCGGATAATCGCCTACCAAGAACCAAGGATCCACCGATATACAGTGGCCACCAACACCTGGACCTGGCTGAAGTATATTTACACGTGGATGCATATTACAAATACTGATAATCTCATAAACATCCATATTATCATGGCGACAAATCTTCGCAAGCTCATTAGCAAATGCAATATTAACTGCACGGAAAGTATTTTCAACAACTTTGGTCATTTCTGCAGTTCGAATATCTGTTACAACAATCTCTCCTTGACAAAAGGAAGTATAAATTTTCTTTACCTTTTCTCCAATAGATTTATCATCTGCACCTATTGTACGGTTGTTATGTAGAAGCTCATAGATCATATTACCTGGTATGATACGCTCAGGTGCATGAACAAGGTTAATATCCTCACCAATTACGTAGCCGCATTGTTGTAAAGCCGGACGAACATACTTGTCGATAGTTCCAGGTGAAACAGTAGATTCAATAACAACTGTGGCGCCCTTCAGGCATACATCCATGATTGATTTGATAGCAGATACTACATAGCAGGCATCTACCTTTTTGCTAAATTTATCATACGGAGTAGGCACAGAAACGATGTAAGTATCTGTAACCTGATATTCTGTGGTAAATTTAATGCCAGCGTTAAGAGCTAAGTTAAATAGTTCTTCTAGTCCTTCTTCTTTAAATGTTGTTTTTCCTACATTCAATGTTGCTACCAACTCCTTGTTGTAGTCAGTTCCGATAACCTCTAAACCATGAGACGCCATCATCAAAGCGGTTGGAAGACCAATGTAGCCAAGCCCAATTACGTTAATCATTTTTTTCTCCTTATTATCTCTATAATCTTTTGGTTTACAAAAAAGCCTATATTTAATACCCTTTTACGCAAGTATATTGATATCACATCATACGGCGTGAAATATGCCAGACAATAGTGATAATCAACATAATTTATAAGTTGCCCTATCTTTCTTCTTACACGGACAACTGGATTCATATTTACCATTTTTTTTTCTCTGCTTTTTTCATTTTCTACCGGTGCTGTTATCATAAGATCTTTATATTGATAATTTGTAAAATCAAAAAAAAGCTTTCGATTATATTTGCAACTTATGTTAATAGTTTCCCAAAATGCAATAAGCTCATTGTCCCAAAGCGGTAAATACCAATCGTAGTCATAATATTCGTAAAGTTTAGTTTGACAACAAATAAACTTTGCTTGGCGTTCACGAACATTATAATTCTGAAAAAGATTAAATGCCCTATCACTCGACAAAATATCAGGTTCGTTTCGAAGCAATTCATCATTTATCTTGGTTTTAAAATAGCTCCGCGTTTTAGATGATAATTTCCTTTTTCCTTCAGAATAATGTTTGTAAAGTATATCTTCCATTAACTGTTGCTTAGTAATGACATCATTCTGTATGTATTTCGGTAGAATAACTGAACCTGCTATAGCGTCAAACGAGTGTCCTGGTACAAAAACCGAATTTTTTGGAAAAACCCCTTTTTTATGAAGGTAATCTACAGCATACCAGTCCTGTATGCATACCGAAGAAACACCATTAGAATAAAAATTAACAAGTTCGTCAAATTTATCTTTAAAAAGTACCTGTAATTTTGGAGGTTCATATTCTACACAGTGCCACTCTATATCCAGAAATTTTGCAACCTTTTCGGAAGTAATTGCTTCAGAATTCCCTCTTGGTCCATAAGTATAAGTGACAATTTTATCATATTTAAGACGTTTTAAATAGTATGCAACAAGGCGGGAATCGTGCCCCCCGCTCAATGGAATCACTGCACATCTACCATCAAGAAACTTTATAAGTCTTTTAATTGCTTCAACAAACTTTTCGTCAATCATCCGGAATAATTCATACTTATCAATATATTCTACTTTTGCATTGTCGAACTTATAATAGTACTGTCTACTCACTTTTCCATCGGATATTATTACAGTTTCTCCTGCCATGACTCCTTTGATATTACAGGCAACGGTATCATTTCCAGATATAAAAAGGCAACTATTAAATTCCTTCAATGCCTGCCTATTTCTGCCATGAGTCTTAATCATTTCAATAGAAATGTGGTTATAAACAAACACATTATCATTCTTGATTTCATAAAACAGTGGGATTGTACGCTCATGATCAGCGGCTAAGAACACTGTGCCTGAGAGCTCAATAACCAATGCAAAAAAACCATTGACTTCTTTGACAAACGCAGTTGCTTGTTCAACATTTTGTATACTTTCTAGAAGCTCTTTTATATCCTTCTCTGTCAATAGACAATTATTTCTAAAAATCGTTCCCACAAAGTATCCGTTTTCCGTCTTTATCCACGTTTTTTTCCTGTTATACTCAAAATCAAGGTGTACAAATAACCGCAACTCTTTTCTCCTTTTTCGTTTTAAATAATTTGTTTATTACAGGTTTTAGTAAAATGTAACCACATAACAATGGATGAAATTATATATGCTATGATCGCCGCATATGCAATACCATTTACCCCCCACTTATAAATAAACACGTAGTCCAATACTGCATGTATAACACAGGTTACAACTGAAACATAAGCATTAAATTTTGACTGACCAATAGCCGCCAAGATATTAAGAGGAACCATTCTAAGAACTGCATTAACGGCACGCATCGCCCACAATGAATATGAAATATTCGCCGCATCGGCATATTTTTGTCCGTAAACGAGACCTATACTAAACGGTGTTAAAAACATCCCTATGATAGTTATAATGATAATGATAATACCATTTATAAGAGCAATATTGAATACTTTTTTCTTTATCTCTGTACCATTCTTCATAGCAGCAATTATTGGAAAATAGTATACCATAACTGAACTTGTAATAATCGGTAACATTGATGGTATAATACCTGCAACTTTAAAGTTTGCAGTAATAACTTCGTCCTTAATGAGATTATTGACAATAAAGGCCTCGTTTATCGGCATCATTCCCGAAAACAGATTAGCAAACATTAGAGCCATACCAGTCATAATGAATCTTTTATGTTCTTCTCTTCTTAGGCTTTCAGATATTACATGTCCATCTACTTTTCGAATGTACATTACTGCCATAATGAGTACAGCAATAACAGCAATATATCTTGCAAAAACAACCCCGATGGCATCCAAAAACAATACAAACAGAATACTAAAAACACAAACAATAATAGTTTGAGATGCTCCTAATCCTGCGTATAATTTATTATTACGTTTTACTCTTATGAATGCCTGAAGCGTATTAAAAAGATAGGTTGTTAAAGGATACAGCAATAAGATCCACATATATTTTCTAGCTTCAGGAAATGGAATACCAATAAACTGCACACCTACACATAGCAGCAATGCAGTAATAACTTCAAAAAAGCCGCCATACTTCAATGCTTTGCCAAGATAGTTATGCTGTTTACCAAGACTTACATTAGGAGTGCAAACAACCAATAATGCACTTGCAAGGCCTAATCCCGTAAAAAGACCAATATATGAATATAGATTATCAGCATAAGATAGATAAGCATATTCTGATTTGTCGACAAACCTAGCAATAAGTATACTAGATAAAAGAGCAACAAATTTTGACAAAAAATTTCCTAATATGATATAAGATAAGCCATTGAAAATAAGGCTTTTTAACTTTTTTAAAATAATCTATACCCCCCTATATTATCTCTTACCAGAGAATTTCTTTTTTAGAAGATTATATTTTGCTATTTATCCGTTTATATTCACGGCATATATCCATAGTCAAAGATATTATATTTTTCCCCCGCAAGGTTACTGCCTAGTATCTTTCCGATTTTATCGTATACATTTTGCTATAATACAATATACTGCAGTAATACTGTTATCCGTCCATGTCTCATACTATATAACAATATCTCTACCACTAACTAAAAAATTATTACTATATCATATACTCCAAATATATCAGTTTCATCATGTATCATATTATATAGTTACACCACAAAAAGTAAGATACTCTGCCACAAATGATTTCTTCTTTGTCATTTTTTAACCCAATTTACATCTGAATCCAAACAAATCACAGGAAATATTATCCTTACTCCTCAAAATATACTATAAAGTCTATCATTATAAAGTTCAACTACCGATATTTTAAGAGTTTATATTATATGCATTATTGTCTATTTCCATTTTTTTTATCAACTTTGCAGGATTCCCTGCAACTATACAGAATCCCTCCTTAAACGATTTTGTTACAACAGCACCGGCACCGACTATAGTTCTACAACCTAATTCTACCCCTGGCAAAATAATACTATTCATACCAATCCAACAGTCTTCCCCGATAATTACAGGTTTAGCGTCATCATGTTTGTCCAAATCCCAAGCATTGTGATTGGCAGTTATTATTCCAACATTAGGAGCAATCCAAGTACCCTTACCTATCGTTATTCTTCCTTTACCTTGAAAATAACAACCAAAATGCTGAAAATTATTTAAATCATCAGGATGGAACTCAATATTAGTAGCACCAACAATACGGCTATCTGCCGAAGCTGGCCATGGACAACTAAGGTTTGTCCCTCTCCGGTGACAATTTGGGCCGTTTTTAATAACCCAATTCCAACCAATATAATTTTGCTCTGCCGTAAACCAACGGCCAGAAAGATATTTACTATCATAATGATATACTTTAGCGTATGCCTTACCTATAATAGTTTTAATTTTTAGTTTTATACCCATATATTCACCCATCCTTTATAACTTTTAGCATTTCTTCTAACTGAAGAAATGCTACTTCATCGACCGAAGGCCATGTCGAAAGTGCAACTTTTTCCCCTTCCACTAATTTTTGAGCAAGTTCTCTATTACGGTAAATTTTTTTACAACATTTTACAAAATCATCAGAATTTTTCGAATCGTATATTAATGCTGCATTTTCTGTATAAGCTTCAGTAAGTCCTGATACATTGGACATCACCACCGGTTTTTTATGTATAGCTGCATCGAAAATTTTAAGTGGTACAGCACTCTCAGTTGAAAGCATTAATGGACGGGGCATGAGCATAACATCAAAAGTTTGAGTCAACTCATCAAACTTTTCCTGTGAGACTGAGCCTGTAACGATTATTCTGTCCTCAAGACCATTTGCCTTAACATAGGATTTCACTTCGTTCTCCATAGGTCCTCCTCCAACTATCATAATTTTCACATCAGATGCAATATTGAGGATGTCCTTTGCATACTTTAAGAGTATTTTAATTCCTTGAAATTCATATAGAGTACCTGAATAGCCGTAAATAAAGCTTTCACTTTCCCCATAATGCATAGTATCAATATAAAAGCTCCCTTTATTCAATCCATTAGGAGTATAAACGATGAGTTCTTGTGGATACGAAAATCTGCATGCAAAATTTTTTCCTGCATTTTTTGAAAGAACGAAAACTCTTTTTATAAATTTTTTATCAAAATACCACTTTCTTAAAATAGTCAAAATTGCCTCTTTTATTTTATTCGGATTTGGCTCTATAGCATGACATTCATATACAATAGGTATTAAAATATTCATGCCTTTTAATTTCCTTACGTATGTTTCTTCATGCACAAGAATAATATCAACCTTTTTTTTACGTATAACGCTTTTAACATTTGCAGTTAGTTTGTTACAATCTGTATATCTTAAAACCTCAACATCCCTAATGGTTTCTTGAGAATTTTCCGAACTGTTGCCATCACAGGTCATAACCGTAACCTTATTTCCTTGGCGACTAAAAGCCTCACACATGGTCGATATCCTTTTTGCATTGCCACCATTGGTTGGTTTATATCGTCCGCCTATAGATAATATATACATATCAATTTTCCTTTCTTATATTTTTATGCTTTTTTATTGTAATCATCCCGAACGCCAATAGCATCCAAAAACCTTGTGTGTTCCATAACTCTGTCGAAAATAAAAGTCGCGGAACTGATGTACAGAAAAATAAAGCAAATAATGAATATTCTTCGTTGGTAACCTGTTTTCCATTGATGAAAAATACTACTATTTTTACTAGTGGTACTATAATTATAATAAATAGTGCTATACCGCCTTCATAGAGTATCTGCAAAACAAAATTATGAGTCCAACCGCCATGATTAACTGAAAATCCACCAATCCCATTTCCCCATAAAGGTGATTCCAAAAAACCATTCCATGCATATATATATAACTCATTACGGTTGTTTGTAACATTACCCAGTCCGATCATTCTATACATTTTACTCAATGCCGATACTTCAATGTCCCTTTGACTTAAAAGATTGTATAAGATAGCAATAATTTGCTCGTAAAAAAACACAGAACACACTAACAAAATCAATAACAATATATTTAAAATTTTCTTATTTCTTAATTTATTACTATTGGAATTTTTTCCTTTTATAGAAACTAAATAAATCAATAAAAGTAGTGAAACTACACCTCCTCTATTGGCATAAAGAAAAAACTTAAATAGCATTAAAAGACCTGGAATATAAAAAAGTTTTAATAAAATTCCTGAATAGCGGCAATATATAAAATGAACAATTATAGTAGCCAAACATGGAAAAATTGCATATGTCCATGTCATAGGTTCATACAAATTATGTGCATTAAAAATCAACTCAAAAATGCATGTGATAGTTGAAAATACATAAGATATATTAATTGTTTTTCTAAGATCGTAATCTTGCATCATAATTACTGCAATGCCTATACCCCAAGCAAAAAAGTTTAACATTAATGTATATATCATAGGAGAAAATCTATAGTATATATACGATAATATAATAGCTAACAGCAGTAATAAGTTCATAAAAATTACATTTCTAATTAGTCTCATTGGCGATGTCAGACATAATAAAAAACCAATAAATAAAATTATTATAACAAATACATCTCCAAAACCAGAAATGGCTGGAAAAAGTATTCCCACCAAAAGACATATTGAATTAAACAAAAAGGCCATTGCAACCAAACAAGAAGTTATAGTATTCCGCACTGTATTCATGTGTAATTTTGTTATTGTAATTGACATATACAACCTCTCTTTAGGACTTCCTACCTATCAATTTTTGAAAGCAGACCAAAAGCATAAACCTCACAAAGGAAGAATATGCCTGAACAATATTATCGTATTTTGACATAACTTTAAAAAATCTTTTATATTGCTTTTCTCTAATACAACAGAGAGCAATTCTTGAATTATTCATGTTTATCACTTTTCTAATTTGGCGATTTGGTATATGGAACGGATATCTCTTTAAAAATTCAATATAATGATCTGCATATTTTTCAGTCAGATCAATATTTTGCGGCAAATTACGATTGGTAATGTAACGATTAAAGTATACATTATCAACTGCAATAGCATCATATTTATCAAGAACTCTTGCAAAAAACTCCCAATCTTGATGACGGACAAAACTCTCATTATATCCGCCGAGCGACTCCCATGCATCACGCACCATCAAGGCAGTACCCGTCCCCATATAAACTTTTCCTAAAAGATAATCGTAAAGAATATCACCATTTTTTTTCACCTTAATAATATTTGATAATTTATTGTCATAGAAAACCCTAGTTGAACAATAGGCTATCCCATATTTGCAACCGACATCCTGCAAAGCCTTGACCTGATTCTCTATTTTATCGTTTGACACAGTATCATCGTCATCAAGAAACATTAAATAATCACCTTTGGAAACTTTTGCACCGGTATTTCTTGCCGATGAGCCACCTAAATTTTTTTCATGGATTATATATATTATACTCTTTTCATCTATATACTTTTTAAGTCTCTTTATAGTTTTTCGTTGATTATCCGTTCCCTTTCCGTTATCATCAACAACGATTATTTCAATATTTTTATACGTTTGAACTAAGATTGATTCAATTACCTTCTTGATACCAGCAGCACCACCATATGTGGGAATGATTACAGAAACCATTTTTATCTTGTATGATGTTTATAGAAGCAAAAACAACATGTTCCTTTCATTTTTTTTGTTCTGTAGTTTAATACATTCAGATACTGTGGACTATTGATTTTTCTCTATAGCTTGACTACACAACAGGATTGTATTACCGCTACCTTTATCTGAATTGTTTATTAACTGGATGTTTCCGGAGTGTTTCACTCTGAGTACTTATTTTAATCAAGTCTACAATGATAATTGTTGGTGGATATCACAGTATCAGACTTTATGAAAGGGATGTAGAACCTCATGATCTATGTAGGTATTGATATTGCCAAACTTAACCATTTCGCGCTGTGATTTCTTCGGAGGGCGAGATACTCATCGAGCCGTTCAAATTCACAAATAACTATGATGGCTTCTATCTGCTGCTTTTTATACTGGTACTCCTTGACCAGAACAGCATCATCATAAGTCTTGAATCAACGGCACACTACGGTGACATCCTTGTTCGTTTTTTTATAAGCAAGAATTTTAAAATATGTGTTTTAACCCTATCAAGACTTCGGCTATGCGTAAGAATAGTGTACGCAAAACCAAGACTAATGAAGTCGAAACGTTTGTTATTGCTAAAACCCTTATGATGCAGGATTCCTTAAGGTTTCTGACCTTATAGGAGCTGGATTACATCGAACTCAAGGAGCATGGCAGATTCCGCCATAAAACGGTGAAGCAGTGTACCCGTTAAAAATACAGCTGACTTCTTATCTGTATCAGGTCTTCCCTGAGTTTCAATACTACTTTAAATTCGGTGTACATCAGAATTCTGTTTATGCACTCCTTAAAAATGCGCCGACACCAAATGACATTGCTGCCATGCACATGACTCATCTTCTCCAAATGGCTTCTCACGGTCATTTTGGTAAAGATTCTTCCAGAGAATTAAGAGTTCTCACACAGAAGTCTGTCGGTATCAATAACAGTTCCTTATCTATTCAAATAACTCAGACCATTAAGCAGATTAAGTTATTAGATAGACAGTTATTCCATACAGAACTTGAAATGGCAAACCTTGTCATCTGCCTCCACTCTGTGATTATGACCATCACGGGCATTGGGTCTACCAATGGAGGAATGATGCTTGATGAGTTCGGATATATCCACCGCTTCTCTACACCGGGTAAATTGCTTGCATTTGCTTGATTGAATCTATCTGTTTATAATTCTGGAAATTTTCAGGTTAAGAGGAACCATATGTCCAAGGACAGCTCACGTGTACTCCATTATGCCCTTATGAATGCAGCGCATATTGTCGTAAAAACAATGCAACTTTCAAGGCTTATTATGATACCAAGAGAGCCGAAGGCCGGACTCATTATAATGCCCTTGGGCATTGTGCCGGTAAACTTGTCAGAGTCATCTGGATGATGCTCACTGACGAAGTAGAATTTAACCTCAAATAAGAGGTTTGTATACCTAAACCGATAAATTTGAAAAAATGCACCCAACCGGAAACTTTATTTAAAGTTATCCTTTTTTACCATCGATAAAGAAAATGAATTTTTTGCTAGTTTATACTTGACTTTTCATAGCTGGTCTCCTATCTTTATTTCCATAGTAGGCTTTTTTTATAGATGCTACATAGTTTGCTTTATTCATCAATATTTTCATTGTTGCCATTGCATTATTACTCATTTTTTGTTGCAACTTCTGATTATTAATAAGTTCACACACTTTCTCTGATAAAATATCATCGTTTTCTGATAAAAAGCCATTTTTTCCATTGGTAATGATTTCTGTCAAACCATCGGTTGGCGTGCTAACAATAGGTAGCCCTAATGACTGTGCCTCTAACGCACACATAGGTGTACCTTCGAACCGAGAGGTCATAATCATAATTTTAGAATCATACATAATCTTCAAAGGATTATACTGAAAGCCTAAAAATTTTATATTTTCATTAATACCCATCTCTTCTGATAAATTTTTTACTTTATCCTCCAAATCACCTGTTCCAATTATCGCAGCTTTTAAATTAGGATTTTTATCAACTACTTTTCCCAATACCTTAATAAGCCGCTCCGGATTCTTTTGATATGTTAGTCGTCCTACATATACTACATCAAAATCATAGGAACCAGTATCCAATTCCATTTTTTTGTAAAGTGAGTCCACATCAATTATGTTTTGTAACACTACACTTTTATTCTGTGCTATAGATTTAAATCTATATTGTAAAAATGCGCTTTTAGACACCCAAAATACATTCCGTGATTTTAGAACCGGAATAAGTGATGCAACTGATTTTACAGTTATCTTCCTCGCCCTAAAATCATTAAAATGAACATGTGTTATAAGAGGTATTCTGCCACACAATATTGCGGCATGAAAGGCTGCATTAAAATCATGAGCATGAATAATATCTGGTTTATATTCTTTGATTACCCGTTTAACCTCCGAAATGTTAAGTTTGGTCATTGGATAAAACTTGATACCACGCTCTAAAAGAGCGTCACGTATCTCCCCATCTTGGCTACAATATGCCATTTCAATATCTGAATCTTCACTAAACATTCTTATTATCTGACAAGCCACATTTTCAGCGCCTGAAAAATGAAAACTCTGCAATAGATGAAGTACTCTCATTTGTTAAATCCTTCCTATATCTCAAATATATTTTATTACTTTACAAACCACAGTAAGTCTATTAAAGTCTTTGATTATTTCCAAAATAAACATTATTCAAAGATTTATAGGACGATGATTCGATCAAAAGCAAAGGTTTTTCCTCTTCTCCAGCAGTATCTGCTGTGAAAAGGTGCCAAGCCGAAGGCCAAAGCATACGATCCCATTTCCCAATAAGAAGAAAAGTAAAATCGCTTATTCAGTCATTGAATTGAATATACCTAAGAAATCTTCTACAAATATCACCTCTGTAAAACTCCACTTATTTCCAGTTTATATAACTCTTTAAGTTTTTCAGAAACACTCTCAATATTATAATCAAGTATAATTTCAAGATTACTAATACCCATTTTAATTCTCATGTTTTTATCATTAGATATTTTAAGTATTCCTTTAGCAAATCCAGCTATATCATTAGGAGCAAACAACAAACCATTTACCTCATTTACTATTAAATCACTATTTCCTCGGATATCGCTAACGATACAAGGCAAACCACACGCCATAGCCTCCATAATAGAACGAGATAAGCCCTCTTGCAAGGTAGCAAGAACAAATATATCTGCTGCCCACAATAGTTCGCACATATCGGTTCTATAGCCTAATAAATATACTTGATCAACTATATTTAATTTTTGAGAAGTCACTACCAATTCATCTCTTTTGGGACCCTCTCCGCAGATGAACAAATGCAATTTTTTGTCATTCGCCTCAGCCACGGCCTCTATAATAGCACCGAAATTTTTACGTGTAACTAAGTCACCTGATGATATAATCATTATATCGTTGTCACCTAGTCCTAATTCCTTTCTTTTAGCAGTTCTAATCACATTGTTAGGAAAATAGGTTTCAGTATCAATACCGACTCCAGGGACATAATATACTTTACCACAGTCTCTAAGATGCATTTTTTTTGCTATCTCAAAGTCTTCGTGGTTTATAGTAATAAGTGTATCTGTAAAGTGTGCTAATAAACGTTCTATTGGGTAGAATAATATCCAGTTAATGAGCGGTGCCCCTTTATAAAAGTGAAAACCATGTGCTTGATAGATGATTTTTGGCACCTTATATTTTAAACCAACTATTCGCCCTAAAAGACCTCCTATAGGAGTGTTGCAATGAATGATATCGTATTTTTCGATTTTAACAAGTGATTTTAACTGTGCATATGCCTTTCTGTTGCCTGGGTGGTACGGCGATCGTATAAAATCTATCTGATGTATTTTTATTCCGTATTTTTCTTCATCAGCATGCCGCTCTTTATTAGAAGTATATGACCAATTGCCTGCAATATGGAATTCGAATCCTAATTCTTTTGCAGAAAGCATACTTGTGTAAGAGAAACTATTAACTCTTTTGGCTATATTTAGTATATAGAGAAATTTTATTTTTTTCATACCATTATTGCTTCGAATATCTATACTCATTCATTTTTCTTCCTTCAGCAGTTATATATTCTCTCGAAAAGATGAATCCGTTCTTCTGATAGAAATAATTTACTCCTTCATTATCAACGGCATCTGTTTCAAGATTTATATATTTATATTTATTAAAATCCACTATTTCTATTAGTGCTTTTATTAATTGTGATCCTACCCCTTTCGATTTAGCCCCTGGAATAACACCAATTGAAGAAAGTTCTACATATTTTTCCTTGCGTTTTACTTCATTCGGTTTTAAAAACGCTTTAATCAAACGCGTAAATACTATGGGCTTTCTAAAAAATGCGCCCAAACCAAACCATACAAAGAATATCAATTTAGTTTTAATCATAAATAAATACAATCCACTAAAATCTCCTGAATATGACAAAAATCCAATTGGTTTGTCTTCTTCAAAAGCAACAAGTAGTCCAGAATCTACATGTTTACAATATGATGAATACATTTGATTCAAAAATCCTTTTCCCATAAATGTTAGAAAAAAGCCCGTAAAACTGTTCATATGAATATTTACTACTTCTTGGATAACTTTTTTTTCATTAGAATAAATTTGTCTTATAGTAATCATACTTAAAATACCCTTATATCTTCTACAGTTTTATGCTACCCTTATACTCCTTACCTAGCATTGCAAGACAGGTCATCACCATAATCTTTATATCTCTAAAGAAATTAAAGTTTTCAACATCTTTTAGATTATAGTACATTTTTGCTGGAAGTATCTGTTCAATATATACCCTATCTGTATCTTCCGCTACATCAAGCAATTTAGCTTCGTCCTTAAAATAAATACTCGCAAGGCTTGTTACACCAGCAGGCAGAAGCAATGTTGCCATCATTTCTGGTGTATACGCTTCGACATATTTAAGGCTCTCCGGACGAGTCCCCACGAATGTCATTGTTCCACGAAAAACATCAATTAATTGGCTGACTTCATCTAGTCTACATTTACGGATAAATTTGCCGACGCGAGTAATTCGTGTATCTTCACTAATCGTAACTTGAGATCCTTTATCAGCTCCCTGAACCATCGAGCGAAATTTGAAAATGCGAAATTTCTTATTATACTGCGTTACTCGAATTTGGCGAAAAAATACAGGACCTTTGCTATCAATTTTAATTGTAATCGCAAGTATCAAAAAAGCTGGGGAGAGAGCAAGTAACAAAATTGATGAGGTCACTACATCAAATATTCTCTTAAAAAACATACTAGCTTGTTTAGTTTTAAGTATATCATAGTATTTTCTTACTTCTTGGTTCTGCATTTCTAAAGGAAGATTTTCCCACTTTATTAACATCATTTTATGTACTCCCTAAGAACTTCTGTATACTTTATAATTACATATTCCACGTCTTCATCCGAAAGTTTTGTATGTAGCGGAAGTGAAATTTCGTTAACAAACCTTTCAAAAGAATTCGGATAATCTTTAATATCAAATCCAAGATTTTTATAAGCGGTCATCATTGGCAATGGCTTATAATGCACGTTGCAAGCAATTCCTAACTCCGCCATTTTGATTATAAGCTCTTGACGCTCCTTCAACGTAATACCAGGTACTCTCGTAATATACAAATGTCCAGAAGACTGATATTCATTTGTATAATGCTTCAACACCTCAGTTCCAAGCGGCTTAAAAGATTCATCGTATCTGCAAATGATTTGTTTTCTTCTTTCTAGTAAACTTTTATATCGACTCATCTGTGCCAGACCAATTCCTGCTGTAACATCAGTCATGTTGCATTTATACCACGGACCAACTATGTCATATTCCCATGCTCCAAGTTGCGTCTTTGCTAGCGCATCCTTAGACTGTCCATGCAGGGAATATAACTGATATTGATGATAGATAGCCTCATTATCAATTCCATCTATATTTTTCCATGTCACAGCACCACCCTCTGCAGTAGTAAAATTCTTAACTGCATGAAAGCTGAAATTAGAAAAATCAGCAATGCTTCCTACAGGCCTGTCCTTCCATGTAGCTCCAAAAGAATGAGCTGCATCTGCCATCACTATTACTCTTCCGATTGCCTCCTGTATTTTATTTTTGGGACGGAACATTCCTTTTTTGCTTTCAAGAATCGAAAAAATTCTGGCATAATTACATGGAACTCCTCCAAGATCAATTGGAATAACTACCTTTGTCTTTTCTGTAATTGCATCTTCAAGTTTATCATAATCCATTTCAAGAGAATCTTTCTGTGTGTCTATCAAGACTAACTTTGCGCCCACATGGCATACTACAGATGCAGTGGCGGTGTATGTATAGGCACATGTTATAACTTCATCATCCTCAGAAATGCCTAACAAACGTAAAGTCATTTCTGCACACGCCGACTGCGAATTTAAACATACTGCTCGGCTGACACCACAAAAAGCTGACACTTCTCTTTCCAATTCCTTAGTCTTAGGTCCCGTCGTAACCCAGCCGGATCTTAATACCTCCGCAACTTGTTCAACCTCTGCATCAGTTATATCCGGTGGTGAAAATGGTATTTTCATATCTTTATCAAGTCCTTCCTTTATCACATACAACTTAACTATATAACAGCTAGATCACACTCTAGTATTACTATACTCACTCTGAAACGAATCATTTTTCCATAACATTTTATTCAAAAAGCATAAACATTTGATACCAGAGCTTCATATTAGACGTATCCATTCCTCCCACTATTTCCGTGCTGGTTATTTTTAGACATTAACAACACATTTCTGTAAATACCTTTTATTCATTACTTTATGCATAAAAATTGTACAATCGCGATTTTAATTGAATATAAAAAGCTAAACCTAAAATCATTTTTTTATAAACAATCAAAATCTACCTCCATTTATTTTATTACCCATGGTCTTCCCTTTCTATTATCTTTTTCTTTTAGTGAAAAAGCCTGTGTCATTTTTCACAAGCTTAGTCTTACTCTTATTTTAGATTCCTTAAGAGTAAGCAAAAAGCATCTGATCTACAAACCCTTGTCTAACCCATCCTTTTCCTATATCATTGAAAAAACTTTACATAAATCTAGAACTAAGCTATTAACTATAACAGTATTTATTCTATAAATTAAAAGTAACATCCTTCTCCTATAGCTGATCGTATCTTCTTACTAATCCATATTAGTTTTATAAGCACATTTTAAATTTATATTAATGTAAATAAAATGTCATATTTTCATGATAAATCAATTAAAGAAAGCAACAAAATTAGTATAGTGATAATTCTTCACCTTGGCCCTTTTCATAATGCCTCAATATACTCTCTTTCTCATACCTCTGGCCGATACGTCGGCACAATCTCCGCCACGATCTCCTTCATCTCCCCGCTTTCCCTAAAACTAGCCTCATCCAACTGCCGCAGCTTCTTCTTAAACCATTCATCATCCATCTCAATAGGCTTCCCAATATGTATCAGCTCGTTTTCTGTCTCCTGGAGTCCTTCTTCTTCCATCAGAAGCTCTTCATACAGCTTCTCTCCAGGTCTCAGCCCCGTATAAACCACAGGGATATCCACGTCCGGCACATATCCGGACAGCCGAATCAGGTTCCTTGCCATATCATCAATCTTCACCGGTTCCCCCATATCCAGGATAAAAATCTCGCCGCCCTTGGCGTAGTAGCTGGCCTGCAGCACCAGGGACACTGCCTCCGGAATGGTCATGAAATACCGGATCACTCTCTTATCAGTCACCGTAACCGGTCCTCCGGCTGCAATCTGCTTTTTGAACAGCGGGATCACACTTCCGTTGCTCCCCAGCACATTGCCAAACCGGACAGCCACAAAATCTGTATTGGCGTACTGCCGGTTCATCATCTGCACCACCATCTCACACAGCCGCTTGGAGGCCCCCATGATGTTGGTAGGATTCACCGCTTTATCTGTAGAGATAAGGACAAACTTCTTTACCCCTGCCCGGCAGGCTGCCACCGCTGTTTTGTAGGTGCCCAGCACATTGTTTTTTATAGCCTCATTCGGGCTGTCCTCCATGAGAGGCACATGCTTGTGGGCCGCTGCATGGAATACGATATCCGGGCGATAGGTATTCATGACCCAGTTCAGCCGGTTCGTGTTTCTTACGGAGCCAATCAGGGCAACCAGATTCAGCTCCTCCTTGGGGTACGTCCTTAAAAGTTCCTGC
Source organism: Lactonifactor longoviformis DSM 17459 (assembly GCF_900129135.1). Taxonomy (GTDB): domain Bacteria; phylum Bacillota; class Clostridia; order Lachnospirales; family Lachnospiraceae; genus Lactonifactor; species Lactonifactor longoviformis. Next base: position 29,040 of record NZ_FQVI01000012.1, read on the forward strand.
TGAATATCATACGCATTATTCTCATAGATGTCAAATAAAATGAGCTGCTTCGGCTTTGCCTTGGCTATCTGCCTGCAGAGCTCGCTGCCGATGGAACCTCCGCCTCCGGTAACCAAGACCACCTTCCCGCCGATGGCATGGAGGATTTCCTCATTATTTACCTTTACCTGTTCTCTGCCAAGAAGGTCTTCCACTTCCACGTCTCTTAGCTGGCTGACCTTTACCTCCCCCTTCACCAACTGGTAGATGCCCGGGAGGGTCTGGAGCTTGCACCCTGTATGCTTGCATATATCAAGGATCTCTTTTCTGTCCTTCGCTGTCGCTGCCGGTATTGCCAGGATAATGCTGGTAATGTGATACTCCTTCACCATGTCCGGAATATCATTTCTGCCCCCAACAATGGGGATTCCCTCCAGCAAACGTCCTTTCTTGGAAGGATTGTCGTCAATCAGGCAGCATACCTTCGAGTTCAGACGCCTGCTGTTGAATAATTCCTTTAACAGCATCTGCCCGGCGGAACCTGCCCCGATAATCATAATCCGATCCCTTATGCCAGGACCATCCTGCCGGCTCCGGCTGGTATACAGCCTTAAGAGTCTGTAGGAAAACCGGATTCCTGTTGTCAGACACAGGCAGATAATATATCCCATGAAATAGTAGGATCTCGGCATGCGCAGATGCATGAACAGCATGCCAAAGATTTGAATGGGCACTAGAATGATATATGCAGCGATGATCCTTCTCACCTCTGCAACACTTGCCAGACGCCAGATGCTGTGATACAGACGGCAGGCATAGAACACCACCACCGTGGAGATCACCCAAAAGGGCATAGACCAGAGATACCCATAAAGGTACACTCTGGGTATTTTAGAAAATACAAAGTCAAACCGCATAAACAGCGCCAGCATATACGATGCCATTACTGCCAGTATATCCATGAATACAATCACAAGAGCTCTCTGTATCCATACACTATCTTTCTTATTATTAACACTCATAAATTATCCCGCCTCTTGTTTATCGCACGAAAAACGGCGATGCTTTGACACACCGCCAGTTTTCCTAACCTTTCTCTTTGATTCTGTTTCTTCTGGCATAGACAATAATGCCTGCAAGAGCTGCAAGCCCGGCCGCTACGATTGCCAGGTTGGGATCTACAGCCGAGCTCATCGATGTAACTGTCTGCTGGCTCACCTCACTGTTTCTGGCAAAGATAACCAGAACAGACCCCCAGGTTAAGCAGGCGATGCTGCCCAACACTGCCGCTGTCTTTAAAAACCATTTCATACTTTCACCTTCTCCTCCGTAAAAACTCCTTGTGATTCCTCTTACTTTTTTTGTGTTTTTTGCGCACAAAAAAAGAGCTTATGATTCGCATTTTTCTATAAGCTCTCTCACGATATCTTTAGTAAGACAATTTTTTAAGTGATGCCATGATATTGTGCAACTGGCTGCCATACTCTTTGTAAGCTTAGGCCCTCTAGCTTTGCGCCACCAGCTTTCGCTGGTTTTGCCGGAGCTGTATCTTTTGCATTTCTGCTTTTCTATTAATCAGCAGTTTTTCCTAGTGTAC
>NZ_FQVI01000012.1:30775-125344 GCF_900129135.1 Lactonifactor longoviformis DSM 17459
TCTGCAAGAACAAAGAAATTCATATCACTTCTTGCTAAATAACTATTAATATATTATACTAGATTTTATAAAAATGCAAGTATTTCAAAGTACACATTAAAATACTTGATTTTTTTCGTTTATTTGTTATAATAAACCTAGCTAATTTAGCAATATTTGTCGCATTTTGCAGAGTACAGAGAAGTGTACATATATAATCTTATATGTACTCTTTTTTTATTTTCTGCTTTTTTCGCCTGTTTATAGTTGAAGCTGCTTAACTTTCTTAAAGAAATAGCTTCTGCTTATGTCTAATTCTTCCAATGCCTCTTCGCAGGTTATTTCTTTTTTTCTCCATTTTTTTACAATATCGGCAAATCCTTCTGGTATTGGCTTTTCGGCTCTTCCGAACCGTACGCCCCGCCGCTTGGCCTCCGCGATGCCCTCGGCCTGGCGCTGCCGGATGTTTTCCCGCTCTGTCTGGGCCACATATGACAGGATCTGGAGGACCAGGTCTGCGATAAACACCCCGGTTAGATCATTTCCTCTTGTCCGGGTGTCCAGAAGGGGCATATCCAGCACCAATACATTGGCCCTCTTTTCTTTTGTGAGAATCCGCCACTGCTCCAGGATTTCATCGTAATTTCTTCCCAGACGGTCGATGCTTTTTACCAGCAGCAGATCTCCCGGCTTTATGCGGCGCATGAGCCTTCTGTAAGCCGGCCGGTTAAAGTCTTTGCCGCTTTGTTTGTCAATAAAGAGCTGATTCGGCGGGATGTGGTACTCCTTCAGGGACGCCAGCTGCCGCGCCTCGTTCTGATCCTTTGATGATACCCTGATATAGCCAAATACTGTTTCTGACATAAAAAACCTCCTTATTACCATGCAATTTATTCCTTATTATATTTCTTTCATAAATTCCTGAAAAATATGCGGATAAACAGGGAAGGCCATATAAGATTCTTTCGCAAATAGTTTACCATGTACAGATAACAATTTTTTTGTATTTATCAAAATATTTTTGCTAATTCTATTTGGAACTCTCTCTCCAGTATGGTATAATACCCCTAAGCAATGATTTATTTATAAGAAAGGAAGGGATGTATATGACCATCGGAACGAGTATCCCCCGTGTGGACGCCTATGAAAAAGTCACCGGCAGAGCACAGTTTACGGACGATATGATTTTGGATAAATGTCTGGTCGCCAAAGTGTACCACGCTTCTATTGCAAATGGCCGTGTAGTATCCATTGACACCAGCAAAGCGGAGGCCCTCGAAGGGGTAGTGAAGGTAGTTACCTTCCGGGATGTGCCTGACACGAAGTTCCCCACCCCAGGACATCCCTGGTCCGTGGAGCCGGCCCATCAGGATGTGGCTGACCGGAGTCTTCTCACAGACCGGGTCCGCTATTACGGGGACGATATTGCAGCCGTTATTGCGGAGGATGAGGTAGCTGCTTCCAGGGCCTTAAAGCTCATTGAAGTTGAATATGAAGAGTATCCTCCTGTCACGGACCCCCTCACTGCCATGAAAGGCACCACGCCTCCGGTGCACGAGGAAAAGCCGGATAATATTCTGGCACAGAGCAATTATGAGCTGGGAAAGGTGGACGAGGCGCTGGAAGCTTCTGATGTCATTGTACGCGGAACCTACGACACTCCCATCATACAGCACTGCCATATAGAGAATCCTGTTTCCTACGCATATATGGACAAGGGACGGATCGTGGTAGTGACCTCCACCCAGATTCCTCATATTGTAAAGCGGGTCATCGGCCAGGCTCTGGGGATTCCCTGGGGGAAGGTGCGGGTGATCAAGCCTTACATTGGCGGGGGCTTTGGAAATAAGCAGGATGTGCTCTACGAACCCCTGAATGCCTTTCTCACCACCCAGGTGGGGGGACGGACCGTAAAGCTGGAGCTTACCCGTGAGGAAACCTTCTGCAACACCAGAACCCGCCATTCCATCCACTATGACCTTGTTATGGGGGTTCGTAAGGACGGCCGGATTCTGGCCAAGGATATGACCGCCGTCTCCAACCAGGGGGCGTATGCCTCCCACGGCCATGCCATTGTAGCAAACGGAGCTACCGCCTGGAGGCATATGTATGAGGTAGAGAATGTGCGCGCTTCTGCCTATACGGTGTACACCAACTGCCCGGTGGGCGGCGCTATGCGCGCGTATGGAATTCCCCAGTTTGCCTTTGCAGGGGAATGCTTTATGGACGATGCAGCTTACAAGCTGCAGATGGACCCCCTGGAATTCCGTAAAATGAATGTGTACAAAGGGTTCTTTGCCGATCCCTTCCTCACCCCCATTGCAGCTAATACGAATCACGTAGTGGACTGTATGGAGAAAGGCGCAAACTATATTCACTGGAAAGAAAAGAGAGCGGCCTATGCCCGCCAGACCGGCCCTATCCGCCGGGGCGTGGGGATGGCAATCTTCAGCTATAAAACCGGCGTATGGCCGATTTCCCTGGAAATCTCCGGCGCCCGGCTGGTGCTGAACCAGGACGGCAGCGTGCAGCTGATGGTGGGCGCCACAGAGATCGGCCAGGGCGCGGATACTGTATTTACCCAGATGGCAGCGGAGACCCTGGGCCTTGACCCTGCCGATGTACATATCCAGACCAATCAGGATACGGACGTGACGCCCTTTGACACAGGGGCCTACGCTTCCCGCCAGTCCTATGTCACCGGGAATGCGGTAAAGCAGTGCGCCCTTCAGCTGAAGGAAAAGATTCTGGCCTATGCCAGAACACTCCTTAACGATACTGACAGGGAACTGACGCTGGACCGGAAGATGATTTATATGGATGGGGAAGAGGCTATTTCTCTGGAGGAAGTGGCTATGGAGAGCTATTACAGTCTTACGAACTCTTCCGCTATCACCGCAGAGGTATCTCTGCAGACAAAAGACAACGCCCTCTCCTTCGGCGCCTGCTTTGTGGAGGTGGAGGTGGATATGAAGCTGGGTAAGGTGAAGGTTCTGGATATTATCCAGGTTCACGACAGCGGCACGCTTTTAAATCCCCAGCTGGCCACGATGCAGGTCCACGGCGGAATATCCATGGGGCTGGGCTACGGACTGTCGGAGCAGATGCTCATAGATCCCAAGACCGGCCGGGTGTTAAACGGCACCCTTCTGGACTACAAGCTTCAGACGGCTCTGGACGCACCGGATCTGGCCGTGGAATTTGTAGAGGAGCCGGATCCCACCGGACCTTACGGGAATAAAGCCCTGGGCGAGCCTCCGGCTATTCCCACAGCTCCAGCCATCCGCAATGCGGTGCTCCACGCCACAGGGGTTGCTGTCAACGCGAATCCTCTGACACCCCAGAAACTCATTGATGCCTTTGACCAGGCAGGATTACTATAGAAGGAGGGAAAGGCCATGTATGATATTACAGGCTATTATGAAGCAAATACCATCGATGAAGCCGCTGCCCTTCTGGCAGAACACCCCGGCGCCAGGATTATCTGCGGGGGAAGTGATGTGCTGATCAAAACCAGGGAGGGAAAGATGGCCGGCTGTGAGCTGGTATCCATACGGAAGATACCCGAGCTGTACGGTGTGGTTCTCACAGAGGACAAAGATATCCGCATCGGCGCGGCCACTACCTTCAGCCATATTACCGGGGATCCTGTGATACAGAAATATATTCCCGTATTGGGGGAAGCTGTGGACCAGGTAGGCGGTCCCCAGGTGCGCAACATCGGAACCATCGGAGGGAATCTCTGCAACGGAGCGGTGAGCGCGGACAGCGCTCCCACGGCCTGTTCCCTTGAGGTGCTTCTGGAGATTGCCAGTCCCAGGGGGATGCGGACCGCTTCCATTCAGGACTTTTACTTAGGTCCCGGCCGTGTGGATCTGAAGCAGGATGAGATTCTGACCCATATTGTGGTTCCCAGATCCCATTACGAGGGTTACAGCGGATACTATATTAAGTATTCCATGCGAAATGCCATGGATATTGCCACCTTAAGCTGCTCTGTCCTCTGCAGGGTAGAGCCTATGACCCGGGTGCTGGAGGATGTGAAGATTACCTTCGGTGTGGCCGCACCGGTTCCCCTCCGGTGCAGAGCGGCTGAGGAAAAGCTGAAAGGGCGCGTTGTGGGAGAAGACCTGTATCAGCTGGCAGAAGACGCAGTGCGTGAGGAAATCAATCCCAGGGATTCCTGGAGGGCTTCGAAGAAGTTCCGCCTTCAGATCGGCGGGGAGATTGCCCGCCGGGCTCTGGAAAAAGCAGTCAAGAGACAGGAGGGCTAGATCATGGATAAACAGATGCAGCTGGTACGATGTACCGTGAACGGAAAAGAAATCGCTGAGTATGTAGATGTGAGGGAATCTCTGCTGGATATGCTGAGAAACCGGCTGGGGCTTACTTCTGTGAAGAAGGGCTGTGAAGTGGGGGAATGCGGCGCCTGTACCGTTATCATCGACGGGGAAACCATTGATTCCTGTATTTACCTGGCAGTGTGGGCCGACGGCAAAAACATACGAACCCTGGAGGGGCTTGTGGGACCGGACGGAGAGCTCACCCGAATCCAGGAGGCGTTTATCGAGGAAGGGGCTATCCAGTGCGGTTTCTGCACCCCGGGCTTTGTGATGTCTGCCACAGTTCTCCTGGAACGCGGGGAGAAGCTGACTCGGGAAGCCATCAAAAAGCACATGGCAGGAAATCTCTGCCGGTGCACTGGATACCAGAATATTGTGAATGCAGTGGAGAAGGTGATGGAGGAGAATCTGGACGGAACCTGCCCGTAAGTGTTCAAAATAAGGAGGAATCCCGCCGCATACAACGGCCGGATTCCTCCTTTTGTGATTCTCCCTGTTGATTTGGGGTACTTTACGGAATAAATAGTCAGTCCAATTTCATGTATAAAAGCGGATAAGGGTTTCCCTGCTCGTCATTCTCCGTTCTTTTATAGACCTGAAAGCCCATGTGTTCATAAAACCCTTTCGCCAGCGGATTTTGCTCATTTACGGCTAATTCATTGATGGAATAAGTTTTTATTCCGTATTGAACCAACCTTTTCCCAAATCCTTTTCCTCTTGCTTCACTGGAAATAAACAGCATTTCAAGTTTTTGTCCATCAATCCCCATAAAAGCAATAGGATATTCCGCTTCCAGAACAATCAAATGAGGAATCTCGTTCAATGCTTGCGGAACATAGTCTTTAATTTTCTCTATTTCGCGGTCTGATAAAAACAGATGTGTTGCCCGAACAGACCTTTCCCATATTTCTAAGAGCTGTTGTATCAGTAATGGGGTTCGTTCTGTGATTTCAATTATCTTCATATTGTCCTCCTGCAATGCCATGGTATAAGGTAAAACTCCCTCTTCCTCTTTTTTTAGTCTCATACAGCGCCGCATCGGCTTTCTGGTAAAGCGTGTCAAAATGAATACCGTCCCTGGGTGAGAAGGCAACGCCGATACTGGCGGACATATGCCACCGGTTGTTCCCGTCCACATAATCCCGGTCCAGCAGCACGTTCAGTTCCCGGGCTTTTTTTGCTGCCCACGCAACGTCCGAAACCGGAAGAAAAGCAGCAAATTCGTCCCCGCCGATGCGTCCAAGCAAATCCCCCCGGCGGAAGTTTTCCCGCAGAATGCCGGTAAAACTGCAGATCACCTTGTCCCCAAATGCGTGGCCGAAAAAGTCATTGGCATCCTTGAAATGATCGATGTCAAATATAAAGAAAGCCGACAGGCGCTCCGGAGCTTCCTCCAGCCTTTTCTCTACCAGTTTCTGGGTTGCGGCTTTGTTGAGAAGTCCTGTCATCTCATCCGTTCGCGCCAGCTCCAGCATACGCTGCTCCTGCTTTTTCTCGGCGTCGATGTTTTGACGGTAGACCAGCATATGAAGTGATCCGTCGCTCTCTGAAAGGATCAGCCGGGCAGTGATGCGCATCCAGTAATAGTTCACACTGTCATTGGAAATCATAAAGTCATAGCTTAAAGATTCTCTGCCCTGCCTGAAGCCTTCCAGTACATTTTGCGGGGAAAAGGTCTTCAGATAGCCCTGACGAAACTCCGGCATAATCTGTTTTTCTGCGATGATGGACAGCGCTTTGTCGTAGGGTGTTCCGGCAGGCGCACCCAGACTCTCGAAATACCGTTCCGTAACCTGATTGGCCGGGCGGTTGTGGGTGACATCCAGCTCATAAATATCTTCAAACAGCTGATTTGTGGCTTTTTCAAACATACTTTTCCGTTCCTGCTCACAGGCACGTTCCAGGACCACTATTTTTCTGTTGAAGCTTTGTATCACGCGGGTAATAATAAATAAAATTACAGCGATAATAACAATAATGACGACTACAGCAATGGTCATCTGCCGGTTCAGCGTACGTATCAGTTCACTGGTATCCCGTTCAACCACCAGATGCCAGCCGATTTCAGGCAGATAACGGGATACTATATAGTCCCGTTTCCGGCCCGCAGGGTTCAGATCCCAGAAGCTGATCGCTGAGTCATCATCCTTCCAGTTCAGAATATCTTCCTTTGCATCTTGCCGGCCAGACGTATCAAAAAGGTTGACAGGATCATACCCGGTGTGCTCTACGGAAAGTTCGATTACGCCCTCCTCGTCGATAAAGTAAGGGGTAAGCCTGAAGTTGTCCTGATATTTCTTCAAAATGCTCTGCAGCTGATCGATACGGACTCCCACGCCCACTACGCCTAAAAGCTTGCCGGCACCATCCTTGATTTTGCAGTTGACAAACAGCGTAATTGCATTTTCCGCGTTGGCCACCTCATCGTTATCCACATTCATGGCGTACTCTGCGTCTGAGGGCAGCAGTACGTCGTAATACCACTTATTTTCCGGGTCGTCCGGTTCCAATACCCGATCCAGACCGTTAAAATTATAATAGCGGGCAGTGGCTGCTGATACCAGGAATACAGAGTCATATCCGTATTTTTTTTGATAGGCCTGCAGATATTCCTGCAGCACCTCTATATAATCCGGATCCTCCAGACGCCCGGACTCCTGGAGAAGAATATCTTTCAGCAGACTGTCATTGGCCATAGTCTGAGAGACGTTCACAGGCTTGGATAAAATGTTGTTCATCTGGTGATAGATGCCCTCTGAGGTCAGCTTGGAAACCTGCTCAATGCTTTTCAGGGAAGCGCTGTAGTTTAATCGGTAGCTGAACACAGCGGTCAGTAGAAATCCTGCCGCTATGACCAGGCAGACCATCAGATTCGTTTTCAGTAAAATACGGTTTTTCATGATAGATCAAACCCTCTTTCTCTGTATCAGGGTGCAAAAGGGGACGTGTTCTTTCTGGAAAGAACACGTCCCCTTTTGCACCCTGCCCTGTCCCTTTTTGCTCTCTCACTATCATATCATTAATGAATATATTTATACAATAGCTTTTTGGGAAATGGAGCATGCCCGTTATTTACCGGGATATACGTACTGCCCATGTTTCTTTGATTTTTCTCCATACTGGATGGAAAACCTGGGACACCGGTGCAGGCACCCCAGACACATGACACACTTCTCCCTGGTCCACACAGGGGTTCCTTCTTTCAGGGTAATGGCATCTGCCGGACATTTCTTTTCGCACAGGCCGCAGCCGATGCAGCTGTCCTCCACCCGGAAGTTGGCTGTCCTGCGCTTTGTATCGTAAGTCTTATAGTAGATCTTGGATGCAAAATCTGGAATTCTGTGACGCATATAGTTCCCCGCGGCCCGCCGGCTGATCTTATCTGCCGCCTGCCGTATCTCTTCTTCTGCTTTTTCGTTGATTCTTCTCACCTTTTCAGGATCTGACAAATCAAAGACAGGCGTCCAGGAATCCGGCATTTTTACTGAATAGTATGCAGCAAAGGAATGGCCTTTTGCTTCCAGGTATTCATTTGCCCGCTTTCCCGACTGGCCTGTGGTGGTTCCGTAGGTGGTCACAAAGTAGAAATACGTATTGTCCCCCGCCTCCACCTTCCATTTTTCCAGGAATTCCATTACGATGACTGGCAGCCCCCAGCAATATGTGGGGGATATGATGCCAACCCGTTCTTCCCCGGATACCTGAAAGGCAAATTGGTTCTCTTTCACACATTCTATGATATCTTTCAGCGTTTCACCCGTTTTCGTTCCAATGACTTCTGCCGCATGCTTTGAATTACCAGTTGCCGAAAAATAAAAGATCAATTCTCACTCCTCCTTTTACCGGGGACACTGGTAGCGCACTTTATGCACGCTCTTTGTCCCATATTCAATGGCTTCTGCCGGACATTTACAGATGCAGGCCATGCAGTGAGTACAGGAATTCCCCCACACAGGTTTTTTATCTTTCAGGGAGATATTGTTGAGAGGGCACTCTCTGACACACCGGCCGCAGCCTGTGCAGGTATCCTCTGCCCTGAATTTTTTTGCCTTCACGATCAGAGGATAAAATGCATCATTTACAAGGGAACTGTCTATTCTGTCCTTTACTGTGATCGTCTTCCGGGGAAACAGCGCTCCTTTTCGGATGATATCTGCTGCCGCCAGGATGGAGGGCTCAGCCCGTTCTATGATGCGCTTTGCTTCCTCTTCTTTTGGGGCTTCATAGAGGGCAATATAGTTTTCCGGCATAACGATCTCCGCAGCTCCCAGATACCTCCATTTTTTCTGTTCACAAAGCCGGCGCAGATATTTGCCGGCATTTCCGATGCTGCCCCCGCAGCTCATAACGAAATAGGCACTAGGATTCCCGGTAAATGGGGTCCTGCGGATCCACTCCTCGGCCACCCTGGGGATTCTCCATGCATATGTGGGCACTACAAACACCAGGCTGTTCTCAGAGTGAATTTCGGAGATATCTTTCTTCCGGATGCGTTCGTTCATGGAGAGAATGCTGTCTCCTGTGATCCCGGCAATCTTTTTGGCAATGTATGCGCTGTTTCCTGTTCCTGAAAAATATAGTATCATATGGTACACGCCTCCTCTTATTCTTCCCCGCTTCTGTCGGGCACTGATTTCATAATTGCCCTAATATGGGCACACAGCTCCATGATCTTTCCGATTTCATTGTCACAGGGATCCAGATAGTAATAGATGCAGGTCCCTTCTTTTCTGGATTTTACCACGCCGGCATCTTTTAGTATCTGCATATGGTGGGAAACTGCCGGCCTGGACAGATTGGTCTTCTCCGCAATATCAATCACTCTGCTGCCGCTGCAGTCGCATTCCAGCATAATGCACAGCAGGTGCTGTCTGTTGCTGTCTCCCAAAGCTGTCAGAAGCTTTTGGCAGCTGATAAATTCCTGCTGCAGTGTCTTTATGTCGTCTGTCTTATGTTCCATATTCGGCCCCTTTCTGTTTAAGTGTTTAAACAGTCGTATTATAACACACTTTTTTTCTGTTGGATCATCGGTAAAGAATTTCGAGACGGAAGGGAAGCGCAGGGGCCGGTCTGTGCTATTCTTTCAGCTTTCCGTCCCGGACGGTAATAATTCTGCTGCTGCTTTTGGCTGCTTCCGGGGAATGGGTGACCATGATAATCGTCTGTCCCCTCTCCCGGTTAATCTCTTCCAGCAGGGACATGATCTCTGCCCCGGTCCGGCTATCCAGGTTTCCGGTGGGTTCGTCCGCAAAGAGGATCTCCGGTCTGCTCATTAGCGCCCGGGCGATGGCCACCCGCTGCTGCTGTCCTCCGGACAGTTCTCTGGGAGTGTGCTTCCGCCTCTGGGTAAGCCCCACAAGCTCCAGCATCTGGGCAAGCCGGCCGCTGTAATCCTGGGCCCGCTTCCCGTCCAGAAGCAGAGGCAGCATAATATTCTCCTCCGCGTTCAGGTTGGGAATCAGGTTGTAGAACTGGAATACAAATCCTATTTTCTGCCGGCGCATCCTGCTCATAGTTTCATCGGACAGGCCTGAGAGATCCGTGCCGTTTATGCTGACATTCCCCTCTGTCGGTCTGTCCAGCCCTCCCAGGATATAGAGGAGCGTACTCTTTCCGGAACCGGATTCCCCCATAATGGAGACAAATTCTCCCCGGCAGACCTTCAGGGTGATGCCGTCCAGCACTCTGACCCCCTCCCCGCCCACGGTGTATTCTTTTACAATATTTCTGCACGCAACGGCTGTCTTTTCTTCAGATACTCTCATCTTCTATTCCTCCTGACTGCTTATTCAAATGTAATTTCTTCCACGATTTTCATTTTTTTATTTTTAATCAGGGGCACCAGGCACCCTGCCATGTTAACTGCAATTCCCATCGCTCCGGCCGTCAGAAAAACAGACGCCTCAAGCCTTGGCTGCATGGCAATCTTTGGCCCTGCCACAAGAAAAATGGTCTGTATTTCCATATAGGAGACTGCCACTGCGGCAGCGGCTCCCAGAAGTCCGGCTGAGAAGCCTTCGATTAGTGTCATTTTTGTGTACTGGCGGCGGCTCTGGCCCACGGATCTATACATGGCTGCCGTGCGACGGTTCTGGATATAGTGAATCAGCAGGTTGTTGATTACCCCTGCGGCCGCCAGCAGCAGTATGAAATACGTCATGCTGTGCATAGGCTGAAGAAATGCCTCCACCGTAGACAGCGCGTCCTGGTTGAATTCTTCTGTCGTCCGGCTCCAGTTGGGGGTTTCTCCGAAGAGATCCCGGATCTGTACCATAATCCCATCCGGATCCCGGGCGGTATAGGCCAGCAGTCCATACCTCTCTTTGCCGAAATCAGATACGGCACAGGAGGCAGGCAGGATTGCCTCCACATCTGTGGCCCGGGACTTGAAGCTGCCGGCGACCGTATACGGATACGAAGCGCCTCCGTTGGACAGGGTAAGTGTATCCCCCAAAGACAGGTTCCTTTGCTTCAGCCACTCTTCGCTCAGGATCACTGCCCGTTTTTCCCGGAAGGCTGCTGCTGCCTCTGTCTCCATTCCTTTCTCTGTATAAGCCAGCCCGAACATGGAGCTGTAGACTTCCAGATTGTCTGTGGCCTCTGCCCGGGACAGAGGCGTCTGATCTGCTGTAATTTCATTGTTGTATACATAGACAGGAACCACACTGCGGATTCCCTCCATCTGTTCCACCTTCTGCACAAATTCCCGATCCATGGAACCGTCTGCAAATCCCTCCAGTTCCGCGTCCCGGAATACATCCGTGATATAGGCTGTCACAAAGTCTCCCACCACCTGGATGGCTATCACTGCGGATATACTGATAAACAGCAGTGTAATGTTCTGGGCAATACTTTTATTTCCCCTGATATTCCGGGCTGCAAGCCTGCCCTCGTTCCCAAACAGTAGGCCGTACAGGCGTTCCAGCCCCATGGCGCAGAGATCTGCAAAAAGAGAAATCACCAGGATGGCTGCTGCAATCAGTCCCAGAAGAGAAAAAACTCCCGCGGCATAGCCCATGGTACCCGAGACCAGCCGGGGCAGGGCGGCAGATACAAGAAACAGGGCTGTGCCGATTCCCACGGTAAGGCGGACGGGACGGGTCTTCTCTTCTGTTTTCCCCAGCACTACCTCTTTTACGGGCAGACGGCCGGCCCGGGATGCAGGGATCCAGGCGCTCAGGAGAGAGACTGTGACTGCCGCAGACAGGGACAGGAAAATGCCCAAAGGCGGGCAGACGGCGGGAATCTCAATGCCTCCTGAGAGGGAACTGCCCATCCCCCGGAGGATCAGCCTCAGCACAAGGATGCCGGCCGGTATCCCCAGCAGTCCCCCGATGCCGCCGTACAGAAGGCTCTCCAGCAGCAGTATGCCTGTCACTGTCCTCCTGGTCGCGCCGATGCTCCGGAAGGTTCCGATGACGGGCAGACGTTCCAGAGTGATCACCTTGTAGCTGCTGTAAATGATAAAAACACTCATGGTCATAGCAAAAAAGCTGATGAGAAAAAAGGGCATGGATTTCTGCCTGGCGCCGGCTTCGATTTGTGCTTCATCTGCCGCCTCGGACACCTCACAGATATCCTCCGGGAGGGCCTCTTTCAGATCTGCGATCAACGCTTCCCGGGTTACCCCTTCTGCGGGCTTTACAAGAATCTCGCTGTACCCTGTTGTCTTTCCCAGGATCCTGGCCAGATCCGGCAGGGATAAAAGTGCGGTAGCCCCTCTCGTCTGCCGCAGAAAAAGGGTATCATAGGCGGCAATTTCTGCCACCGTAAAGTGCTCAGGGTTCCCATTTACCCTTAGGGTAACGGTATCCCCTCTCTGAATCCTGTACTTTGAGGCAAAACGGTCCGGGAGAACAATCTGCCCGGGGGAGAGGTCTGACAGCTCTCCCCCGTCAGCCAGGCGGGGTTTGTTGATATTGTCCAGCTGATTCAGGTCTGCAGCGACAAGATCCACGGACTCGTAATACCCGTCCTCGTGATACAGGGAACTGCCTTTTAGAATTCCCGCTGTTGCCCCCACAGTGGGCAGATCCGGGATCAGAGTGCTGTCTGCACACTCTCCTTCCTCTGCGGGACGAACCACAGCGGCTGCATTCCCATAGATTCCCCGGGCCATTTTTCTCTGTGCACTTTCATAGGATGCACTGATGGAACACGAGACAAAGAGCAGGGCGGATGACAAAATGACGGATAACAGCATGACAGCTGTTCTCGTTCTGCGCTCTTTCACATTCGTTAGCATGTATTTCACAATAATTTTCAAATGAACACCTCCTGTGCGCTGCTCCTGCTTTTTTGTTTCTCCCGGAAGGATCGGATCAAAAAAGGCCGGCAGCTATCATATGATAATGATAAACTGTCAGCCTTAAACTGAGCTTCAGATAACCTTAATTAACCTTAAGAAAAGGGAAGACGGATGAGAAAGGTGGTTCCTGTACCCGGAATGCCGAACGCCTCAATGGTTCCCCTGTGAAGTTCCGCAATCTCTTTTGCGATGGCCAGACCCAGACCTGTGCCTTCTGGGCTTTGATCTCTATCCCTGCCCCGGACGTACCGGTCAAACACTCTGGCGGCCTCCTCGTCTGTCATTCCCCTGCCATTGTCAGACACTGCAATCTCAAGGCTATCCTCCCCGGCAGATACCTTGAGGGTCAGTTCCGTTTCCGGATCCCCGTGTACGAAAGCATTTACCATGAGGTTCAAAACGGCCCGTTCCAGAAGCTTTTGGTCAAAGGAAACGGGCAGTTCTTCTTCTGTGCTCACAAAATGAATCGTCCGGTCCTGGTATTTGGGATCGTTGAGCAGGCAGATGACCAGTTCTCTCAGAAACCGCACCAGGTTCTGTTCCCTAAAATCCATGGGCAGGATCCCGCTTTCCAGCTGATAGATGACTTTCAGGTCATCCATCAGGCTTTCCATACGGTCCACATTTTGAAGCATTACTTTTGCATAGCGCCTGCAGTCTTTCCCTGCCTTTTCTCCTTCCTCTGCTAACATCTCTGCATAGCCCCGAATGGGGGACAGAGGGGTTTTCAAATCGTGGGTGATGCCGGCGATCCATGCCCTCTGCCTGTCCGCGGTCTCCTCCCGGAGGCGGTCGCTTTCCAGAAGCTCCCCGTACATGGCATTCAGGCTCTCATACAGATCCCGGTATGTCCCCCGCTTCTGAACGGGATGGTAGCGGCGATCTGAGATATCACGGATGCATCCGGCCAGATGCCTCATGGAGCCGGCAGTCTTAAGCCCGTACAGAAGGCCGGCCACGAGGACTGCGGCGAAGAGTATTCCCGCGGAGGCCAGAATCATGACTTTTCCCCCGGAGAATCTGTCTTTATTTACATACATGGTGATTTTTTCTACTTTTAAGGGAAAATGCAGGAGGTACATGCAGGTTTTCTCCCCGCTTCCCGCGGTTCCCACATAGACAGCTGTGTCAGACTGTTCCAGAGCTCCGGCTCTGTCAATCTGCAGAAGCTCTGCCTGGGTGTAAGCTTCCTGTGCCTTTGCGGGCTTTCGGAAGCTTGCTGACTCCTTTCCCCCGGCATCCAGGATCTGCAGCCCAATCTGATTCTTTTGGAGCAGCTCCAGGCCGGATGACGTCACACGGAACCCCTCCCCTTCGGGGATGACCTGTTCCTTAAATGCTTCCCCAAAGGCGGCCGGCCAGTCACTTCTTACAGCCCCTCCCCCTGGTTTCTGCAGGGTAATCAGGGAGCAGGAGAGACCGATTGCCGCCGCAGCTGTCACCAGCAGGGCGGCAAGGAATATCAGATAGATATGGAACGTGGTGCGGTAGCCGGATTTTCTCATTTACTCAGTCCTTTTCTTTAATTTGTAGCCAAGGCCTTTGACTGTGACAAGCTGCCGGGGATCGGAGGGGGTATCTTCCAGCTTTTCCCGCAAATGACGGATGTGAACCATAATTGTATTATCGCAGATGCTGCTGTATTCTCCCCAGACCTGCTCGTAGAGGCGCTCTTTGCTGATAATACGATCCGCATTCTCCATCAGACACAGGAGAAGAAGATATTCCCGTCCGGTCAGGTTCATCTCTTCCCCGTTTTTATAGGCGCGGCAGCTCTCCCTGTCAAGGGTAAGAGGGCCGGCTTTTAAAAGGGCAGACCCCTGGACGGCTGTCTGGTACTGCTGGCGGCGCAGCTGTGCTTTGATCCGAAAGACCAGTTCTCTGGGACTGAAGGGCTTGGTAATATAATCATCTCCCCCGGCGGAAAGTCCCAAAATCTTGTCTATATCTTCATTTCTGGAGGAGAGAAACAGAATGGAGCAGATAGAAAATTCCCGTATTTTTCTGCATAATTCGATGCCGTCGGTGTCCGGAAGCATCACGTCCAGCACTGCGGCATCCGGGCGGAATTCCCGGCAGAGACGCAGGGCTTCCTCCCCGGTATACGCTTTTTGTATCTCCCAAAAGCCGTCCTTTCGAAGTACTTCTTCTATCAGGTCCAGCACATCCTTTTCGTCATCTATTAAAAGGATCCTGCTGTCATTCATGTCCATCACCCTTCCTTTTTCCCCATTTTCCCTGTTATTCATCCATGCTGCCGGATCGGAAGCCTTCCAGATCCAGGGTCACGTAAGAAAATCCCAGCTGTTTGATATGTTCTGCCGTCTCCCGGGCTTCCCCCATAAACCGCAGGAAATCTTCCCTGTCAATCTCTATTCTGGCTATGGTCCCGTGGACACGGATGCGCACATTGGCATAGCCTTTGTTCCGGAGATATGCCTCTCCCTTCTCAATCTGCCGCAGGACGCCTGCCTCGATTCTGGCGCCGTAGGGCAGGCGGGTAGCCAGGCAGGGGGTAGAAGGGCGCCTCGCCACAGAGATTCCCATCTCTTCCGCCCACTGACGGATCTCTTCCTTTGTGAGACCAGCCTGGGCCAGGGGGCTTTGGATGCCCAGCTCCCGGATGGCCTGAAGGCCGGGACGGTACGAAGACAGGTCATCGTGGTTGGTTCCTTCCAGTACGCAGGAGATACCGTTTTCCCGGGCGTAATCCAGGAGGTGCCCAAACAGTGCCTTTTTGCACAGGTAACACCTGTTTTTGGGATTATCCAGAATCTCCGGGTTGTCCAGTTCGTTGACTTCTATGATGTGGTGGATGGCGCCTGTCTCTTCTGCCACACGTTTGGCAATCTCCACGTCGCATCGCGGGTGCAGAACGGTGTCAAAGGTGACTGCGTGAACTTTTGTCCCGTACTTTGCCGCACATTCCGCAGCCAGGCAGAGAAGCAGGCTGCTGTCTATGCCCCCGGAAAACGCAATGCAGATATCTTCTTTTGCATAAGTGTCTGCAAGCTCTGTGAGCCGTTGTCTCTTCTCTTTCATCCTTCTGTCCTTTCCCCTGGTTCTGCCGCCTTTTGTATCTCATGATAGGCTGCCTGTAAGGAAATCCCTGCTTTTTTGCTGATTTCTTTTACGCTGGAGTATTCCGGATAATAGTAGCGCTCACCGTGATGGCTGCATACCTTTACTTTTGCGGTTCCCCATGGGGTGTCTGCGTCCGCGAACTCTCTCTCTAGTACTCTGCGGCTTTCCTGATACCGGCGCAGTCCGATGCTGGTGGTTTCCTTGAAAATGAGGTTTTCCAGGGATTCTCTCTGGTCCTCCCGGCAGATTACCTGCAGCATATAGGCGGGGCGGTTCTTTTTCATTCCTACGGGAAAGCAGCCCGCATCCAGAGCGCCTGCGTCCATCAGCTGTTCTATGGTATAGCCCAGCTGTTCCCCGGTACAGTCATCCACATTGGTCTCCAGCACCCAGACACTCTCCTTGGGTGGGTCTTCTTTCCTGCCTTCTTTTGCTCCTTTTTGACCGGAGAACTCTTTGGTTTCCAGAATCATAGCCCGTAATATATTAGCCTGGGCAAACTCCTTTTTTCCCGCCCCCATACCGATTTTTTTCACCACAAACCGCTCCGGCAGTGCAGTCTCCGTGCGCAGAGCCGCCGCAATGGCAGCACCGGTGGGGGTGATCATCTCACCTTCATTCTCGGTTATCTTTACCGGCAGCCCGTATCTTGCCATCATTTCCAGAACCGCGGGAGCCGGGACCGGAATTCGTCCGTGCTGGCACCAGATGGTTCCCGTACCTTCATGGAGCACAGAGACCGCCACCCGGGAGATTCCCAGATCGTGAAGGCACACTGCGGCAGCCACAATATCGACAATAGAGTCGACAGCCCCCACCTCATGGAAGTGAACCTCCTCCAAAGGCATACGGTGAACCTTGGCTTCCGCCTCTGCTACCACATGGAAAATCTTTTTGGCCGTCTCAAGAACCGGTTCTTCCAGACTGCTTTCCCGGAGCATCCTGCTGATATCGCCGTAGGTACGGTGCTCATGGGCATGGTGATCTTCATGAGTATGTTCGTGGGTGTGCATATGGGATTCTCCGTGGATGTGTTCCCCGTGATGGTGATGACCGTGGGGATGTTCCCCATGGGATGGTTCATCCCGGAGAATCACGTCAAAATCACAGGCGTCAATGCCGCACTTTTTTGTTCTTCCCACTCTGAGATCGTATCCTGTTACCGGAAGCTTTGCCAATTCCCGCCGGAGGACCTCCTCACTGGCCCCCAGATCCAGGAGTGCGCCTACCGTCATATCACCGCTGATGCCGGAATAGCATTCCAGGTATAGTAACTTGTCAAATTTGCTCATAGAATATTCTCTCCTTTGTATGTTGGGGACAGGGCAGGTGCAAAAAGGGGACGTGTTCTTTCTGGAAAGAACACGTCCCCTTTTTGCACCTGCCCTGTCCCTTTTTATTCTTGTACTATCTTATCATTAATGATACAATTTATACAATAGCATTTGCGAAATATCGCAATCTAATATATTAGGAGGTTTTTATGGAAATGTCAAAAGTGTATTATACCAATCTCCGGACTCGTATCGGGGATAACCTTCTTCAGAAACTGGAGCGGCTGATTAAGACAGCGGGAATCGGGGATATTGATTTCGAAGACAAGTATACCGCGATCAAGATGCACTTCGGAGAGCCGGGAAATCTGGCCTTCCTCCGCCCGAATTATGCGAAGACGGTGGCTGATGTTATCAAAGAGCTTGGCGGAAAGCCCTTTCTTACGGACTGCAACACCCTCTACATAGGCGGGCGCAAGAACGCACTGGATCATATTTCCAGCGCATATCTGAATGGATTTTCTCCTTTTTCTACAGGATGTCATGTGATAATCGCTGACGGTCTGAAGGGGACAGACGATGTCCTGGTTCCTGTGGAAGGCGGGGAATATGTAAAAGAGGCCAAGATTGGACGGGCCATTATGGATGCGGACGTATTTATTTCCCTGACACACTTTAAGGGACACGAGGCCACTGGATTCGGGGGCGCCCTTAAGAATATGGGAATGGGCTGCGGCTCCCGGGCCGGCAAGATGGAAATGCACAGTGCAGGCAAACCCCATGTGGCTCAGGAACTCTGTGTTGGCTGTAAGATGTGTACCAAAATGTGTGCCCATGACGCCATCACAGTAGCAGAAAAAAAGGCATCCATCGATCACAACAAATGTGTGGGCTGCGGCCGCTGTATCGGTGCCTGTCCAAAAGATGCGGTAAAGGCGGCAACGGACGAGTCCTACGATATTCTCAACCGGAAAATCGCGGAGTACACGAAGGCTGCCATTAACGGACGCCCGAACTTTCACATCAGCCTTGTGATGAACGTTTCTCCTTACTGTGATTGTCACGGCGAAAACGATGCGGCCATCGTGCCGGATGTAGGAATGTTTGCTTCCTTTGATCCGGTGGCTCTGGATGTAGCCTGTGCCGATGCCGTAAACGCACAGCCGGTGCTGGCAAATACATATCTGGCAGAGTGTGACCATGAAGGGCATGATCACTTCGGCACCATTTTCCCGGAGACAGACTGGAAAGCCGCCATTGACCATGCGGTGAAGCTGGGTATTGGACAGAAGGAATATGAGTTAGTGGAAGTAAAATAAGGGTATATATTGGGAGGGGAGAAGAGCTGTTAGCGTGCTCTTCTCCCCTCCTTTCAGGTCTGCTGGCTCACCGCATCTGTTCCCTCATCATTTGGAGCATCTTGTCCATTGTACGCAGGGAAGATTTTGTCAGTTTAATTCCACAGTATCGGCAGGTTTCCTTTAACGCCGCAGCTATCCATGGATTTCTGTACCTTACAGCCTTTGCCCGTCCGTTCTGATCTGTGAATGCGCAGAAAAACTGCAGTGCTTTTTCCGCCAGATCCTCTTCAGGTTTTATCAGCTCCATATGAATTATATAATCTGAAATCTCATCCATAATCACAAGCAGCAGAGTATTCACCGGTCTGTCATATGCTTCGTCACGTATAGCGGCATTCATATATACAAAATCCATAGAAAGCTCACAGTTGATTTTGGGCTTTTTTCTGAGCCGTGCTTTCTGAATCTCATCTGAAAGCTTATATTCCGGATATTTCCGCTTTGTTATTGGACGGGGAACCGCAAATGTATTCCATTCTTCCCTCTCCTTGTTATAGCGTCTGTACATTATCTCTCCGTTGTCCCAGTTAATATGTATCCGATCCTCCCTCACTGCACGGACCGACATGAACAAATTTTCAAACGTCTCCACCAAAACCTTTACTTCTCTTTCATCCGGGAGGTACGGCGAATACCGTTTTTTGAAAGACTCAAAGTAAATCCAGTTACCTCTGCCTCTGAATTTCAGTCCCAGGTTTTTAATAATCTCCTTCTGTTCCCTGGACACTTCCTCGCGGTCCCCAAAGTAACAAGTAAGACAGTTCTGATCACTCATAGCATATTCCGGGGAGAATCCATCTTTGTCAGAAGTTGCCAGCATATCAAAATCCTCTAACCCTCTAAATCCTTCATAGACACTGATTCCGCAGCAGACACCCCCTCTGCCCATAATACTGCAGAAAACAGGTTCCTCCCCCTCCGCAAGCTCAATCGCAACTATATCTGAGTCCCAAAAATAATTCCATGGTTCCAGGGCTCTCAGATTCTGGGTAACATCATATAACTGCTGCCATAGATCAAGGGATGCTTCTTTTCTCATAATAAACTCTCCTGCTTCTTTAAAATTTGTCTTTTTTCCATTGTAATCGTTATTCACAGGAATAGCAACAAGTATTAAAAGGGACAGGGCAGGGGGCAAAGTGGGACGTGTACTTTCTAGAAAGTACACGTCCCACTTTGCCCCCTGCCCTGTCCCTTTTTCACTATCTGCTGATCTCTATTGTCACTCTCCCGCCCTGATCTCTGTTCGCCAGCACCATCTCTCCTCCATGTGCCCTGGCTATCTGCTGGACGATTTTCAGCCCCAGCCCATGGCTGTTCCCTACCTCCATCTGCTGATCTCCCTGGCGGCGCAATATTTCTTCCGGGAACCCCGGCCCGTTGTCTGTGATCACAATCTGGCACTGTTGCTCCATGTCTTTTAACTGCACCTCTACCCTGCACACTCCGTTCTTTCCATTGTGCCGGATACTGTTCTGAATCACATTTCCCACGGCCCGCTCTAATAGCTTTCTGTCTCCCTGCACCTTTAGATTCTGGGCTTCCTCAGGGATCTCCACGAGGATCTCCAGCTCCCTGTCCTTGCTCTGGTTCATAAAATCTGCGGCAATTTTCCGCAAAAGCTCTGCCATACGTATGTTCTCCACTGACAGAGGCTGCATTTCGTACTCCAGTTTAGAGGCCAGATTCAGATCGTTCACCAGCTGCCTGATCTTCAGGCTCTGGGCGCGGATCACCCCGGCCTGCCGGTGCTCCTCTTCTGTCAGATGGGGGCTTTCCTCCAGCTGGCTGGCATACCCCAGAACCAGAGACAGGGGTGTGCGGATGTCATGAGATACCCCGGCAATCCATGTGGTTCTGGCCGTGTCTTTTTTCTCCAGGACAGCATGCTGTCTGGCAAGCTCCCGGGAGGTTCTGTTGATTCTGGCTGCCAGTTCCTCTAGCGGCCCTGTCTCCTCCAGATTTGTGGGTTCTTTTTCTTCCATTCGTTCTATCCCCTCAGCCAGAGGACGCAGGGACCGGAACAAACGGTATCCCAGCAGCACGGCCAGCCCCAAAGCCAGAATGATATTTGCCAGAAACAGCCCCAGGACCCCCTGCGGAAAATAGGCGATCACCCGTTCCGGAAGCTCAAGCCTGGTTTTCCAGGTACTTCCCTTCGCCTCCCCGTAGACAGCAATCCCGTCCGGATGGACATATGTTTTTACCGGATAGTCCTTAAGATACCATTTAGAAAATACTGCCACATCCTGAATAGAATATTTCTTCCTCAGTTCCTCCGGCAGCTCCCAGCTCCACACTATATTTCCCGCCTCGTCCAGCAGCATTGCCCAGACAAACTCTTTTTCAACGGTTGCCATAGATTCCTCCGGCATATAATACCCGTTCCCTTTTTTAGCAAGGCTGTCCGTAATCTCTCCCATTTTGTAATAGGAGTGTGTAATTCCACGCTCCCCGTACCGCAGCATATATCCCAGAAAAAAAGTAATATTTAACAGTACCAGCAGCAATGCAATCCCGGCTGCCATTACCCCGTAGCGCATCTGAATCTTTATTAGACTTTTCATACCAGTTTATACCCCAATCCCCGCACTGTAAGAAGATGTGCCGGCGCGGAGGGATTCTCCTCCACTTTTTCCCGCAGCCTTCTCATATGCACCATCAGTGTATTCTCAAACCCATAGCTGTCCTCCCCCCAGGCCGCCTGGCAGAGGCTGTCTATAGTAACAATATTTCCTCTATTCTCATAGAGCTTCTTTAGAAGCGCATACTCCTTGGCAGTCAGAGTCAGACTGACATCCCCAAAATCCACGGTGCCTTTATTCAAATCAACGCTGCGTTCCCCCACCGGGAATACCGGAAGCCTTCCCTCCCGTTCCATCACCGGAAAATAAACCCTTTTCAGAACAGCCCCCAGTCTCAGCAAAAGTTCCCTGGGCAAAAACGGTTTAGTAATATAATCATCCGCCCCCAGTCCTAGCCCCAGCAGACGATTCTCATCCTCGTCCCTGGCCGATAAAAAAAGCACCGGCACCTGGGACTCCATACGGAAATCACGCATCACCTGAAACCCGTCTCCATCCGGCAGCATCACATCCAGAATGACCCCGTCCGGCTTCACCTGCCAGAAGGCCTCCCTGGCCTCCCGGCAGCAGCCGGCCTTATATATTTTATAATATCCTTCCTGCCGGAGAATCTTTTCTGTCATCTCCAGAATCCCCCGCTCGTCATCCACAATCAAAATCTTGCACTCATAAATCGATTCCATATACTACCCTCACAGCATTTGCATTATTTTTTCTACATTATACCCCAGAACAGCAGAAAAAACTGCCCGTCCGGCAAAATGTAAGGTAAATGTAAGGCAGTCTTCAGCTTCCCGTAAGCGGGATCTGGTATTCTTTGATTCAGAGATATAAGAAAGGAGTCTGCAATATGCCATATATGATTAAAACCAACGGACTGTGTAAAAAATACGGAACGGTTATGACTGTAAAGGACCTGGATCTGGCAGTGCCGGAGGGCTCTGTCTACGGCTTTCTGGGCCCCAACGGTGCAGGCAAATCCACCACACTAAAGCTGATTCTGGGACTTGCCATCCCCACCCGCGGCACCATCACAGTCTTCGGAAAAGAAGTCAATTCCCGCAGCCGTCTGTCCATACTGAAAAATATAGGAAGTCTGATCGAATCCCCCAGCTACTACGGGCACCTCACAGGGGAGGAGAATCTGCGCCTGATACAGACCATCCGTCAGGTGCCGGACGCTAATGTAAAGGAGGTGCTCCAAACGGTACGCCTGACACAGCAAAAGGACAAAAAAGTGAGCCATTACTCCCTGGGCATGAAGCAGCGCCTGGGACTGGCAAGCGCCCTTCTGTCCCATCCCCGGCTTCTGATTCTGGATGAACCCACCAATGGCCTGGACCCTGCGGGTATCCAGGAGATGCGGGAGCTCATCCTCTCCCTTCCCTCCCGTTACCAGATGACAGTAGTAGTATCCAGCCATCTGCTCACGGAGATTGACCAATTGGCCAGTACGGTAGGCATCATTCATAAGGGGGAACTCGTATTTCAAAACAGCCTGGAAAGTCTTCATGCCAGAAGCAGCCGCCGTCTCCTGCTGGGCACACTGGACAACAGCCGCGCCGCTAATATCCTGCGGACCAACGGGATTGCCTTTCAGGAGTCAGAAGACAGGATCGCCCTTCCCTATGCAGAAGACGAAGAGGTAGCTTCCTATGTGCAGCTTTTAACTGCGGAACACGTGGGGATCTACCGCATCGAAGAAGACTGCAAAAGTCTGGAGGATATCTTCCTGGAATTAACCGGAAAGGCGGTGAGTCTCTGATGAACACATTCACACTGGAAGCCCGCAAATGCCGCCGCAGGAAGATCTGGGTGATGCCGCTTCTCATTCTGGGATTCCAGCTATTGTGGACCTTATGGACTACAGGCCGGATGGACGGGAAGGATTTGAGAGACGGCTGGGCCTTTGTCATCATCGGCACGCAGATGCTGAACTGTCTGACCATGCCTGTTCTGGCCGCTGTAACCGCTTCCAGAGTCTGGGACATGGAGCATAAAGGCCAGACTCTGAAGCTTCTAAAAACCCTGACTCCCTCTTCTGGAATCTTTCACGGCAAGCTTCTGTACGGCTATCTGTGGATGTTTCTCTGCGGATTTCTCCAGACTCTGGTGATTGCTGCCGCAGGAAAATTCCAGGGTTTTTACGGACCTGTGCCCGGCAGACAGCTGGCCTACGCCTTATTGGTTTGTTCCGGGGTGAATCTGATTATTTATCTCATTTACCAGATTCTCTCTATGATGTATGCCAACCAGCTAATCTCCCTGACCGCAGGACTTTTGGGCGCATTTATCGGGTTTTTAAGCAACCTTTTTCCGAAAAGTCTGGGACTTTTGATTCCCTGGGGCTATTATTCCCGTCTTTCCTCTGTGGCTGTCTCTTATGATTTGGAGGCAGTAACTGCTCACTATGCTTTTATCCCTATCCCCTGGAAGGATTGGATCCCGGCAGTCATTCTCCTTGTGATTCTTTATCCCGCAGGGCGCATTCTGCTGAGAAAGAAGGAGGTCTGACATGAACCGAATCTTAAAAACCGAACGCTGCAAATTAAAACGCTCCTGCATCTGGCTGGCAGTCCTTGGCATTCCGCTGATCCCGGCTTTTCTGGGGAGTGCCAATTATGCCGGGAACACCGGTATACTTACCAATCAGTGGTATAGTCTTTGGACCCAGGTCACTTTATTTTACTGCTACTTTTTCTTTCCGGCACTTATTGGGCTCTACTGCGCCTACCTCTTCCGTCTGGAGCATCTGAACCACAACTGGAATCTGCTGATGACGCTTCCGGTGAGAAGATCTTCCCTCTTTCTGGGGAAATGGATCACTGCAGGAGGCCTGATTTTCATCACACAGATGTTCCTGGTGCTGCTCTATTTTATAGCAGGAAACTTCCTGGGCCTCACAGTGCCTTTTCCCTGGAGAAAAGTTCTTCTGTGGGCGCTTCTGGGTATTCTGTCCGGAATGGCAATCGCCTCCTTCCAGCTGCTCTGTTCTCTGATTTTCAGAAGCTTTGCGGTCCCGGTAGCCATTGCTTTTGCCGGGGGACTTGCAGGAATGGGTCTGTATCTAAAAGGGTTTGGCCTTTTGTCCCCCTTTTCCCTTATGGCCCTGGGAATGAATGCCAACAATCCAAAGGGTGACCTGCCTTATCCCGCCCCTGTTCTCATTGCCGCATGTCTGGGATTCTCTGCTCTCTTCTGTTTCCTGGGAATCCTCTGGATGAGAATTCGGGATGTAAAGTCAGAATAGAGTGACTAGGCCGACTATTTTTTTTGGTACTTTGTCCGATTTACTTTCCCGTTCTTCTGTGTTACTCTTTCTATAGGGGGAAATTCAGAAAGGAGAAGATACATGGAAGATCAAACTATCTTACAGGAAATGCTGCAGATCCTGAAATCCTTAGAACGGCGTATGGGTTCCTTGGAAAACAGTATAGATTCCTTGGTAAAGCGCATGGATTCCTTGGAAAACCGTATGGATTCCTTGGAAAACCGTATGGGTTCCATGGAAAAGCGCATGGATTCCTTGGAAAACCGTATGGATTCCTTGGAAAACCGTATGGATTCCTTGGAAAACCGTATGGATTCCTTGGAAAGGCGCTTAGATTCCGTAGAGCATTCACTGGAAACTGTGCAGAAGGATATCCGTTCTATGAAACAGGACATCGAAACACTGGATACCAGGCAGCGGGCTATGAGCTCTACACTGGAAACCGTGACAAACCGCAATATTTCCATTATAGCTGAGAATCACATAGAGCTGAACAAAAAACTTTACCAAATTCTGGAGACAGAAAATGATGTGGTGCTTTACAAAATCACAACCAACCGCCATACCGATCTCCTGGACAACCTGGAACAGAGGGTAGCTGCTCTGGAAAGTGCTAAAGAGGAACGTTATCCTGCTTAACAGGCCAAAAGACAGATGGACATAGGGTTTTTAATAGAAAAAGAGAAGGCAAAGTAACCGTCCGTTGCTTTGCCTTCTCTTTTTCATTCTCATCTCATGAATCACATGTTACAGATTCGCACGGATAAGCTTCGGCCGGTAGCCTTCCTTTTCCAGTGCGGTTACAATCTGCTTTTTATGCTCTGTTCCAAATGCCTCCAGGGTAATCTTCAGCTCCACTGCCGCGCTTCTGTTCGTGCTTACAAACTGGTTGTGATCCAGCTTGATGACATTTCCCCGCTCTCCGGCAATGACACTTGCCACCCGGACCAGTTCCCCGGGCTTATCCGGAAGAAGAACAGATACGGTAAAGATACGGTCTCTCTGGATCAAACCGTGCTGTACCACAGACGACATGGTAATCACGTCCATATTGCCCCCGCTTAAGATAGATACTATCTTTTTCTTTTTCACAGGAAGATGCTTTAAAGCTGCTACGGTCAGCAGGCCTGAATTTTCAACGATCATTTTGTGGTTTTCCACCATGTCCAGGAAGGCAACGATGAGCTCATCGTCCTCTACGGTAATGATATCGTCCAGATTCTGCTGGATATAGGGGAAAATCACCTCTCCCGGGGTTTTTACCGCGGTGCCGTCTGCGATGGTATTCACATTGGGAAGAGTTACCACTTCCCCTTTTTCCAGAGATGCCTGCATACAGTTAGCTCCTGCAGGCTCCACGCCGATCACCTTTATATTTGGATTCAGAAGCTTTGCCAGAGTGGACACTCCAGTTGCCAGGCCCCCTCCCCCGATGGGCACCAGTATATAGTCTACCAGCGGAAGCTCCTTTACAATTTCCATGGCAATGGTTCCCTGTCCGGTGGCAACCGCCGGATCGTCAAAGGGATGAATAAAGGTATACCCATGTTCCTCTGCCAGCTCATACGCTTTGGCACAGGCCTCATCATACACATCTCCGGAAAGCACAACCTCGGCCCCGTAGCTTTTGGTGCGCTCCACTTTAATGAGAGGCGTGGTGGTGGGCATAACAATGACTGCCTTGGCGCCAAAGGCCTTGGCGGCATAAGCTACCCCCTGGGCGTGATTCCCCGCGGACGCGGTGATCAATCCCTTTTCTCTCTCCTCCTCAGACAGGGTGCTGATTTTGTAATAGGCTCCCCTGAGCTTGTAGGCCCCTGTAAGCTGCATATTCTCCGGCTTCAGGTATACCTTGTTTCCTGTCTGTCTGCTGAAGTAATCGCTGTAGACTAATTTTGTCTCCTGGGTTACCTGTTTTACAACTTCCGATGCTTCTTCGAACCTGTCTAATGTTAACATATCCTTATCCTTCTTCCTGTTTAATATCAAATAATGCATTTACAAATTCATCTGCATTAAATTTCTGCAGATCGTCGATGCTCTCTCCCACACCTATATACTTCACCGGGATATCAAGCTCAGCCTGAATTGCCACAGCAATTCCGCCCTTTGCGGTGCCGTCCAGCTTAGTAAGAATAATTCCTGTAATATCCGCCACTTCCTTAAACTGTCTGGCCTGCACCAGGGCGTTCTGCCCTGTGGTTCCGTCTAACACAACCAGCGTCTCCAGATGGGCGTCCGCATACTCTCTTTCGATGATACGGTAAATCTTTTTCAGCTCAGCCATAAGATTTTTCTTGTTATGGAGTCTTCCTGCCGTATCACACAGAAGAACATCTGCATTTCTTGCCTTTGCAGCCGCAATTGCATCATAGACAACAGCTGCCGGGTCCGCCCCGTTCTGGCCGGTGATAATCTCAACCCCCGCACGGTTCGCCCACTGGCTCAGCTGCTCCGTAGCCGCCGCACGGAAGGTATCTGCGGCTGCCAGGATTACTTTTTTTCCCTGATCCTTCAGCTTCCCGGCCAACTTTCCCACAGAAGTGGTTTTCCCCACCCCGTTGACGCCGATCACCAGTACGACAGACTTCTGGTTTTCGAATTCGTAGGCAGTCTCCCCCACATCCATCTGCGCTTTAATGCTGTCTATCAGGAGCTGTTTGCACTCTGAGGGCTCCTTGATCTTTTTCTCTGCCACCTGTTCCTTCAGGTTCTGTATAATCGCATTCGTGGTATTAATTCCAATATCGCCCATAACCAGTATCTCTTCGATCTCCTCATAGAAATCATCATCAATGCTGGAAAAACCACTGAAAATGGAGTCTATGCCGGATACAATATTGTCTCTGGTCTTGGATAAGCCTTCCACCAGTCTGCGAAAAAAGCCGCGCTTTTCCTTTTCCTCTGACATTCTTTCTCCTCCTACTTGTCTAAATCATTTTCTATTAAGTTGACAGACACCAGCGTGGAGATTCCTTTCTCCTGCATGGTGATACCATAGAGACGGTCCGCAGCCGTCATAGTACCTCTTCTATGTGTTATAATAATAAATTGTGTATTCTTTGTCAACTTATGTAAATATTGTGCATATCTCGTTACGTTGGAATCATCCAGAGCAGCCTCGATCTCGTCGAGAAGGCAGAAGGGAGAAGGCTTTAGATTCTGGATGGCAAAAAGCAGTGCAATAGCGGTGAGGGCCTTTTCCCCTCCGGATAGCTGCATCATATTCTGAAGCTTCTTTCCGGGCGGCTGAGAGATAATCCGTATCCCTGCTTCCAGTACATCGCCTTCCTCCTCTTCCATCAGTTCCAGGGTTCCCTTGCCGCCCCCGAACAGTTCTTTGAATGCTTTGTCGAATTCCACCTGTATCCGGGCGAATTTCTCGGTAAATTGTTTCCGCATTCCGCTGTCCAGCTCCTCAATAATTCCCAGAAGTGTTTCCTCTGCCTTTACCAGGTCTTCATGCTGGGCAGCGAGGAAGGTATGGCGCTCCAGAAGATTTTTATAGTCTTCAATGGCGTTTACATTCACATCTCCCAGCCTGCGGATCTCCTCCTTAATTCCGGCGATGTTCTTCTTGATTGCCCCCCGCTCTCCCAGCTCTTCGGGCCGGTTCTCCAAGGCCTGTCCCAGCGTAATTTCATACTCTTCCCACATGTAGTTGATCTGATTTTCCTGGAACTCTTCCAGCTTTTCCTTCTGGCCGTTCAGGCGGAAGCACTCCTTGTCCAGAAGATTCATGCGGCCTGAGAGCTCATCCCGTTTCTGAAAGAAAGACTTGTGGGAACGATTCATCTCTTCCTTTTTGGCCAGATATTCCTTCATCTGCCGCTCATCGTCTTCTTCTGTCTGCCGGGCTGCCTCTATGGTTTTCTGAATCTCAGAGATATCTCTCTCCTTTTTGGCAATATCCTTGGATCCCTCCTCCAGATTCACATCCATATCCGCCAGCTGCTGCTCCAGATTGTCTATTTCCTCTGTGATACGGTTCAGATTCTGCACCAGGAAGCCCTTTTTCGAGGACAAATTGGCAGCTTCCAGGTGAATCTTCTCCAGCTCCCTGGAAAGAAGGGCTTCTGCCTCCCGTTTTTCCTCCAGAAGCTTCTGGGTTTCCTCAATGATCCGGTTCTGTTCCGCCTCTCTCAGATCAAATGCATCGATCTCTCCCTGAATGGAACCGCTGCTGTCCGCAATCTCAGACATCTGCGTCTCGATCTCTTTGGCCTCCTGGCCCAGTCTGGTATATCGTTCCCGGATCCCCGCATACCGTTCCTCTGCGGAGGTCATGTTCATCCGGGCAGTATTTTCTGCCAGATACAGTTCCTGAAGCTTCTCCCCCAGGCTGCCCAGATGATCCCGGAGGGTATTTCTGCTGTTTCTGTAATCCTCCAGTGCTTTCTGCATCTGAACCATATCGGCCTTTAATGCCTTTACGCCGGCCTCCAGTTCTTCAATCTCTCTTCTTCTCCCCAAAAGGTTGCTGCTGTTCTTAAACGCGCCTCCGGTGAGGGATCCGCCCGGACTCAGGAGATCTCCTTCCACAGTTACCATCCGGATGGAATAATGATACTTTTTGGAGATGGCGATTCCGTGGTCCATATGGTCAACCACCAGTGTCCGCCCCAGAAGATGATGGATCATCCCCTGGTATTCCGGCTCTGCCCGCACAAGTTCGCTGGCCACGCCGATCACTCCCGGCTCCTTTCGGGCCTCCTGGTTCACCATAGCCTTTTTATTCTGAGCCATACTGGTCAGCGGAAGAAAGGTTGCCCTTCCGTACCGGTTCTTTTTCAGGAAGGAAATCATTGTCTTGGCCGTATTTTCATTGTCCGCTACAATATTCTGAATGCTTCCTCCCAGGGCAGTTTCTATGGCAGTTTCGTATCTCTTGTCTACCTTAATGAGATCCGCCACCACGCCTTTGATCCCAGGCTGATTCTTTTTCTGCTCCATCACCCTGCGGATACTGTTGCCGTAGCCGTCATACCGTTCTGTAAGATTTCTCAGGGATTCCAGTCTGGAAGCCTCTCTGTGATAGGCGGTCTGTCCGATCTCCATCTCCTTGCTGCCCTTGGCGATCAGAGCCTGGAGCTTCTGAATCTCTGCTTCCGTATTTTGGCTTTCCTTTGTATACTTCTGTATCTCTTTTCCCAGGCGGGCAAGTTCTTCCTCCTGTTCCTTCTGAATCTGTTCCTGCTCGTTTTCCTGACTCTTTAAGATTAGGATCTGCTTATTCAGCTCTGCCCTGCGGATAGAAATCTGTTCCCGCATAGCCTCAAAGCGCTGCAGTTTTCCCTTTATGGAAGATTTCTGATTCAGCAGTTCAATAATCTCACTTTTTGCCTCCTCTATCTTCTCCAGAAGCTCTGTGATATCACCGGTCAGGCTGTCGTATGCCTTCTGCTTCTCTGTCTGTCCGGCGCTTACCGCTGCGTTCTCTTGTTTCAGCTCTGCCTTCTGCCCTTCAAGCGCGGTGATATCTTCTTTTTTCTTTTCAATCTCACTTTTGATCTCCAGGGCGCGGTTCCGGAAATGCTCGTCATTCATCCTGGCCGTATTGATCTGCTCCCGGAGAACATTAATCTCTCCTTCCAGCTGCTGCTTCCTAAGGGCTTTCTGTCCGGCCTCTTCCCTGGCCTTCTCAATCCTGAGATCCAGCTGCTCCAGCTCAGCCTCTGCCTTCTCGTACTCAGCTTTTGTGGCAGCAAACGCCTCCTGGGTCTCTACAAGGTCGTCCCTGGCAATTTTGTATTTCTCTTCTATCTCCTGCAGCTGGCTCTTACTGTGCTCCATCTCCAGAAGAAACATATTAATATCCAGCTGTTTCAGCTCTTCTTTTTTCTTCAGGTAGATCCTGGCTGTCTCTGACTGCCGCTCCAGCGGCCCCAGCTGCCTGGACAGCTCAGATAAAATATCATTGACACGGGTCAGATTCTGCTGCTCCTCCTCCAGCTTTTTCAGAGCAGTAGCCTTACGTCTCTTGAACTTGACGATTCCGGCGGCCTCATCGAAGAGTTCCCTGCGCTCCTCGGGTTTTCCGCTTAAGATTTTATCAATCTGTCCCTGGCCGATGATGGAATAGCCTTCCTTTCCGATACCGGTATCGTAAAAAAGCTCATTCACATCTTTCAGCCTGCAGGATGTCCCGTTTAAAAGGTATTCGCTCTCACCGGATCGGTACAGACGCCTGGCCACCGTCACCTCCTCATAGTCGATGGGAAGCTGATGGTCAGAGTTGTCCAGGGTAATGGCCACATAGGCAAAGCCCAGAGGCTTCCTGGTCTCTGTTCCGGAAAAGATAACGTCCTGCATGTTCCCTCCGCGAAGCTGCTTGGCGCTCTGCTCCCCCAGAACCCAGCGCACCGCATCGGCCACATTGCTCTTTCCGCTGCCGTTGGGACCCACAATACCGGTGATGCCGTTGTGGAATTCAAAGGTTATTTTGTTGGCAAAGGACTTGAATCCCTGCACATCGATACTTTTAAGATACATACTTCACCTGCCTATTTTTTTAGTAAGCGGATGGCATTATAGGCAGCCTGTTGTTCTGCGGCCTTTTTCGTCCTTCCCTGTCCGTGCCCGATGACTCTTCCTTCCAGCTGCGCCTCCACGGTGAAGGTCTTATTGTGATCCGGGCCTTCTTCCTTTGTCAGTACATATACTACTTCTGATGTGTATTCCCCCTGGACAATTTCCTGCAGGGTAGTCTTGCTATCATAAAAGAGCTGTTTGTGCTCCACGTCATTCAGCACGTGGGTCAGAATAAACTCTTTTGCATTAGCAAAACCACCATCCAAATAGATAGCTCCAATGACAGCCTCCACAGCGTCTGAGATAATGGAGTCCCGCGTTCTTCCTCCTGTGGCATCTTCACCCTTTCCCAATCTGAGGTACCTGCCCAAAGTCAGCTCCCGGCCGCAAAAAGCAAGGGTGGGCTCACATACCAGACTTGCGCGCTTTTTCGTCAGTTCCCCCTCCGGCTGGTCCGGGTAATTCAGATATAAAAATTCGCTGGTAACCACCTCCAGCACCGCATCGCCCAAAAATTCCAGGCGTTCATTGTTATAAAGCTTATCCATTCTGTGTTCATTGGTAAAGGAGCTGTGTATCAGCGCCTGGTTCAGAAGCTCCATGTCCTGAAATGTGTATCCGATGATACGCTCCAGCTCCAGCAGTCCGTCGTAACGTCCCATAAATTCTCTCCTTTTTTCTGTTCTTCAGATATCCTTTATCAGAAAAGCTGCTGCACCAAGATAGTGCAACAGCCCTGTTCCTCTAAGCATTATCCGATTGCTTTTTTAATCTGCTCAACGGCATCGCCCACTGAGACAATCTGCTCAGCCTCCTCCGTTGGGATTTCAATATCGAATTCCTCTTCAATCCCCATAATAATCTGGAAAATGTCAAGGGAATCTGCCCCTAAATCATCTACAAATGTAGTTTCCGGTGTAATCTCCTCCGTATCAACATTTAATACCTCTGCAATAATCTTTTGTAACTTTTCCAATTCCATGTCATGTAATCCTCCCTTAATTTTCTTCTACATTACCAGAAATATGGTCTTTGATTTTGCCGTTGATCTCCTGGTTTTTAAATTGAATACATTGGATAATAGAATTCTTGAATTCTGCCGCTTTGGAACTCCCGTGGCACTTTACCACCAGTCCTTTCAGACCCAGAAGCGGCGCGCCGCCGTACTGGCTGGCATCAAAGCTTTTCAGCACCTTTTTCAGAGAAGGCTTCACCAGAAGTGCCCCCAGCTTGCCTCTGACGCTGGATACCATCGCCCCTTTTATCTTGGATATAAGGGTATTGCCCACGCCTTCGTATAATTTCAGTATAACATTTCCCACAAATGCCTCGCAGACAATAACATCGGCATCCCCGTTGGGAATGTCCCTGGCCTCAATATTCCCCACAAAATTAATATCGCTGCACGCTTTCAGCAGGGGAAAGGTTTCCTTCACCAGAGCGTTGCCCTTCTCCTCCTCCGCACCGATATTGACTATCGCTACCCGGGGATTCCTGATGCCTACGACATGTTCCATATAGATGGACCCCATACGGGCAAACTGCACCAGATGGGACGGCCGCGCGTCTACGTTGGCCCCGCAGTCGATCAGAAGAGAGACACCGTCTCTGGTGGGAATCAGCGGTGCTAAAGGGGGGCGTTCCACGCCTTTGATTCTCCCTACCAGAACCTGCCCGCCGACCAGCACAGCTCCTGTGCTTCCCGCGGACACAAAGGCATCGGCCTCCTGGTTTTTGACCATCTTCATCCCCACTACAATGGAAGAATCTTTCTTCCCTCTGATGGCTGTTACCGGAGGTTCCCCGGTCTCAATCACCTCTGCTGCCGGTATAATAGTTACTCTTTCCTTTGGGTAGGTGCAGCCCGCCAGTTCTTTCTCAATCAGCGGTGCCTGTCCTACCAGGAGTACCTGCAGATTCTCTTTTTCATTCACTGCTTCTATGGCACCTTTTACAGCCTCCGCCGGGGCATTGTCTCCGCCCATGACGTCCACTGCCACTTTTACTAACTCGTCCATGTGTTTCCTCCTAATAATACCTACCCACAATATTACTAAACATCGAAGGAAAATGCAACATTTCCGTTATTTTTCTTTATTCCATCTTTCCGTCGCTGCCCAGATGATAGCCTTCCACATCTTTATCTGCAGCCATAGACCCATCTTCGTTCAGATAATACCAGCTGTCGCCGTCCTGGAACCAGCCGGTTCTGATATAGCCGTTCTCATCAAATGCGTACCATTTGCCCTGAATCTCTTTCCACTGGCTCTTTATAAAGCTTCCGTCAGCATTTTCAAACCACCAGCCCTTGTCATCCTGCTTCCACTGACCGGCTTCCGCGTTCACTACATCGCCCTCTTCATCATTTACAATGACTTCCGCGGTCTCACTGGTGGTTCCCTCCGTAGAATTCTGAACCGTGTTGGTGGCTACTACATAATAATAGTAGGTCCCCGGCTGATCTGTGGGAGGGGTATACGTATCGTCCGTGGCACCCTCGATTATGGTTCCGCCCCCATTGGTATTGGTCATATTCCGGTACCACTGGTAGGTCAGCGTTCCTGAATCGCTGACAGAGGCTTCTACCTTCAGGGGCGTTGCTCCCTGGTGCAGGCCGTAGGTCATGCTTCCGCTTAAGTTGGCGGTGAATTCAGGCTTTGCCACAGGAACCTCCGGTTCCTCCTGAATCACTTCCTCCTGCACGGATTCCTCCTCGTCTGCCTTCTCTGTGCCCAGTATTTTGTCAATATATTTCTGCGGACTACAGGCTGTCAGAGACAGTACGCAGCATCCAAAGAGAATGCCCAGTAACCCCTTTTTTAATTGGTGCATTATAATTCCTCCTTTTCTCATAGTGAGGGGAGAATCTCCCGTGATAAATTTATTTCTCCACAAGTGTACTCATTCTCGAACAATTTGTCAACTGTACAGGGGAAAAAAAGAAGCCCCTGACATTATAAGGCTTCTTTCCTGCACACAGTAATACTATGCAAACTTTTCATGTTCTATATACCCGTTTACTTCCTTTCTCAACCGGATAAATGCCTCTGTATCCTTCAGTTCCAGCTCCCGGTGATAAGGAAGAAGGACCGGTACTTCTCTCTTAACCCTTCCCGGCCTGCTGGTGAGAACGTAGATTTTATTAGAGAGAAATACAGCCTCCTCAATGTCATGGGTTACAAAGAGCACCGTTGGCTTCTCCTCCTGCCAGATCTGCCGCATTAAAAGCTGCATATCTGCCTTTGTCTGAGGGTCCAGGGCGGAAAACGGCTCATCCATGAGCAGCACCCGGGGGCTGTTGGCCAGCGCCCGGGCTATGGCCACACGCTGCTTCATGCCTCCGGACAGTTCCCCTGGATAACGATTGCGGAACTTTTCCAGTTTAATGGTTTTCAGATATTTATCCGCGATTTTTTCCTGCTCCCCCTCCGGCATCTTTTTCAGCTTCAGCCCGAACTTAATATTCTCTTCCACAGTCATCCATGGGAATAAGGTGTAGGACTGGAACACCATCCCCCGATCCTCTCCGGGTCCTATAATATCATTATCCTCAATTACAATCCTGCCCCCGGAGGCTTCCTCAAGACCGGCGACCATCCGTAACAGTGTTGATTTTCCGCATCCCGAGGGACCCACGATGCAGACAAAATCATTTTCCAGTACATTGATTTCCACATCCTTCATGGCAGTTACGGCTCCCTTCTTGCCGGGATATTCTTTGTACAGCCCTTTCACATACACGGTACTATTGGCCAGATTGGCCTCGATATGCCGCTCCCGGGGCGGAAGCTCTTTTTCTTTTTTCTTAAACCATCTCATACCTGCCTACCTCCTTTTGCCCAGGGAAACAGTTTCTTATTCAGAAGTGCAAAGATGCGGTCTGTAACCAGTCCCAGAAGCCCAATCAGCAGAATTCCTCCAAAGATAGCATCTGTCTTAAGAAAACGCTGTGATTTCAGTATGGTATAGCCCAGGCCGGTATCCGCAGCTACCAGCTCCGCACTGACCAGATATGTCCAGGCCCATCCGATCATCATACGCAGGGTTTCCATTAGTCTTGGCATCATAGCCGGGATAAGAATTCTGAAAACAGCCTGTTTGGTATCTGCTCCCAGAGTATACCCGGCATTAATGAGATCCCCCGGAACGGATAAGGCGTCGTCCGCTACCATCAAAACCAGCTGGAAAAAGGTACCGATAAAGATTACCGCAACTTTAGCGCTCTCCCCTATCCCAATCCATACCATAATCAGGGGTACAAAAGCCGGAACCGGCATATAGCGGATGAATTCACAAAGCGGGCGTACGGCTGCCTCTGTCTTTGCAAAGGTTCCCACAAGAATACCCACGGGAATTCCAAGGACAACAGCCATCAGAAATCCCAGGCTGATGCGGATAATGCTGATCTTTGTATTCTCCCAGAGAGTGCCGTCGGAAACAGCAGTGAGATAGTACCTCAGCACACTGGATGGCCTGGGAAGGAAAATTTCCTTTACCATCCCCGCGCTGCTGACCGCAGACCAGACCAAAAAAACTGTCAGAAAAGCCGCTGCTGCCAGAAGAAGGTATTTTTTCCTTGATATTGGTTTTCGGATTTTAACTTTAATCATGGGTCCTCCCCCCTATTGAATCCATGTGTCATCCAGAATAGAAGCAGTATCCTTTGGCATTTTATCAATCATCTTTGTATCCAGGAGAAACTCTGCCGATTTCTGCAGCGTATAGTTCAGATGGGTGTAATCGCTGCCTGGTGTAAAGGTTTCCTGGTTTTTCTGCCTGTCAAACAGCGTAACGCCGTCCAGCATGGCAATATAGTCCTCCTTCTTAAGTTCTGCCCCCTGGCAGACAGCATCGATAAATGCGTCATCCCTCTCATTGAGCTTCTCCACGCCCTCAAACCAGGAATCTACAATCTTTTGTATTTGCTCTGGGTCTCTGTCCAGAACCTCCTGCCGTACAGCCAGTGTGTCGGGAATGAGGCCCGGCTCTTCCTTCGTACTATATAAAAGACTGCCTCCTGCCTCTATAGCGGTGGAGAGCGTTGGTTCCCAGAGTACAGCTGCATCCACGCTTCCCGCTATAAAGGCAGGCCCTGCATCATTGATTGTCATATTCGTAAAATTCACATCGTCAATGGTCATATTATTGTCTTCCAGGATCTTCAGCAGAAACATATGCTCCAGTGTTCCCACCTCGGTTGCCACCGTTTTTCCTTTCAGGTCTTGTACAGATGTAATTCCGTCCCGGACTACCAGGCCGTCGGCACCGTAAGAATTGTCATTGACCAACACGATTTTAAAGTCCACGCCCTCGTTCAGGGGTGCAATGGCGTCTGAACCGGCAATACAGATTCCATCCACCTGTCCTGAGTAGAACGCTGTCAGAGAATCACTGTACACAGGGAAGAATTCAAGTTTTACATCTGCCCCGTTTTTTTCAAAAATCCCTGTGCCCTTCACGCCGTACCAGCCATACCAGCCGGTCATAGGACTGATCCCCAGTACAAAAGGTTCTTCCTTATCTGTCCCGGCAGTCTCCTTTGTGCTGCCTGCGGCTTCCTGTCCGCATCCGGCAAGCATTCCGGCTGTAAGAACAGCCGTCAGTAATATTCCTGCTAATTTTTTCATAATCCTCGCATCCTCTCTCTTATTCCTTTACATAATCGCCTCTAATCCCTGTTCCCCGGTACGGATACGCATGGCATTGTCAACCGGCAGGACAAATATCTTCCCGTCCCCGGCATGGTTGGTTTTGTTGACCTCAACTACCGTATCGATCAAATGCTGCACGTCCTCATCCCTTACAAACATATCCACCATTTTTTTCGCGGCCAGACGGTGGCGGATCTCACCGTTCTCCTGGTCCAGTACATACTGAACCGGTTCCTTTCCCCGTCCGATGACTTCATGGACATTCAGGGAATGAAACCCAGCCCCATCCAGGGCTTCTTTTGTCTTAAAATACATTTTCGGCCGCAGTATAATCAATACTTCTTTCATAGCAGCTCTCCTTCCTACAGTTCATCTTTCCCGCTGCTGATAGTAACTGCCCGTTCCACACCGCTGACGAATATTTTTCCGTCCCCGTAGGTTCCGTTTTTTTCTGTCTTCGCAGCATCTGATATAATCCTGACCACGCACTCCTCATCCGAATCCTTCACCACCAGCATCAGCATTTCCTTGGGTATCTCGTCATAGTAAGTATCG
The DNA here is from genome assembly GCF_900129135.1 of Lactonifactor longoviformis DSM 17459. Classification (GTDB taxonomy): domain Bacteria; phylum Bacillota; class Clostridia; order Lachnospirales; family Lachnospiraceae; genus Lactonifactor; species Lactonifactor longoviformis. The sequence continues at coordinate 67,718 of NZ_FQVI01000012.1, forward strand.
CCCACTTTGAGTCCCTTTTGTTTTCCTCTGCCCAGAACACTTATCTTGGTAGTGGCCGCAAATCCCTGTTCCATCAGTGCATCCAGAACATCTTCCGCTTTTTCCGGTCTCACAATTGCTTTTATCATCTTCATGGCATCCGCCTCCTTTATATTTTTCTATAACTGGCTCCCCGGCTCTGCTTTCAGAAAGGCATCCGCCAGCCCCAGAACCAGGCTTTCTGCGTCTGCTGTACCGAAAAACGTAATTCCAAAGGGCAGTTCCTCATCGTTTTTCTTCTGAGGGATCGCTGCCCCGCACAGTTCCAGCAGGTTGCAGTGGTTGGTATACAGCCCCATCTGACTGTTTGTCATTACAGGATTATCTCTCACCTGCCTGCGGGTAAAGGTTCCTCCCGCAGTGGGAAGCGCCAAAACGGCATCCTTCAATACTTTTTTTGCCTCTCGTCTGAGTTCCTGCAGGCGGTGTATCGCCCCAAAAGTCTTCGCAGCGGTATATTCTACCCTGTCCCCGTTTCTCAGAATCTCCTCTGTCACAGGAAGCATAACTCCCGGATGCTGCTCTGCAAAAATTCCCAGATCACACCACCGTTCTGCCACCCAGGGACCCTCGTATAAAAGCTTTGCTGCTTCTGCAAAGATGCCATAGTCCATATACTGTATTTCCGGCCCGAGCCCTTTCAGCCTTGCGGTCCCCTCTTCCCATTTTTCCCGGTATATCCGGGCATAATCTCCGAAAAAGGTGGGTTCGTCTTTGGGAATGCATATCCTTTGGGGAAGCTTTGCTTTTGGCTCCGGGTACTCCCGGGACCAGCAGCAGTCTTCGTCATAGCCCCTGGCCAGACGGTTTATCTCAGCCGCATCCTCCAAATTGTTGGCAAATACGGTCACACAGTCCAGGCTGGCGCAGGCCGGGACTACCCCTCTAACGGACCAGGCCCCCAGAGGGGGTTTATATCCCACAAGCCCATTTAAGGCTGCCGGGACTCTTCCGGATCCTGCCGTATCTGTCCCCAGGGAAAAGGCCGCCATGCCAAGAGCCGCCGCCACCGCTGAGCCGGAGCTGGAACCTCCGCTGATAAGCTTTGGGTTGAGGGCATTTTTCACCTCCCCATAGGGACTCCTGGTTCCCACCAGCCCTGTGGCAAACTGATCCAGATTAGTCTTTCCCACCGGAAACGCTCCGGCATCTATGAGCTTTTGTACTACCGCAGCATTCTCTTTTGGTATATAGGCGTATTCCGGGCAGGCGGCAGTCGTGGGCACACCCGCCAGGTCAATGTTGTCCTTTACCGCAAAAGGGATTCCCCACAGGGGGAGTGAATTTCTTTCTTTGGGAAGGCGGTCTGTGTATGCCTTCATTTTCTCCCGGGAGGGCTTATCAATCCATATATGGTAGGATGCATATTGTTCCGCCCTTCGCGCGATTTCCTCTGCCAGTTCACAGGGGGTGAGTTCTCCTGCTGCATAGCTGTCCCTCAGCCATGCAAAGGTAAGTCTGTTGGGAAACCTTTTCATGTCAATCTCCTTTCTTCCCCGCCTGTCACTGTCTGATCCGTATACAGGCTGCCATCTGGCCCGCATTCACCTGCTCCCCGGGGGTCAGGTAAATCCGCTCAATGAGTCCGGCATGCTCTGCCTCCACAGGGAACTCCATTTTCATACTCTCCAGAACAATCAGGGTTTCCCCTTCTTTTACTTCCTGTCCTTCCTCTACCAATACCTTCCAGACGCTGCCCGGAATGCTGGTCCTGGCAGCCTCGCAGCCCCCGGGTATCTCTTCCTCGGCAATTGCCGGGGCGTCCTGCATCTGAGAGTCGAATTCATCCAGTCCTTCCCTCTTCCACATCTGCCGTTCTTCCTCAAATGCGGCTTCCTGCCTGGTTTTAAACCGGGAAATGGACTCCCTGTTCTCCTCCAGAAACTTTTGATATTCTCCCAGATGAAAGGTGGTTTCTTCTATTTTTATGGGGAATTTCCCTCTCAGGAAATCCTCCCTGTCTTTCAATATTTCTTCCGCACTTACCGGATAGAATTTTATCTGGTCAAAGAAGTCCAGAAGCCACGGTTTTCCTGGTTTAAACTGTTCGGTCTCGCAAAGAGAATTCCACATCTGGATGGTCCTGCCCACAAACTGATAACCTCCCGGGCCCTCCATCCCATAGACACACAGGTAGGCTCCTCCGATCCCAACCGCATTTTCAGGCGTCCAGGGCCGGGCCGGGTTATACTTGGTGGTAACCAGACGGTGCCGGGGATCAACCGGTGTGGCGACAGGAGCCCCCAGATACACATCTCCCAGTCCCAGCACCATATAATTGGCACCAAATACAATACGCTTTACTTCCTCCAGGCTATCAAGCCCGTTCACCCGCCTGATAAATTCCGGGTTGCTGGGACACCAGGGAGCATTCGGCCGCACCGTCTGCTGATACCTTTGTGCAGCAAGCTGTGTCTGGGGATCATCCCAGGACAGAGGCAGATGGACAATCCTGGAGGGAACCGTGATGTCCCACAATTCAGGAAGCCGGGTATTGGCGCCCACCACAGCTTCAGCCATCTCCTCTGCACTGATTTTATCTGCATCAAAGTGTACCTGCAGAGAGCGGATGCCCGGCGTAAGGTCTATGATGGGAAGCTTTGCCTTCTGAAGTTCCTGCATTAGAATATGTACCCGGAAGCGAAGTTCTATCTTCAGCTCCATCTCACCGTATTCCACAAGAATATTTTCTTCTCCGTCCAGTCTGACCACCATTCTGACTTGGTCTGCCTCTGTTTCCGCCAGAACCGCGTAAGAAGGATTGAGATTCTCATGCTCCGGCACAGGAAGTCCTTTGTAATCCTGCTTCAGATTTTCCTCCTGAACCCTCCGGATGTCTTCCGCCTGTTTCAGACTCATCAGGCGAAAATGTACTTTGTCTCCCGGATGCAGCTGCCCCAGCTTCCACCTTTCTCCCCTGGCGGTGGTAACCGGGCATACAAAGCCTCCCAGACTGGGGCCGTCCGGACCCAGCAGGATGGACTGATCTCCTGTCAAATCCAAAGTTCCCACCGCATAAGCATTGTCATGGATGTTCGACGGATGAAGCCCTGCTTCTCCTCCGTCCTCCCTGACCCACTCAGGGACAGGGCCGTTCAGCCGGATCCCCGTTCTGGCACTGTTAAAATTCACCTCATACTCTGAATTCACCAGGGTATGCAGATATTCTTCCCTCAGATATTCTCCGGTAGGCTGCGGACCTGGAATCACCCCGAGTACCCAGCGGTTGGTGAGTCTCGGCCTGGATTTCTCAGGAAATGACTCTATAGAGTCAATCAGGCAGTGTTTCTGCAGTCTCAGAACATCCCCAGCCCTTAAAACCCTGCCGTTATGCCCTCCGAATTTTCCGTCAATAAAGGTTGCACTGCTGTCCATAACTTTGGGCATATCCAGCCCTCCCGCCACCAGCAGATAGGTGCGCATCCCCTTTTTGCATTCCTTAAATCTCAGCACCTGGAGGGGGGCTGCATGGATTACCTGGTACATGCCCACAGTCTCCCCGTCCAGAGTCGCGCGCATATCTGCCCCTGTAATGCAGAAACTTACACTGGTCCGGAAACGGAACCTGCCGCCGCGCAGAGTCATCTCCAGTCCCGGGGCATCCTCCGGGTTTCCCAGAAGGCTGTTTCCTATCCGGAAACTATAATCGTCCATGGGACCGCAGGGGGGGACTCCCACAAACCAGTAACCGGTTCTTCCCGGATAATCCTGGACAGTGGTCTGTACACCCCCGTCCAGGACCTCCAGAGCTGCCTCCTGGGGAGAAAAGCGCTTCAGCATCCCTGTGGAGAGAAGTCCGTTTCTGTAATCCTCTGTCTGCAGAAGGGCCTCCAGGTACTGCAGATTGGTTGTCACACCATAGATCCTGGATTCTCCCAAAACTTTCTGCATTTTTTCCACTGCATCTGCCCTGTCTTTTCCGTGTACGATGAGCTTAGCCAGCATGGGATCGTAGAGGGCAGTAATCTCCGCTCCCTTCTGAATCCAGGTTTCAACCCTGGCTTCAGGGGCAAAAGAAACTTCATCAATCTTTCCTGTACCAGGTCTGAAGTCATTCAGACAGTCCTCTGCGTACACCCGTACTTCTATGGAATGTCCCTCACTGCAGCCTGTCAGGGTGTTCAAATCCCGAAGTTCCCCTGCCGCCTCCTTTACCATCCACTCTACCAGATCGATCCCATACACTTCCTCTGTGATGCCATGCTCTACCTGCAGCCTTGTGTTCACCTCCAGGAAATAAAAGGATTCTGTCTCCTCCTCATACAGAAATTCTACCGTTCCGGCACTCCGGTAGCCGACACTTTTAGCCAGGCGCCGGGCAGCCTCGTGCATCTGCCGGCGGACTTCGCCGCTGAGGTTCGGCGCGGGGCTTTCCTCCACCACCTTTTGGTTTCTCCTCTGTACCGAACAGTCACGCTCTCCCAGTGCCGCTGCTTCCCCATACTCGTTGCCGAAGATCTGTACCTCTACGTGCCTGGAACGGGGGATATATTTTTCCAGAAATACACCGTCATTTTTGAAGTTTGCCCCTGCCAGGTGACGGACACTTTCATATGCCATCTCCAATTCCTCCCGGGAATACAGAATCCGCATGCCGATTCCTCCGCCTCCCGCAGTACTTTTCAGGATTACAGGATAACCGATCCTCTCTGCCGCTCTCACTGCTTCCCGTATTCCGCGCAGCAGTCCTGTGCCCGGAAGGAGAGGCACCTGTGCCGTCTCAGCCAGCTCTCTGGCAGAATGCTTTAGTCCGAATCGCTCGATCTGCTCCGGTGCAGGACCGATAAATGTAATACCCTTTGCCCGGCACTGTCTGGCGAATTCCGTATTTTCACTGAGGAATCCATACCCCGGATGGATGGCTTCTGCGCCGGTCCGCAGGGCAGCCTCCAGAATCTTCTCCGTATCCAGATAAGTTTCTTTCGGTGAACCATCACCCAGGAAAACCGTCTCATCTGCGTTCTTTGTATGAAGGCTGTCCCGGTCTGCGGCTGCGTAAACTGCCACGCTGGCAATGCCCATCTTTTTCAGGGTTCTCTCAATGCGGACTGCAATTGCCCCGCGGTTTGCTATTAATATCTTCTGAAACATGATGATTCACTCCTTCCTATTGTCCGGCGTCCCAGATCAGCAGCCTTACGGGGGTTGGATGGTAGGCATTGCAGGGATTATTGAGCTGAGGGCAGTTGCTGATCAGCACCATAGTGTGTTCCAGAGCCTTCATCTCCACATATTTCCCCGGGGCCGACACTCCGTCGTCAAACTTCAGTCCCCCTTCTCTTGTTACCGGCACATTCATAAAAAAGTTAATATTGGGGGCCAAATCCCGCTTTCTGATGCCGTTAGTATCTTCGGAAAGCTGGAGCATAAAGCTGTCCCTGCAATTGTGCATATCTATCTTTTCCCTGGCATATCTGACCGTGTTGCTTTGGGCGGAACAGGCGCCCCCCAGAGTGTCATGCCTTCCGGTAAGGTCTCCGGTAATCTCCAGAAGGGGTTTTCCTGACTCCGTCCTCAGAATGCTTCCTGTGGTCAGATAAATATTTTTCTGTGCCACAATAGTGGCAATTGCTCCGTAGTGGTCCTCCGGATTTGTCATATCATAAAAGGTGGTATCCACAGCCTGGTTCCCTTCCAAATCCTGAATTCGGAAGTACTGCCCCGGAAGCAGTTCATGCATCCATCCTTTTCCGGCCTCCAGAGTTTCATCCCATACTGCATCCTCTGTCTTTAAACTGCTTTCTTTTCTGATAAAACCATACATTGCTCTTTTCCTCCTGTCTTTTGGTTCTCCATCATCTTTTCCTCTGTCAGTGCAGCAGATTCAGATAATCCCAGGTATTTTCATACGCTCTAAAGTTCTCTGGCCTGTGAGTAACACATTTATCTGTAAGTTCCGTCTGCGGGGCCCGGTAAACTTCCATAATTACCGGCACCGCGGGATATTCCCCGGAAGGATTCAGAGGATTGGGGGTATTGGATACTATCAGTATTACATCCATCTCTGTCCTCAGAGTTACCGATGCCCCTTCGGTGCAGTGACCCTTCTCATAATGCATGCTTCCGTCCTCCTCCACATAAACCTTGGAAAACAGGTTAACGCATGGAACCAGATCTCTGGCACTCATGTTGTTTCTTACCAGCTCAATCCTGAAATTCTCCTCCCCGCAGCGAAGCCATTCGTTCTGTTTTTCCTGGTACGTGGTTTTTCCATACTTCTCGTCTGTCATAGCTCTTGTAGTATATCCAGTTATGGTATCGTGCCATCCCAGACTATCCTCCACAATGCCGGCCAGCACTCTCCCATTGTCGCTCATCAGCACGTTGCCCCTGGTCAGACGGGAGGTATACTGTGCCTTCAGGGTATCCGGCATGTTATATCTCTCCGAGGTATCATACATGTTATACAGCAGCAGGGATACGTTGGCATCTTCCCCAAGAGCTTTAAAACGGATATATTTTCCCCTGCCTATATTTCCCGACCACTTTTCACCAGGTTTTAATTGTTTGCTCCAAATTTTTTTCATTCTGCTTTCCTCCTTTTTCCACAAAATAAAAAATGCAGGGGTACCATATGCACCCTTGCATTCGTCTCACATCATCTGTTTTCTATTTTTCTTTGGATGTCATGTATTGTATCACTTTCATTTTTCCTGTGCAATTCTACAAAGTAAGGATTTTGCAGAAAAAAATTAGAACTTTCTTACCGAAAGTTCTATAAAAGTTCTATTCTTTTTTCTTACATTTTATCCAGGGCAGCCAGAAGCTGTGTTCTTGTATTCACTTCCGTTTTCAGGAATACATTATACACATGCTTTTTTACCGTGGATTCGCTGATGGACAGCTTTTCACTGATTGCCGCATTTGAACAGCCTTTTACAATACACCGAACCACCTCTTTTTCTCTCCGGGAAAATCCATATACTCCTGCAGCCCGTTCCAGGCTTTTCCCTGAACCGGAACCCGAAGCCTCCCCCAGATAATGCACATGATTGGCCAGATGATCTTTCATAATCTCCAGTATGTACAAATCCTTATCTGAAAAATCCCCCAGTTCCCTGCTGCGGAACAGGTTTGCAATTCCCAGAAGTCTGCCCTCCCGCCTGAGAACAATTCCCAGACCATATGGGATATTGTTTGGACTGAGAAATTCCCGGTAGAACTCTGTTTTCTTCCGCATAGTTTCATCCATAATATCGGTGTCCCGGTAGGTCACCGTCGCGTCTGCCAGCTCAAATACATATTTTAGATAATCTTTTTCATAATATTGGTTCACATATACCTCAAAAGCCTTGGGCGCCATCTCCAGGAAGGAAGAATCCGAGGTATTTATCTCTCCTTCACTGTCATAGATCAGAAAATATCCCTGGGAATAGGGAATCAGCATCCGGAAGATCCTCAGTACCTTCTCTGTCAGCCTGGGAAGATCCTTAATCTCGTAGAGTTCCATCAAAACCCGACTGATGGTGTTCCATTCCGTTTCCTTTAATACAGACATATATCCATCCCTCTTTCCGCTATATATTTGCAGTGCATTCCCGGCGGATGCCTGAAACATAATAAGGGAGCACAGCCGAAGCTGCACTCCCTTGTGCACTTTGATATTCAAATCGGGATTATCTTATCACATTAACCATAAGATTGCAAGTGTTATCCCGCTGACCGCAGTCCTACAGCAAACGCCAGATGTGTTCGCTGATCTCATAGAGCAGCTTCACCTGCTGCTGCCTGTCCCCCACTGTCACCAGGCACTGAAACACAATGGTATCCGTCCACTCAGACTGGCAGGAAAGCACACGGTCAATGCGGACATCAAATTTCTCTTCCTCTGTCTCGAACCGGAGTGCTACCGGCTCCATCCTTCCCAGCTTGTTAAAGGTAGCAATCACACAGACAGAGCGGTACATATGAGCTTTGGGATTCCTGACCTGGTGGAGGGTCATAGCATCCATATTAAAATTCTTGGACATTGCAAGTCATCTCCTTCCCGTTTTCGAACATTTGTTCTTTTCTCAGTTTTATTATACGGAATCTCCCCCTATACTGCAAGAGGAAAAAATATCCACACATCGGCTGAGATACAAACACATGCCTAAGCCCCGGAATCCGATAAATATTGATCCAGCAGCTGATTCAGCACCTCTGTGTCAATGGGCTTGGAGACATGGGCATTCATCCCCATATGAAGAGCCATCCGCACATCCTCCTCAAATGCATTGGCTGTCATGGCCACAATGGGAATGGTTCTCACATCCCTGCGGTTCATGTTTCGAATCACTCTAGTAGCCTCATAGCCGTCCATATTAGGCATCTTTATATCCATGATTATCATGTCATAATAGCCTTCTTCTGAGGCCTCCACCTTTTTCACCGCTTCCTCTCCGTCGCAGGCTTCTTCTATCTGCACGCCTGTACTGCCAATAAGCTCCACAGCAATCTCCCTGTTGAGTTCGTTATCCTCCGCCAGCAGAAGGCGCTTCCCGGAATAATCCGGGACTCTCTCTTCTTGCTGCTCAGGCAGTCTTTTGCCGCTGTCCAGTTCTTTCAGGAGATGGTAAACCTTAGACCGATAAAAGGGCAGAGATAAAAATGCTGCGGCATCCGTCTCTTTTCCCTCATATTGTATCTCTGCCCATTCTCCTGCAGCGAGTACCAGCGCAGGCCCCTTAGGACCACATTTTTTTCGGATAAGCCGGACAGCTTCTGCACCCTGGCCGTCTCCGGAAGAACAGTTAATAAATACCAGGCCGCATGGGTTCCCGGAGTCCCGGGCTTCCATAATAAAGGAGACTGCCTCCTCTCCTTCCCCCACAGCCTCTGCCGGAAGTCCCATATCCGCCAGAAGCCGGGCAGTGCTCTCCCGGGAACAGATATCCCCATCTACAATCAGGGTGCGTATTCCCATCCAATGGGCAGGGACTTTCTCTTCAGGAGCATCCTGCACCTTCAGAGGAATCCTTACGGTAAACACAGATCCTATGCCCGGCCTGCTTTCAACCTGGATCTCCCCATTCATCAGATCTACAAGATTCTTCGTGATTGCCATACCCAGTCCGGTCCCCGCAATCTTACTGCTGGTAGAATCCTTGGCACGCTCAAACGGCTGAAAAATCACCTTTAAAAACTCTTCCTCCATGCCGATTCCTGTGTCCGCACAGCGGAAAACATAACATTGATAGCCAAACCCTGCACTATCCTCCTGACTGACCTCAATGCTTATCCTTCCCCCTGAGGGCGTATACTTAACCGCATTGCTCAGAATATTCAGGCACACCTGCTGAAGACGCAGGGGGTCCCCTGTTACATTCTCATTTTTCAGCGCAGTCAGGCAGACATCAGTCTGCAGCTGCTTCCCATAGGCCTGCGGCCGTATTAATTCTGCGGTCTCTGTCACTAATTCGGCAAAATTAAATGACTCCTCCCGGAGTGTCAGTTTTCCGCTCTCAATTTTTGACATATCCAGGACGTCGTTGATCAGTCCGAGAAGATGCCTGCTGGAAAGCGCAATTTTCTTCAGACATTCCTCCACCCGCCTGGTATCGTCCAGATGGGCAGCGGCAATGGAAGTCATGCCTGCTATGGCGTTGATGGGAGTTCGGATATCATGGCTCATATTAGACAAAAACTGGCTTTTCCCCCTGTTTGCGGCATTTGCATTGTCCAAAGCGCTCTGAAGGGCCTGACGCCTCTGCTCCTCCTCGTAACGCTGTTCATCGCTTCGTCTGGATATGAGGATTGCCAGCTCATCCCCGGAATAGGGATTATCCACATAAATAATCTGCGTAGAGATCCAGTGATACCGGCCGTCTGCAAGTATTTGCTTTGCCTCTATGAAAACTTCATTTTTCCTGTGCCCGAGAGTAGCATATAGATTTTCAGGGGCAAAATGAAGCCGGAACTTAGTCACATAATCCGGATGAACGGTAGCTGCCATATCTTCATAGAGCTCACTGTACACTTTTTGTCTGCCAAGATCCAGCATCAGACCGGGCTGTACATAGATAAAACTGAGCTTTTCATTGGTGAGATTCACCTGGATAATAACCGGGTAAGCATTGGCAAGTGCTCCTACCAGCGTAATACGCTCCTGGAGCTGTTCTTTTTCTTTTGCCTCTTCTGCCGCTTTTTCCTCCGTGATATCATGAAAAGCCGCAATCAGGACAGGTTCACCATTTTCGTCCTGTGTCTTTTCCACAATGCATCCGGCCCAAAAATAGATGTCCCCTGCGCGTTTTAATCTGGCTGTAAATACATGCTTCCGGCCGTCCTCGGAGATTTCCTGAAAAAGCTGTGCGGCCTCCCCATAGTCCTCCGGATGAATCATATGTCTGAGCGAAGCCTCCTCTGGCACATCCCTTTGAGAACTCTCCTGGTATCCCAGCAGGCGCAGGCCTTCTTCGTTGATCTGATGAAAACGATACGGCGGATCCGCAGTAATCAGTGCAATCCCCTCAGGAATAACATTGTACAGATGCACAATATACTCCGCCTGGTGATCCAGCTTTCTTTTCGCCTTAGCTGCAGACTGGAGGTAAAATAATACCAGAAGAATGATTCCCAGAATTATGCTGGCGATAAGGACCATCGAGCGCCTTAGAATATCCCTGCTCTGTTCACTTACCACTTTTTCCGGAATAATGGAAATCAGATACCAGTCTGACTCCAGCTTCAGAGGTGTATAGCAGAAAACCGTATCTTCTCCCTGGTAGCGGAATACTGCCCAGCCCGTACGGAACTCCTGGAGGGAGGCGGCAAATGCCTCCAGGCTATCCGGCTGATTCTGTGATTCCGGCAGCATATCAAACAGATTTTTAACCGTTTTATTACTGTTCGGATGAGGAGAGCGGATAAGAACATCCCCCTTGGTATTGATAATATAGGAGAATCCGGCATCCTTGTAGAAGGACAAGCTGAAGCTGTCCGCGATGCTGACTACCTCATACTCTTTCACAAGACAGCCCTCTGTACCGTCAGCCATAATTACTTTTACGTACAAATCAAATACATTCATTCCGGTTGCACTGCTGATATGGGGATTCAGAATTCCTTCCTGCCTCTCCCCCTCCCACAGCTCCGCCTCTGCCCGGCTGTCCTTCTGCAGCCCCTCCGGATAGCTGCTTCCATCTCTCAGATACAGACTGACATTGCTTTCTATGCGGCTATACTGTTCCATCATCCCGGCCGCCTGCTCCATCTGATCCCCGGAAAATTCACTGAGTTTTTCAGCGGCGGCTTCCATAGCCGCAAAGTCGTGCTGGAGCTGCATTTGCAGCCCATTGCATCCCTGACTGGTGCTCTCCATGATAGCATTGACCGATTGTTCCCAGAGCTGCTTTTTGACATACTGTATAAAAGAAAAAGTAAAGAGCATAAGAACAGCTCCCATGAGGACAGCTGCCAGAGCAATTTTCCTCTTTGAGCTTCTGCTTTCTTCCCTGGTCATGGCACGCTCCTTTCTTCCTCCGCTCTTTGATCCATCCAGTCCAAAACCGAATCCAATGCCTCCCCTGCAAGCAGCTTCTCCGATGCCTGGGCTGTCAGATCCCAGATAGGAAGATTCAGCATTCCGTCTGCGCCAATCACCGTCCTGCCTGACTGGTAACAGGCAATCAGAGGCTGAATTTCTTCCCTGGAGGACGGGCTTCCCTCCTTTAAAGGACTGAAGGAGGATTGCTGATCCGCAAATTTTTGAATATTCTCTCTCTGCGTAAAATACTCCACAAACTTTTTGGCCGCAGCTTCATTTTTGCTGTGCGCATTTACACTCAGACGTGTATCCGCATTGATTACCATAAGCGCACCGTTCTCCAGTACCGGAATGGGAACTACCTGAAATTCAAATCCCGGTTCCATATCCCTGGTCCGTCCGGCAGCCCATGCCCCTGTGAGCATAAACGGAGCCTCTCCCTTCACAAACTCTTCCAGATCATCCGAGGTCTTTTTTGTATGCACTGCCCTCTCTCCGTCAATATACCCCTTGCGGATAAAGCGATCCGCCAGTGAAAACCCCTCAGTCAGATACTGGCTTAAGCTGTCTTCTCCCCGGTTCAGCCGGGAAAACACCTCTTGCTGGCGCCCCTCCTGATACACAGGATAAAATCCGGCGCCAATTGCCAGTGTTTTTAAGGAGATATCATTGTTGGCGATAATAGGCGTGATTCCCTGCCCCTTAAAATACCCGCAGACCTCTTCCCACTGAGAAAGATTTTCCGGGATCTTTTGCTTATGCTTCTCCAGCAGATCCAGATTACAGTAAAGACCGAAGGCCGACACCGTGGTGGGGACCCAGAAAATCTTTCCTTCACGGTCCATCTGACTGAGCATCCGGTCCGTATACTCAGAGATAGCGGTAAGCTCCGAGAGATCCGCCAGCTGTCCCTCTGCCCCCAGTCTCAGCACAGCATCATGATTTACCATAAAAACATCGTCTCCCTTTCCGGCAGACATCCTTTTCTCCAGGGCCTCATAATATTCTGTCCCCTTCAGACTTTCATAGGAAACCCTTATTTCAGGATTTTCACTCATAAAATCCGATATAATCTCTTCAATAACCGTAACATTCTCCGGTTCATACTTATTCCCGAAAAATGTAATGGATGCAGCCTCTTCTTTTGCATCCCCATAGTTTACCACCTGGTTTTTGCTTCCACATCCCGGAAGCACCAGGGAGAACATGAGCAGCACCGAACACATACCCGCAATCTTTTTCCTTTTCATCTGCAGCCTCTCTTCTTATTTCAGACATGCCGGACTCCCTTCCTGAACAATATTCCCTTCCATCAGGTGTACGGCACTCATTATACAGTAAAGTATAACATACTTAACTATAGTAATCCATTATTTCCAGCCGGGTATGACGCTTTCCCATGCAAAAGAAGACCGGGAAAAAGCAATTAGCCTTTTCCCGGTCTTCTTTTGCATTCCCAGAATTAATCCATGGAAATGATTTCTTTTTTGTTGTAAGAGCCGCATGCCTTGCATACTCTGTGAGGCATCATTAATTCTCCGCATTTGCTGCATTTAACTAAATTCGGAGCGCTCATTTTCCAGTTTGCTCTTCTTTTATCTCTTCTAGCTTTAGAAGTTTTATTCTTTGGACAGATGGACATTGTTTACACCTCCTTAAACTTGCTGAATATATCACTGATTACCGCCATTCTGGGATCCAGGTTCTCGACCCTGCAGTCACAGGGACCCTGATTCAAATTCTTTCCACAATGGCTACAGATTCCTTTGCAGTCATCTTTGCACAGTACCCGTAAGGGCCAATTGATTAAAATCTCATTATAAACTAACTGCTCTACATCCAGGTTTCCGCCTGTGATATAGTTGCTTTCATCCAAATCTTTTATCCGTTCTTCTTCTGACTGCTTCATATCTACTTCCCGTTCAAAATCAAACACAAACTCTACAGGCACGTCCGAAAGACAGCGCCCACAGGGAATCAACAGAGTCAGACTTCCTTCTCCATTAATCTGCAGTACTTTTTTTCCTTTGTTTTTAATGGTAAAATGTACCGGTGTTTTCTTTTGTACAGGGAACGTTCCCAGCCTGGAGGTGAAGTTTTCCATGTCCACCATGGCTTCCACACGTTGTGTTTCTCCCTCTTTGGATAAAATATCTGATAAATTAATTAGCATAACAGTCTCCTAATCACACCTTATTGATTATACCTGGGGCATGGCCATTTGTCAACTATTTTTTCCAGAATAGAACAATTCCGGTTTTGGATGTAGAAGCGGCAAAAGGGAGATACACTGGTATTGTGCATTCTCCCTTGTCTTTTTTATCAAAACATACGGATTCTTATTTTACCAGCCCAACAGTCTCCCTGCAAATTGCAAGTTCTTCGTTGGTAGGAATGGACACTACTGTAACCTTGGAGGATTCTTTGGTGAGAACTCTCTCAACGCCTCTGCAGTTGTTTGCCTCTTTGTCGAATTCCACACCCAGATATTCCAGACCTTCGCATACACCTTCGCGGATGGCTGCTGCGTTCTCTCCCAGTCCTGCTGTGAAAGCAATGACATCCACCCCGTTCATGGCTGCAGCATATGCACCGATGTATTTTTTAACGCGGTAGCAGTAAGCTTCCAGGGTGCTGATGGCAGCTTTATTGCCTGCATCTGCAGCTTCCTGGATGTCGCGGCAGTCGCTGGAGATTCCGCCGGATAAGCCTAACATACCGGATTCTTTATTTAATACATTCATGACCTCTGACAGTGTCAGATTTTCTTTTTTGCTGATAAACTCAAGGATCGCCGGATCCAGATCACCGGAACGTGTACCCATAATCAATCCTTCCAGAGGAGTAAGCCCCATGGAAGTGTCTACGCATTTGCCGTGGTCTACTGCGGATACAGAAGCGCCGTTGCCTAAATGGCATACGATAATCTTCAGATCTTCTGCCTTTTTGCCCAGGAACTCTGCTGCTCTCTTGGATACAAAGCTGTGGGAAGTTCCGTGGAATCCATATCTTCTCACCCCGTACTGCTCATAATATTTGCGGGGAAGTCCGTACAGGTATGCTTTCTCAGGCATTGTCTGATGGAAGGCTGTGTCAAATACACCTACCATTGGCGTGTTCGGCATAAGTTCCTGGCATGCGCGGATACCGATTAAGTTTGCAGGGTTGTGAAGAGGAGCCAGATCGTTGCACTCTTCCACTGCTTTTAAAACCTCGCCGTCGATAACAACGGAGGAAGCAAACTTCTCGCCGCCGTGTACGATACGGTGGCCTACAGCATCTACCTCTGTCAGGCTCTTGATTACACCTGTCTTCTCATTCATCAGCGCGTCCAGAACCATCTGAATGGCTTGTTTGTGTGTAGGCATGGCAGCTTCTGTCACTTCTTTTTCACCGTCTGCCGGCTGGTACACCAGGCGGCCGTCGATACCGATTCTTTCGCAGAGGCCTTTGGCAAGCACTGCCTCTGTATCGGAATTGATTAACTGGAATTTCAGGGAAGAGCTTCCGCAGTTGATTACTAATACATTCATTTTCTAATTTCCTCCGTAGATTTATTATTCCTTACTCGGCCTGGCACTGTACAGCAGTAATGGCAACAACACCAACGATATCCTCAGCAGAGCATCCTCTGGATAAGTCGTTTACCGGTTTTGCGATCCCCTGTGTCACAGGTCCGTAAGCTTCTGCTTTTGCAAGTCTCTGTACTAATTTGTATCCTATGTTTCCTGCATCCAGATCCGGGAAAATCAGCACGTTAGCTTTTCCGGCTACCGGGCTGTTGGGAGCTTTTGACTGTCCCACGCTTGGAACAATGGCAGCATCCAGCTGGAATTCGCCGTCTAACTTCAGTTCCGGATTCTGTTCTTTTGCAATCTTGGTAGCTTCCACTACTTTATCTACGTCAGCATGCTTTGCACTGCCCATGGTGGAGTGGGATAACATAGCAACCACTGGTTCTTCCTGAACTAATAGCTGGAAGGATTCTGCGGAAGATGCTGCGATAGCTGCCAGTTCTTCCGGATTGGGATTCTGGTTCAGACCGGAATCTGCAAATACGAAAGTACCATTTGCACCATATTCGCAGTCTGGTACTGCCATTAAGAAGAATGCGGACACTAATTTGGTTCCGGGTTTTGTCTTCAGGATCTGGAGACAAGGTCTTAAAGTATCTGCTGTTGAGTGGCAGGCGCCGGATACCATTCCGTCAGCGTCGCCCATTTTTACCATCATAACACCGTAGTATAAATACTGATTTAACAGGATTTCCTTAGCCTGCTCTGGTGTCATTCCTTTTTTCTGTCTTAATTCTACCAGCTTGTCTATGTAACCGGCTGTTTTATCGGAAGCTGCCGGGTCAACGATAACAGCCCCGCTGATATCCAGTCCTTCGCTTCCTTTTTTTACTTCTTCTTCACTTCCTACAAGAACTACATTGGCAATTCCTTCTTTTAAAATCTGTGCGGCTGCCTCATATGTTCTGCGGTCTTCGGTCTCCGGAAGTACAATTGTTTTCTTATTTGATTTTGCTCTTTCTTTAATTACGTCAATAAATCCCATGATTTTTTTGACTCCTTTCTTCTGCTGGTTTTCACCGTTTCTTCCTGATATCGGAAGCTACCAATTCCCTGGAAAGCCTCACTTATCACAATTATACAACCTTTTATTTGCAGGCACAAGGCTTTCAGCCCCCTTAATCCTCCACAAAATTGTATTTAATTCAATACATGGATTATTTCCTGGGTTTTCCAAATTTATACACCCCAAAGGCGGCAGACTTCTTACTTTCTCTTGATTTTTATTCCGGTTCTGCGTATAATGCAGTCAAATAAAAGATACCATAATTTTAGAGGGGAGCCTGCACGCCTATGAAAACAGTAGCTCTGATTACAGAATATAATCCATTTCACAACGGACATGCCTATCATATGAACCAGGCCAAAGCTCTGACCGGGGCCGACTATGTGCTTGTAGTAATGAGCGGCGATTATGTACAGCGGGGCGTACCTGCAATATTCGACAAATATACCCGCACCCGTATGGCACTGGACTGCGGGGCGGATCTGGTTCTGGAGCTTCCCGTCTGCTACGCTTCCGGAAGCGCTGAGTACTTTTCGAGAGGAGCGGTTTCCCTTCTGGACAGTCTGGGGGTGGTAGACGCCCTTTGCTTTGGAAGCGAGGCCGGAGACCTCCGTCCGTTTAACACTGCGGCGTCCATCCTTCAGGAGAATCCGGCCACTTACTCTGAGTGTTTAAAATCCGCCTTAAGAGAAGGGAAGTCCTTTCCCGCCGCCCGCCAGGCAGGTCTGGAGGCATACCTCGCCGAACAGGGAGAGGATTCCGGCTGGATCAGGGATTTCATCACTGCCCCGAATAACATCCTGGGGATTGAATACTGCCGGGCTTTAAAGGCGCTGAATTCTTCTATTAGCCCCTGCACCATACAGCGCAGAGGAAACGGATATCACGATGAGGCCCTTCAGGAGACCATGAGTTCTGCCAGCGCCATCCGAAAGGCCATGGATACCGGGAAGGGGCTCTCTTTGCTGGAGGGGCAGATGCCTTCAGCTGCTTACCGGATTTTTGCCGATGCCCTGGGGGTACACGGCCCTGTAAATGAGGATGACTTTTCACTTCTGCTCCGGTATAAGCTTCTTCTGGAAACATCCGCCTGCCCCCGGGAGGATGCCGGACGGCAGCTTCTTCGCTACTGCGATGTGTCTCCGGATCTGGGACAACGGATCCTCCGTCAGATCAACCAGTGCGACAGTGTTTCCTATTTTACGGAGATTCTGAAAACCAGGGATATGACGTATACCCGCATCAGCAGGGCCCTGCTCCATATCCTTCTGGAGATCACGGCAGGTGATATTCCTCCCCGGGCTCCCTATGCCCGCATCCTGGGATTTCGAAAAGAGGCCTCCTGCCTTTTGTCAGCCATAAAAAAAGCAGGGGGGATTCCGGTGATTTCCCGCCCTGCTGCGGCAAAAGACATTCTCTCAGATACAGCGTATCGGGTATTTGAAAAAGAGATTTTTGCCTCTAACCTATATGAAAGTATTCTGGCCGCCAAATATCGCAGGCCATTCTGCCATGAGCTTACCCGGGGGATCCTTATCTCCTGATCCCGGTTTAGGCCGACACTTCGTTGCCGTTTTGGATTCCCTTTTGGAAAGCCACAGCATTGTCCAGGGTTGTTCCTGAGATTGCCGCCAGTGCCTCCTGGGTGAAGAATCCCTGGTGTGAGGTAATCATCACATTGGGGAAGGATAACAGTCTGGCAGTAGTGGAATGTTCCAGGATTTCATCGGAGCGGTCTTCAAACACATTGTTGGTCTCCTCCTCGTACACATCCAGGCCTACTCCAAAGAACTTCCGGGCGCGGATGCCCTCGATGAGGTCCGCTGTCTTCACCAGCCCTCCTCTGGAGGTATTGACCAGGATTACCCCGTCCTTCATCTTGGCAATGGTGTCCCTGTTGATTAGGTGATAGGTGCTGTCCATCAATGGGCAGTGAAGTGAGATAAGGTCACTTCTTGACAGCAGTTCATCCAGGCTCACATACTCCGCAAAATCCAGCTCCGGATTCCGGTGTACATCATAGGCAATTACCTTCATACCGAATCCACGGCAAATCTTTGCCATAGCCGCCCCAATCTTACCAGTTCCCACAATCCCTGCCGTCTTCTCATAGAAATTA
The DNA here is from genome assembly GCF_900129135.1 of Lactonifactor longoviformis DSM 17459. GTDB lineage: Bacteria > Bacillota > Clostridia > Lachnospirales > Lachnospiraceae > Lactonifactor > Lactonifactor longoviformis. The sequence continues at coordinate 85,924 of NZ_FQVI01000012.1, forward strand.
AATCCCATCAGGCCGCTTAAACTAAAGTCATTTTCCCTTACCTTAACATAAGCCTTGTGAATCCTGCGGTTAGCCGTAAGAGCCAGGGCCATGGCATGCTCTGCCACCGCCTCCGGGGAATATCCCGGCACACGCATCACCTTGATGCCATACTCCTCAGCCTTTTCCAGATCCACATTGTTGTATCCGGCACAGCGCATCAAAATAAGCTTAATTCCGGCTTCCCGGAGCGCATCCATAGTCTCAGAGCCCACATCAGAGCTTACAAACCCGCAGACCGCGTCATATCCCTTAGCCAGAGGCGCCGTTCTGGGGGCCAGATCCGCCTTCAGGTACTCAATCTCAATCTCCGGGTAATGCTCCAATTGTTTATTAAACGATTCTTTGTCGTAAGTTTTGGTATCAAAAAATAATATTTTCATATGAATTCCTCCTCGTGTCCTTGCTGACATACTTTATAGTTTAGTCTTTCCAGTTATAGGTTAGATCATTCTAACCATTTTTGTCAAGTTAAACTTTTAACGAAATTTGGGACGTGTACTTTCTAGAAAGTACACGTCCCAAAATAGGCAAGGGGTGTCCCAAACTCAGACAGCCCTGTCCCCTTTCATTAATTTTTAAAGCTGTGAATCGGCGCAGGAATTCTTCCTCCCCTGTTGACAAATGCCTCACAGGAGTACGGATTCACCGGCATAACCGGCGCATATCCCAAAAGTCCGCCGAATTCCACGGTATCTCCCACGGTTTTCCCTATCACGGGGATCAGCCTTACCGCGGTGGTCTTCTGGTTTACCATACCGATAGCGCACTCATCAGCAATGATTCCGGATATGGTGGACGCCTTGGTATCTCCCGGAACGGCAATCATATCCAGTCCTACGGAGCAGACGCAGGTCATGGCTTCCAATTTTTCCAGAGTGAGGGCATTGGCCAGCACTGCATCGATCATGCCCTGATCCTCACTTACAGGGATAAATGCCCCGCTTAAGCCCCCTACATAGGAGGATGCCATTACCCCGCCTTTTTTCACCTGGTCATTGAGAAGGGCCAGGGCGGCTGTGGTTCCCGGTGCCCCGGCATATTCCAGGCCGATTTCCTGGAGAATTTCCGCCACGCTGTCACCGATCGCCGGAGTCGGTGCCAGGGACAGATCAATGATACCAAAGGGTATCCCCATCTTTCTGGATGCTTCCTGAGCTACCAGCTGTCCAACTCTCGTAACTTTAAAGGCTGTTTTCTTAATTGTCTCACACAGAACCTCAAAGTCTTTCCCCCGGACAGCTTCCAGTGCGGTCTTCACAACACCTGGTCCGCTGACCCCCACATTGATGATGGCATCTGCCTCTGTGACGCCGTGGAATGCCCCTGCCATAAAGGGATTGTCGTCCGGCGCATTGCAGAACACCACCAGCTTGGCACATCCTAAGGAATCCTGCTCTTTGGTATACTCTGCAGTTTCCAGGATAATCTCACCCATAAGCTTTACCGCATCCATATTGATTCCTGTCTTGGTGGATCCCAGGTTCACGGAACTGCACACCCGCTCTGTCACAGAAAGAGCCTTGGGAATTGACCGGATGAGCATCTCGTCCGCAGGGGTCATCCCTTTGGACACCAGCGCAGAGTATCCCCCGATGAAATTCACTCCCACCTCTTTTGCCACTTGATCCAGCGTACGAGCAAGGGTCACAAAATCCTCCGGTGTTTTGCAGGCGGCAGCTCCCACAAGGGAGATCGGAGTAATAGAAATTCTTTTATTTACAATGGGAATCCCGTATTCTTTTTCAATCTCATCCCCTGTGCTTACCAGATTTCTGGCCAGACGGGAGATCTTCTCATACACCTTCCGGTTTACCTCCTCCAGACTGGAGTCAATACAGTCCAAAAGGCTGATTCCAAGGGTTATGGTACGTACATCCAGATTCTCCTGTTCGATCATCTTGTTGGTTTCATGTACTTCAAATATATTAATCATGTACTTATCCTTCCTTTGTTCATCCTGTATCTTCCGTCTCAGATCCGGTGCATTTTGTTAAAAATATCCTCATGCTGGCAGCGAATCATAACACCAATCTCTTCTCCCACCTTTTCCAGCTCTTTTCCCATCTCCCCGATTTCTTTGGGAGATTTGGTCGCGTCTGTAATCATCATCATATTAAAAAATCCATCCAGAATCGTCTGGGAGATATCCAGGATATTTACCTGATTCTCCGCAAGGTACGTACATACTTTTGCAATAATTCCAACAGTATCTTTTCCTACAACAGTAATAATGGTTTTTTTCATTTTCTCACATCCTCCTATGTATGAAAGCTTAAAAGCAGATCATTTCTGATGCCTGTTCTCTGTGCGCCACCTGTATGGGAAAATCTTTGGAGTGGTAGGGATTATCTCCCATGGTCACCTCCGCACATACGGTTTCATAGGCCAGTTTCTCGTAGTTGTTTTCTTTGCTCAGATGCCCCAGCATCACAGACTTCAGGTTGTCGTGGAGCAGTTCACACAGAAGCCGCCCGGCCAGCTCGTTGGACAGATGGCCCCGCTCTCCCAGTATCCTCCGTTTCAGATAGTAGGGATACGGCCCCACCTGAAGCATGTTCACATCATGATTTGCCTCCAAAAGCAGCACATCCGATCCGGCCAGCTTTTCCACAATATAATCCGTGTATTTTCCCAGGTCAGTGGCAATCCCCACTGACTTGTCCTGATGGCGGATCCTATATCCCACAGGCTGGGCTGCGTCATGTGAAATAGTAAACGGCTCTACCTTCAAATCCTCTATCTCAAAATTCTCATCCGCCTCAATGGGACGGAAAATGCCTTCCGGCAGTTTTCCCAGGGAACTGCATCTTTTGATCTCTTCAATGGTTCCCGGCGTAGCGTACACAGGCACCTCGTACTTCCGTACAAATACTCCAAGTCCTTTGATATGGTCCGAGTGCTCATGGGTAATCAGAATCCCGTTCACATCCCGCCCCGTCATATCAATGGTATTGAGCCCTTCCTCTACTTTTTTCTTGCTGATGCCTACATCTACCAGCAGGGTAGTTTTGTCACTGCCTACACAGATACAGTTCCCGCTGCTGCCGCTGGCTATACTACATAGTTTCATATTTTCTCATCCTTCGGTCGATTTGTAAATGGGTATGCTCCACATCCTCGCTGTTGTAAAGTACAAAGTCTGCGGCAGCTTCATATTCATCATCGCTGAGCTGATTGGACAGAATCTCATCGATTCTCTGATCCGTATACCCCCGGTCATTCCGGAGGCGCTCCCTGCGCACCTGGGGCTCACAGTATACCACCCAGAGCTCATCGTAGATTTCATCGTATTTTTCCTCTATCAAAAGAGCGGCCTCTATAAAGAAGTAAGGAACATCTTCCTTTCCTGCCCTGGCCACTTCCTTTTTTATGTATTCCTTCACCGCCGGGTGGATAATACCGTCCAGCCGGTCCAGCATCTCTCTTTTCTGAAATACAATCTCTGCAATCTTCATTCTGTCCAGAGTGCCGTCTTCCATCACAATCCACTCACCGAACAGCTCTATTACCTCCTGATAGCAGTCACCGCCGGGAAGCATCAGCAGATATCCCACTTCATCTGCCTGCACCACACGGGCATCATAATTCTCTTCTATATAGTTCAGCACGGAACTTTTTCCGGAGCCCACACCTCCGGAGATTCCAATCACTCTCATACTCTTCCTCCTCCTGCCGGGGTGCCCCGCCCTTCCCGGCTTCGGACACCCACGAAAGCATTTTATCATAAGTTACAGCGGAATTCTACCTTTATTTCACGGCCTATTTGGCCTCATACCAGTTTCTTCCGGTATGCATATCAATCTCCAGAGACACTGCAAGGTCCGCAGCCTGCTTCATTTCCTTTTCCAGGATACGGGACACCTCCTCCAATTCTTCTTCATACACCTCCAGGAGAAGCTCATCGTGAACCTGGAGAATCAGCTTTGTCTCAAGTTTTCTCTCCTTAAGCGCCTCATTGACCCGGATCATAGCAATCTTAATAATATCTGCCGCAGTTCCCTGAATAGGCGCATTCATCGCCACCCGCTCCCCAAAGGATCTCTGCATAAAGTTGCTGGACTTTAGCTCCGGAACCGGACGCCTTCTTCCGAACAGTGTGGTCACATACCCCTGTTCCTTTCCCTGCTTCACCAGACCGTCCAGAAACCCTTTGATTTTGGGATACGTTTCAAAATAATTCTCTATATACTGGGCAGCCTCTTTTCTCGTAATACTCAGGTCCTGACTCAGGCCAAAGGAACTGATGCCGTATACGATTCCAAAGTTTACTGCCTTCGCATTCCGCCGCTGAAGATCCGTCACCTGGTCAAAAGGCACGTGAAAGACCTGAGAGGCCGTCATACGGTGAATGTCCTGGGCCTCGCTGTATGCCTGTATGAGTTTTTCATCCCCGGACATATGCGCCAGAACCCGCAGTTCGATCTGGGAATAATCTGCATCCAGAAAGATGCAGCCCTCTCTGGGCACAAATACCTTTCGAATCAGACGCCCAAGCTCCATGCGCACCGGAATATTCTGAAGATTAGGCTCTGTGCTGCTGATACGCCCCGTTGCCGTTATCGTCTGGTTAAAATTCGAGTGAATCCTTCCGTCCTCACCAATATAATTTGCCAGCCCGTCCGCATAGGTGGACTTTAGCTTGGTCAGCTGGCGGTATTCCAGAATATCCGCAACCACAGAGTGATCCGGCGCCAGTTTGTCCAGGACATCCGCAGCCGTGGAATAGCCGGTCTTCGTCTTCTTCCCCCCGGGAAGCTGCATCTTCTCAAATAGGATGACCCCCAGCTGCTTGGGAGAATTGATATTGAATTCCTCTCCTGCTTTCTGGTAAATAATGCTCTCCAGCTCTTTGATCCTGACCTCCAGACGGCTTCCGTACTCCTTCAGTTCCTCCCCTTCCACCTGGATCCCCGCAGCCTCCATGTCATGCAGGGTGAACAGCAGAGGCATCTCCATCTCGCGGAAAAGGGAAAGCATCCCCGTCTCCTCCAGAGCCTTTGTCAAAGGCTCTATACCGGCCAGTGCCACATACGCCATGTAGCAGCAGCTCACCGTCACTTCCTCTTCTTTTTCCTCCAGCCCCTTTTTATAGGAAACTTTTCCCAGCAAATCTTCCCGGGCAGGCACCATAAGCCCGAGGTACTCCTTGGCAATGTCGTCGTAGGTATAGGCAGATTTCAGAGGATTCAGAAGGTAAGCGGCGATCCCTCCGTCGAACATCCTTGAGTGTTCCTCAATCTGTATCCTACTGAGCATCTCCTTCACGTTCAGTGAAGCGGTCTGTCCCGCCCCTCTGCAGATCCCTTCCAGCTGTTCCAGAAGATATCTTTCTGTGAGAAATCCCTCCACAGGGAAAAATGCTGCTTCTATTTTCTCTTTTTCCCCCAGGGCCACCCCAAGCCCCAGAACCTCTCCCTTCTCCAGAAGAAGGTGCACTCCGGCCCGGTCAGCCTTTTTTGCCTTAGACAGAAAGGCATCTGCCTGTGAAAGATCAGTAACTCTCTGAAAATGCTCCTCTGCCTTGTTTTTTGATGAAGTATTCTCAAAACGGTTTAAAAGGTTTTTGAATTCCAGTTCTTTAAACCATTCATAGGCCTCCTGGGTAAACAAATCCTTCAGTCTGGCCTCCTCAAAGCTGTAGTCCAGCGGACAGTCTGTACAGATGGTTGCCAGCTCCTTGCTCAGCTTAGCCAGATCATAGTGTTCTTTTAAGGATTCCTTTGCCTTGTTGGGTTTGATCTCCTCCACATGGGCATAGGCATTTTCAATAGTGCCGTACTCCAGCAGAATCTTAGTGGCTGTTTTCTCTCCTACCCCCGGTATTCCCGGTATATTATCAGAAGAATCCCCCATGAGGGCCTTTAGCTCAATAATCTGGGGCGGTGTCAGCTGATAGGCCTCCAACACCCCCCTGCCGTCATAGTCCTCTACGGTTGTCTTACCCCCTCTGGTCTTGGGAATCCGTATTTTTACGTGCTCCGTGGCCAGCTGCAGCAGATCCCGGTCCCCCGAAAGCACGGTGACTTCCATACCTGCCGCCTCTCCTTTTCTGGCCAGGGTGCCCAGGATGTCATCTGCCTCGTACCCCTCCCTGGAAACAATCGTTACGCCCATAGCCTCCAGGACATCCCTGATAATAGGAACCTGCTCCCGCAGTTCCTGGGGCATAGGTTTTCTCGTCCCCTTGTAGGCCTCATACATATTGTGCCGGAAGGTGGGTGCGTGTTCATCAAAGGCAACCGTGAGATACTGGGCGTTCTCCTCCTCCAGCGTCTTAAATAATATAGTTAAAAAGCCGTAGATGGCGTTGGTGTGCAGACCCTCCGCGTTGGTAAGGTCCGGCAGACCGTAAAAAGCCCTGTTCAGTATACTGTGTCCGTCAATTAGTACAATTTTTTCACTCATAAGTTCTCCTATATCTGTCTGGTTTTATTTTCTGATACTCTCTTTTCTTCTACACAATTTTATTCATAGCCAAAATACTTTCCGTAATCAGCTTTTTAAACATGGGGGCAGCCTTGTCGGCAATTTCCTGGACCTCCAGATGGCTGAGAGGCTGATCCGTCATCCCGCATCCCAGATTGGTAATGCAGGAAATTCCGCAGATTTTCATGCCCATATGGTTTGCGGCCATAGCCTCGCAGGCAGTGCTCATTCCCACAGCATCCGCTCCCAGAATCCGGCACATTTTCACCTCGTGAGGGGTCTCAAAATTAGGACCTGTAAGCTGGATGTACACGCCTTTCTGCAGTGGGATCTTCTGTTCTGCCGCCGTACGTTCTATGATTTCCTGAAGCTCTCTGTCATATACCTGGCTCATATCACTGAACCGCTCCCCAAGCTCGGGAATACTTTCCCCTATCAGCGGGGAAGGAACAAAGTTTGAAATATGATCCGTGATCATCATAAAGTCTCCTGCCTGAAACTCAGTATTCACACCCCCTGCCGCATTGGTGAGAAACAGAATCTCTGCCCCCATAAGCTTCATCAGACGGACCGGCAGCACCACATCCTCAATAGAGTATCCCTCATAATAATGGACTCTTCCCTGCATAATCACTACAGGTACCTCCCCCACATATCCAAAGACGAACCTGCCTCTGTGTCCCGGAATTGTGGAAACCGGAAATCCCTCGATCTCTTTGTAGTCCAGTGTATCTGCAATTTGAATCGTTTCTGCGTAATCTCCCAGCCCAGAGCCCAGAACCAATGCTGCCCGGGGCTTAAAATTTATCTTTTTCTGAAAACAGTCATAACATTTCATAAGCTTTTTATATGCTGGATTCATTCTGACACTCTCCTTTTGGCACTCTTTTCCCTTAAGTATACCCTGTAATAGAAAAAAGTTCCACCTGTCCTTTGCTGTTTTTTAGGATAAAGCCCAAAAAACTGCATAAAGTATCAGGTAGAACCTTTTATAGTTTGCTTCGTTCTGTTTTACTTTGAAGAAAAGAGGAGAAACCTATGCACCGGAAAATCAAGTATCTTCACTGGGCCGGCTTTCTGTTTGCCGCCGCAGCGGGAAGCCTCCTGCACTTTTTATACGAATATTCAGGCCAGAATCCCCTGGCTGCCTTTATCTCACCAGTCAATGAATCCACCTGGGAGCATCTGAAGCTGTTATTTTTCCCCTATCTCGTCTTTCTTTTTATAGAAAGACTTCTGCTCAGAGGCACATATCCGCGCTTTTTCACCGCTCATCTGTTAAGCCTCCTTGCCGGACTGTGCGCCATCCCTGTTCTTTTTTATACCTATACAGGTATCCTGGGCAAAAACTATCTGGCAGCCGACATTGCCGTATTTCTCATCTCCACAGGTCTTTCCTGTTTTCTCAGTCAGCGCCTGCTTACGCATTCGCCGTTCCAGAGAAAAGGAACAGAGGCAGGAGCGTGGATTTCATGTGCCGTCCTGGCCGCCCTGTTTCTCTTCTTTGTATATGCTTCCTTCTTTCCTCCGGATCTTGCCCTCTTTCAGCCTCCGGCATAAATTCAGGCTAATATCCTTCTTTTCTTCTCTGCTTTCTGAGTGCGTAACGCTTCATACCGCTCTCCCACTCGGCTTTTTGGGACTCTGTCTCAATTGCAAGGCCGGGGACCGGTATGGGGTTATTGTTCTCGTCCACAGACACCATAACAAGATATGCCCGGTTAATCATCTTCCGGAGTCCGTTTAGATCCTCCACATAGGTATCCACCCGGACCTCCATAGAGGTTGTCCCCACATATGTCATCTTTCCCCGAAGCACCAGCATATCCCCCGTCTTGGCGCTGGCCTTAAAGTTCAGATTATCAATACAGGCTGTAGTGGTCTCTGTCTGGCAGTGGCGGCGGGATACAATCCCCGCCATCTCATCAATCCACTCTACCAGCTTTCCTCCAAACAGCCTTCCATATCCATTGCTGTGCTTAGGCATCAGCAGATACGTCTGCTCTGTCAAAGAATCCTCCACACGTTTTACTTCCATACATCTTCCATCCTTTAGTATCAATTATAATCACATCACACGGGATCTATTATATCATAAATTGGATGGAATAAAACCTATTCCTTATTTTTCTTCTGGCTGTTAATTCCGGCAAAGGATATTATCATTCCGGCAGAAAAAGCGAGCAAAAGAATCCAGAGGCCCATATTGGAAGTATCACCTGTTTTTGCAGCGGTCGCGTTGTCTTTCTTCGTATCTGTTTTCTTTTCATCTGTTTTTTGGGATTCTGTCTTCTCTTTGGTTGTTACTTTCAAGGCTTCACTGTTTTTACTTGCATAATGGGTATCTGTTTCCTTGATTCGAGTTATGATTTCATATTCTCCAGCCGGCTTAAGTCCGGAGAATTCCCCGCTGTCCTGCCATTTTTTGCCGCCGTCAATGGAATATTCCTGCCCTTTAACAGCCTCAACTGTAATGGTATCGGAGGTTACTTTTTTAAGTGCCGGTTTCCCGGGAGCAGCCATAGCCGATTTATCAGTAGTGACTTTTAAAGGTTCGCTGGCAGCACTCATGCTCCTTGTACTGGTCTCCGGTACGCGGGTGATGATCTGGTATTCAGCAGCGGGATTCAGATTGGTAAACACACCATCCGATATCCAGGAATTTCCGTTGTCAATAGAGTACTCTTGTCCTGCTACTGCTTTTACAGAAATAGATGTGTCCGTTTTCGCCAGCAATTCAGGTACAGCCGGTGTTGCCGCCGGAATTTTCTTAAGACCGTCAATCGCATTTTTCAGTGTCTCTGTAAGAGCATCCACCTCATCCTGTCTGCGAATATCCCAATTCTCATCCGATGGTTTCTGCGCCGCTTCTGCAGCATCGTATAATGCCTCAAGGGAATCCGGCGTATAGATTTCGAGAAGTTCAGGTATTCTTTCCATCTGCTCGTCTAATCCGCTCAAATCGGCATCTCTATACTTCATTGAAGTAACTGCTTTTCTTAACTTGTCAATATAACCATCAATATGTACCCCCATAGCAGTATCATAACCATTAAGAATCTTCTTATCAAGGTCCGACCCCGACAAAGTGCGAATCTCAGGCAGCTGTGCAAGAAGTGGCGCGATTTTTAATATAGACGGGTCATCAAGAACCATTAGATCGTTCGTTGGTATTTGTGAGAGCAGCTTATCCAGTTCCGTAAAGTCCGCTGTTACTAGGCTAAGCTCCGCAGTAATAATGATATTGCCTGTGATTTCAAATGTCAGTGTATCACCTGTGCTTGATGCTACTTCCTGTCCGGTAGTTTTGTCTGTTGCAGTGGCTTTATTAACTGTATATTTCCCGCTTTCTACCAGCGTTATTTTTGATGTAACCGTGGAACCGTCCTTATAATATGTAACACCATTGCTTCCAAAACTATCATTGGGGGCAGCTGGTGTATTTGTAATATTTACAGTTGATTTCATCGTATCATCCAGTTCTGCCGTATACCATATTCCGGTTTTATACTTGATGTCGTAAAGCGTGATATCATATCCCCGCATTTTAAAAGAAAGACTATATTTATATTTTCCATTTCCATCCGGAGTGATTAAGCACCGGACAGATTCATCTGTGGACGAATACCCGCCAGTTTGCTGACAGGTAATGGCTGTAATGAATAGAGCATTGGTTGGAAGGGTCGCACTGAGGGTTACGAGAGACCCTTCGGTTGCCGTGCTTGGATAACTGATATTTGTAGCTCCGACCGTGTTGGTCAGATAATTGCCCAGCCACGTTCCCATGGCAATAGCATGGGGAGTACCTGCCGGAACGGTTACTTTTACTGAGTTAAGCCCGGCCAGCATAGAGTCTGTTTCACCGTATCGTATCTCATATACTCCCGAACTCAGTCCGGTTACTTCTGCCGCATTTTCTGGTACAGGTGTCCAGGTTGATGCACCTGCTTTTTTGTAATCATATGTAAGTCCCGGTTCAAACCCTGTAATACCCCCATCTGCTGCAGTATCTGTAGAGGCTGCAATGGGATAGAATTGGTTTACTGAAGGAGCATTGTTTTGGGGTGATTTGGTGCGTTCAATCGTGAGCCGATAATAAGTAACGCTTACCTGATCCCTTGCAACTACTTTTAAGTTAATGGTGTTTGCCCCATAATTCAGTGCCTGTTCAAAGCGTTCGCCCCCTCCGTTAATCGAGGCCTCAGAATCAATTGCCTGTACTATAAATGTATCCTTGCTGGCTCTTCCCGACTGTACTTTTGGATCTTGCTCGGTACCACTTCCCGGCCAAGACATAGAATCATCGCCCAAGCTGAAATTTGTTAGAATTCTTGTCTGTGATGACGGTACCGCGGCTCTGTCCTGGAGTAAAGGTGAAGCCGCTGAAACTTGAGACTCAAGCTTTGGCTCACTCGTCCGGTCCTTTTTGTCGTCAGCTTTCTGGTCACTCGCTGCTGGTGCAATTTCAGGAGCTTTACTTTCTGATTTTTTATCCTCAGCATTGTCTGTGCTTTTTTCCGCTTTTTTATCATCCCCTGTCACTGGCTGCTTCCCCTGGGCATTTTCCTCAGGTTTTCCAGAACCATTGTCTGTAATATTGTCTTTCGGAGCTGTCTGTGTATCTCCAGCGTCTTCAGTCTTGTTAACTTTTTCTGGTGCCTGAGTGTCTGTATTACTGTTTGCATTGGGGACGTCCTTATCATTTGACAAAATATCTGTATTATTTTCCGGAACGATATCACTTTTTTCTTTCGTCTGTGCCTTTGTCTCTGTCTGGGCAGGCAGCTGCGCGGCAAGAACTGCGCTATTTCCTGACAGACAGAAGACTATTGTAAGTAATAATGCCGCAATTTTTCTTTTTCCTTTTTTCATCCTCATACCGTTTTCTCCTTTGCTTGTAAAAGAAATTATTCTTTTACCAAGATCATATCATCTCACGGTTTAGGATTCGACTGCCTTTGGGTATCTTTCCATGCTTTTCGGTTATCCGCAAAATAAAAGCCAAAAGCTTTCCAGGCAGCTTTTGGCTTTCATTTTCCATGGGATTTCCCAGTAAATTAAATAATTTCTCCGCACGCAATCTTCCTCCCGGAATCTCCCGAGGGCTGACTTCGGAAATCATCCGGCATATCATGTATCACAACGGTTTTGCCCACAACCTCCTCCGGGTAAAACCGATCGGTATAGAACATCATCCAGGCAAATCCCCGGTTCCCAAACAGCGAGGGCATATCCCCCGCATGCTCCGGATGTTCACACCCCTCCGGATTCCAGTGGTTTTTCGTATCTGCAAAGGGATCCTCAGGGGTTCCCGTACAGGTATTGCCTTCATGAATGTGAAAGCCAAAGATTCCATTGGGACATTTCTGATCTTCATAGGGCAGACCCTCGATCTCGGCCAGCACCAGGGAGCCGCCGGCACTTCCGTAAAAATACACATATCCCACCAGGCCTCTGTGGTTTTCATCCCCCTTCACCTTGGCTACCGCATCCGGAGTGCCTAGAAGAACATCGCTGAACATATAATTTCTGGATTGGCGCATACTCGTTTCCTTTTGATTCACATACAGTCCTTTCATACTATGCAGAAATCAGGATATTGTGAATCTGTACGGCCCTCCTACAATGCTTCTATAAACCGCATAAACGCTTCCCGGCCTTTTGGAGTGCACTTGTAAACCCCTGCATCCTCCAGCACCTTTACAAAAACCTGTCCGATTTCTTCCTGAAGGATCTCCGTCACATTATCTTCCGTTACTGCCTCATATCGGGGAAGGAAATCCTTTACCCACGCAGCATGCTTCTCTAAGGCCTCATGCTCCGCGGGATCTCTACCCTCCAGTATATATTCCGCCAGAAGCTCCATCTCCCCTTTCAGCCTTGCCGGGAGAACTGCCAGTCCCATCACTTCGATAAGGCCGATGTTCTCCTTCTTGATGTGATGGTACTGGGCATGGGGATGATATACCCCAAGGGGATGCTCTTCTGTCGTGATATTATTTCTAAGGGTCAGATCCAATTCAAACAGATTTCCCGCCTTCCTTGCTATAGGCGTGATGGTGTTGTGGGGGACTCCCCCTGTCTCGGCATAGACAAATGCCGCCTCATCCGTATAGCCTCTCCAGATCTCCAACACATGGGAAGCCAGATCAATCAGCCGTTTTTCATCCTCACACCGGATCCGAAGCACCGACAGGGGCCATTTTACAATGCCGGCCTCCACATCCTCATAGCCCGGAATCGTCACCTGCCGTTCCACAGGGGCTTTTGCCATAGCAAAGGTATAGTTTCCTCCCTGGAAATGGTCGTGGCTCAGGATAGACCCCCCTACAATGGGCAGATCCGCATTGGAACCCAGAAAATAGTGGGGGAAGAGCTTCACAAAGTCAAACAGCTTCACAAAGGCAGATCTGTCTATCTTCATAGGTATATGCTCAAAGTTAAATGCGATACAGTGTTCGTTGTAATACACGTAAGGGGAATACTGAAGCCCCCACCGGCTGCCGTTTATGGTGATCGGTATGATTCTGTGGTTCTCTCTTGCCGGGTGGTTCAGCCTCCCCGCATACCCTTCGTTTTCCGCACACAGCTGGCATCTGGGATAAGCGCTCTGTCTGGCATTCAGCGCAGCAGCAATGGCCTTGGGGTCTTTTTCCGGTTTTGAGAGATTGATGGTAATATCGATCTCGCCGTATGGACTCTCCACCTTCCATTTCTTGTCCTTTTTAATTCGGTATCTCCGGATATAATCGCTGTCCTGGCTGAATTTGTAAAAATACTCTGTAGCAGCCGCCGGAGACTCCTTATATTTTTCAAAAAACTCTGCCTGTACCTGCGCCGGCCGGGGCAGCAGACAGTTCATAATTTTCGTGTCAAAGAGATCCCGGTATCCGATGCTGTCCTCAATAATCCCCCGCTTTACCGCCTCATCCAGAAGGGCTCCCAGGATCTCTTCCAGATCTGCCCCGCCGCAGTCTTCCTCCGGCTCCTGGTATTCGTCCTCATGGAACAGATCCAAAAGAAGATTTGTTGCATATATCTGCTCGCAGGCCGGAAGAATTCCTGTCTCAATACCGTACTGTACTAACTTTTTTATATTCTGATTCAGACTCATTCTCTCACCTTTCCCCGTTAGGATAATCTGCGGGCACCCTCACCGATCTCTACCACATAAAAATCAGCCGCATAGCCTATCTTTTCTTTATAGATGCTGCCCACATTTTCGATAAACGCATCCACTGCCTCATTTTTCACGATGCTTACAGTACAGCCGCCGAACCCTGCCCCTGTCATACGGGATCCGATGACTCCTGGCTGCTGCCAGGCAGCTTCCACCAAAGCATCCAGCTCCGGACCGGTGACCTCGTAATCATCTCTCAGGGATATATGGGACTCATTCATCAGTTCCCCAAAGGTCTCCAAATCATTGGCCTTTAAGGCTTTCACAGCCTTCACCGTCCGCTGATTCTCAAAGACCGCATGCTTCGCCCTCTTTGCCTTCACCGGATCAAAGACCGCGCCCTTTACCTTTTCGAACTGCATCTCATCCAGTTCTCCCAGGGATCGGATATCTGCCACCTCCTGAATCTGGGCCAGGGCAGTTTCACACTCGCTTCGGCGCTCATTGTATTTGGAATCTGTAAGCCTTCTCTTTTTATTGCTTGCCGCAATTACAATCTTGGCATCCTCCAGCCTGATTGGGGCATACTCATAGTGCAGTGTGCTGGTATCCAGAAAAATAGCATGGTCCTTCTTACCCATAGCTATGGCAAACTGATCCATGATCCCGCAGTTCATCCCGTTAAATTTATTCTCCCCATACTGTCCGTACAGGGCAATGTCAACCATGCTCACATCCTGAAAGCCAAACATATCTTTTAAAATCACACCCGTAAGTACCTCCACAGACGCTGAGGAAGAAAGGCCGGAACCATTGGGAATATTGCCGAAAAGGAGCAGGTCCATTCCCTTTGGAGTCTCATACCCGTGTTCCCGGAAGGCCCAGATCACTCCCTTGGGAAAATTGGTCCAGTTTGCCTCCTCATGATACACCAGATCCTCCAGGCTGCTTTCCACAACGCCCAGAGCTTCAAAGTTCATAGAGTAGAAGCGCAGCTTCCTGTCCTCACGCATTCTGGCAATCCCATAGGTCCCAATGGTAAGCGCGCAGGGAAATACATGGCCTCCGTTATAGTCCGTATGTTCACCGATAAGATTCACTCTCCCCGGTGAAAAATAGGTGCGGATGTCCCCTCCGTCCTGGTATAGCTCCTTGAATTTCTCCATCAGTTTTTCCTGCATAGTCCCATTCCTTTCTCTCATTACGGAATAATTATATTGTTTTAAAACACTTTTCTTGTTCTTTTCAACCCAATTATACCATATGAGATTGAAAAGTAAAGCAAAACCGTGCCGTGAAAATAACGAAATTTCCTGTATTTAGTAGTGCAGTTTTAAGCGGATATCCTGTGGGTGATCTCCGAAATGGCTGCCGAAAATATTGACCCCTCCGATATGCTCTGCCTCTTTTTTTATACCTATCCTCACTGAGATATAAGGCGTCTCTGTCATCCTGTACTCCTCAATTCTGCAGTCACTGACCTTTACATCATCCAGATAGGTTCCCGTCTCATCGATCCTCCAGGTTTTCAGAACTCCGAACTGAGTATTTTTGTCCTCCCACCAATCCGGATTCAGCTTTCCTCTTCTCCCTCCGAAGTCGCTGGGACAATAATAAGTTCCCGCATCAATGCCGTTCAGCCACAGGGTAATATCGGAAGGACAGTCCAGATCATAATCCGCAGTCTCTGAACACAGCTCCGCTGACAGCTCTGCCATCTTCAGAACCTTTTTCTGCACTCCCGCATTGGAAAAACGGTACTCTACGTATCCTGCTCCAAACCAGATCAGCTGGGCTGTAGTGCGCAGAGGATTATAGAAACACCGGGGCTCATCCTCCCCGTCAATATAGTCCGTGTCATTTACCATCCCGCAGGTAGGGGATACTTCGTAGTCCACATAGTTGCCCACAGGCATGTTAATCACCTCTACCTGTGCATCCGTACCGGTCTCTTTCAGCAGGATTTCCACTTCCCCGCACTGCTTGCTGCAGATTTTCATGGAGCCTCTTACCCCCGGCTTAAGCTCTGTACGGATTAACCCGGCATCCTCCAGAACTCTTACGTTCATCGCCGCAGAGGAGGCGGGAATCTCCAGCCTTTCAGCAATCTCATTTACATTGAGAGACTGCTGTTCCAGCAGCTTCAGAATCTCTATCCTCACCTCCGAGGACAGAGCTTTTCCCAGACTGCATAATTCCTTTTTTTTGTCAAAATCCAGATACAATTTCACTTTGCTTACACTCCGTACTCTATTATATTATAAAATCCAATGCCCCCGACTTCCTGTGCTCCTCTGCCAGATCCTGCAGCGTCACAGAATCCACATACTCGTTGATTACCCGGTACAGTCCCTCCCAGAATTTAAGAGTTGCACATGCTTCCTGTCTGAGGCATTGGTTTGTCTCATCTTCCAGACAGGCAACCGGTGCCAGTTTTCCCTCAATAAGCCGCAGGATATCTCCCGCCGTATATTGTCCGGGATCCTTTGCCAGCATATATCCCCCCTGAGGTCCTCTGGTACTTCGCAGATAACCGGCCTTGCCAAGGATCACAACAATCTGCTCCAGATATTTGACAGAAATCTCCTGACGCCTGGAGATCTCCTTCAGTGGAATATACTCTCCGCTGTTATGCTCTGCCAGATCAATCATCAGGCGCAGGGCATATCTTCCTTTTGCTGATATCTTCATTCGTTACCTCCCCCGGCTGTAATTGCCTGTAAGGCCGGGATTCTTTTCCTACTATTTTGCTATGATAAATTCTACTCTACCTGGCAGGAGCTTGTCAAGTAGATACCGTATTTTTGATTTGCTGTGGCTGCCTTGCGTCTGACCGAAAAAAACACCCCGGGGTCTGTAACCGCCGGGGTATTATTACGCTTCTTCAATTGCTTTCATAAATACTGTATGGAATGTGGGCCTGCTCTTCTTCAGAGACACCAGGTTTCCTCCCTCTTTTTCCATGAAACAGTGTCTGCTGCTCCCTCTGCACCGAAGCTCACGGGTGGTATGATCCGTAATTTCATAAGAGAGCTCCAGACGGATTCCGTCGTACTTTGTAATCTCCGTATGAATATCCACGGTATCACCGAATCTGGTCATGGATTTGTATTCACAGGCAACCGCAAGCACAGGGCTCATAATTCCCTCCGCCTCCATGCGATCATATCCTACTCCTATCTGCTCCATCAGGGATACCCTGGCTTCCTCAAACCACCGGATATAGTTGGAGTGGTGAATAATCCCCATCTGATCCGTCTCGTAATACTGCGCTGTGTGCTCATATGCAGGTAACTTCATATGTTTACTCCTGTACTTCCTCTGAGGTGCCGGCAGAAGTCATCTCCGCAAGTTCCAGCATCTGTTTATTTTTATTCGCTCCTATCAGATACAAGACGGGCAGAATCAGATTTATAATAGTACCCAGAATTCCGAAGCTGCCGTTCATGGCCTGATAAATAGCCTGTGCAAGAACTACCACAATCATGACAATTGCCATGATAAAGCATATTTGGGCTTTGTGCGGTTTGTTGCAGTTGGCCACACCAATAATACCGCCTGCTAAGAATACAGCTCCGGTCACCAGTGCTATAATGGCCGCAACCATCAGTCCCTGTGCCGTGTAGGTATAATTGATCCCCTGGGATTGTGCTATGGCGTTCATGCTCTCAATCAGAGCTCCCCCGTCCGATGCGGCCATTCTTGCTGTAAAGACGGAAATTGCACCGCTCACCAGCGTAAATGCCCCCAATATAATCAGAATAATCCCCGGTACCTGCAGCAGTCCCTTACCCTTCGCTTTTTTGTTCATCACTTTCTCCTCCTGTTCCCATAAAAGGGATTCCCCTTTTATATTTCATTAGCTATTCAGGTTGTCACTTATAATTGTAAATACAGTGCGTGTATTTGTCAAGATTTTTAATGTTTCAGTATTAGTACAATAGTACAATTGTATTTTTGCAGAAACAAGGTTGCTGTAAAATTTGCCGGCATGTATAATAATTTTAAGAAATAAAAATAGAGGTGAAAGTATGCACGCGCCGAAACGACAGATAAAAACAGAAAAAAGGGCAATGAACATCTCCCTCACCGGAGGGATTCTTTTCGTGTCCCTGGAGATCCTAATGTCCTTTGTGACCCGCTCGCAGGCAGTACTGCTGGATGCTGTTTATGACGGGGTTGAGCTTTTTATGATCCTGATCTCCATCAGTCTGATCCCTCTGCTCTACCGCCCTTCCAACGAAAAGCACCCTTTTGGGTACCTCCAGATCGAGTCCCTTTTTGTGGTCATCAAGGGCTTTATGATGGTGGCTGTAACCATCGGGCTCATTATGAACAATGTAGAGATCGCCCTTCACGGAGGACGCCATGTGGCATTCGGGCAAATCGCTTATTTTGAACTGTTTGCCACAGTGCTGAGCGTAATCATCATCCTCCTGCTCAATAAAAGAAACCGTTCCCTCACTTCGCGCCTGGTAGACATGGAAATCCAGGAGTGGAAAATTGATGCCTGCGCCTCCCTGGGGATGTCCCTGGCCTTTTTCCTACCCGCATTTCTGACTGCGGACTGGTTTGAAGCCTTCACCCCTTATCTGGATCAGGTGATTGCTATTGTACTGTCAATTTTCATGCTGCCCACTCCCATCCGGGCCATTATCACCGGCCTCAGAGACCTCTTTTTGCTGGCGCCGGAGGAAGAAACGGTTGAGTCTGTGAAGCAGATCGTCACCCCCATTCTGGAACAGCATGGCTATCATCAGCTCTATTATGATATTGTCCGCACCGGAAGAAAGCTTTGGATCAGCGTGTACATCACATTTGAAAAAGACCTGGTCTCCATCCGGAGATTCCAGGCCCTTCAGTCATTGATTATCCGGGAGCTGGCCAAAGAATATCAGGACTTTTACTTTGAACTCCTCCCGGATATTGAATTTGAAGAATAAAACTTGGCTATTCAAAAGCCCGGATCACGCACTCAGGTATCTTTCCTTCTGTAAAGTAGTAGACTCCGTTTGATCTGGCCCCGTCGATATTCCAGGTTACATCCACTTCTACGGAATAATCTGTACTCTCTTTGACCGGACCATATTCCCCTCCCCAGTTTATTGCACCCAAAATCTCAGCGATGTCCCCTTTCTCTGTGAAAGAAGCCGTGGGCGGAGTATTGGTTCCCGACTCATAGTAATTGGTGATCTGAATGCTCTCCGCATATTCAGGATTCCACTGTTCGTCCATTTCGTTTCCAAGCTCCCGCAGTAGGGCAATGGTCTGAGTGAACCCGGGACTGATGCTGTACTGGTACATAGAGGTGCTGTACTCATCTTCGTTTACCTCTATCGACAGCACTCCTGCAATTGGCCCTTGTGTCATTGTCTCATAGGAAGCATTATTTTGTTCCTCCCGAAACGTACGGATCAGTCTGATTTTCTGCTCATCCGTCAGTTTCAGAATGGTCTCCCTCTGATACCGATCTGTCAGTGTACACTTGGCTACATTTTCTTCCTTTACATAATTGATGGGGAAAAGACTTTCTTTATATTCCTTATTACTGCACAGCTGCTCAATGCACTTCTCTGAGCTTTCATAGTTCACAAAATACCTGCGGTAAACATCCCTGCCGCTTTTCAGATGATATTTAATAAACACATTATCGTACTGTTCCTCGCTGCTCGTCTCCCCAATTTTTGCCCGTGACACGGCAATGCGGGACTCCTCCATGGCATATACTTCTTTTCTCAGATTTTTATTCTTTACCCCTTCCTCTGCCAGGTCATAGATCATCTGGAAGTCCTTTACATTTACCTGATCCAGCGTTCTCTGCTCACTTCCTGTATTGTAGCTGAGCTCTGAATCATAGGGATAGCTGAAGCGTCCGTTGAAGTTGCTGGTAAAGACGGACATACCGTCAATCTTGTCCTCCCTGGGAAGGTAGCTGTCATAGCCTGTCAGGTCAAAGAAGAATACTGCCGAACACCCAAAGGCCAGCACTGCCGCTGCCAGCAGAGACCATTTTCTTCTCAGGATCTCCCTGAAATCCATATGGTAGATGAATTCCACGATGGTGTGCAGGAGGATCAGGGAAATCAGGACACCGAAGATAAACCATCCTATGTTCACACTGCTGTCATAGGTGTTGAAGCTCCCCATCAAAAGCCCTGCCCAGAGAGATGCCGGCACAATCATACATACTTTGACGATCCCTTCTGTCCTGGGGAATGCCATAGCAGACTCTGCCGCCTCTGAAGCCCTCCTTTTATACAGCCAGAGATCCAGCACCAGCAAAAGAATGGTGATCACCAGTGCGGCCAGTAAAAATACTCCCGGAAACTTTCCCTTAGTTCCCAGGCGTCCCGCGGCATAGAAATAGCCTTTTATGGGAGACAGGGCTGACCGTATGGCTGTCCCCGTTTCGCTGACCGTGGTGAAATACGTATCGTAAAAGCTTTGAAAGAGCCTGGTTTGCAGCATACTCACTGCCGTACCTGCCCCGCATAATACAGCAGTCCCAAGAATCCCCACCAACAGCTTGCCGGTGAGCATCATGGCCAGTATGGCCACATGGTAAATCATGAGGAAATACAGTGTCCCCAGTCCTATGCTTCCGGTACAGTACAGCACATGTCTGGCAGTTACCACCCCCTGAAAAGCCCCGATAAGGAGGCACAGCACCATGCAGAGAACATACGGAATCAGAAAAAACAGAATGCCTGAGACGTACTGTACCAGGAAAAACTTTTCTCTCTTTACCGGTATGCTGTGAAACAAATCCACTTTCGTTCTGGAATGCAGGTACTGATATCCGGTAACAGCGCAAAGCACAGCGCAGATGCAGACAGCAGCCATCAGCAGCCCATTGTTAAATCCCACAAATCCCAGAAACCACTCTTTCACATCTTTCAGCGTGTATTGTCCCATATTCAGCCGCACTCTTCTAAACTGGCTTTCCAGGTTCATCAGACAGATCACCGGCCCCAGCAGAAAGAACACTACTGTGCACAGAGCCAGCAGCCAGCTTCTGCGCTTCATATCTTCTCTTAATAATTTAGCAAATGAGATTTTTGATGTCATATCCTGCTACCTCCGTTTCACTGATAAAAATCTCCTCCAGAGAAAGAGGAAGCACTTCACCGAACACCGGATATTTACTTTCTACTCTTTCCATAATCTCCTCCTTGGTCCCCCTGGCGATGATGGTCAGAAGAGACCCTCTCTTTTCATGCTGCATAACGTCCAGCTCCCGCAGAAGTTCTTCTTCCAGGACCGGATTCTGGATCACGCACTGAATCTTCTGGATGTGGAATTTCATATCCTCCAGATCCCTGGAAAGTAGAATTCCTCCCTGGTGCAGCAGCCCCACATGATCACAGATGTCTTCCAGCTCTCTTAGATTGTGGGAGGCAATCACAGGGGTAAAATTCCGGTTCAGAATCTCAGAGGCGAAGATGCTTTTCACCGCCTGGCGCATCACCGGGTCTAACCCGTCAAAGGTCTCATCACAGAAAAGGTACTGGGTATTGGTGCATATCCCCAGAAGCACGGAAACCTGCTTTTTCATTCCTTTGGAGAAGGTATTGATCTTGGCATCCTGTTCCATGCCGAATTTGTTCAGCAGTTCATCAAATCTTTTCTTATCAAATTCCGGATAGACAATCCCGTAATAATGTGCCATGGTTTTGGGTGTTGCCCCCGGAAAAAAGTAGGCGGTATCTGACAGAAAGCAAATCTTTGCCTTGGCCTTCTCATTTTCGAATACCGGCAGTTCATCAATGGTGACAGTACCCGCCTCCGGTTTTAGTACACCGCTCAGGATGCGCAGGAAGGTACTTTTGCCCGCTCCGTTAGTGCCCACCAGTCCAAAAATATTTCCTTCCTGAATGGTCACCGTAATATTGTTAATGGCTTTTCTGCAGCCGAATGTTTTCCGAATTCCCTCTGCCCGTATCACAATATCCCCTCCTCGTATATATGATCCACCTCATTTACGCACTCGTCTCTGGACACTCCCATATCCATCCCTTCTCTCAACAGATTGCGCAAATCCAGGAAAAACGTCGTCTTTCTCCGTTCGATAAGCAACTTCTTATCTCCGGAAACAAAATTCCCTTTTCCTTTCACAGCGTAAATAAACCCCTCCTGCTCCAGGACAGCATAGGCCTTCTGAATGGTATTCGGGTTGATTGACAATTCCATGGCCAGAGAACGCACCGAAGGTATCTGCGAATCAGGCTCCAGGATTCCCCTTACAATCAACAGCTCAAACCGCTCTACAATCTGTTCATAGATTGGCTTTCGATTCTGGTAATCAATCACTATCATAGAGGCTCCTTCTTTCTTTTCAAGTAAGTGTATCAGGTGTACTATTGTAATTAGTACACCTGAAATATAGCACGGGGACAAGGGGGCTGTCAATGGAACCCCCGAATCTTAAGGATATATTCAGAAATGCAGCTTCTGTCTTGGCTCTGAAAAAGGAGCGGCTGTCAAGCAGCCCCTCCTCATTGCTATTTTCCATTAGATTCCTGCAGATATTCTGTAATATCCTTGTCAATCTCGCAAATTTTTTTCAGAGCACTCTGTGCATCTCTCAGTTCTCCCTCCCGGATGGCCTCCACCAGCTTTCGGTGATACGGCAGGGTGGAGATCCATTGTGCGTCCTCTCCTTTCAGGTTCTTCCAATAGGAGTGCAGCGACTGTATCAGTTCGTCAATCAGCTGAATCAGCGTCTGGTTCTTGGAATAGCTCCTCATGGTTTGGTGAAATGCAATATCTGTTTCATGGAGAAATGTCCCTGTCTTCTCTGCGTTTTGCTCCATCTCCTGCAGGTATTCCTCCAGAGGGCGAAGCTCCTCCGGGGAGAGTTTTCCGCAGATTTTTTTGACCATATTTCCTTCCAGAATCTCTAAAATTTCCAGGATCTCAATGTAATTCACCTTCCACAGCTTCAGATAAAAGGAATCTGACTCTTCATGTGCCCGTACAAAGGCTCCGCTGCCGGCCCGCACTTCAATGATGTTGTCCCTCTCCAGCACCCGGAGAGCCTCTCTCACGGAGTTCCGGCTAGTGACAAACTGCTCCGCCAGAATGCGCTCGGAGGGCAGTTTGTCACCCTCCGATAGCTGATTTCCCTTTATATATTCCATGATTGCATCTGCGATTTTCGCGTGCAGCAACTCTTTATGCACTGGTTTAACTGCCGTTTGCTGTTGTTTCATGATACCTTCTCCCTAACGTTCAAATAAATTTTACTCTAATGTTTTTATTATAGCATATCAGGAGCCTGTTTGCACAGCTTCCAATTTATTTCGCGCAGGAACAGTCACGGCAATACTGCCGTTCCCGGGCTGTATAAAAGCATTCCGGAAACGGCAGTCCATTAGTTCTCCTCCAGCCAGGAGGGATCATAGGTTTTCATCTGAGTTATAAGATCCACCCCTCTCTTTTTCAGCAAGCTTACCCTGATGAAAAAGTATACGATTCCTCCTCCGTAAAACAGAAGGATCCCCAGAATCGTTTTCAGATCCAACGTAGCAAACAGACTGAAGCTGAGCACAAGGGTCAGCGCGATATTCCCCAGCACCAGTGTCCAGATGATCCATTTCGGCATCCTGAACCACGCGTGTGCAAACTTGCCCTCTAATTTTCTCGGGGCAATCAGCACCGGCACGGTGGCAAGAAGGCCCAGCATCATGCCCGGAGCGTTCATCACGGCAAACACATAGTCCAGGGGCAGATCCAGCACAACCGGCAGAAGGCCTATGGCTCCCATAATCAGTATGATTTTATAGGGAATTCCAAAACGGTTGGTTGACTGAAGCCATTTGGGAAAAAGGCCGTCGTCTGCCGCCGCCCAGATTGCACGGCTGTAGGACATAATCATAGAAAGTAGTGTTGTGAGGATGGCAAACAGTGCGCCTCCGATTACAAAGAAGCTGAAGATCCACAGAGGCATATAACTTTTTGCCGCGTAAGACAGAGGTTGTTGGATCATCTCCTCCCAGGGCACTACGCCTACCGCAATAAAGGCAACCACTGCATACAGAACCGAAACGCCTATGGTAGACGTAGCAATGGCGCTGGGCACCGTTTTCTTCGGATTTTCCACTTCCCCGGCAAGATCCACCACTCCTACGGCGCCGTACGCTGAACTTCTCACGTAGCTGACTGCCAGTATAATTCCCGAAAGACTGGAACCGGCAACCATTTTCGGCAGTGAGATATGCTTGATGTGGGGTATTCCAAGAACAATAAACAATCCCAGGGCAATAAGCACCAAAATCACCATAAAGTTCTGTATCTTAGCCGAAGTGCGGATATTAAACAAACAGGCGGTTACAATCCCCAATACTACGATGGTTCCTGCCAGCCTCGGGGAAAGACCTGGTATAATGTTAGGCAGATACTGTCCCGCGGAAATTCCCAGCACACTAACATAAAATATTTCAAATACCAGATTCCAGACCAGCAGGAATCCCAGAACCGGGGAGAGGAAACGGGCCACATACAGATACTGCCCTCCTCTCACCGGGATAGCAGAAGAGATAACCATGAAGGGAAGACACACCATCATCGCCGCAGCTCCTGCAATCAAAAACGCTATAGGCACCCCCGGCCCTGCCGCGCCAACGGCTACGCCGGTCATACTGAACACACCAGCACCGATAATGGCTCCTACGGCCATTAACGTAACGTCCAGAGCACTCATCTTTTTCCCTTTATTCTCCATCTATTTATCTCCTTTCAGCATCAGGGGCTTTCTCCATTTACATTTCCGGCTTAAACAGAATCCATGCCGCGTCTCTGGCATATATCCCATGCTCTGACGCATAGGCAAAGGTCTTCTGCACATCTCTTCTTATCACATCCTCCAGCCGGTCCATGACACCCTGAGGGGTAGGCTCACATTTGCAGCTCTCTACGGAATTAAAGAAGCACACAGAACCCAGGTTGGCAATAAAGTCAGGAACCAGATGAATCCCCCTCTGTTTGATTACTTCATCCGCCTCTGGGGTAGTGGGAATATTGGCGCCCTCCACAATCAGGCCTGCTTTTATCGTCTCAGCCGCCTCCCTGGTGATTACATCCTCTACCGCGGCCGGGATAAGAATATCCACATCCAAATCCAGCCATGCATCACGGTCTCTCACCTGGCACCTGCTCTTCATTTTATCCAAATCCACTTCTCCCAGCTTATTTCTGGCATCCAGCAAGTCCCGGATATCCAGTCCTTCTTCATTATAGTACATCCCTTTGATGTCCGCTATGGCAACCACTTTGTATCCCAGCTTTTCCAGCCACAGGGCAGCGCTTCCTCCCACGCTTCCGAATCCCTGAATGGCCACAGCGGCACCCGGGGTCCCGCCGGTCAGCTTCCATCCCTCATCAGCCGCCACTGCCACTCCGTATCCGGTTACGAAACGGTCCATATCCAGACCCTCAACGGTCTCCTTTAATATCTTTGGAATGACTTCCTGGGATCTGGCCGCCAGTTCCGGATTCTCCCGGATAGTTTTTGGTTCCTTTTCCTCGATCCCCAGCTTCTGCTTTATCCGTCTTACATCTTCCGCCCTGGTTCCCAGATCTGCTCCCACGGTAATGCCGTTTTCCAGGTAGGGTTTCATCGCTTCCAGATAGCGTTCCATAACTTCCAGCGCATCCTCTTTGTGATAGTCATAGATAATACCGCCCTTTGCGCCGCCAATCTCTGCTTCCGCTGCCACATACTTGTAAGACATTACCTGAGCCAGACGCTCCACCTCTTCCCGGTTTACCGTTACATTCATCCGCAGCCCCCCGGCAGCAAACTCATCCCTTATACTGTCAATCACCAGCCAGCCCTTTGCCTCGCTTTTCCTGTCAGACCATTCAATTACTACATATGGATCTCTCATAATACAAAACCTCCCAAATTGTTTTTTACCCTTTCACAATTAATGCGTCAGCGGCATACACGCCCTTTTCATAGAGAAATACCGGATTCATATCCAACTCCTTCAGATCGCCGCAGTGTTCCACGGCCAAATCCCCTAATTTTACAATCATATCCGCCAATGCCTCTGTGTCCAGCGGATTGCTTCCCCGGTACCCCTTCAGAATGGCATAGGATTTCAGAGACTGTATCATCTCCATTGCCTCCTTCCGGTTCAGCGGCGCGGGATAGAGAGCAGCATCCTGAAATACCTCTGTATAGATTCCACCCAGACCTGCCAGTACCATTGGCCCAAACTGAGGATCCCGGTTAATTCCCAGAATCATCTCCGTTCCTTTAGGAAGCATCTGCTGCATAAGCACTCCCCGGATTCGTGCCTGGGGTTTATGGGTTTGTGCGTTGTTCATAATTTCTTCAAAGGCGGCAATGGCCTCCTTCTCATCTGCAATTCCCAGTTTTACTCCTCCCATATCGGTTTTATGGGGAATATCCGGAGAATCAATTTTCATAACCAGAGGATATCCCAGTTTTTCTGCCGCCCGGGGGATCTCATCGGCAGCTGTCACAACAATCTCCTCCGGTACCGGAATCCCGCTGTCCTTCAAGATCAGTTTACTTTCATGCTCTGAGAGGATGCAGCTCTTTGTCTCTCTGTCCTGAGGAGGCACAGCCGGGATAAGCGTCCGGTCATCCGGGGAATACATACAAAATTCTCCATAACGGCGCAGGGCGCTGAGTCCGTACTTCGGGCTGTCCAGAATCGGAATATGATGTTCTCCGTAAAACTCTCTCAATTCCGGATCTCTTTTTCTGGACATGCCCGGCAGGATCACAATAGGCTTTTCAGTCTCCCGGTTAATTTCTGCCAGAGCCTCTGCGAAGCCAAAGTCAACCTCCCGGTCTCTCTCGGGTATCTTTTCCGGCGGATTATGACCCATGGCTATCCCCCCGACATTCTCATCTTCCATCATGATTTTCACTGCGGATTTGTACTTATTCAGCTCAAATACAAGGGTTGCTGTCATATCCAGAGGATTGTTGGGTGTTGCGTACCCCGGAAGCATTTCCTTAATCTGTCTCAGGGTATCTGCCGACAGATTCGCCAGACTTGCCCCCTGCATCTGTGACACATCCGCTGATATAGCGGCCTCTCCTCCTGAGACATTCATGATCGCCAGATTCTTGTTCCTCAGGGGCTTTTCCAGCGTGCTAAACACCAGGCAGGTATTTACCAAATCCTCCATATCGTCCACACGGATGACCCCATACTTTTTGAAGAGAGCATTAAATGTGCCGTCGGAACCGGCCAGGCTTCCTGTGTGGGCAGTAGTTGTCTGCCTCGCCTTCTCCGATGCGCCTACTTTTAAGGCAATAATAGGTTTTCTCTTCCTGGCCGCATTCCCCAGAATTCTAACAAACCTCTCCGGTTGTCTGACTCCCTCCAGGTACACAGCAATAACCTTCGTAGCATCGTCCTCCACCAGGAATTCCAGATAATCCTCCGCCCCTGCCACTGCATTGTTGCCGCTGGATATGGCATAGGAAAAGTTCAGATACGGGACACTTGCCAGAAGTGAACATACCTGTCCGCTCTGGGAAACCAGCCCGATATTCCCCGCCTTACGCCTTTCCGGCATTAAAAGTCCAAAGGCAAAGACTCCGTCCCGGTTATTGATGAATCCTCCGCAGTTCGGTCCGCACACTGCCAGCTCACAGGCCTTCGCCACCTCTGCCAGTTCCTTTTGCGCCGCCTTTCCTTCTTCTCCTGCCTCGCTGTAGCCGCTGGCATAGACCACCGCTGCCTTTGTTCCGCAGGCAGCCGCCTCTCTCAGCAGCCCATTGACCGCGGCCATAGGCGTGCAGATCACTGCCAGTTCCACCGGTTTTCCAATCTCCGCAATGCTTTTATAGCATTTTCTTCCCAAAACCTCCTCTCTTTTGGGGTTTACCAGATAGAGCTGATCTCCCAGATCCCCCTTCATAAGATTCTCTGCGGCATCTCTCCCAAACCCCAGTTTTTCACTGGCCCCGATGACCGCTACTGAACCGGGGCGGAGAAGACTTTTCAGATTCATACGTCTACCTCCCCTTTCTCCTTCTGTTTATATCCCTCCAGAAGCGCCTTTTTATTAAAGGCGATCATCTTTTCCCCCTTAGGCTTAAAGTATTCTTCCAGGGACAGGCAGGCGGCCTCTGCAGACACCAGAGGGATCCGGGATAAAAGTACCCCCGTCATAAAGACGTTGGCGGCCCTGGCATTTCCCAGTCCGGCGGCCAGTTCTGTGACAGGTGACTTTACCACAGTTACATCGTCCCGTTCCACTTCCCGGTGAATCAGAGAGCTGTTTACGAAGATGGTTCCCCCAGGTTTCACCTGGGACTCAAATTTCTTCAGGGACGGTTCGTTAAAAACCACCAGAATATCCGGCTCATCAATATAGGGACTGGCAATTTCCTCCTCTGCTATTTTTACAGAGCAGTTGGCTGTGCCTC
Source organism: Lactonifactor longoviformis DSM 17459 (assembly GCF_900129135.1). Taxonomy (GTDB): domain Bacteria; phylum Bacillota; class Clostridia; order Lachnospirales; family Lachnospiraceae; genus Lactonifactor; species Lactonifactor longoviformis. The sequence goes on from NZ_FQVI01000012.1 coordinate 113,931, forward strand.
CCCGCATGGTTCCCCCGTAGGCCGGCAGCCAGGTCGTGTTCAGGTCTGCCCGCAGCGCCGCATTGGCCAATATGACTCCGGCTGCAAGAACGCCCTGTCCCCCAAAACCGGCAAATAAAATCTCATGCATATCAGACTCCCTCCTTTTTGACCAGTTCCCCCGGTGTGTAGTAGGGGATTACTTCCTGTTCGATTCTTTCCATGGATGCCAGAGGACTCAGGTGCCAGTTGGTGGGGCAGGGAGCCAGAACCTCCACCATAGAGAATCCCTCTTTGTCCACCTGTGCCTGGATTGCCTTTTTGATATAGCTCTTCGTCTTTTTGATGGATGCCGGATTATGTACGGAGCCCCTGGCTACATAGGCAACCGGCAGCACGGCAATCATCTCCGACAGCTTTACAGGCATTCCTGTAAGACTGGTATCTCTCCCTCTGGGTGAGGTGGCCGTCACTTGATGGGGAAGGGTGGTAGGCGCCATCTGCCCCCCTGTCATTCCGTATACACCGTTATTGACAAATATCGTTGTAATCTTCTCATTCCGGGCGGCTGCATGGATGATTTCGGCACAGCCGATGGAAGCGATATCTCCGTCCCCCTGGTACGTCAGAACCAGATTATCCGGCCGCATCCTCTTGATCCCTGTTGCTGTGGCGGGCGCTCTCCCGTGGGGAGCCTGAATCTTATCTACCTCTACGTAATCTCCCATGATACAGGAGCACCCTACTGCCAGAGATATGATTGTCTTTTTCTCCAGACCCATCTCTTCCAGCACCTCGGCGATGAGACGGTTGATAATGCCGTGCCCGCAGCCTGCACAGTATCCGGATGTTCCCTTGATACAGTCCGGCCCTTTATATTCCTTTCCCATCAGAACACCTCCTCTAATTTTCCGTCCAGAATCTCTCTGGCCATAGTCAGAATCCTCTGTTCCTTCGGCGGAACCATTCCGGCCGTATAAACATGTACCGGCGCTTTGCCCTTCACGGCAAGAGCCACGTCTTCTACCATCTGGCCGATGGCGCTCATCTCCACCGAGAGGAATGCCTGTGCGGTATCTCTCACCGGCCGGAATGCCTGGAAGGGGAACGGCCACAGAGTCACCGGCCGGATCAGGCCCAGACGGATCCCCTGTGCCCTTCCCATTTTAACCGCACGCTTACAGATTCTGGCTGATGTGCCGTAGGCAACCAGTATGATGTCTGCATCCTCCGTCTCTATAGATTCCCACCTTTGTTCTCTGTCTTCGATCTGTTTATATTTTTTCCTCAGCCCCTCGTCATAGGCCGGCCCGCCGTAGGCATCTGTAATCAGGAACCGGTATTCACCTTCTCCTTTTCCTTTCAGTGCCCAGGGCTTATCCGGATCCACCGGCTGCATTTCGGGCAGCTCTACGCCTTCCATCATCTGTCCCAGGGCTCCGTCTGTGAGAAGAATCACCGGAGTTAAATACTCTTCTGCCTTCTCAAATGCCAGTGTCACCAGATCCACACATTCCTGAAGGGTGTGCGGCGCATACACAGGCAGGCGGTAATCTCCGTGACCTCCCCCTTTGGTGGCCTGAAAGTAATCTCCCTGTCCCGGACAGATAAGGCCCAGGCCGCTTCCATAACGGCACACATCCACAATCACTCCCGGCAGATTCTGGGACGCCATATAGGAAATCCCTTCCTGCTTCAGACTGAAGCCCGGCCCGGACGAAGCCGTAATCACGCGATAGCCGGTGCTTGCCGCCCCATACAGCATAGAGATCGCCGAGACCTCTGATTCTGCCTGCACAAACTGTCCCCCAACTTCCGGCAGGCGCCCCGACAGATATTCCATTAGCTCTGTCTGGGGTGTTATCGGATACCCGCAGTATAATCTGCATCCGGCTCTCACGGCAGCCTCTGCCAGAGCCTCATTTCCTTTCATCAATACCTTTCCCAATACTTTTAACCTCCTCCGTTAACTGATCGTAAATACCAAATCCGGACAAACCGTATAGCAGGTTCCGCATCCGACACATTTCTCCAGGTCTACACTTATGTACTCGATCCCCTGGCTGTTTCTTTCGCCGGACAGGGAAACTGCATCCTTGGGACATGCCTTGATACAGTACTGGCATCCCTTGCACCTTTCCTTCTCCACCTTGACTGCCAACCCCATATTCCTCCTTTCCTTTAACTGGTTTAATTGGTTTACTGGTCCAACCAGTTTTGATTTGCCTTCACTATATCACCAGTCCTTGAACCTGTCAATTTTATTTTGATACTTTTCAGGATTTTATTAGATTTTAATGAATTTAGCAGAATATTTTTGTTTATATTTTTATAGCTTTTCATTATTGATTATTTTTTCACATATTTTAGGTTTTTTCTCCTTTTTGTTAAATAAATATCTCTCCTATGCATTAAAACAGCCAATGGAAGAACTTTTTTGTTCTTTCATTGGCTGTCCCGGAGATTTAGAATATATTCTCCACATAATGTCTCATTTCATTTCTGCTTTTTATCTGTTTTGCCCCGTCTATAATATTTTCCTGCTCTTCCTTGTTCATAGCAGAGAAACGCACAAGAGCGTCTGAATGCATAGCCAGTTCCATGGTAAAGCCGATGGGCAGTTCTTCATTATCTATCATACTATCACCTCACATGGATAGTATTTGTGCAATCGGGCCGGTTTATTCTCCCGTTATCTTTCCAATTTTTCTATGTTCATTGACAAAGATTTAACTTTATCTTATGCTGAACAAATAAAAAAGAAGGAGGATATTCTATGTTCAAAGATTTAGTAAAACAAAACAGGAGCTTCCGCGGGTACGATCCCACCAGAAAAATAACAGAGGAAGAGCTGCTGGATCTGGTGGACTGCGCCCGATACACCCCGGCCAGTGTAAACATTCAGCCTCTGAAATATTATCTGGCATACCAGGAAGACACCGCAGCCCGGATCCATCCCCTTGTAAAATGGGCCGCCGCACTCCCTCACCTCACGCTCCCCCATCCCGGCAAAGAGCCTGCCGCCTACCTAGTCATCTGCCAGGATACCAGGATTCACGCCTCTCTGACCTTGTTCCAGAAAGACGTGGGGATCGCTGCACAGACAATACTTCTCGCTGCAGCTGAAAAAGGCCTGGGCGGATGCATGATCGGCAACTTCAGCCCCGAAAAACTGTCCGCCGCCCTGAATCTCCCGGAATCCCTCATTCCTATGCTTGTAGTTGCCCTTGGCAAACCTGACGAAAAAATCATCCTTACCGAGGTAACCGATGAGAATACAAAGTATTATAGGGATGATAATGATGTGCATTATGTGCCGAAGAGGAAGTTAGAGGATATTGTTTTGTGATTTGGAGTTTGACTGTTAAAATCGGGATTGTCGCAGACGGACGATGAGAGGGAGATTGTGTGGGGCTGGCCGTTGGAGGGAGGACTGTGTTCCGGGGACACCTCCGTCGCGAAGAGAGTCTAAGACAAAACCAGAATCCCCTCCGGAGCACCGTTCGTATGGTCAAAGAATGCTTTAGATGCATTCTCTGCCCATTCTCACTTTTTTTCGGCCTGGACTGCCGAAAAAATCTCCTGCGGGGATTCTGGTTTTGCCTAAGACTCTCTAATCACTCCTGCGGAATCGTCCTCGGAACACAGTCCTCCCTCCAACGGCCAGCCCCACACAATCTCCTTCTCATCTGTTTGCTCAGAAAAAATCTCAGATTTTGCATTCACAAAATGGAGATAGGATAAGTGATGAAAAAAGTTGCAGATTTTAACATACGACTTTACCCTCCCACTTTCTATGGATATAAAGTGAGCCTATGTCAGGATATGGAAGGGGGCCGGAGGGGAGGGCACTGGCACAGGGGGACCCAGGGGATGAGGCAGGTCAGCTCGAGGCTTTGCTCCCCTCAGCTCAGTCCTGCCAGCTGCTAGGTTCGTCAGGAGAGCCTTCCTCACCAATCAGCTGGCGGCCTGGATCTTCGGCTCGCTCCGCTTAACCTCCCTGACCTGCCTCATCCCCTGGGTCCCCCTGTGCCAGTGCCCTCCCCTCCGGCCCCCTTCCATATCCGTCCGTCTGATACTGTTCCTTCTATAACCAGCGCGCTTTATAATCTTAAACCAATCACTTAAACATCTCTTTATACGTCAGGCTCTTTTCCATGGCCTGTGTTACCTGTGCCATCTTTGAGGTGTCTCCAATTAGGATTGCCCCTGCCAGCCGGTTATTTACAAAGTAGTATTTCTCGTAGGTATTCTTCCACTCATCCGCCAGCTCTGCCTTTTTATATTTTGTCTCCGGTTTCTTGCCCGGATCGCCGATGGCATACAGGGAAGTATTCATTCCGTGAAAACTCAAAGCCGCAGGAACAGGCTCATATGCCAGGCTGTCACCGGCAGCATTTGCGCCTGCTACCTTGCCCATCTCCAGGGCCTGGGGCCAGATGGCATAATTGATTCCCTGGTACTGGGCGCAGTCGCCGCAGGCATAGATATCCTCTTCACTTGTCTCCATTTTCTCGTTTACCACCACAGAGCGGTCGATTTTGATTCCGGCTTTATCCGCAACCGCGGTATTTGCCCGGACTCCTGCGGAGATAATCACAAGTTCTGCGGGAATCACCTCCCCGTCGTCCATGCGTACCCCTGCTGCGCTGGTCTCCCCCTCAACCGCACTGATTTTGGCATTCAGGCGGATCTGGATGCCCTGTTCTTCCGCTATTTTTTTCAGAAGGGCGCTGGCTCCGTCATCCAGCTGACGGCCCATAAGCTGGCTTCCTGCTTCTAAAACGGTGACCTGGCATTTGGATTTGCTGATCTCCCAGGCAGCTTCCAGTCCCAGAACACCCCCTCCGATGACAACTGCATGCTTTATCTTAGGCAGAAGGCTTCCTACCTCCACCGCATCGGTAAGCCTGCGGATGGCGATTACCCCTTCTTTTTCTGTGCCCGGTATTGGCGGTACAAAGCATTCAGACCCCAGGGCATAGATGCATTTATCATATTGCAGGCGCATGCCGTCGGTAAATTCCACTTCTTTTTCCTTTGTGTTAATCTTTGAGACGGTTCTTCCCAGCACATTTATTATATTCTTCTCCTGATACCAGCTCTCCTCATGGATCGCAAGCTGGGAGGGCTGAAAAGCGGCCAGGATGGATTTTGTAAGCATAGGGCGGTTATAGCTGAGAACTTCCTCATTGGAAACCATAACAATGGAGCATGTGGCGTTTCGCTCCCGGATCGCAGCCGCGGCGCTGACGCCTGCGGCGCCGTTGCCCAGGATCAGGAATTTTTCGCTCGTATCCCTGCGGAAATTGTTCTCCTCCTCCTCAACCGGCACAAAGTTTTCCTTTCCCACGCCGCATACCGGGCAAATCTGCAGACTCTCGTCAAAAATTTCCCCGCATACCAGACATTTTACCAGACCGCGTTTTGCCGATTTCGTTCTGGGATTCTCTTTGTTTTGAAGGATACAGCCAAAATTGTATCCATATTCATAGGCTTCAATCAAGTCATTTTTGCCGGATTTAAAGCGTACCTTCAGTCCGTCAACTACTTTCATCCGCAGCTGGCGAAGCCGCTCCAGAATATGTTCCACGCCTTCTCCGCTCCACCCGTAGCTGCCAAAGGCGCTGGCCAGCTTTTTGCCGTGGATTCTGGGGAACATAGAGGTGGTGAGATCCCAGATAGGCTTCAGGGCCTCCCCCACAATCGTAGGCGTTCCGAACAGTACGCCGTCCGCATACCCCAGTTCCTCCATAACCTTCGCCGGATCTGCTTCTACCATGTCATACATGCGCACAGCAACCTCCCCGCTGTCCTGTATGCCCCGGGCTATCTCTTCTGCCATCTCTTTGGTGTATCCGTAAGCACTTACATAAGGAATAATGACGGTTTTTTCCGTGTTCGGATTTGTCTCTTTGCTCCACTCGTCACTCCAACCGATGATTTCTTTGACTCTGCAGTCAATCACCGGGCCGTGGCCTGTACAGATCATACTCACCGGAAGATCTTCAATCCTTTTCAGTGCTTTTCTCATATATGGCTTAAAGGGTCCTATAATGTTGTCAAAGTAATACTTTGCCGCTCTTTTATACCCTTCCTCATCTGTCACTTCACTGAGAAGGATTCCGTCAAAGCTGTAGTGGCTGCCGAAGGAGTCACAGGTAAAAAGCACCTGCTCTTCTTCCAGATAGGTATACATGGTATCCGGCCAGTGGAGATTGGGAAGGATCATAAACCGCAGGTTTTTGTCTCCCAGAGACAGTACATCATTTTCCTTCACCGCAATACTGTAAAAGTCCCGGTTTACAATATTCTTCAGGAATCCCAGCGCCGCCGCGGTTCCCACAATTTTAATATTGGGGTTCAGTTCTATCAGCTTCTCCACACTCCCCGCATGGTCAGGTTCTGTATGGTTGACAATAATATAATCAATTTTGCGCAGATCAATAAGGCTTTCCAGCTTCTTTACGTAAGAATCAAAAAATTTATATTTGGCTGTCTCAATAAGGGCTGTCTTTTTGCTGCCTTTTATCAGGTAAGAATTGTAAGTAGTGCCGAATTCGGTCTCCATGATAATGTCAAATACCCTCAGCTCAGTGTCGCAAATCCCTGTCCAGTACAGGTTCTTTTTAAGTTCTGTCGGTTTCATAGCAAATCCTCTCTTTCTAATTTTTACGGAAGAAAACAAGCCTCATCAATTACAAATCATCCACCAATGCGCTGCTTTTTGCATAGGCTGTGCTCCGTGCCTCAAAAAAGTCAGTCTTTATCATATTGGCATTGCTGTATTGGCTTACCCATCCCATACTGGAGGGTTCTTCTTCTCTACCCTCATATAATACTGCGAATCCCAGGCTTTGGCAACGGAGGTTTCCCAGATACTGGATATATTCCGTTATCATTTCCCGGGTAAGTCCCGGCACGTCATCTCCTATGGCATAATGGCCCCAGCGGATCTCCTGTTCACAGCCCTGACGGATCATATCCCGGTAGACCGCGTTTTTTTCCTCTGTAAAAAGCTCCGGTTCTTCCTCCTTCAGTTCCAGGAGGATACTGCGGAAAAGCCACAGATGTGTGTTCTCATCCCGGTTGATGTACCGGATCTCCTGGGCAGAGCCCGGCATCTTATGGTTCCGCCCCAGATTATAGAAAAACATAAATCCGCTGTAGAAATAGATGCCTTCCAGGATATAGTTTGCCACCAGTGTCTTTACAAAGGTAAAGGGACTTTTATCTCTCTGAAATTCATTATACAAGTTTCCGATAAAAGTATTCCTCTCTAACAGATATTCGTCATTCTTCCATTGGTACAGAACTTCATTTCTGGTCTGGGGCTCGCAGATACTGTCCAGCATATAGCTATAGCTCTGACTGTGGACTGCCTCCTGGAAGGTCTGGATAGAGAGGCACAGGTTGATTTCATTGGCCGTAATATATTCCCCTACCGCAGGAAGATTTGCTGTCTGTATGCTGTCCAGGAATACGAGAAACGATAAGATCTTATCATAGGCTCTTCTCTCTCCCTCCGCCAGCTGCACGTAGTCCTTCACATCCGTCCCCAGGTTAATCTCTTCCGGGATCCAAAAATTATTCATAGCCTGGCGGTACCAGTCACTGACCCATGTATATTTCATATTATTAAAATCATTCAGGTTTGTTGTATTTCCGTTAATCATGCGGCGTTTTCTTACATCAATGTCTCCCTGAGGGTTAAACAGGGGTTTCTTTTTCAGCTGTTCCATACTATTCTCCTCTTCCATTGCTTCCTGATTCACCTGCTCCTTCAGCTGGAGCATACCTCACACTCTTCTATCTCCAGGCTTTTTGAGCGGATATAATACAGCGTTTTCACCTTGCACTCCCAGGCCAGAATATACAGACGCAGCACCTGGCTGTAAGTATAATCATTAGTAATGTATAGATTCATGCTCTGGGCCTGGTCAATGTGCCGCTGGCGCACGCCCCCCGCCCTCACAGACCACTCCTGGTTAATATGATGGGCATTTTTATAAAACCAGAAGGTGGAGAGATCCAGCTCCGGTGCTACCCGGGGCATAAGGCCATTCTTCTTCTCCTCAAGAAAATAGCGGTTCATCACCGGATCTACCCCCGCAGTTGTACCCGCAATGACACTTGTACTGCTGGTGGGCGCCACTGCCAGAAGATAGCCATTGCGCAGTCCGTCCGCCTTTACGCGGTTTTTCAGGGTCTCCCAGCGGCTGCTGTCATATCCCCGCTTTTCAAAATAAGCACCTGTCTGCCAGTCACTTCCCTCAAAATATTCGTAACAGCCTTTTTCTGCCGCATTTTCCCAGCTGGCTGTGACAGCCGCATAATTGATCTCTTCAAATACCTGATCCGCCAGCTCCAGATGTTCTTTTGACTCCCACAGAACCCCCTGTTTGGCCAGCATATGATGATAGCCGCTGACGCCAAGGCCAATGGGACGGTATCTTTTGTTGTTTACCTCTGCATAGGGGACAGGAAAGAAATTCAGATCGATTACATTATCCAATGCCCGCACCGCACTTCTTGTGATCTCCATAATCTCTTTTGGGTTCTTCACATCGATCTTTCCAAGAGAAAGGCTTGCCAGGTTACAGACCACAAAATCTCCGGGTTTTGTCACTGTCACAACAACGGTTTCTCCGTCTATGGTCTCCACCCTCTGATCCACCTGAGAAATCCCGCTCATATTCTGAGCGATTTCTGTGCAGAGATTGCTGCAGTAAATAACTCCTTTGTGGCCGTTTGGATTTGCCCGGTTCACCAGATCCCTGTTAAACGTAAAAGGAGTGCCTGTCTCCACCCCGCTCTTTATAATCAGCCGGACAATATCCTTGATGGGGATAATCCGCTTATGAATTCTGTGATCCTCCACACAGTCCAGGTATTTTTCCGTCCATTCTTCCCCCCACGTATCTTCCAGGGCATACCCTTTGACTGTCTGTACTTCGTGGGGACACATAAGATACCAGTCTCCCTCCAGATTATCCCTGGCCTGCTCCCAGAAATAGTCGGGATAGCATACCGCCGGGAAGACATCATGGGCCTTCATTCTGTCATCCCCGTTGTTTGTCCGAAGTGCCAGAAATTCAGGGAGATCTTTGTGCCACACATCCAGATATACAGCCACCGCTCCCTGGCGGACCCCCAGCTGATCTACCGCCACCGCCGTGTCGTTGGCCAGCTTGATCCATCGGATAACACCTCCTGCCGCACCTTTAAACCCGCGGATGCTGCTTCCCGCTGCCCGCACCTTTCCAAAGTACAGCCCCATACCGCCCCCAAACTTACTCACCTGGGCGAAATTATCTATGCTTCTGTATATTCCGGTAAGGCTGTCCGGCACCGTATCTATAAAACAGGAAGAGAGCTGATGGTATGGCTTTCTGGCATTGGAAAGAGTGGGTGTTGCCATAGTGACCTTCAGGGTACTCAGCATATCGTAGAAGCGCTTCACCCATCCATCCCTGTCTTTTGTTTCCAGCATAGCCAGATGCATGGCAATCCCCAAAAACATCTCCTGGGGCGTTTCCAGCAGAATCTGCTGCCGGTTCCGAATCACATACCTGCCCAGCAGCAGCTCAAGGCCGGAATAGTTCAGCAGATAATTCCGTTCTTCCTGCAGATAGGTTTCATAGAAAAGCAGCTCTTCCCTGGAGTAATGCTCCAGTATATAACTCCCATATAATTCCTCTTCTGTCAGATACTTCACTTTTTCATAAAAATTCGTAATTTGGTACTGCTTCATATTCTTTTTTAACTGCTTATCAAACTGCAGCATATAGAGTCTTCCGGCGATAAACTCCCATTTTGGAGCTTCCTGGGTAGTCAGCTCCACTGCCGCCTGGGTGAGAATTCTAAGCCTTTCCTTCCCATTCATGCTCTGTTTAAAAAAAGAGGTAAATTTAATCAGCAGATGCTCCAGATCATAGGGTGTGTCCGGATATTCTGACTGAACAGCCTTCAGGGTTCTGTCTATCTCCTCCCTTTCCGTCTCTGTCTCTGCAAAATAGGCGGCGATATTCTGTCTGGCTTTTCTCTTTCTGCTTCTCTCCTCCCGATAAAGGATGTAGCTTTTCAGTACTTCATAATAATTTCTCTCAGTCAGTGTCTTCTCCACCTGATCCTGGACCAGTTCTACATGAAGGGTTTCCCCCTCCCGGACCAGCTTCTGGATCCTGGCCTCCACAGCCTCTGTGAGATCCCGCAGTGTATCCTTATCCGGCTCCTGTCCCACGCTTCGGAATGCCAGACGTACTGCGTGTTCTATCTTTTCCCACTGATAGGGTTCTGCCTGCCCGTTTCGTTTCAAAATTTCCATAGTATGTGACCCTTTCTTTCTCACTATCAGTTTTTCCTGAATTCCCTGTATTATCCTGGATCATTCTTGATTATTATAGTCCACTTTACTATGGTTTGACAAGAGGTATCTTCTGTCTTACCAGTAGATTTTTGTTCCGCAGATTGGTATAATAGACAAAACACACTGAGGGAGGAAAACTATGTCCAGAATACCTAACATCCACGGAGGCGGGGCCAGAACCAATGCTAACGGCCTTCTCTTTGAACAGACAACTTCACTGAATGAGGCCCTGGAAAACAGAGGCTATCAAGTGATCGACTGCAGCATTTATCGAAAAGACGGCTTTATGCTCCAGCAGCCCATCGGCATGTCCGTGGCTAAAACCAAGCTTTATACCCACTTTCTGGAACCCAGAGGGATCGACTACAGATACTGTAATTCTAAACGGTGGCTTCCAGACGAAGCATTCATTAATTATAACAACGCAACCGTCTATATTATAGAGAAAAAATTTCAGAGTTCCCCGGGGTCTGTGGATGAAAAGCTGCCCAACTGCCATTTTAAGAAATGGGAATATCAAAAGCTTTTCAAGCCTCTGAATATGTGGGTGGAGTATGTCTATCTGCTGAATAACTGGTTTCGGGCGGATCAGTATAAAGACACTTTGGATTATATAGAACTGATGGGATGTCATTACTTTTTTAATGAGATTCCCCTGAATGTTTTAGGATTGAATTAGAGAAAGGGTAAAAACGGCGCCCGGACCTGCGGTCCGAACACCGTTTTTTATGTGCGCCCGGCGGCGCACGTTTCTAACCGGTGAAAGTCCGGAATCCGCCCGGTGGTGGGAAGGATATAGCCGAAGGCAAGGGTGTCCATTGTGAGGTGGAATCCGAAGGAAGCCGGATATGGGGAACATACGAACCCATGGGCAAATCTCTGGTCTGACGAACAGAAACCACATAAGAGGCTATGCATGAGGATAAGGCTGCATGACAAGTCGAAGTCCAATAACTACCCGGAATCATGTATGGTAGATGTGGCAGATGGATGGAGAGAAAGAAACGTGTGGTACCCGGGGAGGTCTGCACGACACGCCCTGAAAGGGGTAACCATTATGGAGAGA
>NZ_FQVI01000001.1:0-67527 GCF_900129135.1 Lactonifactor longoviformis DSM 17459
CCATGGGGCGTTGCTCCGCATGAACCGCTCCATCCAGGCAGAAGGGACATTTGGAATCATCAAATACGACCGAAGGTATAAGCGAATTGTAAGAAGAGGACTGGATTCGGTAAGAGTAGAGATATTTCTTGTTTCTATCGGCCATAATCTCTATAAAATCTATAATAAGCAGATGAGACTCCGGGAAGTGGCTTAAAGAAGAAAGAGCGCACGTTTGTTGGGGTAAGGGGGATTATGCGCTTTTTACTGCTTTTTTCTTACGCTTTCCACAAAATAAAGAGGGGCTGAAAAAATGGAGTTAGAGCAACTCCATTTTTTCACAGCCCCTTACTCTATCTCATACCAGATAATCTCATTGGCATCCAGTTCTGCACAAAAGCTGCTGCCGTCTCCCCGGTACACCACCGTACTCTGGGGCTCATAGGTATTGTTTACCACACAGTATTTGTGATTTTTAATATAGGCATGCACCTCTACATTATAATTGGTGCTGAACCAGTGTCTGATGTTTGCTTCGTCTGACGCCGCCCACAGTACAGCCCGGTACAAAAGCCTGCTGTTCTCAAAGCTGTAAGGAAGCCCGCTGATGTAGACGCTCCTTCCCCTGCCAAAAGAATTCACTGCCAGCTGCACTTCTTTGTCAATCTGTTTTAGCACTGTAGTTCCCTCCAGGGCAAATATATTCTTCTTCCCCTCCCCAAAGTCAATGTCACCCCGGCAGTCTTCTGTGATAAAGTGTGCATGTTCTTCCCAGTTATACTTATCCTTATTCAGGTTGAATCCATTTTCTTCTTCAACCCCCATTACCGTGGCCAGCTGGAAAAACCGGCCTTCCCACTGATAAGCGGCAGGTTCCCCCACTCCGATAAAACCGCCTCCCTGGTAGATAAACTTTTTGACAGCTGTGATGATCTTCTCATCGATCCAGTTTTCACCCCCGCTGTATGCTGTGCCGGCATCTCCCACATTGATGATAACATCAATGTCATCCAGCAGATGCTCATCCCTGCGGATATCGTCAAAGCTGATAAATTCAACCGCAAAAGGCGCACCGCTCAGAGCCTCTATGATGCCTGCATAAGAATAGTTCTGCTTATAGTACAGCGCATGATGAACCATGTGATTGCCCCAGGCACGCATTCTTCCCCAGCAGTTCAGGACAGCCACTTTTTTGATGCAGTATGGAGTGGTTCCCTTTATATTGGAATACAAAAGCCGGAATTCCTCACACACGCTCTGCACATAATCCATAAATTCTGGGAACTCCAGGGCCAGCTTCAGGTATCCCCCATAGCCGATCCGGTCGATGGGTTTCCTGAGGATCGCCCGCCTGGCAGTTACCCAGTTCACTTTTGCCTCTTTCACCGGATCTCCTCCCTCGTGGAAGACATCCGGGAAGAAATACGGAAGGAACCTTCCCTCTGTATATCTTACCCCTGGTATATCACTGATCAGACGGAGCGTGGAGCCGTTTCCCACACTTCCCACCACAGCGTCCAGGCCAATGCTCTGGAATTCTTCCATAAAAGGTTCCATGCCAATCCAGTGATCCCCCAGGAACATCATAGCTTCTCTGCCGTATTCATGGGTGATGTCAACCATTTCTTTTGCCAGTTTGGCTACCTCTCTGCGCTGAAAGTCCTGAAAATCCCTGAATTCCCTGGAAGGAATCCGGTAGGTGTTATTCATATATCCCTGATCAATAATAAATTCCGGGCGGAACCTGTAGCCTGCCTCTTGTTCAAACTGTTCCAGTATATAAGGGCTGACCGATGCAGAATACCCGTACCAGTCCACATATTTTTCTCTGGCAAGTTCATCAAATATCAGGGTGAACTGATGGAAGAACGTTGTGAAGCGCACGACATTCACATGAGGATTCTTCTCCAGAAAACGACGCAGCCGCTCCATAGAATAGGCTCTGGTCTTGGGCTGCCGCACATCAAAGGTCACCTGATGCTCTACATCCTTCCATCCGTTTGTGACCGAGTTGTACATATGAACCGGATCCCACATAATATAGGCCAGAAAGCTCACGGTATACTCGTGAAAAAGGCTGGCAGGCTCTATGACAACACAGCCGGATTCTTCGTCATAGCTCCACTGGTCCGAAGATACCACTTCTCCTGTGGTGCGATCTATGACTTCCCACCATCTTTTTATGTCATCCCGGGTGTTCACCTTCAGCATATCCGGGTAGAGATGATCCATTAAATGAATGCTGAGCTTCTCTTTCTCTGCATTGTGAAAGGAAGTCATAATATACATCTGCTGGATCTCTTCAGGGTTCGCTTTTGCCCACTCATTATCCTTCCGGGTCGTATAATAGGTTGAGTATACCTTAACTCCGATATTCTTTAATTCATCCGGATAATCTGTCCCGTCGCAGTCCCGAATCGCATCCGCCCCCCAGCGGTTTACCACTTCTTTTGTCTCCTGTACAATATCCATATCCGTTGGTATTGTCACTCTTCCAAAACCATACTCTTCCATAGTTTCTCTCCTTACCTTCCCGTTTCTGCATTCTGTTACTAGATCTACATGATTAATTTCAGTATAAAAAAATAGTTTTCTGCCTTCAACTCCATTGTTGCTCAATAAGTTATATATCTTGTCTTTCACCACTGAAAATGCTATAATTATACTATTATTTTTTAAAGGAGTTCCCTATGGCACATGTACAGTATTCCATGGCTGAGGTCTACAACCGTCAGCCTCTTGAACGTTTATTATATATTTCCTCTTCCTCTTATGGAAAGGACTGGATCAGCCTGCTCCATACCCACAGCTTTGCAGAATTATTCTATGTGGTGGAAGGGAGCGGATATTTCTGCACGGAATCACACCAGTTTCCCATCTGCAAAGACACTTTAATTATCATCAATCCCAATGTAAAGCACACAGAAAAGTCATCTACTGACAAGCCTTTGGTCTACATAGCCCTGGGGATAGAGAATCTCCGATTTCAGTTTTTCTCCGACACCCTGGACTGTCACATCTATGATTTCCAGAACCACAGAAGCAGTATTCTTCCCCTGCTTCAGACTATGCTGGATGAGGTAAAGCACAAAAAGAGTTCCTATGAGCAGATCTGCCAGCATTATTTTATGATTTTTCTTCTGCGGACCCAGCGAATAACCGGCGACAGTTTTTCACTGGCCGCCCCCAAAGATATTCCGGCTGAGTGCGAGTTTGTGAAAGAGTATATTGATACCCACTACCAGGATTCCCTTACCCTGGATTCCCTGGCGGAGCTGTCCCACCTGAACAAGTTTTATCTGTCCCATATGTTTTCAAAGGCCTATGAGACCTCACCCATTAACTATCTCCTGGAGCGGAGAATCCTGAACAGCAAGGAGCTTCTGAAGAATTCCGATTACAGTATTACTCAGATTGCCCATATGACCGGGTTTTCTTCCTCTAATTACTTTTCTCAGTCTTTCAAAAAATATGCGGGCGTTACCCCGAATCTGTATCGAAAGAAGCACCGAAATGGAAAAACAATGCTGCAGGAATCCTGATTCAGCAAAAAAAGGAGAAGAAATCCAGGGAACAGATTTCTTCTCCTTTTTATTATTTCGTCACTGCACCGATAAATTAGAGTATCCCATCAGGCTGATATCCACTTCTCTGGCTGCCTCACGGCCTTCCCGGATGGCCCATACGACCAGGGACTGTCCTCTGTGCATATCCCCCGTTGTGAATACATTAGGCACATTAGTGGCATATTCCCCTTCCCTGGTGGCCACATTCGTCCGCGGGGAAAGTTCAACCTTAAAAGCATCGGCAATATACTTCTGAGCGCCCAGAAAACCTGCTGCGATCAGTACTATCTCAGCCTTCATCTCCTGTTCGCTGCCCTCTACGGGGGCCATAATCATGCGCCCTGTTTTCTCGTCTTTTTTGCTCTCCAGTTTTACCGTAATCAGCTTTTCCAGCTCTCCTTTTTTATTCTTCACAAATTCTTTTACTGTTGTCTGATAGATTCTGGGATCATGACCGAACATGGCAATGGCTTCCTCCTGCCCGTAATCTGTCTTGCAGATCTTTGGCCATTCCGGCCACGGGTTATTCGCTGCCCGCACATCCGGGGCCTTCGGCATCATCTCCAGCTGTGTCACATTGGCAGCTCCCAGGCGGATAGAAGTTCCCACGCAGTCATTGCCGGTGTCACCTCCCCCGATGACAACCACGTTCTTTCCCTTCACGTCAATATACTTTTTGTCTGCAAATTCCGAATCCAGCAGACTCTTCGTGGCAGCCCTCAGGAAATCTACCGCAAAGTGAATTCCCTTGGCATCTCTCCCCGGTGCGCTGATGTCTCTGGGATTGGAAGCGCCGCAGGCCAGTATTACCCTGTCATAGTTTTTCAGAAGGTCCTCTGCCTTGTAGTTTTTGCCGATATCTGCATTTGTGACAAACTCTATCCCTTCCTCCTCCATGACTGCGATTTTCCGATCAATCACGGATTTGTCCAGCTTCATGTTAGGTATGCCGTACCTGAGAAGACCTCCGATTCTGTCAAATCGTTCAAATACCGTCACAAAATGCCCCCTGCTGTTCAGCTGATCCGCAGCTGCCAGACCCGAGGGACCGCTCCCCACAACAGCCACCTTTTTACCGGTTCTGACCTTTGGGGGATTGGCCTTTGCATATCCCTCTTCATACGCCTTTTCAATAATTGCATATTCATTTTCTTTTGTGGATACGGGCTGACTGTCCAGATTACAGGTACAGGCCGCCTCACAGAGAGCCGGACATACCCGGGAAGTAAACTCCGGAAAATTATTTGTCTTTTTCAGGCGCCGGTATGCCTGCTTCCAGTTGCCCAGATACACCAGGTCGTTCCACTCCGGCACCAGATTGTGGAGCGGACAGCCGGAGGCCATCCCCGCCAGCATCATTCCCGACTGACAGAAAGGCACCCCGCAGGCCATACACCTGGCCCCCTGGAGCTGCTGTTCTTCCAGAGGAAGGTGAACATGGAACTCATTAAAATGTTTTATTCTTTCTTCCGGTGCTTCTGCATCTGATGTTTTTCTTTTATAGTCTAAAAATCCAGTTGGTTTTCCCATCTTCTTTTCCCTCCTATCTTCTGGTATTGGCATAAAATGCTTCAATCTGTGCCTGTTTGCTGCTCAGCCCTTTTTCCTCCATCTGCACAATCGTCTGAAGCATACGGCTGTAATCATGAGGTATAATTTTCTTGAATTTGGGGAGATATTCTCCAAAGTTATTCAAAATCTCTTTTCCCTTTTCCGAATTGGTACAGGTAACATGATCCTGAATCATTTCTTTTAATTCCTGCACATCGTATTTGGATGTGATCCTTGACACAGAGATCATCTGTTTATTTAATTTTGTATAGATATCGCTGTCCTCGTCCAGCACATACGCCACGCCGCCGCTCATACCTGCGGCAAAGTTCTTGCCGATTTTTCCAAGAATCACAGCACGGCCTCCTGTCATATATTCACACCCGTGGTCACCTACGCCTTCCACAACTGCAATTGCCCCTGAATTTCTGACACAGAAGCGTTCTCCGGCCACGCCATTTACATAAGCCTTGCCGCTGGTGGCACCGTAGAGAGCTACGTTGCCGATAATTATATTTTCATCCTGCTTAAACTGAACGCTCTTGGGGGGATACACAATCAGCTTGCCCCCGGAAAGTCCTTTTCCGAAATAATCGTTGCTGTCCCCCTCAAGCTCCAGGGTCAGCCCTTTGGGGATAAAAGCGCCGAAGCTCTGTCCTCCTGCTCCGTGGCAGAGCACTGTATAAGTATCTTCGTCCAGGCTGTCCTGGTATCTCCTGGTTATCTCAGCCCCGAAGATAGTTCCGAAGGCCCTGTCGGTGTTGGACACATCCACTTCTATACTCTTTTTCTGCCTGTCTTCCAGCGCAGCTCCCAGGCGTTTCATAAGAATCCTTTCATCCGCTGTCTTTTCCAGATGGAAATCGTATACCTGCCTGGGGTCAAAGGTTACTTTTGCCTTCGGAGAAGCGTAGGGGTTATCCAGAATTCTGGCAAGATCAACTTTTGATGCCTTACCGTTTTGTATTGTATCCTTTACTTTCAGCAGATCGGTTCTCCCCACCAATTCATCCACTGTGCGGACGCCAAGCTCTGCCATATACTCCCTCAGCTCCTGGGCAATAAACCGCATAAAGTTAATGACATACTCTGGTTTGCCCCGGAACCGCTTTCTAAGCTCCGGATTCTGTGTCGCCACGCCTACCGGGCAGGTATCCAGATTGCAGACACGCATCATCACACATCCCATGGTGACAAGAGGTGCCGTGGCAAAGCCGAACTCTTCCGCCCCCAGCATAGCGGCAATGGCTACATGACGGCCGCTCATCAGCTTGCCGTCTGTCTCAATCACAACTTTATTGCGCAGTCCGTTTCGTATCAGAGTCTGGTGGGTCTCAGAAAGCCCCAGTTCCCAGGGAAGACCCGCATTGTGGATGGAACTTCTGGGGGCCGCTCCGGTGCCTCCGTCATAGCCGGAAATCAGGATAACCTGGGCTCCGGCCTTGGCAACACCCGCTGCGACTGTGCCCACGCCGGCTTCGGATACCAGCTTTACAGAAATTCTGGCATTTTTGTTGGCGTTTTTCAGATCATAGATAAGCTGTGCCAAATCCTCAATGGAATAGATATCATGGTGGGGCGGGGGAGAGATCAGACTCACCCCAGGGGTTGAATGCCTGGTCTTGGCAATCCAGGGATATACCTTTCCTCCGGGCAGGTGTCCGCCTTCCCCCGGCTTTGCCCCCTGCGCCATCTTAATCTGAATTTCCTGGGCGCTGACCAGATATCTGGAGGTCACTCCGAAACGGCCTGATGCCACCTGCTTAATAGCAGAACAGCGGTTTTTGCCGTCTTTTCCTGTTACCAGTCGCTCGTAGTCCTCACCCCCTTCTCCGCTGTTTGATTTGCCGTGAAGGGTATTCATGGCAATTGCCAGCGTTTCGTGTGCTTCCTTAGAGATGGAACCGTAAGACATGGCTCCGGTCTTAAATCTTTTTACAATGGATTCCACACTCTCCACCTGGTCCACGGGGATCCCTTTTTTGGGATACTTAAAGTCTATCAGGTCTCTGAGCGTACCCATCCGTTCCTCATTGTCTATGAGATGTGTATACTCTTTAAACTGGCTGTAATCTCCGTTTTTCGTGGCTTCCTGGAGCAGATGGATGGTCTGGGGATTGTACAGATGTTCTTCCCCCCCGCGGCGCATTTTATGTCTTCCCATGCTGTCCAGGGTTGTGTCTACCTTAAGTCCCAGAGGATCAAAGGCCTGGCTGTGAAGCTCATTCACTTCCCTGGAAATGTCCTCCAGGGTAATGCCCCCGATTCTGCTCACAGTGTTGGTAAAATATTTGTCAATCACAGTCTGGTCGATGCCGACTGCCTCAAATATCTGCGCTCCCTGATAGGACTGTATGGTAGAGATGCCCATCTTGGAGGCAATCTTTACAATCCCGTGGAGTACTGCGTCATTATAATCATTGACTGCCGCATAATAATCTTTGTCAAGCATATGATTGTCAATCAGCTCCCGGATTGTCTCCTGGGCCAGATATGGATTAATGGCACAGGCACCGTAGCCCAGAAGCGTTGCAAAATGGTGCACCTCCCTGGGCTCTCCGGATTCCAGAATCATTGCCAGAGAAGTCCTTTTCTTTGTTTTTACAAGATGCTGGTGGACTGCAGACACAGCCAGAAGGGAAGGAATCGCAACATGATTCTCATCGACTCCCCTGTCTGAGAGAATTATAATGTTGGCGCCGTCTCTGTGTGCTCTGTCAACTTCCACAAATAAACGGTCAATGGCTTTTTCCAGATTGGTGTTTTTATAGTACGTAATGGGGAGTACTTCAACGGCAAAGCCCTCTATCTTCATACTTTTGATTTTCATCAAATCTGTATTAGTCAAAAT
Organism: Lactonifactor longoviformis DSM 17459; assembly: GCF_900129135.1. Lineage (GTDB taxonomy): Bacteria > Bacillota > Clostridia > Lachnospirales > Lachnospiraceae > Lactonifactor > Lactonifactor longoviformis. The sequence continues at coordinate 7,948 of NZ_FQVI01000001.1, forward strand.
AGGGTTATTCACCTTCAGCACTTTACAGTTCTCCGGCTTTTCCTCCAGAAGATTGCCGTCCTCTCCCACATATACAGAAGTACATGTCACAATCTCCTCACGGATTGCATCAATAGGCGGATTGGTAACCTGGGCAAACAGCTGCTTAAAATAGCTGAACAGAGGCTGATGTGCGTTAGAAAGCACGGCCAGAGGAGTGTCAATTCCCATAGCCCCAATTCCTTCACTGCCGTTTCGTGCCATATTCAGAATGGATGTGCGGTATTCCTCAAAGGTATATCCAAAGGCTTTCTGCAGACGCATTCTCTCTTCATCCGTGTATTCCGGGACTCTCTGGTTGGGAATCTTCAGTTCCCTCAGTTCCACCAGGTTGCTGTCCAGCCATTCACCGTAGGGCTGCTTGGAGGCATAATATTCTTTTAACTCATCATCCGAGAACACCTTGCCTGCCCTGGTGTCTACGAGGAGCATCTTGCCCGGATGCAGTCTCTCCTTCTGTACGATTTTTCCGGGGGCAATGTCCAGAACACCTACCTCTGAGGAAAGTATCATATATCCGTCTTCCGTAATGTAGTAGCGGGAAGGACGCAGGCCGTTGCGGTCCAGCACCGCTCCCATAATATCACCGTCTGTAAACAGAATAGACGCCGGTCCGTCCCACGGCTCCATCATCGTCGCATAATACTGGTAAAAATCTTTTTTGGACTGAGACATCGTTTTGTTGTTGGCCCACGGCTCCGGAATGGTAATCATGACCGCCAGAGGAAGAGGCATACCGCTCATCACCAAAAACTCCAGTGTGTTGTCCAGCATGGCAGAATCCGAACCCTCTGCGCTTATTACCGGCAGGACTTTGTGAAGTTCTCTGCTCATGGCACCGTGGTCCATGGTCTCTTCCCGGGCCAGCATCTTATCTGCGTTTCCCCGGATCGTATTGATTTCTCCGTTATGTACCACCAGCCGGTAGGGATGCGCTCTCTCCCAGCTGGGAGTGGTATTGGTACTAAATCGGGAATGCACCAGGGCAATGGCGGATTCATACTCTTCACTCTGCAGATCTGTAAAGAAGGTTCTCAGCTGCCCAACCAAAAACATCCCCTTGTAGGCAATGGTACGGCTGGAAAAAGAAACCACATAAGTATCTTCATTGCTCTGCTCAAATACTCTCCGCACCACATACAGCTTTCTGTCAAACTCCAGACCCTGGTCCACATTTTGAGGACGCTTCACAAAGCCCTGCATAATAAATGGCATGCACTCCACGGCCCGATGCCCAAGAACTGACGGAACCGTTGGAACTGTTCTCCAGCCCAAAAACTCCAGTCCCTCTTTTTCTACTATGATTTCCAGCATCTTTTTCGCCTGATTTCTTTTCATCTCGTCCTGAGGGAAGAAAAACATACCAACGCCGTAGTCTCTTTCTTCTCCCAGCCGGATACCAAGGTCGCTGCACGCCCTGCGGAAGAACTTATGGGATATCTGCAGAAGGATTCCGACTCCGTCACCAGTCTTTCCCTCCGCATCTTTGCCTGCTCTGTGCTCCAGGTTTTCTACAATTTTCAGCGCATTGGCGACTGTGCCATGGGTTTTTACACCATTGATATTCACAACTGCACCAATACCGCAATTGTCATGCTCAAACCGGGGTTCATATAAGCCCTGGACTTCCGGGTTATTCGTTGTTTTCTGCATCTTACATCCATCCTTTCTTTTTTGTCTCCTGCAGCATACCTGCCTGCCGCTTTTTATCTTTAGCAATTCACTGCACTAAATATACTACATTTTTTAAAACCTGTAAATAGGGTTTTTCCCATATATCGTCAGATAATTAGATATAAAATCATTTAAAATAAAATTATCTGATTTTTAATGTTTTAAACCGTGTATTTATATGTGAATCAAGACAAATTCACCCATTTTAATTCGCTGTGAACATAAAAAAAGACAATCCACGGCTCTGTGAATTGTCTCATTTTTAAAATTGTGTCTAAATTGTCTGACTGGAATTTCCAGTTTTCCTATAGCTTTGACTGAGAAAATAGCAGCCCCACACTGCAATTAGTATCTCAGCAACCATCAAAAGCGGATACCAGGTCCAAAAGCCTGAATCTGACGGAATATAGGTTAGAATACAGGACCATACGTTCACTGCAACGTGAGCCAGAATTGGAATCAGCAGGTTGCCGGATTTTTGATACAGCCAGGCAAACCAGCACCCAAGACAGAAAGCAAAAATAAACTGAACCATATTGCCGTGATAAATCCCGAAGATGAACCCCGACAGAAGGATGCCCCATCTGCCCCCCAGGTAGTCTTTCACTCTGGCATACACCAGTCCCCGAAATACCATCTCCTCAGCGATCGGAGCCAGCACTCCCACGACTGCCAGAACCGCCCAAAAACTGCTCTGTGCGTACATCTCATCCGTCATCTCCCCGTAGTACGGAAAAAGATCCGGTATCCGAAGCACTGCCATTCCCTGGCTGAGCAGATCAGAGAGTGCAGCTGCCGCAAACAGCAGGACGAGTACAAGGACAGGAGAAGCTTTTATTTTTATTCCTTCCGCGCCCAGGCTTCCGCGGAGAATGCGGTCTTTTTTCATAAAATACAGCAAAAAGGGGATTGCAAGAATCTCCATCAGCCCCGTAAGCCCAATGGTGCTCACCGCGTCTGCACCGCCGCTTCCCCCCATAAGGGCATACACAGTCATTGGCACAATCACTATAAGAGAAGCCACAATGCTGGCAGCGAAATGTATTCCTACAGGGTACAAAACCCTCCATATCTTAAGCAGAGGCCTTCCTCTGTGCAGATCCAGCCTGTCCTTCTGCCCGGTTTCCTGTGGTTTTACCGCGTCCTGTCTTTCCAGCCTGCCGTCTATCAAAAAGGCGGCCAGCTCAGAGACGGAATAGACAATGGCTAAAGGCTGGGCCTTCAGGAGTTCCTCCCTGCTGCCATAGCCGTAGGCTACGCCTACACAGGGGATCCCGGCCCTTCTTGCTCCGTTCACATCATGTTCTTTGTCCCCTACCATCAGAACTCTCTGGCGGTATTCTCTGATCTTAAGCTGCCTCAGGGCCTCCTCTATCACCTCTGCCTTATCGGTTCTGCTCCCATCCAGTTCACTTCCCACCACTACCTCAAAGTACGGCAGAAGTTCAAACCGTTCCAGGATCTGTTTGACAAAGTGGGTAGGCTTGGAGGAGGCCACTCCCAGCGTGTATCCCCTGGTGCAGAGCTTTGACAGCATCTCCTTTATTCCTTTATATGCACGGTTCTCCCAAATGCCAATCGTGCTGTACCGCTCCCGGTATACCCGGACAGCTTCCTGCCCCTGTTCCTCGCTAAACCCGCAGTATTTCATAAACTGCTCCTTCAGAGGAGGTCCCACAAAGCACTCCAGCTTCTTTAAATCGGTTTCCTGAATTCCGAAATGTGCCAAAGCATACTGAACGCTCTTTGTAATTCCCTCGGCCGAGTCTGTCAGTGTGCCGTCCAAATCAAATAATATTGTATTCCACATGCTATCCCAATCTTTCTGTGTGTATATTGTTTCTATTCATGCTCAGTTATTTCACAGAGTACGGCTGCATCTTAGATCTCCGTATCAATGAAGTGTTGCTAATGGAATACATTATAGCACAGTTAATTCCCGGATACAAACCCCAGCAGGCTAGGTTCTTCTGATTTTTTTCCTATGTTCCGCCAACAGCAGAGAACTCCCGCTGATCAGGAAAACCCCTTCCCAGGGAAAAGCCTTTTGGCTTTCCTGTTCCACCGGCTCCTCTTCCTGTATGCCGCCGTCCGGTTCCTCTTCCTCCTCTTCTATCATAAATTCCCACGGCTCCATCTTTGTAATATTTCCTGCTCCGTCTCTTACAACAAGTACAATTCTGTTTTTGCCGGTTTCCAGGGCTTCCCTGTCCACATAGATTTCCCCCTCTTTGATGGTACACCGGACTTCTTTGCCGTTCACGGTACAGGATACAACCTGAATTTCGTCCGGATTCTCCCACTGGATTCTGGGGACGAACTCCTTTGAGTAAGTAACTTTCTCTCCCTCCCCGTTATAGTAAAATCTGGTTCCATTCTGATTCACCGTAAACATCCAGGTTTTTTCTGTACAATTGCCAAAGAGATCTTTTGCTTCCACACGCAGCGTATACTCGTCATCCTCCGTAATTGGTGCAAAAGACAAGGTCATTCGACACGCCTCTTCTGTCCGGGCAAATACCGGTGTGAGTGTCCCCTGGCGCTTTCCCTGCAATTCAATCCTTAGAAACCCGGTGTCCAGATGGTCGTCTTCAACTATAATCTGAGGCTCCACCGCACAGGCATTGGAGGACATATCCTCCAGGTTATTCAGAGTGAGAACCGGACAGGAAGAGTCCTGGGCCTCATAAGGTCTTCCTATACTGTGCAGTTCCTCCTCTGCGTCCTCCTTCCCCGGTGCTTCCGCTTCGGTCCTTTCTTCCGCCTCAATGGCAGGTTCTTCCGAATCTTTATTTTCTATCCTGACCGTATATCTTACTATGATCTCTGTCTCTCCCGGCTCTACCGCTTCCAGGGTTCCGTCTCCCCGGCTTTTCAGCTTTCCGGTATCCAGAATCTCTGCATGGCCTGCCCACGGGCTCGTCCACCGTTCTCCAGGCTTTAGCGTAATGGGCGGCCCATCCGGCCCCACGGCACCCGATTCCCCTGCCATAACAGGCTGCGGAAGCAGAAGCAGTATCCCTATAGCAGCTATCATCAGTCCCCAGTCTTTTTTCATTCTTGTCGCTCCTTTCCTTCTCCCGATTCTTTTAAACGCTCTGTGAGAAGCTTGTAACTGTAGTTCTCCCGGATTCCCCTGACTCCTTTCCCCCTGTCCAGAATCTCCTCTGCCTTTTTCCTGTCCTTTTCCTCCATCAAAGCCATAAGACTGTAGGCACAGTAAGGCTCCGCCTCCTCCGGAAAGTCCTGCAGCAGCTTTTCATAGATTGTTCCGGCTTTTACACAGTCCCCCTCCATACGGCAGTTAAAGGCAGTCATCAGCCGTATCTTAACCTGTTCCTTTTCTGACATGGGGTAAGCAAGGGTTTTGTCATACTGAGAATTTGCCTCTTGCCAGCGCCCTCTGCACTCATATGCCTTTCCTATAAGCAGGCAGAATTCACGGGCATAAACAGGATAAAGAATATGATCCCGGCAATGCTCCAGCGACTCTGCCCCCTCCTCTGCCAGGGCAATCCCCTGCTCCCACGGTTTCTCAAGATATTCTTCCAGCTCCTCTTCGTAAGAAAAATAAACGCCGCACAGAGTCATACATCCCTGTGCTTTTGCCAGTGGATTCTCTTCCTCCCCAAGCAGGCCGCACAGATATTCCAGTGCTTCTCCGGCCTCCTCCCAGCAAATCTCATCGCTGTAACAGGAAAAGATACGGCACAGATTCAGATAACTGCGCTTTTCCCGGGAATCCTTAGGATCCATAGAAAAATACTCCTCAGCCTTTTTATAATTTGCCGAAAAATAGGGATCCCGGATGCTGCCTCTGAAATAAAGCCTTCCAATCTCTGTCCACAGCTTGTGTTCCCGGGGCAGTCTTTTCTCGTACCTTTCGGCCAGTTCCCGTATTCTCTGGATTCCCGCCTTTGTCTCTCCCCTGGCTATATAGGTGTTCAGCAGAGCCAGATATACTTCCTCCCTCTCAGGTTTCATTTTGACAGCCCTCTCATAGGCCTGCACGGCATCCTTCTCCTGCCGGGCTCCTGTTTCGAGTGCTTCCTGGTATGCTTGCTCCTGCTTCTGCATGTTTACCTCCTGTTGGAGAAGAAGCAGACACCCTGCCATTACAAATGCCGCCCCAGCCGCCGACAGCAGCCCTATCTGCCTCTTTCTGTACAGAAGTCTGGTGAGCCTGCGTTTTACTGTCCGGACACTTTGATATCGTTCCATGATGTTTCTTCTGGTACACGTTCCCACAATCCGTTCCAGGGCGCAGAGATCCTCTCCCTGATATCTTCCGCACTTAACCAGTTCTCCGAGAACCATACCCAGTCCATAGATATCTGACTGTACGGCAGCCCTCCCCTGGTACTGCTCCGGGGCTGCATATCCCTTGGTTCCTAACCGATCCTCTGCCGAATGTCTGCCTGCAACCAGCGCAATGCCAAAATCTACAAGGAACAGTTTTCCTTTATTTCCAATGATCAGATTCTCCGGTTTCAGATCCCGGTATATAACAGGCGGTTTCTGTCTGTGCAGGTAGTCCAATACATCGCAGAGCTCTATTCCCCACCGGAGGATTGTCTTCTCGGGAATCTTTTTTTTCGCTCTGCAGAGCTCCTTTAAGTTAATTCCTGAAATGTAATCCATTACAAGATAGGTATACCCGCTCTCCTCTATAATATCAACAATGCCGGGAAGGGCAGGGTGCTTCATCTTCTTCAGCACATCCCTCTCCCGGAGCACGCATCCCCTGCTGCTTTCTATTTCTTTTACAGCCCAGTTCTTCTCCAGTCTGAGATCATAAGCCAGATAGACCTTTCCCATTCCCCCTTCGCCTATCAGCTGTATAATCCGGTATCTGCAATCTAATATCTTTCCCAGTGATGCAATAGTGCCTCCCCCTCTCTGTCTGCACACCGCTTAGGTCTGTCCTCTGCCGCTGCCTGTGCTTACCCTTAGCAGAGAAATCTCACTTCTCTTTTAAACATATAAAAAATGGAATTATGGCGGATCTGCCTGAAAAAAATAGATACTTAAGATCTTGAATGTGATTCAAGTATAGTACAATCTGCTGCAAATATCAAGTATGAATTTGCATTTGCAGCTTAACTGTATGTTCTTAGCAAAAAGAGCAGACAGAACCGCTGTTTCGGCAGTTCTGTCCGCCCTGTATTCTTTCCTGTGCTACATTCTCTCGGGAGCCGAAAATCCCAGAAGCTCTATACCAGTCTCCAGCACATCTCTGGTAAGTACTAAAAGTCTTATCCAGGAGGCCTTTTTCCCGGTATCTTCCTCCCCCAGAATCTTTGTCTCATGGTAAAAACGGTTAAACGCATTGGCCAAATCGTAGATAAAGGAGCATATCTTATGAGGCGCTTTCTCCTCGTAAGCGTTCTCCACCACACTGTTAAACCTGGAAATCGTAAGCATCAAATCTTTTTCGCAGTCATTTGCAGGAGCTTTGATACATCCCTGCTTCCAGTCGCCTCCCTCTTCCTGATACCGGCCAAGAATGGACTTAATCCGCACAATTGTATATAAAATATACGGACCTGTATTCCCCTCAAAGGAAGTAAATCGCTCCACATCGAAGATATAGTCTTTGGATGCCTGGTTCGACAAATCTCCATATTTAATGGCTGACAGGCCCACAATTTGGGCCGTCCCTCTGGCATCCTCTTCTTTTACGCTGCGGTTGTCCACGATTTTTTTATACATTTCCTCGTTGATCTCCCGGATTAGGGTCTCCAGCCGCATTACACCGCCTTCTCTTGTTTTAAAAGGCTTCCCGTCTCTTCCATTCATAGTCCCGAATCCAAGGAAGCTTAATCCTGTTTCTTCCTTTACCAGCTTTGTCTTTCTCGCACACCGGAAGACCTGTGTAAAATACAGCTCCTGGCGTTTGTCCACAACGTAAATGATCTCATCCGGACAAAAGAGTTTCATCCGCTCTACAATGGTTGCCAGATCTGTAGTATTGTACAGAGATGCCCCGTCTGACTTCAGGATCATACAGGGAGGGATCTCTTTGGTGTCAGACGCTTCTTTCACATCTACCACAAGCGCTCCCTGATCCAGGTGTGCATATCCTTTTTCCTTCATATACGCAACCATCTCCGGTATATAGGGCTGGGCATCGGATTCCTTTTTCCACAGATCAAAGGTTACATTCAGCTTTTCATAGTTTTTCTTCAAATCACTGACTGAGACGTTCAGAATATGGTTCCACAGAGCCTTATATCCAAGATTCCCATTCTGCAGCTGATGGGTCGCCTCCATAGCTTCTTCTTTGTATTCCGGATGCTCTTTGGAATATGCACTGGCAGCAGGGTAAATCTCTTCCAGTTCACTGATGGTGAACGGAGGTTCTGCGGGGTATTCTCCTGTATAATCAGGCTGGAAATACACCAGCTCTGGTTTTCTCTTTTTCAGTTCGGTGATAATCAGTCCCATCTGAAGGCCCCAGTCCCCCAGATGTACATCCCCAATCATTTTGTGTCCCAAAAAACGCCCCATGCGTTTCAGGCTCTCCCCGATAATTGCGGATCGAAGATGGCCCACGTGCAGCGGCTTTGCAACATTGGGACCGCCGTAGTCGATCATCACCGTCTTGGGATTTTCTGTCTGTTCTACAGAGAGATGATCGTCTCTTAGCATCTCATTGAGATACTCTGACAGAAATTCCCCGCTGACTTTCAGGTTGATAAAACCGGGAGGCACCGCTTCTGCCTGCTTAAGCACCCGGCTTTCCCCTAGCTGCTCTACCACATCGCCGGCGATCTTAATGGGAGCCTTTTTATATTGTTTTGCGGCAGCCATTGCACCGTTGCACTGATATTCACACAGATCCGGACGGTTAGAGATGGTCACCCTGGCATATGTCTCATCATAATCTGCTGCCTTAAACGCTTGTCTCAATTCTTTTTCAATTAGTTCCAGTATCTTTTTCATAACTCCTCCACTACAATTCTATCTCAACTTTTTTTGCACAGGCTACCGCCAGTGCTCCGTAACCAATATGGCAGGCAACACTTAAGGAGAGGGGATCCATATGAATCGGCATCCCCGGAAAAGCAGCTTCCAGCTCCTTCTTCCATTCCAGGGCTTCCTCCTGATTTCCTGTATAGGCAGCTTCCAGGCACATCAAACCGGACTGGGCATACGCTGCAAATCTTCCCTCAAGATCCTTTTTCATCGCCTGAACCATGGTTCTTTTCGCCTGTTTTTTGCCTCTTGCCTTAGACAGGGCGTCCAGCTTTTCTCCCTGAATCTGCAGGACAGGCTTCAGGTTAAGCACCGTTCCTATGGCGGCTGCGGCAGGTGTAATTCTGCCTCCCTTTTTCAGATATTTCAAAGATTCTACCGTGATATAGATGCTTGACTCGGCCTTCTCCTTCTCCAGGACTTCCCGTATCTCTAACGCAGACCTGCCTGCAGCTGCCAGCGTAATGGCATCCAAAACCGACTGCCTCTGCGTCACTGATATTCTCTGGTTATTCACCACCTGGACCTTGCCGTTATACTCTTTAGCCAGTGCCTGTGCAGTCTGGCATGAATTACTTAACCCACTTGACATAGGGATGTGGACAATTGCTTCATAATCCTCTAATATTTTCTCCCAAAGCTCCATTACGTCCGCTGGAGAAGGCTGCGACGTAAAGATCTCAGCATCATCCTCCAGCCTCTGATAGAACTCCTTCTGTGTCAGTGTTATATCCTCCAGATAAAGCTGTTCGTCGATATAAAAGGGCATTGGAATTACATAGATTCCCAAATCCCCAGCCTGGGACTGGGTAATGCCGCTATTACTATCTGTTACGATTGCTGTTTTTTTCATATGGCCTTGTACCACTCCTTTTATATTATCGTATTCAACGTACTGATCGAAAGCGAACCGGTTTTTAGCCGTTACATTTCATTTTAGCATAACCAGCCAAATATGACAAATCATTTTCTAAAACTTCCATTGTTTATCAAAAAAATATGGTACAATGATACTATCTGAAGAAAGGAGGTCATTTTATATGTCATACAAAGCTCAGTCCTACGCCAATACGGCAGAAACACTGATAAAAAATCTAAAAAAGCGAAACATGGAGGGCTTCTACTGTCCGACTGCAGAGTCCGCCGTAGAAAAAATCCGGGAATTAATCCCGGAAGCTTCCTCGGTAACCTGGGGCGGATCAGAAACTTTAGCAGAGGCAGGCATTCTGAAAGGGCTCCAGGGGTGCGGCTATGAACTTATTGACCGAATGTCCGCAAAGACTCCGGAAGAGAAGCGGGCGCTTTACGGCAAAATCGTAATGGCTGATTACTTTTTGATGAGCAGCAACGCCATCACTATAGACGGCGAACTTATCAACATAGACGGTGCCGGCAACCGGGTTGCCTGCCTTTGCCACGGTCCCGAGCATGTAGTGATAGCGGCCGGTATGAATAAGGTGGTAAAAACCATAGAAGACGGTGTACATAGAGTCCGAAATGCTGCTGCACCGCCCAACAGTCTCCGGGTTGGCGTAAAGACGCCCTGTTCCGTAACAGGAACCTGTCAGGACTGCCTGTCTGACGGATGTATCTGTTCCGATCTTGTCATTACCAGACGTTCCATGGTACCCGGCAGAATCAAAGTGGTTCTCATTGGGGAAGATTACGGCTTTTAAGCACAGAAACCTCTGCCCTCAGGATATTTTCCCGGGGCAGAGGTCTTTCCTATTCTCTGCGCAGTGCATCTATCGGATTCAGATTTGCAGCTTTCACAGAAGGGAGAAGTCCGAAGACAATTCCGATCACCATAGAAAAAATTACCGAGCCCACGATGGCCGGAGGGCTGATGGCAACCGGCGTCTGAGACATCTTGGAGATTGCCTGGGCCAGAACAACACCTGCAAGGATTCCCAGAAGCCCCCCGATACTGGTAAGTACCGCGGCCTCTGTCAGAAACTGTGCAAGAATCTTATTTTTCCGAGCACCTATCGCCTTTTTCAGACCAATCTCGCTGGTGCGTTCTGTCACAGATACCAGCATGATATTCATAACACCGATCCCCCCTACCAAAAGAGAGATACTGGCTATCCAGAGAAGCTGGCGGTTTGTATTAGCGCTGACTTCCTGGAGATTTTTGGCTTTTTCCAATAGATCTGCCGCTTTATACTTAATCTCTCCGGTGCTGTCAAACAGATACCCATTGAGCAGATCCGCTGTTTTTCTGCCTGCACTGCTCATAGTTTCCGTGTCCGGGGCCTTCACAATTACATTCTGGGGCTCATCGTATCGGTATACCACAGGCCAGGCGGCATCGGGCATCATCACCACACCGCTGCTCTCCTGATTATAATTATAGTAATCCTCCATAGAATTAATCACCGGCTCAAAAGCATTGGTTTTCTTTACCACACCGACCACAGTAAAAGGCTCACCCTGTATCTCTACGGTCTTCCCCAAGGGCTGTTCATCCTGGAACAGACTGTTTTTGGAGTCCTCATCCAAAAGAACCACTTTTCCGAACTGTCGGTAGTCCTTCTCCGTAAACCCTCTGCCCTGAATGATTTGGTATCCGCAGGTATCCAGGTAATCTTTGTCAATCCCCAGTACCTTCCCCCCTTCCAGGCCATTGTTCTGATAATAAATCCCATCTGCATAGGTCCTGCTCTGATACAGAGAAGCCTTTTCCACCTCATCCAGATTCAGGATTTCCTCTTTTACCTCAGGAGTGATCACAGGAACTCCTGCAGGAATATCATTATATCCCATTTCATAGGGATAATCTCCCTGATTCAGTGTTACATCCACGGTATTGTTGCCAGATCCAATCAGGTTCTGTTTGATCTGCTCGTTAGTTCCCTTAATAGTTGAAACAATTGAAATAATAGATGCAATTCCTATGATAATGCCCAGCATTGTCAGAAAGGAGCGCATTTTATGTGACCAGATGCCCTGAAAGGACAATCTTATGTTTTCCAGCATAACTTACCTCCTCCTAATAATAAAGTTCATCAATGGACGCATCCTTTGTTCTGGCATTCTCCTTTACCCCTTTTCCATAGGGAAAGGCTACCTTATCCTCTCTTGTGAGGCCGCTTTTTATCTCTATGAGAGATCCCCACAGCGTCTTGCCTGTGATGATCTCCTGTTTTTTCAGCCTTCCTTTGACAGAACAGTATACATAGCTTTTCCCGTCCTCCGTTCTCACAAAGGGCTTTTGAAGATACAGGGCATCCGCACCTGCACCGGTGTCTATCTCAGCTTGTAGACTGACATATTCCTGATTTTTTAATCCCTCTGCCTGGGCAATATAGGCAGTAAAAGGATAGTAAGATACGTTGCTGTTGCCGCCGCCCCCAAAATAGTTGCTGCTGGCCGGATACGGGGAAATTTCCTTAATCTCCGCCTCAAAAGGAGTCCCTGTCTCCATCGAGCTTCCCGTCAGCATCTGTCCCGGCTTTACTTTATCCAAAAGAAGCTCACTGATGCTTCCCCTTACATAAAGGCCTTCACTGCTTACCACCTGAATAAATGGTTTGCCGTCTGTTTCACCCTTCTCAGGATCGCCTACCGCTTTCACCGTACCTTTAATCGTGCTTTTAATGGTCTGATTCTCCAGCTTGCCGCTGATCTTCTGTATTTTCAGGTCACTTTCTTTGATATCCAGCTCCAGCTTTTTCAGGTCCTTTTGTTTTTCCTGGATCGCTTTTTCCAGTTCTGCCTTGGTATAGCCCGCAATGATATCATCCTGGGGAATCTCATCGCCGATATCATAAAATTCATCTCCTTTAGGATTCTCTTCCGGCTCTTCTCCCTTTACGGCACTGAGGCGGATCTGATATTCTTCCTCCGGCATACATTTTTCCACAATCTTTCTTCCATCCAGGTAGAGGGCCGTCAAAAGCAGTCCGTCCACCGTATCACCTTCCCGTATTTCCAACTGGGCATACTGTTCGGGAAGTGTCTTGGTATCACCTTCCCCGAAGCCTCCCAGCATGTTCAGAAGGGAACCCATGAGAATGGGATTTTCTTTGCACAGATAGACAAAAGGATCCTCTTTTGTCCCACTTCCTTTGTAGGGCTTGGAATGCTCATCAATGCGCTCCAAAGCCTCTGTCTTGACCTCTTCTTTGGGCGGTTCCTCCTTATCGGGTTCCTGTCCCGGGTCTGGTGTTCCCGGATCCGGTGTTCCTGTCCCGGGCTCTTTTTCACCCTTGTCTTCTTCTCCCGGTGCACCTGTCTTTGGCTCCATTGCAGAGCTTCCGGAGAGACGGGTAAATCCGCCGCTCACCCCTGAGAAGGATGTGGTTTGGGCTGCGCCTTCTGTCTCGTCTTTCCCCGGGGAAGAAATTTTTGAGGATTCCGGCACAGGCTTTTGCTTCTTCAGCTTTTCAATTTCCTGCTCCGTTCCCTTCTTTTGGATCTCCATCCCTTCTTTATTTAGTTTTTCAACTTCCAGTTCTATATTCACAAGGGTCATATCATAGGAGAGCAAAGGGTCGCCCACATCTACCTGGTCTCCCTCACTCACGTAAACCTCTTCTACAATCTGCTTGTCCGTCAGATGTACATCCTGGGAGACATCGGAGGAGATCATTCCGTTAAGGCTCATGGGATCTCCCCAGTAGCCCTGGGCCAAATCACTGACATTGTATACCTTTACCGTTGATTTACTCATTTTGCCGTAGCCGAGCCAGATACCCACAGCTGCCACGCAGACTCCTGCGATTCCCCCTATCACTAAGACCAGTCTCTTTTTCATTCTCTGCCCTCCTCTTCCGCCAGGATACCGTCTTTGATGGTTACGACCCGCTGGGCATAAGACGCAATCCCCGCATCGTGGGTAATCATTAAGATAGTAACCCCCTCTTGGTTCAGGCGTCCGAAAAGTTCCATGACCTGTTCCCCGGATCTGGAGTCCAGCGCACCGGTGGGCTCATCTGCCAACAGTATCTTTGGATTATTGACCATAGCCCGGGCAATGGCAACCCGCTGTTTCTGTCCGCCGGAAAGCTGAGTAGGCTTAAAGTCCACTCTGTCCTCCAGCCCAACGCGGGTCAGCGCGGCGATCGCCTTTTCCCGTCTCTCTCTGCGCCCAACGCTTGCATAACTCAGAGGAAGCTCCACATTCTCCAGAGCACTCTGCCTGGGCAGAAGCTGAAAACTCTGAAAAACAAACCCTATCTTATTCAGACGGATATCTGACATGGCGTTGTCTGAACAACTGTTAATATCTACTCCATCCAGGAAGAAAGCTCCGCTGGTAGCTTTATCAAGGCATCCGATAATATTCATCAAAGTCGTTTTCCCAGAGCCGGAAGGCCCCATAATGGCCGTATATTCTCCTTCTTTCATGGTGAAGTTTACATTTTTAAGCACAGGGATTGTCATCTTGCCCTGCATATAATCTTTACAGATTTCTTTTAACTCAAGTATCATTGGGCGACAGCACCTTCCTCTCCGTCCGGACTTTCGGTCATATCATCCGAAGGTATGGGTTCCTCGGAAGGCATTCCCTCGTCGGAAGGTATTCCTTCTTCCACAGGCATGTCCCCCTCTGCAGGTGCTGACATATCGCCCTCATTCATCAAAGCGGCAGGGCTGTCCGTAGTAGGCGCTCCCTCCTTCAGAGTTTCCTGGGGGAACGCCACTGCATCCTCCCTGGACAGTCCGTCTTTAATTTCATACTGATTCATCGCTTCATCGAACTCGCCCAGCACCACGCTTCTCTTTTCCAGCTTTTCTTTGCCGTTATCTGCCCATACGTATGGTTTGCTGTCAAGATCTGCTATAAAGGAAGCATCCAGCCATACCCCTTCCTTTTGTTCTTCCTGTCCGGCATTCTGTTCTATATAGACATGCTGGCCCAGAAGAAGTCCGTCGGAGGACTCTAATTCCACATAAAAATAATAGGAAGTAGAGGCTGACTGATCCGAGGCACCCTCAGAAGACATCCCCATGCCATACATTCCGGAATTGTTGCTGGAAGCAGGATTGTCCACATCAATCTTCCCAAAAGTCCCGTTCCATATCCGCTTGTCATCTACACGGGAGCGGACGATTGCCGGTTCCCCTTCTGTCACGGCTGAGAGATTTTGTTCGTTTACCTTGCCCTTGATCCTAAAATCCCCAGTGGCAAGAATGGTCATAAGCGCCTGGCTTTCCCCTCCTGTCATATCCTGGCTTTCTCCATTGTTGATGGATTTTACTACACCTTTTATCTCACTGGTTATCGTAGCATTAGCAATCTGTTCCTTCATCTGCTCAATCTCAACTGACTTACTTTTTTTCTCATATTCCGTCTTCTTTATGTCTGTCTGAGCCGTCTGAATCTGGGTTGTGTAAGATAATTTTTCATCATCACTGGCTTCCTTTTTCTCTTTTTCCAGCTGCTTAATCTGATTGTTCAGGTTTGTAATATCGTTGTCAAAGCGTTCCAGTTCCAGCTCCGCCTGCTTTAAGTCAGTCTCCATGGTTGCGGTATCATAAGTCAGAAGGGGCGTTCCCACATCTACATCTTCCCCCACTTCCACCAATATCTCTTTGATGGTTTTGTCCTGCTTCTGCTGTATCTCCCAGGTTTCCTGAGATTCTACCACACCGGAGAACCTTCCGGGGTTCCCCATGCCGCTGCCCAGTCCCATCAGATCAGAGACCTTCTCCACATACACCAGCTCGTCTGTATTCTTCCCCTTGTCCCTTCCCCGAAGCAGCCAGAAGGCCCCGGCTATCACACATACGGCTGCAGCTGCAGACACCGCAATTAGGATTTTCTTTTTCATACATCATCCTCCATCTTCCTTATATTTAATATATTTCACTGTGAATTTAGGATAAACAAAAATATTTTATACAGTATAGCAAAGTCTTATTAACTTCTCTATGTAATTTTCTTAAATATTCTTTAATTCTGTATGCCGTATTGTTAGGGTTTCCAGAATACTGCTGCTTATGTGCAGCCGTCCTTTCTTTTGCGCATACGATTCACACCTTATAATTGCTTAGTTGACTTTTTTCCCTTATCTGATAAACTATATGAATAAAAATAAAACAGCAAATTGGAGAAAATGCATGAAATACAGCAGAAAACTATTGCTTTTTACACTGTTGCTCCTGACTTTTGTCTGCCTTTTTGGGGGATGTCAAAAGTCAGAAAAAAGTCAGGTGAAGGCTGCCGCTACCAGAGAGCTGGATTTGTTAAAGGATCTGGATGATAAAACCATAGAGAAGTATATTTCCTATGAGGATCTTTACCCTTCAGGGGAAATCCATCAGGAAGTTTCCTCAAAAATCAAAAATATATTCTCCCGGTTTTATGCGAACTTTTCCTATAAAATCCTGGACATTCAGGTGAAGGACCAGACTGCCAGAGTGACGGTCCGTCTGAACACCATAGACGCCGAAACACTGGCAAAGGACTATTCCCGGGCCTCCATGAAAAAACGCATCGCCAGCTCTGCCAACCCGGAAGGCGTGGAGTATTCCCTGGAAGACTACTACCTTCTCCTGGGTGAGCTGTTAGATGAGAACCAATACGACACTGTGGAGAATAACTGTACTCTGAAGTTATCTAAGGAAAATAATACCTGGAAACTGGAGCACAGCAGCCGTCTGGACGATCAGCTGGTAGGAGGTTTCGTGTCTTACCTTCAGGATCCTAACCTTTTTACCCCGGAAGAAATTGTGGAGATTCATTTTGATACTTTGAAGGAATTTGACACGGAACAGCTGAACCGTTATCTGGGGATAGACACCTTGTTTGATGCAGATGACGCCTACAGCCGTTCTCTCACCCAGGAGCTGACGAATCAGATCAGCGATCATTTTGATTATCGTATCTTAAAAGAATCCGATGACGGTCATACTGCTACTGTAACCGCAGAGATTACCAGCTATGATGCCAAGAGCATTCTGAACTCCTACGAGAAAAAACTGGACTCCTATCTCAACTCCTCCCAGGCCTTTGCGGATGGTGAGAGCGGACGGCTGAAGAAATCCAGCCAGCTTCTGCTGAATTCTATAAAGGCCAACAAAAGTGCTTCCTCTACAAAGCTGGATCTCACTCTTATCAATGACGGGACAAGCTGGAAGCTGCAGATGAATGAAGATGTGGCACAGGCTATTCTTGGGGGGATGGGAGAGGCAGTGAAGGAGATTTCCAGTGATGTGAAATGATGTATTTTATCAGGACGGACGGGAAACAGATGCCGTTCCTACGCAGGGCCAGGCGATAGTACAGCTCATATGCTTGCTACTGCGCTTCTCCTAAGCTAACTGCCTACCGCTCACTAAGAATCTCCGGAGAGCCGTCGATTCTAAGTGTTCGGTGGCAGTGGATCTTAGGACGCGCTGCGTAGTCTGCGCATATGAGCTGTACTATCGCCTGGCCCTGCGTAGGAACGGCATCTGTTTCCCTGGCAGTATATTCATTTCACATACTGTGTATATTGGTAGTATATTTAGTATGTAGTATTTTTTAAGGTTTGATTGTTTGTTTCTGTAAGTGTAAATTTTTCTAATCTACATTCCCGTGATTATTTTTATGAATAAGAGTGCCAGTACTGCCAGAATGATGGGTCTTACGATTTTGGTGCCGTTTTTCATGACCATTCCGGAGCCCAGGTAGTGGCCGGCTATGCTGAAGACGGAGGCGGCCAGTCCCAGAGGGAAGATGATCTTGCCGTGGAGGAGGAAGGTGGCAAGGGCGGCCATGTTGGAGGCAAGGTTTACCAGTTTGGTGTTGCCGGCGGCTGTTTTTATGTCCATACGGGCCATTCCTGTATAGATGAGGATCAGGAAGGTGCCCGTTCCAGGACCGTAGAAGCCGTCGTAGGCGCCGATCACAAAGGACGCTGTGATTACGATTGCGTATTTTGCCTTCCCTTTGATTGGCACGGAGGATTTTCGTTCCATATCTTTGCTGCGGAACACGTAAAAAGCTGCCACGGGCAGGACTGCCAGAAGGGTGATTTTCAGGATTTTGTCGCTGGTTATGAGCGCAATGTTGGCTCCCAGAGCGGATCCTGCCAAAGCCACCAAAACAGAAGGGATTGCCAGGCGGAGATCCGCGTATTTATTTTTACAGAATCTCCAGGTGGAGATGCAGGTGCCTGCGGCAGAGGATAATTTGTTGGTAGCTATGGCATTGTGTATGGGCACACCGGCCAGAAAATAAGCAGGCAGGGAGATGAGGCCTCCTCCGCCTGCTACTGCATCTACAAAACTGGCCAAAAATATAAGGGGACACACAATCAGAAAAGCAGTAACTGTCAGTTCCATATCTGTCTTCCTCCATTAACCCGCTGCATTGAATACATCTCTGTCCAGTGCTTTGTCCTGACTGGCAACGATGGTTGTGCAGACAGCATCCCCCGTGATATTTACGGCCGTTCTGGTCATATCCAGGATACGGTCGATTCCCATAATAAGTCCGATTCCCTCAACCGGAAGTCCCACAGAAGTAAATACCATAGACAGAGTGACCAATCCCACAGACGGCACTCCGGCAGTCCCTACGCTTGCCAGGGTTGCTGTGGCAATAACCGTCAGATAGTCCACAGGCGTCAGGCTGATATGGAAAGCCTGTGCTACAAACACCACGGCAACGCCCTGCATAATAGCAGTTCCGTCCATATTGATGGTGGCCCCAAGGGGAACCGTAAAAGAGGAAATACGTCTGGAAACCCCCATCTTTTTGGCAAGGGTATCAATAGACAAGGGAATTGTTGCGTTTGAGGTCGCGGTAGAAAAAGCAAACCCCATCACAGGCAGAAATTTTTTGACAAACTTAATAGGATTCAGACCAGTAAATACCTTCAAAAAGATTTGGTAGACTCCAAAACACTGCAGAGCCAGCGCCGCCAGCACCGCGGCCATGTATTTCAGCATAGGCACAAAGGCATCAAACCCTATATTGGCAAATGTTTTGGCAATCAGGCAGAACACACCGATAGGTGCCACTTTCATCACCGCCATGGTCATATCCATCATCAGGTCATTTCCCTGGCTGAACAGGTTAGCCAGCCCTTCCGCTTTTTCACCCCGTTTTGCCAGAAGAACGCCCACAATCAGCGCAAAAAATATGATCTGCAGCATATTTCCCTCGGCAAGAGACTGGATGGGATTCTTGGGAATAATATTCAGCAGTGTATCTGTCAGACTGGAGGCCTCTGCCATCTGGGTCTCCTGTGCCTGAACCGATGTGATATCCAGTCCCACGCCCGGATTGATCAGATTCGCAATGCCAAGGGCAATAGAGATCGCCAGTGCTGTGGTTGCCAGATAGAAGGCCATGGTCTTTATGCCTACTTTTCCCAGCTTCTTTGTATCTCCTATGGCCATGCTCCCGCAGATCAGAGAGCAGAGTACCAGCGGTACCACCAGCATCTGCATCCCCCGGATAAATCCGGTTCCAATCACTTCAAAAACACCGCCCACAATGATGTTATCTCTGAGGTTCCCTTCCGGGAAAAAATAATGGATCAGAATACCGGCAGCAGCCCCCAGAATCAAAGCGATAAATATAACCGTAGTCAGTCCCGGTTTCTTTCTCTCTTTCTTTGCATTCATATACAATCTCCTCATTTTCCTGATACATTAGTTTTTCAAGCTGCGTATATAGGTTTCCAGCGCTTCCTGCCAGCTCACAGGGGTCTCCATGCAGCTGATGCGCAGCATCATATTATAGAGCACCGAGCGGGCAGGTCGCATGGATATATCAGGTAAGTCATCGGAGAAAGCAGGAATGATCCTGGCCTCAAGCCCTGCAAGCTGCAGGATCTTAGCAGCAAATTCATATCTGCTGCAGGATCCGCTGCAGACAGCGTGATAGGTTCCGTATGCCTCCTCTGTCAGAAGCCGCAGGATACACTTCGCCACCTCCAGAGCACTGGTGGGGGCCGCCACCTGATTCTCAGGAACCAGGATCTCTTTCTCTCCCCTCGCCGACTCCAGCAGGTCATTAACAAAATTTTTTCCCTCGCCGTATACCCAGGAACTGCGGATGATTAAATGTTTAGGCGCCAGATCCTTCACAAAGTTCTCTCCGGCCAGCTTAGATTTGCCGTACACGGTAAAAGGAGCCGGCTGATCAAATTCGCTGTAATAAGTATCCGTCTTTCCGTCAAAAACATCGTCTGTGGACAGCTGGACAATGCGGGCATTTACCCTTCTTGCCGCGACTGCCAGATTCCTGGCTCCCAGCGCATTCACGCGGTAAGCAAGTTCCGGCTCTGTTTCGCAGAGCTGTACATCTGTGATTCCTGCACAGTTAATGATAACATCCGGCCGATTCATTTCTGCAAACATGTTTACGCCATCGGCATCCGAAACGTCCCTGTCTTCCCGGTCTGTAAGAAAAAGCTCTGTCTCCCTGGTATCTAAGAGTTTTACAAATTCTCTTGCCACCCTTCCGTCAGCCCCTGCAATCCAAACCCGCCCTAACTGTGTATTCCTCATAGTTGACCTCCTGTTTATTGTTCTGTCTGTCCTTCTGCCCTGTCTATCTTCAGTCCCAGCTCTCTCAGCTGTACCTCATCCACCTCACCGGGTGCCTGGGTCATAAGGCAGGAGGCATCTTTTACTTTAGGAAATGCGATAACGTCCCGGATGCTGTCCTCTTTTGCCATCAGCATGACCATACGGTCGAGGCCGTAGGCAAGGCCTGCATGAGGAGGCACCCCGTATTTGAAGGCATCCAGAAGAAAGCCAAAGCGCTCGTAAGCTTCTTCCTTTGTGAATCCAAGAGCCTCAAACATCATTTCCTGAACGTCATTCTGGAAGATTCTGACGCTTCCGCCGCCCAGCTCTGTTCCATTTAACACAATATCGTATGCCTTTGCCCTCACAGCCCCCGGATTAGTCTTTATCATGGGCAGATCCTCTTCCATTGGCATGGTAAAGGGATGATGCATGGCAGTAAAGCGATTCTGTTCCTCTGACCATTCCAGCAGCGGAAATTCTGTAATCCACACGAAACGGTACTCCTCCTTATCCAAAAGCTCCATCTGCCGGGCCAGTTCCAGCCGAAGAGCCCCAAGGACATCCCAAACCACCTTGTTTTTATCGGCGGCAAAGAGAAGCAGATCTCCGGGCTTACCCTCTAAAGCGGCGATCAGTCCCGCCATTTCCTCTTCCTTCATAAATTTAGCAAAGGATGATTTTACGCTCCCATCCTCCTGAAGCGCAATATAAGCCAGCCCCTTTGCCCCGTAATCTTTTGCATAATCCACCAGCTTGTCTATCTTCTTTCTGGGCATGCCTCCCTGCCCTTTAGCGTTGATTCCCCGCACGCTGCCTCCGGCTTCCAGTGCATTCTTAAACACGGCAAATTCACAGCCTTTTACAGCTTCTGAAACATCCGTAAGCTCCATGCCAAACCGGAGATCCGGTTTGTCGGATCCGAATCGGTCCATGGCCTCCTGCCAGGTCATCCGCTGTATGGGAAGAGGAACTTCCACGCCCAGTACCTCTCTGAAGAGATACGCCAGCATTCTTTCATTTACATCGATTACATCGTCCACGTCAACAAAAGACAGCTCCATATCGATCTGGGTAAACTCAGGCTGACGGTCTGCACGCAGGTCCTCGTCCCGGAAGCATTTTGCAATCTGGAAATAACGGTCATAGCCAGAGCACATAAGAAGCTGCTTGTAGAGCTGCGGTGACTGGGGAAGTCCGTAAAAATTGCCTGGGTGAACACGGCTGGGAACCAGATAGTCTCTGGCACCTTCCGGAGTGCTCTTCCCGAGAACCGGTGTTTCTATCTCCAGGAAACCCTCCTCTTCCAGAAAGCGGCGGGTAAGCATAGCCACACGGCTGCGCATCATAAGATTCCTCTGAAGATCCGGACGGCGCAGATCCAGATAGCGGTATTTCAGGCGCAGTTCTTCCTTTGTTTTGCTCTCCTCTTCCACCGGGAACGGGGGAGTCTCAGCTTCAGAGAGCACACGGAGCTGTTTTGCACGAATCTCAATCTCTCCCGTGGCCATCTTTTCATTTACCGCTCCGGAACGGGCCTCTACTTTTCCCACCACAGCAACTACGAACTCACTTCTCAGTCTCCCTGCCTTCTCAAATCCGGCGGCATCAATGCTGCCCTCCTCAAAAATCACCTGTACAATCCCGGATCGATCCCTGAGGTCCAGAAAGATAATGCCTCCTTTATTCCTGTTTTTCTGAACCCATCCCATTAGGGTCACTGTCTCACCAATATTTGCTTTGGAGACTTCTGTACATCTGTGGGTTCTCTTTAATCCCTTCATTGATTCTGCCATAATCCTATTCTCCTCTATACTCTGTCCTTGAAGAACTCTTCAATCTCCTGATAGCCTTCCTGCATCAGCTGTTCTTTCTGGAATTTCTTATTTTTTTTCATCATGGAAACAGATACCTGTATGCCTGCCTGGCGCTCCTTCGCCGCCTGGGCAAGAAGCTTTACCATACCTTCGGCGGGCATTCCTTTTTCAATCAGATACGCCTTTTTCCCCTCTCCCTGGGGAACCTGGTATTCCCGCTCCAGAAGCAGCATAACAATACGCTCAAAACCAATAGAGAATCCGCAGGCACATGTCTGATTTCCAGTAAATTTTCCAATCATCTCATCATAGCGTCCGCCCCCGCCCACAGAGCCGCCGAACCCGTCGATAGAGATCTCAAAAATAGGGCCTGTGTAATAAGACATTCCCCGCACCAGCGTAGGATCGAACTGGATTTGAAAATTCGCTGTCTTAGCAGCATCAACGCTGGTAATAATTGTTTCCATATCTTCCGCAGTTGATGCATCCAGATATCCCTCCAGCTTTTCTTTGCAGTACCGGACGCCACGGATATCACTGGTGATCTCCTGAAAAAGATCCAGATATTTATGAATTCCCTCCACCGGGAATCCTTCGTTTTCCAGCTCCCGGGCCACGCCCTCAGCCCCTATCTTGTCCATCTTATCCAGGATAATAAATACTGTGTCATAGCTTTCCTCTGGGAATCCGCTGTAGGCAGCCATTGCCTTCAGAATCTTCCGATCGTTGATACGGATTGTAAAGTTCTCAAAATCCAGCTTTCCGATAAGAGTAGAGGTGGCAAGAATCAGCTCAATCTCCGCTAAAACCGTCGGTTCCCCCAGTATGTCTATATCGCACTGCATAAATTGGCGGAAGCGCCCTCTCTGGGGGCGGTCAGCCCTCCACACATTCCCCATCTGCAGAGCTTTAAAGGGAGACGGCAGTTCATTGGCATTGTTGGAATAAAACCTGGAGAGAGGTACGGTAAGATCGTAGCGAAGTCCTCCGTCCACAAGATCCGCCTCACAGGCTGCAGTCTCCAGCTTCAGTTTTTCCCCTCTTTTCAGGATTTTAAAGATTAATTTTTCGTTTTCTCCTCCCTGTTTACTGGATAGATTCTCTATATGTTCTACACAGGGGGTTTCAAGGGACAGAAACCCGAAGCTCTTATACGTATCTTTAATCATGCGGATTACATAATCGCGGATCTCCATTTCTTTTGGCAGGATATCCTTCATCCCGGTGACCGGTTTCTTTTTTAATGCCATAGTTGTTCTCCTCTCTTTCATGTTTAAAATTCTTCATGCACAATCTTCTGAAAGGTCAGAAAAATCAGCATGTCATAATTCTTTACTTCGTCAATCATCATTTCCAGCGCCGTATATTTATCAAACTTTTTTCGGTACGGGCGATCTGTAGTCAGAGCCGCAAAGACATCGCACACTCTCAGAATTCTGGCCCCAAAAGGTATGGTCTCCCCTGCCAGATGCTCCGGATATCCGGATCCGTCAAAATTCTCGTGATGATAATACACACTTCTCAAAATAAAAGGAGAATAGTTTCTCTCCTTCAGTATCTCGTAGCTCAGGGTAGAATGAAGCCGCACATATTTCAGTTCTTCCACCACCAGAGGGTTTTCAATTCCTGCGATGTAACCTGCCAGCTTTAGCTTGCCGATGTCATGGAGAACCCCCGCAACTGCCAGCTCATATGATTTTTCCTCCTCCAGTCCAAGCCCCTGGGCTGTCTGATACGCCAGATTGCTCACCCGGATACCGTGTTCGATCTCTTCTTCCAGATCAAAACTAATCAAATGATGAGGTTCCTGTTCCCGCCGGAAATCCGTCATCTGAATTCTCCTTCCTGCAGATAAGTGGCAATTCCCATACGTTTTCTCTCAATCATCTCGTCAATTCTGGTAATATAATGGGTTACATCTTTCACATTTTCCACCCGTTCAATGCGCCGGCCCCTGTCGAATACCAGCTTTGTGGATGCTCCCGCTCCGGCAGCAATAATCGTCTGCCTTTCTTCCATAATCAGTATATTGTATATTCCCGCTTTGTCAACCCTTGCATACCCAACATTTTCCAGATTACCTGTCATATTCTTCTGCCGGTAAAGATAATAGGGCCCCATCCCCATGTTTCTGGCACATTCCTGCACCATATCCATTATCTCCTGGTTATTCTCAAATGTCATCTCCTGATACTGTTCTTTAAACATATTCAGACGGGCAGCTCTTTTCACTGCCAGGGAGTGCACGGTTAAACTGTCCGGGGCAAGTTTCTCCACTTCCTTCAACGTACAGGATACATCATCCTTTGTCTCCCCCGGCAGGCCGACGATAAGGTCCATGTTGATATTGTCAAATCCGGTTGCCCTGGCCAGGGCAAATGCCTCCCGGATATCCTCCACAGAATGTTTTCTCCCAATGAGATCCAGGGTTCTCTGGTTCATGGTCTGGGGATTCACTGAGATCCTGGTAACCGGATATCTGTGCACAGTCTCCAGCTTCTCCCGGGTGATACTGTCAGGTCTGCCTGCTTCTATTGTGAATTCTTTTACCTGCTCCAGAGGAAATCTGCGCTCTATATGAGTAAGCAGGCGCTCTGTCTGTTCCGGGGTGAGTGTAGTGGGGGTTCCTCCCCCTATATAAATCGTATCCAGCCTTCGGTTCTTCATGGTCTCGCTGATAAAATCCAGTTCCATGAAAAGGGCATCCAGATATTCGTCTACTCTGTCCTTCCACCGCTCCAGAGGATAAGAACTGAAGGAACAATACAGACAGATGGACGGACAGAACGGGATGCCGATATACAGACTGTAGCCGTTTTCATAATCCACAGGCGCAAGCAGCGCCCTTTCTCTGTTTGCAATGGTGATCGCCAGCGCTGTCTTTTCATTGCTGGTATAGTAATTTTTGCGCATAAAGTCAGCAGCCTCTGCATTGGACATTCCTGACTCAATCAGACCCATGGCGATCTTGGTCGGGCGTATCCCGGTAAGATCCCCCCAGGGAAGTTCTCTGCCTGTGAGCTTTGCCAGGTTTCTGTACACCATCTGTTTCAGCCTGTTTTTGGCTGTTTTCCTGTCTACACAATCCAGGGCAATGGCATCCGAAACGGAGCATTGCCCTGCCTGATAGATGAATAATGATGCCTTTCCCTCCTGGTATAATACCTGAAGCAGGGTCTGGCACAGCTTCTTTTCTGCTTCCTTCTCTGCCTCCCCCTCATAGAAAATCCGAAGCTCCTCCCGGGGATAAAAGGCTTTCACCAGGGTATATACATCATATTCAAAATCTCTCTCATTAAATTCGATTCCTGTCATCTTCTGTCCCCCGGCCTACACAAAGGGATTAAAAGCCTTTTCATGGGCTGCTGTGGTAGCTTCTCCGTGACCCGGATACAGTTCAGTTTCATCCGGAACCATGTCCAGGATTGTGTGAATACTTTTTCTTATCTGAGACATATCGCCTGTAGGCAGGTCAGTTCTACCGCAGGATTCCAGAAAGATAGTATCCCCGCAGAAAACCACATGCTCCTCTTCAATATAATAGCAGCAGGACCCTTCCGTGTGCCCCGGCGTAAGAATCATACGAATCTCAAACCCTGCCAGATGCAGCACCTCCCCATCCTCTGCCCAGTAATCTGTCTGTACATGGTAGGGCTTCATCATCCAGCCTCCGGACAAATTCTTGGCCGAATCTGCCAGAACCTCCCGTTCTGCCCCAGGGGCATAGATGGGAATATGATATTCTTTTTTCACCTGATTGGAGGCCATCATGTGGTCGTAGTGACCATGGGTCAAAAGAATAGCCACCGGTTTTCCCTCTATTTTTGATACAGCCTGTTTAATCTTTGCCGGGTCATCCCCCGGATCTATAATCACCAGCTCTCTGGTGTCTTTATTCATAACTAAATAACAATTGGTCGCTCCCATACCCACAGGAAGATACCTAAGCTCTAACATTCCCATAGCAACTCCTAACCGGTGGTACGCTCAATGTCGATGACACTGTCCACCTGCCTGATTTTTTCAACTAAACTGTGCAGTTCTTCCTTGCTCCTGATATCAAAGGACATACTGATTGTGGCCGTCCCCTGCTTTGTAGTCCTGGTATTCACTGCACTTAAGTCAATTCTCCGCTCCGTAAAGATACGTGAGATATCTACCAAGAGTCCTGTCCTGTTGGTCGCGTACACATTAATCTCAGCTGTGTACAGCTCACTGTGGGCAACGTCCGGCACCTGCCATTCCGCGTCAATGAGACGCGCCCTGTCAGCTTCTGACATGTGCAGTACATTCACACAGTCCGTGCGGTGAATTGATACCCCCCGTCCCCGGGTGACAAAGCCGACGATCTCATCTCCCGGTATCGGGCTGCAGCATTTGGAAAAGCGCACAGCCACATCGTGAATCCCTTTGACCACAATTCCATTTTTCGACTTGCCCACCGGCAGCTTTTCCTTGGCCTCCGCCGCAGCTTCCAGCACCTGTTCGTCCGTCAGTTCTTTTTTATGCTCTTTCTCATAGCTTTCCATGAGCTTATTCAGCACCTGGCCCTCTTTCAGACCCCCGTGCCCAAGAGCTGCCAGTACCGAATCCCAATCACGGAAGCCGTATTTACGCATAACCGATTCCATGTATTTATTCTTCGTAAGGCTGCCCAGTGCCACACCTTTGGCTTTGGCATATTGGCTCAGCATATCCTTGCCCTTGGAGATATTGTCTTCTTTTAGTTCTTGTTTAAACCATTGATTGATCTTATTTTTTGCCTGGGTGCTTTTCACCACCTTCAGCCAGTCCCGGCTGGGCCCTTTGGAATTCTGTGAAGTAATTACTTCAATTCTGTCCCCGTTTTTAATCACGTATTCTATGGGGACCAGCTTCCCGTTTACTCTGGCTCCCACCATCTTATTGCCCACCGCGCTGTGAATGCTGTACGCAAAGTCAATAGGCGTGGAGCCGTTAGGCAAAGTTTTCACATCCCCTGCGGGGGTAAAACAATATACATTCTCTGCAAATAAGTCCAAATCACTCTTCAGCAGACTCATAAATTCCCGGTTATCCGACATATCCCGCTGCCATTCCAGGATCTGCCGCAGCCAGCTCAGCTTCTCTTCCTCCTGCTGGCTCACGCTTTTTTTGCCGTCAGAAGCTTCTTTATACTTCCAGTGGGCGGCGATACCATACTCTGCCGTCCGGTGCATTTCAAAAGTACGAATCTGAATCTCAAAGGGCTGTCCTGTAGGTCCAATCAGCGTCGTATGTAATGACTGGTACATATTAGGCTTTGGCATGGCAATATAATCTTTAAATCTTCCAGGAATCGGCTTATACATCTCATGTATAATTCCCAGAGCAGCATAGCAGTCTTTGACTGTATCCACTATGATACGCACCGCAAACAGATCATAGATCTGGTCCAGGGTCTTATCCTGATTCACCATCTTTTTATAGATGCTGAAAAAATGTTTCACCCTTCCGTCTATCTGCGCATGTATATTAGCTGCCTCAATATGCTTTTTGACCTCGCCGACAATACTGCCCACGAACTCTTCTCTCTGGCTCTTTTTTAATGAGATCTTCTCCACAAGGTCATAGTAGACCTCCGGCTTGAGATATTTGAGTGCCAGATCATCCAGCTCCACCTTAATCTTAGAGATACCAAGACGCTGGGCAATGGGTGCATAGATGTCCATCGTCTCTCTCGCCTTATCCTTCTGCTTGTGCTCCGGCATATACTTTAAGGTCCGCATATTGTGGAGACGGTCAGCCAGTTTAATGAGTATTACCCGGATATCCTTGGCCATAGCCAGAAACATCTTTCTAAGGTTCTCTGCCTGCACTTCCACTTTGTCGGCTGAGTAGGATAACTGTCCCAGTTTTGTAACTCCATCCACCAGAAGCGCTACCTCTTCGCCAAACTCCCGGACGATTTCCTCCGTGGTCATTACGGTATCTTCCACGACGTCGTGCAGGAGGCCCGCAACGATCGTTTCCTTATCCAGCTCCAGGTCAGCCAGTATAATTGCCACGCATAGAGGGTGGATGATATAGGGTTCTCCAGACTTCCGAGCTTGCCCCTCATGAGCATCTCTGGCGATTTGATAGGCTTTCTCTATCATGGTAATATCGGTGGACGGATGGTATTTTCTGACACTGGAAATAAGCTCTTCATATAATACTGAGGGGCTGGTAAAATCTTCCATGGCCTTGACGCTTTCGTCTGCCTTTTTGATTTTATATAACTTTTCTTCCCGATCTAATGTGTGTTCATGTTCCATTCGTTTGCTCACCTACCAATTTATTTTCCGTCATAACAGATGACAGACGCTACATCGTAACCCTTCAGTCTCTCCCTGCCCTTTAAGCCTGCCAGCTCCATGAGAAAGATAATCTTTACCACTTCTCCTCCCAGCTCTTCCACCAGCTTTACGGCTGCTTCAATGGTACCTCCGGTTGCGATAAGATCGTCTACGATCACCACCTTCTGTCCGGGTTTAATGGCATCTGTATGAATTTCAATCTCTGCGCTGCCGTATTCCAGATCATACTCCATGGCCAGTGTCTCACAGGGCAGCTTTCCTTTTTTGCGCACCGGCACAAAGGGCTTATGAAGATTGTATGCAATGGGAACGCCAAATATAAATCCTCTGGATTCTGTGCCTACAACCACATCTATATCCAAATCCTTTACAAGATTCTGCATAGAATCCACTGCCAGCTGCAGACCGTCCGCATCCTGCAGTACACTTGTGATATCCCTAAAGATAATACCTTCCTCCGGGAAATCCGGGATACTTCTTACGTAATCTTCCACTTTCTTCATTTCTATTATCTCCTTACCTGCATCTTATGCAGTTTTTCTTTCTATCTCTCCATATTACGACACAAAAACTGCATTTTACAGACATTATAGCATCTTTTTTTTGCAGAATCAAATTCTATTGTAAATTCTGAACTACGATTTGTAAAGTCTCTCTTCCCATATAACTGTTCAGCTCCGGATAATATGCCACACTCCACTCTTCTTTTTGACTAATCTCCTGCACAAATGCTTCTCCGTCCCCAAAGTAAACAGCCTCCATGGGATAGCCTGTCTCATCTACCGCCTTCATTTTCACTACATTTTTATTCTTCCCAAAAACTCTCGCTCCCATAAGTCTCAATTTTTTCTGGGCAAACAAGGGTTTCGTGTTTCCCTTTCCAAAAGGTTCTAAGAGACTCAGCTGGCTGATGAGATTTTTGTTTATATAATGCAGCGGCATGGGGACATCAATGAGTACTTTGGAGACAAAGTCCTCCTCCGTAAGGCTGCAGCCGCTGTTTATCTTTTCCCGGAAGGGTTCAATATTCTTTTCTTCCAGGGACAGTCCTGCGGCCATGGGATGGCCTCCGAATTTCGTCAGGTATTCCCGGCATTTCACCAGCTCATGAAACATAGGAAAGGCCTCAATGGATCTGCCGGATCCCTTGACCCCTTCCTCTGCTCTGGTAAGTACAAACGCAGGCTTTCCATACCTTTCGCGGATTCTTCCTGCCACAATTCCCGCCAGACTCTCATGGCACTCCGGCAGGTAGATCACCAATACTTTGTCCCGGCCCAGCGCCGTATTCTCTACCATCTGCACAGCTTCTTCTGTGGCCTTTGCTGTCATATCCTTTCTGCTGTCATTGAGGCTCTTGAGATCCTGGGCCAGCACTGCCGCCTCTGACGGATCCCGGCACTCCAGAAGGGACAACGCTCTCTTGGCTGTGCTCAGACGTCCGCTTGCATTCATGCATGGCCCCAGAATAAAGCCGATATGGTAGGAGGTAATCTTCCTGTCCTCCAGCTGATTGGCCCGAATCAGTTCTCTAAGGCCAGTATTCCTGGTATTTTGTATGCGCTTCAGTCCTTCCCTGACCAGAATTCTGTTTTCTCCCTGCAGGTCCATCACATCCCCTACTGTGGCAATTGCCACAAATTCCAGCAATTCTTCCAGTGCGTCCTGAGAAATCCCGAATTGCTCAAAGAGCCCGCATACAAGCTTATATGCCACGCCGGCTCCGCACAGGCCTTTAAAGGGATATCCGCACGCCTTCTGTTTGGGATTTACCACCACATCCGCAGGGGGAAGTATCTCCTTATCCCCCCCATCTTCCGTCTCCTGAAAAGGAACCTCATGATGGTCTGTCACCACAATCGTCATTCCCAGGCCTTTCCCGTAGGCAATCTGCTCAGAGGCGCTGATCCCGTTGTCACAGGTGATAATGGTGTCAATCCCCTGCTCATACGCTCTGGCAATAAGTTCTTCGTTCAGGCCGTATCCGTCCTTTATCCGATCCGGAATGTCAATATCTACGGACGCCCCGGTCTGCCGAAGCCCCTGAAGCAATATGTAGGTAGAGCAGACTCCGTCTATATCATAGTCTCCGATAATACGGATGTTTTTTCCCTCATCAATTTTCTTCTGAATCAGAGAAACTGCCTCTCTGAGGCCTTTCATCCGCGTCCACGAAGGAAGATCCTCCAGGGTGCCGTACAAGTACTCCCGGATTGCCTCATTCCCGACAATATCCCGGTTGCGTATCAGTCTGGCGATCACAGGATCAATCCGGAATTCCTCCCCGATCTTTTTGAAGTCTGCACTTTTCGCTGTTATCATCCACCGTTCCATGGTTTTCCTCCTGTAAAACTTTACAGGGGATGCCCGTCGGACATCCCCTGAAGCTTGTGTTATGCTTTATTTTTTCCAATTTTCGTCTTCATCACATACCACAGCGCACCTGTGATACATACAGAAGAATATGCACCGCAGAGAATACCCACCATCAGAGGAAGTGCAAATTCCCGGATAGAAGACACACCCATGACGAACAGCAGAAATACCATAATAAAGGTAGTCAGAGAAGTATAAATACTTCTGGTCAGCGTCTGTGTGATGCTTGCGTTTACAATGGTAGCAAGCTCATCCTTTTTCTTCATCATACCCTTATTCTCACGGATACGGTCAAAGATAACAATGGTAGCATTGATGGAATAACCCACAATGGTCAGCATACATGCGATAAAGGTGTTGCTGATAGAGATTTTTGCAATGGCATAGAACGCCAATACCACCAGCACGTCGTGTATCAGAGCCAGTACGGCACTGCTGGCGAAACGGATATCTTTGAAGCGGAACCAGATATACACCAGCATCAGCAGGGTAGCTACCACCACTGCGATGACTGCGTCTTTTCTCATTTCTCCGCTGATCGTAGAAGAGATACTCTCTGTAGTAATCTTGGTCTCATCTACCTGGAAATTATCCACCATAGCTTTGTTCAAAGCTTCTCTCTCATCCACTGACAGGGTTCTTGTCTTGATGATTACCTGGTTGGAATTTACTACCTTTGTAGGCTGTACATTGGCATCCCCGGTGATGTCCTCCACAAGGGGAACTACTTTGCTGTCTATCTCTTCCATGCTTAAATCTTCGTTAAAAGTTACATTCGTAGAGGTACCTCCCACGAATTCAAGACTGTAATTCAGGGCTTTCCCTGAGGAAGCCTGATTTACCCCCATCATAACAGGCGCCAGAAGCACTAAAACAATAGATATGGCAAAGAAAATCTTTTTCTTTCCCAGGAAATTGATAGGCTCTCTGGGTTTAATCTTACCGTAGAACTTGGCATCTCTGACACCAACTGCATATAACGCATAGATAATCAGTCTGGATACCACCAGTGCAGTAAACATGGATAAAACAATACCAAGCGCCAGCGTCTGGGCGAATCCTTTGACGCTTCCTGAGCCCAGCCAGTTCAGCACAAAGGCGGCGATTAAGGTAGTTATATTGCCGTCAAAGATAGCAGAAAATGCCTTTTTAAATCCTGACTGCAGGGAGGTTCTCACCGATTTTCCTGAGGCGATCTCCTCTTTGATTCTGGCATAGATAATAACATTGGCGTCCACAGCCATACCGATAGACAGGATAATACCCGCAATGCCGGGAAGTGTCAGTGTAAGATCAAATGCATTCAGACAGATAAGATCCAGACATACATAAATGATAAGCGCAATACCGGATACCAGTCCAGGAATCAGGTACACAATAATCATAAACAAAATCACCAGCGCCAGACCGATACCGGCTGCCTTCACACTGGTATTAATCGCCTGGGTACCCAGCTGTGCCGCCACTACATTAGAGCGCAATTCCTGAAGCTCCAGTTTCAGAGAACCGATTCTGATTGCAGCGGCCAGATTCTTGGCTTCTTCAATGCTGCTCATACCTGTAATCTGCGCATTCCCGTCAGAGATTACGCTCTGCACCACCGGAGCACTCAATGTCTCATTGTCGTAGACAATGGCAATCTGTTTATTCAAGTTAGCCTTTGTGGCCTCGGCAAACTTTTCCGCTCCCTTTTTTGTCAGCGTCAGGCTTACCACGTACTGTTTGTTCTTCGTGGTATTATCCTCGCCTACCACACCCTGGGCGTCCGCAACATCGCTGCCTTCAAGAACCACATTTCCCTCTGTATCCATAAACTGCAGGGAACCCGGCTTGCCCAATTCCGTAAGAATGGCATTGGCGTCTGTAGCGCCTGGGATTTCCACACTGATGCGGTTATTTCCCTCCTGGTATACCTGAGCCTCTGTGCTGTACTGCTCCACACGTTTCTGAAGCTTGTAGATAGTGTCAGACATATCGGAGGCGCTTGGATTTTCTGCTTTCGTCTCATAAGTTATGCTGACACCGCCGGCCAGATCGAGACCTGTCTTAATGTGTTTTGCCGCCCCTGTTCCGGTAGGCCCAATTCCCACGGCTGCTGTAAATACCAGGAAACCGGTAATAAGCACTGTCAGAATTAAAACAACTATTCCTTTGTTTTTTTTCATCTTTCTTCCCTTCTTACTTTCTTAAGATTAGTCAGCCAACGCTGCTTTTATCATAATGGCACATTCTACACGTTTTCTCTGAAGCTCACAGCCCACTTCGTATACATCATGTATTGTGTCATGGAAATGATAGGAGTTGGCGGCACAGCCGCCGCTGCAGTAAAATCTCGCAAAGCATTCCTGGCACTTGGGCTTGGAATACACATTGCAGTCTTTAAATTCTTTTACAATTTCCTTCCTGGTCACACCCTCGTCCACGTTGCCCATAAGGTATTCTTCTTCCCCCACAAACTGGTGGCACGGATAGAGATCTCCCCAGGGGGTAACTGCCAGATATTCGGTTCCGGAACCGCATCCGGAAAGCCGTTTGTATACACAGGGTCCCCCTGTAAGGTCAATCATAAAGTGGAAGAAATTAAATCCTCTTCCTTCTTTTTCCCTTTTAATCATTTCTTTTGCCAGGATATCATACTGTTCACAGATAAACGGCACATCCTCAGGCCGTATGGCATACGGTTCCTCCGGAGGAGCAACCACAGGCTCCACAGAAATCTGCTGAAAGCCCAGATCCGCCAGATGAAGCACATCCTCGGCAAAATCCAGATTGTGATGGGTAAAGGTCCCTCTCACATAATACTTCTCCTGATTTCTGCTCTCCGCAAACTTTTGAAACTTGGGAACAATGAGATCGTAGCTTCCCTTTCCCTTGCGGAAGGGGCGCATATAATCGTGGATTTCCTTCCTGCCGTCAATACTGAGAACCACATTGCTCATTTCCTTGTTGGCAAACTCCATAATCTCGTCGTTAAGCAGCACGCCATTGGTAGTCAGTGTAAAGCGGAAGTTTTTATTATGGATCTTCTCCTGTTCCCTGCCGTAGGCTACCAGCTGCTTCACAACGTCCCAGTTCATCAGGGGTTCTCCGCCGAAGAAATCCACCTCCAGATTCTTCCGGTTCCCGGAATTGGCAATCAGAAAATCCAGAGCTTTCTTTCCCACCTCAAAGCTCATCAGGGCTCTTCTGCCATGGTATTCCCCCTCCTCGGCAAAGCAGTAACGGCAGGCAAGATTGCAGTCATGTGCTATATGCAGGCACAGTGCTTTTACTACTGTCTCTCTCTCTTTAAAATGAGAGATAGCATCCTTATAAATATCCTCGGTAAAAAGCATTCCCTCTTCTTTTAGCTCCCGGCACTCCTCCAGAGCTGTTTTCACTTCCTCCGGGGCATATGTTTCACTCAGTATCTTTGCTGTCTCCTCAAAAGACAGCTTGTCTTCCAAAAGACCAACCGCATCGTATACAATTTCGTCCACGACATGGACGGAACCGCTGTTAACATCCAAAACGATATGGCAGTCATTATTTATATAACGATGGACCACAACGAATCCCCTTTCTCTCTCTAAAAAATCCGGCGGACCTTCTCCGCATGGATTACAACACAAACAAGCAGCGGCTTTTGAACCGCTGCTTCATTGTTCCGTATTACAGCTGACTATTTGGAATGTTCACAGCTCTGATTGCCAACGGTGCAAGATGTCTTGCAGGCTGACTGACAGGATGTCTGACATTCTCCACATCCACCTTTTTTCACTGTATTTTGTAAACTTTTCGTATTTAATGTTTTAATATGTTTCATTACTTTTCCTCCTTAATTTCGTAAACTGTGCTAATTATATCACAAGACACCCCTTTTTAAAAGTATTTTTTTACTTGTTGAGCACCTTACGACAGCATTCCTCCCAGGGTCCCTCCCGCCACACAGAGAAACAGTGAAGAGAGCAGAGACGATGTGTTTTCGCTTACCCGGTGTTCCACCAAAAAGGTAACTCCCACCAGCAGGGCCGCATAGATTGCTCCCAGCACCATGCCCCAAAGGAATTTCCGGGTTCCCGCTCCCTTTCCCACGAGAAATCCGCCAAGAAAGCAGGATAATATGTAGATCACTGTAATCCCAAGATTCACTTTGCTTTCTCCCAGATCAAATTTATACAGGAGAAATGCCAGCAGAAAAAGCAGCAGAGCGGTAAGCACATAGGATGCCAGCAGGGATTTCATTAGTAACATTGGTATTGATTTTTTTGCAGCTGTCTGTTCCATAAACAAACCCTCCCATATAGTAAATATATGGAAGGGTTTCCCGTTCTATCACTTTTTTCTATTTTTTCTTCTTTTTTCTGGTAACAACAAGAATAATTATGATAAGTAATGCAGCTGCCCCTCCTATAATATAAGGAAGAAGTACGCTGGTATCGCCTGTACTCGGATTGGAAGCTTTAGTCTGCTGGGTCTTGGCCGCAGATGCTTTAACCGTCGGGGTCTTTTTCTTATTGGCACCTGTCTTGTTGCTGCCGTTGTCCGTACTGCTGCCTTTATTCCCGGTCAGGCTGCTGTTATTGTTGGAGCCGCCTGTACTGTCCGTTTTCTTGTCGGAAGAACCGCCGCTCGGCAGTCCCACCAGGGGCTTGCTTCCCCCTACGTCAAAGGGGCTGAAGGATGACGTCTCAAATGTCATCAGTCCGTCGGCAATGACAGGAGTGATGAGTTCTACGGTACCGTCCTCCAGATAATGGACAATGGTAAAGCTTTCATACCCCGATACCTCCGGTGCTTTCATCACCACAGTCACTTTCTTACCGTGAGGAATCTTATATTCCGTGTCCGCCATAAGATCCCAGAGTTTCATCTCGTAAGAAGAGAGCAGAGTATCTATGGTAGGTATCGCAAGTGAAGGAGCATCATGATTCAGATTCACCTGGAACTGTACATACCATGGAAGGAAATCCCCTGAAACACTTACCCCGTTGCTGGTGCGGTTTACATACCCCGCAGCCTCCTGGGCATCTTTCAGCTTTTTCAGATCATCGGCAGCCGCCATTGCTTTATCCGCCGGGGATAGCTCCTCATACAGCTTCGATGCGGCAATTACTCTTCCCACCTGAGACTGTTCCGTGATCCTCACCGGAAGGGATTCCACCGCCAGATGGAAAGCACTGCTCTTATCGGAGATTGCCGTCTTATCTGTCTCTTCTCCCTTTTGTGTCTCTTCATCATCGGCCCCTATCTCATCGCTGCTTTCCTTGTCCTTAACGGAATCCTTGTCTGCGCTGTCTGTTCCCTGGGGAGTATTCTGTCCGTCAGAACTGTCTTCATCGTGCTGCTTATCCTGACTTTGGGCATCGTCCTTTTCCAATCCGCCTCCGGAATTCTCTGTCTTGTCTTTGTCCTGTGTTCCCTGGTCAGGGGTTTTGTCTTTTTCAGGTTCACTGCCCTGGACTGCACCGCTGTTTTCCGTCTTCTCATCGTTCTCAGTCTTACCGGTGCCGGATTCTGTTTTCTCTGTGTCCTTGCCTGTATCCTTCAGAGAGGTGGTGTAAACAGTTACGGTCCGCTTTACCACACCTTTCTTCTCATCCCAGCCTTTTATCTGGGAATAATCATACTTTTCTATATCATTTGGAGTGAAAACAACTACACAGGCGCTTTCATATGTATCGGGTACAAAGCTGCTGTCTGCCCAGGAAAAAGTTCCGTCACCGCTGCAGCTTTTCAGGGACAGGTTTGCCAGGGCCTCCGGTTTTTCCATAGTAAAGGAATCCGGAAGAGAAATATCTTTTGCCGGGTTCTTCTTTCCGCCGTCTTCTTTCTCTGTGTTTTTATCACCGTCTGTATTTTTATTGTCCTCTGTCTTCTTATCTTCCGTCTCTTTTTTCTCTGTCTCCTGCTTTTCCTGTTCTTTCTCCTCTTTTATCGGCTCTTTCTTGGAATCATTCTTCTTTTGATCCTCTTCTTTTTTTGGTGTGCTGTCAGCCTTTTCTTCCCCCTTCACTGCAAGGCAGCCGTCATCCCCCAGGGACGCATCTTCTTTTCCAAAATATTTGGCCGCCAGAGTAAGTTTGCTGCCTTTCCCCACACTAACCAGGGGTTTGGTAAAACCAGGAGCTCTTTTTAAGCTGACTCCTGAGGGAAGGGACCATTCCACAGTACCAGAGATGGTTACAGTACCGCTGATATAGATTGTTCCGCTGCTTCCCGCCAGAGATTTGGCCTTTTTCCACGTCTTCACCGCAGTTTCCGCCGTGCCTCCTCCTGCCGTATCGTCTCCGGAAGCTCCGTTCAGATAAACAGCAGTGCCCGCCTCAGCCAGTATCGTCTGGGTATTCCCGGCCAGTCCTGAAACTATGAGGGACAATACAATGCTTAAGCCTATAATATTCGAAACCAGATTATGAAAACGTCTTTTTTGACCTCTGTTTAGTTTTTTCATTTTTCCACCTCTTATGTTTGCTCTTCTCAAATTGATGACTGTTTATATTAAAGTATAACCCATACCAGGGCATATACATTTCTACATTTTCCCAAACATTATACCATAGTTCTCTTTCTTTCGACACCCCTAAAATCATATTTTTTGAATATCCATATTATGGAAATCTGCCCGTGAAGCCGGGCGCCCGCACAGGCGCCGCTTTTAGTTCTCACTTGCAATTATGGCTGAAATACTGTATATTTTTCTTTATATATAATTTATACAGATAAAGGAGTGACATTCATTGGATCCTAGTGATGCCATACAGTTAATGGTTCTGCTGCTGTTATTAGCACTTTCTGCTTTTTTCTCATCAGCAGAAACCGCGATGACCACAGTGAACAAGATCCGTATTCAGACAATGGCTGAGGACGGCAACAAGAGGGCTGCCACTTTATTAAAGGCGGTCAACGATTCCGGCAAGATGCTGAGCGCAGTTTTAATAGGAAATAATATTGTAAATCTAAGTGCTTCTGCCCTGGCAACTTCAGTAACGATTAAGCTTTTCGGCAATGCCGCCGTAGGGCTGGCAACAGGTATCTTAACACTGCTGATACTGATTCTGGGTGAGATTACGCCAAAAACAGTGGCCACTATCTACTCCGAACAGCTGGCGCTGGCCTATGCGAAAGTAATCTACGGTCTGATGGTACTGCTTACCCCGGTGATTTACCTGGTGAATAAACTGTCCCTTGGGCTTCTGCTTCTTTTCAGAATCGATCCCAACGGCAAAAACAGTACAATGACCGAGAGCGAACTCCGCACCATTCTCAATGTCAGCCATGAAGAGGGCGTGATTGAAAGCGAAGAACGCCAGATGATCTACAACGTATTTGATTTCGGCGACTCTCAGGCAAAAGATGTCATGGTGCCCCGCATTGATGTAACCTTTGTGGATGTGGAATCTACCTATGAAGAGTTGATTGAAATTTTCAGAGAGGACAAGTATACAAGACTTCCTGTCTACGAAGAGACAACGGATAACATCATCGGGATTGTTAATATGAAGGACTTGCTTCTGCTGGACTCTAAGGAAAACTTTTGCATTCGTTCGATTCTCCGGGAGGCATACTTCACCTATGAATATAAAAACACTTCTGAGCTTCTGATGGAGATGCGTGAGGATTCCATTAATTTTGCCATTGTTCTGGATGAATACGGAGCCACGGCAGGTCTGGTGACACTGGAAGACCTTCTGGAAGAAATCGTGGGAGATATCCGGGACGAGTACGACGACCAGGAAGAAGAAGAGATTACAGAGATTGTGCCGGGAGAAGAATACCTTTCCCTGGGATCCACAAAGCTGGATGATCTCAACGAAGAACTCGCCATTGATCTGGAATCAGAAGACTACGATTCCATCGGCGGATATATCATTGAACAGCTGGATCGCTTTCCGGTAAAGGGCGAGGAGGTTATCACCCCTCAGCAGATCCGTCTCACTGTGGACAGTGTGGTGAAAAACCGGATTGAACTGGTGCACATCTATCTTCCCTCCGGGGAAGAAACATTGGAAAAGGAGAAATAATACTATGGGTAGTTTTTTTGGTCTGGACAGTCCTCTTATGAGATTTTTATCCAGATTAGCTGATATCTTTATTCTGAATATACTTTTTTTAATCTGCTGTATCCCGGTTATCACCATCGGGGCCTCAGCCACAGCCCTTTATACGGTCACCCTTAAAATGGCGCGGAATGAAGAGTCCTACATGGTAAAGGGCTTTTTGAAAGCCTTTAAGAGCAATTTTAAAATCAGTACCATAGTATGGCTGATTATGCTGGTCCTGGGTATCATTCTTGGTCTTGATTACCGGATTACGGCAGCCTTTACGGGAGTTATGGGAAAGGTTATGCAGACAGCCATTCTTATTATCGGTACCTTTTATACCATTACCTTGCTCTATCTTTTCCCCTATATTGCCAGGTTTGTCAATGATGTGAAGAACAGTCTCAAGAATGCCCTTCTGTTCAGCATTCTGAATCTTCCTTACACCATACTTATCGCGGTAATTACCATAGCTCCGGTATTCCTGACCTTTCTTACAGGGAAAACACTGGCATACGGACTTTTTATATGGCTTTTCTTCGGATTTGCTGCCATCGCCTATGTAAATTCTCTGCTGTTCCGCAAAATATTCGCAAAATATGAACCCCAGCCCGAGGACAGCGCTCCGGAGAACCAGGGGGCAGAATAAAAAACGCCATGCAGGCATGTGACGGATTACTTCCACAAAAAAGTACCATCATACACCTGCATGGCGTTTTCCCAGTATCCCAGCCTTTTACATTCGGCAGCTATTAATCTTTGAATATATTGGTACATATCTGTTGCTTTTTTCGCAGACAGATAGACCTCTCCCTCCTCCCAGCATCCGGCAATTGTCCGGCACTCCTGATGTATTTTCAGATTGTATTGATTCTTTTCATGGCTCAGAAGCTTAGGAATACTTCTCCCGATATGATAATGATCCTGCACAACTGTGTAGATTGCCTTCAGTGCATCGTATTGAATATGCTCTACTATAAACTCCAGAAGGATAATAGGCGAGAGCTGATACAGGTAATCCTCATTCCAAACTTTCTCCAGCTTTTCCCCTAACGCCTTTGCCTCTTCCGGGGTGATATGGACTGCGGCATGGGCAGCAACCCCTTCTATGGTTAGAGACAGCAGCTCCAGACTGTCCAGGTATCTCCTTATATGGCAGGCAATCAGGGCCGGATCAATACGGATCCTGCTCAACTCTCTGGATTCCATTGCCACAAAGATGCCTTTGCCCCTTATGGCAGTCACTACCCCCCATTTTTGAAGCAGGTGAATTGCTTTTACTGTTGAGTCTATGCTGACCCCATAGTTTTCCCTTAGTTGAGCATGGGAAGGAAGCCTATCTCCTGGCTGATACCGGCCTATGGCTATTAATCCCAGTATATCCAGATAAACTCTGGAGTATCTCTCCTCTGCCTTGCTGATCCGCTGATACAGTGTTTTTGTCCCGCTCCGCATAGGGGAATCTGCCGCCACCCTGAAGGACAGTCTTCCCTCCGCCTGTGAAGATACAAATCCGTAAAGAGCAGACAAATCATCAAAATGAACGCTTTCAGGGGCACCGCCCCTCTTAACGGTCTGCAGAAATTCTTTTATTTTCGCACAATAAGCACATCTGATTGCATAGGTGCCGGGCAGGGGATCCAAGTCTGCAAAGCCCAGTCCATCCACTGCACGAAGAATTAGATCATTTTCATTCCTGGCAGCAAAAAATCTCCAGAACCGGTTGGAAAGCCTCCAAAATCCTGCCGGCTGTGAGGGATCCATCTTCTCAAGGATAGCTTCCGGTATCTCCCAGTCCGCCTCTGTGCAGCGGGATATGCCGCTGCTTATCACCGGATAGCACACAAGAATCCCTGTTTTCAGAATATCATTGGCGGCTGTAGCATCGGCCTTCTGCAGGGGAAGTATCCCCCTCCCATACGTCTCTGCGGTTCGTTCGAATATCACGGTGGGACGCCTTCTCTGAGATGTCTCCACGTACCCGTCCGCGGCCAACATCTCTACCACCCGGCGGACTGTTTTTTCTGATGTTGCAAACTCTCTGCAAAGGGCAGCCCTTGAGGGCAGCCTGGAACCCTTTGGGATCAGGCCGCATTCTATTTTATTTTTCAGTATCTGATAGAACTTTTCATATATCACAATTCCATTTTTCATATCTATACCTGCCTGAACCTTTTATGTGAACAGCACCCATAGTATAGCATAAAATCAAATGAAATTCTCTATCTTCTCTCCTTAAAAGTTATTTTTTTCTAAGAAATGGATGAGAGCCTCCTTTTTCATAGGCCTTGCATAATAATATCCCTGTATATACTGTACTCCGGAAGCAGAAATCAACTGCTGCTCCTCCTCTGTCTCTACCCCCTCGGAAACAACAATCAGAGAGTTGATTTGCGCCATTTCTACAATGGAGTGGAGCAGTGCATGCTGCTTGGTACTTGTTCGGATCTGCTGGGTAAGGGAACGGTCTATTTTAATGATATCCACCGGCAGATTTGATAGATAGTTAAGACTGCTGTATCCAACGCCAAAATCGTCGAGTGCAATCCGAACTCCTGTTTCCCGCAGCTTGTCCAGCGTCACAGAGGCCTGTTCAATAGACTGGATAAGGATGCTCTCTGTAATCTCTAAAGTGATCTGTTTCCTGCACACTCCTGATTTCCGGATAATGTCTAACAGGTGCTCCGCACTGTTTCCCACCAGAATCTGCTGAACAGAAATATTGACACAGATATGAGCCAGACCCAGCTGTTCCCCTGTAGAATGCATAAACCCGCAGGCCTGGTGAAGCACATAATCTCCAAGCTGTTCCACAATACCGCTTCGCTCTGCCAGGGAGATCACCTGCCCCGCAGAAAAATATCCCCCTTTCCCGTCGGGGAGACGTACAAGTGCCTCAGCCGAGATAAAACGGCCTGTCTCCACATGAATCATAGGCTGATACCACACCTCCAGCGTGTGCCGGGAGATAGCATCTTTCAGCCGCCGCAGTATATCTGCCTCAGTTCGGATAATAGTATCCAGCTTCTGGCTGTACAGGACAAGATTCTGATTGCTTCCTTTTGCATAGCGCAGTGCGGACTGTATGCGGTCAAGAAGCAGTTCAGGACTCTCCCCGTTGGCCGGATAGCGGCATACTGCGATTCTCACCCGAAGCACAAAGGTAGTATTGCCTGCCGAGGCAGGGGCCGCAAGAATCGTCTGCAGTCTGGCTGCCATGGTCTCCTCAGGTTCCCCCGACATGGAAATCCCCAGAAAAACGTCACCGTTGATCCGGTACAGATAAGTGCCAAAGGGACGTGAAAGCCGATAAATTACCTCCCGCAGAATTTCGTCTCCTATATCCGCACTGAACAGCTCATTGTACTGGCTGAACGCACAGATATCCACGCAGAAAAGGCTGAAGGGTCTTTTTCTGTCATAGGATATGAGCATATTAGCATCTCTGAGATATTTGGAACGGTTCCCCACATTGAATACAGGGTCAAAATATGCAAGCTGCTCCACCTGCTTGCGGTACTGATTAAAAGCTTTAGAAAGTTCTGTCATCTCCGGATCAGTATACTCGTCAAATGTTATATTGTTTTTTCCTTCTATCAGGTGCCGACATTTCTCAGTCATTCTACGGGCCGGCGACTCCTGGTTTCTCTGAGAATAATAGGCATGAATAAGCAGAGAAATCTCCTTCTCCGCTCTTTTCTTGCCCGGCAGAAGGCGTGCATACTGGTACCGCGGTGTCAGGAAAGTCTTTTTACCTTCCAGATAAGCCTTCAGAAGCAATTCAATAGACAGTCCCCTTGCAAAATCCTCCTGCTGTATCTCATCCATATCCTCACGGACAGCCAGCATAAAATTGCCGGCACCCAGCCGTCCGGCGATAAACGGCTTTTCAATAAAGCCCTGCAGGCGCGGAGTAATGCTGCAAAGAAAGGCAGATTCCTCTTCCACCCCCATCATCTGTGAGACAAAATTATACTCCTCATATACAAAGTAGAACAGCATAATTGTACTGTCTTCCTTCGCCATCCACCTGTCCAGCGCAGCAGTAAATCCACTGTGATTGTACAGCCCTGTCTGGCTGTCGGTACATGCAGCCTGCTGCAGCTTCCTGCTGCTGATGGACAATTTGTAAAGCAGACGGAAGAGTCCCAGCAGCAGAAAAGCTGCCGCAAGGCTGCCAAAAAAAACTGCAGCTCTCTGCCCGGAGGTGAGCCAGCCCGCCTGAGGCTGAATGCTGAGGTTCCACTCCGTAGGCAGATAAAAGGTTGTCTTTACCGCATGGGAAAAATCCACCTTCTCTCCAAATTGTGTGATCACCTCTTTTCCCCCGTTCTGAGGTTCTACCCTCCAAAGCTCATAATCATAGCCCTGTTCCGACAAATATTCAAATCCCAGCTGCTCCAGCACAAATTCCCGGTCAAGAGCCACTGCCACTTCTCCCATGTAGACATTGTTCTCCAAAATAGGCTGCAGGAACAGAAAGACTTCCTCCTTTCCTGCCGCCTCCTCCAGTTCAACCGGTCCTTCCACCACCAGGGTCTTTACTACCTTTGTCATAGTATAAATATAGGAAAAATCCTCCAGACTGCGTCCGACCTGTCCCCCGTACTTCTCCCGGGGCAGGGCCTGCACCATGGTGTCACCCTGAATCAGACACACATAGCGAACCTCTTCCCTTTCCAGCAAGGAAGCCCCTGCCTGATCAAACCATGACGTGTCGCTGTCTTCCATCACGTATGCCATTTGGACGAGTCCATCCGTTTCATTTAGATTTTCACTCAACAGAAGCATGATATTCTCCCCGTAAAAATGC
The DNA here is from genome assembly GCF_900129135.1 of Lactonifactor longoviformis DSM 17459. Taxonomy (GTDB): domain Bacteria; phylum Bacillota; class Clostridia; order Lachnospirales; family Lachnospiraceae; genus Lactonifactor; species Lactonifactor longoviformis. Next base: position 51,458 of record NZ_FQVI01000001.1, read on the forward strand.
AGAATATGTTCTGCCTCACGCTCCCGCATATGGATGATATACTGCTTCACTGAATTCCCCAGAGCGAAAGCCAGAATAAAAGACACCAGGACAGCAATACCCGTCAGAATACCGCCTTTGACACGCTTTTTCATAATTACCTCTATTCTATTTGTGATAAATTTTATAATACCCCTTACCATTCTGCTTTACAAAATATAAGGCTTCGTCAGCATCAGCGATCATCTGCTGCAGTTCTTTCTCCCCGCTGTACACAGAGACACCAACGCTGCACTGTACCGGAATATGCCGTCCGGCGGATCCTATCTCTGAGTGGAGCCTTAATACCAGTTCATTCAGCACATCCTTCAGCTCGGTTTCATCGTCCAGGTTCATCAGGAGTATCACAAACTCATCACCCCCGTACCTCCCGACTACGCCGCCGTACTTCTTTTCATATTCCCTGAGAATATATCCCACACTTTTCAGTGCCACATCTCCGCCGTTGTGACCATAGGTGTCATTGATATACTTTAAGTTATCCATATCCACAAAGCAAAGTGCGCTGACAGAATCAGGCTCCGTTTTTTTCAGAAGTGCTTCCGCCTGGTTTAAAAACACAGAGCGGGTAACTACACCGGTCAGCGAGTCTGACAATCCGTCGCCGGTCAGACGGATGATCTCATCAAAATTCATACCCTCAGGGCGCTCATCCTGATAAATTTTCTTTTCCAGCTCTTCCACGGAATGCACCAGCATGTTCACCATTTGCATCTGGCCTGCTATGTAACGGCGCAGGATCACCATAAGACCGGCACAGAGGAGAATGGTAAGAACAGCCACCAGCAGCAGACTGGGCAAAATCTTAAGAAAAACCGTCAGAAAGTCGATGGAGCAAAGAATATCCCACCCGGTATTCTCCACGCGCTGATATGCCGTATAGGTAATAGAACCATTCCCAATGCTCCAGTATCCGCCGGGAACCTCATCCAGCAGTTTCTCCTGGAGCTGATCTGAAGTTGTTCCTATCAGGCGCCTGCTCTTCAGCTCATTCATAATGGACTCTCCATAGGGCAGTCCTGCAGTAGATGACATTACCTGCCCCCGGGTGCCAATCAGTGTGGCATCAGAGCTGTTGATTTTGGAGGATTTCTCCAGGATTTCCACCATTTCATCAAAGTAGATGGCACAGAAGAGGCTGCCGGTTATATTTTTCGCTTCATCACAGAGGGGCACTGCAACTGTATAATTCAAAGTCACACCATCTGCGCCTGCGGCAAAGCTGTCTGTAACCTGTCTCTTTCCGGTAGAATACAGCCTTTGCATATAATCCCTGCTGGCCAAACTGGCAGGCTCCTCCCCGTCAGAGTAAACGGTGATATCTGCGTCAACATAACAGATCATCAGATAGCCAAAGCGGGGGGACATCTGATCCAGCTTTTTCACCTTTTCGATAGGCGGTATCTTGGGATCGTAGAATTCCGGCAAACCAGCCAGGGCTTCCAGAAGTGTAATAGATTCGGTAACTCGCTGGGATATCTGCGCATGAACGCCGGCAAGAGAAGCCTCTGCATCCTCTCTCATTCCGCTGAAAGACAGAACAGCTCCTCCCAGCATAACGATAAGCAGTGTGAGCAGACAGAAAGCCGCACTGTACCGCAAAACAGGCGCAAAAGAAATATGCCAGTTATTCCCATGATTCAAATGTTCTTTTTTCATTTATTCTAACCTTTCCTGCAGATACTTGCTCTGAGCAGCATTGCAGCTCTCATCAATGGCAGCCGCAGTCTCTTCCGGCGTCATAGTACCCAGGAGCAATTCCTGAATATTCAGATAAAACACATCCCTAACACTCTGCCATTCCCGATTATTGCGTATATTATCTATGGAGTTTGACATGTTATCACCGTAAGTCTGCAGCAAAGGAATCTCCTCCGCGTATTCTTCCATGACAGAACGGTTTACCGGCAATGTCCCCAGAGTATACTTCATCAATTCTTCATCTGTGTAGATAAACCGGATAAAGTCCTTCGCCGCCTGTATTTTGTCCTCATCTCCATTGTCAAATACACAGAAGCCGTTAGTACTGCTGGTGCAGTACCCCTTTCCGTCCATGCTGGGAAAATTAGCAATAAATACCTCCAGCCCCTTATTCCAGGCATCCCACAGATTCGTCAGGTTTCCCACACAGATCCCCAGCTGTCCGTTGTAAAACAGATTCACGCAGTCCAGCAGCTCCATATTTTCAGCCCCCTTAGGGGTAATCCCCTGTTCATCCAGCTCTTTGATCCATGTAAGAGCTTCAATTCCCTCCTGGGTGTTTACAGAGAACCTTCCATCCTCATCATACAGGGTTCCTCCAAAAGATTGGAGCAGAGTCATAATATGATTATCCCCCTGGTTGTTGGCTGCGTACATCATGAAGGTAAAAGTATTATCCTGCTGTATGGAATCCCTCAGGGTATAGAGTATTGTATTGAATTCTGAGGTAGACCAGTGGGCCACTGTATTGTCCTGTGGAATGTATTCCTCCAGCCCTGCAGCTTCCATCATTTCCTTATTTACCAGCAGGGTATTCTGCAGCTGCTGGAATGGCATTATATAGACATGCCCATCAATAGAATTCTGTTCCCAGATAGCTTCCTCTATATCACCGCGCAGCTTTTCATCGATCATATCATCCAATGGAACCAGCCAGCCGTCCGCCGCATAAGCCGGTGTATTCCAGGATCCGGAATAAAAAATATCCGCAGCCTCATCAGTTCCGTATTTATCAGCCAGCTGTTCTTTTTCGTCCAGATAATCATACCTGCTGACTGCAAAGTCAACGTCATATTTTTCATACTGCCCGGCAAATTTTTCCCCGGCCGCTACTAACAGATCATAAACTTCTATCTCGCCCAGTCCGGAAACAGTTCCCAGGCCTATGGGCGTCGTCTTTAACGTTAGGGTAATATGCTTTATGGTATCTTCCTGTTTTGCTTCACATCCGGTCAGACTCAGACACAGCACAATTGCAGGCAGAAAAAAAGCGGTTTTCATTTTTTTCATTTCTCATCCCCCTGATTCTTCAGATTTTTAATTTTTTCCAACAGCAGAGAAATGTCCAGAGGCTTTGTCACCACATCATCCATCCCCGCCTTCAGAGCCTTCTCTGCATCTTCCCGAAAGGCATTGGCTGTTACCGCGATAATTGGTACAGAAGTACTGTCCCCCCGCGGCAGACTCCTTATCTGTCTGGTTGCCTCGTACCCGTCAGTTACCGGCATCTGCACATCCATCAGCACGAAATCAAAGAAGAAAAGAGTACTGCTCTCAAATGCGGATACTGCCTCGCTGCCATCCGCAGCTTCCCACACTTCACAGCCCTGCTCCTCCAGAACAGAGACCACGATCATACGATTTATCTCATTATCCTCTGCCACTAAAACTCTTTTTCCCTCGAGGCCCCACACAGTCTCTGTCTCGGAGACTGCCGGCCTTTCCGGAATCTTTGACGCCTGCACAATGGGCAGCGGGATTGACACGGTGAATGTACTTCCCTCTCCAGGATGGCTCTCCACCTGTATGGATCCCCCCATTTTCTCCACAAGGGTCTTGCTCAGAGTAGTGCCCAGGCCGGTACCGTTCTGGGAGGCCATACGTCTCTCCTGTTCAAAGGGAAGCCAGATACGTTCCAGAAATTCGGGTGACATTCCGCATCCGGTATCACTTACGGTAAAGGTAGTATCCGCCACACCATCTGCCGCCGCCTGCCGGACTGTCAAAGAGATCCGTCCCCCCTTCGGAGTAAATTTCAGTGCGTTTCCAAGGAGGTTCATCAGCACCTGTTTAATCCGCAGTGCGTCTCCAAGCACATAGGGTTCTCTCAATTCACTGCAGTCCGTCTGCAGAAATACCCCTTTATCTTCTGCCTGGGTGTTGAGCAATTCCATAATCTCCCGGACCAGTGCGGATAAATTCAGCTCCTTTTGGAAAATTTCCAACTGTCCGCTCTCTATCTTTGACATATCCAGCACATCCGTGATTACACCTTTCAGAAATTCTGCCGAAATCTCTGCCTTTGTCAGATATCCGTTCAGTTTTTCCTTATCATCTATATGCTGCCGCATCAGATAATGAAGTCCTACAATCCCGTTCAAAGGAGTTCTGATCTCATGGCTCATATTGGCTAGAAACGCTGATTTTGCATGTTCCGACGCCCGGGCAACCCGGGCCTCAGCCCCGCTGCGGTAAACATAATACGTCACGACAAGAATCAGCACCCCTAAAACCAGAAAAAATGGAAGGGAGCGCAGAAACAATGCCTGTACCTGCTTATCCGTCACTCTGGCAGAAACCCGCACCACCAGATACCAGTCGTTGCTGTCCTGATAATTTAACGGCAGAAAAAGAGAATAAAATCCCTCCCCGTCCAAATGATATTTCACAAACTGTTTTTCACTCATTTCCAGGGCCTTTTTGCATGCAGCTAGAGAATTGCCTCTTTGGAAAACGGCTCCCTCCAGCTCCTTAAAAAAGTTATGTTCCCCTGAACCGCTGTCATAATTCTGACTGGCTGTTATGATCTCCCCTGTAGGCCGCATCACAAGCGCAACTCCCTGTCCGTCAAAGCTTTCCAGGCGCATTTGACTGGTAATCTCAGTAATAGGCACTAGGCCGACTATGCCTGAGACTGTTTTCATTCCGCAGGATATGGGAGTATCCAGATTCATTCCATAAATCAGGTATTCCCCCCAGCGCTCCCGGCTGCTCTCACTGTATCTTGTGACAAATTTGCCGCCAGCCTTCTCATACTCTTCCCGCCATGGCATTTCCTGCAGATCGGTTTCTATGTAAGCACTGCTGTAGACCTGTCCGTCCTCACTCACAAGATACATCTCATGAAAAGCGGTTGCCTGTGATTCCACATTCAGCTCGTACAGCACATCTTCCAGGCTGTTCTCCCTGTTAAGCCGGATCCGCTCAGTAATTGAGTTCAGATACTCCCATCTGATGTTCATCTGATTGACAATATTCAGGCGGTCATGATCTGCAATCTGCTCCATAAAAGATACGGTAGTGGCATAGACTGCCTGCTCGATACTCTTCTGATACAACCAATACCCCACGGTTAAGAAAGCAAAGCATGTTACAAAAACAAGGACAAGCGCCCGCCATTTGACACCGCCTTTTTGTCTGGCCTTTTTCATTCCCTATCCTCTCCATATCCCTTTGCCTCCTGTTTCTGCAGGCCGGCAAGAGATCCTCTTCATAATAAACTGCCCGCAGAACAGGCAGGCTTTCATTCTTGGAACCTATACCAAATTATTATACCATTCTTATCTGTACAATTCAACAATACAAAAATACCGGCAGCAGTCTTCCGCCCCTGAAAAGGAGAGAAAGATTGCTGCCGGTTATCCGTTAAATATGAAAGCGTCACAGGCGGAAGCATCCCCCGCCCACAAATTCTCTGAGAATGGAATTATGAGGGATATCTTCACTTGGCACACCCACAAAGTAGTCCAGAAACTTCAGAAGTCTCTTGGCCTCCACATATTCCGGCGCATCCCGCTCTATGCCAAACAGAATAGGCTCTGCATAAAGCTTCAGAATCGCCAGCTCATAGATGAGGGCAGAGTTAAACATAACATCTGCAGATTCCTGGTAGGGGAAGATATTCTCGCTCTCCCCTCTTCTCACTGAGGGCCACATGGCTATGGTATTTTTGGCTGAGGTTCCTCTGGTTCTGGCATCTCTCACAATACGCCTGATCAGCCGTCCGTCTGTGGTGGGGATCCGGTTATGCTCATCAATATTCAGCTGGGTCAGAGCACTGATGTAAATCTTATATTTACTGTCCGAGGGAAGGGAACTGCTGAGTTTATCGTTCAGGCAGTGAATCCCCTCTATGACCAGAACGTCCTCCGGACCCAGCTGCATGGTATCCCCTCTGTATTCCCTCTGGCCGGTAACAAAATTGTAGGTAGGCAGCTCCACGCACCTGCCCTCCAGAAGATTGCACATATCTTCATTGAACTGCTTTACATCCAGGGCTTCCAGACACTCGTAATTTTTGTTTCCCTCACTGTCCACAGGCGTATCCTCTCTGTTGACAAAATAATTATCTACCGAGATCTGATGAGGCTTCAGTCCATGCGCAGACAGCTGAATGGAGAGTCTGTGTGAAAACGTAGTTTTTCCAGAAGAAGACGGGCCGGCTATCATAATAAACTTCTTACGCTTCATCCCTGCAATATCTTCCGCTATCTTAGATATCTTCCCTTCCTGCAGTGCCTCAGCGATGAGGATCATCTCTCTGGCGCCCACGGTCGTAATCATATCGTTCAGCTCCCCAACGGTAGCCACATCCATCCGTTCTCCCCATTCCTCAGATTCTTTCTGCACCTGAAAGATCTTAGGCATGGGACGAAACGGCGGCACCTTCTCCGGATTGCTGGCTTCCGGAAGCTGAAGAACGAAGCCCTCATCGTAGAGAAACAGATCGAAATATTTCAGATACCCTGTATGATTTACCATAAACCCGTAAAAATAGTCTTCAAATTCATCAATGCTGTAAATATTTACCCTGGAGACCCGCCGGTAGCGGAACAGCTTTTCCTTATCATACATGCCATGCTTGTGAAAAAGTTCTATGGCATCGTTGGTACCTACACTCCGCTTCATAATGGGAATCTTCTTCTCCACCATCTCCATCATATAAGCTTTTACTTTCCCGAGAAATTCCTCATCCACCTTCACCTTTCCCTGAATCGTAAAATAAAACCCGGAGCCCACCGCAAAGTGAAGAACCGCCTTCTCTACATTTTCGTGACCAGCCACATGGTACACTGCTTTCAGGAGAAGAAGAGAGGCACTTCTTTTGTAGGTTTTATGTCCAATGGAGTCCCCGGTGGTGATAAATTCTATGGAGCACTCTCTCTTCAGACGTTTATGGAGTTCTTTCAGCTTCCCATTCACTGTAACCAGCACAATGGGATATCTGGTGCTGCCCTCATAATCCTGTGCAATTTCTCCAAAAGTAATCCCCCATGGATACTCCCTTTTTTCCCCGTTAATCTCTACCCAAATTCTCTCCTGTTCCATATGCAACCTCCATTTATAAAGTAAGGACGAAGGAATACACTTCCCCGTCCCAATTCTGCTCTGCAGGATCCAAACACTGGTATTACATCCAGGTAAATGGCTCTTTTACCGGCATTCCCTCCACAATGAGCTGCGGGTATTCTCCGGCAAGTACCTGTCTCATAAAGTCAATAAACATAGCCTCTGTTCCATAATGTCCCGCATCAATTATCGCGATCCCTCTGGAGGGCGCATCAATTCCCGTGTGATAATCAATATCCCCGGTCACCAGAACCTCAGCCCCTGATGAGATAGCTTTTGCCACCATACTCTTTCCGGAGCCGGTAGATACGGCGGCCCGATTCAGGCTCTGATCCATATCTCCGTAAACGGTGACGTGGGACAGATTCAGGGCTTTCTTCACAAAACCGGCGCACTCCCTCAGTGTCATCCTCCGGGGAAGGGTCCCCACTCTTCCGATCCCCTCCGCTCTGCCGCTGTCCTCAAAGGTAACATCCAGCACAGAGGTATCGGTCAGCTGAAGATACCCGGCACTCAAATCAGCCATGCCGCAGATATCAAAATTCGTGTGCATGGCATAGCAGGCAATATTCTCTTTTATCATTTTTATGATCCGTCTGCCCAGATAATTCCCGGCGTTTACTTGTTTGATTCCGCTGAAAATCATGGGATGATGGGTTATCATCAGATCCGCGTGAAAATCCACTGCCGCGTGTAAGGTCTCATCCGTCACATCCAGGGCAAGAAATATCCTGGATATCTGGGATTCCTCATCCCCCACCAACAGTCCCACGTTGTCCCAGTCCTCTGCAAAGGACGGGGGATACAATCTCTCCAGTGTCTGTATGATTTCTTTACATTTCATAGTGTAGTAAAGCAGCTTCTATATACTGCATCTCCTGTTGAATTTCTTTTTCCCGTTCTCTTGCCTGAGGGGTTCCGGACAGCGAAAGCGTATCCAGAATCTGCAGGCAGGTGTCTTTTTCCTTTTCCAGATACTGTCTCAGCACAGGATGTCCGGACTGAAGCAGTTCCCGCCCGTACCTTAAATAAATCTCTTCCGTCTCTTCCATCTCTCCATGGACAGCCTTTATCATAGGATAGTATTTTCCATCCTCCAGCACCATTGTTTCAGCTGTGATGGAATATCCGTTTTTCTGCAGAAAGAAGCGTACCTGGCGAATCTCTGACTGTGGCTGAAGAATGAATTCCGATACACTGCGGAGCACTTCTTCGCCGTCTCTTAGAATCTTCTGTACCAGACCTCCCCCCATCCCGGCAATGATAAGAGTATCTGCTTCCCCGGGCTTCAGGGCCTGTACACCGTCTGACAGGCGCGTCTGTATGTATTCCCTGAGTCCATTTTCCTCTATATGTGCTTCTGCCCGGGATAAAGGGCCTCTCCGGATGTCCATGGCAATGGCACCTGGTATCTTTTTCTGCTGTATCAGATAAATGGGGATATACCCATGGTCACAGCCAACATCTGCAACTGTGTTTCCCTCTGTAACCATGCCGGCCACAGCTAAAAGCCTGTTGGATAACTGCATACGCTTTCTCCTGTATTAATCCAGATAGTCTTTTAGCTTGCGGCTGCGGCTGGGATGGCGGAGCTTTCTAAGCGCCTTTGCCTCAATCTGGCGGATACGTTCCCTGGTTACATTGAATTCTTTTCCCACTTCCTCCAGTGTTCTGGCACGGCCGTCATCCAGGCCGAAACGAAGACGGAGCACCTTTTGTTCTCTCTCGGTAAGGGTTCCCAGCACCTCCACCAGCTGTTCCTTTAACAGGGTAAATGCAGCTGCATCTGCTGGCACAGGTACATTGTCATCCTGAATAAAATCACCCAAATGGCTGTCTTCTTCCTCTCCGATAGGAGTTTCCAAAGACACCGGCTCCTGTGAAATTTTAAGAATCTCACGGACACGGTCAACGGACATATTCATCTCCTCTGCGATCTCTTCCGGCAGAGGTTCCCGGCCAAGCTCCTGAAGAAGCTGTCTGGATACCCGGATCAATTTATTAATGGTCTCCACCATGTGAACCGGAATACGGATCGTCCGGGCCTGATCGGCGATAGCCCTTGTAATTGCCTGACGGATCCACCAGGTGGCATAGGTGCTGAACTTGTATCCTTTTCTGTAATCAAACTTTTCCACTGCCTTGATGAGACCCAGATTTCCCTCCTGGATCAGATCCAAAAACAGCATCCCCCGGCCCACATAGCGCTTTGCAATGCTTACTACCAGGCGGAGATTCGCCTCTGCCAAACGCTTTTTGGCATTCTCATCCCCGTCTTCCATGCGCTGGGCAAGCGCAATCTCTTCCTCCGCCGTCAGAAGGGGAACCTTACCAATCTCTTTCAGATACATCCGCACCGGATCCTCAATGCTGATCCCCTCAGGCACCGACAAATCTATATTCTCAACATCTACCTCGTCTTCTTCGTCCAACTTAATATCTTCATCATCGTCCAGCAGCAGCACATCCGTATCCGTATCGCTGATTCTCAGCACGTCGATTCCATTGGCTTCCAGATAGTCAAAGACTTTGTCCAGATATTCAGCATCCAGCGGGGTATCCCGGAAAAAGTCATTAATCTCCTGATATTCCAGAACATTCTTTTTCTTTCTGCCCATTTCCAGAAGCTCTGCTAATTTTTCACTGAATTTTGCCATATTCATTTCCATAGGTGTTCCATCCTCTCATAACTTGTTTATATTTTATCCTTAATCGAAAGAAATATGCAATATCACCCGTTTTGCCTCTATCTCCTCTAATCTGCGCTTATCCGCCAAAATCTGCTGTAAACCCTGCATATCTGTGGGAGACAGGTGTGCTGTCCGATATTCGATGCTATTTCTCATAATTCGGCAAACCGTATCGGTTAATGCCTGCTGCCGTTCTCCGTCTGTCTCCAGATGAAGTGTGGCATTGAATAAAGAGGCGATCTCTTTTTGTTCTTCACTGTCTGTAAACCGGTTCAGAAGCTTTGCCGGGTTTACCTCCCCCTGTGCGTGCTGTTCATATAAAAGCTCAGCCACTGTATGGTACAGAGGTGTAGTAAAATCATCCGGGCCAATATAGCCCCTGACCGTGTCAAACATGGACGGATAGGAAACGAGCCAGGTAAGCATCAGCTTCTGGGACGTTTCGATTCCGCTTTCTTTATTGTTTTTTTTGTGAATGCCGGACTTAGGCTTAATTCTCTCCTCTGCCGGTGTTCCGCTGAGGGCCAGCTTATTCACCAGCCGCCTCAGGTCCTCATAGGCAATATGGTACTTGGAAGCAATGGACTCCATATAGTTGTTCCGCTCGATTTCCTCCGGAAATTCCAGCAGTTTCTTGGCGATTGCCCGGTAAAAATCCGTCTTACCCTGGGGGTCCGCAAGATCATAGTCTCCTTCCATCACAGAGATTTCGAACAGGAAGCTGTTCATCGCTTCGTCCAGGCGCTCCTCAAAGGCTTCTCTTCCCAGCGCCTGTATAAACTCATCCGGATCTTTATACGGGGATAGATTCACCACTCTGGCCTTGAGCCCCGCAGCCTTCACAATGGGAATTCCCCTGAGGGCTGCTTTTCTTCCTGCCTCGTCGCTGTCATAGGTGAGGAGAACTTCCTCTGTATACCTGCGCATCAGACTGGCATGTCCGGATGTCAAAGCTGTCCCGAGAGAAGCTACCGCATTGGAGAATCCCGCCTGGTGCATGGCAATGACGTCCATATAACCTTCACATATAATCAGATTTTTCTTTCTGGAGGTTCTGGCGATGTTCAGTCCGTAGAGGTTCCTGCTTTTGTCGAATATCTTTGTCTCCGGTGAGTTCAGATATTTAGGCTTTCCCTCTCCCATCACACGCCCTCCGAACCCAATCACCCTGCCATTCACATCCTGGATGGGAAACATCACACGATTCCAGAACTTGTCATGCATTCCTCTTTTCTCATCAAACTGAAAGAGGCCGGAATCCTTTAATAGTTCATCCGAATACCCCTTTTGTTTCAGGTAACGGTGCAGCATGTCCGAATACTTTGAGGAATAGCCGAGTCCAAACTTTTTTATAGTATCGTCGCTGAGCCCTCTGCCGGTGAGATAGCCGTAAGCCTGTCTGCCCGCTTCCTGGCGGAGCTGGTAATAATAAAAGTTCGCAGCCTGTTTCTGAATCTCCAGCAAAAGTGCTTTCCGGTCTGCCTGCGCCTTCTGCTCTCTGGAGTATTCCATCTCAGGAAGCTCCACTCCGGCACGTTCGGCCAGCATTTTGACTGCCTCCACAAAGGTATAATTCTCATATTCCATAATAAAGGTAAATACATTGCCTCCGGCTCCGCAGCCAAAGCAGTAATACATCTGCTTTCCGGGGCTCACAGAAAAGGAAGGAGATTTCTCATTGTGAAAAGGACAGAGACCAAAGTAGGAACTTCCTTTTCTCTGCAGCTTCACATAGCCGGAGATGACATCCACGATATCATTTTTCATTCGTATCTCTTCAATTAAATCATCTGAATAATACATGTTCTTCCTCCATATGCTATATTACACGTTACTTCCCGGTTTCCTTTTCCTTTTTCTCATTTTTTTGTCGGAAATTCCTGTCAATATACTTCCCATCCCTTCGGAATATAGATTTCCCGGAACTTATTGATGGAAAATTGGTCGGTCATTCCCGATATGTAGTCGCATACCACCCTCTCCTTTTCCTCACCGTTTTGTATCAGCTCTACATACTCCTGGGACATGGCCGTTTCATGTGAGCTGTAGTATTCATACAGCTTTTCTATCATATTGCAGGCTTTCTCTTCTTCCTTTTTCGCCACAGGGTTCAGATATACGTCCTGAAACATAATACTCCTCAGATCCCGCATGCCCTCCTCAATCTCCGGAGACATGGTAATCCTGTCCCTCCCCTGGCTGTTTCTGATAATGTCGTGGATAAAGGTATTCAGACGCTCTCTGGTTGTGTACCCCAAAAGCATTCGGATCGTGATGGGAATGTTGTCCTCGCTGATGATACCCGCACGCTCCGCGTCATCCATATCGTGGTGTATGTAGGCGATCTTGTCACAGTAGCGCACAATCTGTCCTTCCAGCGTGCTGGGGCTTCCCGCAGTTCGGTGATTGCGTATGCCGTCCAGTACCTCCCAGGTCAGATTCAGCCCTTCTCCCCGCTTTTCCAGCCGTTCTACCACCCGCACACTCTGCTTATAATGAGCAAATCCCAGCGGACATATGGTATCCAGCACCTTTTCCCCGGCATGTCCAAAGGGCGTATGCCCCAGATCATGCCCCAAAGCGATGGCTTCCACCAGATCCTCATTCAGACGCAGTGCTTTTGCAATGGTTCTTGCAATCTGAGACACCTCTAAGGTATGTGTCAGCCGGTTACGGTAATGATCCCCCTGGGGAGACAAAAACACCTGTGTTTTGTCTTTCATCCTGCGAAACGCCTTGGAATGGAGAATCCTGTCTCTGTCTCTCTGATAGACGGTTCTCACATCACACTCTTCTTCATGCCTCCTGCGCCCTCTCGAATGTCTGCTGTAAGAGGCATAGGGACTCAGAAGTTCCATCTCCAGTTCTTCAAAACTTTCACGAATTGTCATACTTTGCACCTCCATGGGAACAAGTAAAATCAAAGTGTCTATATTTAATATATTCCGCAAAATACAAAAATTTCCTCTTTTTTGTAAGAAAAGGCCTGATTTTGTATGCTGTGTCTCCCAGAGGCTTTTACTTCATAAGGCATACTCTGTAAAGTAAAAAATACGGATACTGTCTGTATCTGATCACAGACAGGTATCCGCATTTCTGCTCCTATATAAATCTGGCAACCACCGGAACCAGAATTACCGTTATAATTCCCGTCACTACAATGGCAAGGCTGCTCATAGCCCCCTGTATCTCGCCCATCAAAAGGGCCTTGCTTGTGCCGATGGCGTGTCCTGATGCTCCCAGTGCAAGCCCCTGGGCCACGGGATCTTTGATATGGCATACTTTAAAAACCAGGTCGGCAACCACGGTGCTAAGAATTCCTGTAATTACCACTGCAGCAACTGTTATGCCTGACAGTCCCCCAATCTCCTCTGTCACGCCAATGGCAATAGCTGTGGTGATCGATTTGGGAAGCAGGGACAGGGTCATAGTTCGTTCCAGATGCAGAAGATACGCCATCCCTCCAATCAGTCCCATACAGGTGACAGTGCCGGCGGTAAGGCCAGCCAGTACAGGCACTAAATTCTCCTTCAGTATCCGGAGCTGCCGGTACAATGGCAGTGCCAGACAGACAGTAGCCGGAGTGAGCAGATATGTGATATACTGTGCCCCCTGATTAAACGTCTCAAAATGTATCCTCCCCGCAAGGAGCACCCCAATAATAAATACTGTGGAGATAAGAAGGGGATTGCACACTGCAAGTTTTGTTTTTTTCTGGACTGCCAGCCCAAGCCCATACCCCAGCAGGGTAAGAAAAAAACCAAAATAGGCTGAATTTTCAAACACCGCATTCATAGTCCTCGCCCCCTGACTCCTTTTCTGTTTTTTTCACCTTTGCGCACAGCCGCATCGCTCCCTGGGTGACTGCCCCTGTTACTCCCATAATTGCCGCGGTTGTAATTACAATAATCACCACAAACCCCAGCAGGCCCTGGGATATACTGGCGTAATTCTCTATCACTCCCACACTTGGACCTGTAAACATCACAGGCATCAGAACCAGCAGAAAATCGGCAGTTTCTTTTATGTGCTCTTCTTTTACAACTCCCATACACAGAGCCAGAAACAGCAGAATCATTCCATATACACTGGCCGGCACCGGCAGAGGCAGCAGATAATTCAGCAGCTCTCCCGCAAAGGTAATGCCTCCGATAATCCCAATCTGTTTTACATACTTCATATTATTAAGAACCTTCTTTCCTATTGCACTCTTATAAGCATCGTCTTTTATGATAGCACAACTGGGATCCTCTGTTAATATTGCCTCCCGTTTTTTCCCTAATTTCAGATGATTGAACAATATTATTTTCTTTTTCTTATGCTTTCTGGTTATTTTTATACCGCCTGACGTTAGCGGTATGCTTCTCTTAGGAGTTCGATTTCTCCGGCATAGCCCTCCAGATCATTCGGCGTTTCCAGATAAAAAGGAAGCTCTCTCAGTGCAGGATGGTTGATGACACGGATCAGGGCCTCTTTGCCGATATGTCCCTCCCCTATCCTGGCATGCCTGTCCTTATGGCTGCCCAGCTCATTCATACTGTCATTTAAATGGATCGCTTTCAGCCGCTTCAGCCCGATCACCTGATCAAACTCCGTCAGCACCTCATCCAGGCAATTTACAATGTCATACCCGCCGTCAAATACATGGCAGGTATCCATACAGACTCCCATTTTATCTGAGAGTTCCACACGATCCAGGATCTCACGCAGTTCCCGGAAATTCCGCCCTACCTCGCTCCCTTTTCCGGACATAGTCTCCAGAAGCACCGTGGTGGTCTGATCCGGCCTCAGGTTCCGGTTCAGAACATCAGCAATCAGGGCAATCCCTTTTTCAGTCCCCTGCTGCACATGGCTTCCCGGATGAAAATTATAATAATTTCCTGGTGTATACTCCATTCTTCTGAGATCGTCCGCCATAGTTTCAATGGCAAAGGTGCGCACCTTTTCATCTGCTCCGCAGGCATTCATGGTATAGGGCGCATGCGCCAGAATACAGGGAAATCCATGCTCTTTGGAGAGGTTCAAAAAGGACTGCACATCTTCGGGCCGTATCTCTTTTGCCCTTCCCCCTCTGGGATTCCTGGTAAAGAACTGAAACGTATTGGCTCCGATTTTCAGAGCTTCTTTTCCCATGGCTTCATATCCTTTTGCGGATGATAAATGACTTCCTATTGTTAACATCATAATTCTCCTTTTTCTTAACATTTCGTGCAATATCTGATATATTATTATTTGAGCTTAACAGCTCCTATTCTATCACAAATCACAGAAAGAAAGAAGAGATCCTATGTTCGGAGAATGTCATGCCCATATTATTATGGACGCTGTTAACTATAAACATGCGGTAAACCGCCATCAAACCGGTGTGGACGAATCTGTAATCCATGCCCATTTTTCCGCCTATCAAAAGCTGGGCATCGGGTTTGTCCGGGACGGCGGAGACAGCCTTGGCGTTTCCAGGCGGGCACGGGAGATTGCGCCCTCTTACGGAATCGACTACCGCACTCCTATCTTTGCAATTCATAAAAACGGGCACTACGGAGGCATTGTAGGCAAGGGCTTCGATACGCTTCCGGAATATGCGGCTCTTGTCCGGGAGGTAAAAGTGCAGGGCGGGGATTTTATTAAAATCATGACAACGGGAATCATGGACTTCGACACAGACGGCCATATTACGGGGAATGCCCTGCCCTATGCGCTGGTCAAAGAGATGGTACACATAGCTCACGAGGAGGGTTTTTCGGTCATGGCCCATACCAACGGAGCCGGCCCTGTGTACGATGCCCTGCTGGCAGGGGTGGACAGCGTGGAACACGGCAATTACATGGATGATGAGTGCATCCGGGCCTTTTCCCAGTCTAAGGCCGTGTGGGTGCCTACGGTCACTGTGGTTCCTAACCTCATAGGCTGCGGACGGTTTTCGGACACTGTTCTGGAAAGCATCTGGAGGAGAGCAGGCGAAACTATAAGAAAAGCCTGGAAAGCCGGTGTCACCATGGCCCTGGGCAGTGACGCAGGCGCTTACCTGGTCCCCCACGGGCAGGGGCTGCTGGATGAGTGGGAACGGTTTAAAAGTATTCTTTCAGGGGAAAGGGATCTGGAACAGAGATTGGAGTTGGGGGAGAGGAAGATTAAAGAAAAATTCTAGTTTTGTGTATGTGAAGTTCGGAGTTATATAATCGGGGAGCGATGTGTTGCAGACGGACGGTCAAGGGAGGAGGTCTTGGGGCCAGGGGTACTGGGTGGATCTGCTTGCTGCTGCGTTTCTCCTCAGCTAACTGCCTGGCCGTT
>NZ_FQVI01000001.1:67537-243074 GCF_900129135.1 Lactonifactor longoviformis DSM 17459
CTGTTTGTATTCAGATAGTACCACGTATTCCCTATTTTCTGCCAGCCTGTGAGCGCTCCTCCGTCTGTCCTGTGATAGGACCATCTTCCTCCGATATATGCCCACCCGGTTTTCATGTAGCCGTCTGCATCAAAGGCATAATAATATGTGCCTATTTTAATGCGGCAGTCCGCGGGCCAGGTTCCGTCACTGTAACGGTACCACCAGCCTCTGCTGTTTTGTTTCCAGGCTCCTTGATAAGTAACTGTCACTTTGCACACAGCCGTTATATTACCGTTTTCTGCTGTTACCGTAATGTTAGCCGTACCTTCTTCTCCTGCTGTGACCTTTCCATTTTTATCTACAGCTGCCACTTTGGGATTAGAGGAACTCCAAACCACATTT
The DNA here is from genome assembly GCF_900129135.1 of Lactonifactor longoviformis DSM 17459. GTDB lineage: Bacteria > Bacillota > Clostridia > Lachnospirales > Lachnospiraceae > Lactonifactor > Lactonifactor longoviformis. The sequence goes on from NZ_FQVI01000001.1 coordinate 67,922, forward strand.
TTGTTGAATACAGTCTCAGGAAAAATCTCAGCCTTTAATGTCACAGACCCCTTCTTATTCAGAACAACACTCGTCCGATCCAGAACAATCTTTTGTATAGTTTCTTCCTGACTCATTTGCTCATCCGTCTTAATGGCATCTATTACTTCTTTGGCAGCTTTTACAGCAGCATGCACACCGGTTATCTCCGATGCTTTATCAATAGCCTGGTTTCCCGCCTCAATTGCTTTTGCCAATTCTTCTCTCTGGGCCTCCCTGTAGTCGGACGGATTTTTATAAGAAGATAATTCCTCCCTGGCTTTTTCTTTTGCAGCAATCAGTTCTTCCTGGGTTAACTGTTTATCTGTTTTGATTGCATCTATATTTTGTTTCGCAATCTCTAGAACGCTTGCAACCTCTGTCTTGCTCTCTGCCAAATCAATGGCATTTTCTCCATTAGAGATAGCCTTGCTCAGTTCCTTTTTCTGTTCTTCCCTGTAATCTTCAGACTTTTTATAGCTTCTCAGTTCATTCTTTGCCTCATCCTTCGCGGCATCTAACTCTTCTTTTGACAGCTGGGCATTCGTTTTCACAGCATCCATTTTGTCCTTGACAGCATCAGTAATTGTTTTTACATCAGATATCGTATCCGCATTTTCTATCATCTGCTTTCCATTTTCCAGAATCTCATTTAGTTCTTCTCTCTGAGCAGATCTGTAGTCATCCGGATTTTTATAATTTTCCAGCTGAGTTTTGGCACTGGACTTAGCCTCAGCCAACTCCCTGTCATTCATCTGCTGAGCTGTCTCTATCTGGTCTATCGCCTTCATAGCATTTTTAAGAGCTGTATCAACCCCCAATGCGTCCTCAGCCGCATCTATAGCAGCTTCCCCTGCCTCTATGGCCTCTTTTAGCTCCTTCTGCTGGGCAGTACGATAATCTTCTGGATCTTTGTAACTGCTTAATGATTGTTTTGCCTCTTTTTTGACTGTGTCTAATGTGAGTTCCTCTTCCAGCCTTTTTATCTTTTCTTCCGCGCTTACCAGCTTCTGAAGGATTGTATTATCTACACGATTCTGCTGTTCCTGAATCATGGAGTTATATAATGTTCTGGCAGCACTTACTGTCTCTTTATCTTCCAGGGTAAGTTCTTCTATTACCCACCCGCGAACTGTATCTGATAATCGGGCAACCGGAGTTTCATCCAGATTCCACTTGGCATAATATTTTTTATTCCCTGTACTTCCGGTGGTAATCTGCGTTACTTTCTGTCCCGCCAGATTCTCGTTGTCAAACCAGCCGTCAAATATATATCCTTTGCGGATGATCTGACTGCTGTCAGGAAGCAGGATATCGCTGTCACCAGAGGTATAAGATTCCGGTACATCATATCCCACCAGGCTTCCCCCGTTGGTTTGCAGATCAATGGTATAGCTTTCCGCATACTGCGCATAAAGCGTTATATTATGTTCAGGCATGGATAACACTTCTCCTGCCTTATAAGATGTACCGTCTCCATCCGGACTTGTATTCCAACTTGCAAACGCTTTTCCAGATGCATCTTTGCCGGCGGGCAGTGTAAGAGCTGCATAGGGAGATGCCCAATCCTGTTCTGTATCACTTTCACCATTTCCGTCATAGGTAATCTCATATTGCTGCGGCTCCATCCACTGATATTCACCACTGCACATATCCCGCATATCGTAAAGGGGCAGTTCTCCTTTTAGATAACGGTCATACGCAATCAATCCATACAATGCCTGATCTGTTGCCATTCCGTTCACTGCCGTTCCGGAGCCGCCTCCGCCGTCATACCCCTCTGTTACATGTTTAAATCCCCCCACTTCCGGTGAAGTTCCACTGCCGTAAGCCCAAAATGTCAGAAGATAATCTATCATATTATCTGTGTACACTCCGTCATGTACTCCGCCCTCTTTCACAAAGCTTACCGTTCTGCCAATCCTCTCCAGATACAGATTGTCCTCCAGGGGGTTTATATCCAGAGCCGTAAGGGCCACAATGATCTGTACGGCAGATTCTGAGTTTACAGTCCCCCAGGAGGCAAAACCGCCATGTGCAAGCTGCATATCTGCCATCGCAGCAATCCCTCGCTCTACTGCAGTGCAGAATTCCTCATAATCAGTCCCTGCCCCTGTCTGTTCATATAACCCGCTGTCCAGATAATATGGAGCTAAAGCCTGTAACGACATACCTGTCATATCGGGATCCGGAGTCTTGCCACTCAGCGCCCAGCCCCCCTTTACTCCTGCATTGGTGGTGATTTCCTGTCTCAGTATTTCATCAATCATCTTCCCCTTGGTATTATAATCTTCAGGTGTACCCTCTGAAGGAGAATCATATAAAGAATAGTCCCCGGTATTCAGAGCAATGAGCTCCCACACGGGACCGTTTAGTCCCTGCCAAACCGCATACTTATAAGACTGGGAAAGCTTATCGATAAAATCATACCCGGCCACATTGGACACGTTATAGCCAAGTGCAGTCAAGGAAAGAAATACACGACTGTATTCCGTACTTTTTTTATCATGCAGGATTCCTTCACAATCAACAGTATATGTCTCCACTTTCTCAATATACTGATCGAAATACCCCTCTGGTATGTAATTCATATAATCGCTTCCTGTGTACATCCCTCTCAGCAGATCCATAACAGACCATTCTCCTCCGGAAGTTCCAAACGTGGGTTCCGGCACTGTCTCAAGAATATACCGGGCTGCAGCATTCAAATAGAATCCTATGTCCGGGGATTCATCTTCCCAAAACCGAATATCCATCTCTTTGGGCGCATCTCCTTTGGAATCCCACGCCTCAGCAGATATGTTGGCCGGAAAGCTGCCGAATAAAAGCATAACTACTAATATCCAGGCGCAAAAACGTCTTCCATGTCTTTGATTCTTCATTCTTTTTCTCGTCCTCCTTTTCTTTTATGCATAAAAAGAAAAGCTCTGTCTTTACTAACAGATGCTTTTTTCACGCAGTATGCCAGATATCCTGACTTGAGTTCTTCCTACCAGCAGCACCTTCCCGGATAGTTCCAGTGGTTTTACGCTGCTTTCGTCCCTCACACAGTAGAGAAAGGCTGTTCCGGATTCTCACCGGATTCCCTGTAAACTGACTCATTGCTGAGCACAGACCATACCGTTTATTCTTTTTACTTTACTGCCTAATTATACCATATTGGTTAAAAACATTCCACATTTCATTGTACTTCTTTTTTAAATTTTATTCTCTTTTAATATTTCTGAAATGGATAAGCCTCATAAAAAGCCAGAGCTTGTTCCGGGGAACATCCCAGGCTTAAATCTAACTGTGCTTCCATGGTTCCATCCCATATATCAGTTACAAGCCCATACGTCCCGCCCTCCTTCTCCCCCGTAAACAGATAATATTTGCACGCATCCTTCTCTTCAGAGGAAGTACTGGGATATATCCCTATTTTCTCCAGATTGCCCGCTCCCATTGCTCCTGTATATATTACTTTATAATAGCCCTGATTCTGAAGATCCGACTTTGTTTCTTCTACTGTAGATACGTCTGTGAGTATCAAATAAATCCCTGCCGTAAGTATAATTCCCGCATAACACAAGCTTACCAGAAATGAGAGCTTAACAGCCATGAAGAAACGCAGATACTTTTTCCCTGCTGCATATATACCAACAGAACATACAAACGGTATGGCAAAGTATCCTTTCATATCATGAGGATTTGTAATCATATTCCTCGCCCAGCTCACCGTCCATAACATAATCACTATAGCGCTAATAATGGAAAATATTTTAAGTTCTGGTATCTCCGCTCCTTCTGCCGTAAGCTTTTCCTGCGCTCTTTTTTCTTTTGTATAGAAGAAGCCATATACAGGAGGTATGGCTGCAATCCACACCAGACCGGTTTCAACAGCTCCTCCGAGCCTAAAATTAGTGATATAAAACAAAAGTAGTACTGTTATCACATATATAATAAATGCTGTTATTGTGCCCTTTTTTTCTTTCACCTTCATGTCCTTAAATACTTGTTTCTGCCCAAAAGCAAAACATTTTCCTTTCCATCTATTTTCAGATAGTATCACCTTCTGCCAGCCACTTTTGGGGAATCCGGCAATACCATATGTCTTCATTGGGCTCAAATGGTACAGGATGTCCTTTCTCTTTATGGTAAAATCCTTTGCGAAACCCTTTTTCTATAATTCTACCATAAGGCCGGCTAAAATGTCTTAGATTATTTACACATATATTTTTTGTATGACTTTTTTTGTTTTTATCCGTATATCTATTTAAGAAAAAGAGAGGTCGCCCTCTCTTTTTCATGTTAGCTGTCTGTCTATCTTGTCTTCGTCCATACTCCTGACTTGTTTACATAGTACCTGCCTACCCACGAATCAGAAGCCATTTTCCCGCTTTTCTGAAGATAATACCACTTACCGGACAGTTGGAGCCAGCCGATGGCCATTGCCCCGCTCTCTCTCAGATAGTACCAGGTTCCCCCTATTTTCTGCCAGCCGGTTAGCATCGCTCCGCTTCCATTGCTGTAATACCAGGTACTTCCAACCTTATACCAGCCAGTCTGCATCGCTCCGCTTCCGTTCAGATAGTACCATTTACCCGACAGCTGGATCCAGCCAGTGGCCATTGCCCCGCTCTCTCTCAGATAGTACCAGGTTCCTCCTATTTTCTGCCAGCCGGTCAGCATGGCTCCGCTTCCATTGCTGTAATACCAAGTACTTCCCACCTTATACCAGCCAGTCTGCATCTGGCCGCTTCCATTCAGGTAGTACCAGGTATTTCCCTGCTTCAGCCATCCGGCAGACATCAGGCTGTCATTCTTCAGATAATACCACTTGCCGTCAATTTTCTGCCAGCCGATAAGCGCAGAACCCTCTGCCGTATGGTAAGACCATCTTCCACCCAGAGATACCCATCCGGTCTTCATATATCCCGCCGCATCAAAGGCATAATATCCTTTTCCTATCTTCATCCGGCAGTTGGAGAGCCATGAACCGTCATTATACCCATACCACCAGCCTTTTCCGTCCTTTTTCCAGGTTCCGCCAAAGTTAACTGTCACTTTACACTCTGCCGTTTTTCCACCGTCATTGGAAGTAACCGAAATCGCAGCAGTTCCCTCTTTGCCGGAAGTAACCATACCAGTTTGATCTACGGAAGCTACCGCAGGGTTAGAAGAACTCCAGCTTACCTTTTTATCCAAAGCTGTATCCGGAGTTATTACTGCTTTCAGCCGGACACTTCCTCCCTTTCCTAAGGAAAGGTTTGTATGATTCAAGGCTACTTCACTTACAAGCTCTTCTGGTTTCAGAGAATTAATATAATAGATAACCGGTTCTTTCTCCTCTTCCTGCACAATTACCCGAATAATTCCTTCCCGGGGCATGGTTTCAAAAGTTCTGCTTTTTCCCCTCTGATTATTGATGTAGACATTGGCAGCGTCCGGAGCATCCACAGCGACGGTTACTTTCCCATCGTCTGCTTTTACCTTATAGGTGTCCACTCCCTCCTGCATTGCTAAGGTCTCTCCGTTTACCGTAATACTAGCAGGTGCATTCGTCTTTCCTACTTCTTTGTCTTCTTGTGCAGCGGTGACTATTGAATTAACCTCTGTAGATTTTTCACCGATTGCACCTCCGTCCACATGAGATGCCGTCTGAATTTTGACGTACCGGATACGGTCCAGATGAACTGGATTTCCTTCTCCATCTACAGCCCAGTCCAAATCAAAGCCATCGCCGTAACCTTCCCGGTCTGTGCCGTAGGGATTTCCTGCCTCTCCCGTAACCGTAACGTTTTCACCTGTTCCTCCAACGGATTTAGAGTTCGTATGTACATCCGCGTATCCGAAATCAGGAAATGCTGCAGCCGCTGTGCCATAATCGTCTTTGGCATCGCTTTTCAGAAGTGCGCCCGTAACTGTTACAGGCTTGTCAGCGTCAAATTCCGCGTTAGGATAATATTCATTTTTGGGAGGATGCATTCCCAAACCCATTGTCCCTGTATTTCCGTACATATCCGTCCAATCGATTTTATTGTTTTTACCGTTAGATTCACCTTTGCTGTATGTGAGCTGATAATTCCATACTGTATTGTCGTCAAAATAATCCGATCCGGCCAGCATGTACCAGTTTTCTCCATCCTCCGAAACCATCACATTACCCGGCTCTGAAAAGCCTCCTCCCCCATTGGAGTTGCCGTAGACAATAAAATCTATTCCGTAGGGATTGGCCGGATCGTTTTTCACAGGATTTGCGAATTTATATGTTATATATCCCCCGAATCCTCCCAGAGAGATAGGGGTATTCCAGCTGGCCCCTCCCATCAGCGAACGCTCCGGGAATAAACCATAATTGCCCATATTCGTATACTGAGAGCCTATGCAGAAATAGTCTACCACTTCCAGATCTGTGCGAAGATTTTTCCTAACAACATTCAGTCTGTAGCTGGCGGTCTGATCCCCTGCTTTCATCTGAAAGTTTACCGACTGTCCGCCTAAGCCCATAAGCCATTGAGGAAGGTAAATATCGCCGTCAGCTGCTGAGGTCACATCTATGCTCATCTTATAGATTCCTTCACTGTCCGGAACCATTTTATTTCCTTCGCTGTCATAGACCTCCACATCTTCCTCCGATACCCGGAAAGTAAATTCAAATGTATCCGTACCTAAAGGCAGATGAACATACGCAAATCTTGCCCCCTTATTGTCGTTCATACGTCTCTCAAACAGAGGAGTCCAGAAGATTCCTGTACTCAGTTTGGGATCTTTGATTAATTTTGCGGTCAAATCAACATAATCAGGAATTCTTACTTTAAGTACTTCACTGATTCCAGCCTCATTTTTCACAGTCAGAAACAGCTCTGCCGCCCCTTCTGCGAGTTCTTTCACAGTAAAAGAATTTACCCCTTCCACCGCTGCCGTCCCATCGCCGCTGGTATCAATCTCCGGCGCCGGGCTGCCTTCCTCGGTTACCTGATAATAATAGGTTCCTTCCGTATCAGAGGTAAAGCTTATCTCGGCTTCTGTGCTGCTGATTCTCTTTGCACTGCCATCGCTTACAGAGGCTGGAGTCATTTTTGTCCCTTTTACGGTTACATCAACAGATACTGGCTGTCTGTATAACTTCTGCAGATCTTCAGATTCCGGATACTTCTCCGCATATTTTTCATATTTTATGCTGGATAAAACAGAGGAAATTGTTACGGAAGTGTTATTTTCCGGTCTTGTCACCAGTAGATTCTCATGGGTGATCACTGATGTATTGCTGGACTTAAAGGTCCGGTAGCCACTGGTTCCCATCTGATCATCCGGATTAATGTCCACCGGCTGAATGCCCTTCCCCGTATCATCGTTAATATGATAGGACCACTGCAATGCTGTTTGATCCTCGTTCCAGCTAACCTCACGGAATCCATGAAGGCTCTCAGTTACCTTATCTTTGGAAAGATTCCTCCCGTCATTAATTCCTTCAAAGTAGGATGCTTTTGCCTTTTCCATAAGAGTGATTTCACTGTCTATATCTTCCTGGGATAAGGGCTGTATTTTCAGTGGAATTTCCTTATAGACACTAATTCCATCTTTCGTATAAGTAATCACCAGATTTACCTCTGAGGCAGGACTGCCCGGCAGCGGCTGATAGACATATGTGCGGTATCCGTTGATGGTCATTACATCGGTATTGCTGCTGGTTACTTTTATTTCTTTATTACTGTCAAAACCGATTTGGCTTGGAACCGGCAGCTTCATATCCCCGGTGACAGCGTCACAGTCCAAAGGTTCTTTCGTAATAAAATCTTTTAACTGTTCTGCTGTATAAGATGTATCCAGCTTTTGCTGCATCTGCGCCCGCTGTTCTTCCTCATCCCCTCCGGTTTTCTTTACAGCAACCTGAAATTTTTTCGTCAGGATGATATCCTCTTCATAGGTACTGTTGGTCTTCGTAAATGTAAACGCAGCGGTCAGCGTCACCTGGGTATCCGAAGACGGAATGATAACTTTCCCTGTATAATTATTATAATCCCAGTCGTATCCATTCTTTACAATCTCAATAATTTCTGGATTAGAGGAAGTCCAGGTGATCTGTGTCAGACTGTTTCGGTAACTACCTCCCAGTATCTGGGGCAAATCAAGATCGGATGTCACTTCCTGCAGATTAACGTTTTCGCCCTTTATAGAATCCTCTGTTACTTTAGGCAGTTCTTCCTGTTCAAGCTTATCTTTAACAGCCTGTCCATCCCAGCCGATCAAAGCTCTGTTAGTAATATCCTTTTCTGTGTCATTTAAGACCAGGTGATAGACAACATCCACATTTACCTGATAAACAGAAGAAAATCCGGCGTTTGCATAGTCATCAAAATTATAATAGGTAATCGCACCATCTGCCGCAACATGAGAATCTGAAGAAGATAAAATGGATACCTGAACATTTTCTGTTCCTTCTATATTCATAGATTTTATCTTCTCTTCCATCATTGTAACCATATTACTGTCCGTTCCATACGTAGGACGTAGGTTATATAATTTGGATTCAATCTGCTCTAACAGATCCGCATCTGTGACTGACTTATCCTTTATATGAAGCGTCACCGTATAGGTCTGGGAAGAATCAACAGAACCGTCATTAGCTGTAAAAGTCAGAGTGGAAGTTCCTGCCTTGTCAGGCTGATAACTATAAGATGCCTCTGCTTCCACGGGGGCATTGCCGTTTATACTCACTTTATAGTTTAATTCATCCTGATCCTCGTCAGTAAAAATAGTAGAAAGCTCCGCAGTATAGGCCTGTCCCAGATCCAGATTAGCTTCTGCTTTGGGGGCTACTCCCTCTTGAAGCTTAGGCGGATGATTCACTTCCCCGGTCTGTACTGTGATGCTATACACCTCTGCCGGGGTTTGAGCCCCGTCTCCTCCGGCCTGGTTATTCATAGACGGCCAGGCAGGATCTCCGCATTTGACAGTTATCACTGTTCCATTTTCTACCGGTATATCCTGAGTTCTTTTGTACTCTGTCCCATCTACACTGGATCTAACCTGAAAATTCTTATTGACAGCCGTAGGAGTCACTGTAACACTTTTCGTTCCCTCAGGGACCGTAAGAGTATACTCTTTCACGTCCCCCGAAAATGCCGGTTCCAGTTCTCCCTCACTGCATTCTAACGCGCTCAGTGTTTTATTGTTATTGCTCCAGGAACTTCCAACGTCCTCGCCGTAATTCAGTGTATAAAGGATAGATACGGTATCCCCGTCCCCCAGTCCTCCGCTTTCCACTGTAAAGTCTCCAAACCCGGCATTAGTAAACCAGTCGTTGATGGTTCCCATCCAGCCGCTTCCGCTTCCCCGGTCAAAAGCGGCCAGACCCCCTATGGATGATATGTAATTGCTCTCTGCCCCCACTACTTCCATACCGTTGGCCTCGGCCAATCTTACAATCACATCCATAGTGCTGTCTGTCTGATAGAGGTCTACCCATCCTTCTGCCATAACACCTCTGGGATCCGGATAGGTTTCTCCTGCCGGTGTAGGCACTGTGTCCTCAATACTTACATAAACTTCTCCAATTGGCACGCTGCTGTCTGCAGCTGCCGGTACAGGGATGGAGGTGATACATAGTATAACAGCAGTCAACATCCCCAAAACTCTTCTCATTTTTTTCATTTTGACTTCCCTCCTTGTTTTATTTAATCTGGCATTTCTTTCTTTTTGATTTCTTTCTTTTTGTCAACCACCTCCCACATATTTCCCGGTTCTTTTTTTCGCCAAACTAGAAAAGGGCCTTCCGCCTTGTAAGCAGAAGAACCCTTTATTCTCTCTGATTTTGTGCACGAAAAAAAGCATACTTCCTTCACCCGGAACTATTGCTCTCTTCCTGAATATGGCAGGTATCCTGACTCCGCTTCCTCCTCAAAGACCCCTTCCCGGAATTCTTCCAGTGGTATTGGCCCTCTTGTCCGCATTACAGTAGTGGTGACTGTTCCGGAATTTCACCGGATTCCCTTTTGCTGATTACAGCTAAACTAACTGCCATCAGACCATATCAGTATTATCCTTGTTCATATAAAATATATCATAAAAACATTATTTTCGCAATCATAACATTGTAAACCACTCACCTCTATATCCTACTCAGGAATATAGGTAACTCCCTTTGCCTCTGAAAAAGATTCCCCGTCACTGCTGTACCAATTAATTCTTATCACATTATCCCCTGGTTTCAGAAGTACGTGATAACTTCCGTCCTCGCTGCATGATAGTAGTTCGTTGTTTAGATACACTACAGATGGAACAGGTTCAAATGTATCCACATTCCTCACGATATAAGTGAAAACATATTCGGGATCCGTTACCGTTCCTTCTCCCATAGGAGAATAGAATACAGCCTCGGCTTCCGGCATAATCCAACACAAAATCAAAACTTCCCTCTCCTCAATCACTTTGCCGTCCCAGAGCATACGAATTTTGATTACATTATCACCATCCGTCATCTTAGCTATGTAGGTCTTCCCATCTGCTTCAGTCGCCAAAAGTTTGTCCCTGAGATATACTTCTACTGTGTATTCTCTGTCATTTCTTACACCGTATGCATAGAATTCATACTTTTCTCTGGTATAAAGCCCGACCTCCGGTTCTGCCAGATTTGTCACCAGCTCCATAGGAGAGATAATTGTGGGAACATTGTAGGTTTTACTTACAGATAGTATCTCTCCGTCCGAGGATTTATAACTCACCTTTATCAATATATCATTTGACTGGTTAGGCAGAAGATCAACTGTCCACATAGAATCTTCGCACACACCTGTCTCTCTTCCGTTTACGTAAACCTTACATTCTGTAACCACGATGCCTTTGGGATAAGAAATCTGAAATGAATATTTGGTATCATATACAGAAATACCATCTCGAATACTCGTATCGAAGATAAAGGAACTTGAAGGATCCGTCTTTGTATTGGACTCATTCGTATCAGCAGGCAGAATCTCTGAATTTTCAGTTTCAGCCTCCGAACCTGATAAATCTGGAAATGCCGGTGTACCCGCAGATATTTCGGATATAGAGACAGAGATACTCTCTTCTGTAATTGTTTCTGATTTACTAATAAAGTTATTCTTATCTGTCTCCAAATAAGAGGCTGGTTCAGTTACCCCTCCAGGTTTTTCAGTGGACAGTAGGCCGGGCATTCCAAGTCCTGCATATCCGCAGACGGACAATGCGGGGATTTCCGGATCGTGAATTTCATCTCCTATAGTGTTGTCCTCTTGTGCAGTTTTGTTGTCCACATAGTCCAAAGTTGCAGTTTTGGATATAATCATTGACAGTAAAAGTATGAAAATAAAAATTATTGCACTGAGGCCCACAGCTATCTTAGTATGCTCTATACTTCTGCAATAAATCCTGTATCTTATCAAGCTGGCATCTGCACTTATATTATGTAACATCTCCTGCTTTCCTTCTCCATTTCTGTCTTTTTTCATTTTACAAGCGTAACACAACTGACGTCAAATGTCATCTGAAATATCACCCGACAAAAAGAAAAAAAGCGCCACTCCCAAGAGCGACGCTTTTGTTATCTATTCCTGATAATTAGTTCTCCCCACCGTACAATGTGATTAACTTATTCAGGTATTCATATCTTTCTTTCGCGAACTTCTCAGACTGTTCAAACAGTACTGCAGCCTTTTCAGGATTAGAACGCTTCAGAGAATTGTAGCGAACCTCACCATCCAGGAATTCCTGATAGCTTTCTGTAGGTGCTTTACTGTCTAAGGAGAATGCAGGTTTTCCTTCTGCCTTTAATTCAGGATTGAAGCGGAAGCAATGCCAGTATCCTGACTTAACAGCCAGTTCTTCTTCTGTCTGAGCTTTGCTCATGCCCTTCTTAATACCATGGTTGATACATGGAGCATAAGCAATGATCAAAGATGGTCCGGGATATGCCTCAGCCTCTGCAATCGCTTTTACCGTCTGATTATAATCAGCGCCCATAGCAATCTGAGCAACATATACATAGCCGTAACTCATGGCAATACTAGCGAGATCTTTCTTCTTCACCTCTTTACCGCCTGCTGCAAACTGTGCCACAGCTCCTGTCGGTGTGGATTTTGAAGACTGTCCACCGGTATTGGAGTAAACTTCTGTGTCGAATACCATAATGTTGATATCCTGTCCGCTTGCCAGTACATGGTCAACACCGCCAAATCCAATGTCATAAGCCCATCCGTCTCCACCGAAAATCCACTGGGATTTTTTAGCTAAGAAATCTTTCTGTTTTAAGATCTCCTGGCCTTTTTCGCATCCGCATGCTTCCAGTGCGGCAATCAGTTTGTCCGTAGCAGTTCCGTTGGTAGCACCGCAATTGTAGCTGTCTAACCAAGCCTGTCCTGCTGCTTTTACTTCTTCGTTTGTTCCGTTGGCAACCACATCTTCCACTTTTGCTTTCAGACCGTTTCTCACAGCCTTCTGAGCCAATAACATACCGTATCCAAACTCTGCGTTGTCTTCAAACAGAGAGTTGCACCATGCAGGACCCTGGCCCTTAGCATTTACAGTATATGGTGTGGATGGTGAAGAGTTACCCCAGATGGAGGAGCATCCGGTTGCATTCGCAATATACATTCTGTCACCGAATAATTGTGTGATCAGTTTGGCATAAGGAGTCTCCCCACAGCCTGCACAAGCGCCTGAGAACTCAAGCAATGGCTGTTTGAACTGACTTCCCTTTACTGTATTTTCTTTAAATTTAGCGACAACATCTTCTTTTACAGGAAGTGTTCTGGTGTAATCGAAGTATACCTGCTCTCCTGCGTTGGCTTCCATGTTTTCCATAGCAAGCGCTTTTGCACCCTTCTTGCCCGGGCAAACATTTGCACAGGATCCACATCCGGTACAGTCATAGGCTGAAATTGAGATGGCGAATTTGTAATCAGCCATACCTGTCATTGGCAATGTCTTCATTCCCTCCGGTGCGTTAGCAGCCTCTTCTTCTGTTAAAGCGATTGGACGGATAACAGCGTGAGGACATACATAAGCACAGCGGTTACACTGAATACAGTTGTCTGGGTTCCATACAGGAATATCTACTGCGATACCACGTTTCTCGTAAGCAGATGAGCCGGATGGTGTACTGCCGTCTACATAATCGGTAAATGCAGATACAGGCAGGGAGTTACCTTCCTGAGCGTTAACCTTGCTCTGAATATTATTAACGAAATCTACAACGTCTTTTCTGCCGCCTTCTGCATGTGTCATTGCCAGACCTTCGTCAGCAGCGCTCTTCCAGGATTCCGGTACCTGAATCTCTACGACCTGTTTTGCACCGGCGTCAATGGCGTCATAGTTCATCTGAACAATCTTATCGCCTTTTCTTCCGTAAGTAGCCTTAGCGGCTGCTTTCATCAGATCAATAGCCTGATCCTCAGGAATGATATTGGCCAGTTTGAAGAATGCAGACTGAAGAACCGTATTGATACGTCCGCCAAGTCCGATTTCTTTACCAATCTTAATACCATCGATGATATAGAACTTAATTCCGTGATTTGCGATAAAGCTCTTTACCTGTCCTGGCAGATGTTTCTCAAGGCCTTCCATATCCCATGGGCAGTTTAATAAGAAGGTACCACCGTCTACTAATTCCTGAACCATGTTGTATTTATTCACATAAGAAGGATTGTGGCAGGCAACAAAGTTTGCTTTGTGGATCAAATAAGTAGATTTGATTGCTTTTTTACCAAAACGTAAGTGAGACATTGTCACACCGCCGGATTTTTTGGAATCGTAATCAAAGTATGCCTGTGCATACATATCTGTGTTATCACCGATAATCTTGATGGAGTTCTTGTTGGCACCTACCGTACCATCTGCGCCCAGACCCCAGAACTTACAGTTAATGGTTCCTTCCGGAGTTGTAACAAGGGGAGCGCCTGTCTCAAGAGACAGATTCGTAACATCATCAACGATACCGATAGTAAATTTCTTCTTTTCTGTATTTTTATATACAGCTACGATCTGAGCAGGTGTTGTGTCTTTGGAGCCTAAGCCGTAACGTCCGGAGAAAATAGGCACTGCATCGAATTTGGTATTCTTTAAAGCTGCAACTACATCTAAGTACAATGGCTCGCCAAGAGAACCTGGCTCTTTTGTTCTGTCTAATACGGAAATCTGTTTTACTGTGTCAGGAATTGCATTGATTAATGCCTCTGCACAGAATGGTCTGTAAAGACGAACTTTTACAACACCAACTTTTTCGCCTGCCGCTGTTAAGTAGTCAATAGTTTCTTCGATTGCATCACAGGCGGAACCCATAGCAATGATTACGTGCTCTGCGTCCTCTGCACCGTAATAGTTAAATAATTTATAGTCTGTACCGATTTTGGCATTCACTTTGTCCATGTATTCCTGTACAATTGCAGGTAATGCATTGTAATATGGGTTACATGCTTCCCTTGCCTGGAAGAAGATATCTGGGTTCTGAGCGGAACCTCTCTGGCATGGGTGATTTGGATTCAGCGCATGAGTTCTGAACGCGTCTACTGCATCCATATCTACCAATTCTTTTAAATCTTCGTAATCCCATGTCTCGATCTTCTGGATCTCATGAGAAGTACGGAATCCGTCGAAGAAGTTGATGAACGGAACTTTTCCTTTGATTGCAGCACAGTGCGCAACCGGCGTCAAGTCCATAACTTCCTGTACACTGGATTCACAAAGCATCGCGCAGCCCGTCTGACGGCACGCATATACGTCGGAATGATCTCCGAAGATGGATAACGCATGGCTTGCTAAAGCACGGGCAGATACGTTGAATACACCCGGAAGCTGCTCGCCGGCGATTTTATATAAGTTAGGAATCATAAGTAGCAGACCCTGAGATGCTGTATAAGTAGTTGTGAGAGCACCTGCTGCCAGAGAGCCGTGTACAGTACCTGCCGCACCTGCTTCAGACTGCATCTCTGTTACCTGTACTTCCTGTCCGAAAATGTTCTTTCTTCCCTGTGTAGCCCATTCATCTGTAGCTTCTGCCATCACAGATGATGGTGTGATAGGATAGATAGCGGCCACGTCTGTAAATGCATAGGATGCATGTGCAGCAGCATGGTTACCATCCATAGTTTTCATCTTTCTTGCCATTTGTTCTTTTCCTCCTTGAAAATTGTTCTGAACAATGTTCTTTTGGACCTGCAGATGCAGGTTTCCCGTTTGCATACTTCTACCCGAAGTCTAATCCACATTATAGCACGTTCCCATAGGAATGTCCAACCCCTCAATACTGGAAACATCAATGTTTTTTGAAAAAAACAATCTAGCTTTCCAGGATTTCGGCCATAGATTTGGAGCTAAGTTCGTCCATCATCAGCTGCTGAATCCTGCATAATTCTTTGTGGACCTGGCAATGCGCATGCACGGTGTCACGGGGACAGGGTTTATTGGGATCCAGGCATTCAATCATATAGAATGCGTCATCTACAGCCAAATAGAGATCCAGAAGTGTAATTTCTGCCGGAGATTTAGACAGGGCGTAGCCTCCGTTGCTGCCTCTGAAGCTTTGTACGATCCCCGCCTTTTCCAGTTTCTTAAGTATCTTATATACAAAGGCAGGGGTCAGCTCCTCCTTTCCGCAAATATCGTTCACGCAGGAACGCCCTCCAGAAGATAACGCCCGTACAATGCGAACTGCATAATCGCATTCTCTGGTTATTAACATTATTTTCCCACCATTCCTTTCTTTTGCATATTATTTCTATTTTACTGATTTATCATCATTCGCTCTACAGATATCATAACAATTCTGGAGAAAATATACCACTAATTTTTTCAAAAAAGACAACTAAAATATAGGAAAATTCGTAGTATATGGTAAAAAATGGTATATTTATTGTACTTTTATGCCTACTTTCCGATCATATGGCTTCCTCTGCCTGGAATTCCCCGCCATGCGACCGAATCCTGTTTTACGGAATTTATTCTTTCTCTTGTCAGGAACCGCCTCTTTCAGTTCTCTGCCCTTTTCTTCCCTGACCTCTCTGGAGAGAAAAGCTGCCGCAATATCAAGTGAAGTAATATCTTCTGTCTGCAGTTCAGAGAGATATTTTTCAATAGTATCTGTATATTTCAAATGTTGTTCACTTTTTAATATCTTATTGATCTCCCTAAATACCCGATCTGTCTTAACATCTTCAATCTCTGAAAGTTTTGGAATCTTCATGTATTTGATCTTAGCTTTTGTATAACGCATAATTTCCCTTAGCTTATACATATCTCTCGGTCCCACAAACGTATAGGAAGTTCCCGTCTTGTTCGCCCGGCCGGTCCGACCGATTCTGTGGACATAGTACTCCAGATCCTCTGGTATATCATAATTAAACACAGCTTCTACATTATCCACATCAATTCCTCTGGCAGCAACATCTGTGGCGATGAGTATCTCGGCTTCCTGGCTCTTAAACTTTTTCATAACTCTGTCACGCTGGGCCTGGCGCATATCCCCGTGAAGACCTTCTGCGCCGTAGCCTCTGGCCACTAATTCTTCGCTCAACTGATCTACCATCCGCTTTGTATTGCAGAAAATAATAGACAGTTTATAATTATTGAGATCAATCAAACGGGCCAGTACCTCAATCTTGTTTTCTTTGCTCACTTCCAGATAATATTGCTGTATGGAAGGAACGGTTATTTCCTTTTTGGTCACCTGTATTTTTTCCGGATGGTTTAAATATGTCTTCGCAATACTCAATATTGCCGGGGACAGGGTTGCTGAAAAGAGTACGGTCTGACGTTCTTTGGGGACTTTCTTTAGGATCTCATCAATATCTTCCCTGAATCCCATGTTCAGCATCTCGTCGGCCTCATCCAGAACCAGGTTCGTCAGGTGCTCCAGTTTTATGGTATGCCGCCGCATATGATCCATCAGCCTTCCTGGCGTTGCAACTATAATTTGGGGTTTCTTTTTCAGTGCGGTAATCTGCCGCTCTATATTCTGTCCTCCGTAAATAGGTACAATTCTGATGGAATTTTTATATTTCGTAAGCTTATACAGTTCTTCTGTTGTCTGAATCACCAACTCTCTGGTAGGGCAGAGGATAAGCCCCCGTACCTCTTTCGCCTCCATATCGATGGTCTCAATGAGAGGAATCCCGAAAGCACAGGTCTTTCCCGTACCTGTAGGTGCCTGGGCGATGACATCTTTTCCCTCCAGAATTGGCACAATACTCTGACTCTGAATGGGGGTTGCCTCCTCGAAGCCCATGTGTCCGATTGCCCGTTTCAATTCTTTTGATATCTCTAAATCATTAAATAAAATATTTTCCATATAGGATTTTTCTCAACTTTCCTTTTTCTCTGCCTGTCTCAGCAGATTATTAATTTTGCTTAATACCCTGGCAAACTCCCTTGAGGTAAAACTGATATGGCTGTCTTTTCTTTTTGCCCATATCTCAAGTTCCCCGGCGTCATACCAGGCTACCGATTCTACCTCTTCTTTCTGCAGCACTAATTTCTCTGTAATCACCGGTTTCTGATACCAGAAAATAGTATCTCTTTCATAGTCTGTAAAAGCTTTCTCTCCCGAGGTTTCCAGCCAGTCATTACTCTGGCAGAACAAATATGTCAGATCACCCGGCTGTGCTAAAATTCCCAGCTCCTCTTTCATTTCTCTCACAGCTGTCTGCACGGCGCAGTCCCCCGCATCAATATGCCCTGCACAAGCAGTATCGTAATATCCCGGGTAAGACGCTTTTGACCTGCTTCTCTTCTGAATCAGAAATTCCAGATGCCCCTCTCTGATACGTGTCACATAAACTCTTATCACTCCGTGAAGAGCCCCCGCCATATGCGCCTCATACCGTTCCATTACAACTCCGGTTTTTGCACCGTCTTCCTGTAGTATTTCCAGTTTTTCCAATTTATTGCCTCCTATATCCATCCCAGGCTTTTGCTCAGGAAAATCCATCCTGTCAGCGTAACCGAACTTAGCAGCGTTGTAGCAGCCACTATGCTGGATGTCAGCACTCCGTCATTATCCATATTCTGAGCCATTATGTAACTGCTCACTGTGGTAGGGCCTGCCAACATAATCAATATAGCCATCATTTTCTCGTATCGGAATCCCATAGCAGCCGCCAGGGGTACAAATACCATAGGCAGAGCAATGAGCTTTATAAAGGCTCCTGCTATGGTTGGCTTAATTTTTGCCATAGCCTTCTTTCCCTCAAACCCTGCCCCCATGGCCAGGAGCGCAAGGGGCGTGGCAATAGCTGCAACGCTGTCCACCGTTTTATCCACTATGGCCGGGAACTTCAGCTTAGTCAGTGAAACTATCAGCCCAATGACAATTGCCAGTATAATGGGATTTTTCAGGATTTCTGTTAAGGAATCTTTTATTTTGCTGTTTTGACTGGAGGAGTCACCATTGCCCTCAAATGTGAGAATAATAACCGAAAAAATATTATACAGAGGGACGCAGCCAATAATCATTATGGGAGCCATCCCTGCATCACCATAAATATTTTGAATAAAGGCCACTCCCAAGACCGCAGCACTGCTCCTGAACGAAGCCTGTACCAGTGCACCTGTAATTGTTCTGTCCTTAACCAGTTTCTTTGCCAAAACCCATATCAGGACAATACTTACTACAGTGACCCCAGCACAGAATAAGACCATTTTGGTATCCCATTCCTCCTGAATAGAAGCTCTGGAGATATCTTTAAAAAGCAATACCGGGAGAGTTACTTTAAAGTTCAGACTGTTACAGACTTTTACAAATTCTGCTGTCAGCATTTTCTTCCTATATAATAGGTACCCCAGAACCATCACCAAAAAGACCGGAACCGTGGCATTCAGACTGAATATAAAGTTTTCCATGGTTTTTACACTTTCTTATTTTTTAAGCATTTGTAACGTATCTATTATAGACATGTTACTGGAATTAATCAATAACATTTTGAAAATTAGCTGGATTGAGGTAAAAATTATGGTTTTGTGTATGTGAAGTTCGGGTGAAATAGTCGGCGAGCGGAGTGTCGCAGACGGACGGATATAGGAGGGAGCACCGGGGAGACAGGGCCAGGCCGACGACGCGGGATTTATCTCACCGTCCCTCCGCCACCTTATACCTTTCGACTGGAAAGACTCAAACTTAGTACATTAAATCCCAAGTAAACAAATTTTCCAATAGGTCTTGCAAAATCATAATTTTACTGTACAATAGATAAAGACTATGTATAAAAATAGGAGCGTAACCAAATATATCCATATATTAATAAAAGCGAGGTTTTAACATGATTGCAGCAAACAATGTCACATTGCGTATCGGCAAAAAAGCCCTGTTTGAGGACGTAAATATTAAATTTACTGAGGGTAACTGTTATGGCTTAATCGGAGCCAACGGTGCCGGAAAGTCAACATTTTTAAAAATTTTGTCCGGACAGTTGGAAACAACAAAGGGTGAAATCAATATCACACCCGGTCAGCGTCTTTCCTTTTTGCAGCAGGATCACTTCAAATATGATGCGTATCCTGTTCTGGACACGGTTATTATGGGTAATGCCCGTCTGTACCAGATTATGAAGGAAAAAGAAGCCATTTACGCAAAAGAGGAGTTTACAGACGAAGACGGAATCCGCGCCAGTGAACTTGAGGGTGAATTTGCAGAGATGAACGGATGGGAGGCTGAGTCAGATGCCGCTATGCTGCTGAATGGTCTTGGCATTGATACTTCACTCCACTATTCTATAATGAAAGATCTGAACGGAAGTGAAAAGGTAAAAGTACTGTTAGCCCAGGCATTATTCGGGAATCCGGATATTCTTCTTCTGGACGAGCCTACCAACCATCTGGATTTGGATGCTATCAGCTGGCTGGAAGAATTTTTGATTAACTTTGAGAATACTGTAATTGTGGTATCCCATGACCGTTATTTTCTGAACAAAGTTTGCACTCACACTGCGGATATCGACTATGGTAAGATTCAGCTCTACGCAGGCAACTATGACTTCTGGTATGAATCCAGCCAGCTGCTGGTGAAGCAGATGAAAGAGGCGAACAAAAAGAAAGAGGAAAAGATCAAGGAACTCCAGGAGTTTATCTCCCGGTTCAGCGCCAACGCTTCAAAATCCAAGCAGGCAACCTCCAGAAAAAGAGCACTGGAAAAGATCCAGTTGGACGATATACGGCCGTCCAGCAGGAAATATCCGTATATCGACTTCCGCCCCAACCGCGAAATTGGCAATGAAGTGCTTATGGTTGAAGGATTGAGCAAGACCATAGACGGAGTAAAGGTGCTGGATAATCTGACCTTCACCCTTGGACATAATGATAAGGTTGCCTTTGTAGGCAGTAATGAACTGGCGAAGACCACCCTGTTTCAGATTCTTATGGGTGAGACGGAGCCCGACGAGGGAACCTATAAATGGGGTGTTACCACATCCCAGGCATATTTTCCAAAAGACAGTACTTTAGAATTTGATAACGATTTAACCATAACAGACTGGCTGACCCAGTATTCAGAAATCAAAGATGCGACCTATGTCCGCGGCTTCCTGGGGCGTATGCTATTTCCAGGGGAAGACGGCATAAAAAAGGTAAAAGTACTTTCCGGAGGGGAGAAAGTACGATGCCTCCTATCTAAAATGATGATCTCAGGTGCTAACGTATTACTTCTGGATGAGCCCACCAATCATTTAGACATGGAATCTATCACGGCATTAAACAATGGCCTGATCAAATTCCCCGGAGTACTCCTCTTCGCGTCCCACGATCATCAGTTTGTAGAAACAACTGCAAACCGTATTATGGAAATCGTTCCCGGCGGTGCCTTAATTGATAAGATTACAACCTACGATGAATATCTTGCCAGTGATGAAATGGCCAGAAAACGTCAGGTATATACCATGACGGAAGAAGATAATTAAGTTTTATTCATTGGGGACAGGGCAGAACCATTTTGGGACACCCCGATCTCAAAAGGGGACGTGTTCTTTTTAGAAAGAACACGTCCCCTTTTGCACCCTAAAACGGCGTCCCATCCAAGTCATACGGCGTCGTCTGATACACGTAATAATTCAACCAATTCGTATAAAGATTATTGGCATGCGCCCTCCACATAAGAAGGGGCCGATCCTCCGAATTGTCATTGCTGTAGTAATTCTTAGGAATCTGAATATCCAGTCCTTTATTCAGATCTCTTTTATACTCACCATCCAGGGTCACCCTGTCATATTCCGGGTGTCCCATTACGTATATCTGTCTTCCTTCTTTAGCCATTCCCAGGAAAAAGCCGGCCTCCTCGGATTCTGCCAGTATAGTAATATCCTTACAAGCCTTGATATCCTCTAACGGTACCTCTGTATGACGGGAATGGGGAGCTAAAAAAGCATCGTCAAAGCCTCTCACCAGAGGGATTTTCCGGTTCATCACCTTATGCCAGAAGAGTCCGAACATCTTCTCAGAGAGTACCTTTTTCTTCAGCCCATAGTGATAGTACAAACCAGCCTGCGCCGCCCAGCAGAGATAAATGGTAGACGTTACATGCTTTTCTGTCCAGTCCATAATTTCTGTCAGCTCTTCCCAGTAATCCACTTCTTCAAACTCTATTAATTCCACAGGTGCACCTGTTATGATCATACCGTCAAACTTATTATTTTTCAGGTCCTCAAAGTGAAGATAGAATTTGTTCAGATGGCTGGTAGATGTGTTTTTAGACTCGTGACTGCTCATGGTCATAAATGAGACATCTACCTGAAGGGGCGTATTAGAAAGGGAACGCAGCAGCTGCAGTTCCGTCTCCTCTTTTAAAGGCATAAGGTTCAGAATTAATATCTGAATGGGACGTATGTCCTGATGGATGGCACGGTTTTCGTCCATCACAAATATATTCTCTTTCTCCAGTATCTCCTTTGCAGGCAAATCTCCCTGTACTTTAATCGGCATACCGTATTCCACCTACCTTTTTTATTTAATAACTCATTATAGCATAGAACAGGAAATGTGGAAAAGAATTATTTTCTGTACATTTGTTGTTTCTACACGGACACTATCACTGTCTGCTCCGCACACAGTAACACAATTTGCTAGACTGTGGCATATGACAGGAACCACACATGGCCTGTTTTACATTAACGGAGCAAAAAGCCGCAGAATTTTGCCTTCCAGCCGCACGAAAACGCCCAGCTTTTTATAGTCTTCAAGCGCTATCTGTCTGCATTTCTTTAGAGTATCCTGAAAGTCCTGCTCTACCTGGCAGATCTCTTTATGGCGGTACAGGAAGGCTGCACATTCAAAATGAAGATACAGACTTCTGTAATCCATATTTATAGTTCCCACCACAGCTTTTTCATTGTCTGATGTAAAGACTTTAGCGTGTACAAAACCCGGTGTATACTCATAAATCTCTACCCCCGCCTCAATCAATTCATTGTAGTAGGTCTTAGCCAGGGCAAACGCTGTCTTTTTATCCGGAATGTGGGGCATTATAATTTTCACCTCAATTCCCCTTTTGGCGGCGTATGTAAGGGCCATAATCATTTCCTGATCCAGGATGAGATAAGGTGTCATGATATGCACATACGTTTTGGCTGTATTCAAAATATCCAGATATACTCTTTTGCCTACCCTCTCACTGCCAAATGGCACCACCCCGTAGGGAATTACAAAGCCGTCATTAGCAGGCCCCTTATGAGCAGGCACTATGTATGCCTTATAATTTTCTTCACGAAGCGTATCCACATTCCACATTTCCAGGAACATGAAGGTAAAACTCTTTGCTGCATCCCCCCGAAGCATAACCGCAGTGTCCTTCCAGTGTCCGAACCGCACTTTCTGATTAATATATTCATCCGCCAGATTTACACCGCCGGTAAAGGCTGTTTTTCCGTCAATTACAAGAATCTTTCTGTGGTCCCTATTGTTATAGTGGGAGGAGAAAAAGGCTTTAATAGGCGCGAACATTTTACATTGGATACCCATTGCCTTCAAATGGTCCGGGTAATGATAAGGCATCAGTGCCAGGCTGCACATTCCGTCATACAGAAAGCGAACCTCCACCCCCTCCCGAACCTTCTCTTTCAGGATCTCCAGAATCGAATTCCACATTATGCCCTCTTCTACAATAAAATATTCCATAAATATAAATTTCTCTGCCCTTTTAAGTTCCCGGAGCATAGCCTCGTATTTATCTTCACCCAGAGGAAAATAAGTAACATCTGTATTTTTATAAACCGGACAATTATCATACTGATACAGATAGGAGGCAAGGTGGCCCATCTCCGGGCTAATCCCCTCCAGTTCCTCCTGTACGTCCCTGTCCTGGACAACGTATTCTCTGGTACTTGCGGAAAGTAATCGAAGTCTCCTGTACATCAGCTTTGTGCCTGGCTGCAGCTCCATATAAATATAAAACAGTGCCCCGAAGACGGGAACTATAAGAACAGGTATCATCCATACCAGCTTAAAATCGGGATTTCCCCGTTTATTTACAATGTGCAGCAGCACGGCAAAGCCTATGACAGTAAATCCCCCATAGACATAGAACACGTCATCTCTCAGCCACAAAAAGGCGGCAAACAGCGCAAAAAGCTGCAGGAGAATGGCAAGTATGACTACGATCGTTCTCCCAAATATAATTCCTTTAATTCCTTTTTTGCTCTCTTCCATTGCTTAACAGGCCTCTATCCTAACATATTTAAAAACTCTTCTTCTGTAATGATGGGAACGCCCAGCTCTTTTGCCTTTTTATTCTTTGAGGAAGCAGAAGCTGAATCGTTGTTGATCAGGTAATTCGTCTTTGAGGTAACGCTTCCGGTCACTTTACCGCCTTTGGACTCGATCAGCTCCTTTATCTCTCCCCGGTTGGCAAAGCGCTCCACACTTCCCGTTATTACAAAATTCAACCCCTTGAATGTCTGCTCTTCATCCCTTGCAACCTCCTCCAGCTGCAGATGAGACATCAGGTGGTCCAGAGCTCTTCGGTTCTCCTCTTTGTCAAAATACTCCCGGAACGTCCTTGCGATTACCGGACCAATCCCTTCAATGCTGCTGATAGCTTCCTCGTCAGCCTCTGTCATTTTCTCCAGATCGTAGCCGAATTCTCTGCAAATCACTTTGGCATTAGCCAGTCCTATGTTTGCAATTCCCAGACTATAGATCACCCTTGGCAAAGTGGTGTTTTTGGACTTTTCAATGCTGGTTATCAGATTATCATAAGACTTCCTTCCAAACCCCTCCATCTCAACAATCTCGTCCTCATACTGCGCCAGCTCATAGATATCCCCAAAATCCCGGATAAAGCCTCTTGCCACGAATTTCTCCAGGGTGGCTTCTGACAGCCCGTCAATATTCATGGCATCTCTGCTCACAAACAGCGTAAAGGATTTGATCCGTTTTGCCTGACACTCCCGGTTCATACAATACAGAGATTCTACTTCATTGGTCTTGATCACCTTTGCTTCCTGTCCGCATACCGGGCAGGTATCCGGGATCGTAAGATGGTTGCTTCTTGTTAAGTTTTCTGCAATCTGAGGAATGATCATATTGGCCTTATATACCTGGATACGATCACCGATTCCCAGTTCCAGTTCTTTTAGTATACTGATGTTGTGTACACTGGCACGGCTCACTGTGGTCCCCTCCAGCTCTACCGGCTCAAAGATGGCCACTGGATTGATCAAACCGGTTCTGGAAGGACTCCATTCTATCTCTTTTAATGTCGTCTCCCGGATCTCATCTGCCCATTTAAATGCATAGGCATTTCTTGGAAATTTGGAAGTACTTCCCAGCGACTCTCCGTAGGCGATGTCATCGTACAGGGCCACCAGACCATCTGAAGGAAAATCATTTTTCACTACCTGTTCAGAAAAATATTCCATGGCTTCATCCAAAGTTTCCGCCGTAACCATACGATATTCCACCACATCAACCCCCTGCCCCCGCAGCCATTCCATCTGTTCCTTTCTGGAATTGTGAAACTCCACATCCTGTGCAGTCACCAGAGAAAAGGCATAAAATCTGACATTTCTCTTCGCCGTAATCTCGTTATTCAGCTGCCGCACAGAACCGCTGCACAGATTTCTCGGATTCTTATATCTGGCATCCACATCCTCTATTTCTTCGTTGATTTTTTTAAAATCAGAATAGGTTATCACAGCTTCCCCCCTAAGAATAAGCTGCCCCTTGTGAGCAATCTGAAGGGGAATATTTTTAAATACCTTTGCATTATTGGTAATTACTTCCCCCACCACCCCATTTCCCCGGGTAACCGCCTTTATGAGTGTCCCTCCCTCATAAGTCAGTACAATGGTAAGACCGTCCAGCTTCCAGGAGAGAAGGGTTCTGTGCTCTCCCACAAAGTCTCTGAGCGCTTCTACATCCTTTGTCTTATCCAGAGAAAGCATAGGGCTCCCATGCGCCTCTTTGGGCAGCTCATCCAGGGACTCATATCCCACAGATACCGTTGGACTTCCGGCCAGAGTAACTCCAGTCTCCTTCTCCAGCTTCTGAAGCTCGTCGTACAATTTATCATACTCCAAGTTACTCATTATTTCCCTGTCTTCCTGGTAATAAGCCTTGCCGGCCCTGGTTAAGAGACCCACCAGTTCTTTCATTCTTGCCATCGCATCCATTGCGTCACATATCATCCTTTCTGACTACTGTTGTATTGGAGGAGTCTTTAATCTGCTTCATAAGCTCCCGCCATTCTTTTTGGGTCACCGGACGGTATTGGCCTGCCGGCAGATCTCCCAATTCAATATTCATAATCCTGACTCTCTTTAGTCTTATCACCCTATAGCCTAAATATTCGCACATCCTTCGAATCTGACGGTTCAGTCCCTGTGTCAGGACAATACGAAAGCGCCTGGCGTCGATTCTCTCTACCCGGCACTTTCTTGTAACAGTGTCCAGGATTGGAATACCACCGGCCATCTGTCTCACAAATTCTTTTGTTACAGGCTTATCTACAGTCACAATATATTCTTTTTCATGGTAATTGCCGGCCCGCATCATCTTGTTCACAAGCTCCCCCTGATTCGTCATAAGAATCAGGCCTTCCGAATCCTTATCCAGCCTTCCTACAGGATAGATACGGGTATGATAATTGACAAAGCGGACAATATTATTCTTTACCTTTTCCTGGGAGGTACACTCAATTCCTCTGGGCTTATGTACAGCCAAAAGCACCTTTTCTTCCTCCCGTTTTACGGGCTTTCCTTCCACGAGTATCTTCTGAGAGGGCAGGATCTTCATCCCCACAGCGGCCCGCCTGCCGTCCACAGTAATCTTTCCTTCCTCCGCCAGACGATCTGCCTCTCTTCTGGAGCATACACCCGCCTCGCTCAAATACTTATTCAGACGTATGGGTTCCTGCATTATTCACATCCTCTTCTGACACCCGGAACTTATCCAGGAACATTGGCATAAGGGTTTTACTATAATCCGAAAGAGAGAGTCTTCCCTGGGATATGCACCAGTCATAGATAAATGCTCTCTCGCACAGGGCATAAACATTCGTTATTTCATAGGCTGACATCATGGTACTGATCTGGCCTCTTTTTTGACCCTCGTCCACGATCCGGTTCAACATGCGGAAATATATTCTGTTCTGATCCATAAGGTGCCTGTCACCCTTGGTAACCAGCTGGGAAGAATACATGGACGCAAGGATCTCCCGGTTTACATGTTCGTCAATCATTTTAAATAACTCCCGGTTTAAATATAACAATTTATCGAAGCTGTTCATCTCAGGATCCATCTCCTGCTCCAGATGCTCATACTTATTATCAAACAAATCCGATAATGTGGTCAGCAGAGCGTCCTTTCCACTAAAATAATGGTAAAACGTCCCTTTGGAGGTTCCCGAGCTGGCAATGATGTCATCTACCGTAGTATTATCATACCCACTCTGATAAAACAATTCCCAGGCAGCTTCCACAATCTTATCCTTTGTAGATATCTTTTTCTCCTGTTTCATCTGTCATTCCGCTCCTATCCGCTATAGCATATCCTTTATTATAACTGTTTCAGGTTGACAATTCAAGGAATAACCTGAGGAGATTACGGGCCCTCTTCATAAATTCTTAATTCTTCTTTTGCCCCAAAAAGCCCCTTCTTTCTTGTTTTTTCCCGTCCAGAGTGTATAATAAGGATGAACGTAAAGAAGGGGATTATAAATATGAGTGTAAAACGCAAATCTAAAAGACGGCGGCAGGTGGAAGTCGTCTTCTCGGTATTTCTCATCATAGCAATTGTTCTCGCGATTTTGATCGTACCGAGATACGTAACAGCCGCTGTAAAATCATATCAGAAAACCATGAAACTTCAGGAAGCTGCGTTAAAAGAAGACCATTGGGTATACAGTGAAAAGGGAAGGCGTTACGTGTACGCCGACGGAACTTCCCCCAGAAATAAATGGCTTGCAGTGGATCAAGTGAATTATCACTTTAATTCGGATGGTTATATGGATACCGGATGGCTTCAGGATAAGGGAACCCGGTATTATTTGAAGCCCGACGGCACCATACAGACAGGCTGGCTGAATGACCAGAACTCCTGGTACTATTTTAACGGGGATGGAACAATGGCCTCTGGATGGATTCTGGATCAGGATACCTATTACTTCCTAAAAGATGATGGCACTATGGCTACCGGGTGGATCGAAGACAACGGAAAACACTATTACCTCTCAGAAAACGGAGCCATGGCCACCGGATGGCTGGAGCTGAATGGGAACAACTATTACTTTGATGACAGCGGTGCTATGGCTACCGGATGGATTACCGTTGATGATAAAACCTACTTTCTAAGAGACGACGGTGTCATGACCATCGGCTGGATCACAGAAGGAGATCAGAAGTATTTTATGAATGCCGATGGATCCAAGGCAGTCAGCACCTGGATTGAAAGTGAAGGCAAGCGGTATTACTTTGACGAAAATGGTTCTCTGAAACCCTCCGGTTGGCTGGAAACTAATAACACATGGTATTACATACAGGAGGACGGTTCTGCGGCCACAGGATGGCTTCAGCTTGGAAAGCAATGGTACTATCTGAAAAATGACGGTTCTATGGCTACCGGATGGATCACAGATGAGAACGGCAAAGCTTACTTTATGAAAGATAACGGTGTCTGGGACCCTAATGCTAAAAAAGAGACACCATCTGCTGGAGGCGGCCCTATGGTCGCCCTTACTTTTGACGATGGTCCAGGCAAATATACAGACGGTATTCTTACTGTTCTGCAGCAAAACAACGCCAAAGCCACCTTTTTTATGCTTGGCAAACTGATCCCAAAATACCCTGAGACAGTAAAGCGGATGAAAGCTCTGGGCTGTGAACTGGGCAATCATTCCTACGATCACTCCGATCTGAGTAAAATGGATGCCGCCGGGGTATCCTCCCAGATCAATACTACAAACCAGGCACTTGTAGATCTGGTGGGAGAAGGCGCTTCCTGCGTACGCCCGCCCTACGGCGCCTTCAATCCCACTGTCCGCAGCGCGGCAGGAGCACCTTTAATCCTCTGGTCCATCGACACCCTGGACTGGAAAACCAGGGATACCCAGACCACCATAGACACGGTGCTCAACAATGTCAAAGACGGCGACATTGTTCTCATGCACGATATCCATGAACCTTCCGCAAAAGCTGCAGAAACTTTGATACCTGCCCTCAGGGAAATGGGATATCAGCTTGTAACAGTAAGCGAATTAGCGGCAGCAAAGGGGATTCCTTTAGAGAATGGGAAGGCGTATGGGGAGTTTCATTAAATTATAGTTTTGTGTATATGAAGCTCGAGGTGAAATAGTCGGCGAGCGGAGTGTCGCAGACGGACGGTCAAGGGAGGAGGTCTTGGGGCCAGGGGTACTGGGTGGATCTGCTTGCTGCTGCGTTTCTCCTCAGCTAACTGCCTGGCCGTTCACTAAGAAGCTCAGGAAAGCCTTCGCTCCTAAGTGACCGCCGGCAGTGGATCTTCGGACGCACTCCGTAGTCTGCGCAGTTCCACACAGTACCCCTGGCCCCAAGACCTCCTCCCTCGACCTGGCAGAGACTCACTTCACATTCACGGAAAACGGGGGGGAAAGGTCGAGAGTTGTACACTTTTCCTCTTATTTCGCACTATTGTCCGCTTGATGTTTTGGATAAATAGCGACCCCCCTGGAACTTCCCTATACCCAGGTGAGAGGAATCCTGCGGCAGCGGGCTGGCTGGTTCGTACGGGAGGAAGGCTTAAGTTCCGCGGACGATTCCGCAGGAGTGACTAGAGAGTCTTAGGCAAAACCGGGATTTCCGCAGGAGATTTTTTCGGCAGTCAGAGCCGAAAAAAAGTGAGCATGTGCAGAGAATGCACATCAAGCATTCTTTGCACATACGAACGGTGCTCCGGCGGGGATTCCGGTTTTGTCTTAGACTCTCTTCGCGACGGAGGTGTCCCCGGAACTTAAGCCTCCCTCCCGCCCGGACCAGCCAGCCCGCTGCCGCGGGAGTCCTCTCACCGTCCCCCTGCCACCTACACCTGCCGTCCTGAATCACCTTGAGCCGAAGTCCAAGCGCTACACCCCTAAATCCCAATTTTCAACAAAAAAGGAGCTGCATCACCTGCAGCCCCATACTATCACTGTAACAAATCCCCGCGGACATACCCTGTCTTGCCGTCAAACTCGATCTTAATCCAGCCATTATCCGCATTCTCTATTTTCTTTACCTGTTCACCAGCCTCTAATTCACCGATTTTTTCTGAATCAGTATCTGCTTCTGCTCTGACGTTGCATCCATTGATTGCCGAAACTGTAGAACCGTCGGCAGCCATGCTGGCAGTGGTAGTTTCACTTCCAAGCTGGTCTTCAAACTCCCGAAGCTTGTCATCCGATTCCTGGGCTTCCTGGAATTCTTTCTGCACCTTGCTAATCAGTTCTTTTACATCTTCTTCCTGAACCACTTTGGCAATATAGTCCTGGACTTCTTTGTCATCATCATCTTTATGGATGTATACCTTTCCCTCATCATCTGTCTCAACATATACCTGAGTCAAACCGGGGGCAGGTGTGTCAATATCTACAAATTTCAGGTCATAGGAGACAAATACTACATAACTTCCCTCTGTCAGACCTTTTTTGGTGTAAGTGTCAATATTGCTGTAGCTTTCAATGTATGTAGAATTCAGCACTTTGGCCTCATCTGCAGAATCAAAGCTGTCTGTTACTCTTTTCATACTGTCAATATCTTTGTTGCCCCAGGCAGTATAAAAAGTATTGATGATTGCATTTACTTCAGGGTAGGCATTTTTCTGTAAGGCATCCTTGTCTTCTGTATTCGTATCTTGTGCATCTTTGGAAGAGTCATCTGATTTTTCGGATCCGCCAGATGTTTTTTCCTGTTCCGTTTTCTGTTTGGGCTCACTGCCTTTATCCTTATCTCCAGAACCGAATAAGGCTTTTGCTCCAAAAAACAGAACCACAAGAACGACTAAAATCGCCAGACCAAGTAAGATATATCTTAGGTTGTCTGACAGCCATTCTCTAAAATTGTCTAACATGATTGTCCTCCTTTAAACCATAGCATTCAATCTCCCTTATTCTTGCTATGCTCTCCCCCTATAGTGAAACAAACGCATCCGGAGGGATTCGAACCCCCGACACGTGGTACCGGAAACCACTGCTCTATCCCCTGAGCTACGGATGCATATCAGTCACTATTAATCAATCACCCAGCTATCATACCATAAAATTTTGAACTTGTAAAGGCAGAGGGGAAATTTATTGGCGCTTCCCCCCTGCATACGGTCTAAATTAAGGCCGCTATTTTACGTTCTCTCCGGTCAAAATAGTATACATGATCTGAGAGTATCTCTGTAGGTTCCACATGGGAGGCATTCACCTCCCGCACCATTGCAGACAGTTCTGAAGGGGAATATTCCCCGGAATCGGGGATTAGAATACATTCGTGAATACTGCTGGGCAGTATATAAAAGCTGGCCTTTAGAATACGGCCGATATGATTCAAAAGCTCTGGGTACAGGAGACAGGAAGCTCCGTAATACTTATCCTCATTTGTAAGTATAAACATGCCGTCGTCCGCCATGTCAGAATCATCTGCGGGTGCTTCCCAATCAGAATCCTCCTCCAGGAGAGCTTGTATCATCTCCCCCATCCCCCGAAAGGTATACGGGAGTTTTTCAGGGGTATTGCGGTTTGCTGACTGAAAAAGCTCTTCTTTTGTGATCTTCCAGTGTTCCAGATTGTTGTTGTGAATCAGTACTGTAGCGCCGGAGAGAGAGGTTTCCTCCAGACGGTAGTAAAAGGCTACTGCCAAGTCCATATAAGGGTAATGAGGAATTCTCTCCAGCAGTTCTTTGTTTTTTTCATAATTTATTAGTTTATAATAAATCTGATCTTTCACTTTTTGATAATCACCGAAAGCCTCCATGGAGATATCAGATACATTCCCCAAAAGATACTGCCTTCTTATCTCCCGTACAACCTTGTAGAATTCCAGCCCGCCCTCGAAGGCTTCGTAGTAGGGATCCAGGTAAATCACGGGCGCTATCCTTTCCTCCTTCTTTCTGATAGAAATCCCCTGGCAACATACGCCATTATTCTTCTGGACCTGCTGAAGCGTAATACTCACCTCCTCTCCCATCTCTTGGCAGAGGGCATCTCTGAGCCGGAGTCTGAATGTTTTGTAATCCAAATAATCATCCTTTCTGTAGATTTTTTTATTTTTATACGGCTTTTTTCTGCAGTGTACCCTGATTGCGCACACGTCCGAAGCAATGAATGCATGAAAAGAAAGCCATAGAAAAACCATAGCCGATAGATCTGTATTTACTTCTTTTTATTATGGGAACTGGTGCACGAATGTGCCTGAAAAAAGGACCCGCCGCTTATGACACGGCGGGTAATCATGCTGTTATACGCGTGAAAGATATTCGCCAGATCTGGTATCAATCTTAATCTTGTCTCCCTGATCCACAAACAGAGGCACATATACCACAGCTCCAGTCTCAACTGTAGCAGGCTTTGTAGCTCCCTGTGCAGTATCTCCCTTAAAGCCCGGTTCTGTTTCTGTAATCTCCAGTTCAACAAACAGCGGAGGCTCAACAGCGAATACGTTGCCATTATAAGAACATACCTTCACCATCTCATTTTCTTTTACAAATTTTAATGCATCTCCGATATCGTCAGCGTTTAATGCAATCTGATCATATGTCTCCACATTCATAAAGTGGAATAAGTCACCATCAGAATACAGATATTGCATATCAACACGATCAATGTGCGCCTGCGGGAACTTCTCAGTAGGTCTGAAAGTTTTTTCCACAACTCCGCCATTGATAATATTTTTTAACTTTGTTCTAACAAACGCAGCACCTTTTCCTGGTTTTACATGCTGAAATTCGATAATTTGAACGACATTACCATCAATCTCTAATGTAATACCATTTCTAAAATCTCCTGCTGAAATCATATAGATATTCCTCCTTAATCGTACCTCAGGAAAATCCAAATATTTTCCCGCTATCTTACATTCTATAATACCTAATCTAAATTTTCAACTATTTTCTCAATAATCTTTCCAAAGGACTGTCTGCTGGTGTCGACTTCCAGGTCCGCCGCTTCCCGGTAAGCCTCCTCTCTTTCCTCCATTAATGAGATGATCTTCTTCCGGAGATCACCGCCCTGAAGCATAGGTCTTGAAGTGTCTGTCTCCAGCCTTTCCGCCAGAACATCCACAGTAGCAGTCAAAAAAATCACTTTCCCCATGTTTCTAAGGTACGGCTTATTCTGGGACTGCACAGGGAGTCCGCCGCCCACGGATATGACACAGGGGCTGCTCGTCTCTGAAAGCTCTTTTATGGCCTCTGTCTCCAGCTGCCTGAAATACGTCTCTCCAAATCCTGCGAAAATATCACTCACAGACATTCCCATTTTCTGTTCAATCATTTCATCTGTATCTACAAAAGTGAGGTCCAGACGTTTTGCAAGCCTTTTTCCTACGGAGGTCTTCCCGCACCCCATAAAACCAATCAGCACTATGTGATTCACTTTATATTCCTCTTTTCTTTTTGTAAAAATATAGCACTATTTTCTCCAGATACCGTTTCAGCACAATCTGTATCTCCTCCCTGGGATGTATGGGCTGCACTAAAACGGTGGGGATTCCGGCTCTTTTTGCGCCATAGATATCTGTAAAGAGCTGATCACCGATAAATAACGTATTTGTCTGATTGGTCCCCAGCAGTTTCATGGCTCTGAGATAATTCTTTGGGGAGGGTTTGTGGGCATTCTCTATAAATTTGACCTGTACCTGTTCATTAAAAGATGCTACTCTCTCCCGCCGATTGTTTGAGATCAGACAGCAGCCGAATCCCAATTCCTTTAGATGGGAAAAAAGCTCCATGGCTCTTTTGTCCGCCGGCGCTCCATGAGGCACCAGTGTATTGTCAATATCAAAAAGCAGCCCCCGGTATCCTTCCCGGTACAAGCGGTCAAAATCTATCTTATAGGCAGATTCCAGATATTCATCCGGATAAAATTTTTCAAACATATCTATTCCTCCGTCTTTCTCTCCCTCACGACCGGCATTCTCAAAAATTCCAACTTCGTCTCAGCCGTAATAACTGCGGCAAAAAGCAGCAGACATCCCACGATCATTCTGCCTGTCATTATCTCTCCCAAAAGCAGAACCGAAAACAGGACTCCGAATACGGATTCCATAGATAAAAGAAGGGATGCTGTGTTGGGTGTCGTATATTTCTGGCAGACATTCTGAAGGAGAAATGCCAGCATGGTGCTCAGTACGCCGAGATACAGCATCCCGATGATAATGTCTTTTTGGAATGCCCCTGCAGGGAATCCCCCGTCCATAACCGGAGATACTATCCACGAAAAAATCGCTGCAAACCCCAGCTGCAGAATGGTAAGAACTACAGGATCCTGCTTTTCCGTGTACCGATCAATATAAATCATATGAAGCGCATACCCGAATCCACAGATTAAGGTAAGCACATCACCTATATTCATGGTCAAATCGCCTTTCAGCGACAGCATTCCAATCCCCACAATGGCAAGGAATGCCGCAGCAATACAGAATGCATCCGGCTTTTTATGATTCATCATCCAATGTAAAAAAGGGACAATTACCACATAAACTGTAGTTAAAAAAGCATTCTTACCCGCTGTTGTATAGTCACATCCTATTGTCTGCAGAAGATAACTCATAAATAGAAGGAACCCTAACACAGCTCCTTCTTTTATTATTTTCCTATTTAGAAACTTTAGACGCTTCCAAAAAATAGCTGCCAGGAGTACGGCAGCGATGGTAAAACGAAATGCCAGCATATAAGAGGCTGGTATCAGATCCAGGGAGTTTTTCACTACCACAAATGCAAATCCCCAGATAATTGCTGTTCCCAAAAGCCCAAAGCTGGCTAAAACTTGTATTTTCTTATCTGTTGTACTCACAATACTTTTCCTGTCCTTATTTCCTTCTATTTCTCCAAAAAATCCTTCATGGCTTCAAACTGTTCTTTCATTGTATCATAACCATGCTGATAAAACTCTATAAGATGTTCATACTTTTGTTCCGTTCTGGATACTGGTTTTACAGAGGGGCGTACCACGAAAACTTTTCCCTCTCTCTCCCATTTTTCAATATACTCCAATGTCCTGTTATACCGATCCGCACGGGAGAATATCGTTCGAATCAGATTTGGATACCCGGAGTAGGCTGCCACATACAGGCTTTTGCTTTTTTTTAGATTTCTTTTTCTGTAGCCGTAATTCCTTGTGAGAATAATGACATTCTTTTTATGTCCTGTTTTCAGGGAATGTATAATGGGAATAGAATCCGCCAATCCGCCGTCCAGATAAGGAATGCCGTCTACGGTGACCATAGGGCTTGCCAGAGGAATGCTGCTGGAAGCTCTGCATATTTTCATAAGTCTTTCCTTTTTTACCGTCTCATTCAGATACTCAGCTTTACCTGTGATACAATTGGTAACCACCAGTTCGCACTGAAGAGAAGACTGAAAGTACGTATCGTAATCAAAAGGATAGATTTCATTGGGATATTTATCGAAAATCATGTCCATATCAAAGAGACTTCTGTTTTTAATTGTCTTTTTCAAGTCAAAATAACGATTTTCTTTCTCTTTGTGTATCATACAGTCTTTCGTCCTGCCCGCCTGCCTTGACACATAGTCTACGGCATTGCAGGCGCCGGCAGAGACTCCTGCAATATAAGGAATATAGTAATCCTGTTCCATAAGATAATCCAGGGCCCCGGAAGTAAAGACGCCTCTTGTGGCGCCTCCTTCCAATACAAGACCTGAACCTTTTTTTGCTGTCATATTTATACGTCTCCTATTATTTTCTGTCATGCAGCGGGGTATACGCCTGTTCCGGCATAACGCTCTTATAAGCCGGCCGTATAATTTTGTCTGTGTTGATCAGCTCCTCCATCCTGTGAGCACTCCATCCTACAATACGTGCGATGGCAAACATAGGGGTATAGAGCTCCAACGGAAGATTCAGCATACTGTAGACAAATCCGCTGTAAAAGTCTACATTGGCGCTTACACCTTTATATATATGGCGTTCCTCAGCAATTACCTGTGGGGCAAGGCGCTCTACCATAGAATACAGGCCGTAATCCTTATTCCTGCCTTTTTCTTTTGCCAGCTTCTCTACGAAGCCCTTAAATATCTGAGCTCTCGGATCAGAAATAGAATATACCGCATGACCCATACCATAGATAAGCCCTCGTTTGTCAAAGGCCTCCCTGTGGAGAAGTTTTACCAGATAATTTCTGACTTCGTCCTCGTCCTTCCAGTCATGCACATGTTTTTTCATATCATCAAACATGCTGACTACCTTAATATTTGCTCCGCCGTGTTTCGGACCTTTTAAGGAACCTAATGCTGCGGCTATGGTAGAATACGTATCCGTGCCGGAGGAAGAAACCACATGGGTTGTAAAGGTAGAGTTATTACCGCCGCCATGTTCCATATGGAGAACCAGGGCAAGATCCAGAATAGTTGCTTCCAGAGGTGTATACTCTTTATCCGGCCTCAGCATTAACAGGATGTTCTCTGCAGTTGACAGTTCCTTTGCGGGATGGTGAATGAAAAGGCTTTTATCCTTATTATAATGCTGGTGGGCCTGGTATCCATATACGGAAAGCATGGGAAATACACTGATGAGATTGATACATTGACGAAGTACGTTTGGAAGAGAGATATCTTCCGGATTCTTATCGTAGGAATATAAAGTGAGAACGCTTCTGGACAGAGTATTCATCATATCCCTGCTTGGTGCTTTCATAATTACATCTCTGACAAAATTTCTGGGCAGAGAGCGCTGGGCTGCCAGCATCTTTTTAAATTCTTCCAGTTGAGTTTCTGTGGGCAGAACACCGAACAGAAGCAGATACGTTACTTCCTCAAAACCAAACCGCTTCTCCTGAAGAAATCCCCGGGTTAAGTCGTAGATGTTAATGCCTCTGTAATATAACTCTCCCTCACAGGGAACAGACTCACCATCTACTTCTTTATATGCCTGTATATTGGAAATCTGTGTCAAACCTGCCAGTACACCTTTTCCGTTCAAGTCGCGGAGTCCGCGCTTCACATCGTACTTTCCATATAGAGAAACGTCCATTTTACTGTTATCCAGGCAAATCTGTGTCAATTCTTCTAGCTGTGGTGTCACCTTCATATTAAATGCTGCCATAGTACTTTCTCCCCTTTCTACTTTTTAAAGTATTTTGTATACTTAACGCATTACTATATTATAGCATTAAAATATAAGGGAGCACAATACAAGGAATTCTAAAATAAATATGAACAGCATTCATTATCCCAGTGCCACATCCAGTATCATCATTAAAAGAAATCCGGTCATAACCCCCAAAGTTCCCAGATGAGAGTGTTCATCCAGATTTGCCTCCGGGATCAATTCCTCTGTCACTACATAGATCATGGCCCCTGCCGCAAATGCCAGAAGCCATGGCATTACTGCCTGGGCTCTCATTGCCAGCATAGCCGCCAGCACACCTGCTATTGGTTCCACAATTCCCGACATGCTGCCATACAAAAATGCTTTCCACCTGGGCAGCCCCTCCTGTCTGAGAGGCAGTGAGATAGCCGCTCCTTCCGGGAAGTTCTGGATGCCGATTCCGACTGCAAGGGCCACAGCAGCTGCAAGGGCTGCCGGATCCGCCCCTTCTGTCACTGCAAGGGCAAAGGCAACACCCACTGCCATGCCTTCCGGAGCATTGTGAAGTGTAACCGCGAAAACCAGCATAGTCGTACGTTTTAATTTTGCCGGGAGTCCTTCTCTTGTATTGGAATTCGCATGAATATGTGGGAGAAGCTTATCCATCAGGCAGAGAAATATCCCTCCCAGGGCAAATCCCCCCGCTGCCGGTATCCATCCAATCAACCCCATCTCTTCCGCCTGGTCAATGGCCGGAATCAGCAGGGACCACACGGACGCCGCGATCATTACCCCTGCTGCAAATCCAAGAAAGACTCTCTGGTACTCCTCTTTCATCTCCTTCCGGAAAAAGAATACTACCGCAGCTCCGAGACTGGTCATTAAAAATGTAAACCCTGTTCCTCCAAGGGCATAAAGCATTGATTGTGCCAAATCTTCTACCTCCTTTACGTTAAAGTCTTCTTCATTTTACCATATCCTATTTTAAAAATATAGGGTATCCCTTTCCTCTGCAAATTGTTAACCAAAATAATATATTAGTTGACAATCTATATTATTTTTTATATAATGCTCATAGAAAATGAAAAAGGAGATCACATATGCCCCAGGAAAAAATAAAATCACTCTCTGTGAAAAGCTTAACACTCATAGGCCTTATGACAGCAGTTACCTGTATACTGGGTCCTCTGTCTATTCCCTTACCCTTCAGCCCAGTCCCTATATCCTTCACAAATCTGGCTATTTATCTGTCTGTCTTTGTTCTGGGGATGAAAAAGGGTACGGTAAGCTATATCGTATATCTATTATTAGGAATGGTTGGGCTTCCGGTATTCTCAGGATTTACCGGAGGACTTGGGAAACTGGCAGGACCCACCGGAGGATACCTGACAGGCTTTATTTTTCTGGCCATCATTGCAGGCTTTTGTGTGGATAAAGGCTCTGGAAAACTGGCCTGGGCGGTGCCCGGTATGGCCGCCGGAACCATTGTCTGCTATCTGTTTGGTACACTTTGGCTTTGCATGCAGGCCAATCTGACTTTTTCAGCAGGCCTTGCCGCGGGAGTAATCCCCTACCTGCCAGGTGACATTGCCAAAATCATCCTGGCCTCACTAGTTGGACCGGCTTTGCGAAAGGGCGTCCAGCGGCTGCAATAAATACCTGCCCCCTGCATATACTGATAAAAAACGAAAAGAGTTATGTATGGCTATTTCTTATATTCCAGTTTATGGAATCATTCAGAATATGGAAAATGTATCCGGGCAGTGCTGCCAGCAGCTGGTTACCCTGCGAACAGAAGAGGGGGTTGTCCGTCTTATGCTGGCCCCCGATACCTATGTAATAGGCAGCGTCCGCCTGCGTCCGGGTATGTCTGTAGCAGCTTTTTACGACGGCAATGCACCGGTTCCTCTGATTTATCCGCCCCAGTACCGGGCCTTGATTATCGGGCAGCGCAATCCGCTGGAGAATATTGCGGTCAATTTCTTTGACAGCACACTAACTGCCAGCGACGGTTCTCTGAAATTAAACCCAGGTCCATCCACAGATGTGATCACTTCAAACGGGCAGCGCTTTTCCTGTAGTCTGGCAAACCAGACTTTAATCGTGTACTACCGGGCCACTACCAGAAGCATACCGCCTCAGACCACACCGAGAAAAATAATCGTTTTATGTAAGTAAAAAAAGGCGCTGCAAAACCGGCCTTCCAGTCGGTTTTGCAGCGCCTTTTTATCCCCTCCCTTGTTCTTAACCACAGTACCCTTCCAGGATCTGTTCTAAAGCACTTCCGCTGCTGCTGTGGCATCTTATAATTTCAGTGTCATTTCTTTTCGCCTCATCTACCGCACATTTCACCATTTTGTGAGAAACTGTATTTGTAAACAATACAAATAGATCCGGGGTTCCCACCTGTTTTTTCAGATCCCCTGCCATCTGGGTAAATACCTTTGCCTTACAATTATATTTTTTGCAAATATTTTTATATCTGGTTGCCATCCTGTCATGGCCTCCTATAATTACAACACTCATACACTCCCCCTTTATATCCTGGCCAAGGCCTCGCCCATAGCCTTTAAAGCAGCCTCTGCCTCATCATCGGGCTCGTTGTTTGCAATCACGCAGTCGCAGACAAAGACTGCTCCGACTTTTTCACACTGACTTTTCCAGTTGTCCATCCACTCGCCAGTTCCCCAGTCATAGGAACCAAACAGTGCGATCTTTTTTCCCCTGAGCTTTTCCTCCACCGCCTCAAACATGGGCAGAAATTCTGTTTCCTCCAGTTCTTCATCTCCCATAGCCGGGCACCCGAAAGCAATAGCCTCGTACTGGTCTGCAAGCCCGGATCCGAAGGTTTCCGGTGTAAACACATCCGGCTCAGAGCCTGCCCGGACTGCCCCGGCTTTTACAAAATCAGCCATAGCCTCCGTATTACCTGTTCCGCTCCAATATACAATTGCAATTTTACTCATAATCACCTCTCCTTTTTTCTATGAAACAATTTATTTTCTAAGAATAACGTTTCTTTTTTTCAGCAGTAAAGGATCTTCTTAACTATAAGGATACCGTTAACTGCCTGATTGATTTTCCCTGGAGAAAAAGCCGGCTGTAGATCCGCCTGCATTTTTCATATAAAGCAAACGTTCTTTTGGCTGACTCCTCTTCGCAATACACTTTCCAGCAGCCGCACATACGGCAATTTTTTCCTCCATATTCAATGAAGCCTTCTACGTCATGAATGGGGTATCCCAAAAAAAGACCTATTTCATGGGGAAAACAGGAAAAATTCTCACAGCGGAGGCTTAAGTGCTGCATACATTCTTCTGTGTTCATCCCAGCATAACCATATTTCTTAAGAATTTGCTCTGCCTTTTCTTCCTGTAAAACATTCTGCAGTCTGCTAACTCTGTAGACATAAATCAAGGCTTTTCTCTCTGATTTTCTGAGAATCCTAAGCTGAATTCCCTTCTCCTCCAGTTCTTTATTCCACAGTCTGATGAATGTTTCCGGATCTTTGGACTCATCCACAGGATAAGCAAATAAGTTACCTGTTTTTAACCCTGCAAGTGTGGGGGAACAATGACGAATCAAAAACTGTGCAAATTCATCCATGGTACCCAATCAATACTACACTCCTTTCTTTTGGTTAGTTAAAACTAACTTATAATTAAAAAAATATACGCTGCTATTGCCTCGTCACTGATGCTGCT
Source organism: Lactonifactor longoviformis DSM 17459 (assembly GCF_900129135.1). Classification (GTDB taxonomy): domain Bacteria; phylum Bacillota; class Clostridia; order Lachnospirales; family Lachnospiraceae; genus Lactonifactor; species Lactonifactor longoviformis. Next base: position 108,311 of record NZ_FQVI01000001.1, read on the forward strand.
ATGTCAACCATTTGTTAGTTATGACTAACTTTAGTCCTATCATAAGACATTAAGAACCATTTGTCAATCAAAACGTGATTCTTAAATTGAGATAATTTATCTTCAAAACTCTTGACAAAACACATAAAAAGTGTTTATATTAACATATGAACACTTATTCATATGTTAATAATATATAAGATTCTATTTTACGATATCTATAATGGAGGGTAATACTATGAGTCATGAACATGAACGAAACGGATTTTCCAAAAACTACGGCTCAGAACATGAACACCAGGAGCATAATCACACGGAATGCAGCTGTGGACATGAGCATCATGCGCATAATCAGGAGGTATGTGACTGCGATCATTCACACCAGGAGCATAATCATGAGGAATGCAGCTGCGATCATGCGCACCAGGAGCATAATCATGAGGAATGCGGCTGCGATCATGCGCACCAGGAGCATAATCATGAGGAATGCGGCTGCGATCATGCGCACCAGGAGCATAATCATGAGGAATGCGGCTGCGATCATTCACACCATGAACATTTTGCCCCGGAGCCATATGCGCTTTGTACCGTATGCGGACTGCCCATGGATGAATGTACCTGCTATCTGTCTCAAAGCGCGCCTGACAAACAGATTTATATTTTAGAAAATCTAGGCTGTGCAAACTGTGCCTCTAAGATGGAGGCCAGAATCCGGGAGCTTCCTGAGGTTGAAGACGCCACAATTATCTATGCTACCAAACAGCTCAGGATAACTGCTCACCAGTCAGAAGACCTTCTCCCCAGGCTGCAGGAAATTTGTTCATCTATTGAGTCTGAAGTAACGGTTGTACCAAGAGCCAAAGGTACGAAAGAAGAAAGTACTGTTATCTTTTTGGTAGAAAATGTTGACTGCGCAAACTGTGCTGCCAAGATGGAACAGCGTATCCGTGCGCTGCCAGGAGTATCTTCCGCGACCCTGACCTTTGCGACAAAACAGCTAAAGGTCACAGGACAGACGCCACTCCGTCTTCTGTCCCAGATTCAGGATATCTGCAGTTCCATTGAATCCGGCGTTATCGTAACGTCCCGGGATTCTGCCAACCCCCGCCGGGAGATGACTGCAAAAAAAGCAAACGGGAATCTGAAAGACGGGATTGAAATAGGCATTGGGGCTGTTCTTTTTGTGGCAGGACTACTTCTTCAGAATTCCTATGCCTCTGCCTCTGTGGCTGCTCTCTTATTATCCTATGTGGCATTGGGCGGCAGAATCGTACTGACTGCACTGAAAAACCTGAGCAAAGGCCAGATTTTTGATGAAAATTTTCTAATGAGTCTTGCCACTCTGGCTGCTATTGCCATCGCTGATTATAAAGAAGCTGTGGGTGTTATGCTCTTTTACCGCATAGGGGAGTTATTTGAGCACATAGCGGTAGAGAGAAGCAGAAATCAAATTATGGACGCTGTGGATATGCGGCCGGAAGTAGTAAATCTTGAGATGGGAGACGGCAGCATCCAGGTGATTCCCGCCCGGGAAGCACAGCCGGGGGATATTCTCCTGGTCCGTCCTGGAGACAGAATTCCTCTGGATGGCACTGTAGCGGAGGGTGAAAGCAGGATCGACACTTCACCGGTTACCGGTGAACCTGTGCCGGTAAAAGCCGGACCCGGATCTGAAGTCATATCCGGATGTGTGAATACCTCAGGCCAGTTGAAGATACGGGTGGAAAAACCGCTGGAGGAGTCCATGGTAACCCGTATTCTGGATTCTGTGGAAAATGCGGCCGCAAGCAAACCCAGGATTGACAGATTTATCACAAAATTCGCCAGGGTCTATACCCCGTTGGTAGTAGGCCTGGCCCTGGGAACGGCTGTGATTCCTTCCCTGTTTACCGGTAACTGGAACCACTGGATTTATACAGCAATTACCTTCCTGGTTATCAGCTGTCCCTGTGCTCTGGTACTCAGTGTTCCCCTCGCTTTTTTCTCTGGAATCGGGGCCGGTTCTAAAAGAGGAATCCTCTTCAAGGGAGGTGTCTCCCTGGAGGCTATGAAAAATGTCAAAGCCATAGTTATGGATAAAACAGGTACCATTACTAAGGGGAACTTTGTGCTCCAAAAGGCTGTTCCTCTTGGTGACTTAACAGAAGACGAACTGCTTGCCCTTTCTGCAAGCTGTGAACTTTCTTCCACTCACCCCATAGGCACAAGCATCACCAATGCGGCATCTGAAAGAAACCTTTCCGTGGTCCGCCCGGATGCGGTAAAAGAATTATCCGGCAAGGGGATTTGTGCCGCACTGCCTCAGGGGGAAGTCCTCTGCGGCAATCGAAAACTTATGGAAGAATACCATGTAGATCTGTCCGGTTACGTTAAGGAAGACTACGGTACTGAAGTGCTAACTGCATTAAACGGCAAACTGGCAGGATATCTGATAATTGCAGATACCATAAAAGAAGAGGCGAAGGATGCGATTCAGTCTCTGAAAAAATACCATATTACAACAGCAATGCTTACAGGAGATTCCACAGGAAGCGCGGAGGCTGTAGGAAAAGCTACCGGCATCGACGAGGTGCATGCCAGACTCCTGCCCCAGGATAAACTGACAAAACTACAGGAAATCCGTAAAAAGCACGGAGGCGTCATGTTTGTCGGAGATGGTATCAATGACGCTCCGGTTCTGGCAGGCGCTGATGTGGGCGCTGCCATGGGAAGTGGTGCCGACGCGGCTATCGAGGCTGCCGACGTTGTGTTTATGACCTCTTCCATGGAAGCAATTCCCCAGTCCATCGCCATTGCCAAGGCTACGGGAACCATAGCCATGCAGAATGTTGTATTTGCCCTTGCAGTTAAAATACTTGTCATGATTCTGGGGCTGGCAGGCTTCGCCAACATGTGGATGGCAGTATTTGCGGATACCGGTGTTGCTATGCTCTGTGTGTTGAATGCTATTCGTATCCTGTATAAAAAATAATATCACAATTGCAAAAAACAGGATTTTCCTTTACACTAAGTAGTAAGGAAAATCCTGTTCTAATTATTGAAACGTATCAAAGGAGATACTTATGAGAGTAAATGAAACTAACAAGCTTGACGACAACATTGAATTATGCGAAGGCCACCATATACATCCCCATATTTCTCCGGATGAGATTCCAGGTGACGAGATTCTTTACAGCCTGGCTGATCTGTATAAGGTCTTTGGGGACCCTACCCGAATCCGCATTCTGTACGCCCTGTCTACCCAGGAGATGTGTGTCTGTGATATTGCCGATCTGCTTGGCATGACACAAAGTGCCATTTCCCACCAGCTTCGGGTACTGAAGCAGAGCCATCTGGTGAAGTTCCGTCGGGAGGGAAAGACTGTATTCTATTCCCTGGCCGACGCACACGTTTACACCATCCTGGCCCAGGGGCTGGAACACGTTAAAGAATGAGTGAAACGCATTCCGGCCCATTGGGGTGGATTTATGTGAGAGTGGATTTAATGATGGAATAAACGTACTCCAGTCATTGCCATTGCAATGCCATATTTATCGCAGGTCTCGATAACATTGTCATCTCTTACTGACCCGCCTGCCTGGGCGATGTAAGCTACACCGCTTCTGTGGGCTCTTTCTATATTATCACCAAATGGGAAGAAAGCGTCTGAGCCAAGAGCGACCCCTTCCATCTTCTTCAGCCATTCTTTTTTCTCTTCTCTGGTAAGGGGTTCGGGTTTCTCTGTGAAAAGATTTTTCCAGACACCGTCTCCCAGAACATCCTCATAGTCATCGGATATATATACATCTATTGCGTTGTCTCTGTCAGCTCTTCTGATTCCTTCTTTAAAGGGAAGATTTAACACTTTCGGATTCTGCCGTAAGAACCAGATATCCGCCTTATTGCCTGCAAGTCTCGTACAGTGGATTCTGGACTGCTGTCCGGCACCGATTCCAATGGCCTGTCCGTCCTTTACATAGCATACAGAATTGGACTGGGTATATTTTAAAGTGATAAGTGCAATCAAAAGATCTCTTTTTGCTTCCTTCGGCATTTCTTTTACCTTTGTAGGAAGATTCTGAAGCATCTTTTCTGTTACCAGAATATTATTTCTCCCCTGTTCAAAGGTAATTCCGTATACATCTTTGGTCTCCTGAGGCGCAGGAACATAATCCTGGTCCATCTGAATTACCACATAAGTTCCTTTTCTCTTGCTCTTTAGCAATTCCAGCGCCTTCGCAGAGTAAGAGGGGGCAATCACGCCGTCTGAAACCTCACGCATTAGGAAAGAAGCGGTCTGCTCATCGCACTCGTCAGAGAGAGCTACAAAATCCCCGTAAGAAGACATTCTGTCGGAACCTCTGGCACGAATATAGGCAGTGGCCATCTCCGTAAGCTCTATTCCCTCTACGAAATAGATTTTTTTCAGGGTATCATCCAGCGGCACGGCAATGGCTGCGCCTGCAGGACTGACATGTTTAAAAGAAGCTGCTGCTACCATCCCTGTAGCCTCTTTTAATTCTTTCACCAGCTGCCAGCTGTTGAAAGCATCTAAAAGGTTAATAAACCCCGGCTTGCCGTTCAGGATTTTAATAGGCAGGTCACCGCCGTCTTTCATAAAAATCTTGGCTGGCTTCTGGTTGGGGTTACATCCATACTTTAATTCTAATTCATTCATCTTATCTGCACTCCTTTTTCTCTAACTATGTTTCATAGATATAGAAAAGAGCCTACTATCCGGGCTCTTTGCCCAGACGGTCGGCTCATTATCATTATACTTCATGTGGTTACTTCCACTTCCGTCAGTCGTATAACTAACCTTAAAATAGCATTTTTTCCCTCATCCGTCAAGAACTTTTTTATAGTTTATTATTTAACAATCTTGAACTGCCTTCGCTCAAAGGACCTCCATTCTCTGGAAGGCAATAGAGCCTCCTGTTGCAATGGCACCTGTTGCAATGAGCACATAGATCAAAAGGCCGAGGAGTCCGCCCTGGACCCCTGTGAGGGCTGTAACTACTACGCAGACTGCAATACCGATACACATAATGATCCCCTGGAACAGCATCTGAAATATCTGTTTGCCAAAAGCTCCCAGAACATCTCCCAGAAGAACCTCCCCCAGAATATTAATATACAGCTTGTTGGCCTGCAGACAGGCATAGATGAGAATATAAAGTACTGCTGTGAGAGGGGAAAATCCCATAATAATAACACCGGGAACTGCCAGCAGACACCCGTCTATAAGGGACCGCACATGCTCAATCGCTGTGGCGTACCACAGTTTTCTCACAGGCTGATCCGGAATAAGGTACGTATATGGATTCTTCATTTCCTTTGACCACTTTGTGGCATACCCGCTGAAAATAAGCGTCAGGTATGCCCCCACCCCGGGAATCACATAATAGCCTTTGATACTGCCCGGGGTCCCTGTCTTGTAGCAATAATAGCCAATCCCCAGGCCCCCCAGAAACGCAAATAAGGTATAAAGGTTAAAAATGAAATACTTGTTCTTTTTATATTCCAGAAGCTGCCGGTAAAAAATGGCCCTGGCATATCCGCCTTTATAGGTTACGCTGGCCTTCCTGTATCTTGCCTTTGGACCCGGCCCTACCACATCCCCTGACTTCTTTCGTTTTACGGTTTCCATATAATCATCGGAGAACTTTACCGCATCCTCATAATACTCTCCGGTACACTTCATCCTCCTGGCGCAAACCAGCAAGAGGAGTGCTGCAGCTATATAGGCAGCAGAACAAATAACGTTCACCACCGTAGGGCCCAGCAGCAAAAGCCGTATAGCTGCCAGATTCCACCCGATCACAGGAATGCATAAGAGAAACGGGTGGCCTAAAAAGTCGGTAATCAACTGAAAAGAAAGCTCCTTAGTAAAAATCAGAAAAGCACCGAACAAAACCAAGAGTCCCAGGATGCACCAGAGGGAGCGGGCCAGCCACCGAAGTGTATTCTCTGATAACTTTTCATTTCCATACAGGAGAATCACCAGACTTCCTTCCAGTATATTTTCAACTATAAAAGAAAAAACAAAATACAAAAACATCTTCCAGGGAACAATATGAAAAAACAGGATACCCACAATCGAAACCGTCAGGTAGAGTATGAATCCCAGGAGATATTGTTTTATCTGCGTAAACCATAAGACCAGTTTAGGGCTGGCCGGAGAGGTGAATACAAAATGTATGTCCCCTGGTTTAAATACGATCCCCTTTCGCTTTGCATAAGTGGCAAAACTTGAGGGCATTAAGAATAGTACCAGAAGGGAAAGCCCGGTTACAAGGCCTTCCGGAGTGTCTGCCCCTATACGGCCGGCCCATTGAACCAAAAAACTGGCGATCATAGTAACGTAAGCGATGCCGCCTACCAGGTACACATAGGTCACCGGCCTGCGGAGGGCTTTTAAGATACGGTTCTTCGCTGCTGTTTTATAGAGATAGATCAATCCTTGCATATGCCCTTCTCCCCTTCAGTAATCGTAAAGAACAGTTCATCAATGTCACGGTGTGCCGCCTCTTCCCGGGTATAGGAGGCCAGGATTTTCCCTTTATCCATAACAAACATAACCTCCCATATATCCTTTACCATCTCCAGCATATGGGTGCTGATCAAGATAGTTACGCCATCCCTGCTCAGTTCCTGAATCACGTCCTTTAGCTCTTTGATTGCCTTGGGATCCAGACCTACCATAGGCTCATCAAAAAGCATTACCTTGGGCTTTACCGCAAGGGCACAGCAGATACTCACCTTCTGCATCATTCCCTTGGACAGCTCATTTCCCAATTTATCCTTCTTATCCTCCAGCTCAAACCGGGCTAATAAAGCCCCTGTCTCCTCGTCCGTGATGTCCGACTGGTAAGCCCTGCGGATATATTCCAGATGTTCTGCAACGGTAAGGGCATCAAACATAGCAGGAATCTCCGGAACATATCCGAATACTTTCTTTGCCTCAGGGGATCTTCCCGGAAAATTCTGAATCCGGATCTCTCCGTCATATCTCAAAAGCCCTGCAATGCTTTTAATAATCGTAGATTTCCCGGCTCCGTTCGGCCCCAGCAGGATACCGATACTGCCGTCCGGAACTGAGAAGCTGACATCATCTACCGCCAGCGTCTTTCTGTATTTCTTCGTCAAATGCATTACTTCCAGCATATATTGTCCCCTCTCTTTTGACTGTCTTATTGTATTATAAATATAATACAATAAGCCTCTGGGAATGTCAAATATATATACGCTCTGTTTTACATATTTCTAGTCAAAGGCACTCCTGAATTATAAGGTCTGTGTACAGTGACGGAACCTATCTTCATCCCCTCCTCCAACAGCCCATATTTGCAGAGTACCGTATACATTTTTTCAGCCATAGTAATATCCATATCACACAGCGGGAGCCTGCAGGGACCTGTTTCAAATCCCATGGCTCTCATTGCCTGTTTGACCGGAATGGGATTGACATCCAAAAATAATGCCTCAATCAGCTCCAGGTATCTTAGCTGCAGGTTATCACTCTCGCCGCTGTTTCCCCGGAAGTATTCATAACAGATCTTGTGGGTATCCTCAGGGATGATATTAGACAGCACAGAAATCACTCCCTTCGCTCCCAGAGCAAGCGCAGATGTGATCTGGTCATCATTACCTGAATAGATATCCAGGTCACCCTGACAGAGCGCAGCTATCTTGGCCATCTGGGAGAAGTTGCCGCTTGCTTCCTTCACTGCCACAATATTGTCCACCTGGCTGAGACGTTTGTATGTTGCTGGGAATATATTAACGCCTGTCCTTGAGGGCACATTATATAAAATAATCGGAAGCTTTGTACACCTGGCACACTCTGTAAAATGCAGGTACAAGCCTTCCTGGGACGCTTTGTTGTAATACGGTGTTACATGAAGCAGAGCGTCGGCTCCGGCCCTTTCACACTGTTTTGAAAGTTCTGCCGCATGCCTGGTATTGTTGCTGCCAGCCCCTGCGATTACAGGCAGCCTCCCTTTCACCTTTTTCACCGCATATTTTACTAATTCTATATGCTCCTCATCTGTTAACGTTGATCCCTCTCCTGTAGTGCCCGCAATAATAACGGCATCCGCGTTCTCTTTTATCTGCCTTTCCAATAACTCCCCAAAGACCTGGAAGTTGACGGAACCGTCCTTTTTCATGGGTGTAACCAGTGCGGTGCCCACACCTTTAAATATTGTGTTTTTCAAGATATGTATCCTCCCTTTTTTATTTAGTAGAAATTATACACATCCGGATACTAAAATTGTGTAAAGAGTAGGCTAACTTATGTTAATATTATTTAAAATAAAAAGGGTCCTGCAGTCCGCAGAACCCTTTTTTCCAATTATTTATACAATGCCCTGTGCATTCATGGCGTCCACTACTTTTTCAAAGCCCGCTATGTTTGCGCCAACTACGTAATTGCCCTCGAATCCATACTTCTTGGCCGCATCAGAAATGTTGTTAGCAATACTTGCCATAATGCCCTGCAGCTTCTCATCTACCTCATCAAAGCTCCAGCTCAGCCGCTCGCTGTTCTGAGACATTTCCAGTGCGGAAGTGGCAACACCGCCTGCGTTGGCAGCCTTGCCCGGGGCAAAGATTACGCCTTTTTCCTGTAAATATTCTGTTGCTTCCATTGTCGTAGGCATATTAGCGCCTTCAGCCACCATGATGCAGCCATTCTCTACTAACTGCTTCGCATCCTCCAGCTGTAATTCATTCTGAGTCGCACAAGGAAGAGCCAGGTCAACCTTAACGCTCCATACCCCTTTTCCCTCATGGTATTCTGCGCCCGGCTTTGCTTTTTTGTATTCTGTCAGCCTTGCACGCCTTACTTCCTTGATGTCTTTCAGCAAAGCGACATCAATTCCTTCCGGATCATAGATCCATCCTGTGGAATCACTGCAGGTAACTACCTTTGCTCCCAGCTGATGAGCTTTCTGAATCGCATAGATTGCCACATTTCCGGAACCGGATACAGCAGCAGTCATACCCTTAATGTCTTTCCCGTTAAGCTTCAGGATCTCCTTTGTGAGATACAGCAGCCCATAACCGGTAGCCTCTGTTCTGGCCAGAGAACCGCCGTAGGATAAGCCCTTGCCTGTAAGTACCCCTTCATACACGCCTCGGATTCTCTTATACTGTCCGAACATATAACCGATTTCCCTGGCTCCCGTACCGATATCACCGGCAGGAACGTCAGTATCCGCTCCGATGTATTTGCACAGCTCTGTCATAAAGCTCTGGCAGAAAGCCATAACTTCTCTGTCTGATTTTCCTTTGGGATCAAAATCAGATCCTCCTTTGCCTCCCCCGATGGGAAGTCCTGTCAATGAGTTCTTGAATATCTGTTCAAATCCCAGAAACTTGATAATACCAAGATTTACGGATGGGTGCAGGCGAAGACCTCCCTTATAAGGTCCGATTGCACTGTTAAATTGTACTCTGTATCCGGTGTTAACCTGAACCTGTCCTTTATCGTCAACCCAGGGAACACGGAATTTAAACTGTCTTTCCGGCTCAACAAGACGCTCTAACAATGCGTCTTTACGGAATTTTTCTTCGTTTGCTTCTACTACAACTCTTAAAGATTCCAGCACTTCTTTTACGGCCTGATGAAATTCAGGTTCTGCGGGATTCTTCTGAACAACGGCTTCAATTACCTCATCAACGTATGACATGACTTTTCCTCCTAGATTATAATACATTTCAATACTAAATTTCGTCCATATTGTATTATATATCGGACTGGGAATATTTGCAAGTTTTTAATTAGAAACTTGCAAATATTCAGCAGAAAAAAAGTTGATTTTCTTCGGGTTTTGACTCATCAATCCTAATTTTATGCATGTTAGCACTATTTGCCTTTCCGCACACAGCCCTTTTAGAGATTTTTCCTCACACGGACTTTTGTCCATTTTACATTTTTCATTATCAATTTATGCATTTCGGCAAACATTTTGTGCGTCATATCTTTCCTAAACCGTAAGGTTTCTTATTAAAAATCCACTATAATATTTTGGTTGTCCATTTGGCGCAGTCCCACACATCTGTCACCAGCCCCTCATAAAATTCAGGTTCATGGCAGACCATTAGTATACTTCCCTTATATTCCTTCAGTGCACGCTTTAATTCTTCTTTTGCGTCTTTATCCAGATGATTGGTTGGCTCATCCAAAAGCAGAATATTGGTTTCCCTGTTTAAAAGCTTGCAGAGACGGACTTTCGCCTGCTCCCCTCCACTGAGCACTCTCACCAGACTTTCGATATGTTTTGTAGTCAGACCGCACTTTGCAAGTGCTGCCCGTACCTCATACTGTGTATAGGAAGGAAATTCATTCCAGATCTCCTGGATGCAGGTATTGGGGTTATCCCTGGGCATCTCTTGTTCAAAATATCCAATTTCCAGATAATCCCCCAGATGAACCTTTCCGGTAAGAGGGGGAATCAAACCCAGGATACTTTTCAGCAGGGTTGTTTTCCCAATTCCGTTTGCCCCCGTCATGGCTATCTTCTGCCCTCTCTCCACAGCCAAATCCAGAGGTTTGGACAGTGGTTCCTCATACCCAATCACCAGTTCCTTTGTCTCGATGACAAAACGGCTGGGAGTTCTGGCCGTCCGGAAGTAAAACTCCGGCTTGGGCTTCTCCCTGGCAAGCTCAATCAGATCCATCTTGTCCAGTTTTTTCTGCCTGGACATTGCCATATTTCTGGTGGCAACTCTCGCCTTATTCCTGGCCACAAAGTCTTTCAGTTCATGGATCTCCTGCTGCTGTCTGTGGTATGCAGCCTCCCTCTGTGCTTTTTTCACTTCATAAACTTCCAGGAACTTATCATAATCTCCCACATAGCGGTTCAGCTCCTGATTATCCATATGATAAATAAGGTTCACCACACTGTTTAGGAAAGGAATATCATGGGAAATAAGGATAAATGCATTCTCATAGTCCTGCAGATACCTCTTCAGCCAGTTGATATGAACCTCATCCAGATAGTTCGTAGGCTCGTCCAAAAGCAGGATATCCGGTTTTTCCAGAAGCAGCTTCCCAAGCAGCACCTTCGTCCGCTGTCCGCCGCTCAGCTCCATCACATCCCGGTCCAGGCCAATATCCTCCAATCCAAGTGCTCTGGCAATCTCTTCTACTTTGGAATCAATTACATAAAAGTCGTGCATTGTAAGAGTGTCCTGAATGGTTCCCAGCTCCTCCATCATAACTTCCAGTTCTTCTGGGGAGGCATCTCCCATGCGGTCACAGATTTGATTCATCTGTTCTTCCATTTCAAACAAATAAGAAAACGCCGACTTTAGAACATCTCTGACAGTCATCCCTTTTTCAAGTGCTGTGTGCTGATCCAGATACCCTACCCGTACGTTCTTGGCCCATTCAATCTTCCCTTCATCCGGCATAAGTTTATCTGTGATAATATTCATAAAGGTAGATTTTCCCTCTCCATTGGCACCTACCAGCCCTATATGCTCGCCTTTCAGCAGACGGAACGAAACGTCCTGAAAGATGGCTCTGTCACCAAACCCATGGGACAGATGCTGTACATTTAAAATACTCATCTCTTCTCCTTAGTTCTTCCGGGGGCTGCTATACCCCCTCTTTTTTACAACCCGGACACCCCTGGCATCCTTTATCGCCCATCCTGTCATCCCTCATATAGTCCAGGGCAGAAGTCAGGGCACAGACAGCATGCGCAGAGATTCCTTCCTGGCTTCCGGTAAAGCCCAGTCCCTCCTCCGTGGTGGCCTTAATATTGACCTGATTTTCCTCCAGATGAAGGGCGGCAGCCACATTTGCTGCCATCTGATCTATGAAGGGCATCAGCTTGGGCTTCTGTGCGATAATTGTGGCATCTATATTATTAATCACATACATCTCTTTTTCCAGAAGAGCGCCTACTTCCTTCAGCAGCTTTATGCTGGAAATTCCCTTGTATTGGGGATCCGTATCCGGGAAATGTCTTCCGATATCTCTGAGTGCCGCAGCTCCCAAAAGAGCATCCATAATAGCATGCACCACCACATCTGCATCCGAATGCCCCAACAGGCCTTTTTCCCAGGGTATCTCCACTCCGCCCAGGATCAGCCTGCGGCCTTCTACTAATTTATGAACATCATAGCCCATTCCTACTCGCATGATTTTCCTCCTGTTCTATCTTCCATTTAATACTGCAATCAGCTCTATCTTTCCTATTATTACCCCCGAAGATTATATCATACTTTATTAAAGGGTGGAAGGCGGGACAAATCCAATGGATATATATTTCATTATGCACGAACCATGTCATTCAAACTTTGCTGAAGATGTTCCAGGCTGGCTTTCGAGATATCATAGACCGCCTTTTGAGATGCCAGCAAATCTAACTGTCGTTTGAAGGAAAGTATGTCAGATGTAAAACGGACATTTGGCTTTTTGACATAAAAGGATCCAGCCTCATCGCGGCCTAAAGTGGTCTCCGCATTGCAAATCCTTAGACAATAGTTCTTTTCGCTTGGTCAAGATTGTTTCCCCCTTCTATCGTTGAAATTAGGATAGCATCTTCAGCACCGATTGCCATGCCGGAACTATTCTATCCGGGCATGGCAATCAGCCCCCATGGAATCCTCACTGTCCACAGCCGCCGGCGTATTTTCTCTGATGCAGTCGATGAAACGTTTCCCATATTTGTCATATTTAAACGTTCCAACTCCTGTAACTGACAACATTGCACTCTTTGTCTCTGGCTTTAAAACACACATAAGTGTCAATGTCCTATCAGAAAAAACAATATATGGCGGTACCTTCTCCTCTCTGGCAATCTTTAGTCTTAGCTCCCGCAATTTCTGGAAAAGCTGCTCGTCTGCCTCAGTAAATTCAGCCCCTGGCAATCCGGCAGAAGCTCCCTTTGCCGTTCTCTTCCCCTTCTTTTCCTTCGTCTGGCGTTCCTGTACTTTAGCCATCTTCATGGTAATCTGCACGTTGCAGGCCAGCACATCCTCCGATTTTTCGGTCAGCTTGACAACTGCATATTCGTCATTGGTAACTGCAAGATACTCATTTAGCAGCAGGTGATTGATAACCTGTCTCAATTTATAGACAGGTTCCTTTGCCAATCTCCCGTAATTAGGATTTCCATCCATCCGGTAATTCCGGATTTTTGCTGTATTTGCCCCATGTACCGTGTCGATAATCACGTTCACCCCATACCTTTGACCACAGCTTTTAACACATTCCACCAAGCAAAGAGCTATCTCTGCGACATCCACGGTTTCAAACTGACTGAGGCAGTTAGAACAGTTTCCACAGTAATTTTCTCCATATTCTCCAAAATACCTTAGTATATAGTCCCGCAGGCAGTCATTGGTAAAACAATAGAACGTCATTTTCCGCAGCCGTTCTCTGTCCCTCTCTTGAACAATAGCCAGAGTAACCGGATCCAGCTCCTGGTTATCCGTATTGTTGTCAATAAAGAACTGGTTCGTCACTACGTCTTTGCCGCTGTAAAGAAGCAGACATTCTGCCGGCTCCCCATCCCTTCCGGCTCTTCCGGCCTCCTGGTAATAATTTTCAATGTTTTTCGGCATATTGTAATGTATAACATAACGCACATTAGACTTATCAATCCCCATTCCAAAGGCATTGGTGGCCACCATAACGGGAGACCGGTCATATATAAAATCATCCTGGTTTTCCCGCCGCTCCTTGTCTCCAAGGCCCGCATGATACCGGGTCACCGGAATTCCGTCTGATTTCAGCCGCTGACATACCTCCTCCACCACTTTCCTGGTGGCGCAATAGATAATGCCGCTGTCACTTCTGCGACTATTTACATAGTCACGCACCACCTGAAACTTGTCCTTAGGCTGCAGCACTCCGAAATAAAGATTTTTTCTATCAAACCCTGTGGTGAGCACAGTAGGCGTTATCAGCATAAGTATATCTATAATGTCGTCCCTCACCTCTTTCGTTGCAGTGGCGGTAAAGGCAGATATCACCGGCCGTTTCGGAAGTTTTTCTACAAATTCTACGATTTTCAAATAACTTGGACGGAAATCTTGTCCCCATTGAGATACACAGTGTGCCTCATCCACCGCCACCATAGAAATCTCTGCCTCCATGGCAAAAGTAAGAAATTCTTCCGTAAGCAGTCGCTCAGGCGCGACATAGATGATCTTATATCTGTTATTCCTGGCGTAATTCAGCGCCTTATAATATTGATTAGCAGTCAGAGAACTATTCAGATAAGCTGCGTGGACACCCAATTGGTTTAAGGCTCCCACCTGATCTTTCATCAGGGAGATAAGAGGTGATATTACAAGAGTAATTCCTGGAAATAAAAGAGCCGGAATCTGATAACAGACAGACTTTCCCGCTCCCGTAGGCATGATACCCAGCGTGTCCTGGCCTCCCAGCACGCTGTCAATCAGCAGTTCCTGACCTTCCCGGAATTCATCATAGCCAAAATACTGCTTCAATATATGATATTTTTCTTCCTGCAGCTGCAAATTCTATCCTTTCCAAACTCTTCTCCGGGAACTTAGCATCGCTCCCGGAGAGAAGCTTTATCCTTTGCTGTTGATTCTGTTACTCTATAATAGAAGTAATGGTCTCTTCCACCTGTTTCAGATCTTCATCTGTAGGAATATACATCTGCCGGATAGGGTCCAGGAGCATCTGGCAGCCCATTCCCTCCAGCGCTTCGTATACCTGCTTAATGCTCTGTCCGCCCCAGCCGTAAGATCCAAAAGCAATTGCTTTCCTTTTTTTCGGGGCCAGGCCTTTCATATAGCACAGGAAACCTGCTACTGTGGGCATCATCTGACTATTCAGCGTAGGGGAACCAACGGCTATGTATTCTGCGTCCAGAAGATCCGTCATAATATCGGAGATATGATTATCTTTGAGATCATACAGATGAGCCCCCACTCCAGCCTTTGAGAATCCTTCCACGACAGCAAAGGCCATCTTTTCTGTGGAGTGCCACATAGAATCATAGACAATACAGGCCTTCTTCTTTGTTCCGCCTCCGGCAAATTCTTCATATTTTTCCAGAATGTCTCCGATATGCTCTGTCCAGATAACGCCATGGCTGGGTGCAATTACTTCCATATCCAGTCCTTTTACAATCTCCAGCGCTTTCCTTGCCTGGGCACCGTAGGGCATAAGGATATTCGCGTAATATTTTTTAGCCTCTCTGTATACATCATCCAGGTTCACCTGTGTGTCGAACCGCATATTGGATGCATAGTGCTGTCCGAAGGCATCATTCGAAAACAAAATCTTATCTTCCGGGCAATAGGTTACCATATTATCCGGCCAGTGAAGCATGGGTGTGGCAACAAAAGTCAGAGTTCTTTTGCCAATCTCCAGGGTATCCCCCGCTTTTACTGTCTGATATTTGATTTCTTTCCCGTAGTGGGCTGATAATCCCTTCATTCCGTTAGGGTCTGAGGTAATCACAGTAGCATTGGGCGCTGCCTTTACTACCTGGGGAAGCGCACCCGAGTGATCCATCTCAACATGATTAGATATTATGTAATCAATTTTCTCTGGTTCCACAATCTCACGGATCCTGTCCAGCAGCTCTTTTGCAAACGGCGCTTTTACGGTATCAATCAGCGTAATCTTTTCATCCATTATTAAATAGGCATTATATGTGGCTCCGCTGTTGGTGGAGTATCCGTGGAAGCTTCTCACATTCCAGTCCACCGCTCCCACTGAATATATATCCTTTTTTACTTCTACTACATTCATAATGTATGGCCTCCTCTGATTCGTACTTTTAAACAATTCTACCCCATATTATACACTATTTCTGCCGTTTCATAAAGTCCGGAATAAAAAATGTGCCCGGAGACATACGCCCCGGACACACGGTTGTCTGCTATGCTTCTATAAATACATCTTTTCCCAATCCGCACACCGGACAAATCCAATCCTCCGGCAGATCTTCAAAAGGGGTTCCCGGCTCAATTCCGCCGTCCGGATCTCCTACCTCCGGATCATATTCATAGCCGCAGGGTTCACAAATATATTTTTTCATATGTCTTAACCTCCTAAGAATCTTGTAATATTTTTCGTATTTTTTACTGCTTTTATACTATAGCAAATATTTTCTTGAATTTCTGTTGCATTTGCAACATACATCCTCTATAATAATAAAAACTTTATAAACTAGGAGGTTCCTTCATGAATACCACAGCAACAGCACTTTTTCAAAACATATCCGATCCGGACTGCAAAAAAATGTTCGCCTGTATGAAGTCCTATACGGCCGCCTTTCACTCAGGGGACATAATTTACACCTATGGAGGGAGCCAGCAGTCTGTGGGAATCATTCTTCAGGGAAAAGTCTCTGTGGTCCGCTATGAATACAGCGGAAGCCGGACAATTCTGGAAGAATTGGCTCCCGGAGATATCTTCGGGGAAGCTCTTGCTTTTTATCTCCCGGAATATGCCTGCATTACTGCTCTCTGTCAGAAAGACTGCCGGATTCTCTTTCTTGATTATGACCACCTGATTCAAAACTGTGCAAAAGTATGCCCCTGCCATACACAACTGATACGGAATATGCTCCGCCTGTTATCGGAAAAATCACGTCTCCTCAGTGAACGGATCGAAGTTCTGAGCCAGCGTTCTATCCGAGGAAAGCTTCTGTGCTTTTTCCGCCAGCAGTCCGCCAAATACCAGAGCACTGCTTTTACCCTCCCCTTTTCCATGATAGACTTTGCAGATTTTTTGTCTGTAAACCGAAGTGCCATGGTAAGAGAAATCAAAAAAATGAAAGAGGAAGGCATACTAGAGATAGAAAAGCGTCGGATTACACTCCTGTCAGACCCGCAAACTGCGTAAACAAAAAGCACACTAGGATCCCTGCCGCCGCAGGTATCAGGATAGCAGCCCCGGTCCACCGCAGACTTTTTGTTTCTTTATATATTGTCATGCAGGTAGTAGAACAGGGCCAGTGGAGCAGAGAAAAAAGCATGGTACTGACAGCGGTTATCCAGGTCCATCCATGCTCTGTCAGCAGACTTTTCAGAACGGTCAGATCTTCCATATCAACGAGGGTCCCCTGTGCCAGATAGGTCATTATAATAATAGGCATTACAATTTCATTAGCCGGAAGCCCCAGAATAAATGCCATCAGGATTACCCCGTCCATCCCCAGCATCTTCCCAAAGGGATCCAGAAAATCCGTACAGTAGTACAACAGAGACTGTCCGGACACCTCTGCATTCGCCAATACCCAAATCAGAACTCCTGCGGGTGCAGCAAAAAGGACTGCCCTCCCCAGCACAAACAGCGTTTTATCAAATATAGAACGGACGATAACCTTTCCAATCTGTGGTCTCCGGTAAGGAGGCAGCTCCAGCGCAAAAGAAGACGGAATTCCTTTTAATATGGTTTTTGATAAGAGTCTGGAAACCAGCAGCGTCATAAAGATTCCCAGCAGAATCATCCCGGCAAGCAGACATGCGGACAGAAAAGAGCTTCCAATCCCGTAGCTTCCCCCCACAAAAAACATGGAGATAATAGCAATCATCACAGGCAGTCTTCCGTTACACGGTACGAAATTATTTGTCAAAATCGCGATCAGGCGTTCCCTGGGCGAATCGATAATTCTGCACCCCACGACTCCTGCGGCATTGCACCCAAAACCCATACACATTGTCAGGGCCTGCTTTCCGCACGCACAGCATTTCTTAAAGCACCGATCCAGATTAAAGGCGACCCGGGGAAGATATCCAAAATCCTCCATCAGTGTAAAAAGCGGAAAGAAAATTGCCATGGGGGGCAGCATCACTGATATGACCCAGGTAACTACCTGGTACACTCCCTGCACAAGTATACCCGACAGAAGCGAAGGCGCACCGGCATGCTCAAGCAGATGCAAAAGCTTCTCTCCTGCTTCCGTAAACCCTGTGCTGAGAAGACGGGAGGGATAATTAGCGCCGGAAATGGTAAGCCAGAAAATCCCCAAAAGTACCAAAAACATAATTGGAAATCCGGTTGCCTTGCTGGTAAATAGCCAATCCAGCTTCCGGTCTCTCCCTGCATACGAGGAACCGCTGTACCGGACCGTTTTTCCTGCAATCTCTTCTGCCTTCCGTACAAACACTGCCGCCATATCATCCTGCAGCTGTTTTACAGTAATCCCCTGTTCTTCCAGTTCTCCCAGGCATTCTTCCCGGGCTCGGGAGAATACTTCTTCCTCCTCCCCGGAGAGGCAGAAATACTTCTTCACAGAATCCATTAAACTTTCGTCCCCATCCAGCAGTCTGGCACAAAGCCACCGTCTCTTTCGCTTCAGGGAGCAGATATCCACACCGTTTTCTTTGTCCGAACCTGTTATCAACCCACATGCCGCCGTTTCCAGCTTTTCCACGCACTTTTCCACATACTCCGGGTATCTCAGGACTGTCCGCTCCTGTTCCTCTTCTGTCAGCATTTTGCCAAGCAGTTCAACCATATGCGAAAGGCCTTTGTTGGATCTGGCTGTTACCGGTACGACCGGAACCTCCAAAAGCTCCTCCAAAAGGGAAAAGTTAATGGTGATCCCCTTTTTCCCGGCCTCATCCATTAGATTGACACAGACCATCACTCTGGGACATATCTCGGTAATCTGCAGAACCAGGTTCAGGTTTCGCTCCAGGCAGGTAGCATCGCACACTACCACAACTCCATCCGGCTCCTCAAAACAGATGAAGTCCCTGGCAACCTCCTCTTCCTGGGAATGGGCCATAAGAGAATAACAACCTGGAATATCCACAAGCAGCCCTTCTCCCCCGTTCAACGAAAATGTTCCTCTTGCATTCACCACTGTTTTTCCAGGCCAGTTTCCTGTGTGCTGTTTTAATCCGGTAAGCTGGTTAAACACGGTACTTTTCCCTACATTCGGATTTCCCGCAAGCCCAATCTTCCATCTGTTCTCAGCACTCATAGCTTCTTACCAGTACACAGTTGGAATCTTCTTTTCTAAGGGCAATCACTGCACCTCTCACCAGATAAGCGGCCGGATCCCCCAGAGGACTGATTCCCACACACTCCACACAGGTTCCCTGAATCAGCCCCATATCCTGAAGCCTCCTGCGTAATCTGTCCTCTGAGTGCATCTCACAGACAATACCAGTCTCTCCACGTTCCATCCTATCTAATGGCTTTAACCCTGTCATACATTCGTCCCCTTTCACATACATTTAGTATTATGCAACAATGTTTCCATATCCTAATATATGTTTCTACCTACATTTTTGTTACAGGGAGGCACATCATGGACAAGTCAAATGATTTCTTTACGCTGAAAGGGTATGCACGCATGGAAAAAAGCCAGATTACTTCGGCAATGGAGGATTATCTGGAAATGATTTACCGTATGCATCAGGAAAAAAGGGACTTAAGGATCACAGCCCTGGCTGAGGCCCTGAATGTCAAGCCTTCCTCTGCCTCCAGAATGGTAACGAATCTGGCACGCCAGGAGCTTGTGAGCTTTGAGAAGTACGGCATCATATCCCTGACAGAAAAAGGCGCCAGTCTTGGCGGGTATCTTCTCTTCCGCCATGAGATTCTACACCGCTTCTTCTGCTATCTTAACCATTCCTCCTGCGAATTGGAGCAGGTTGAAAAGGTAGAACACTTTATTGACAGTCAAACCATATGGAATATGAAGCTTTTTTTGGAAAAACACCAAAATGAGCATTAAAAAGAGGCCATCTTCTCCCGGGAAAATGGCCCGCATGCTTTGCAGCGCTGAATTAGAAGGTCTGCTCTACAAATTTCTTCACCTTCTCCAGTTCAGCCTCATCACAGTCGTCTTCCAGTGTTATGGTTATCACATCACCCTTTTTCACATTTAATGTCATCAGAGCCACCAATTGGTCGGCGCTTACTGTATTCCCATCCTTTGTAATGGTGACAGCCGTATCCATTCCTTTTACTAATTCAACCAAAAGACCTACCGGCCTTGCATGGAATCCCAATTCATCACTGATTTTATATTGAAATTCTGTCATGTTCCTTCTCCTCTCCAATCGTTCCTATGGATAGTAATTGCTTCCTTTGTTCCCCAAACTGACTTCTCCCAAGTAACCTATATTATACCATTACATAGGATTCATTGACAATCATCTTTTTCAATACAATTTTTGTTGCACCTTTTTAACTTCTCTTTTATACTGGAGACAGAATATTATATCTGCTGTACTATTATAAATTAAAAGTTATATGAGGGTTGCTATGTTCAAAGGAATGGAATACGTATACGAAGTTTATAAGGAAAAAAGCTTTTCCAAGGCAGCTGCCAATCTGTACATCTCCCAGCCATCTCTGAGTGCAACAATTAAAAAAATAGAGGAGCGCGTGGGCACCCCCCTATTTGACCGAAGCACCAATCCTATTCAGCTTACAGACTGCGGGAAAGAATATGTAAAATGCATGGAGAAGATCTTGGATATAGAAAACGGTTTTGAAAACTACCTGAATCATATGAATGAATTGAAAACCGGCAGACTTTCCATCGGAGGCAGTAATTTTTTCACCTCTTTTGTGCTCCCTCCCATAGTCTCCAGATACATGCAGAAGTATCCTTTCATTCAAATCAGTCTCATTGAGGCCAACACCTCCCAGTTAGAACAGCAGCTGATATCTGGGGCACTGGATCTTGTCATTGACAATTATGCTTTTCATGAATCCATCTACACCCGTCACTTCCTGTGCAGAGAACAGCTTCTTCTGGCGGTCCCCAGACATTTTGCATCCAACAAATCTTTCATAAACTGCAGGCTCTCCAAAGAAGACATTGTGTCCGAAAAACACCATCTGGAGTCAACCCCCTGCGTCCCCCTGGAAGCATTCCGGGAGGACCCCTTCATCCTTCTGCGCTCAGGCAACGATACCCGGGAACGGGCCGATAAAATCTGCAGCAGCCACGGCTTCCGTCCAAGAGTAATACTAAAGCTGGACCAGCAGCTGTCGGCATACAATGTTGCCTGTTATGGAATGGGGATAGCCTTCGTAAGCGATACCCTGATCCGGCACAGCAGGCCCGACGAGAATATTATATTCTATAAGCTACAGGATCCTGAGACTGTGAGGAATGTTTACTTTTATCATAAGCAGAGCCGGTATGTAACCAGGGCAATGGAGGAGTTTTTAAAGGTCGCATGTCTTTAGCTATTCCAGGAATATTGTCTCCCGCCGATCCACTGCGGATCCAACAATCAGCAATGCCAGCGACATAAGGCTCCCCACAATTACTTCCGGAACTCCAAAGGGATTACCCAGTACAGATTTCCACAGTACCGACGATAAAAATCCGCCGATCATCCCCATGGTAATTCCAAGCTTCTTTGCCCGTTTGGACAAGAGTGCTGCCATGGCAGGGATTGCTATGGCTGAGGCGAAGTAAGACATTGATAAAACCAGTGACTCCAGAATATTCTCCATTCTCAAAGCAAATACCAGGGCAAGAAGTCCTATTACAACCACCGAATATCTGGACAGCTTCAGCTGGGTCTCCTGTTTTACTCCCGGATGGATTGCCAGAAGCAAGTCGGTGCACAGCGTCTGGGAAGCCAGAAGCAGATAACTGTCAATGGTAGACATTACAATGGCAATCAGGGATGTAATCACCAAAGCGTACAGAATAGGCGGAAAAGATTCTTTTACCATCAGGGGAATCAGCATTTCATGGGAGATTCCTTTTGGAAAGGACGGATAGAGAATCAATGCACACACACCTATAATGGTCACAGCAAAGCTGTAGAACAGGATGATTACATTACCTCCAATCGCTCCCTTGCTGGCCACCTTAGAAGATGAGGAAGCAAAGGAACGCTGCCAATAGGGAGGTCCAGCCAAAAAATATAGCAAATATACAACCGTATAGGATGCAATGGATTTGTCAAATTTCAATTCGAAATAATGTTCCGGAAGGCTGGCCGCCAGATTGGTCAGCCCTCCTACTTTACTCAATGCTGCTGCCGGCAGAATTACCCCGATGACTACGATGAGCAGTATTCCCTGAAGGGTATCTGTATAGGCAACCCCGTAAAATCCGGACAGGGTAGTGTAGGCGATAACAATTACAGTGGTGACGATAAGAGCTGTCTGATAGGATATCTCCCAGTCATCTGCCATAACCATCTGAAGGATTTTTGAAGAGGCAACCATCTGGGTTCCTGCGGTCCCGATAACCGTCCAGCCAATAATGGCTGAGGCTATCAGGGCTGGCAGGCGGCCAAATCTTTTGGTAATCAGATCCGGTATGGACAGAATATGATACTTCTGCCCTATTTTCTGAATGCGCCCGGCAAACAGACAGAATACCGCAAAAGCAATTACCGTCGCAAATGTAGGCAGAATCGCAGAGATTCCAATCTCATATGCCAGACCTGATTTTCCCAGGGTAGAAGACGCACCAATCCAGGTAGCCGCAAAGGTCAGCATAATCACAGGCCATGGAAGATTCCTCTGTCCAAGATAGTAACCCTCCAGATTTTTTGATTTTTTCTGCAGTACAATACTGATGGCAGCAGTGGCTGCAAAATAGATTATTAATACCGTAAGTACAAGAACCATAAATTGTATCACCTGACCTTTTGTAAGAATATTTCGTTTGCGTATTTCAGTACGGATTTATGCTTTTATGTTCTTCTTTCCCATCCGGTTTATAATAAGTGCAAATACAATACCCAACACAGCGAAGAGGATAATCGCTCCGAATACGAACTTAAATCCTGCAGCTCCCGGATTGCTGTCAATCAGTTTGCCGAGTATCAGATTCATATATGCGTCCGGCAGGAAACCGATGGCACAGATAATACCCGTTGCAGTTCCGGTAAATTCTTTTGGAACCCCGGCCTCCCCCATAGTTGCAAAGTAAATTCCACGGATTGCATACATAACCGTCGCAAATGCGATCACTGTCACAATGGCAGGTATCAGCATACTTGATTTTCCCGGAATAACCAGGAGGAGTGCTGCAAAAACAATCTCTACTACAAATAATCCCATAACCATTTTAGAATAAGAGCTGGTTTTGTCTGCGATTTTACCCATAATAGGCGCGCTGAATATACCAATTCCGTAGCTTCGGATGGTAGCCACGATCCCGGCTGTAACGGTGGTCATTCCGAATATAGTTGTCAGGTATGTAGTTGTATATTCTGATGCAACCTGGGCGCTGTAAGCACACATTACAAGGAGAGCCACAATCCAGATCCCCGGGATCTTTAACACTTTGACATAGTCGGCAAAGGTTGCAGATGTGCGTGCTTCTTCTTTGCTCTTTTTGGGAAGAAGGAGCCACATAGCGATGGTCAGTAAAGTGTAAACAATACCGTAGAACAGCAAAACGTAACGAAGAGGCTGAGCCGTTGTGACAAAGTGATTAAACACTGCCAGAGCTGCAAAATTAATCAGAACGCCTGCCGCGGCGCGGATTCCCTCACTATAGCCAAAGATAGAACCCTGCTCATTGTCATCCGCAAGAATACGGATAGCCTTTACTGCTGATACCCAAAATACTACATTCGAAAATGCAAGTAAAAACTGGATTGCCATAAGTCCTGTCAGAGATGGAATCGTCGCATACCAGAAGGTCAGCGCCGCCAGCATCAGGTTGGATCCAACCAGCATCTTGCGGTTGTCAAAACGATCTGCAAGAATACCTCCGGGGATATAGATAATCATTTTCGTAATTGAGTAAACACTCATGATAGTTCCTACTTGTGTGTTGGTCAGCTTAAATTCTTCCACCAACGCATCGTAAAACACGGTTTTCAAATATGGGACACGGTAAATCAGACCCGCTGATATAGTAACCACAAAAAATGCAATCCATTTGTGTTGCTTATTCGTATTTCCCATCTACATACCTCCTTGGGTTCTTGTACTATTGCTCTTTAATAACCAAAGCATCCGCAAGTGCAACCCCTTCTCCTTCGGGGTACACAAACAGTGGGTTGATATCCAGTTCCTTTAAGGATTCCTTCTGGGCAACCGCATATTCGGAAATCTTAACAATAAATTTTGCCAGAGCATCCACATCACATTTTTTACTGCCCCGGTATCCGTTCAACAGCTTATAGCCTTTCAGAGATTCTATCATGCTTCTGGCTTCCTGTTCATTCAGAGGCGCAGGATAAAGACTTACATCTTTAAAAACCTCCACAAAGACGCCCCCGAGCCCGCACAGAATCATTGGTCCGAACTGGGGATCCGCATTTACCCCGATGATCATCTCCACTCCCTGGGGAAGCATGGACTGAACCAATACACCGTCGATTCTGGCGTCCGGACATTTCTCCTTTACACTTTCCATAATCTCCTGGTAGGCAGTCTCCAGCTCCCCGGCATCTTGGAGATTCAGCTTCACTCCCCCCACATCACTTTTATGCAGAATATCCGGAGATGCAATTTTAGCCACAGCCGGATAAGAAATGCCTGGGGCAAAGTCTCTTAGTTCCTCCTTTGAGCTTACAATAGCTTCCGGAGGGACAGGTACCCCTGCCGCTGCCAGTTCGCATTTGCTGTCATGTTCGCTTAACGCTGTCCTGACTTTTTCTTTCTTCTGATTCTCCAGTATTGCCAAATCTAAAATATGTTCTTCCGGTTTATATTTCACAAAATCCATGAGATATTTCAGAAGCTTGAAGCCGCAGCCTGTGGCTGGCAGGATAGGAACTCCTGCTGCTTCCAACTTTTCACGTACCATCTTATCCCTGGATGAGTTAAAGAAACTCATAACCGCAACAGGTTTCTTCTTTTTGCCGGCTGCAATCACCATGCCGTCTGACATGGGCTGAATCACGTCTTTCGGACCGTGCTCCGGGAGAATCGTCTGGCCGCACAATACCATCCCTATCGAGGGATCTTCCATAATGGCCTGAATGACTGCCGCATACTTTTCTCCGTCATGGGCCAGGGTGGCAGACATGTCCAGAGGGTTGGCCGGTGTGGCATAATCCGGCAGAAGCTCTCTTAGCTTCTCCATTGTCTCAGGAGCAAATTCAGGATATTCCAGCCCCAGCAGAGTTCCTGTATCTGCGCACACTCCAGTCTCTCCCCCTGAAAGACACATGGCCGAAAGTCCTGTATTCTCCGGAATCATAGGCAGTACACTGAGCATATGGCACATCTGTACCAATTCCTCAATATCATCCACACGAATTACACCGAATTTTTTAACAATTGCATCAAACGCTTTGTCTGACCCTGCGAGACTGCCTGTATGAGAAGCCGCCAGAGCACTCCCCTTTGAGGTTTTTCCTACCTTCAGGATAACCACCGGCTTTCTGGCCAGAGCTGCCTGCTTCAGAACCTCTTTGAATTTTACAGGATCTTTAATTCCTTCCATATAAAGGCCGATCACTTTGGTATCTTCATCTTTTATGAGGAACTCCAGATAATCCTCAATGCGGATACAGGTGCTGTTCCCGCTGGAGATAAGATAGGAAAAATTCATATAGGTAATCTGCATCATATTCAGGCAGATTTTTCCCGACTGGGATATAATGGCCACATTTCCCTTTCTCGCCTCACCAGGCACCAGCATTCCAAAGGCAAAGATTTCGTCCAGATTGTTGATGAATCCGGCACAGTTTACCCCCATAACCGCCATATCGAGTTTTCTGCAGAGCTCCCGAAGCTGGCCTTCGCTTTCCTTGTCACCGGTTTCTCCATACCCGCTGGCGTAGACAACCGCCGCCTTACATCCGTATTCAGCTGCCTCCTCAAGGGCTGACGGCACTACTTTTTTATTCACAATGAGCACGCACATGTCTATTTTTTCAGGGATTTCCCCTATACTTTTATAACATTCTTTTCCCAGAACTTCCTCTCTTTTGGGATGAACGAAATAAACATGCTCTTTTATCTTTGTTTTCAGCAGATTGCTGCAGGTGGACAGCCCGAATCCGGGCTTGTCCGTTGCTCCAATCACAGCAATACTTCTAGGGCGCAGTAATTTTGTCAGTTCCATAGGCTCACTCCTTTGCTACATAGTCATAACCTGCCTGAAATGCCGCAAGATTACTCTCATGGAACTGTGGCTTCTTCGCAAAGTAATGTTTGATTCCTTCTTCATAGCATTCTTTGCCAAAAAGATCTGTACATGCCGCCAGAGCCCCGATAATGCAGATATTCGTTCCTCTGGAATAAGAAATCTTTTCACATACCTCCGTAGCCGGAATTTCCACTACCCTGATGTCTCCTTTTCTAGGTACATCCTTTACAATAGAAGAATTAACCAGGATAATCCCGTCGTCTTTCATCTGAGGCAGAAACTTGTCTATAGAAGGCTGATTCATGGCAACTAAAATATCTATCTTCTTGACAAAAGGACTGCCGATCAGCTCATCACTGATTTTAACGGTACAATTGGCTGTTCCCCCGCGCATCTCCGCACCGTAAGAAGGAATCCAGGTGACCTCTTTATCCTGCATCGCCCCGATATGAGCGATAATCAGACCTGTTGTCAGAATACCCTGACCTCCGAAACCTGCAAATACAAATTGTTTCTCCATTACTGGTCACCTCCCTTTGCAAATTCACCCAGAGGATAATACTGGATAACTTCTTCCCCGATTCTTCTCATAGATTCCTCCGGTGTCATATGCCAGTTTGTGGGACATGGGGAAAGTATCTCAACACAGGAGTAGCCTTCGCCTGCCATCTGAGCAGCAAACGCCTTTTTGATATAAGATTTTGCCTTCATAATATGCGGGGCATCATGAATAGATCCTCTAGCCATATAAGCAGGTTCAAAGCTTTTCAGCACTTCCATAAGATTCAGAGGCATGCCGGATACTTCAGGGTCTCTTCCTTTCACAGAGGTAGTTGTTTTCTGTCCTACAAGAGTGGTAGGGGACATCTGCCCTCCTGTCATTCCGTAAACGCCGTTATTTACAATAATCTGGGTGATTTTCTCTTTTCTCTGCGCGGTATAGATCGTCTCTGCGATACCGATAGAGGCAGCATCCCCGTCCCCCTGGTAGGTAAGAACCAGCTTTTCAGGTCTGCAGCGCTTAATGGCGGCGGCTGCCGCGGAGGCCCTGCCGTGAGGAGACTGCAGCAGATCAATGGCAAGTGTCCGGTTTGTCAGACAGCTGCACCCAACTGCCAATACGCCAATGGTATCCCTGTCTATATCCATTTCATCAATCACTTCCGCAATGAGCCGCAATACAAGTCCGTGGCCGCATCCCGGGCAGAAGCTGTTTGCCGCATAAATACTTCTTGGTATTTCTCTCTCTTTTACTGCTGCCATTTAGAATGCCTCCTTTCTTGTTCCGGCACGGATTTCGTCTACAATCCGGAGAATCTCTTCCTGATCAGCGATAACTCTGCCGGAGGGATAAGCGTATACCGGTGTCCCCTGTGCATAAAGAGCTACATCTTCCACCATCTGTCCGCATGCATTCATCTCAACGGCCAGATAAGCTTTTACGGTTTTGTTTGTCTTGTGAAGCGCTTTCTTCGGGAACGGCCAAAGAGTGATAGGACGGATCATTCCCAGCTTCACCCCATTTGCCCTGGCTGCCTTTACAGCGCCCCGGCATACTCTGGATGTGATGCCATAGGCTACAAGAATAATCTCCGCATCCTCGGTCTCCACTTCCTCCCACATTTGTTCATTCTCCTCCATGGCAGAATAACGGTCGCGGATATGGGGATCATACTCTGTATATTTAAAGTCATAGTAAATCCGGTCAGTCATCTTTCTTCCGTTGGGATACGTATCATCTTTTCCCTTCAGCGTCCACTCAAATTTATTGGGATCGTGCTCTTTTCCCTCAGGGAGCTTTACGGATTCTGCCATCTGTCCGATGGCGCCGTCGCTGAGTATGATAACAGGTGTTCTGTATTCCTCTGCCTTGTCAAAAGCAAGAATGGTGTAATCCACATTTTCCTGTACGGAAGAAGGTGCATAAACTAAGGTCTTATAACCGCCGTGTCCTCCGCCTTTAACTGCCTGGAAATAATCCCCCTGTCCCAGAGTAATATTTCCCAGACCGATGCCGTAGCGCATAACATCTACAATGACTGCAGGCAGCTCCATAGAAGATATGTAGGAGATTCCCTCCTGCTTCAGGCTGAATCCCGGTCCCGAAGAACTTGTCATAGCCCGGAATCCCGTTGCCGCTGCCCCCAGCACCATATTAATGCCTGCCAGCTCTGATTCCGTCTGCACAAACTGCCCTCCCACTTCCGGCAGCCTGGTTGAGAGATATTCCAGAATCTCTGTCTGAGGTGTGATGGGATAGCCGGCAAAGAACCGGCAGCCTGCTAAAATAGCAGCCTCAGCCAAAGCATTATTCCCCTTCATTAATGTTCTCATGCCGGTTGCACCTCCTCATTTTTGATTGTTATTACATAATCAGGACATACCGTATAGCAGATTCCGCATCCGATACATTTATCCTGGTCTACTTCCACCACTGCGTACCCCTTGCCGTTGATTTCCGAAGACACGGACAGCGCCCCCTGTTTGCACGCCCGGATACAATAACCGCAGGATTTGCAGTTTTCCTTTTTTATGACAACCATAATTACCTTCTCCTTTCCTGCAGCCCGCCTGTCCGCCTTGCGGGGACAGACCGGCTGCTGTTTGCCTGCCGGTTAACTAGCACTCCGGCTCGTCCTGGGTGTCTGGTTCGAATATTTCCAGAGCAATATCTCTTTGATATCTGCCTGTGGCTTTTGAAATCTCGAAGATTTTAGCAACATTTCTTCTGCAGAGTGCATCAATATCATGAATTACATTTTCTGCGGTAGGTTCGATCACTCCAAAGGTGATGGTGTAGAAGAAACGTACAGCACCCAGATTTGCAATGAAGTCAGGTACAATCTGAATTCCTCTTTCATGAAGGCCCGGATCTGCGGAAGCGGCTACCGGAATATTTGCGCCTTCACAGATAAGCTTTGCCTTTACTTTATCTACATTGCTGCCGTTGATGACATCTTCCAGAGCTACTGGAACCAAGATATCACAGGGCACATCCATCCATGCGGAGTTCGGCATTACCTCCCAGGAAGGATCGAATTTAGACTGGTCCATCTCGCCTCTCGGCAGAACGTTTGCTATAAGACTTTCTACGTCCAAACCATCCTTGCAGTATACAAAGCAGTTTGCATCTGCAATACCCACGATCTTATAACCCAGCTTATGAAGCCTGTGGGTACAGCTGAGACCTACACATCCAAATCCCTGGATTACAACGGAAGCTCCGGGTTCTCCGCCCATCTGTTTCCATGCCTCATCTCCTGAAACAGCAACACCGTATCCGGTGGTCAGGTCATTGAGCAGGAATCCGTCGTAGTGGCTCTGCAGGAGTTTTCTTACATTTTCCTGGCCTTTAGCTATGATAGGATTATTTCTCATAGACTTTGTCATGGGACGTCCCATTCCCAGCTCATCGAAGATCCGGTATACGTCCTCATACTTCGTCCCCAGGTCAGAACCCATTGCCAGTCCTGCATCGATGTATGGCCTCATGGCAATGATAAATCTTTTTAACACATCAACAGCATCCGGTGCTTTGTAGTCATATACGATTCCGGCCTTTGCACCGCCCTGCCAGGTATTCTCGCAGGCTTTCCTTTTGTAGGCCATTGCCTCTGCCAGACGAATTACCTCTTCTCTCGTCACTGTGGGATGCATTCTGATTCCGCCTCCGGAATACCCTTTTGCCAGATTAAACACACATAACCAACCCTTAGCGTCTGTTTTTGTATCGTTCCACTCAATTAAAATATAAGGTCTCATACCCAATCCTCCTATTGTTTTTTCTCCTGTTCTATTGCATGTATTGGCCAATTCTATTGCAAAAGAAGCGATTTCAGGCTATAATATTAGAAAATAGCATAAATGAAAAAACTTTTTTCTAACATCTATCCCCATGTGAGACATTATATCAATTTTTACTCATTTTTCAACATTTTCGCTCTTACTTTTGTGGATAGTATCTAAAATAAAAACGCACTGTCTATGAGGAGGAAGTTAAAAATGTTTAATGAACCCGTGATTTTTGGCCGTTTTCTGGTGAACTCAACCCAAGGCCGGGAATACTTTGAGATTTACAAAAAAATTTCTCCCGACAGCAATCAGTACAAGTGTATTGAACGCACTCATACTGCCCTGGGACAACATTTTCTGGATTTTTTAGAATACAGCGATGAGGCACTGCCCCCCATTGTATCCCACTACAATAAAGTCTTCAAATATCTGGATAAAGATTACCTGGACCAGAAAAAAATACATACTACAATGGGATTTATTCACGATATTTATAATAGTTTATCCGCGGTTCATCCCTTTTGGAAATCCACTTTTTATCTAAATCCGGTACTATCAAACTACAAATGGTATGAGTTCTATTACTTCAGGGAGTATATGAATTACGACGCTTCAGATATGACAGAGGCGGACAGGGACAGCAAAATGCAGCATTACTGGGATCAGGTACGAAGAAGCATTATGCATGAGCTGAAGGAACTGGAAGAGTTTCTGAACTTCATCTCCTCTATGCGAAATGCCGTTACCTTCTGCCTGGATTACTCCAGCTTTCCGGAATTTTCTAAACTGCACACACAGCAGAGAGCATACCTGTACCAGTCACATTTTGATTCAAATTTTATGCGGAATCAGACAATCCAGAGCATCTTTAACCTGAGCGACCGGGCCAGCGCCATGGATCCGGACCGTCTGATCTCCTTCTCTGACAACAACGAAGTTATGGTAAGCAGTATCATATCCAACGCAAATTATTACGAGCTGATCAAAAAATCGAAGACAGCACTGGATTTCTCAGCATTAGCTGCTTCCGTAGAAAAAACATCCATTGAAACCACTACGAATCTGGATATTACAACCCTGGAGGACATCAGCACCATCTGTCTCTATACTTTTTCTCTTTTGGTTTCCAATAATGTTCACGTAAGGCCCTGCAAAAACTGCGGGAGGCTCTTCTCCCCGTATAACCGAAAGGATGAACTCTATTGTTCCAGGATACAGGCGAATTCTAAAACCTGCCGGGAGGATTACTACGACAAACAGATACATACCGATGAATTGATTCGCTATTACCGTACTGCATACAAAAGGGAAAATGCGAGAAAACAGAGAAATATTGTGAACAAACCATCCTCTGAAAAGGAGTTTATTCAGTGGACAAAAAAGGCAAAAAAAGCATTGGAAAAAGCAAAAAAAGGTGATATTTCTTTCGAAGAATTCAAGAAAATATTAGATCGGGAGGGGTGATTCATTTGATAATCACCCCTAATAACTTAGCTAATTCTACTGCCTGATATGGGTTTATAATGACTCCTTTTAGTTCAGAAAGCTCCTCCGATACAGTGATTCTGTCTATAGTACATTCAGTAAAATCAATGCCCTTCAATGGAGTTTTGAAGAAGGATGCCAGGGTAAAATCTGTACGAAGAACCTGAATATCCTTCATTTTACAGGCGGTAATATTCCCATGTTCCATACTCGTTTCACAGATAGAAACATGATCAAATCTGCAGGAATCCAGGTTAGAAAGTTTAAAATTTCCATCCGTAATTTCTGTATGTTTCAGCACAGAATGATGTAAATTTACCCCCATCCATTTCCCTCCTATTATCCTGCATCGATGAAAATATGCATCGGTAAAATTGCTGTTTGAGAAATCACAATTCAGAAAAATAACGTCTAAAAAACTGGTTCTTTCAAACAAACAATTCATGAAATGACAGTTTTTAAACACAACTTTTGCAAATGAAATTCTGCTGAAATCTTCTTCTTCCTCCCAGACATCTGCGATACTTTTTTCAAGAATATCTGTCTCTTCCTCCTTTGCCCGCATCATCTGGTTTTTAAAATCTGTTCCCAGAGACTCCAGCATTTCAGGTAAACAGGGTGGATTAAGCCTCATCTTTTCTCTCCTTTCCGCGCACACCTCCTTTTTTATGCCATATGCTAGTAAAAAAGGAGTATTCTATGCTATGTTAAAAAAATTTATTACTGTTTTTTTCTGCTTTTTACTGCTGCTGCCCTGCTGTTCTCTTGTATCCGTCGCTGCGCTCCCTCCCTCATCGGATACCCACGAGGGCATTGATGTAAGTATGTATCAGGGCGATATTGATTTTGAACAAGTGGCTGACTCCGGCATTGAAGGCGTATATATTCGCTCCAGCCTGGGCAGTTCCTATATAGATCCATACTTCGAGCAAAATTATTCCAACGCAAAAGCTGCAGGCTTGTCCGTTGGTTTTTATCACTATGTCACTGCCCGCACAGTCTCTCAGGCTGCCTACCAGGCTCATTTTTTTGTAAATACTATACAGGGCAAGGACTTTGACTATCGGCTGGCCATGGATTTTGAAGATCTGCAGGGGCTTTCTGTCTCTGAAATCAATGATATCGCCTTAACCTTTATTCAGACTCTGGAGGAGATCGGCGGCAGGGAGGCTGTTGTATACAGCAATGCCTACGACGCCACAGATATATTTCAGGGGGAAATCACTTCCTATCCCCTCTGGGTGGCAGAATACGGGGTCAGCACCCCAAGAGATTCCGTAAACTGGGATTCCTGGGCCGGATGGCAGTATACCTCCCGTGGACAGATTTCTGGTATACAGGGATATGTAGACAGAGACTTGTATACGGAAGAGATGTACTTAAGCAGCTCCGGACAGGTAACTCCCCACCCAGCAATGCCTCCCTCCAGAACCACCAATGCCATCTATACGGTAAAGCCAGGCAATACTCTATGGGGGATTGCAAGACTTTATCATACCACAATCTCATCCATTGTGGAAGAAAACCAAATCAGCAATCCTAACCTCATCTTCCCCGGAGAGGTTCTTCGAATACCGGTGGAGGATCGTTCTTCCACAGAATCTGCAAGCATCAGATACACGGTGCGAAGGGGCGATACTCTCTGGGGAATCGCACAGAGATACCGCACTACCGTCGCACAGATTGCAGCGCTGAACCACATTGCCAATCCCAATCTCATCTATCCGGGGCAGCAGCTGGAAATCCCTGAGCGGAATTATTCGGCTGCCGTCTATACGGTGCAAAGAGGAGATACTCTATGGGGCATTGCGCAGAGATACGGAACCACAGTTTCATACCTGGCAGACCTGAATGGAATTAGTAATCCTAATCTCATTTATCCGGGCCAGGTGCTCCGAGTTCCTTAACAGTCAGAGCAACCCGACGGTCACAACCGGGATTCCCTGAGGGGCTTTACGCCTCCGGGGATGCCGGTTTTTTCCTGCAGATACGCCTCACAGCCTCTCCAACCTCACAAACCCTCTTCTCCATAAATTCAGGATGTTTTAGAAACCATCTCCTGTTGGCTGGAGATGGATGGGGCAGTACAAAGGTCTGTCTGCCGTTTATCTCCAGGTCCCGGAAAACCAGTTCAGAAAAATTTTCTTTCGGAAAAAAATAAGCTGCCGCACATCCGCCAATCAAAATGTACAGTTCATTATTGACCAGTTCCATCTCTTTTCCAAGCCAGAGATCCGCACATTTCCTGGGCGGTTTTCTGTCACTTCCCCCAGGTGTCTTTCCCGGATAGCAGCGGCCGATTGACGCGATATAAAAATTATAGGGATCATAAAACATCTCATCAGAAATCTGATACCACTCCCGGCGGAGCTTCACTCCGCTGGCATCGTTAAAGGGTCTTTGGGTCTGATGAACCTTCAGGGAAGGGGCCTGGCTGATTTGCATAATCCTTGCGTCAATGTTTCCCCAGATAACAGGGCTGGGGTCCAGACGATCCCGGCAGGCCTTACAAGCCTTTACACTTTCCAGTAACTCTTCATATGCTTCCCTTCTGGAAATCATATTATTATCCATAACTAATCCTCTCTCAATCTTATAATGAAAGCAGTGCGCTAACGTTAGTATCTCATAGCTGTGCGGGAAAAAGGGACAGGTCCATTTTAAAATGGGACAGGCCGATCTTAAATTGGGACGTGTTCTTCCTAGAAAGAACACGTCCCCAATTCTATACCGCCTCCGCCTTTTCAAACTGGCTGTTGTAGAGATTTTCATAAAATCCGCCCTTCGCCAGCAATTCCTCATGTGTTCCCTGTTCGATGATATCTCCGTCCCTCATGACCAGAATCAAATCTGCGTCACGGATGGTCGAGAGCCTGTGGGCGATTATAAAGCTGGTTCTTCCCCGCATGAGATTATCCATGGCCTTTTGAATTCTCACCTCTGTGCGGGTATCTACAGATGATGTGGCCTCGTCTAGGATCAATATCTTATTGTCCGCAAGGATTGTTCTCGCGATGGTCAACAGCTGCTTCTGCCCCTGAGAAATATTACTGGTTTCCTCATCCAGAATGGTCTGATAGCCATCTGGCTGGGCCATGATAAATCTGTGTGCATGTGCCGCTTTTGCAGCTTCTATTACTTCTTCATCGGTAGCATCCAGGCGTCCGTATCGGATGTTCTCCAGTATGGTTCCGTTGAAAAGCCAAGTATCCTGAAGAACCATGCCAAAAAGCTCTCTCAGCTCACTTCTGTTGAAGTCCTTGATGTTGTGGCCGTCAACCTTAATCTCACCCGTATTCACGTCATAAAAACGCATAAGAAGTTTTACCATAGTGGTTTTTCCGGCCCCGGTAGGACCCACAATTGCCACCTTCTGGCCTGATTTTATATCTGCAGAGAAGTCGTGTATAATGATTTGCTCCGGATGATAGCCGAAGGATACGTGATCAAATTCAACATTTCCCTCAACATCTGCAATATCTGCAGGCTGATCTACTGTCTGGTCTTCCTCCTCTTCCTCCAGAAATTCGAAGACACGTTCCGACGCCGCTGCAGATGACTGAAGCATATTGGTTACCTGTGCAATCTGCTGTACAGGCTGCGTAAAGTTTCTGATATACTGGAAGAATGCCTGCACATCTCCTACTTCAATACTTCCCTTGATGGTAAGAAAACCTCCCAAAAGGGCGACCATAACATACCCCAGATTACCAACAAACTGCATAATAGGCATCATCATTCCGGAGAAAAACTGAGATTTCCACGCTGAGTCATACAGTTTATCATTTGTCTTTTCAAATTCATCTACCACAGCATCTTCTTTGTTAAATACCTTCACCACATTTTGGCCGCTGTAAATCTCCTCTACCTGACCGTTTACTTCTCCCAGATATCTCTGCTGCGCCTGGAAATATTTCTGTGAATGCTTCATCACTTTTCCTATAATCATCATAGACACCGGCAGAATCAGCAGGGCTGCACAAGTCATCCAGATATTAATGCTAAGCATCATAATCAGCGCGCCCAGCAGAGTAGTCACTGAAGTAATAAGCTGGGTAATACTCTGGTTGAGGCTCATCTGCAGTGTATCTACATCATTAGTTACCCTGGATAGAATCTCTCCGTGGGTACGGCTTTCAAAGTATTTCATAGGGATCCGGTTAATCTTCTGAGAGATCTCTTTTCGAAGGCAGTACGTGACATCGTTAGATATCCCTGACATGACATAGCCCTGTACAAAAGAGAAGACAGAACTCACCGCATACAGACAGAGTACTGTGGCCAGTATGGTTCCTATTTTGCTGAAATCAATGGCGCCGGTCCCGTTGATTTTTCCCATCAGGCCGTTCATCAGTTCCGTTGTGGCTTTACCCAGAATCTTCGGTCCCACTATATTAAAAATAGTTCCGCCCACCGCAAATACCAGCATAATGAAGATACGGATTTTATACCGCTTCATATAATTCATCAGTTTCTTCATGGTGCCTTTAAAGTCCTTTGCCTTTTCTCCCGGCACCATTTTGCCGTGTCCCCCCATGGGGCCTCTTCTTGGATTACTCATTGGCTAATTCCTCCTCTGACAGCTGAGACATGGCGATTTGCTTATATACGTCACAGGTTTTTAATAACTCTTTATGGGTACCCTGACCTGCAATACATCCATCGTCCAGTACGATAATATTGTCTGCATGCAGAATGGTACTGATTCTCTGTGCTACAATCAGTGTTGTAGCGTCCTTTGTTTCTTTTTTCAGTGCTTTTCGAAGAACAACATCCGTCTTGTAGTCCAGCGCTGAAAAACTGTCGTCGAAGATATAAATCTCCGGCTCTTTTGCAATAGCTCTGGCTATGGAAAGACGCTGCTTCTGCCCGCCTGATACATTGGTTCCCCCCTGAGCAATAGGAGAATCCAGCTTTTCCTCCTTCTCACTGATAAAGTCCCAGGCCTGTGCAATCTCTGCAGCCCTCTGTACTTCCGCCTCCGTAGCCTCTTCTCTTCCGTATCTGATATTAGAATCTATGGTTCCTGAGAAGAGCACTCCCTTCTGTGGAACGTATCCCAGCTTCCCTCTCAGCTCCTTAAGGGACAGTTTGCGGACATCCACGCCGTCCACGGTTATACTTCCCTCTGTCACATCGAAAAAGCGGGGGATAAGATTCACCAGAGTACTTTTGCCGCTGCCGGTGCTGCCGATAAAGGCAACCGTCTGCCCCTTTTTAGCGGTAAAGGAAATATCGTTCAGAACTTTTTCTTCTGCCCCCGGATACTCAAAGGATACATGGTCAAATACCACTTCACCCTTTCTGTCCTCCAAAGTATGTTCCGGCTGCATGGGATCCTTGATTGACACCTCTGTTCCCAGAACTTCATTGATACGCTTTGCCGCAACATTGGCACGGGGTATCATAATAGACATCATGGTAATCATTAAAAATGCCATAATAATCTGCATGGCATACTGCATAAATGCCATAATATTTCCCACCTGCATAGTGCCTGCATCCACTGCATGAGCCCCGTTATATACGATTAGGACCGTAACACCATTCATAATCAGCATCATAATGGGCATCATAAATGTCATGCACCGGTTGACAAAAAGATTCGTTCTGGTCAGCTCCAGATTTGCCTTTTCAAAACGTTCTTCCTCGTGCTTTTCTGTACTGAATGCACGAATGACAGGAATCCCCGTCAAAATCTCTCTGGTTACCAGATTCAGCCTGTCAATTAAAGTCTGCAGTTTGGTAAATCTGGGCATTGCAATCTTAAACAGCAGTCCTACAACGATCACAATTAAAACCACAGCAATCCCCAGAATCCAAGTCATATCTGCATCGGACTGCAGGACCTTCAGCACGCCTCCCATTCCCAAAATAGGAGCATAGAGCACAATTCGGAACAGCATAGTCATAACCATCTGAATCTGCTGTATGTCATTGGTGCTGCGGGTAATCAAAGATGCCGTAGAGAACTGGTTCATCTCCCTTCCCGAGAAAGAGATAACCTTTCTGTAAACATGATTTCTCAGATTCCTGCCCAGCCCTGCGGCTACCCGGCAGGATAAAAAGGTGACGCAGATAGCAGCAGCCATCCCCAGAAGCGCCAGACCCAGCATCTTTAGGCCTGACATAAGTACATACCGGATCTGCATCTGACCCACATCTTTGCCCATGGCATCATACTCATCCTGCACAAATACAACAGCAGTCTGGGTAACAATCGATTCCGGCATTTTTTCAAACTTATCCGCCATAGCTCCCATCATCTGTTTCAGCTGCTCTTTTGGCATCTGGGACAAAGCCTGAAAGATATCTGCCTCCTCCCCCAGTCCCATCTGAGACTTTACAGCCTTTACCTCATCCGTATCTCCGGAGAGTCCTGTGACAGCAAGCATGGGAACACCGAATATGTTATTTAGCTTCTCTCTCTTCTCTTCGCTGATATTTTTCAAACGGAAAATACCGTCTTTTAGCTCATAAGACTCAGCAACTGTCTTCTGATCTGTATCATCCATAAATAAATATAATTTATCCATGGTTTCTTCCCTGATTTCTTCCGGAACTGCATCTTCCACACCTTTTTGCTGAATCCCAATATTTACAATCTTAGAAGTATAATCCGGCAGGGATAAATCGCATACCGCCTGAAGGAAAAGCAGGGCAACAATCAAGACAATATAATGCCACTTATCCTTCAGGTATCGAAACATCTTCAACATATCTTTATTCCTTTCCGCACATAAAATCTGTTTTTATGGTGTCATCTACAGGTAGTCTTTCCAGATTCTCTTCTATCTGCTTAAAAAAACGGGCGAACAGACACTTCTCACTCTCTGTAAACCCCTGAAAAAGAATTTTTTCATTGTTTTGTATCTGTTTCATTGCTGTCCTGTAGATATGGTATCCTTTTTCTGTCAGGCTTACTCTTGTAACTCTCTGATCCCTGGCGTCAGGCTTTCGCTCAATCAGACCTGACTTCTCCAGACGCTTAATGGAAACTGCCACAGTCGGAGGCTTTATATGAAGAGATTGTGAGATCTCCTTCTGGCTTAGCTCTCCCTTATATCCCAATAACTTAATAATAGGGATTTGTCCGGGATGTATTCCGATCCCATCCATCTGCTGATAGATTTTTGTAAAATAGAGATGTGAGATCCTTAAAAGCATCCTCTGCAGGTTATTATCCAGAGTATCCTGTTCCTCCATTTTTCCACCTCCTTATCATATGCACATCCTTTATATTTGTTAGCCGACTAACATATAATAGACCTATTTTTACCGATATGCAACAGAAAAATCTTTTATTTACACTTTTTTTATAAAAAAGCATGTTTTATTAATTAGACAACTAAATAAAAGCATGCCCGGAACCATATTATTTATGGTTCCGCACATGCCTTTGAGAGCGACGGCCAGACCGTGCACAACATAGTTACAAAACAGGCAGTTCCTCCCAAAAAATTTGAGACAGGCTCTGCCAG
Source organism: Lactonifactor longoviformis DSM 17459 (assembly GCF_900129135.1). Taxonomy (GTDB): domain Bacteria; phylum Bacillota; class Clostridia; order Lachnospirales; family Lachnospiraceae; genus Lactonifactor; species Lactonifactor longoviformis. The sequence goes on from NZ_FQVI01000001.1 coordinate 147,030, forward strand.
AAAAACACCCATGGCCCCCAGATTTCCCACATATGGGAGGAGAATCGTCAGAGGGATTACGATTACTGCCTTTCGCAAAAGCGAAAAGAAAATTGCCTGCTTTGCTTTTCCCAGCCCAGTAAAGACTGACTGCCCGGAAAATTGGAGAGACATAAAACAAAAGCCAAAAAAGTATACCTGCATAGCCGGGATTCCCAGAGAAAACATAGCCTCGCTCCCGTTAAAAAGGCGGATGAATCCCCCCGGAAGCAGAAGCGTAATCCCCCACATTACGGTAGTATAAACAATACAGGTGACAGACATAAACTTGATTCCTGATTTCACTCTCTGATACTTTCCCGCTCCGAAATTATAACCCAGTACGGGCTGCGCCCCCTGGGTAAAGCCCATCACAGGCACTGTCAGTATCTCCCGCACAGAATTGATAATTGTCATAACTCCTACATAGACATCTCCGCCGTGAGCCTGGAGGGTGATATTGCACACCACCTGAACCGCACAGTTTGTAAAGGACATACAGAAGCCGGACAGACCGAGCCCCACAATCTCCTTTACCATGGTGAGGCGCAGCCGGAGATTTGGAATCCGGAGCTTTAAAAGCGTCTTCTTTCCAGTGAGGAATCTCAGCACCCAGGCTGCCGATACAAACTGTGACAGCACTGTGGCAATGGCAGCACCCTCCACCCCAAGGTGAAAGACGAAGATAAACAAAGGATCCAAAATAATATTCAGCACCGCCCCTACCAGAACTGTCCCCATTCCAATCTCCGCAAATCCCTGGGAATTAATGAATCCATTCATCCCCAGGCTTATCATAACAAATACACTGCCCAGCAGATAGATTTTGGTATACGCATCCGCATATGGGAATGTGATGTCACTGGCCCCAAACGCATACAACACCGGTTTTTTCACGAGAAGGCATATTACTGTAAGGAGAATTCCGGTGATTACCAGAAGCGAGAACGTATTTCCAATGATCTCCTCTGCCTTCCCCTCCTCTTTATGTCCCCTGGCAATGGAGCAAAGCGGCGCTCCCCCGCTTCCATAGAGATTTGCAAAAGCTGTGACTCCTGTGATGATAGGAAATGCCACCCCCACTCCTGTAAGAGCCAGGGGGCCCGCCTGAGGAATCCTGCCTATGTACATTCGGTCAATTACATTGTAGAGCATGTTAATAAACTGCGCCAGCGTCATAGGAATGGCCAGCCTGAGTATATTGCCCGCCACACTTCCCCGGGTAAAATCATGCTCCTCTGTTTTAAATAATCCTTTCATAGTTCAACCTTCCAGCAAGTATTCTATATACTATTATACTCTTTTATGGAAAATTTACAATTTGCTCTTATGCAGACCCATAAAAAGACGTCCCTGAAACAGGATTTCTGTTTCCGGACGCCTCTCTTTTCATTTATTTTATTTATGGATTGACAACGTTTACACTTTCTCCAGCTAAAAATGCCTTCAGATTTTCCACAGCTATATCCATCAGCCGCTGTCTGCTCTCTTTGGGAGCCCAGGATATATGAGGGGTGATAATACAATTTTTCGCCTTCAGCAGGGGGTTATCCCCTTGAATCGGTTCCGCAGACACCACGTCAAGCCCTGCCGCATATACTTTGCCTGAATTCAGCGCATCTGCAAGATCCTCTTCCACAATCAGAGGCCCCCTGGAATTATTAAGAATAATCACGCCGTCCTTCATCTTAGCAATATTTTCTTTATTGATCATTCCCTCAGTTGACGGGAACAGCGGACAGTGGAGTGCAATCACATCTGATTCCTCAAAAAGCTGCTCTCTGGGCACATATTCCGCAAGCTCTTTTCCGCTGGCATTGGGATATTCATCGTTGGCAATGACCCGCATCCCCAAGGCTTTGGCAATACGTCCGGTAGCCTGTCCGATACGCCCGAATCCAATGATCCCCATGGTCTTGTCTGCCAGTTCAATCAGAGGGTAATCCCAGAAACACCAGTCCGGATTGCTTTCCCAACGGCCTTCATGGACTGCATCACTGTGATGTGCCACATGATGGCAGATCTCCAGAAGCATAGCAATTGCGAACTGCCCTACGGCAGCGGTCCCGTAAGTAGGAATATTGCACACAGGGATCCCTCTCTTTCTGCAGGCATCCACATCCACTACGTTATATCCTGTAGCCAGCACTCCGATATAGCGGATATGTCCGCACTGATTTAAGGTTTCTTCTGTAATGGGAACCTTATTCAGAATTACAATCTCTGCATCCCCGATGCGGCTTACAATCTCTTCCGGAGCAGTGCGGTCATATACCGTAACCTCCCCCAGTGCTTCAAACCCTTCCCAGCTCAAGTCCCCTGGATTCTCTGTGTAACCATCTAATATAACAATTTTCATATCTTTCCCTCATTTCCCGGAGAAACAGTCAAAACTTTTTGCCGGTGCTTCCCCGCGTTAAGTTATCCAGTCTTTTCCTTAGAATCAAATATCTCCTGGCAGCGCTCCCACGGCTTCTGCTATATAGTAATTCCCACTCTATATAAGTCCTTTATTTGGGGATATAGTCTCGTATAAACCGTATACTGCTTCTCATACACCTCATCATGTTTCCGGCTGCTGATTACTTCCTTGTAAACCTTTTTCTCTACCTTTTCAGAGGCTTCATAGATATTCTGAAACACGCCCGCACCCACACCCGCCAGGAGTGCTGCGCCGATGGGAGCCATATCATTTATATCCAAAATCTTTATGTTCCTGCCGGTTATGTCTGCTTTAATCTGAGCCCACACCTCACTTTTTGCACCTCCGCCTATGGAAGAGAATTCTGTAATCTTTCTCCCGGTCACCTTCTCTGCAATTTCTGCCATTTGACGCAGGCCGTATCCACAGCCTTCCATAATAGCCCTGTTCATTTCTTTTCTGGTTGTATGAAGAGAGATTCCGAAAAACACCCCTCTTGCAAAGGGATCCCAGATAGGGCTTCTCTCACCCATCATGTAGGGCAGGAAAACAACCCCGTCACATCCGGGATTCGCCCGGGATGCCTCCTCATTCATCATATCAAAAGCTTTTTTAGAACTTCCCGATGCCTTTTCTAGCAGATCCTGGCAAAACTCATCCCGGAACCACTGATAGGAAGCACCAGTATGGGACATAGCACCCTGATAGATCCAGGTTCCCTCCACAACGTGACATCGGTTGATAAAGCTTCTGTCGAATTTAGGCTCGTCCACACAGATAGTGAGCACGTTGGTGGTGCCGACGGATTCACACACATCCCCGCCTTTGGTCACCCCCGCCGCCAGAGTCGCACAGGGGGTATCTGCACCTCCAATCACCACAGGCGTTCCCGCGGGAATCCCCAGTTTTATTAACGCGGCCTCATTCAGCCCTCCCACAACATCGGTGGAACCCATGAGGGGCGGAAGCTTATCCATTGAAATTCCAATCCTGTCGCAGAGGAACCCGGACCATTTCAGGCCCCCGGTCGTCTCGAAAAGAGCCGTGTAGGAAGCGTTCGAATAATCAATGGCGAATTTTCCGGTCATCTTAAAGGCCATCAAAGTATTCACATGGCCAAAATACTTTGTTTTCTCATAGATATCCGCAAGATTCCTTTTGATCCATAACATGGAAGTTCCGGAAATCGCTCCGGCCATAGCTGTATTGCCTGTAATCTCAAACAGTCTGTCCTCGCCAACGGCTGCCTTTATAATCTCTGCTTCCTCTGTGCTTCTTCTGTCGGAATAAATAATGGGATCCACAAGAATCTTCCCATTTTCACCAATGGCTGCCAGACCAGGGCACAGACTGGAAATACTGATGCCTGCAATCCTGGAGGGCTCAATTTCCTTTTCTTCAAACAGAAGCCGCAGACATTTCAAATAAGACTGCCACATATCTTCCGTGTCTATCTGTGCATACTCCTGATTTGGTGTAATCATCCGGTAGGGGCTGCTGCTGATCCCCAGCACCTTTGCATTTTCATCTATAACAGCTACTTTTATGCTAGTTGTACCCACATCAACCCCGAGCAACAATCTGCCTTCCATATATACACCTGCCTATGCTTTCTATCTTACTTTATGGTTTATTCTAACTTACCGCAGCCGTGGTACTGTTAGATTTTCTTAGAACTGATCGTAGTTTTTGTCATTTTCCAACTGAGCCAGCAGTTCTTTTGCTTCTTTTACACTGTATCCTTCATGAATAATGTATCTCAGCGCAATCACAAGGGCTGTGATATCCGGATAATCCCATACGAATCTTCCCATGGTAACTCCACCTACCCCGCAGTCCATCGCTTCTCTTGTCATATTCAGGTAGTCATCTAAGGTCTTACAAGCATCTCCGCCTTGAATCACGACTCTTGCCGGACAGCAGTCAACTACTTTTGCCATAGTATCGGGATCTCCCGTGTAAGTTGTTTTAATAATATCAATTCCTAATTCCGCAGCGCTTCTGCAGCAGTATGCAATATTTTCCCAGGCAGTCTGCTGATCTTTGGGAACAGATTCCCCTTTAGGATAAACATGTCCGATTAAAGGCATTCCTTTTCTCATACATTCTTCAGAAAATCTTCCAATCTCTTCAAACTGAACATCCTGGAAGTCCCCCAGTGTCATAGCCCCGATGGAGACAGCATCCGCACCCATGCGGATAGCCTCATCTACAGTGCCGAACGCAATATCTTTTGTTGGATGCACAGGTGAATAGCTGGAGCATTTTAATAAGATAGAAGTCTCCCCCGCATGTTCCCACATGCAGTGTTCCGCGATCCCCTTTGTCATGGTCATAGCATTCGGTCTGCCGGCAACAATTTTATTGATGGTATCCTGAATGGGCTGCAGGCCTTTCATGGGAGCAATACCTCTGGAAATTGCATGGTCTACGGTGATAGCCATCATCTTATTGCTCTTTGGGTTCACAAGTCTGCTCATTCTTACTGCTTTTCCTAACATTGCCATAATAATTATTCTCCTTTTTATGTAAACTAAATTTTATACATACCGCTGTAATTCTGTCTACGGTTCTATGAGTACCTTTAATCCAGAACCGCTTTTGCATACTTCGTATGCATCCTGGAAATCATCTATTTTGAAAGTATGTGTCACAATTTCTTTCAAATTAACTTTCTTGTTTTTCACCATATCAGCTGCTTCAAAATAATCTTCTCTCTTGTATGCCGTACTGCCGTTTACATTAATTTCATTGTAATGGATGGTATTTACCTCAATGGTAGATTCCCCGGTTCCGGCAAATCCGGCAAATAAGTTTACGGTTCCGCCCTTGCGGCAGAGCTTTAAGGTGGAATTGATGATTGCCGGGACACCGATGGCCATCACGATTACATCCATTCCCAGACTGTCCGTTTCTCTCATTACTATGTCAGCCAGGTTTTCTTTTGTGGGGTCAATCACCAGATCAGCTCCCAGCTTCTCCGCCTTTTCTCTTCTGGAAGCTATCGGTTCACTTACAATTACTTTCTTAGCTCCTACAATTTTGGACAGCTGCAGATGCATCAGTCCGATGGGACCTGCCCCCACAATTAATACGGAATCGTTAAATCCTGTTCCTGCATTTTTCAAGCCTCTGATACAGCAGGAAAGGGGTTCTATCAATGCACCCTCTTCAAAGGAAACATCTTCAGGAAGCTTCACCACATTGCCGCTCTCAATTGCAATGCCAGGAATTAGTACATATTCCGCAAAGCCTCCGTCGAACTCATATCCGATTGCTTTTCTGTTCATACAGGCATTTTCTCTTCCGGTCAGACAGCTGTGACAGGAATGACAGGGGATTACATTTGCAATAGATACCTTTTCTCCTACTTCAAAGCCTTTCACATTCTTGCCAACCTCACAAATCAGACCGCACATTTCATGACCGATGATGGAAGGATAACGCACCCCTTTTGTCTTAGTACCTGCCAGTATGCGCATATCCGTTCCGCAGATAGCTGCTTTTTTCATCTGCAGAAGGATATCATTGTCACCAATCTCCGGCCTTTCCACTTCCGCAGCTTTAAAATCATTCGGGCCGTTTAGGACAACTGCTCTCATTTTAACCACTCCTTTATCTTCCTTATTCTGTTCTTATTTTCCTAGGTTCCTATGAATGAATCATAGCACTTCTGAAAACTTTTTTCAATAGTATTTTTTATTTTTGTAATATTTTTTCAAATACCATTTGATTTTTTGTGTAATTTCACAGTTTAGGAATAATTATGGGGGTTTTTTAGGTTTTTATGTATATGCTTGAAACTTTTTTACAATATATTTGAATTTATTTTTTCTTATCTATTATTATTTTTGTAGTTTTTTTTCACATTTCTTACCTTTAAGAATTTCCGGGACTCCTTCCCAGAAGCCTCGAAACACAGCTTTCAGATACGCAGGAAATAAAAGTAAGAACAGCAGGCAGCAGCACTCCAATGGCTGCAGATACCTGCTGTTCTTACTTCTGTTTCCTGTATGTCCGGAATTTGTACCATGCAATGAACGACCTACTGAACTAAAATTTATTCTGAGAAGTCGCCTCCCTAGTCTCCTGTATAGCTGCATAAGACTTGTCATAGTCAGAAAATGCAATAATTGCCACTATCACATCAATCATAGCCAGCTGCGCTATCCTTGTGCTCACAGATTCGGACTTAAACATGGTCTCTTCTGCAGCAGTATACAAAACCACATCTGCGGTCTTGGATAGGGGTGTCTTCCCCTGACTGACTAAAGCAATAGTACCTGCCCCCTTGCTTTCGGCATTTTTCATGCAGTTCAGGACATTATAATTACTGCCCGAGTGGGATATGCAGAAGGCAACATCCCCCTTTTCTAGCAAAGAAGAAGCCATCAGCTGCATATCAATGTCTTCATAGACATAAGTACGGATTCCTATTTTCATAAATTTATGCTGTGCGTCCTTGCCAACAAGCAGACTTCCGCCGCTGCCGAAAAAGACAATCTTATCTGCCTGGCGAATCATATCTGCAACCTTTTCCAGAGTTCCTCTCTCCAAACCGGCAAGTGTACGGTTCAGTACTGTAATCTCTGAACTGAAGATTTTTTTGCAGATTGTCTCCACGTCATCAAACTGTTCAATACTGGGATTAAAATGTTTTTCCCTGGGGAGCACATCCTTCGCAGCATTTATCTTAAAATCCTGATATCCCTTGTAGCCGATGCTTTTGCAAAAGCGAACGACAGAAGCATCGCTGACGCCTGCGCTTTCTGCCAGCTCAGTAATATTATAAGTTAAAACTTTATCGTAATGGTTCAGAACATATTCTGCTATTTTTTTTTCAGTGTTAGTCAACAGCTTTTCTTTTCCCCGAATCTTTTCAATACAACTAATTTCTACCATAGCCCAGCCTCCTTAATCTTACACGTTTTCACGCTTTATAAGGACAGCATATCATACTTGAAAATATTTTTCAATATCTCTCTCATATTTGTATGATAAAATAATATTTTTTTCATCCCATTAAAATTGGCTGTATATAAATTCCGGCGCTGTAGACAAGTCTGCATAGAGGAGGTAAGCGTAAAGTATCAGCATACACATCAAAAAAAACAGAACCTCTGCCGCAAACCTTAACGTTCTGCTATTTTTCAGTTTGTTTTGCAAAGTTATAAATGCTTTCACTCACATCAACCCATCCTTTCCATCCCAAATGCATGGTATCTTCAAGGAAATATTTTTCATATTCTCTATCCGAATAATCTGCCAGTACTACCTGATACTCTTTTGCAATATCCCTGATGTTCTGATAGTACTCGTTCCTTTTCTCCTTAGAAAACCCTGTATAATCGTACCACCAGCCATTTACAGGAACATTTACCAGGAGAGGCGTAATTCCATTCTCCCTGCAAACATCCAGGAAGCACCTCAGATCATCATATTCCGGAGATTTGCTGTAGCTGCTTTTGGTGCCTGAATTTTCCCTTTTCTTTACCCCTTTTTTTTGGAGTTTGCTGAAATATTTGTCCTTAATATTAAACTCATTACCCTTTGTCTCTTCTGCCCCTTCTGCCTCCGCTTCAGCCCTCAGCCTCTCAAAATCAATGGCCGAATTCCCGGACGGCTTACTCTTTCCGCTGGAAATCCCGTCTGCTTTCATTCCGGCCACAGCTGTCTGCATTGCCTTTTCATCCATAAAACCGGAATAAAGGGCACAGTAAAGGTGCTCCGGCAGGCTGCCCTTCTTTTTTAAGTATATCTTATTGTAGGATTTTACCCTCTCCTGGGTTTTCGGATCCTCTTCCAGAAGTGTAATGGTCCTCTGAGCAATATAATCTTTTGTTTTTTGAGAAAGATTTTTGTTTTTCAGCATAGCCACATAGCTGGACTCCGAAAACCGGGACGCATATGCTTTGGAAGGCACTCCCTTTTTTCGGAACCATTGGGGGGAGAGAATCAGTACTGCCTTTTGGTTCTGAATCGCCGGGGCAATGGCTGACAGGGTAATTGCGTGAGACAGACTTTGATAATATCCGGCTCCTATCAGCATAGTATGAAACTCCTGACCAGAGAATACCGCTTCCGGATGAAAGGGAGTGCCCTTGCCGTGCTCCAGCTCCGACGATCCGAATACTACCATAGTGTTCTCATCTACATTCTCTCGGATCGCCTCCCACGATTTGAATTTTGCTTCACTGGTCCAGGTTCCCACTGCCGAGGGTTCTGCCTCAAGCTGTGACTTCCCGTACCTATGCATCCCCAAAACAGCCGCTCCAAAAAACACAAGGGCCGTAAAAAATGCGATCACCCGCCTCATATCAGCCCCGCTCGGCTAGCAGCGCCAGAATTTTATTGGCGGTTGCCATCTCTTCTCTTTCTACTTCTGAGGGGGAAATAACAATGCCGAAGGTATCTTCAATATCCACCAGAAGCTCTGTAAACCCCAGAGAATCCAGCAAACCTGCCTCAAAAAGATCCAGATCCAGATCCTCCCTCACAACCTCATCCTCACAAATTCTTTCTAATATATCTATTAATTTTTCCTGCATTCTGTGTTCCTCCCTTTTTATTGCAGTCCCTGTACCAGTTCCAGGAAACGCCCTGAAAATATAAGGAACCCGAACATTACCAGCTGAAGAGTAATGATCCAGGATACTCCCTGATACCAGACTGATTTTTTATACTTTTTATAAAATTTAGATTTTTTCTGATATACCTCTGTTGCTGCTAAAAGACAGCCGTGGTATAAGCCGTAGCAGAGATAGGACAAGGAGATCCCATGCCACATTCCCATAATGAGCATGTTTACAATGAATCCTGCCGCTGCGCCCTGCAGGCGGGTGGAAAACCATTTCTTTCTGATGGACTTCATCATAAAGCGGGAGAAGATAAAATCCCTGAACCAGTGGGACAAGGTGATATGCCATCGATCCCAGAACTCCTTCATATCTCTGCTAATAAATGGTTTATTGAAATTCTCCGGCGTTTTGATTCCGAAAAAATAACTGGTTCCGATTGCCATAAGACTGTATCCCGCAAAGTCAAAAAACATGTAGAATCCATAGAAGTAAGCATAGGCCGCAACCTCATACCAACCACTTCCGGACACAAAATAGTCTACGCCCTCATGAAGCAGGGCGGCCAAAACAAATTTATACACCATGCCCAGGAGTATTTTTTCCAACCCTCTGCCCGCCATTTCCAGATATTCTGTCCTGGAAAGCGTACGGTTGTAATCTTCCCCGAATCTTCGGCTCCTGTCGATGGGACCGCTGCTGATGGCGGGAAAGAACAGAAGAAAGGAGGTAAACGACAAAACATCAATCTCCTGGATTACCCCGTCATAAGTCTCTATAATTATCTGAAGCCCCTTAAAAGTAAGATAAGAGATTCCCAGAAAATTGAACAGATGAAAGGGCAGGATTCCCGAAAGCTTGCATAAAATCAGCGGCAGCAGAGACAAAAGAATGAAATGGCCATAAATTACAGCATTCCGTCCGTATATTCTTCGCAGTCTCAGATATATCTTTACAATATGCAGCTGCAGAACATAAAACAGAGCCAGGAAAGCCAGCTGTCTCAAATCCCCTCTCAGCACCAGCCAGATGATAAACAGGGAAGACACCGCCGTATAGATCCTTAGGCTTTTTTCCCGGATGCCCAGCACAAAGGCCGGAATCAGCAGAATCAGCAGCCAAAGAAAGAAGATAAAATCTGTATAAAAACTCATTCCAGAAGTCCTTTCAGATACGCCCGATCTGCCTTTCCATTTGTATTGACCGGAATCTTATCCAGGAAAATAATCTTTTTGGGTATCATGTAATCAGGCAGATATTCCTTCAGCTGCCGTTTAATCTCCTGCGAGATTTGAAAAGGCTTTGCCCCTGCCAGCACAGCGTCAGGTTCCCAAGTCAGAAAAGCAACCAGGCTCTTTACTTTTTCCTCTTCCCATCTGGGCATCACCACTGCCTGACGGATCCCTGGCAGAATCCGCAGATTATTTTCAATATCCCCCAGTTCAATACGGTATCCGTGAAGCTTGACCTGAAAGTCCATACGCCCTCCAAAGTACAGCATTCCGTCTTTTTTATATCCCTGATCCTGTGTATAATATCCCCGGACCCCGCCCCTTTCCTGAAAAAACGCCTGTTCTGTCAGGGATGACTGTCCGTAGTATCCGGTGCTTACAGTATCTCCTATAATCACAATCTCTCCCGTTTCACCGTCAGGAACCTCAGCGCCCTCCTGATTCCGGATCTCTATCCTGGTTCCCGGCTTTGCCCTGCCTACCGGCAGGGGTACTTCATGTTCCCCCATCCACTCAGTAATCTCAACCTCTGTTACCGCTACCGTAGACTCCGTGGGGCCATAGGTGTTCATTACCTTTGCATGAGGAAACCGTTCCTTCAGCCTTAAGGCTGTCTGGTTGGTCAGAATCTCGCCGCAGAACAGGAACACTTCCAGCCTTTCCATAAGTTCACCATTAAATTTGCTGTCTGCCAGACAGATATCCGCAAAAGATGGAGTGGAAACCCAAACAGCCGCCCGGGACTCTTTCAGTTCCTGCAGCAGCACGCCGTAGTCGCCCTGTGTTTTCTTGTCCAGCGCCCGCAGCGTTCCCCCACAGAAGAGGCAAGTATACAGGTCCATAACGGAAAGGTCAAAGGAAAAGGGGGCCTGGTTTAAAAATACCTTTCCGGACTTCTCCTCTTCTGGTGTCCCCAAATCCTTTGACCAGTCCAGAAACCGGTTCAGACACTCATATGTAATTTCCACGCCTTTTGGTGTGCCTGTGCTGCCGGAGGTGAAAATAATATAAAAAATGTCCTCGGCCTTCACCCAGTGCTCCCTGCCGGCTGCTCTGGGGTATTCTTTCCCCAGCGCTCTTATTCTGTTCAGGGTCAGAGATGCTTCTGTGTCCTGAGGTGTGGGGCCCACCGCAAAAATAACCGGAGGCTGTACCGCCTGAATAATATCTCTGACTCTTGCATAAGGCACGGACAGATCCACCGGACAATAGGCCCGCCCTGCTTTTACACAGGCCAAAAAACATACCAGCATATATGGATTTTTATGTCCGTAAACCACCACAGGTCCTTTCTCCTCAGGAAAAGAATCTAAAAGCCATCCCCCCAGCCGGCCGGAGTATTCTTCTATCTGCCTGTAAGTAAGACTCTCCCCCTCCCCAATAAAAGCAGTCTGACTCCCCCGCAGACCGCTCTGCTGCTTTATTTTTTCTAATAGTTCCACACAGTCTTCCTCACCTTCATTCGTCATATTCTGACTTTTTACAACAGTATGAGTATAGTCCTAAGTTTTTAATAATTCGGTGGCACCTTTCCAAAGATATTCTTAATTTTATCTTAATTCGTCCCCATTCCCCGTATTTTAGCGGTAATTCTTTGATTGATTTTTCATTTTTTGTATGATATTCTTGCCCATAAGAAGGAGGTTTTCTATGAGTACTTATTCCGCCTATACCGATTTTTCACAGTTAAAAAGTGACTGCCTGAGCAGTTATAGCGCTTACTGTCAAAAGAATCAGCCAGAAAACGCCCTGTCTCAGCTTCTTCTGGCCGCCTACTATGAGTTCAGCGGGTGCATTGATAATTACACCGCCTATTGCTACGGACTTCAGGGCATTTATTCAAAAAAAGACCTGAAAGCCCTTTTCGTGCCCCCTTGCCCGGACAGCGAAATGATATCGGGTCTGCGGTCCCTAAAAGGCCACTACAAGCTGGATATGGCAGACGATATATACAAAAAATATCCTCTCCCTCTGTGCGTATGCACTGTAGAGGAATACAAGCAGATTCTGGAGGAATTATTTTCTGAGGAGGTGTTTCAGGATAAAAAATGGGCGAATCGTTTTAGAGAGAATTACATAAAGAGCATTAAATGAATTTAATGGGGCAAACTCCGCAAAAAATATCATGAACAGGGCGGCCTCTTCTGATACGATGTACCCAGAAACTATCCTTAGAATGCGGTGAGTGCTGTATACCTTGCCGCAGGGTATGATAAAACAGAAAAAGAGGTGTACTCAGATGACAGATATCATTGTGCAGGGACTTACCCAAAATAATTTAAAACATATTACATTTACTATACCAAAAGAAAAAATCACAGTTTTTACCGGTGTGTCCGGCTCCGGTAAATCCAGCATTGTCTTTGATACCATCGCCGCAGAGTCCCAGCGTCAGATGAATGCCACCTATCCGGCATTTGTGCGTTCAAGGCTGCCTAAGTACCCCAAGCCGTCGGTGGAACGAATAGATAATCTGACAGCGTCAGTGGTTGTAGATCAGTCTCCTCTGGGAGGAAATGCCCGCTCAACGGTAGGGACCGTCAGCGGTCTGTACTCCAGTCTGCGGCTGTTGTTTTCTAGATTAGGAAAGCCTTATGCAGGCACGGCATCTTACTTTTCTTTTAACGATCCCAACGGAATGTGCAAAACCTGTTCCGGGCTTGGCAGAATTTCAGAAGTTAATATAGCTTCCATTTTAGATATGAACAAATCATGGAATCAGGGCTGCCTAAAGGATTCTTTATATCGTCCAGGCTCCTGGTACTGGAGACAGTATGCAGACTCTGGCCTGTTTGACCTTGATAAGCCAATTAAAGAGTATTCCAGAGAAGAATACAATCTTCTTATGTATGGTTCTCAGAACGGCAAAGGCGAGCCTGAAAATCCTAAAGTAATCGGATTAATCCATAAGTATACAAAAACTCTCTTAAATCGTGATATTAGTATCAAAAGTAAACACACTCAGGAAAAGTCCCAAACCCTGATTTCTGAGATAGAATGTACCAGCTGCCGGGGACAGCGTTTAAGTGAGGCTGCGCTGCGCTGCAAAATAGAGGGATATTCCATCGCAGACATGTGCGACATGGAACTGACACAGCTGAGAGAAGTGCTGTCTCAGCTGTCAGTCCCAACTGTAGATGTGCTCATACAGACACTCATAGAAGGGCTGGACAGAATGATAGAGATCGGACTGCCCTATCTTCATCTGAACCGCGAAACACCGTCTCTGTCCGGCGGGGAAGCACAGAGACTGAAGCTGGTTCGGTACATGGGCAGCAGCCTGACGGGGATGACCTATATATTTGATGAACCCAGCTCCGGGATGCATCCCCGTGACGTCTACCGTATGAACAGCCTTTTGAAACAGCTCCGCGATAAGGGCAATACAGTTCTTGTGGTAGAACATGATAAAGATGTGATCTCCATTGCCGATTATGTGATTGATGTGGGACCGCAGGCCGGACAAAACGGAGGGGAAATCGTTTTTGCAGGCAGTTATCCGGACTTGCTCCGGTCAAACACACTGACCGGAAAAGCCTTGCTCCAGATTTTGCCGGTCAGGCAGACACCCCGCCAGCCAGTGGGCAGTCTTCCGGTGCGGGACGCCTGTCTGCATAATTTAAAGCATGTAGATGTGGATATCCCGCTGGGTATAATGACTGCTGTGACCGGCGTAGCCGGTTCAGGAAAAAGCACCCTGATCTCCCGGGTATTTGCCAAACAGTATGAAAATGAAGTTGTGATAATTGACCAGAGCCCAATCAAGGCAACAAACCGTTCCACTCCCGCCTCATACCTTGGCTTTTTTGATGAAATACGGAAACTGCTGGCTAGAGAAAATAGCAAAGAAGATGGATGGTTCAGTTTCAATTCCATAGGCGCCTGCCCGGTGTGCAGAGGAAAAGGCGTCATTGTTACTGAACTCGCTTTTATGGACCCAATAATCACAGAGTGTGAGACCTGCGGCGGAGTACGGTATAACAAGGAAGCCCTGACCTGTACCTACAAAGGAAAAAATATCGTCCAACTGCTGAACCTTACTGCAGCACAGGCAATGGATATATTCGAGAATACTAAGATTAAAAAACATCTGGAGCAGATGCAGATGGTGGGATTAGGCTATCTGACTTTAGGACAGCCGCTCAGCACCCTGTCAGGGGGAGAACGGCAAAGAATCAAGCTGGCAAAGAATCTCGGAAAAAAGGGAAGCATTATCATCATGGATGAGCCGACCACAGGGCTGCACATGTCCGATATCCAAAACCTGTTAAAGCTGTTCGACACACTTGTGTCCCTGGGAAACACCCTGGTAGTAATTGAGCACAACCTGGATGTGGTGAAGCAAGCCGACTGGATCATAGATATAGGTCCGGACGGAGGCAAAAATGGCGGCGAGGTGATATTCATGGGAACACCAATGGAAATGGTAAAGAACGCAAAAACCCTTACAGCGGATAGTCTGAGAGCATCATGCTCCCGGTAATGTGGGGATGCAGGCCTTTCTCCTGTCCAATGCAGTCAGCTGCCGCGGGATTACTCTCAACGTCCCCGCGCCATCCACCTGTTCTGATACAAAAACATCAACACGCCCATCCCGCAGATTACCAAATACCCCAGCCAGCTATATACATCCGGAACCTGTCCAAAGATAAAATATCCCAGGACAGCAGAAAATACCACCTGCGTATAATCATAAACCGATACTTCTCTGGCCGGTGCATAATAGTATGCAGCTGTGATGGAAAACTGCCCTCCTGCGGCACAGAGTCCGGCCAGGAGAAGAATGGCTGTCTGCCCAAAGCTCATGGGATGAAACTGCCATACAAGAAACGGCAGGGTAACAAGACAGGAGAATCCGGAAAAGAAAAAGACAATAAACGCCCCCTTTTCTTTCCGCTCTCCCAGTATCCGAACCATAGTGTAAGCGGCACCCGCACCTATCCCTCCCAAAAGGCCTATAAATGCGGGAATTATGTCCATTCCCAGAACGGCAGGTTTTACAATCAGCATACTTCCCCCAAAAGCAATTGCTACAGCAAAGATTTGAAAAGGCCTAACCTTTTCTTTCAGAAGAAAATAGCTGAAGACAATGGCAAAAAATGGGGACATTTTATTCAGCATGGTGGCATCTGCCAGCATCAGGTGATCCACCGCATAAAAATTGCCTAAGATTCCTATGGTTCCGAACAAAGAACGCAGGATCAGGTATTTTATATTGCCTTTCTCCCCGGAAAACCATTCTTTTTCTCTGAAAAGAATAAAGGCCGCAAAAAAGAATGCCACCAGATTTCTGAAAAAGCTTTTTTGTACCGAGGGCAGATCTCCGGAAAGCCGCACACAAAGACTCATAAGTGCGAACCAGAACGCCGCCGACAGAATACAGAGTATTCCCTTATATTTTTTCTTTATGATCATCCAATCTCTCTCCTCCTCACAGAAATGCTATTCTCACAGCAATATAGACAGTTTCTCTACATAGTAAAACGGCGGAAACCCTCCGCCGTTTACGATCTACTGTCTGTAATGCTCTAAAAAGTCCCCTAATTTTCCCACTGCATCTTCCAGCTGGGGCTGGGCCGGCAGATATACGATCCTGAAATGATCCGGTTCTTCCCAGTTAAAACCACCCCCATGGACCAGCAATACCCGCTTTTCCTTCAGAAAGTCCAGGCAAAACTGCTCATCGTCCGTTATATTAAATTTCTTGACGTCCACCTTGGGAAAGATATAGAATGCTGCCTTTGGCTTTTTCGCCGTTATTCCGGGAATATCATTCAACGCCTCGTATATGTATTCCCTCTGCTCATAAATCCTTCCTCCTGGCTGAATATATTCATTCACACTCTGGTATCCGCCCAGAGCTGTCTGTACAATAGCCTGCGCCGGGACATTGGAGCAAAGCCGCATATTAGACAGCATATTCAAGCCTTCAATGTATCCCTGCACATGTGTTTTTCTGCCGCTTAACACCATCCAACCAATTCTGAAGCCTGCAACCATATGAGATTTAGACAGACCATTTAGGGTAACACAGAACAAATCCGGAGCCAGCGAGGCAATGGATATATGCTCCTGCCCGTCAAATACAAGACGATCGTAGATTTCGTCGGAGAAAATAATTAATTCATGTTCTCTGGCAATGGCTACAATCTCTTCCAGAACCTCTCTGGGGTAAAGAGCTCCCGTAGGATTGTTGGGATTGATAATGACTATAGCTTTTGTTCTATCTGTAACCTTTTTTCTGATATCGTCCATATCCGGATACCAGTCCGCATCTTCGTCGCATACATAGTGCACAGCCTTCCCCCCCGACAGATTCACGCACCCTGTCCACAGGGGATAGTCCGGGGAGGGAACCAGAATCTCGTCTCCATCGTCCACCAATCCCTGCATAGCCATATTTATCAGTTCGCTGACACCATTGCCCGTATAAATATCGTTCATTTCCACACCCGGAATGTTCTTCAGCTGACAATACTGCATAATTGCCTTTCTGGCTGAAAAAATCCCCCGGGAGTCGGAATATCCCTGAGAATCTCTGAGGGTGGCAATCATATCTGCAATCACTTCTTCCGGTGCGGAAAACCCAAACGGTGCCGGATTTCCAATATTCAGCTTCAGGATATCAATGCCATTCTCACTCATACGGCTCGCTTCTTCCACCACCGGTCCCCGCACGTCGTAGCATACATTCTCCAGTTTCCCTGATTTTTCAAATGTTCTCATACTTCACCCTCCTTTTTTCATATTATATTACGGTATTAGAAGCAGTTTACCATTATTCAAAAAAAAACGCAACAAAATCTTCGGATTTCACTGCGCTTTTCCGTATTTTTTTGTTTACCATTTGGTTTACCATTCCATAGAAGATTCCAAAAGCTGTTTTGTATAAGGATGTTTCGGATGGCTGTAAACCTCCTCAATCTCTCCCTCTTCTACGATTTGACCATCTTTCATTACAATTACCCTGTCACACATCTGATAAATTACATTCAGGTCGTGGGAGATAAAAAGATACGAAAGCCCCATTTCCTCTTGAAGCGAAATCATTAGTTCCATGATTTGCTTCTGTATGGTTACATCCAGAGCAGACACTGGTTCATCGGCAATGATAAACCGGGATCCCTGTATCAGGGAGATGGCAATGCTCACCCTCTGGCGCTGCCCTCCGCTGAGCTCCCTGGGATAGCGTTCCAGATAGTCTCTGGTAAGCCCAACCCTTTCTATCATATTCTCTACCTGTTGACGCCGCTCTGCTTTTCCTGCCCTTGAATTGTGGCGGAGAGGTTCCTCCAGAATCCATCCTATTTTTTTGCCTGGATTCAGTGAGCTGAAGGGGTCTTGAAAAACCATCTGAGGATTCTTTGTATGATGAATAATCTCTCCCTCATAATCTTTCACAAAACCCAGGATTGCCTTGGAGAGGGTTGATTTACCGCACCCGCTCTCCCCCACAAGTCCGAGAATCTCTCCTTGATGAACTACAAAGGAAACATCCTTCAGCACCTGCTGACGTTTCTGCCCCGGATCCTTATAGAAAGAGTTCATATGTCTGACTTCTAACACAACGGTATCACTCATGCAGCTTCCTCCTCCGCAGTCTGGTCTCTCTGGTGGGAATGGACGACAAAAGTTTCCTGGTGTAATCTTCTTTCGGACTCTCAAAAAGGGACTCGATATTCCCCTGTTCCACAGTCACCCCCTGGTGCATTACCAGAGCCCGGTCACATAATTTTCTGACCACACCAAGATCGTGGGAGATAAAAAGAATAGCTGTCTTCTTCTCCCTATTAATCTTTTGCAAAAGCTTCAGAATCTCAGCCTGAATGGTAACATCCAGCGCAGTGGTCGGTTCATCTGCTATCATCACCCTGGGATTCAGAACCAGAGCAGATGCAATCATGACTCTCTGGCGCATTCCCCCGGACAGCTGATGAGGGTATTTATGATAAAGCTCCCCTGGATTTGGGAGCTCTGCAGCCTTCATCATCTCCAGGGCCTTCTTCTTTCTCTCTTCCTTCCCCATATCCGTGTGAATCTTCAGGCTCTCTTCTACCTGCATGCCCACCGGGAGAACGGGGTTCAGAGAAGTCATTGGCTCCTGAAAAATCATACTGATCTCATTTCCCCGCAGGCTTCTCAGTTCCTCCTCGGATGCGCGCAAGAGATCTTTGCCCATCCAGAGAATCTCTCCGGATTCTATTCTGGCTGTTTTTTTCAGAAGCCCCATAAGTGCCAGGGCCATCATAGTCTTTCCGGAGCCCGATTCCCCCACAATCCCAAGGATCTCCCCGGGTTCCATGGTCATAGAAAAGTCCGACAGTACCACGTCGGGAACCGGTGAATCATAAAAGCTGATGGTCAGATGCTTTATCTCCAGCATGATACGCTTCCCCTTCCTTTCTGCAAACCGTCACTCAAAAGTCCGAATCCAAGCACCAAAAGGATAACTGTAAGCCCGGGAAACACAGCGCACCAGGGAGCTCTTGAGAGATACGTCTGCGACTCCGCCAGCATTCTTCCAAGGCTGGCATCCGGGGGCTGCACACCGATCCCCAGATAGCTCATGCCTGCTTCCGCAAGCACGGCATTGTTAAACCCGATGGCAATCGCTGACAGCAGGGTGGGAACCACGTTTGGAAGTATATGCACGAACATAATCCGCACATGAGAGGCACCCATAAGCCTGGCACTTTTTACATAGTCCTTCTCTTTATTGGAGATAAACTCGCTTCTCACTATTCTGGCGAAGCTTGGGATAAATATAACGCCCAGAGCCAGAATCACATTATATTTGCCAGGGCCTAAAATACTTATGAAAACCAATGCAAGCAATATACTGGGAAACGATGCCACAGCATCATTAATTCTCATAAGGATTTCATCCAGCCAGCCTCCGAAGTAACCTGTAAAGGCTCCTGCCAGCGTACCGATCCCCCCGCCGATCACTATAGTAGATACCGCTACAAAAAAGGTGGTTCCGCTGCCTGTTAAGACTCTGCTGAAAATGTCCCGGCCGAAATGGTCACAGCCAAACAGATGCTGCAGAGATGGACCTGCAAACTTTGAAGGTCCGCTCATGGCATCCGGGTCATAGGGCGTGTAAAAAAGGCCGACCACCATAAAGGCTATCATCAGAGCCGCCAAACAGCCCCCCAGAATAAGATTATAATTTCTCTCTTTTCTCTTCATTGCCTTTTCCTTTCCGTCTATTGCCCGGTAATTCTGGGATCGATCCTTCTATACAACAGATCGACAATAAAGTTTACAATGACTACAAGGCCTGCAATCAGCACAATAATACACTGGACCACCGGATAATCTCTGTTTGATATAGAAGTAATCAGCATAGTTCCCAAACCTGGGATGGTAAAAACCTGTTCGATAATAATGCTGCCGGCCACGATATCGGCAATGGTCATAGCCCAAAAAGTAAGTACCGGAATCAACGCGTTTCTCAGCACATGGCGGTACAAAACCGTGTTTTCCCGGCACCCTCTGCTGATGGCAGTCCGTACATAATCAGACTGCAGTTCCTGAATCACTGATCCCCGGAGCATCTTCACACCCATAGCACATTTTGGAAGTGCTATGGCAATGCACGGAGGGATAAGGTAGATGAGAAACCCGGAAAAGCTCTCTGTATATGAGATATATCCTCCCGGCACAAACCACTTCAGCACAAGTCCGAACAGATAGGTGATGAGAATACCCAGGAAGAATCCCGGGACAGACATTACAATCTGGTTGACAACCGTCAATGCCCGGTCCAGACTTTTACCCTCATGTTTTCCTGCCAACAGTCCCAACGGCACCGACAAAATCAAAATCATCAGAAAAGAAATCATAGTAATGGCCAGCGTAATCGGCAGCTTGCTTCCTATCATCTCTCTCACCGGCATACTGTAGCTGTAGGAGGTACCCATATCTCCCCGTACAAAATCTGCCAGCCATCTGCCGTAACGCACCAGCACAGGCTGATTCAGCCCCATCTCCTGCCGCAGCGCCTCTGCCTTTTCAGCAGTAGCTGCCGTACCCAGCTTAGACAGCGCCGCATCCCCCGGAATAATCTGGAACGCGAGGAAGGATAAAAAAGAGACAATTAACAATGTTATAATGAGAGTTCCTGTTTTCTTTGCAATATATTTTATATTCACACCATCTTCCTCCTTTCCGGTACCCCGGAGGACCGCCTGTCCCCTGCTATTCTTTTATTTTATAGATCTTTGCCATATCCTGCACATATAAAGGATAGAATACATATCCGTCATATTCCGGATTCAAAGCCACCTCACAGGCCATATCCTCAATATATACATTCGCCGCATCCTCTGCCAGAATTGTCTCCATCTCTTTGTACAGCTCTACCTGCCGGGCATCGTCTGTGGTCTTTTTAATCTCCTGATAAAGACTATCGTATTTTTCATTTTTAAAATTAATAAAGTTTACCGGAGAGTCAGAAGTAAATCTCTCCAGAAGGGCGCCACCTGTTAAAGCAGAGGCATCCACTCCCACTACTGTAGACTGATAGTCTCTGTTCGCATAGACATCGCTGAGCCAGCTGTCCCATTCAATGAGCTGTATCTCCGCGTTAATTCCAATCTGCTTAAGCTGCTCCTTCAGAACCTGAGCCGTATCTACATGCTGCTGGTAATTCGAAGGCACCGTAATCGTCATATCAAATCCATCCGGATATCCGGCCTCCGCCAGAAGTTCTTTTGCCTTGGTCACATCCTGGGGATACATATCCGCCAGCTCCGGCACATAATACTTCCCGAATGCCGGAAACATACTGCTGCCAATAGCCGTACCTTTGCCGTCTGCAATCATATCCATGACTTCCTGCCGGTTCACCGCATAACACATAGCCTGTCTTACTTTAATGTTGTTAAAAGGCTCCACTGCGTTATTCAGGTATAAAGCCTGAATCAGATTCATACTGCCCTCATAAATGGTAAAATCGTCCTTTAACTCAGCCGACTGGGTGGAATCGATTCTGGCAAACATATCAATCGATCCGCCTTTCAGGCCGGTTACTATGGCATTGCTGTCAGATAGCACCTTAAATGTAACCTCGTCCAGATATGCGGGAGTTCCCCAATAGTCTGCAAACTTTTTTACAATAATATTCTCCTGGGGAGACCTTGAGACATATTGAAAGGGGCCGGTACCAATAGGATCGGTATCCGGATTCTCATTGTCTTTGGGAATAATGGCAGTGGTAAGGTAGGCCAGGAATTCCGTATCTGCTTCTGTCAGATGGATAACCACTGTTTTCCCGTCGGGCGTCTCCACACCGGCGATATTAGAAAACGCTGATACCAACGGTTCCCCGTTAGAGGTATCAGCGCATCGTTCGATGGAATATTTTACATCGTCTACGGTAACGTCCGCTCCATTGTGGAATTTGATTCCTTCCCTTAAGGTGAAGGTATACGTCTTTCCATCATCAGATATAGCGTGGCTTTCTGCTACCGCATCGATAAAGTTTCCTGTTTCATCCGGCTTTACTAAGCCTTCAAAAATGTTAAATAGGATTTCTTTTGTTCCTGCCGCTACTGCCTTGTGAGGGTCAAGACTATCCTCTATATCCTGAGGAATTCCTACTACAATGGAACCTCCCATGGTTGGTTCCGTTTTGGTTGTCTGAGAACTTTTGTCTGTAGAAGAGTCTTTACCGCTGTCCTTTTTGTCCTGGCATCCGCCAAGTACAATAGTAAGGGTAAGTAAGCCAAGCAGTACAAACATCTTAGATTTCTGTACTCTTTTCATAGTATCTCCTTTTCCTTTAAGTTCTCTCATTCATTATATAATTGTCTTCTTCATTGTATCCAATCCTTGTTCTATATGCAAGTATCTTTTTTCGAACATAGTAATTTTTTACTGCTCCCCAAGCATTTTTTTCAATTCATCCATAAAGGTATTGACATCCTTGAATTCCCTGTACACGGAAGCAAAGCGCACATAGGCAACAGGATCCAGCTCTTTCAGACGATCCATAACAATCTCTCCAACCTCTGTACTGGGGATTTCCCGCTCCTCCCGATTGAAGATTTCAGTCTCTATATCATCAATGGCATCTGTAATCGACTGCACCGGTATGGGGCGCTTATAACAGGCTCTCATGATTCCATCCTCTATCTTGGAGCGGTTGTACTGTTCTCTGCTCTGATCCTTTTTTATCACTATCAAAGGAATCGTCTCTACCTTTTCATACGTAGTAAACCGTTTCCCGCATTCATCACACATTCTCCTTCTGCGGATAGAATTGGTCTCCTCCACGGGCCTGGAATCCACGACCCTGGTGTTCTCCTGATTGCAAAATGGACATCTCATGGACAGTACCTCCTGTTTTTCCCTGTACGTTATACATATAATGGGCTATATCTTGTGTCCAACCCTTCTGTTTATACTAAGTAAAGTATAATACATCCCCTTTTGTTCGTCAATGAAAGGAGGGTATAAATGGAGATACTTCCCATATAATAGTATAAAATCCCCTGTTTATGAGGCCTGCCTATGCGCGTGTGTGAATTAAAGCAGAAAGAAGTCATAAATGTCTGCACCTGCAAAAGTCTGGGATGCCCTGTGGATTTGGAATTTGACCCGGATTCGGGCTGCATCACCGCAATCATAATACCCGTGCCCGGTAAAATCTGTAATTTGTTCGGACCGGTGAGCGAATTCGTAATTCCATGGAAATGTATTACCCAGATTGGAGAAGACATTATCTTAGTGGAAATACAGGAAGAGAAGTTTTTACATAAGGGATAGCCGATAAATGGTTTCTCCTTCTTTTATTGTCTCCAGTACTTTTATATCTTTCAAATTTTCCAGCGGGACTTTCAGAGGATCCTGATCCAGGATCACCAGATCCGCCTTCTTACCCGGAGACAGCGTCCCCTTTTCTGTCTCCTCAAAATACTGATACGCACCATACACCGTCACTGCCTTCAGAGCAGTTAGGACATCAAGCCGCTCTTCCTTTCCCAGCACACAGCCGTCCTTTGTTCTCCTGTTAACTGCACACCACAGGGTCTCCATCATATCCGGGGAAATGACAGGCGAATCCTGATGAAATGTAAATGGAATCCCCATCCGGGAAGCAGAACCTGCAGGACTAATGTATGCCGCCCGCCTGCTTCCCAGATTCTTAATGTGTGTATCTCCCCAGTGATAGATGTGGGCAATGAAAAAGGAGGGAATCACCTGCAATCTTTTCACCTCTTCCATCTGATCTCTTGCCAGCATCTGGG
This sequence comes from Lactonifactor longoviformis DSM 17459, assembly GCF_900129135.1. Lineage (GTDB taxonomy): Bacteria > Bacillota > Clostridia > Lachnospirales > Lachnospiraceae > Lactonifactor > Lactonifactor longoviformis. The sequence goes on from NZ_FQVI01000001.1 coordinate 170,533, forward strand.
CATGGATCATCACCGGCCGCAAGGCGGAAAACATTTCCCCCGGCCGGCTTTCCACAGCCCTCACCGCTTTCAGATACTGAGCACAGGCGGCGTCACCATTGCAGTGAGCCAGAAGCTGCATATGGTTCTTTTCCGCCATCCCTGCAGTTTCTTCTACATCAGCCTGCTTCACAGCTGGATATCCACGGTACTCTTTTTCCCCTTCATACGGTTCTCTCAGCCAGGCAGTCCTTCCCTGGGGGGATCCGTCTAAAAATATTTTATACCCGCAGAGCTTAAAGTGGCCCTTGTAGGTGTGCAGATAGCCCGCAAGCTTCCGGGCTATCTCCTCCCCCTTGCCTGCATCGGCATATCCCACCAGATCCAGCTTCAGACAGCCAGACTTCAGAAGTTCTTGGTACAGAGGGAGCATCTCCTCTGTTAGCATCCCCTCCTGTACTGTGGTTATGCCATGGGAAGCATACACTTCCTGGGCACGTATATAGGCGTCTAAAAGCTCCTTTGCAGAGGGGAGAGGTATCTTTTTTAGATACTCCAGGAACGCATTCTCCTCCATATAGCCGGTGAGCTTCCCATCCTTCTTCTCTATTACGCCGCCTTCAGGGACTACTGTATCCGCCCCAATCTCCAACTGTTTCATGGCTGCGGTGTTGAAAATCCCTACATGGCCGGACTGGTGCTGCACTACCATAGGATGTTCCGGTGCTACACGATCAAGAAGCTCCAGACTGGGATGCCTCTTCTCCTCCAGCCGGTTATGGTCATAACCTCTCACAAGAATCCAGCTGCCCTCTGCCGGTTTTCTTGCCTCAAGCTCTTGTTTCAGCGTTTTCTCTATCTCCTTAAAATTGCCGCACGCCTCCAGGGATATCTGCAGCAATCCGTTGGCGACACCTGTGAAATGGCTGTGGGCATCAATAAATCCCGGCAGGAGAGTGTGTCCCTTCAAGTCAATTTTCTCCGGGGCTTCCGCTTTTGCCTCTGCCTCCTTCAGGCTGCCCGCAAAAAGGATTTTCCCGTCCTTTATCAGGACCGCCTCCGCATAAAGTCCATCCTCTTCCATTGTTATGACAGAACCGTGATAAAACAATTTTTCCATCAATATCTTCCCTTTCTCGGTATAACCTTACACCTTTTTGGTTAGTATCTCCGGATTTTTCCCTGGCATTCCCTCAGCGCTTATTCCTGTTTAGATATCCTGCAATCTTTCTGGCATCCTCTATCTCCAAATCCTTTTCCCCTGCCAGAGATTCCAGATGATGAGTCAGTTCATGACGCAGAGTCTCCCTCAGTTTTTTCTTCCAAAGGCTCTCGGAAGACTCAGGGTATAGCGCTGCAAAAGAACCGTAATAGATTGTGATAATTCTTCCCAGATGTGAACTCTTATGATATTGGCCCATAATATACAGATCGTGATTCTGTGCTGCCGGACTCAGCCTGACAGCAGGGCTTAAGTTTACACCACCGTTTAATTCTATGTAATACTCCCCGGGAATCTCCTGTACCAGCTCTTCCAGCAATTCCTGGGCCCTTTCCATGGATACCATGTCTAACCTCCGTCCCTTTGGTTCTTAACAATCGTTATTATGGTATTATACTGTATCCCAAAGATAACTGTCAAAGTATTCTGCGCCGGCTCCTCTCTAAAGGGCTGGGGAATGCGCATCTGCCGCAAACCCAGCCTAAAATTGATCTGTATAGTAAAGTCCCCAGAAAACAAGTCTACCGGAGATAATTTTTCATATTCTTCAGCGCATTTTTTTCCAGCCTGCTCACCTGCGCCTGGGAGATACCGATCTCTTCCGCTACCTCCATCTGTGTCTTCCCCTCATAGAAGCGCAGCTGTACAATATATCTCTCCCTCTCTCCCAGTCTCTTCATCGCCTCTCTGAGAGACAAGTCCTCTATCCAGTTCTCTTCCTTGTTCTTTTTATCACTGATCTGATCCATCACATACAAGGTATCTCCCCCTTCTGTATAGACAGGTTCGTACAGACTCACGGGACTCTGTATGGCATCCAGAGCGTATACGATATCCTCTTTTTCGATCCCAATCTCACTGGCAATCTCATTGATGGTTGGTTCTTTCAGATTCTTTTTCACATAATTCTCTCTGGCATAAATAGCTTTATATGCAATATCCCTGAGGGATCGGCTTACCCGTATGCTGTTGTTGTCCCTCAGGTAACGACGGATCTCACCTATTATCATAGGCACCGCATAAGTAGAGAACTTCACGTTTAAGGTAGTATCAAAATTATCGATTGCCTTTATCAGTCCTATGCAGCCAATCTGAAACAAATCATCTACATTTTCATTGCTTCCCGAAAACCTTTTGATTACACTTAACACTAACCTGAGGTTTCCCTTAATGTACAGTTCTCTGGCTTCTGTATCACCCGCCTTTATTCTCTCAAACAAAGCATCCTTTTCTTCATTTGTCAGAGTAGGAAGCTTTGCCGTATTCACGCCGCATATTTCAACTTTGTTCAGTGCCATAGTAAGAATCCTCCTAATCAGTTTTACTAATTAAAATGATTCTCACAAAGAGATGGAAATATACGATTTCCAAAAAAATATAAAAAATAAAAGCCCTTGACATTTCTTGTCAAGGGCAAACCTCTATTCATATCTGACGATCTCTTTTTTCAGCCTTTTCATAATTCTTTTTTCCAGTCTGGATATGTAAGACTGGGAAATACCCAGAAGATCCGCTACCTCTTTCTGCGTTTTTTCCCTTCCGTCAGGCATATTTATTCCAAAGCGAAGCTTGATAATGGTCTGCTCCCTTGCAGACAATTTTCCGATGGCTTTGCCTAACAGCTTTCGCTCCACTTCATTTTCTATATCCCGGTATATCACATCTTCATCAGTGCCCAGAATGTCAGAGAGAAGCAGCTCATTCCCATCCCAGTCCACATTCAGAGGTTCATCGATAGAGACCTCCATCTTCGTTTTGTTATTTCTTCTCAGATACATCAGAATTTCATTTTCAATACACCTGGATGCATAAGTAGCCAGCTTAATCTTTTTGGTAGGGTTAAAGGTATTAATTGCTTTGATCAGCCCAATGGTGCCGATAGAAATCAAATCCTCCACCCCGACCCCTGTATTATCAAATTTTTTTGCTATATACACTACCAGTCTGAGATTGTGCTCTATCAGTCTGGATCTTGCCTCTTCCCCTCCCGAAGACTGAAGCGCCGCTATCATTTCCGCCTCTGACTGGGCATCCAGAGGCGCCGGCAGCACCTCAGCACCTCCGATATAGTGAATTTCTTTTCCTCTTGAAAATATAATGTTCGAAAATCCCAGCATAGGGAACCGAACTTGTTTTTGCACAGCTGTGTCCATATACATAAGAAACCTCCTCAATTGTCTATGATTTTTGGATTAATAATCATTTGAAATTTATTGCCCTGTGACAGTTTATCACCTGTCAAGGCCACCACCGGCCGTTGAATCAGCTTACTGTCGCTATCCAAAGAAACACACAGGATATCCAGAGTCACTGCCAGGAGCAAGCCCTGTTCTTTCCCAACAGAATGGTACAGGACATAATGGGGATGCATCTTTTCTACCGCATCTCCACTCTCCCCAAACTGCATCATATTCTGCAGCTGCATATCCTGTTCCTCACTCAGAAGTTTTTTCACCGCCTGGTACTCTACTACAGATACAGGTTTATGAGTCACCGTATCCTGCAGATGATTTCCTGTGTCGTAAAGTCCTTTTACCCTCTCACATTTCCCATTGACATAAAGAGATATGTCGTAGATTTCCGATACCTTAGCTTTCAGGTATCCGTAGAGTCTTATTCCTATGATAATTGCCCAGTAGCTTACTATACTAAGAAATAAAAACGTCCGAATTCCTACTGCACCAGGACTTTCTCCCAACAGTATTTCTCTTGCCCAGTTTCCCAGTCTGGTAGTCTCCAGAAGCGCCTGTATCAGGCCCCCCGCCAGAAAGGCAGCAAGATATAATGTAAGTACTCCCCGAACCATACGTTTTATCCCTTTGCAGCCACATCCCACCCGAACCATCAAGATACCGATAAACCCATGCATAAACAGCAAAATTATCCATATACTTCTAAAGGGCAGTAAGACCGCCAGGCACATACCCGCCGCACCGATCGCGCTTCCCGCAAGGCTTCTGAGGCATGTGGCAGAGCCTCCCAAAAGCCTGTTTACCAGACGCAGCAAAAAGTAGTCCATTACCATATTCACCACAAACAGAACGTCTATGTATATTTCATAGTACACAAAACACCCCCTATAACCTATGAATGCGTACTTATTGGAATAAGCACTGTTCATTATAGGTGATAGAGGGTGTTAATTTTGTCAAAACCACAGCCTGAACTTAAAAATCTTATCGACAGTATTGATGGATATTCGCCAGCAGTCCGCGCAGTTCTTCCACAGGTATCTGCCCGGGTGCAGACGCCTGTCCCATACTGCCGAAGGTGATAGCGGAACCGAAGACAGCGCCGCAGATACGGCTCAAAGCTCCCTTTTGGCCCATAGACATGGTAACCACCGGCTTTTTTGTCTTCCCTTTTACTTCATTAGTTGCACACAAAATTTTCAGCAAATCCCCTTCATCTTTTGGCATGGCGGCCAATTTTACAATATCCGCCCCAACCGCATCCATCTGCATAAGCCGCCGGATGATCTCATCCTTTTCAGGGGTTTCCTGGAAATTATGGGAGGATCCTACCACTTTTACTCCCAAACCATGGAGCTCCCTTATCAGTCTTTTCGACATTTCCGGATCTTTGCAGCATTCAACATCCACAAGATCCACTTTTTTGGTCTCTGCCGCCATAAGATTTAATCTTCTGTAGCTGTCCGGTTCCATGGTTCTCTCTCCTCCTTCCTCCCTGCTTCGGAACGTAAAGAGAAGGGGAATCCCTTTCAGGCGCATCTCCACCCCATTTAGAACTTCTCTCACGCGCTCCGGACAATCTATCTCCTGAAAAAAATCACAGCGCCACTCTGCAAGGTCAGGGGAGGTCTCTGCTATCTTATCCGCTTCATCAAAAATCTTTTTCCAGGTGTCCCCTACTATAGGGACGCATATTTTAGGGATCCCTTCCCCGATTCTAAGTTTTTTCACACATACTATATCCGTCATTTCCACATACGACCTCCTGAATCAATTCTGATGCCATTATAGCACGCATCCAGACAGGCGTCCAACATTTGAATCACTTGACAGCCGCCCAATCCTAAACTAAGATATTCACATAATACAAACGGAGGATCATTTACATATGAATACAACACCAGATTATATACCCATTACAGGCCATACCCGTCTGACCGCCCTTTTGGGAAGCCCTGTAACCCACAGTATCTCACCCTTAATGCACAATGAAAGCTTCCGCCTTCTGGGATTAGACTACGTATACCTATGTTTTGACGTCAAAGAAGACACCCTTGAGGAAGCTGTCCGCGGACTCCGCCAGACCGGCATCCGGGGTTTTAACCTCACAATGCCTAACAAAAATAAAATTGTTCAACTGGCTGACAGGCTCTCTCTGTCCGTGCAGCTCATAGGAGCCGCCAACACCATTGTAAACGATAATGGGATTCTCACTGCATACAATACGGACGGCTATGGCTTTATGCAGTCCGTAAAGGATGCCGGCCATGAAATCACAGGCAAAACCATGACGCTCATGGGAATCGGCGGCGCCGCCGCCGCAATCTGTGCCCAGGCGGCTCTGGACGGAGTAAAAAAAATACACATATTCGCACGCCCTACCAGCCGCTTCTGGAACCGCACAGAGGATATGATTAAAAAAATCCATCAAAAAACTGCCTGTACCGTCATTCTTCATGAAAACGAGGATCTCCCTGCACTAAAAAAAGCGCTGGAAGAAAGCGCTCTTCTGGTAAATGCTACCTCCGTAGGCATGGCTCCGCATACCGGAAATTCCATTATTGAAGACGCCTCACTTCTGACGCCCCATCTGGCAGTGGGCGATATCATTTATAACCCCAGGGAAACCAAACTGCTATCCATGGCAAGAGAGCGGGGGTGCCCAACCTTTAACGGCATGTATATGCTGCTGTACCAGGGTGCCGAGGCCTTTAAATTGTGGACCGGCAGGGAGATGCCGGTGGATGTGATAAAAGAAAAATATTTTTCCGAGTGATAGTTTTGTGTAATTGTTTTGTGTATGTAAAGCTCGAATAAAATAGTTGGCAAGTGTCACGGACGGACGGTAAAGGGAGGCGGTCATGGGGGCATGGTAAGGGAGGGTACTTCTATCTGCTTGCTACTGCGTTTCTCCTCAGCTAACCGCCTAGCCGTTCACTAAGAAGCTCAGGAAAGCCTTCGCTCCTAAGTGACCGCTGGCAGTGGATCTTCGGACGCACTCCGTAGTCTGCACAGATAGAAGTACCCTCCCTTACCATGCCCCCATGACCGCCTCCCTTTACCTGGCAGATACTCACATCACATTCACGGAAAACGGGTGGGGAAGGTCGGGAGTTGTACACTTTTCATCCTGCTTAGCACTATTATTAGCTCGATGTTTGGGATAAATCTACCTCCGGAATCCAGTCCTTCCTTCAGCCCAGCCAGCCTGCTGCCGCGGGATTTCTCTCACCGTCCCCCCCTGCCCCCATACCTTTCGACAGGAAAGTCTTAAGCTTAGGAAGATAAATCCTACGTTATCATCCCACTAAAACTAAAAAAGACTGCCGCATGTCACACGGCAGTCTCTCCCAATTATTTATTTCTGTTCTTCAGGAAATCCGGAATCTGAATATCCTTTTTAGGTACATTACTTGTAGTAGGCGCCTGATTCGGCTGCAGCGGCGATGTAAAGGTAGGCTGCGTGAATGTAGGCTGTGTAAATACCGGCTGCTGTACTGGCTGTTGAACCGGCTGCTGGTTAAATGCAGGCTGATTAAAAGTCGGCTGTTTGAACGCCGGCGCTTTCTGCTGCTGTTGCTGTGCATTCTTCTGTTCTGCGCTTCTCTTTGCATTTCTGGATACACTGGCAGTTCTTGTGGTAGCGTCATCCAATCCGGTCGCAATAACCGTAATCCTTGCGTAATCTGCCTCTTTATCATCGTACATAGCACCGAAGATAATGTTCGCGTCCTCCCCTGCCAGTTCCTGCACATAGCTTGCCGCATCATTGGCATCCATAAGAGAGATATCTCCGGAGATATTGATAATCACGTGGGAAGCACCTTCGATTGTGGTCTCCAGAAGTGGGCTGGCAACTGCCTGCTGTACTGCCTCCAGAGCCTTCTCATCGCCTTTTGACTCACCAATACCAATATGAGCCACACCTTTGTCTGTCATAACCGTCTGTACATCGGCAAAGTCAAGGTTAATCAGGGCTGGGAGGTTAATCAGGTCTGTAATGCCCTGCACTGCCTGCTGCAGCACCTCATCCGCCTTTCTCAGAGCCTCCGGCATCGTAGTACGGCGATCTACGATCTCCAGCAATTTATCATTGGGAATTACTATTAAGGTATCCACATGGTCTTTTAACTTTTCAATTCCTGACAGGGCATTGCTCATACGTGTCTTAGCTTCAAAGCGGAAAGGTTTCGTTACAACACCTACTGTAAGGATTCCCATCTCTTTCGCCAATCCGGCAACGATCGGTGCCGCACCGGTTCCTGTGCCGCCTCCCATACCGCAAGTTACAAATACCATATCCGCACCCTGCATGACCTGTCTCAGCTCTTCTACGCTTTCTTCTGCTGCCTTTTCACCGATCTCCGGCTTCGCGCCTGCTCCCAGACCCTTTGTCAGCTTTTCACCGATCTGAAGAACGGTGGGTGCCTTACATAAAGTAAGGGCTTGTTTATCTGTATTGACTCCTACGAATTCTACTCCGCCGATGGTTTCTTCCACCATCCTGTTGACTGCATTATTTCCAGCGCCACCTACACCAATTACTATGATTTTTGCAGATGATTCCGCCTCGTTCGTCATAATTTCTAACAAAGTGCTTCCTCCTTTAAACTACCCTCGTATAATTTTAACCCTTCAAAAATGGATTGTCGTATTAGTTCCTGTGATGCTTGCATATAGATATATAATATATTTTTTTCATCAATTTATCAACCACAAATTTCGATTTTTCCTTTTTTTTATAATTTATTCTTTTTTATGACATATTTCGTTCTTAATCTGTGGAATCTGCCTCTATGGTTTTGTCTTTTTCCCCGGAATCCGGGCTGTCCTCGTCAGAATCCGACGTCTCATCTTTCTCGAAGGTAACGTTTTTTGCATCATTGGTTATATTTTCCAGGTGCAGCAGTCCCTTCTTCCCCTCCAGATACGGAAGAATAGCCGCAAGATGAGTAACCTTTTCTTCCAGATAGCTGTCTTCTCCCATAGTCACCTGTATATCCCCATAATATAAGGTAATATTATATTTTTTATCCAGTACTATCCTGTCTGGTTCTATCTCATTTTTCGCAATCATACGGCTCAAACTCAGGATTGTATTAAAAATTTCTTCGTTGTCTATGGGAAGCTTGTCCTTTAGAGCCACATGATCGAATTCCAGTCCTTCAATATAGGGGACCCCATCCAAAGGTTCCACGGTACTTTCTGCAATAATTCCCTTTTTATCAAAGTACATGTACCCATCCAGAAAGGGTACATAGCCAATGAGCTCCTTTTCCACTACATGGATGGCTATTTTATTGGGTGACAGCCGTTCCACTGTAATGGTTTGAATAAAGGGAGTATCTTTTGTATTTTCCTCTATATCTGTCATTGGAAATAATATAGAGTTGGATTTAAAAGGTCCCTTCATGACCATCTTTCGGACTTCCTTTTCTGTGTAATGGTGATTGCCGTCCACTTCTATCTCCGTAATCCGAAAGCAGACAAAAAAAGCAATCACACTTAACAGTATAATTCCCAGAATGCCGGCCACAACGATGCGAAATATTTTTTTATCAATCTTTTTTCTGTATTGTGATTCCTTCATACCAATCCCCTTTAGTCTCTCCGGATATTGCCTCCCAAAGATGCCAGGTCATCGCATATATGCTCGTATCCCCGCTCAATGAAATGTCTGTTGTTAATATAAGTAGTTCCACAGGCTCCTAATCCGGCAATTACCAGGGCAGCACCCCCTCTGAGTTCCTGGGCAAACACTTGCGCGCCCTGAAGGCAGGGTACTCCTTCAATAATAGCATCTCTGCCGTCAATTACAATTCTCGCCCCCATCTTTGTCAGCTGGGAAGCCACTTTAAATCTGTCCTCGAATACAGTCTCTCTGATATGGCTCCTTCCGGGCACTGATGCCAGCACAGCCATCAGCGGGGACTGCATATCCGTGGGGAATCCTGGATAAACCTGGGTTTCCAAATAGGAAACAGGCGTATCCACCTTTCTGCCGCACAGAAACAGTTTACCACCTTTTACTTCATATTGTCCACCCATTTTCTCGTAAGCCTCCAGCAAGGCATCCATTTCTTCTATTGGGGGATTTTCTAAGACAATGTCTCCCCTGGTCGCGGCACAGGCGCATACATAGGTGCCCGCCACAATCCGATCTGCGGGTATATCAAATTCCACTTCATGCAGGGCACTGACACCCCGGATCAGCAGAGTATCTGTACCGGTACCCTCTATTCTTGCACCCATTTGGTTTAGAAAACGGCACAGCCATACTACTTCCGGTTCTGCCGCACATCCGGAGAGTCTGGTATCTCCCTTGGCTTTCACGGCAGCCAAAAGTGCATTCTGTGTCGCACCTACACTTGCCTTCTTGAAGAAGATGTCCGCTCCCTTTAATTCTTTCGCAGTTACATGCAGTATTCCGTCTATTTCTTCTATGGCGGCTCCCAGTCTGGCTAATGCCAGAAGATGCAGGTTAATAGGTCTGGAACCTATCACACAGCCTCCCGGATAGGGAATATTAGCTTTTCCCATCCTTCCAAGAAGGCTCCCCATGACGACCACAGAGGAGCGCATTTTTTCCCCATACTCTCTGGGTATCTCTGTACCTGTGACAGAGGTGCTGTCGATATACAGTGTATCCCCCTCCCACCACACAAGTGCCCCCAGAGACCTGAGTATTTCTTCCATATATTTTACATCTGCTATTCTTGGGCAGCCCTTCAGCGCGCAGATACCTTCCTGCAACAGAGTGGCTGCCATCATAGGCAACGCTGCATTTTTGGAACCCTGTATAGCAATGGAACCCTGAAGTGGTTTTCCTCCCACGATTCTGATACTGTCCAACCAATACACTCCTATTTGCTCTTATATACTATAGTATGCAGGGTTCCTCAAAGGGTTACTTTTGATAACGGCTGACCGACAGCGCCAGCCCCATCTCACTTAAGAGAAACAGCACAGAGGTACCTCCATAGCTGATAAAGGGAAGGGTAATGCCTGTGTTGGGAATTGTATTAGTAACTACCGCTATATTCAAAATTACCTGGATCGCCATATGCCCCATAATGCCAATCGCTATCAATGCTCCCAGCAGATCTGTGGCATGAGTGGCAATTACCATCAACCGCCAGATCAAGAGCCCAAATACGAGAATCAGAATACAGGCCCCCACCAGCCCCGTCTCCTCGCAGATAATGGAAAAAATCATATCATTCTGGGCCTCCGGCACGAAGCCAAGCTTCTGGAGACTGCTCCCCAGACCTTTCCCAAAGATACCCCCGCTTCCAATGGCATAAAGTCCCTGGATGGTCTGAAAGCCTTTGTCGTATTTTTCAGGATCTCTCCAGATAGCCAGCCGCTCCAGGCGGTAGCTCTCCATGCTGAGAAAGATTCCCACAAATGCAATCCCCAGCCCCCCGATCCATATAAAGGGCAGGTACTTGGGATTGGATACAAAAATTAAAATTACGGCTATACCCAATATAATAATAGCCGTACTTAAATTGTTTGTGCCTACCAGACCTACAATAGGAAGAATTAGGAGCATGATCTTTCCCATGGAGAGCAGACCGTTCTTTTTACTTTTCGAATTACTGATAACATATGCAAGAAGCAGGATCACTGCTACTTTTGCAAATTCAGCGGGCTGGAAGGAAAGAGGACCTATGGACAGCCACCGCTTCGAACCATTGTACTCATCCCCGAAGAATAGTACCGCCAGGGAAAGCAGAAGAGAAGCCAGATATCCCCAGGGGGCGTATTTTGCCAGCCAATGATAATCCACACAGGAACTTATGTACATCCCCAAAAGTCCCAGAGCGGTTGCAAAAAGCTGTTTCTTAAAATAATAGGCGGGATCATCGAATTTCACCCGCCCATTATATGCACTTGTACTATATAAAATGATTAATCCAAACACTACCAGAAACAAAACCAAGATCAGCAGAAGCTCATCTGCCTGGCGCTTGGGTTCTGTGTCTTTCTGCAAGCAATCACTTCCTGTCTGCCGCGGACCGGGAAAGCCCCGCCGCAGTTCCATATCCTTACTTACAGTGTATGTACGTATTCCTTAAACATATTCCCTCTTTGTTCATAATTGTCAAACTGCCCCCAGCTGGCGCAGGCAGGTGAGAGGAGAACTGCATCCCCGGGATTAGCCTTTTGTGCACAGATTTTTACTGCCTCCTCCAGGTCTTTGGCCAGGATAGTGTCTGTAAAACCACATGCATGGGCAGCCCTCTCAATCTTTTCCCTTGTCTGTCCGATGAGTACCAGATAGCGCACCTTTCCCTCAAAGGACCGGATCCAGTCTTCGTAGGAAGAGTTCTTGTCGTAACCCCCGCCAATCAGAAGAGTCGGCCGGTTCATCGCCTGAACCCCTTTAATGGCAGCATCCGGGTTGGTCCCTTTGGAGTCGTTATAGTACCGGACACCATTTTTTTCGGTCACAAACTCAATTCTATGCTCCACTGCCGTAAAAGCGCAGATACTTTTCCGAATGCTCTCTACAGGAACACCTGCATGATAAGCTATAGCCACAGCAGCCATTACATTTTCATAGTTATGCTGTCCAAGAAGCTGAAGTTCCTGAGTTTTAACAACAGATATCTCCTCCTTGTCCGTCTTCAGCACAATCCTGTCCCCATCCAGGTAAATCCCTCTGTCAAGTTTGCGCACACTGGAAAAAAAGCAGGGAGAGGGCTTCATACATCCCGCAAATTCCCGGAGAACCTCATCCTCATAATTCAGTACGCACACATCCTCCGGTCTCTGGTTTGCTGTGATCAGCTCCTTCACACGTATGTATTCCTCCATTGTGTGATGACGGTTCAGATGATCCTCGGTAATATTCAGAATCGCACTTACTTTTGGTGCAAAGGTTTCTGTAGTCTCCAGCTGAAAGCTGCTTATCTCGGCTACAACAAAGCTTTCCTCCTTGGTTTCCAAAGCCACTGATGTGTAAGGCGTTCCTATATTCCCCACAACAAATACACTGGATGCATAGTCCCTCATTATGGCCCCTGTTAACGCCGTTGTTGTAGTCTTTCCATTCGTTCCTGTAATAGCCAGTACCGAGCCTCTGCCTACCTGGTACGCCAGTTCCACCTCTCCCCATACGGGAATTCCCCTGTCTTTTGCCCGCTCTGCCACAGGAATATCCAATGGGACGCCAGGGCTCATGATAACCGCGTCAAAGGTTTGCAGTAATTCCTCCGGCATGTCTCCAATCTGCACCTGTGCTTTGCTGCCCTTTGGAAGTTTTGCTTCTATCTGTGCTTTATCCAGTTTCTCATTCCCGTCATACAGCACAACACCGGCACCCACATCCTCCAGCAGACGGGCCGCACCCATGCCGCTGATTCCCGTACCAAATACCATTACCTTTTTGCCATTCCAATTCATACTCCTTATTTCCTTTCTTCTTATCCTTTTCCCTGTCAGGAAATTGTCATTCCATACCGTTCTTATCTAAAGTGCAAGAAACCCAATCAGGCAGAGGAGGGCAGTTACAATTGAGAATACAGCCACCACCCTAGTCTCCGACCATCCGCACAATTCAAAATGATGGTGAATGGGTGCCATCTTAAAAATACGTTTTCCGCCCGTTGCCTTATAATAGGATACCTGAAGCATCACCGACAGTACCTCCACCAGATAAATCAGTCCCACAATAGGGATAAACAGCGGCATCTGAAGCATATAGGCGGTTCCGGCCACAAATCCTCCCAGGGCAAGGGAACCCGTATCCCCCATAAAAACCCTGGCCGGGAATACATTAAAAAGCAAAAATCCCATCAAGCTTCCCACCACCGCGCAGGTAATGGGCTCAATTCCGCTTTTATCTCCGATGGCTACCACCGAGAAAAAGGTAGCCACCATAATGGTTACGCTGGATGCCAATCCGTCCAGACCGTCGGTAAAGTTCACTCCGTTTACGGTACCGATTACCGCAAGGAACAAAAGAGGAATCGCCAGCCATTCAATATTCCAGTAATGCCCTCTCCAGAAAGGGATTCTCATAGTCAGAGAAACATCCGTAAAGTTGAGCACATAAAACGTAAAAACAGCGGTTACTACCAGCTGAAGAGCAAACTTTTGGGACGGCATCAGTCCGTCAGACCGCCGCAGCACCACTTTCAGATAATCATCCAAAAACCCAATGATTCCAAATCCCAGCGTCAAAAATAGGATAGGAATAATCTTTGGGTAGTCCTTTACATACAGCAGTGAGGTCACCACTGTTGAAAGCAGGAAGATAAGTCCTCCCATCGTGGGGGTACCCGCTTTTTTTAAATGGGACTGTACGCCGTCGATCCGTTCCGTTTGCCCCATCTTCAGTTTTCTGAGATAAGGAATGATAATCGGTCCCAGCAATGCACTGATCGCAAAGGCAATCAGCACAGGAAATACCATTTTAGCATCCATCCTAATACACCTCATTCACATTCTTTTGTTTTATTCTCGTCTAGTATATAGCTTTTCTTCTTATTTATCAACCTTCAACCCCAAGATACGGGAGAATATTCTCGAAGATTTCTTTCATTACAGGCGCCGCTATTGTCCCTCCATAATATACTCCCTGGGGATCATGGATAACGATTAAGCCCAGCACCTGGGGATTATCTGTTGGAGTAAATCCCAAAAATGATGAGATATAACGGTTTGCGCTTCTGGGAAGCGTCTGGGAGGTGGCAGTCTTCCCTCCGATGGTTCTGCCCTCGATGTAAGCATTCTTCCCGGAACCTCCGGATACTACATTTTCCAGAATATACTGCATGGTCTCAGAGGTTTCCTGGGATACGATATGTTTCTTTTTTTCATAGGCAAGTGTCTCGATCAGCTTGCCGTCATCGTCCCTTACCTCAACTCCAAAATGAGGTGTCACCCTGGTCCCTCCATTGATGATGGAGCTTACTGTGGTTGCCAGCTGTATGGGTGTTATCTGGAAAGACTGTCCGAAGGATATGGTGGCAAGCTCTACCTGCCCTACATTCTTCTTCTGGTGCATAATAGTGGCAGCCTCACCGGGAAGATCGATACCGGTCTTCTCCATCAGCCCAAACTGTTTAAAATACTTATAATAATTATCCACACCCAGACGGAGTCCCACTTCAATAAATACAGGGTTGCAGGAATTCATAGCCCCCTGAAGAAATGTCTCACCGCCGTGGCCGGTCCGTTTATGGCAGTGGATCCGCCGATCCTCCACCACCTTATATCCTGGGCAGGAAAAGGTGTCATTGAGGGTTACTACTCCTTCTTCCAGGCCTGCTGCCGCAGTAATTATCTTAAACGTAGAGCCCGGTTCATAGGTATCGTTTATGCACAGGTTCCGCCACATACCATTCCAGGCATCTTGTTTTTCTTTATCCGTCATCCCTGAGGTGTCTTCCGACGTATTCAATTTGAAGGGCTCGTTCAAATCAAATTCCGGTGTATTGACCATTGCCAGTATCTCACCGTTCTGGGGATTCATAAGCAGGATTGATACAGCGTCCGCCTGCTTCTGCTCCATAACCTTTTTCGCTGCCTGCTCTGCGTACATCTGAACATTTCTGTCCAGGCTGATATGGAGATTGTATCCAGACACAGGGTCCACCCGGCTCTCCCCGATTTCATCCAGTTCTACCCCTCTGGCATCTGTCGTCGTCAGAATCTTTCCGTCTATTCCCTTAAGAACGTCCTCATACATAACCTCCAGGCCTATAATCCCCTGATTATCTCCCCCTGTAAAGCCCAGTACCTTTGAAGCCAGAGTGTCATAGGGATAATAGCGTTTAAAATCCTCATCAACCTTCACACCATCCAACCCATAATTTCGAATTCTGTCTCCCACTTCCTTTTCCACATTTGTTTTTACCCGTTCAATAGAGGAAACCTTTTCAACTCTTTTTCGTGCTGTCTCTTCATCCAGTCCCAGTTCTTTTTGAAGCATGGCAATTACAGCATCCTTGTCTGTAATTTGGCTATGGATGACAGATATTGTACAAACCGTCTTGTTTGCAGCAAGTACTGTGCCATTGGCATCTATGATCTTGCCTCTGGCCGCTTTAATATCCCTCTCCCTCTCATGCAGCTCTTCTGCCTTTTTCGCATAATAATCTGACTGAAATACCATCAAATACACCATCCTGCCCACCAGACCCAAAAGCATACAGATACAGGCAGCAAACACAATCACTGTTTTCTTCTTATGATAGGTTCTATTCTTCTTCAACTCGCCCTACCGTCCAAACCTTATCCCTACAATCTATGGAGAAAAAGTTCCAGTTATTCCGTTGGGGACACCCCTAAATGAATTTGGGACGTGTTCCTTTTAAAAAGAACACGTCCCCTTTTTATTATTCGGATAATCCGGCCTCTTCATTGGTAATCCCATCTGATTCCTGATTATTCGGTTCTACCTCATCCTCACTCTCCTGGTTCTCCGGGGGATCCGGTACATTTTCATCCTCGATTCCGTCTCCGGAGATATCGCTCTCCTGTGCGTCTCCATCATCCTCCTCCTGATCCTCAGCTCCCACATCATTTTGCTTTTTCACTCCTGTAAAGCCCTCCCAGAGCACGGTAGCCTGGCTGGTATCTTCATCGGGGAAGATATCCATATACGGCAGAATTTCCGAAAGCACTGCCTGAGCAATGTACTGTGGGTACTTGCTGTTGTCCTGACGCTCTGCATTTGGCTCATCAACTACTACGTAGATAACTACCTGGGGATCATCCAGCGGAGCAAATCCGATAAAGGATACCAGGTACTTTCCGCTGCCCCTGGGAATCTTCTGTGCTGTTCCTGTCTTACCGCCCATGGAATAGCCCTGTACCTTTGATGTTTTACTGGTACCAGACTTTACACTCATCCCCATATAATCCCGGATTTCTGCAGAAATATCAGGTGAAATGGTCTGCTTCAAGACGGTAGGCTCTATGGTTTTTACCGTTTTTCCCTTATCATCTACTATCCGGTTTACTACATGAGGCTGATAATAGGTTCCTCCATTGATTACAGAAGATAATGCTGCCAGTTCCTGAACCATGGTACAGGTAAATCCCTGACCAAAAGAACTAGTAGCCAGTTCAACGGCGTTCAGGGTATCTTTGGTATGGAGGATACCTGTACCTTCTCCGGGCAGATCTATGCCGGTTCTGCTTCCGAAGTTAAATGTCTTCTGATATCGCAGAAAGGTTTCCGCTCCCATCTTTTTTCCGATGGCCATCAGACCGTCATTGCAGGAATTTTGTATTACCTCTCCCAGAGACTGTGTACCATGTGCGTCCGGATAAATCGAGCACTTAATAAACCGATCCGCTACCTGCTGCCCGCCGTCGCACACAAAGGTGTCGTTCTCTGTGATAGCACCTGCCTCCAGAGCAGATGCCACGATGACTGGTTTGACAGTAGAGCCCGGTTCATAGGCCTCTGTCACACAGTAATTCTGCCACATGGCATTCAGAGCGTCCAGCTGACTCTCATCATTCATTCTCTTGATCTCTTCCTCTGTATAAATTCCCGTGAGATCCCTGGGATTATTCAGGTCATAAGGATCTGAGCTTGCCATACCCAGGATCTCCCCTGTATTAGGATTTGCAACAATTACTCCTATATTGGCAGCCCCTTTTGTTATCTTTTTTGCCTTGGAGGAGTCTTCCTCCTCATCTTCTTTCTTATCTTCTTTTTTGAAGTTTTCTTTTGACATCGCTGTGTCAAATGCACTGATATACTTCTCAATTACCTGCTGTATATTGACGTCCAAAGTGGAAACCACACTGTTTCCATTTACCGGATCAATAATAGTCTGTTCCAAATCGGAGTCCTGATTAAAATATCCATATTTTCTCCCATCCACTCCATTGAGGGTCGAGTTATAATACCCTTCTATTCCCCAATCTGCCACATTACCAGCAAATGTAAATCCCAGTGTATCACATGCCAGAGCATTCATGGGATACTTTCTCAGATAATCCTCCTCAAACCACACGCCCTGTACATTTTTCTTCTCCAGCCTCTCTTCTTCCGAGAGTTTGCTGTCTTCAGGCACAGCCGTATACGCTTCAAAAGCTTTTTTTTCATCCATGGAGATTTCTTTTTTCAGAATCTGATACTGGCTGTTCTTTGTCTGTTCATTGGTAAGAAGCCCGCGTATGGTATCCTCGTCCAGCCCCAGCTGTTCCGTAAGGGCCTTAACCGTTGGCTCTACGTAATCCTTATTTGAATTGACTACTTTACAGTCCAGAATTACATTATAAACCTTACTGCTGGTTGCAAGCACTGTCCCGTTTCTGTCCGTAATATCCCCTCTTTTAAAGGGAATGGTCCTGCTGTCATATTGCTGCTGGGACTGTATTAAAACTTGCTTTTTATACTTATCTCCGCTTTTGGCGTTAATATAGGTTATTCTTAATGTTAAACCTACTAAAGCCAGCAGAACCAAAATAAACAGTCCTGCCAGCTTTTTTCTCATGGTTCCACTCAATTTTCTTTTCTGTTTCTTCCTGCGTTCCAATTTACTCACCTACTTTGCATCCGGTACATCTCTATACTGTCTTACATAACTGCTTCCCTTGGTGCTGTAACGAATAACCTGGTCTTCCTGGGCGTAACCCATCCCCAGTTTATTAATCGCCACCTCCCGAATATGGTCCAAATCTACAGATGCAAGTGTCTCGCTGTAAAAAGCATCATTATCCGCTTTCAGCTGACTCAGCTGTGTCTCTAATGATGCCACTTCCTTTGTCTGTGCAGTAATCACTGCCTTCAGTTGAAGGAATTGCACGCACGCAAATAAAGTAGCAGTACATACCAGTGCCAAAAACACAATATAGCCTTTATTTACCTGCAGTGCTTTCGCACGGTTTCTCCGCGCCCTGTGGCTGACCTCCCGGTTTCCCCTTACCGGACGTTCCTGCCTTTTAGGCGCTGTCTGCACACTTCTTACTGTATTTCCTTCTATATAAGAATACCTGGTATTCTCTGAATTTCTCGTACTCACCGATCTTTGATTTACCCTTCGATTGCCTCCACTAGCCATACTTTACTCCTTACTTTGGCTTACGTAAGACGCCGTTCAAAAACCCTTAGCTTGGAGCTTTTTGCACGGCTGTTCCGTGCCAGCTCCTCCTCCCCTGGTACTATTGGCTTTTTCGTGATAATTCTTCCCTTGGGCTTTTTCCCGCATACACATACCGGGAAATTACTGGGACACGTACAGGGATTCTCATTTTTCCTGAAGATGGTTTTAACAATCCTGTCTTCCAGTGAATGAAAGGTGATGATGCAGATACGCCCCTCGTCGTTCAGCATATCAATCATATCATCCAGCGAATCTCTCAATACATCCAGTTCATGGTTCAGCTCAATCCGAATTGCCTGAAACGTCTTCTTAGCCGGGTGTCCGCCTACTGCCCTTATTTTCATAGGAATCGCTCTTTTAATCACCTCGATCAACTCCCCAGTCGTCTCGATGGGATGCTCCTCCCTTGCCAGGACAATATGTTTTGCAATGTTTTTTGCAAATTTATCTTCACCGTAATCGCGTATAATCCGATACAGTTCGTTTTCTCTGTAAGTATTAACAATATCCCTTGCCGTACGGTCCCCTCTTTGGTCCATACGCATATCCAAAGGGGCATCTTCCCTGTAGGTAAATCCCCTTTCCGCAGTGTCTAATTGATAGGATGAAACCCCTAAATCTAATATAATCCCATCCACAGATGAGATTCCCAACTTGCCAAGCTCTGCTTTCATATTGCAATAATTGCTGCGAATGAGCGTCACCTGATCTTGGTAATCCCCTAAACGTTCACCCGCAGCCATGATTGCAGCATCGTCTTGATCTATGCCTATCAGTCTCCCCTTGGCAGATAACAACTTACATACCTCTAAGGCATGACCGCCTCCTCCCAGTGTACCGTCCACATAAATACCATCCGGCTTTACCCGTAAGCCTGTAATGGTCTCCTCCAGTAATACAGATTGATGTTTAAATTCCATTCTAATCTCCTGTGTCCGTTTTACAGCCGTCAGATGACAATTCCCATGTCCTGCATCCCTTCTGCAATGGCATCCATGTCATCAAAACTGCTGTTTTCTATCCACTTCTCTTTGCTCCATATTTCTATTCTGGTAATATTTCCAGTCAGCACAACATCCTTTTCCAGACCAGCGAATTCCCGCAGTGTAGATGGAACGAGAATTCTCCCCTGCTTGTCCAATTCGCATGAAGTAGCACTGGAGACAAAGAAACGTGAGAAGGTTCTTGCATTTTTATTCGTAAGTGGTAAGGCTTTTAATTTTTCCTCGAAAACTTTCCATTCATCCTGTGGAAATATAGACAGACAACCATCTAAACCTTTCGTCAAAATGAACTCTTCCCCTAATTGTTCTCTGAATTTTGACGGAATGATCAATCGCCCCTTCGCGTCGATTGTATGACTATACTCTCCCATGAACATGAATGTCACCTTCTTTCGTGGAACTGCAAGTCTCCCCTTTGCACTTCCCGCGGCAACCTGTGAATGCTCTGCCACTTATCATCCACTTGCCACCACTTTTCACCACTTTCTACCACTTATGTACCCATTTTATACTAATCACCCCTAAAAAACAAGGGGAACATATGTTTTTTCATAAATCTTTCACAGAAAAAAAGCAGGACAAATCACCTGCAAATCAGATGATATGTCCTGCTTTTTTCTTTTTTACTATATCTGGTAGAGAGCACTGAAAGCGCCTACTATATTATGCCGACGCCTCTGCCTCTGCCATATACTCCTCAATTAGTACATCCAGTTTAACACTGTCTCTGTAAACTTCTTCCAGCTTGAAATTATTCCCTATCTTTTCATCCATGGCCTGTCTCGCAGCTTCTATCTCGTGTCTCAATCGTTCCAATCTTGTCATATGCATCAATCTCCTTTGTATTTATCCATCATTTTCCCGTTCAGGATAACCAGAGTCCCCACATGCCATATTTGCCTATCTCCCAAGTTTGATTATCTACATAGTAGTAGTCTCTTTTTTTTCAGTTCTTATACATTAAATCGGAATAAAATCACATCTCCGTCCTTTACCACGTAGTCCTTTCCTTCCATACGCACCAGCCCTTTTTCCCTGGCCCCTGCATAAGAACCACAGTCCAGAAGATCCTGAAAGTTCACCACCTCTGCCTTAATAAATCCTCTCTCAAAATCCGTGTGGATTTTTCCGGCCGCCTGTGGCGCCTTTGTACCTACTTTGATTGTCCATGCTCTGGTCTCATCTTCTCCCGATGTCAGATAACTGATAAGTCCCAACAGCCGATAGCTTGCCTGTATTAACTTTTCCAGGCCGGATTGCTTAATACCCAAATCCTCCAAAAACATTTTTTTCTCTTCTTCGTCAAGCTCCGCAATCTCCTGTTCGATCTGCGCACAGATCACAAAGACCTCGCTGCCCTGTTCCCCTGCGTACTCCCTGACTTTTTCAACCAGACTGTTGGAAGACCCGTCGTCTGCCAGATCCTCTTCCGCTACATTAGCCGCATAGATCACTGGCTTACCTGTCAGAAGGTTATAATTAGCTATATACTCTTCTTCGTCTTCCGTCCCGCACGCAAAGACAGAGGCAGGCTTCCCATCTTCCAGATGGGCTTTCAGTTTTTGAAGAAGTTCCAGCTCTTTGGCTGCCTCTTTATCGTTTCTGGCAGATTTTGATGTTTTGGCAATCCGCCTCTCCAATATTTCAATATCTGAAAAGATCAGTTCCAGATTGATCGTTTCTATATCTCTGAGAGGATCTATACTCCCGTCAACATGGACCACATTGCTGTCTTCAAAGCAGCGTACTACATGAACAATGGCATCAACCTCCCGGATATTTGCCAGAAACTGGTTTCCCAATCCCTCCCCTTTGGAAGCTCCCTTTACAAGTCCTGCAATATCAACAAACTCTATGACTGCCGGAGTCACTTTTTTAGAATGATAAAAATCACCCAAAAGCTGCAGACGCTCATCCGGCACCGGTACTACTCCCACATTGGGATCAATGGTGCAGAACGGATAATTAGCAGACTCCGCCCCTGCTTTGGTCAGGGAATTAAATAAGGTACTCTTCCCCACATTGGGAAGTCCTACAATTCCTAATTTCATATGTTAAATCCTCTTTTCTTCTATGTTATAAGCAGCCGCTTTTTATTGCTTATGGTAAATTCTAACACACATAATAAGGCGAATCAAGACCTTGACCCACCCTATCACTCGACATTTCTCATTTTTTTATCGACAATTTTCGCATCGGCCCTTTATGCTTCTCTATCCTTCGACATCATCATAAGCAGCATTCCCTGTCGGTATTTTACGATCGCTGTATCCTCTGCAATCTCGTTGCTTACCCCCAGACCATCGCTGTTTTTCAGATAATGGTCAGTCAGGGGATATTTGAATCCCTCCAATGTCAGTCCCTCTACCGCATCCCCCAGAGGAAAAAAGGAAACATAGGTTCCAAATTGTCTGGATTTCTCCAGCATGGTCTCTTTCCCCAGAAGCGTAATATAATTCTGGGGATCCACAATGACTGCCGGTATACCGGCCTGGTGGGCCAACGCCAGGCACTGTACATTTCCCCAGAAATGATCCATACGCCCGCCTGTTGCCCCCAGGATCCATATGCCTGTACTTTTTAATTCAATTGCCTTTTCAATTCCTATCTGTGTGTCTGTGGCATCCTTTTCCGGCTGAAACCGCTCCACTGGAATCCCGGGGTTATTCATGTAATACTCCATCACTCGGGAATCAATGCTGTCAAAATCTCCCATTATATAGGAAGGAAGTATCTCATGCTGATAGCAGAAATTCAGCCCCCTGTCAATGCCCAGTATATAATCCGGCCTCATCTCTGCAATAAAGTTCAGGGCAAACTTCTCATCCAGAGAGCCGCCGCTAATCATCAACGTCTTCATATTCAGGCCTCATGCTCCATAAGTTCCAGCAGCTCTTTTGCATTCTTTGTAATATCTCCTTTAAAAACAGCAGAGCCTGCTACAAAAATATTTGCACCCGCTTTGAGAACTTCAGGCAATGTATCGGTGGTAATTCCCCCGTCAACCTGAATATCCGTATCCAGTCCTCTTCTGTCAAACTCATTTCTCAACACAGCAACTTTACGGGTGCAGTATGGTATGTACTTCTGTCCCCCGAATCCGGGATTCACAGTCATAATCAGCACCATATCCACTGTATCCAGCACATGCTCCAGCACCGAGACAGGAGTTGCCGGGTTCAAAGCCACCCCGGCCCTGCATCCGGCCTCCTTGATCTGCGCTATGGTGCGGTCCAGGTGGGTGCACGCCTCCGCATGGACGGTAAGCATATCAGCCCCATTATTCATAAACGTATCTACATATCTTCCCGGATCTGTAATCATCAGATGCACGTCCATAAATAAAGAGGTTTCTTTTTTCAGTGAGGCCAAGACAGGCATGCCGAAGGAAATGCTGGGCACAAAGATCCCGTCCATAACATCAAAATGAAGCCATCTGGTTCCTGCCTCCTCTACTTTCTTAATCTGCTCTCCCAGACGGTTAAAGTCTGCAGCTAATATAGATGGTGATAACTCATATTTCATACCTCAATACCTCCTCTTGTCTTTTAGTTCCTCATAAAATTCTACATAATTCGCATAGCGGATTCTGCTGAGTTCCCCCTTATCCAGGGCTTCTTTTACTGCACATCCCGGTTCATGGGTATGAGAACACCCCTGGAACCGGCAGGCCCCCTCATAGGGAGCAAACTCTATAAAATAGTCCTTCAGTTCTTCCTTTTCCATGTCCGCAACATAGAGTGAACTGAATCCGGGGGTATCCATGATGTAAGTGCCCTCGTCTATCTGTATCAGCTGCGAGTGCCGGGTGGTATGCTTTCCCCGTCCCAGCTTCTGGCTGATAGCTCCTGTCTCCATCTCAACCCCATGCTGAACAAGATTGGTCAGAGAAGATTTCCCCACCCCCGAAGGTCCGGCCACCACCGTAGTCTTTCCTTTCAGAAGCGCACTCATCTGCTCCACCCCCTCTTCCTGCTCCGCACTGGTGGTGAAAACCTCATATCCGCACTTCTTATATTCACTGATAAGCAGCTCCAGTTCCTCCCCTGTAACCAGGTCCTTCTTGTTGATGCAGATTTTTGTGGGGATGCCCTGCTTTTCCATGGAAATCAAAAAGCGGTCCAGCAATGAGAAGTTCGGTTTCGGCTCCTGGGCGGCAAATATCACCATTGCCTGATCAACATTGGCAACGGCTGGCCGTATCAGTTCATTTCTTCTGGGAAGTATCTCCACCAGATTACCTACTCTGTTCTCCTCATCAAGGACCTCTATGATTACATCGTCGCCTACCAGCGGCTTTTTCTTTTCTTTTCGGAATATTCCCTTTGCCTTGCATTCGTAAATCCCGGATTCTGCTACATGAATGTAGTAGAATCCGGCAATTCCTTTCACTATCTTTCCCTGCATGTATTAATCTACCTGTTCAAACTTCAGATTTTTATATGCCCCCAGCATCGTGTACTCACCATCTACTTTCTCATAGACATATATAGTACCAGTTGTAACTCCCGGCTCACCCTCAACATTCTTTAAGGAATACGGGAACTTTAACTTTTCATCCGTAAGGATCGTTTTTGCCTGAATCTCGCCATCCACTTCCTGAGCCAGGTCCATCTTAATCTCACCGCCTTTGTATCCCGGAGGTGAAGCTATCTGCTGCCCAACGCATTTCCATGTTCCGCTGGCGGATGTGTTCGTGCTGGTGTTGTCATCCTTTTTATCGGTATCAGAGTCATTATCGGAACTGTTTCCGGTGTTTACTGTAATGGTAATTGTAGTCCCGGCTTCCACAGAACGGCCCGCAGAGATATCCTGCTTCATGACATCCCCGATGTCCACACTGCTGCTGGTACCGCTTTCCACTACCACGTCAAGCCCCAGTTCATTCAGCGCTTCCTTGGCATCTGCCTCTTTCTGCCCCACTACATTGGGCACCTTCACTGATTTATCGCCCTTTCCGATGCTAACTTTTACGGTAATGGTGTCGCCCTTTTTGGCACTTTCTCCGGCTCCCGGGTCTGTGGAAATCACCTTGCCGATATCCACGGAATCACTTTTCTCCTTCTCCACCTTGGTCTCAAAGCCCTGGTCCTGGAGCGTAGCTTCCGCATCTGTCTGCGTTTCTCCCACAACATCAGCCACACGAATCTCATCGCTGCCCGTACTTACCGTATATTTTATCATAGTGTTCTTATCAACTTTTGTACCGGCCTCAATCTCCTGCTTTATAATCACACCTGCTTCATATTCCGTAGAAGCCTCTTCGCCGGCCTTCTTAATTCCCAGAGAGTTGTCTGAAGCCAGTTTCTGGGCTTCCTCCACTGTCTTTCCCACCAGTTTTGGAACCTCAACCTGTGCATCCTCATCATTCTTGTCTGAGGTATCCTCAACCTTTGGTTTGTTATTTTCTTTATTTTTCGAACCGAAGGTAAAAATCCCTGCTGCCTGACCGATAAGATAGATTAAAATACAGATAATGATGGCACCGACAATCAGTCCGCCTATGGTAAGAGCTTTCTCCAGGCGGGTATTAATGCCGCCCTTTCTGCCGTCGTCGTAGTCATCGTCGTAATCATCACCGTCTTCATCCTCCTCATACTCATCGTACTCCTCATCCTGTGGGGGATAGGAGGGCTGGGTGTCACCATAGCGGTTCTTCTTAATCTCATTCAGCTCATCCCCGGAAATCACCACGGTCTGCGCGTGATTGCTGAGGGGAACCAGATTCACAAAGTCCCCGTCCGGGTCTATCAGTGAATGCTTCAGATCTGCAATTACCTCAGCCATACTGTTGTAGCGCCGGTCAACACTTTTCTGCGTACACTTGAGAATTATCTGTTCCAGGCTGTGGGGCAGCTGAGAGTTATACTCTGAAGGAGGAACGATTTCTTCCTGCAGATGCTTAATGGCAATCGCCACTGTAGTATCTCCGTCAAACGGTACTTTTCCGGTTACCATCTCATAGATAGTAACGCCCAGGGAATAGATATCACTTTTTGAGTCACTGTATCCCCCCCGCACCTGCTCCGGGGAGCTGTAATGCACAGACCCCATAACATTTGAACTAATAGTGTTAGAGGATGCAGCCCTTGCGATCCCGAAGTCCGTTACCTTTACTTTTCCGTCTGTTGAAATAATAATATTCTGAGGCTTCACATCTCTGTGAACAATGTTATGGTTGTGCGCCGCTTCAAGTCCCATAGATACCTGAATAGCGATACTGGTTGCCTCTTTTACACTTAATTTACCCTTCTTGGAGATGTACTCTTTCAGCGTTATACCTTCAACAAGCTCCATAACAATATAGTAAACGCCGTTATCCTCCCCTACATCAAACACATTTACTATATTCGGATGTGCCAGCCCTGCCGCCGCCTGGGCTTCTGTCTGAAATTTCCGGATAAATGTCATATCCTCCCGGAATTCAGCCTTTAATACTTTTACAGCTACAAAGCGGTTCAGTTTATGATCTTTCGCCTTGTATACATCTGCCATACCGCCGGATCCGATTCTGCCGGCAATCTCATATCTTTCTCCAATAATCATTCCCACATTTAACATACTTCCACCTCTTTTGTACCTGGTTTTACTAGTACCACCGCAATATTGTCCTTTCCACCATTTTCATTCGCCAAACGAATCAGACTTTGTCCTGCTGTCTCCAGCGAGGGAGCTTCTTTTACAATCTGCGCAATTACATCATCTGTTACCATATTAGTAAGGCCGTCGGAACACAGCAAAATAATGCTGTCCGGATGCAGCTTGATATCAAAAAAATCAATATCCACTTCCTCTTTTGCCCCTAACGCCCTTGTTATTATATTCTTATCCGGGTGATTTCTGGCATCCTCTCTGCTGATCTCACCCATGCGCACCATTTCCTCTACCAGGGAGTGGTCCTTTGTAATCTGACGGATTCCGTCATCCATGACATACAGACGGCTGTCACCCACATTTGCCACATAAGCATAATGGTCGACTACTGTTACCGCAACCATAGTTGTACCCATGCCGGACATTCCCTCGTTTTTAGCTGCCTGCTCCAGCAATTTAAGATTCGCATTTTCGATTGCCTTACGAATAATCTTTATGGGATTATACTCCGCATCTGCCTTGACGGTATCAAGCAAAACCTGAACGGCAAAACTTGATGCAAAATCACCCGCATTATGTCCGCCCATCCCGTCCGCAACAACAAAAAGATTGGGCAGGTTACCGACAGCCTGCTCTGATGCAAAGACATAGTCCTGATTCACTTTTCTCTTCTGTCCTACATCTGTCACAGAATAAACTTTCATCCTTGCGTCTCTCTTTCTTTCTTATCTATCAAGATATATTTCTTTCGTAATTGTCCACAGGCTCCATCAATATCCCGGCCCATTTCTCTTCTAATAGTAACATTAATTCCGCATTTTTCAAGTTTATTTTGAAAATTAACTATAACTTTTTTATCGGACTGCACGAAATCCCGCTCCTTGACAGGATTTACCGGTATCAGATTCACATGGCAATTCAGCCCTTTCAGGAGTGCAGCAAGCTCTGCCGCGTCTTCCGGCGTGTCGTTTTTTCCTCCTACCAAACTGTACTCAAAGGTCAGGCGGCGGCCTGATTTCTCAAAGTAACTTCTGCATGCATCCATCAATTCTCCAAGTTCATACTTATTGGCTACAGGCATCAGCTCCCTCCGCTTTTCCTGATTGGAGGCATGAAGAGAAATAGCCAATGTAATCTGAAGTTTTTCTTCAGCCAGCTGCCGGATCCTGGGTACGATTCCGCAGGTAGATACTGTAATATTTCTCTGGCTGATATTCAGCCCTTTTTCATCGCTGAGCATGCGGATAAACCGCACCAGGTTGTCATAATTATCCAGGGGCTCTCCTGTTCCCATCACAACCACATTAGACACACGTTCTTTGGATAACTTCTGAATCTGGTAAATCTGATCCAGCATCTCTGACGGCAGCAGATTTCTGGTCAGCCCTCCTATGCCTGAGGCACAAAACCGGCAGCCCATCCGGCAGCCCGCCTGAGAGGATATGCAGACAGAATTTCCGTGCTTATACTTCATCAGCACACTCTCAATCACATTTCCATCCCCAAGGGCAAACAAGTATTTCTGTGTTCCGTCCTGTTTTGATGTTTGAACTTCCACGGGTTTCAGACAAGTATATGGATATTCTTCCTCCAGTCTCTGTCTCAGATGCTGAGGCAGGTTTGTCATGCTTTCATAACTGTCCGCCAGTTTTACATGCAGCCACTGGTACAGCTGCTTTCCCCGAAAAGGCTTTTCCCCAAGTTCTGCCATTACATTCTGCAGTTCCTCAGCTGTCAATGATTTAATATCTAATCCTTCCATCTCCTACACCCTTCTCAATCTGGCTATAAAGAACCCATCACTCTCATGAACCCCGGGCAGCAGCTGAAGATATCCCTGTCCGGTAGTCTCACTATGTAGCTCTTCACATAAGTAGGGATCCAGAGATTCCGGCTGAAAGGGATAATGATTGACAAACCAATGTATGTTGTCCTGGTTTTCCTCCCTTGCGATCGTACATGTACTATAAATCAGGATTCCCCCCGGCCGGACATAGGCTGCAGCATTTTCCAGTATCTTCCTCTGAAGCTTGATGATCTGTTCCTGCTTCTCAGGTGTCATCTTATATTTTATATCTGTCTTTCTCCCGATGACTCCCAGTCCGGAGCAGGGGACATCCGCCAAGACTATGTCTGCACTGCCGGCAGTCTCCTCCTCATAAACGCATGCGTCCCTGCAGACAGCTTCTATATTTACAGCATCTGCACGGCGAAAATTTTCTTCCATCAACTGTACTTTGTACTCGCTCACATCCCTGGCTTCCACATGGCCCTGTCCCTTCATCTTATCTGCCACATGGAGACTCTTTCCGCCGGGGGCTGCACACAGATCCAGAATTCTGTCCCCGGGGCTGGGGGCTGCTATCTCCCCTACCAGCATAGAGCTGACATCCTGTACCTGTATTCTGCCCATGGTAAACGCATGAAGGGCCGGCAGATAATCATATTCAGAGATATAGTAAGCGGTTTTTATATAAGGAGCCTTCTCCACTTTAACTCCCTGGCTTCTCAGGCTGGCTATGGTGTCTTCCGTAGAATTAAGATATTCCTGGCAGCGCACGGCCGTGGGACGTTCTTGTAAAAATGCCTTCAGTATAGTTTCTGTGGTCTCAAAGCCCAGCTGATCCAGCCATCGGACTACCAGCCATACCGGCATGGAGTAGGTAACTGAGAGATATTCTACGTGGTGCTCCTTTGGAGGAAAAGCAAGCTTCCCCCGCTCCCTGGCTATAGTACGAAGTACCCCGTTCACAAACCCCTTCAGACTGTAAAATCCTTTTTTCTGGGCAAGCTTTACAGCTTCGTTGCATACTGCGGAATCGGGAATGCTGTCCATATAGAGCAGCTGATAGACCCCGCTTCTGAGTATCTCCCTGATGACAGGCTTCATTTTATTCACCTTGACATTGGAAAACTGATTAATGATATAATCTATTTTAAGCCGATATTCCAAAGTTCCCTCACACACTCTGGTAATAAAAGACCGGTCCTGCTTTGACAGATACTGGTATTTCCCCAGAGTATTGCGGATTGCAATATGGCTGTATTCCCCCTCTTTGTTCACTTGCAGTAAGATTCCCAGGATCAGTTCCCTGGTATTGATACTATTAATCATCCCTTCTTGTTCCTCCTGCGAGTATCAGCAAACGCAGCAGCTGTAATATGGAGGATGCGAGTGCTGCTACATATGTCAGCGCTGCAGCCTTCAGAACTTTTCTGCCGCCTCTTAACTCCTCTTCTCTTAAAATTCCTGTTTCCTGCAGCATTGCAAGGGCCCTTCTGGAGGCATTGGTCTCCACCGGAAGGGTCACCAGCTGAAATGCCACTGCTGCTGTAAATAATACAATCCCCAATGTCAGCAATGATGGTACGGAAAAGATCAGACCGGCAAAGAATAACGGCCAGGACAGGGCTGAGCCCAGATTTGCCACAGGAACAATAGCGCCCCTGACCGTCAAAGGAAGATACTGTCTGTTATGCTGTACCGCATGTCCGCATTCATGGGCGGCTACACAGACAGCAGCCACAGATGTGCTGCCGTATACGCTTCCCGACAGCCGCAGTACTTTTGTTCTGGGATCATAGTGATCGGTAAGGTTTCCCCCGGTCCGCTCAATATGCACGTCATGAATCCCCGCATACTGCAGTATTCTCTGTGCTGCTTCCGCTCCTGTGATTCTGCTGCGGTTCTCTATCCTGCTGTACCGGCCAAATGTGCTGTTCATACTCGCCGATGCCCATACACAGATAAGAAGTCCAATAATAATCAGTAAATACGTAGGATCAAAGCCCCAATAATATCCTGTCCCAAATGGCATACCATCACTCCTTGCTGTCTTTCAATCTCGTTCCCTCAGGGATCTCATATCCCCTCAGAAACGCCCCTGCTTCCATTCTTTTCTTTCCTTCCAGCTGCAGTTCTTTCACACACAAGACCTTATCTCCTGTCTGGATATAAAGCCCTGTTTTATCTGTACGTACCACTTCACCCGGCTCTTTCCCGGATTCCTCAGAAAGCACATCTGCCTCCCATATTTTCAGGGTTTTCCCCTGAAGATACGTATAGGCACTAGGCCACGGATTCAGCCCCCGGATCAGCTGTTCTATGGTCTTTGCCTTTTCTTCCCATTGGATACATCCCATTTTTTTATCTATCATACTGGCATATGCCGTCGGACTTTCTTCCGGCTGCTTCTCGTAGACTGCTGTCTCATTTTCAATAGACGGCAGAGTCTGCACACACAGCCTGGCGCCAGCTTTGGCCAGTTTGTCAAAGAGACTTCCGCCGGTTTCCTTGTCCTCCAGAGGCACAATTTCCTTGGAAATCATATCGCCGGTATCCAAACCCGCATCCATTTTCATAATTGTTACCCCGGACTCTTTCTCTCCGTCGATGACAGCCCATTGGATAGGAGCCGCACCTCTGTATTTGGGAAGGAGAGAGCCATGGACATTGATGCAACCAAAGGGGGCAAGCTCCAGTATCTCCTGAGGTATAATCTGGCCAAAGGCAACTACCACAATTATCTGAGGTTCCAGTTTTCTTAAAATCTGGATAAATTCCGGGTCTCTGACTTTTTTAGGCTGATACACAGCCAGTCCCCGGGCAATAGCAGCCTGCTTTACCGGCGGGGCCATAAGGTTCTTCCCTCTTCCTTTTGGTTTGTCCGGCTGGGTCACTACACCGGCAATGTCATGGCCGGCTTCTATCAGAGCCTCCAGTGTGCCTACCGCAAAATCCGGGGTTCCCATAAAGACGATTCTCATTCTTCTTCCTCCTCGTATTCCGCATTAGTACTGTGGAGATCACCTTCCACCAGGTCTGTATAAAGTTTGCCGTCCAGATGATCCAGCTCATGACAGATAGCTCTTGCCAGCAGATCGGTGCCTTCCAGAATAAATTCTTCCATATTTTCATCTAAGGCTTTCACTTTCACCCAGTCTGGTCTTGTAACCTGTCCGGCCATGCCGGGCACACTTAAGCACCCCTCATCCCCTGTCTGTTCCCCTGACGTCTCCAGAATCTCCGGATTGATATAAGCCCTGGGGCTGCCGTCTGTATCAATGACAACAATTCTTTTCAGGACACCTACCTGAGGTGCCGCAAGCCCCACACCCATTTCCTCATACATGGTATCAAACATATCGTCTATCAATTCTTGAATCTTTGGTGTCATCTCCTCCACCGGTCTGCACTTTTTGTTCAAAATAGGATCTCCCTGCACTCTTATCTTTCTTAACGCCATACCTGTCCTCTCCTTACTATATTTATAGTTTATACATTAAAATCAAATTGAACCGTAATCTTGTCAAATCCTTTATTTATTCTGATATAACGCTCCAGCTGGTTTTTTATCCATATCAGCCGTTCATTCTCCCCGTGCTTCAGATAAAGTACCATACGATACATATCATTTACTTTGGAAATATTCTCCGGTGCCGGCCCTATCAGCTGCAGCTCACTCTTTGGATAAATCTTTTGAATATACTTTCCTATATAATGCATTCCCTGCTGTAAAAGCGACTCATCCCTGCAGGCGCCCCGTATGGCGAGCATTGAGGCTGCGGGAGGGTATCCCATGAGCAGTCTGTATGAGATTTCTTCCCTGTAAAATTCTTCATAGTCCTGATGTACAGACGCCTGAATGCTGTAGTGTTCCGGGTGATACGTCTGAATCACAGCTTCCCCTGGATTTTTTCCCCTTCCGGCTCTCCCCACTGCCTGCGTCAGCAGCTGAAAGGTCCTCTCACTGGCTCTGTAATTCTCTGCAAATAAAGACATATCTGCGGCGAGAACGCCTACCAGAGTCACTTTCGGAAAATCATGGCCTTTTACTATCATCTGGGTTCCCACCAGAATATCGGCTTCTTTATTGGCAAAAGCGGCAAGAATTGTCTCATGTCCATTCTTTCCCTTGGTAGTATCCAGATCCATTCTCAAAATCCTTGCCCTGGGGAACATCTTCTTTACAATCTCTTCTATCTGCTGGGTCCCTGCACGGAATCCTCCAATATAGGGAGAACCGCATTCAGGACATCCGGAGAGACTTGGCGTCTCATATCCGCAGTAATGGCATACCAGCCTCCCATGGCTGTGAATAGACAGCGACACATCACAGTGGGGACATTTTACTACGAAGCCGCAGGACCGGCAGGCCACAAACCCGGAGTAGCCCCGCCGATTGAGAAACAGCATAATCTGCTCCCGGTTATCCAGGCGCTCCTGGATCTTATCCCGGAGCAATTTACTTATAATAGATCGATTTCCTGTTTTTAATTCTTCCCGCAAATCTACAGTATATACCATCGGAAGGCTGCTTCCCGCAAAACGGGAAGACAGGGAAACCATATGATAGATTCCCTGCTGCCCTTTATAATAGGAATCTACGGAGGGAGTAGCGGACCCCATAAGGACATATGCCCCTTCCATTCGGGCCCTCTCTATGGCCACATCCCTGGCATGGTATCTGGGAGTGCTTTCGCTGATATAGGAGGATTCGTGTTCCTCGTCTATAATAATCAGCCCCAGCTTCTGGAATGGTGTAAACAAGGCGGAACGGGGACCCACCATGATCTGTATCTTCCCCTCTCTTGCCCTTTCAAACTGGTCAAACCGCTCTCCCTGGGACATTCTGGAGTTAATCACAGAAACGCGTTCTCCAAACCGAAGGTAAAACCGTCGTACCGTCTGATAAGTGAGGGCAATTTCTGGAATCAGAACAATGATTTCCCTTCCCTCCTCCAGAATTCTCTGAATCATCTCCATATAGATCAGCGTTTTTCCGCTTCCCGTAATTCCGTGAAGCAGACAGGGCCTTGGAACCTCTGAAGCCCATTCCTCAGCAATCCGTACCGCTGCTGTCCTCTGCTCCTCGGTTAAAGAAATCTGTTCCTCATTTCCCTCCACTGGCCCCAGAGGATTCCGGTACACGGTTGACACTTCCTCGGCTACTGCGCCATTTTCTATCATTTTCCTGACAGCGGCCGGAGAAACATGAAGTGCTTTTATCGCAAATTCATAATCCATATCTCCATTTTCCAGAATTGCTGACAGCAGCCTGGCTCTGGCCGCATATTTTTTTCTTTCTAATTCTATAAGCAACTCCTCTGCCTCTTTGGGGGGCAAAACAAGCCTTAACCTTTTTTTCTCCTTTGCCTTCATCTTTTTTTTCACAGGAAGAACTGTTTTCAATGCCTGATTCATAGTTGAACCATACTGCTCACGAATCCATGCCGCCAGCGCTATCAGTTTAGACTCCACCGTAATTCCCCCGGATTCAGGGCCCAGAATTTCTTTCATTTTTTCGGTGTCATACCGCGCGTCCACGGAGATGCCTGTTACATACCCTGTAATCTCCCGGTTACCTTTCCCAAAAGGAACCCTAACCTGCATGCCGATGCAGATGTCTTCTCTGAGAGCCTCCGGTATCTTATACTGAAAAGTACGATCCAACTTTTCCTGAGAAATATCTACAATTATATCTGCATACCATTCGTTCATTTTATTAGTTTCCTGCCAGAATATCAGCGATCAGAACCCTCTCATCCATTGGATATTTTTTTCCGTTAATCTCCTGGTAATCTTCATGCCCTTTTCCGGCCAATACTATAATATCTCCAGGCTCGCCGTGATGAATCGCATAGGCGATTGCTTCCTTTCTGTCAGCGATCTCTATATGCTTTCCGTCTGTTTTTTGGATTCCGGTCACAATATCGTCCATAATTGCCTGAGGGTCCTCATTTCTGGGATTATCTGAAGTAATAATCGTAAGATCTGCCAGTCTTCCGGAAACCTCCCCCATCTCGTACCTGCGCATCCTGGACCGATTTCCTCCGCATCCGAACACACAGACAAGACGGTGCGGATGATATTCCCGCAGGGTATCTAAAAGACTCTCCAGGCTCATAGCATTATGGGCATAGTCTATCATCAGTGTAAAATCATCAGACACTTTGACCATTTCCACCCTGCCTTTTACCTTCGCTGACTTCAGCGCCTTTTTAATATTTTCCTCTGATACCTGAAAATGCCGGCAGATTGCAATTGCCGTAAGAGAATTATAGATACTGAACTTTCCCGGTATATCAATCTCCACAGGGAACTCCAGCAGTCCTTTCACATCATAGCTGATGCCAAGATACCCTGGACGGGCAACCATATGGGCATTAACCGCTCTGAGATCTGCATTGCCGCCAAAGCCAAAGGTCTCCAGCCTGCAGGTAGCGTCCTTAATAATTTGTTCCAGATGTTCATCATCTGCATTAACAATGCCTACCCGGCACTGTCTGAGCAGCATAGCTTTGCACTGGAGATAATGTTCAAAACTTGTATGCTCATTTGGTCCTATATGATCCGGCTCAATATTGGTAAAGATTCCGTAATCAAAGGTAAATCCCGCTGTCCGGTGAAGCATCAGCCCCTGAGAGGAAACCTCCATCACAACGCAGTCGCATCCCGCCTCCACCATCATGGAAAAATACTTCTGTATCACATAAGACTCCGGGGTAGTGTTGGCTGCTGGAATAACTCTGTCCCCAATAATAGCTTCTATGGTGCCTATAAGTCCCACCTTATATCCGGCGTTTTCCAAAATAGACTTTACCATATATGTGGTGGTTGTTTTGCCCTTTGTGCCAGTGATCCCAATGGTCTTAAGCTTTTGGGCAGGATGATCGAAATAAGCTGCTGAAATGCATGCCAGAGCATATCTGGTATCCTCCACCCGAATAACCGTTACGTGGTCCGGCACAGACACCTCTTCTTCCACGATAAGAACCGATGCCCCCCTCTCTACTACATCAGGTACAAATCTGTGTCCGTCTGACACAGCCCCCCTGATGCATACAAAAAGAGAGCCTTCGACCACTTTTCTGGAATCAAAGACCACATCCTCTACCTGTATATCTGTTGTCCCCTGGCAACAGGTATATTCTATTTGTTCTAATAACGAAGATAATTTCATGTGCAATCCTCCATACCTTTTATCTTATTCTTTATTATGCAGGAGATACCACCTGCCCGCTCACAGGACATGCCCAAAGAACTGTCCCTGGGTATTCTATATAATATAAGAAATTCTAAGTAACAGAATACCACATGAACCCATAATTTTCAATCAGGCATACCTTTGCTTTTCCTTTCCTTAGGATTCTTTTCCGCTTTTCTTAAGATAGTTTCCATATTATTTATAATTTGTACATACTTTTATCACATTTTGTCTATATAATGAATCTTGGATAGTTGATAAACCACTCACTATCTCCCCCCTCAAGTTGGAAAAGCCCGGTACTCGCGTATCGGGTTTTTTCTTGCTTTTTCCTATTTTTCACACTATAATGGGACATAGAATATTACACCATTAAGAGAGGTATATTATATGAAAAAAACAATAGTTGTAGTTGCTCTGGGACACAGGGCACTGGGCACTACTCTTCCTGAGCAGAAGCAGGCAACAAAGGAGACTGCGAAAGCAATCGCCGATCTCGTCGAGTGCGGCGCTCAGGTGGTTATCTCCCACAGCAATGCGCCTCAGGTAGGTATGATCCATACTGCCATGAATGAATTCGGAAAAGTACATCCCGATTATACCTTTGCGCCTATGTCCGTATGCTCTGCCATGAGCCAGGGCTATATCGGATATGATATCCAGAACTCCATCCGTGCCGAGCTGCTTAAACGGGGAATCTATAAACCGGTATGTACGGTTTTAACACAGGTAAAGGTAGATCCCTACGATGACGCTTTCCATGAACCCACGAAGATCATTGGCCGTTATCTCACAGAGGAGGAGGCTGAGGCTGAAGAGGCAAAAGGCAATTATGTTATAAAAGAAAAAGAAGGATACCGGAGAATCGTAGCCGCACCAAAGCCTCAGGAAATTATTGAGCTTGATTCTATTAAGGCCCTCCTGGATAAAGGACAGATTGTAATCGCCTGCGGCGGGGGCGGAATTCCCGTTCTGGAACAAGGGGTGGAGCTACACGGTGCCAGTGCTGTTATTGAAAAGGATCTGTCCAGCGGAAAGCTTGCTGAGCTCCTGGAGGCGGATCAACTCCTTATTCTGACAAGTGTGGAGAAGGTTGCTCTGAATTATCAGTCCGATTCCGAAGAACTGATTGGCAGTATTTCTTTGGAGCAGGCAAAAAAATATATGGAAGAGGGTCATTTTGAACCCAGTACCATGCTGCCTAAGTTTGAGGCTGCCGTCTCCTTCCTGGAAAAGGGACAGGGCCGAAGGGCTGTTATCACGTCCATCACAAAGGCGAAAGACGGTTTTCTGGGCAAAACAGGAACTGTTATCCAGTAAGTACGCTTACTTCTATATGTACAAAAATGCAGAGAATGCCGGGGAAGGCATTCTCTTTTTTTACAATTTTCTTTGTCCCAAGCGTAATTTTTCTTATAAAATCGGCACTTTCTTCTCTTCCTACACATTGTATGAAAAGATTCAAAATTTGCCAATACATTGTGGTATTTTCCTATCAAGCAATTTTTGGTAGAATGGACATGTAGAAAAACATACGTGCATTAGGAGGTGCCATATAATGATTATAATCGGCGAGAAAATCAATGGTTCTATTCCGCCAGTAGCAAAAGCAATTGCGGAAAAAGATGCTGAATTCATCAAGCACAGAGCCCAAATTCAAGCAGACGCCAATGCGACTTATATTGACTGCTGCGCATCCGTTGAGGAAAGCATCGAAGTTGAAACTCTCCACTGGATGATCGATTTAATTCAGGAAGTAACCGATGTGCCTATCTGTATTGATAGTCCAAGCCCTCATTCATGTGTAGCGGCGATTCCTTTCTGTAAGAAACCAGGTTTAATAAACTCTGTTTCCATGGAAGGGGACAAGATTGACGTAATCTTCCCAGTGATTGCGGACACAAAATGGGAATGCGTCGCTCTCCTCTGTGATGACAAAGGAATTCCTAATTCTGTAGAGCGCAGAATGGAAGTATTCCACAATGTCATGGAGAAGGCAAAAGAATATGGAATAGCACCATCTCGTTTACATATTGACCCATTGGTAGTAACCCTTTCCACTGACGAAGAAGCCCTCACAACCTTTGCAGAGTGCTGCCGTCAGATCAAGGCAGAATATCCGGATATCCACATTACAAGTGGTCTTTCCAACATTTCTTTCGGACTTCCGGCCCGTAAGAACATCAATCAGGCATTCATGGTATTAGCTATGAACGCAGGTATGGACAGTGCCATCGTAGACCCGACCAACCGTGATATGTTAGGTATGATCTATGCTACAGACGCTCTGTTACAGAATGATGAGTACTGTCTGGAATACATCGGAGCTTTCCGTGAAGGATTAATCGGACCAGCTCCCAAAAAATAATACAGGACACTATTAAATTTATATAATTTATTAATAAGGAGGATATTAATATGTCACAGATTCAAGCAGTTGCGGATGCAGTATGTGCAGGAAAAGCAAAATTAGTTGGTGGTTTAGTTCAGGAAGCATTAGACGCAGGATGTGAACCATTAGAGATCTTAAACTCCGGTATGATCGATGCAATGGGTATCGTTGGTGAGAAATTCAAAAACAACGAAATCTTCGTTCCTGAAATGTTAGTTGCAGCACGTGCTATGAAAAAAGGTGTTGAGGTGTTAAAACCACACTTAAGCGCAGGCGATACAGGAACAGCAGGCAAAATGATCCTCGGAACAGTTGCAGGCGACTTACATGATATCGGCAAAAACTTAGTTGGTATGATGATTGAAAGTGCCGGCTTTGAAGTTATCGATTTAGGCGTTGACGTACCAATCGAAAAATTCATCGAAGCAGTAAAAGAAAATCCTGATGTTAATTTAGTAGGACTTTCCGCACTCTTAACAACAACCATGCCAGCTCTTAGAGATACAGTAAAAGCTTTAAATGAGCAGGATTTCAGAAGCAATATCAAGATTATGGTTGGCGGAGCTCCTATTACACAGGAATTCGCAGATGAAATCGGCGCTGACGCTTACACAGCAGACGCAGCTTCTGCAGCTCAGAAAGCAAAAGAATTAGTAGCTTAACTTGCCAAAGTTTAATTCCTTGAAAATCACGAAAAAGACGGTACTTTTAGTATCGTCTTTTTCACGTTATTTTCGGCCCGGACTGCCGAAAATAAGTGAGCATGGGCAGAGAATGCACATAAAGCATTCTTTGACCATACGAACGGTGCTCCGAAGGGGATTCCGGTTTGGCCATAGACTCTCTTCACGACGGAGGTGTCCGCGGGAACCTGACCTTCCGCCCGTCCAGACCAGCCAGCCCCCGGCACGAGCTTTCTCTCACCGTGCGTACCGTTCGGTACACGGCGGTTTCAACAGTTGACGTGCACCGACTGATAGGCGGCGGCTAAATCATAAAAGCCGCTGCTTATCAGTCTTTCTTTTGTCATCGCCAGATTCACCGCTACCGTATGGGTCGTAAACCAATGACCTCTCCGGCTGTTTCCTGCCTGCCTTGCCAAATCTTCCGGTACTCCCATTTTCCGCAGGTTCTTCACCTTGGTTTTCGGTTTCTTCCACTGGATTACCCTTTCGTCCTTCACATTTCTGCGCAGGATATTCAGAAGTATCTCATGGTTCAGGGTGTCGAAGTATTTCGACAGGTCTAATGATACTGCATGGGTATATCCCTGTTCTGCATACTCCTTCACTTTCTCAATAGCGTCTTTTGCGCTTTTCCCCAGTCGATAACCGTAACTGTTCTCCGTGAACAACGGCTCGTATATCGGTGTCAGGCACTGTGTTATAGCCTGCTGAAAAATGCGGTCTTTTACGGTTGGAATGCCAAGCTTCCGTATTCCAACGTCTGGCTTGGGTATCTCCACTCGTCTTACCGGGTCCGGGGTGTACTTTCCTCTTCTGATTCTCTCGATAAGCTCTTTCTGGTTCTCCCTCAGGTATGCTCCGGCTTCCTCTACGGTCATTCCGTCGATTCCCGGTGCACCCTTGTTTGCCTTCACTCTTTTAAAAGCTCTGTTCAGGTTGTCCTTCTCCAGTATCTTCTCCAAAACTTCCGGCTGTGCACTGTCCCTTTCCTTCCATATCCAGCTTCCTTCAGATTCCACCTCACAATGGACACCCTTGCCTTCGGCTATATCCTTCCCACTACCGGGCGGATTCCGGACTTGCACCGGTTAGAAACGTGCGCCGCCGGGCGCACTCCCAAAAAGGAGCCGCTGCACAAGCAGCGGCTCCCAACTATCAATCTCTCACTATGCAGCCTTCTTCGAGGCAAGAATCTCCATACGTTTTACTTTCGTAAGCTTCATCCATGCAAATGTAGCTATTAAACCAACTACAGAAACTGCAAGCAGAATTCCGAAGAATACCTTATATCCCTGTGCACCAGCCCAGTGATCCAGACAGAGACCAGCTACCATTGGAGCAAACAGCTCAACGCTGTATCCGATTGGTGTAATAATGGCGGTTGCAGTACCTGTGATTTCATGAGGATATTCTCCCTCTTCCATGATAGCAAAGTGCATAGACTGGCAGGCATACATGGAAGCATAGATTGCAGCGATGAATATCAGAAGCATCCAAATCAGTGACGGCTGGCCTGGAGTAAAGATAACTCCTGCAATACCCACAATCATAATGATGTAAGCAATGGCGCATACCTTTGAGGACCCGATTCTGTCAGCTGCAAATCCGGATACAAAGCATCCGATAGGACGGCAGTACTGTGAAAAGTAACCTACTGCTGCACCGATAACCGCTGTTGCACCGAATACTTCTGTTGCATATGGTGTGATATAGAAATAGCTGCAGCACATTGCATAGGAACAGAAAATAATCAGACACTGAAGCCATGTGGTAGGCAGTGATAATACTTTCTTTAATGCCTTTACGTCGATAATAGCCTTTGTCTCTCTCTTAAATTCAGGCTCTTTGTACATGGTAAATACCATGATACCAAGCAATACGTTAATTACAGAATATGTAGCAATAACAGAAGATAACGCTGCTTTATCAGATATTTTAACTGATAAATAACCAAACAGTGCCAGGATCAGTGCTGACTGAACCATATTCGTGATACCACGTCCACCCTCAAACAGACCAAATACACGGCCCTGCTCATCTGATGTTCCAAGAGAACGAAGAGCCTTTACCAGTGCGTTCCAGAATGTAAGAATGGATGTAATTCCCCATACAGCGTGAATCAGGAATACAACCGGATAAGGTGGATATAACAGTAAAATAAATCCCAAACCTCCGGTTACAATAAGAGATAAGGTAAGCAGCTTTCTTGCCGGCCAGCGGTCAGCACAGAAGCCTCCAAGGAAATAAGCAATGATGGCAAATCCGCCGTATGCACTGCCCAAAGCTCCCATCTGTGTGTTTGTCAAGTCAAAATATTTAATAAATGTGTCATAATAATAGCTTCTGAAGTAGGGAAGCGCATATACCAACGCACCGGATATGATTAAGATAATCAGGGTTGGCAAATTCTTCATCAATTTTCCTTCTTTTTTACCTGCCATAAATAACTACCTCCTAATAGTTGTTTTTACTTTTAATATTTAAGAATGTGATCTTCCATTTTCTTGGAAGTGGATGTAAATATGTGGCATCCGTCTTTTGTAACAAGAATATCATCTTCTATTCTCACACCGCCCACACCTTCAATATAGATGCCTGGTTCGATGGTGAATGTCATTCCTTCTTCCAGCACCAGCTGATTATCGGAGGAAATATTAGGTTCTTCGTGAACACTTAATCCCAGTCCATGTCCGGTTCTGTGAAGGAAAAGTTCTCCGTAACCTGCTTCTGTGATCACATCTCTGGCCGCCTTGTCGATCTCACAGGCCTTTACTCCCGGTTTTACTTTGGCGATTGCCGCCAGATTAGCTTTCAGTACAATATCATAGATTTCAGCCAGTTTCGGATTTCCAACATGCCCCAGGAACAGGCAGCGGGTAATATCTGACCAATAGTGTTTATAATAAGCGCAGAAGTCAAGGAGAATAATATCACCATCCTTGAACGCATAATCGCCGCTGACCCCGTGAGGGTTCGCAGAATTATCAGCACCCAGTACCAAAATGATAAACTCATCTGTAATAAAACCTGGATAGGTTGACATATAAGAGTAAAGCATCATATTTAATTCTTTTTCTGTCATGCCAGGTTTAATCTTGTCAGATACGTAGGCAATTGCCTCATCTACAATCTTAGCAGCAAACTGCATTGTTTCGATCTCTGTCTCGTCTTTGCACATTCTAAGTTTTGCAATGCAAGTGCCGATATCCGCAACTTCACAGCCCAGGCTGTGAAAAATCTCACCAATTGCCATTGAAAAATACTTAGTCTCAACTGCCAGTTTTTTGCAGTCTCCTACTACCTTCTTGATTGCAGCGGCCGGGCCATCACTGTCCAGATATGTAACCTCTTCCACCGTACCCTTCATACAGCCGGTGTCAACACTGGGATTTACCATAGTTACCGTCTCCGCATTGGCATCCATAACCAGCCCATAGTATCTCTCATAGGGAATAATGCTGATTCCTGTAAGATAATTAATGGACATAGGATCCCCGATGATTGCCTTGTCAAATCCCTGCTCTCTGAGAAGTTCACACGCCTTCTGTTGTCTGGCTTTTAATGCGTCCATAAATCGCACCCCTTTCCTTTTGCCTTTTTCACTTTCTACCTACAAATTTCACACACATGATTCTTTTTATAAATAATAACATTTTTCCGGAATTTTTTCAAATAAATTTTATACTTTTTTTCGATTTTTTATTATTTTTTCATTTTTTATTGACGATTTTTTCCGTTTTTCCTTGTAAATACGCCGTTTATTGGTGATTCTGTACATTTGTGATATTCATTTTAGAAAAATTAAAACGCACATTTTCATATATGTAAAAATATGCGTTTTAATTTCATTATAGAATTAGTGAAGAACCTCTTTTTCGTCTCTTCCTAGTTATTTTCTGCAAATTTTACGAATCAAACTATTGGGAATCTCAAACACAAAGATTATCCCAAGAACAATTGCAATTGCTACCGTAAGCGTTTGACGCCCATACTGAGAGCATTTATCCATTTCTCCCATTATCATGTAATATACTGTCCAATATATTCCCGTTCCCGGAACTAAAGGAAAAATACCCGAAATCAGAAACAAGGTTGCCGGACACTTCTGCTTTGTGGCGGCTATCCTGGAGCACATAATTACAAACGCAGTGGCGGCAAAGCTGGAAACCTCAATCCCAAGGCCCAGATACCGGTTCAGTGTAAGACAGATGAGCCAGCCGGACCCGCCAATCACTCCACAGATGGGATAATATTTTGCAGGAACAAAAAACAATATCGAGAACGCAACCGTACCGAGGCCGGCTGCCACAAACTGAAGAAGAAAATCCAATATCATAGCATAGGACCTCCTGTCATTTTATAGTAAATGGTATACATCAGTCCTACTCCCAAAGCAATCCCAAACGTAACCAGAAGAGCGTCTATCATTCTCACCGTTCCGGCAATATAATCCCCATCTGCCAAATCCCGAATCGCATTGGTAAAGGAAACCCCTGGAAGAAGAGGAATAATGGAACCGATGATAATATAATCCAGGTTTGTGCCCAGATGACATTTATATAAGAGCACTGCAAACATAGTAGCCAAAAAACCACCCATAATATTAACCACAATTTTGGACATATTTTTTCCATTTTTCTCTGTCCATACGACAAAACAATACAAAAGGAATCCCGCCAGGAAGGCCGTAAACGCATCAAAAAAATCTCCTCCGAACACATAGCAGAAACATCCCGCCCCTAACCCGGAGGCAAGCATTCTCGCGAGATCTTTCTTACCCTTCATCACTTCAATAGCTTCCAGTCTCTCTCTGGCCTGTTCTACCGTGTGCTTTCCCTCCTCAATCTCCCTTGAGAGCTGATTCACAGCCGCTACCCGTTCCAGATGAACTGCATTCAGAGGGATGTGTTTTACTCTGGCATATATTTGCTTTTCCTTCCCCTCCGCAGTGATAAAGATACCGCTGCTGAGCACAAAGGAGTCGCTGTCCTCCACCCCGTAATACTTTGCAATCCTATTGATCGTCTCCTCCACACGGAAAATCTCTGCTCCGCTTTCCAGCAGAATATTGCCCGCCTTCATAGCCACATCCATAATTTGCCTGTCCTTATTTTCCATCTTTTATCTCCCCAAAACCGGATTTGATTTGTAATCATTATATAGCAAAAAAGGATGCTGCGCAATTACACAACACCCTTCTTCTGTTAAGAGTTCAAAGATTACTTTTAAGCCTTTTTCGACTGCATTTTACTGGCTTTAATTTCCATACGTTTCTCTTTCGTAATGGCCATCCACGCAAAGTTCGCAATGAGACCGATAACAGCAAGTCCGGCCAAAATGCCAAAGAATACCTTATAGCCCTGGGCCGTATTGTTCCAATGATCCAGACAGATACCGCCGATGATTGGCATAAAGAATTCTGCACTGTATCCGATAGGAGTTACAATAGCTGTTGCGGTTCCCGTGATCTCCAGAGGGTACTCACCCTCTTCCATGATAGCAAAATGCATAGACTGAATGGCATACATGGAAGCATAGATCGTTGCAATAAAGATAAGAAGCATCCAGATCATAGATGGCTGTCCAGGTGTAAAGATAACGCCCAGAATACCCACCAGCATAATAACAAAGGAAATCGCACAGATTTTGGATGAACCAAATTTATCTGCACAGATACCGGATACAAAACATCCAATGGGACGGCAGTACTGTGAAAAATATCCCAGAGCAGCCG
Organism: Lactonifactor longoviformis DSM 17459; assembly: GCF_900129135.1. Lineage (GTDB taxonomy): Bacteria > Bacillota > Clostridia > Lachnospirales > Lachnospiraceae > Lactonifactor > Lactonifactor longoviformis. The sequence continues at coordinate 214,400 of NZ_FQVI01000001.1, forward strand.
CAATAACAGCTGAGGTTCCGAATACTGAGGTCGCGTATGGTGTAATATAGAAATAGCTGATGATCATAGCATAGGAGCAGAAGATAATCAAAATCTGAAGCCATGTAGTAGGCATCTTAGCTACCCTCTTCAAGATCTTCATATCAAACAGTTTTGTTGGCGCCCCTTCACTTTCTTCTCTTTCCGGCTCTTTAAACATAAAGAATACCAGAAGTCCCAGTAAGATACAGATGACAGAATAAATAATAATAACTGCAGACAATGCTGCTTTCTCGGAAACTGCCTTGGACATATATCCGAAAAGCGCCAGGATCAGCGCAGACTGTACCATATTGACAAGGCCTCGTCCACCCTCAAAGAATCCAAATGCTTTTCCCTGTTCGTCAGAGTTAGCCAGAGAACGGATAGCCTTAACAAGGGCGCTCCAGAACGTAAGGATGGATGTAATACCCCAAATCAGATGGATAGCGAACACCACTGGATACGGGGGGTAAAGCAGCAGAACAAATCCGCAGACACCTGTAGTTACCAGAGAAATTGTCATCAGGTATTTAGCCGGCCAGCGGTCTGCGCAAAAACCGCCGAGGCAGTAGGCAACAACGCTTGTGGCACCGAAGGCACTGCCCAGAGCTCCCATCTGTGTATTATTAATGTTGAAAAGCTTTACAAATGAATCATAGTAATAGCTTCTGAAATATGGCAGTGCATAAATGAGAGCACCGGAAATAATCAAAATAATCAGTGTGGGCATATTTTTCTTTAGTTTACTTGCCCCGGTCTTAATCTCGCTCATTTTTTCCTCCTAAGTTAAGCCTTAATATTTAAGTATGTGATCTTCCATCTTCTTGGAAGTAGTTGTAAAGATATGGCATCCGTCTTTTGTCACAAGAATATCGTCCTCAATTCTCACTCCGCCGACGCCCTCAATGTAAATACCCGGCTCAATGGTAAATGTCATGCCTTCTTCAAGAACCAGCTGGTTGTCAGAAGAGATATTCGGCTCCTCATGGACACTCAGACCTAAGCCATGTCCGGTTCTGTGAAGGAAGAGTTCTCCATATCCAGCCTCTGTTATCACATCTCTAGCTGCCTTATCAATCTCGCAGGCCTTAACGCCTGGTTTTACCTTAGCGATGGCTGCCAGATTTGCTCTCAGTACAATATCATAAATCTCTGCCAGCTTTGGATTGCCTACATGACCCAGGAACAGGCAGCGGGTAATATCTGACCAGTAATGTTTATAGTACGCACAGAAGTCGAGAAGAATAATATCCCCGTCCTTGAACGCATAGTCGCCGCTGACACCGTGGGGATTTGCCGAATTATCTGCTCCCAGAACCAGGATAATAAATTCGTCTGTGATAAATCCCGGATAGGTCGACATATAAGAATATAGCATCATATTTAATTCTTTTTCTGTCATCCCCGGTTTGATTTTATCTGATACATAGGCAATTGCCTCATCTACGATTTTGGCAGCAAACTGCATAGTCTCAATTTCAGACTCATCTTTACACATTCTCAGTTTCGCAATGCAATTGCCGATGTCAGCAACCTCGCATCCGAGACCGTGAAAGATTTCACCAATAGCCATGGAGAAATACTTTGTTTCCACCGCCAGTTTTTTACACTCTCCCACTACTTCCCTGATAGCAGCCGCAGGTCCGTCGCTGTCAAGATATGTAACTTCTTTTACCGTACCCTTCATACAGCCTGTATCTACACTTGGATTCACCATTGTTGCACTGCATGCATCTGCATCAACAACTAATCCATAGTATCTTTCATAAGGAATAATACTGATACCTGTCAAATAATTAATGGACATGGGATCGCCGATAATTGCTTTGTCAAATCCTTCTTTCTTCAGAAGTTCGCAGGCATTCTGTAACCTGATTTTCAATGCATCCATTCGCTTACACCTCTTCACATTTTTTCGAACAAATTTCACACACATGATTCTTTTAGTATGATATCATTTTATCATCAATATTTCAAATGTCTTTTATATATATTGATAAAATATGTAACTTTTTCACAAATATGAATTTTTATTTTGTTTATTTTTTAACATTATTAGGTTAAAAAATGCAGTTTCTTCCAAATATCTGCCTCATATCCGGAAGAAACTGCACTTTTCTAAACCTCTTCGCTGTCATCCCAGTATCTGGCCCAAAAAGAGACACAGGGAGTTTTTTCATGCTTATTAAAATAACAATGTCTGGTATGCGCCTTGATTAATATGGTATCACCCACATTCAGCTCAAACGTCTGCTCGTCCAGCATGATGGTAAGATGCCCGGAGAGTACAGTCCCTACTTCATCACATTCGTGAACCCACCACAAACCGTCAGAAGAACTGTTTGGTTCGATTGTCATATATAAATATGAAGTATTTCCAGTCCCGAAATCTATGGTCTCCAGCCTCATATTGTTTTCTTCATCAATCGTAACTTCTCTGTCTTCTTTTCTTACTACGATTCTGGATTCTGCATTGCGTTCCAGAAGGTCTCCAAGGGAATTTCCAAACACTTCGCAGATTTTCTGAATATTCATTAATGTGGGGCTGCTGATATTTCTCTCCAGGTTGCTTAGATAGCCTGTGGAAAGGCCTGTAGCTTCTGACAGCTGCTGAAGAGTCATCCCCTTTGATTTCCTGAGGCTCCTGATACTGTAACCAATTTTGCTAATGTCACTCAACTTTCTTTCCTACTTTCCCTCTAAAATGACTTAAATTCATCTCTTTACCTCATTATACTATAAAAGTATAGAAAAGCACAATGAAAATCTAAAAATATCAGGTTATTTTATATTGGTGAATTTTAACAAATATTTTTCACGATTAACCGGGGTTTTCATTGACTATTTTAACTTTAAATGGTAATATAGGCATAACAAAACACACACATGAATTCATAATTAGTAAAAAACCAGTAAAAAACTTAGTTAAAGTTAAACATGGAGGGAAATTATGAACTACGTACCACAATTAAAGTATGCAAGTCAGGAACAAATTGAGCAGCTGCACGGATACGGTGTAGAAATTCTAAAACGTTTTGGAATGCGCGTAGAAGATCCGGAAATCCGCAAAATGTTATGCGAAAACGGCTGTACCGAAAAAGGCGACCGTGTTTATTTCTGCGATGACCTGATCGAGAAAACAATTAAAAATCAGAAAAAGCAGGTAGTGATGACATCTACCACAGGCTCTAAATTAGAGATGGAAATCGGAAAAACCTTCTCTCACAGCACCGGAGGCGCTCCCTGGATTGCAGACTTAAAGTCAGGCAAACGCCGCAACGGGCAGTTGACAGACTTAATTGACACCATCCGCGTAATGAACCAGTGTCCGGAATTAGATCTTCCCTGTGCTCTTGTATATCCAAGCGAAGTTCCTTCCGCCATCAGCCAGCTGAAACAAACTGCTACTATGTTTGAGTATTCCAAGAAGCCAATCTATGGCCCTGGTATCTCCTTAGCAAGCAATGCAAAATATATTGTTGAATTATTTAAATTATACGGCGGTTCTGATTTAGAGAAGAATCCAATCGGTATGGTCGGAATCTCCCCTGAATCACCTTTATTCCTGCCAAAAGAGATTACTAATACAATGGCACATATCATCAAGGCCGGCATCCCAACCAGCGTCCTGGCAGCACCTATGGGAGGTCTTACATCTCCTCTTACCATAGCCGGAACAGTTGCTCAGTCTCACGCTGAGATCCTGGCATTTGCTGCTGTTGCCTACTTGATGAACCCGAACTGTGTACTGTTCTACGGTTCCAGAACCTTCTTTGCCAACATGAAGAACGGACAGAGTATCTTAGGTCTGCCTGAGACAGGTATCTCCAGTGCACTGGCTGTACAGTTAGCTACATACTGCGGCTTTATGACAGATGTCTACGGACTGTCCTGTACAAGCTGTTCTATGGATGAGCAGGCTGGCTATGAAAAGATGATCAATGCATTCCTTCCGGCAATTGCAGGAGCTACTTTGGTTACCGGCTTCGGAAGCACAGCCAGTGTTATGTGCTGTTCCTTAAGTCAGTTAGTGCTTGACAATGAAATTCTTGCTATGATCCGCAAAGCAAAACGCGGCTTTGAATTTGATGAAGACATTCTGGGCTTCGAGGCTCTTGACTATGTGGTAAACGATCACGAAACCTTCTTAGAGCAGGAGCACACCATTGAATATCTCCAGAAAAACGAGATCTTCGTACCATCCATCGGTTTCGACAGTGTATGGGCTGACTGGATTAAGTGCGGAGAGACCCCACTGAATGAGAGAGCTGCTGACCGTGCATTAGATTTAATTGAGAAAGATGAATTAGTTCCTCAGGATGCAGCCATTACAGCAGAAGTTGAAAAGATTCTGGCAGCCGCCGAAAAAGAACTTCTGTAAGATACACCCCTCCAGAAAAAAGCAAAGGGATATATTCCTTTGCTTTTTTCCCTTTTTCTGATAAAATAAGAACATCGAATATAAAAGAGGTGCAGCCTATGAAAAACTATACGATTACTTTTTTGCAGGAGCAGCTTTCTATAGCAGTTCCTGAAGGCACGACTCTTCTGGATGCGGAGATCCAGGCGGGCCTGCAGCCGGATGCACCCTGTGGGGGACAGGGTTCCTGCGGCAAATGCATTGTAAGGATTATCTCCGGTCCTGTTACTGGGATTTTGAAAGCCTGCAGTGTACATATACAGGGAGACATGACCGTGGACACTTCCCTGAAAGCTACCGGCCACAGTCTGCTCACCAAGGGGAGCTCCCGTGAAATTATTGTTGCCCCCATGATACAGTCTGTGGATGTTGAGGTGGAGAAGTGCCGGATCGGTGAAAGTGATTCTGACTGGGACCGGCTGAAAACAGCTGTAGCCGCCAAGTCCTCTGTACCTCCTGCTTCCGTCCCTCCCAATGTGTCAGTTGCAGGCACTCTCTATGAGATATTAAAGAGCTCGGATTATAAGCCAAACGTTATCTTATGTCACAACGAAATCCTGGATGTGAGAAGAGAGCACACGCCTTACTATCTTGCTGCTTTTGATATCGGGACAACTTCAATTGTAGGCTATCTCATGGACGGGTGCAGCGGTGAAGAGATAGCAGTATCCAGCATGCTGAACCCACAGTCACAGTATGGAGCTGATGTCATAATGCGTTCCAATTATGCCCTGGACGGCCATCTGGAACAGCTGAGCACCGCCGTCCGCCAGGCAATGAATCAAATTCTGCAGGCACTTGCAGAACAGGCCGCCATAGAAATCCGGGATATTTATCAGGTTTCCTTTGTAGGCAACACCTGTATGCACCACCTGTTTCTGGGGATTTCACCGGGAGCGCTTGTGCACTCTCCCTATAATCCCTCCCTGAGCGAGCCTCTGATCCTGCCCGCCAAGGAATACGGTATCCGCATTCATCCCGAAGGCAGACTGATGGTGCTGCCAAATATTGCGGGATTTGTGGGGGCAGATACCGTAGGCTGTCTGCTGGCTACTAATTTTTCCAAAAGGGATAACATGACGCTTATGATAGACATAGGGACCAATGGAGAGCTGGTAATGGGGAATAAAGAACGGATGATTACCTGTTCCACAGCTGCCGGCCCGGCTTTTGAGGGCGCTAAAATCACTTGCGGGATGCGGGGTGCCAACGGAGCCATTGATCATGTTACCTTTCAGGGGGAGCGTCTTGTGTATTCCACAATCGGTGACGAAAAACCAGCCGGTATCTGCGGTTCTGGTCTGATGGATACCGTCAGCCTTCTTCTTCAGCACGGATTTCTGGAAGAATCCGGACGCCTTTACAGCCCGGAAGAATTAGAGCACCCCATAGCAAAGGCCAACGCTCACAGACTCGTCACCATTGACAATATCTCAGCCTTTATGCTGGCCTTTCCGGAGGAAACCGAACGGCAGGAACCAGTTTTCCTGTCACAGAAGGATATCCGTGAGGTGCAGCTTGCAAAGGGTGCTATTGCTGCGGGTATTCAGCTCCTGTGCCGGAATCTGGACATTGCTGTGGAAGATATCCGGGAAGTATTGATTGCCGGTGCCTTCGGTAATTATATGTCACCGGAAAGCGCCTGCAATATAGGCTTAATCCCTCCAGTACTCCGGGAGCGCATCACACCTGTGGGGAATGCCGCCGGGGAAGGTTCGAAGATTGCCTTAATGAATTACACTGAATTCCAGCATACCCGGCATCTGGCATCGGGAATTGAGTTTTTAGAGCTTGCCGCAGAGTCGGAGTTTCAGGATACTTTTGTAGATGAACTGGAATTTCCACTTCCGGAAGAAATGAGGGAATGCGAATGATTGACTTTGAGACTTTAGATGCAAGAGGTAAAAATGCCGGGTTTACCCATACAGGTCCCCTGGATTGCCATACCATCCGTCTTCTCCCTGAGGTAAGGGAGATGTGTGCCGCTGACAAGTGTCACCAGTATAATAAAAACTGGACCTGTCCCCCGGGCTGCGGGTCATTGGAAGAATGTGAAGGGAAAGTACGCAGGTATCAGAAAGGGCTCATTGTACAGACAGTGGGGGAGCTGGAAGACAATATGGACGGAGAAGGCATGATGGAAACGGAAGCCAGACACAAGGAAGCCTTCCTCCGCCTTATGGAAGATCTGAAAAAAGATTACCCGGATCTTCTGGCTATCGGTGCCGGCTGCTGCACACGCTGCAAGACCTGTACCTACCCGGATGCACCCTGCCGTTTTCCCGATAAAAAGGTATCCTCTATGGAAGCTTACGGTATGCTGGTCAGTCAAATCTGCAAGGATAATTCTCTTCCTTATTATTATGGTGACTGTACCATAGCATACACCAGTTGTTTCCTTTTAGAATAGCCAAGGTTACAGAGATGATTGCAAAGGAGATTTTCATGGTCTTATTAGGCGAAATTCGTTCCTCCATTGAAGAAGGATATCCGAAGCAGACAGAAAAATTAGTTCAGCAGGCACTCTCGGAGAACATCTCACCCCAGCAGATACTGGAAGAGGCGATGATCCCTGCCATGCGCAATGCAGGACAGCTCTATAAAGGCAACGATATTTATATAGCCCGTATTCTGGCCGCAGCCCGCTCTATGCGCTGCGGTCTGGATGTCCTTGAGCCTTATCTGGGCACCTGTGATATGCATCCCATCGGCAAAGTAATATTGGGCACTGTAGAGGGAGATCTCCATGATGTGGGCAAGAATCTGGTAGGAATCATGTTCCGTTGTGCAGGCTTTGAAGTGATTGATCTCGGGGTGGATGTCTCTGAAAAACGCTTCCTAAAGGCAGTGAAAGAACACCCTGACGTCTCAGTTGTCTGTATCTCTTCCCTTCTCACCACCTCCATGCCCGAGATGAAGCATGTGGTGAAATGTCTGAAACAGTCCGATAAAGAAAACCGTCTGAAAATTATGGTGGGCGGGGGACCCATTACCCAGGCATTTGCGGACGAGATCGGTGCAGATGTTTATACCGAAACAGCTGTAGATGCTGCAGAGACAGCAAAAACATTCTTTATTTGATCCATTTATTGAGATTCCCCACACTGTACAGGGAGGTTACTTATGAAACTCAGTCCCGCTCTGCTGATCAGCGACTTAAAAACAAAATATTCATTAACAGCGCCCTCCCCTCTCTCCGAGCGGCCGCATCTGGGGCGCCCCCTGTTTTACAGGGAGGATTCCGGACTTGTAAATAATCATATATATGTACTTTCTTCCTTTTCGGAATACCAAAAGCTTAGAAGAGGGGCTTCCTCCTGTTTTTTTATCTGCCCTTTGACCGTCATGGAGACGGAGATGGAAACTGTGGAGGAGGCAGTATCTTCCTCCGTGAATCTATGTGTGATAGATACCCCCGATTCCTCAGCCTCTGTCTTTAATTATCTCCAGGAAATATTTGACAAATATGACCTGTGGGAGGAGACTCTCATGCATATCAGCTTAAGCGGAGGATCCATTCAGAGTCTCCTGGATGCCAGTTACTCTGTTCTCGGTTCTCCTCTTCGGCTGATGGGGATGGATTTTTCTATCATCGCCTCCTCTCCAGGCGCTGAAGATAATGCCGGAGGACTTCCCACCTATGAACAGCCGGAGTATATTGAGTATGTTACAGCACTGAAGCAGGATACCTTGTACAATGCGGTACGGGAAAAGGATGGAGCTTTTATCTACCCCGGACACATCACCGGGCACCGAACGCTGAATGTCAACATCAAGCGCTTCAGCAAAACCACGCACCGACTGGTTATGACAGAGATGGATGTCCCCTTTACCAGTAGTGCAGGCGCTCTGCTGGAATTTCTGGCAACCTTTATAGAGCATGCACTGATGCGCAATGCGGCCCACCGCTCTCCCAATGATAAAACCATGCATTCCATATTTCTCAGCATTTTATCAGACCGGACTGCGGACTATCTGGTTATCAGCAGACAGTTAACCTCTCTGGGCTGGCTTACCTCTCACGAATATCTCTGTATTGTATTACAGACCACGTATCTGGATCAGCAAAACCTTACCATTAACGCCATCTGCAACTATCTGGAAAACCTTTTTCCCTATTCCTGCGCGTTTCCCTTCGAGGAAGATGTGGTTGTATATTTTAATCTTACGAAGTCTGAATGCGATGTTGATGATATCTCTGACAAGATTATCTACTTTATCAGGGACAGCTTCTTAAAGGCCGGATACAGCCGTTCCATGACAGGTCATTTGAATTTGAGGCGCCAGTATATTCAATCACGTTCCGCACTGGAGGTAGGCAATCAGATCCATCCCTATCTGTGGATTCATCATTTTAATAAGATTGCACTGCCCTATATTTACCAGCAGGCAACAAAAAAGCTTCCCGGCAGTATGATCTGCCACGAGAAGCTTTTGGTACTGAAGAAATCAGATGAAGAGCAGAATACCGAATATGTGAAAACGCTCAGCGTCTATCTGGATCATCACCTGAACGCGGTTCAGTCCGCCAAAACTTTATTTATTCACAGAAGTACGTTTTTATACCGTCTGGAAAAGATCAAAGATGTTCTGGAATCCGATTTAGAGGATCCGGAAGAGCTTCTCTACCTGATGCTCTCCCTCCGTCTGATGGATCAGGACGCAGAACAGAATGCCTCTAATGAGCAATCATAAAATACCCAAGGACTACGATACCCAGAACGATCCTGTACCAGCCAAACGCCTTGAAATCATGCTTTTTGATATATCCCATTAAAAATTTGATAGAAAGAATAGAGACAATAAAAGCCGTTATCATTCCCACAGCCAGGATCAATATCTCAGCGCCCGTAAACGCCAGGCCGAATTTGACCAGTTTAAGAAGGCTGGCTCCGAACATCACAGGAATTGCCAAAAAGAAGGTGTACTCTGCAGCTATTGTCCGGGAGGTTCCCAGGAGGATCCCTCCGATTATAGTGGCCCCTGAGCGGGAAGTACCCGGAATCAGGGACAGGACCTGAAACACACCAATAAACAAGGCCGTTTTCCAGTCTATCTCTTCCAGGGTATTTACCCTGGGAGTTCTTTTTTTATTGTAGTTCTCTATTAAAATAAAGAATACGCCATAGATTATCAGCATCAGAGAGACTACAAAATAATTGCTGAATTTCTCCTCCAGAATATCGTTAAACGGAAGCCCTATAATAATAGCCGGAAGACAGGATACCATAATTTTCAGCCACAAAATAATTTTATCCATCTTCACATATCGCTTCACCAAATCCTTTTCCCGACTCTGATTCTGAAACGGCCAGATTTTCTCCCAAAACAGAACAACTACAGCCAGAATCGCTCCCAGCTGAATCACTACCATAAACATATCCCAGAATTCCCTGGAAACATTTAATTTGATAAATTCATCCACTAATATCAGATGCCCGGTGCTGCTTATGGGAAGCCACTCTGTAATCCCCTCTACAATACCCAGAAAAATAACTTTCAACAATTCAATAAAATCCATTATAACCTCCTCTTGCCTGCTCAATTTCTGTTCACATACCGCTCCTCAGAATGCCGTATGACTTACTTTCAATTTTTACAAAAGCATGGCACAGCCGTATTTTTATTCTGCTGTGCCATGCTTTTGTACCTTCCCTGTTATCAGCGGCCTGCGATCCTGGCAATGTCAATAAGTGTCAGCCGATTCAAATCTGTATTCTCCAGACTGGTAACCAGAGCAGTCGCCGTATCAAGAGAAGTGAGTACATTTACCCCTGTCTCAATGGCATTTCTCCGAATAATAAACCCATCCTTCGCTTTCTCTACTCCCTGAGACGGCGTATCAATGACCAGGTCAATTTTATGGCCTAAAATCAAATCCATCAGGTTCGGAGAGGACTGCTCTATTTTATTTGTGCGGATCGCATTTACTCCGTGCTCCTTCAGGACTCTCGCTGTACTTCTGGTCGCATAAATCTTGTATCCCAGAGCTTCAAAGCGTCTGGCTATCTCCACTGCATCCTGCTTATCCTCATCCTTCACCGTCATAATCATGTTTTTATGTCTGGGCAGGTTTACTCCTGCTCCCAGGAATGCCTTATACAGGGCCTCGTTAAATGTTTTCGCTATTCCCAGGCACTCACCTGTAGACTTCATCTCCGGACCAAGGCTTATATCAGCTCCCCGTATCTTTTCAAAAGAAAATACAGGCATCTTTATAGCAATATAATCAGCTTCGGGCTGCAGTCCGGGCTTATATCCCAGCTCCTTAATCTTATGGCCAAGAATCACCTTGGTAGCCAGGGGTACGATAGGTATTCCTGTCACCTTGCTGATATAAGGCACGGTTCGGCTGGAACGGGGATTTACTTCAATGACATACACATCTTCCTTACACACGATAAACTGAATATTGATCATGCCAATTACATGAAGAGATTTTGCCAGTTTCCTGGTATAGTCCTCAATGGTTGCTTTCGCAGTGTCGCTGATAGTCTGGGCAGGATACACCGATATGCTGTCACCGGAATGAATGCCGGCCCGCTCGATGTGCTCCATAATCCCCGGAATCAGGATATCCTCACCGTCACAGACAGCATCCACCTCAATTTCCTTTCCCTGGAGATACTTATCTACCAGTATGGGGTGCTCCTGGGCTATACGGTTAATAATGCCTATAAACTCGTCGATATCCTGGTCACTGATAGCAATCTGCATTCCCTGACCGCCCAGAACATAAGAGGGGCGCACAAGTACTGGATATCCCAGCTCACCGGCAGCTTTTTTTGCCTCCTCCGCTGTAAATACCGTATGTCCCTGGGGACGGGGAATCCGGCATTGCTCCAGAATTTCATCAAAAAGTTCTCTGTCCTCCGCCGCGTCTACATTCTCTGCCGAGGTTCCTAAAATTTTAACCCCCATTCGGATTAATGCTTCTGTAAGTTTAATTGCCGTCTGGCCTCCAAACTGAACCACAGCTCCGTCGGGCTGCTCTATGTCAACGATATTCTCCACATCCTCAGGTGTGAGCGGCTCAAAATACAGCTTGTCGGCAATATCAAAGTCTGTACTTACGGTCTCAGGATTATTGTTCACAATAATTGTCTCATACCCTTCCTGTGAGAATGCCCAGGTGCAGTGTACAGAGCAAAAGTCAAACTCAATCCCCTGCCCGATGCGGATAGGTCCGGATCCCAGGACCAGTACCTTTTTTCTGTCCCTGGTCTGCACCGCCTCATTCTCACCGCCGTACACAGAATAATAGTAGGGGGTGGCGGCGGCAAATTCTGCTGCACAGGTATCCACCATCTTATAAGCCGCCAGTATCCCCTGTTCTTTTCTCTTAGCCTTCACTTCTTCGGCTGTCATACCAGTAAGGCCTGCAATTACGTGATCCGGAAATTCCAGGCGTTTCGCCTCGCGGAGCAACTCTGCCGTAAGCTCATTCGTCTGCAGCTGCTGTTCCATCTCCACCAGCACTGCTATCTTATCAATAAACCATATGTCAATCTTTGTAATCTCATGAATCTCTTCATAGCTGATCTCTCTGCGGATAGCTTCTGCGATCACCCAGATTCTTCTGTCATCTACCACAGCCAGCTGTTCCAGCAGGTCTTCCCTTGTCAGTTCTGTGAAATCATAAGACATAAGGCTGTCCACATGCTGTTCCAGAGAACGGATGGCCTTCATAAGAGCCCCTTCGAAGTTACTGCAGATGCTCATCACCTCACCGGTAGCTTTCATCTGTGTAGTGAGTGTCCTCTTTGCACTGATAAACTTGTCAAAAGGAAGTCTGGGAATCTTAACTACACAATAATCCAGCATAGGCTCAAAGCTGGCATAAGTCTTTCCTGTAATTGCATTGGGTATCTCATCCAGGGTGTATCCAAGTGCTATCTTGGCAGCAACCTTAGCAATGGGATATCCCGTCGCCTTAGAAGCCAGAGCTGAGGATCTGGATACACGGGGATTTACTTCAATGACACAGTATTCAAAGCTCTCCGGGTGGAGTGCATACTGTACATTACACCCGCCGGTAATATTCAGCTCACTGATGATGTTCAATGCAGAGGTACGAAGCATTTGGTATTCTTTGTCCCCCAGTGTCTGGGAGGGAGCTACTACGATGCTGTCTCCGGTGTGAACCCCAACAGGATCAATATTCTCCATATTACATACTGTGATGCAGTTTCCGGCACTGTCACGCATTACTTCATATTCAATTTCTTTCCAACCGGCGATGCACCGCTCTACAAGCACCTGGCCGACGCGGGAGAGACGAAGACCATTTTCCAGAATTTCTACCAATTCTTCTTCATTGCGGGCAATCCCGCCGCCGCTTCCTCCCAGGGTATAGGCCGGACGAAGCACTACAGGGTAGCCTATGGTATTGGTAAACGCCACGCCGTCCGCTACATTTTCTACCACAAGAGAGGCCGCCACCGGCTCTCCAATCTTTTCCATTGTACTTTTAAACTCAAGGCGGTCTTCTGCCTTTTTTATTGTTTCTGAGGTAGTTCCTATGAGACGCACATTATGCTCTGCAAAAAATCCCCGTTCGTCCAGCTCCATAGCCAGATTAAGTCCAGCCTGCCCGCCCAGGGTGGGAAGGACACTGTCTGGTTTTTCTTTCAAAATCAGCTGTTCTACCACTTCAACTGTAAGCGGCTCAATATAAACCCGGTCTGCGATATCTTTATCTGTCATAATGGTTGCCGGGTTCGAGTTAAGCAGCACTACCTCAATTCCCTCTTCTTTTAAAGAGCGGCAGGCCTGGGTACCGGCATAATCGAATTCAGCCGCCTGGCCGATGATAATTGGCCCGGAACCGATCACCAATACTTTTTTTATCTCTGGATTCTTTGGCATTATTCAGTCACCTCCATCATCTTCAGGAATCTGTCAAACAGGTAGCTGGAATCCTGAGGGCCCGGGCAGGCTTCCGGATGGAACTGCACGGTAAAAATATTCTTTCCTATATATTTTAACCCCTCATTTGTCTTATCATTAACATTTTCAAATGCGGGCACTGCCACATTAGGATCCAGGGTGGCGGTGTCTACCATATATCCATGGTTCTGTGAGGAGATATAAACTCTGCCATTTTCCAGGTCTTTTACCGGATGGTTGCCCCCTCTGTGGCCATACTTCATTTTTTTGGTATCAGCACCAGTAGCCAGTGCCATGAGCTGATGCCCCAGACATATGGCAAAAATTGGAATATTGCTTTCGTACAGCTTTTTAATTTCTTCTATAATAGAAGCACACTCCTTGGGATCTCCAGGTCCGTTGGATAGCATAATGCCGTCCGGCTGTTCCCGCAAAATCTCTTCTGCAGATGTGAGCGCAGGATATATGGTAACCTGACAGCCTCTCTCGTGTAAAGATCTGGCAATATTATTCTTTGCCCCAAAGTCCATGAGGGCAACCTTTGATCCTTTTCCCTTTAAGACTTTCTTTGCCTTACAGGTTACTCTCTCAACCACTTTACCCGTAGTATATGCCTTTAGCTTCGGTATTATCTCATCCAGTGCAAAGTTCTCATTCGTAGTAATCATACCATTCATAGTACCCTTTTCTCTTAAAATCTTAGTAAGGGCTCTGGTATCAATTCCGGCAATTCCCGGTATGTCATATTGTACCAGGAAATTCTGTATGGAATCTTCACTTCTGAAGTTACTGGGGATTCGGGATAATTCTCTGACAATGTAGCCATCGGGCCATGGTCTTAATGATTCCTGATCTGCATGGCAGATGCCATAATTACCGATGAGCGGATAGGTCATGCATACGGCCTGTCCTGCGTAAGATGGGTCTGTTAAAACCTCAAGATATCCTGTCATAGATGTGTTAAATACGATTTCACTGATAATCTCCCGAGACGACCCGATACTCGTCCCGGTGAACACAGTTCCATCTTCCAGTATTAGAAATGCTTTCATTCTTTCACCTGTAGTTCCTTTCCTATTCATGTTAACGTCCTTCAGATGACTTCACCCTACATTTTTTCAAAAAAAAAGAGACGCCATAACAGTAGGGGCTTTCTCTCAGAGATTCTTTACCTATTATCTATATGTGATTCTTTCTGCATATCCCTGGGAGTTCTCAAATTGTAAAAAGTGTACCACAATATATGATGTTTTTCAACCTTTTTTTCTTTCCTCTTATGCCTAAATTTTATTGTTTTAAAACAAAACTTTTTGTATTGTGTGAGAAACTTTTTTAATTTTTTTCTCAAAAACTATTGACTTTTATCTCAAAAAAGGTTATTATATGTCATGTGCTGCGGGGCAGTACATAACAGAGAAATGCAGGAGTGGCGGAATTGGCAGACGCGCAGGCTTCAGGTGCCTGTGGTAGCAATATCGTGTGGGTTCAAGTCCCATCTCCTGCATCTTTTTTATTTAAAAAACATGAACCTTATCTGAAAGGTTCATGTTTTTTTCATGGAAGAATAGTTTTCAGGAGACAATACAGTGCTTTGCCGCTGTCAGCCACATAACAGGCAGCCTCCTCTTCCTCGGGCTTCCTGCCGCTTCTATTGAGCCAGATAGGGATCCACCCCGCCTTCTTGGCCCCTTCCACATCGTTCTTATAGGAATCCCCTATGAAATAAACAGCTTCCCCAGACAGCCCCATGCTTTTCTCTGCCAACTGAAATACCGAGACGTCCGGCTTGGCAGCTCCTACGTCGCCGGATATAAAAATATTTTCTTTTGGTATCCAGGCATCTGCCCCCAGAGTTCTGATTTTTTCCCACTGATGATCAGATGGGCCGTTCGTTATAATCCCCATAGCAATTCCCCTGTCTCTGCAAAGAGAAAGCACCTCTCTCATCCCTTCCGCCAGGTCCAGTTTCTTTTGGTGTTTCGCATACGCCTCCTGAAAAAAAAGAGCCTCCGCTTCCCCGATGCTGATACTAAAGTCTGCGAATGCTTTCTGGATTCTATAGATATACATATCCCTCATGGACATAACCCCTGTACTTGACAGTTCAAACACCTCGTCGCTGTGCCGGCTGTTTGATTCGTATAACTGTTCAGCAGGTACCTGATACCTTCCCCCGAAAATCTCTTTATACGCTTTCACAAAAGGCACCTTTCTTTCGTACAATGTATCATCAACATCAAATAATACTGCTGTCATATAACCTCCGTTTTTCATTCATCGTTAAGCATTTCTTATCTTTTAGATTCATTACTTCTAAATATAAATAATAGTTTTGTGTATGTGAAGCTCAGAGTAAAATAGTCAGCGAGCGGAGCGTCGCAGACGGACGCTCAAGAGAGGAGGTCTTAGGGCCGCGGGATTCCTCTCACCGTCCCCTCCCCGCCCATACAAAAAGAAAACGCTGCCCCCCAAACGACAACGCCGTCTGCTTCGCAACGCTTTCCCTCTCACTTGTTAATCAGCAAACAAATCCGAAAGTGCATCCTGGCAAATAAGTTTTATGCCATTTTTGCTGAGCACCTCAATCGCCTTCTCATTATCCGGCACACGGAAGATCATATAGGCCAAATCCACTTTTCTCGTAATAAAAGCATATGTATACTCCAGATTCACACCGTTCTGGCCTAAAATGTCCAGTACTTTGACTAGACTTCCCGGCCTGTCCGGAATTTCTACTGCGAGAACTTTTGTTATGGAAAAGACATAACCCTCATCCTTCAGCACGCAGGCTGTTTTATAGGAATCGTCCACAATGATTCTCAGAATGCCGAAGTCTTCCGCATCAGCCAATGACATGGCATGCATATTAATCTGATTGTCGTCCAGAAGCTTGGCGAATTCTTTTAACTGGCCCGGCTTATTTTCCAGAAAAACAGATATCTGCTTTACAGTCATAGTATCCCTCCTCTTTAATATAGGTTACGTTTATCAATTACACGTACCGCTTTTCCCTCGCTGCGGGCAATACTCTTTGGTGCCACAAGTTTTACCACTGCATAAATACCGAGCATTGCTTTCAGTGCATCCCTCAGTTCTTTTTCCTTGGCCGATACATAGGACAGGGAGTCGGAGAACATTTCCGGTGTCATTTCCACCAGCACCTCCAGCTTGTCGCTGTTATTCTCTCTGCTTACGATAATCTGGTAATTAGCGGGATATCCTTTGTTCAAAAGAACTGTCTCAATCTGTGACGGGAAAACATTTACCCCTTTAACAATAAGCATATCATCGCTGCGTCCCATTGGTTTTGTCATACGCACATGCGTCCTTCCACAGGAGCATTTCTTACGATTCAGGACACAGATGTCCCTGGTCCGGTAGCGAAGCAAAGGGAATGCCTCCTTTGTAATGCTAGTGAATACCAACTCTCCCTTTTCTCCGTCCGGCAGCACCTCTCCGGTATTAGGATCGATAATCTCCGCAATAAAATGATCTTCGTTAATATGCATTCCGGCCTGCTCGCTGCACTCGAATGACACACCCGGCCCTGATATCTCAGTAAGACCATAAATATCATAAGCTTTAATCCCCAGTTTGTTCTGGATATCCTGACGCATTTCTTCACTCCAGGCCTCCGCGCCAAAGATACCTGCTTTTAACTTAATCTGATCCTGCAGGCCTCTTTCACAGATTGTCTCTCCTAAATAAGCCGCATAGGACGGCGTACAGCAGAGAATTGTAGAACCCAGATCACACATAAACTGGATCTGACGATCTGTATTTCCGGAAGACATGGGGAGTGTAAGGGCACCCACTTTATGAGACCCGCCGTTAAGCCCCGGGCCGCCGGTAAATAAGCCATATCCATAGCTTACATGAACCACATCGTCTTTCGTTCCCCCGGCGGCCACAATCGCCCGGGCGCAGCACTCATCCCACAGATCGATATCATGCTGTGTATAAAAAGCAACTACTCTTCTTCCTGTTGTTCCGCTTGTGGATTGGATACGCACGCAATCTTTTAGCGGCATTGCCATTAATCCATATGGATACGCTTCCCTCAAATCGTCCTTAGTTAGAAAGGGCAATTTATGGAGATCCTCTCTGGACTTAATATCCTCAGGCTTTACCCCCTTTTTGTCCATCATACTGCGGTAATATGGCACGTTCTGATAAACGTGATGTACCGTTTTCACAAGACGCTCATCCTGCCATGCTTTGATCTGATCCTGAGATGCGCATTCTATCTCTGGTTGATAATAATTGGGCATGTTTCGTAATTCCTTTCTCTTCTGATTTTACGTATATTTGGTTTGAACTACATAGGAACAAGCCAGAATAAAACTTATGTATATTATAGCAGTTATCAAAATAAAGGTAAATAATCTTTTGTATCTTTTGACGGTTCCTCCATCCACTTCACAAACTGTCTCTCCAGCCAGGGATCAAACTGTCTGCCGGACCACCTTTCTAATTCAGAAATAATGGCTTTATCGTTTTCTGCCGCTTTGCCATAATAACCATACTTCATCCTGTCATATGCATCCACAAGCATTAGAAGCCTGGATTCCAGAGGTATCTCCTGCCCCTGAATCCCGTAGGGATAACCGCTCCCATCCCAATTCTCGTGATGAAACAAAAGTACCCGCGCCATTTCATGAGTTTCCGGCATAGACCGAAGAATACGGTATCCCGTTTCTGAGTGGCGCCTTATTTCCTTTTTCTCCTCCTCATTTAGCAGTTCCTTCTTATTTAATATTTCATCCGATATGGATGCCATTCCAATGTCATGAACATATCCCAGCTGTCTCAGGAAGTGTATCTTCTCTTGTTCCCAGCCCAGATATTGGCCAAATGCACCGGCCAGACGCGATACCCTCTGCGAGTGCCGGTAAATCTTGCTGTTTCTGTCAAATAAAGTCTTTAGAATCAGATCAATGGTCTCATACTTTTTTCCTGTACTGTGCAGAAGCTTCCTGCTGTACATCATATCTTCAGCTGCAGAAATTATAGTAACCAGAGACTCCTCTGGTTCCTTTTTTACAGCGTATCCCCAGGAAAATGAGACCGGCAGGCCGCCCAGAATACAGGATTTAATTTCCTCCTGCACTTTATTCAGATAAATCTGAGCCTCTTCCAAAAGTGTCTTTCTGAAAAAAATCACTATTTCATCTCCCCCCGTGCGTATGATTAAATAATTTGGAGATGCAAATTTCTTAAGTACCCTGGAAACTTTTATAATAGCCCGATCCCCAAAAGAATGACCCAGTGAATCATTTATCATCTTCAAACCATCGATGTCAATCATAGCCACTGTCAGGGGAAGCTCACTGTCCCCATTCTGATTCTGTACAAAATCATCGTAAAAATGCCTGTTGTACATCCCGGTGAGAGCATCTCTCCTGCTCAATTCCATGATCTCCATCTGTTTTCGCTTTAGACCGGAGGTGTCTGTAAGCGCACTCCATATAACAGCCTTGCCGCCACGTTTTTTCCAGTTATCCTCTGCCCTCTCCTGGTATTTTCTGCTTGTCACAGTTACTGCAATAGTTCTGCACTCCCCCTGAAGTTCTATGTCCGCAGCATCCGTCTCCCCATAGCAAAGAATCCTGTGTATCATCTCCCACATCACATCTTCATACTCCGGAAGGATATAATCGAAAAAATTTTTGCTCTCACTCTCTGTACTGTTTTCTCCAGCCCCTACCATTCTGCCAAAAGCCCGGTTAGCTGTTATAATTCTGCCATCTTCTTCATAGATTACATACCCTATAGGTGCTCCGTCAAATATCTGCTTATAGCCGCCTTCTTTCACGGCCCACTCTGAAGCTTTAAGATCATCCTTCTGTTCCACAATATACCTCTCCTTAATGAACATGATTTAACCATAATGGTATCTATTATAGAAGAAGTACCCGGTGGATTCAAACAAATCCCGTCGAAGGCTGAAGGGAGTAATTTGTCGCAAATCAGCAAAATGAGGGTATCTGTATACTCTCATGGGAGAAAGTGTCCATAGGAAGGGTTAAGAATATGTTAATTTCCCCAATGCTTCTCCTCCCGGCCACTGTCGTGTTTTATTCCAAATAAAATTCTTGGCGTAAAACCCCAACCTGTCTCATACATATGTTAACAGAAAGAATCAGGAGGTGTTGTATGGAACAAAAAGGCTTTGTATTTGCCGCCGAGG
The DNA here is from genome assembly GCF_900129135.1 of Lactonifactor longoviformis DSM 17459. Lineage (GTDB taxonomy): Bacteria > Bacillota > Clostridia > Lachnospirales > Lachnospiraceae > Lactonifactor > Lactonifactor longoviformis. The sequence goes on from NZ_FQVI01000001.1 coordinate 233,920, forward strand.
CTCCGTATCCCCAGGTAAAGGTAAAATGTATGAATCAGATGTACGCAAGGGAGATGGCAAGTAATATAGGGGCCTGCAACTCAGAAATGTCAGCAGTCAGCCTCTATTTTTACAACAGCATTATTGCAGGAGAGACCTACAAGGAGATATCTGATTGTTTCCACAAGATCATGATCGTTGAGATGCACCATCTGGATATTTTTGGAAGGCTGGCGTATCTTCTTGGTGCCGATCCCCGCCTGTGGGCGTACACAAGAAGACGTCCCATATACTGGTCCCCCGGATGCAATCAATACCCCAGACAGCTCAAGGATCTGCTTCAGAACGCTCTTCGGGGTGAGGAAGAGGCTATCCGCAAATATAAAAGGCAGGCAGAAAGCATCCGGGATCCCTATGTTGTGGCAAATTTACAAAGAATCATAGAAGATGAGAACATACATGTAGAAATATTTCAGACACTCTGCAGACAGTATTTATAGACAACCAGCTAAAAAATCCGGCAGCGCCATTCCTCTCAGGGAGCGGTGCTGCCGGTCTGCTAGTTCTGCTGGGGCCTGGCCATAGGGCCCACAGTTTCTCTCTGCTTTCTGGACAGGCGGTAAATGCAGACAGCACAAAGAAAACCCACGGCCGCGCTTGCCATAGCACAGGCAAAGATAATTTTATACCCGGCTGCACCGGGATACCGATCAAGCCAGTGCCCTATTACCGTATACATAAACGCATCCGGAAGAAATCCCAGAGCAGATGCAAATCCTACAACAGCACCATTTACACCGGCCGGCACGCCCGCTTCCGTCAATGTGGCAAAATAAACTCCACGGTTCACGTAAATAGCCAAACCAAATGTAAACATCAGAACCGTAGCCAAAAGCAGAAACTGACTGCCCCCCGGTATAAAAAGCATAATTCCAAATCCCACTGCAATAATGATAAAAGCAAAGACCATCGTCAGTGAGGAAGAATGAATTTTGTCTGCAATAAATCCTCCCGAAGTTCCCCCGGCTATCTGAAGCCCCCAGGTCCTAAGCGTTCCAATAGCGGCTGCAAAGGTTACAGAAGCCCCCATTACTCCGGTAAGGTAGGGCGTAAAGTACCCCAGGCAGATGAAACACATCATAGTAGCAAATATAGTAATTGTAATGAGCCACGCCTGAGGCATTCTCAGAGCCGTAATAAAATTGCGGACAGGTGAAATCTTTCCTTCCGCAGACCCCTGTACCTCTGTCTTGGCTGCAGGAATGACAAAATATGTAATGATGCCTAAGACAATATTTACGACTGCATAGATAAGAATAACTGTGCGCAGTCCACCTGCGATGGAAACAGCCCGGTTAAATATGGCTACAATTCCAAGGCCAATCAAAGTAGATATAAACCCCCGGGTGCCCTCCAGAAGCCCAAACAGCCTTCCCTGTTCATTTTCAGTTCCAAGGTTCCTCACATAATTGATCAGTGCCGGCCAGAAGATAAGAGAACTGGTAAAAGCCCAGAAAAAGCTAATGCCAAAGGCAATGGGATAGGCCGGAAAAGCGGCAAACCAGAAGCCCGCAAGTCCAGTTAATATCTGTCCGGAAGATAATAATATTTTACTGGAAATCCTGTCAGCCACAGCTCCGCCTATGATATAGCAGATCACGGAACCAATCCCATAGGCACTCATCAAATTTCCAAGCTGGGCATTAGAATATCCAAAGGCCTCCAGCATTGCATCATAATAAGAGTAGCGCAGATAGGGGAGCTGATAGATCAGCCCCACAGCCGCGGACAGCAGAATCAGAATAAACCATTTGTTTTTAACACCTTTCCTTGTGTTCATAAATTGCCCCCTTTGCATAAATAACTTCTATCTTCAGCGTTTAAGATATGTTATTTATGTTTATGAGCAAATTATGTGCCAGTTCATATCAGCAAAACTCTCCGGAAGTAATCTTATATTTTTTAAGCTTCACTGTCAGTGACTGTCTAGATATGCCGAGAAGTTTTCCGCAATGTGTCAGATTCCCTCTGGTTTTCTCCATAGCCGACTCTATAATCGTCCTTTCATAATTATCGACCAGCAGGGGCAGATTCTTATACTCTGATAACTCCCAGCTGTCTGCACTCTGTTTAAAGGCCATGTCATATGCGGTCTTTACGCTTTTATTCTTAATCACCGACTTTTTCAGATACTCCAAAAAATAATTAGGGATATGTTCGAACCCTATATATGAATCATTATCACCAAGCATATTAAACGCACTTTCCAGGATGTTTGAGAGCTCCCGTACATTTCCTGGCCAGTCATAGGTTAGAAACATTGATTTTAAAGAAGGGATCAGGTCAATCACCAGAGCATTCTGTTCTGCATTATATTTATCAATCAATGACTGCATTAGAATAAATAAATCATTGCCTCTGTCCCTCAAAGGCGGGATAATAATAAGGCCTGTGGATAAACGGTAATACAGATCCGTCCTCATAATTTTATCATTTATGAGCTTTTCGGGAAGTACATTGGTTGCACTGATTATACGGCAGCTTATTTTCCTGAATTTATTGTCCCCTACTCTCTGAACCTCCTTTTCCTGAATGGCACGAAGAATTTTAGCCTGTAGCAGCAAAGGCATGGAATTGATTTCGTCCAGAAATATGGAACCATCTTTTGCTTTTTCGAATAACCCCACACTGTCTACTGCCCCGGTAAATGCCCCTTTTACCGTACCGAACAAAGTGCTCTCCAGCAGAGTCTCCGGAATAGCTGCACAGTTCACCGGGACAAAAGGACCTGCATAATAGTTGCTGGCATTATGTATACTCTGTGCAAACAGTTCCTTTCCAGTGCCTGTTTCCCCGCAGAGCATAACCGGCATATCTTTTCCTGCAAACCTTTTTGCAACCTGTATGGTGTTCTGCAATACACTGCTTTTTCCCATAATATCATCAAACATATATTCTGTTCCATTTTTCAGTTGTTTGTGTCTGAGTTTAATGGTGCTCTTCTTCATAAATGATATATTTTGGATCAGCCGCCTTTTCAGAGAACTCACAGGATCGCAAAAGATCACTGCACCTACCGTTTCTCCTTCTTTTACTATCGGATAGGCACTGGTTAAAGCATTGTTTCGTTTCCCGTTGCAATACCATTCCAGATTTATATTTTCTATTGATTTACCCGTATGCAGGGCAGTGATCCCCGGGGATATGGTTTCTTCCCCCAGATAAATACTCTGATAGATTTGAAACGCCTGTTTGCCAATTATCTCATCCCGCCTGAGTGCGTCCAGTTCTTCTGCGGCCTTATTAATAAACCTAAAGGTGCCATCCTGATTCAAAATATAAACTGCCGTGGGCAGCATATCCAGGATTTCCCAAAAAATTGATTCCATTCCCAATACCTCCTCATGCCATAAGTTAATAGAGCTCTTACACTAATAATGCAATAATTATTGCAGTTAGTCAATAAAAGCAATAATTATTGCCGCAATTAATATTGCACTAACTCCAACTCCTCTCTCGTGTACTGCCTCTCATAATAGACAGACAATCGTTTTTCACACTCGCCTTATTTTGGCACAGTTTTTGCTTGTATAACCATATAGCGTTTAAGATATAAAAAAACTAGGAGATTGTCGAAAGGAGTACGGTTATGGCAATTGAAGGATTAAAATCATACTACCAGATAAACGGAGGGCTGTTTCATGCAGTCTCGGAGGTTGAATGTGAACGTATTATCAATGCCGCCCTCACGATTATGGAAACAACAGGTCTGGAGGTGCAGCATGAGAGGGCGGTTGCACTTCTCGATAAAGCGGGCTGTAGAAAAGAGGGGAAAACTGTGATATTCCCCCGGAACCTGGTCATCCGCTGTATCAACTCGGCGGCCCCGGAATTAGTCCTCTACGATCGCTTCGGGAATGTTGCCCTTCGGGCGGGCGGTTCTAATACTTATTACGGGCTGGGACCTACGAATCCATTTTTTAATGACTTTGAAACCGGCCGAAGAAGGGAAGCGGTACGCAGAGACGTGACATACAGCGCCAGGGTCGCAGATGCCTGTCCCAATATCGACTTTGTGATGGGATTAGCACAGATATCAGACTGCCCAGTACCCATCTCTGATGTGGTTGAAATGTATGAAATGCTGACAAATACCGTAAAGCCAGTCATCGGCTGGGGCGTAGGCGTAGAAGGTTTAAGAGAGCAGGTAGAAATGTGCTCTGCCATCGCAGGCAGCCGTAAGGATTTGATTGATAAGCCTTTTGCCGCCCTGTTTCCCGGCTGTCCGGTTACCCCATTAATCATTCCCCATTTAATTTATGAAAAACTGGAGTACTGCGTCCAGTCAGGTCTTCCCGTTATCTGGATGAGCGGAGCGCAGCTTGGTTCCGTAGCACCGGTCACCATGGCTGGCGCACTGGCATCGGGCCTGGCGGAGATGCTGGCCGGAGTTGTCCTCTCTCAGCTAATCCGTGAGGGATGTTCTATCGCCTGTGGAATGGTAGTGCTGACTGTAGATATGTCCACCACCCATTCAGCTTACGGAAGTCCGGAACATTGCCTGGGGGAGAGTATTGTCGCGGATCTCTTTCACTACCTGAATCTTCCCTCCATGCAGACCGGAGGTGTTACGGACTCTAAACTCGTGGATGAGCAGGCGGCAATTGAAACTTCTATGCAGATCATAATGAATAGCCTCAGCGGAGGCCATCTGGTTCACGATGTAGGTTTTCTGGACGGGGCTATGTCCGGGGCGCTGGAACAGATTGTAATGTCAGATGAAATCATAGGATTCGCGCGAAGGATTACCAAAGGGATGAAAATTAACAGAGACACACTTGCCTTGGACGTAATTCATGAAGTGGGACCCGGAGGGGAATTTCTGACCCATGAACACACCTTTGAACATTTCCGGGAGGAATTTTGGTTTCCTACCTTAATAGACCGTCAGCTTTACAGCAGCTGGTCCAAAACATCCCTTGATATGCGCAGCAGAATCCATAATAAAACAGCTGGCATTCTGGCAGAGCACAGAGCGCCTGCACTGCCGGAAGAAGTTATGGAGCAATTAAACTATATCCTGGAACAGGCACAGACCCGGATCCAATAGCTTTAAAGTGATGAGCAAACAGTATCAATAAATACGCTCAGCCGAAGCAGCCTTCTTTCCCCTTCTCCTGCAGGAGTATAACTTCTGATTTATAAGATTTATATATTTATATATATTAGACCCTATCCCAGGGAAAGGCTATAATAATAGCAAAGGAAGAGGAAAGAAGGAAGAAAAATGGTTGAAAAGATTAAATTGGACGGCAGAGATTACCGCATGGAAAAAGACTCCATCGGCGAGATGGATGTTCCCGGGGAGGTATATTACGGCGTACAGTCAATGCGGGCTGCAGAAAATTTCCGCATCACAGGTTTGTCCATGCATCCGGAGATTATTGTCAGCCTAGCTTACATAAAAAAGGCAGCAGCTATTACAAACTGCGAGGTAGGTACCCTGGACAGGAAATTAGGAGAGGCCATCGTTCAGGCCTGTGACGAAATTATAGGAGGAAAGCTCCATGAACAATTCATTGTAGATCCAATTCAGGGCGGTGCAGGTACTTCTTTAAATATGAATGCCAATGAGGTGATCGCCAACCGCGCCATTGAACTTTTGGGCGGAGAAAAGGGGGACTATTCCATCATCCATCCCAATGATCACGTAAACTGCGGACAATCCACCAATGACGTCATCCCCACAGCCGGAAAAATGACTTCTCTGCGTCTGCTGGAAAACGCACAAAAAGAACTCCGTCGCCTCTATGATGTTTTGGAAGAAAAAGCAAAAGAATTTGACGGCATTATAAAAATGGGAAGAACACAGCTGCAGGATGCAGTCCCCGTTCGCCTGGGTCAGGAATTTAAAGCATATGCCGAAGCTGTCAAAAGGGATGTATACCGTATGGATGTGGCAAAGGATGAGATGCGCAGCCTCAATCTGGGGGGAACAGCCATTGGAACCGGCGTAAATGCAGATACACAGTACGTCAAAAGGATTGTGCCCAATCTGGATAAGATTACTGGGATGGGATTCATCCAGGCCTACGATATGCTGGATGCCACTTCTAACCTGGATTCCTTTGTGGCTGTGTCTGGGGCTGTAAAGGCTTGCGCCGTTACACTCTCCAAGATAGCAAATGATCTGAGACTGATGTCCTCCGGACCCAGAACTGGTTTCGGTGAGATTAATCTTCCCGAAAAACAGAATGGATCTTCTATTATGCCCGGAAAGGTAAACCCAGTGATACCGGAAGTAGTAAATCAGGTAGCCTTTCATATTATAGGGAATGATATGACTATTACTATGGCGGCTGAAGCCGGACAGCTGGAGCTGAATGCCTTTGAGCCTATTATTTTTTATAATCTGTTTCAATCCATTGATACTCTTGCCTATGCGGTACAGACCTTTGTGGATAACTGTGTGAAGGGCATATCTGCGAATGCTGAGAGGTGCCGTCAGCTGGTGGAGGGCAGTGTGGGGGTAGTCACTGCACTCTGTCCCCACATCGGTTACCAGAAGGCTGCTAAAATTGCAAAAAAGGCACTGGCATCCCGCAAATCCGTCCGTGATTTGATATTGGAGGAGGGGATCGTGGAAAAAGATAAGCTGGAGTACATTCTGGATCCCCTGGCCATGACAGAGCCTGGTATAAAATAAGAAAAATTGCGATAGGGAACGCAGTTTCCTATGTAATAAAAATAGTCCTGCAGGCAGAGTGAGAGACCGCTGCCAGCAGGACTGCATATTTTGCTTCTTTTTTACTTTTTATGGAAGGTCTGAGACACCACAGTCACAATGCATCCCAGGAAAATAAAGAGATCTGATAGGTTGAAAACAATATTCTCAAATTTTTTCCATGGACACTTAAAACTTACATAGTCCGTCACATAGCCCTGACGCTGTCTGTCATGCCAGTTGGATAATCCACCCCCCAGAATAAAGCTTGCACCTATTTTAGCTATTGTATACCCCTTCTGAAAAAGGAGCCACAGATAACCGATTCCGGCCAGCAAAAGTCCTGTAAGCTGTATATAAGTAACCTTTTTCCTGTCCTTTTTTAACAAACCAAATGCTATCCCCGGATTGTTTGTCCTGCGGATGAGGACTCTGCCTCCCAAACGTTCTTCTGTGACATTCAGTAATTTATCCGCCTCTACCTTACGCTTTATAAAATAGTCTAAGCAGAAAATTCCTGCTGCGATGATTAAAAATCCCATACTCCACCTGCCTTGCCTCCGGCTCTGTACCTATCCTTCCGTCGCCTCCAGTCGGACGGGCTCCTGCCCCCGAAGAAGAATCCTGGGTCCTCCGGTATGTTCTATATATTCCTTTGTTATAATTACTTCTCCGATACTGTCATCCTTTGGAATCTCATACATAATATCCAGCATGTATTCCTCCAGAATTGCCCGAAGTGCTCTAGCTCCTGTGTGCTTCTTCAGCGCCATCTCCGCTATGGCCTCCAGGGCACCGTCTTCGAACTCCAGCTTCACTTCATCCAGAGCCAGAAGCCTTTTATACTGCTTCAAGATCGCATTCTTAGGTTCTTTTAATATCTGAACCAGCATTTCCTTCGTCAGGCCAGACAGAGTAAACACCACTGGAAGCCTTCCTAAGAATTCCGGAATCATGCCGAATGTTTTTAAATCATCCACAGTAACCTTCTGAAGAACTGTTTCGTCGTGGTCATATTTATCCTTCAGATCCGCGTTAAATCCAATGGAAGACTGCTTATTCAGCCGTTCTTTGATTACATTCTCCAGCTCCGGAAAAGCGCCCCCACAGATAAACAGAATATTTTTGGTATCCACCGTTGTAAGGGGGACCATAGCATTCTTGCTGTTTGCACCTACCGGGACCTCCACTTCGCTTCCCTCCAGAAGCTTAAGCATTCCCTGCTGCACAGATTCTCCGCTGACGTCCCTCTGGTTCGTGTTCTTTTTCTTGGCAAGCTTATCAATCTCGTCCACAAATATAATCCCATGCTCTGCCTTTTCCACATCATTATCCGCTGCCGCCAGGAGCTTAGATACTACACTTTCAATATCATCTCCAATGTATCCGGCTTCTGTCAGGGAGGTAGCATCCGTGATTGCCAGCGGCACATCCAACAGCCTGGCTAAAGTCTTCACCAGATACGTCTTGCCGCTTCCGGTGGGGCCAATCATCAGCATATTTGATTTTTCAATTTCAATATCATCCACCTTATCAGCGTATACTCTTTTATAGTGATTATAAACAGCCACTGACATTACTTTTTTAGCATAGTCCTGCCCCACCACATATTCGTCTAGGCTGGCCTTGATCTTATGGGGAGCAGGTATGTCTTTTATACTGAGTGTCTTTGCAGTCTCCTCTTCCTTTGGCTTTTCCTTTTTCTTTTTCAGCTTCTGCTTTTTGGGGATCTGATCCTGCAGAGTCGACAGGTCAATCATACTGATGTTCGGCATATTAGGAATATTATTCATCAGATCGTTGTAATTAATATTGCTGCTGCTCATTGTGTCAAAACTTTTCTGCATACACTCTGTACAGATGTTAATATTATTGGGAAGACTTATCATCTTTCCAGCCTTGCTCTCAGGACGGCGGCACATAAAACATATTTTTTCATACTCGTCGTCATCTTTTTTATCATGATCATCCACAGTGACTGCGGTTTCTTCTATATCTGCCTCATCAAATAATTCTTTATCTTCTGACATATAGTGTTCTCCTTTACGATTTCTACTTCCATCATTATATCCTAATCTAATACGGTCTACAAGTGAACTTTTTCTAAAGTCAGAGGACAATCGAGTAGGAGGGAGTGATTAACTCCCGTCCTCTCACACCACCGTGCGTACCGTTCGGTACACGGCGGTTTCAATAGTTGACGTGCACAGACTGATAGGCAGTGGCTAAATCATAGAAGCCACTGTTTATCAATCTTTCTTTTGTTAATGCTCTGTTGACCGCTCCCATTCCCGATACATACCAGTATTTCCTGCGGCTGTTTGCCGCCTGATGTGCAAAATATTCGGGTATTCCGTGTTTCATAAGGTTTCTTTTCCTTGTTTTGGGTAACTTCCACTGTTTCCATATGCACATACGAATACGGTGATACAGCCATGAGTTCAGTTCGTCT
>NZ_FQVI01000001.1:243084-572444 GCF_900129135.1 Lactonifactor longoviformis DSM 17459
AACTGCCTGGCCGTTCACTAAGAAGCTCAGGAAAGCCTTCGCTCCTAAGTGACCGCCGGCAGTGGATCTTCGGACGCACTCCGTAGTCTGCGCAGATCCACCCAGTACCCCTGGCCCCAAGACCTCCTCCCTTGACCTGGCAGTGACTCACTTCACATTCACGGAAAACAGGCGGGGAAGGTCGAGAGTTGTACACTTTTCCTCTTGTTCCGCATTATTGTCCGCTTGATGTTTTGGATAAACTGCCAAAAACCTCCCCCTGGAACTCCCTATACCCAGATGAGAGGAATCCCGCGGCGGTGGGCGGGCTGGGTTGGGCGTGAGGGAGGCTTAAGGTCCGGGGACGGTTCCGCAGGAGTGAATAGAGAGTCTTAGGCAAAACCGGGATTCCCGCTGGAGATTTTTTCGGCAGTCAGGGCCGAAAAAAAGTGAGCATGGGCAGAGAATGCACATCAAGCATTCTTTGCACATACGAACGGTGCTCCGGCGGGGATTCCGGTTTTGTACGAGCATACACCCACAAGTTCCGTAGTCTATGGAGCAAGCCCTTACTGAAAAATCCCGGCATAGTCTAACGAGCAGATGGATAAGTATCTCTGGAGCTAATCATCTCTAATTTTTTCGAAAAGAAAACTTTTTTCGATATTTTTTTGTGAGATATAAAATTGGTTTAAATAATTTATGTTTTTTAACAAACTTTAAAGACTGCGTTAAATGTTTTACTCCAGTAAAAACAGCAAATGGGCAGACTTTTAAAAAATATAAAAATCTGCCCGTTAAAATTTAATTTAAAGTAATTTTGTCAATTCCAATCAATTTCGTCATAAGACACGGTGCCCTGTTCAGCAATACTCTTATTTGCCCGGTAAATTGCTTCGACTTCGTCTGGCATCGGCTTATCTTCTGGTACGAATCTTACCAGTACACGAAAAATCGTCTCCATGTCTTCTTCATCTATTAAGTCAATCAAGCCTTTTAGCATCTCTTTACTCATAATCATCACCTCTTATATTCTTTTATATACTTGTCCTCTGGGCAGCACATCTTTAATAATTATTGTATCCTCTTCAACGGAAAATAGTACTCTTAAATCCCCAACCCTCAGGCGATAGTCATGTATGTATCCCTGGAGCTTTTTCACATCTCCGGCCGGAAGCTTATCAATCGCCTGTTTGATTCTGGTTTTGGAAGGCTTATCCATTTTGCTGATATGTTTTGCGGCATCCTTTTCAAATATTATTTTCAACCTGTCACCTCCATTATGTCAGAAGTTTCTTTAATCACATTATATCGTTTTGCCAACTGAAATTCAACAAAAAGGACAGGGCACTTAGCGCAACGGCCCTGTCCTTATATAAATACGTTCCTTCAAGAAAATAGGTTTGCGAATGAAGCGAAGTTCCTATTTCAACTATAAACATTCAGAAATAATGATTTCAAAGCCTTTACCTTGCGACTGAGTGCATTAGGAGCTTTGGGAAGTTCTTTTGCAGAAGCACCCGGGCCAGCATACGCGCCAAGACCATCACCAATACTTTCGGCAATGGCATAGCCAAGAGTGGTAAATTCCATCATCCGGTAGGAGGCAGGTGATTTTACCTTGGTCTTTAGCTGGAGAGCATTTGCAACAACAGTCAGCACTCCTCCAAATATTTGGGGCAGGTCTTTCTTAAATTCGGCTTCTATTTTGCCGGATTCACTATAAATTTGTAAAGGAATAGTCTCTATAAAGACCGTTCTGCTAAAAACTTTCTTTTATATGTGACACCCCCAGTCACTCCTTGACAAAAAATAAGGTTTAAACTGGGTTTCAGCTTCTCCGTATTATCGAAAAAGGTTAGATAGTACTGTGCTAGTTACATTTGAAATCCATCTTTTTCATCTGAAAAATTTGATAGGCTACTGCCTTTTATAGGGTCTACCAAATCTTTAATTATTTTGCTTATAGTTGATATTCCTGTTCCATGCTCCCCTGATATATTCAAGATGGGTATTGGTACCCTGGAATGAAGCAACTTGCGATATAGACTAGTTCCAAAATCCCCTTAACCTTTGCCTTCTCTTTGAACAGCAAAAAGCCCTGTACCTACTATAAGATACAGGGTTTCGTACTGCGGGAGATGGGACTTGAACCCACACGAGCATACACCCACAAGATCCTTAGTCTTGCCTGTCTGCCAATTCCAGCACTCCCGCTTATCGCCTTGGCTTTACTGCCGAACGACAAGTGATATTATAGCATCCGGTTTATGTTTCGTCAACACCTTTTCAGAATTTTTTTCAACTTTTTTCCCCTTTTTTCCAGGCCTTAATTCTGTCAAGCTTTTCCTTTACTTCTTTTTCTTTCCCCTGGGATGTGGGCTGATAGTAACATCTGTCTTTCAGGGCATCCGGCAGGCACTGCATCCGGGACAATTTCTCCTTTGTATCATGGGCATACACATATCCTTCCCCATAGTGAAGTTCACGCATCAAACCTGTGGGAGCATTTCTAATCTGAAGAGGAACTGGTTCCGCAAGGTGATTCATGGCGTCTTTTTTACAGTCCTCATAGGCGGTATATAAAGCATTGGACTTCGGTGCCATGGACAGGTACACAACTGCATGGGTGAGATTCACATTGCATTCCGGCATTCCATTAAAATGGCATGCCTGGTAGACTGAAACTGCCAGATCCAGGGCATGGCTGTCAGCCATTCCCACATCTTCACTGGCAAAACGGATCAGACGCCTGGCCACATAAAGGGGATCCTCCCCTGCTTCCAGCATCCGCGCAAGCCAGTACACTGCCGCATCCGGATCACTGTTGCGCATAGATTTATGAAGCGCGGAGATTAGATTGTAGTGCTCCTCGCCATTCTTGTCATAGAGAAGTGATTTTCTGCTGATACACTGTTCCAAAGTTTCTGTGGTTACCCTGATTTTGTCCCGCTCAGTAATACCGTTTAGCACTGCCATTTCCAAAGTATTAAGAGCAGTGCGGGCGTCACCGTTGGCAAACCTGGCAATTGCTTTCAGGGACTGTTGTTCAATCTCTACCCTCATATCGCCAAACCCCTTGGGAGAAGACAGCGCATGCTGCAGAAGCTCTGTCAAATCACTCTCTGACAGAGCCTGAAGCACAAACACCTTACATCTAGACAGCAAAGCTCCGTTAATCTCAAAAGAAGGATTTTCTGTGGTCGCACCGATTAGTATAATGCTTCCCTTTTCTACATAGGGCAGAAACGCATCCTGCTGAGCTTTATTAAAACGATGGATCTCGTCAACAAACAGAAGGGTTCGAACCCCCATGCGGCGGCTCTGCTCTGCCTTGGCCATAACTTCTTTTATCTCTTTAATGCCGCTGGTTACTGCACTGAAGTTCACAAAATCTGCTTTGGTTCTTCCGGCAATTATACTTGCGAGTGTGGTTTTCCCCACACCGGGCGGTCCCCAGAAAATCATAGAAGAGACGATGTCCTGTTCTATGATTTGCCGCAGTATTTTCCCATTTCCCAACAGATGTTTCTGACCTACAAATTCCTCCAGGCTCTCTGGCCGAAGCCTGCTGGCCAACGGGTTGCTTCTTGCCCTGTCATCAAACAATGTCATCTGTTCCATATTTTATGCCCCCATATATTTTGCCTTTCTGTTCTGGCAATTCGCCCGCTTGCAGATGGAGCAGCTCACAAAGTCTTCCTCTGACGGGAACATAACTCCTGAGACTGATTTTGTGGGATACATCAGGGTTCCCCCGGTCAATTCCACACCTGTAAGTTCATTGACATCCCCTATCAGGGAGAACAGCTGGGCCTGCTGTCTGATGGGCCAGGTGTCTGCATTCCCGGATCCTGGATTCATGACTCCGAACTTTTTAATCCCATACTTTTCAGATAAACGGTTTCGAAACTGCTTTCGAGCCTCTACCAGAATCATCTCCTTGAGCATATCCAGCCAAAGATTCACAATGTAGTCATCCTCCCGGCGGCTCCACGCATCCACTTCTGTCCCACAGGTTGCTACGAAGGCAAAAACATTGTGAATGCCTTTTAGTTTGGCCGCAAGGGTAGGACTTTGGAATTCGGTATCCTCTATGGTTACTTTATCCCCGTTAATTTCCGTCACCTCACAGATTTTATACACTGCTTTCGGCTTTGCTATCCGAAGGGCCTCCTGCAGCTTTTCCCCCATCATTTCCACATCTTCCTGCTCCGACAGATGCAGCTTCTCCGACAGTGTTTCTATGGATATCTGTACTTGAAAATCATCCATCACAAAACGTTCCATTGGCATCCTCCTTTACGACTTCCTGTTCTTAGGCCTCACACGAATCATCTTACTGTGATTGTACTATTCCTCCGGCCGGTTTGCAATGGAAAACCATTTATTTTAGCAGCACCGAGGCATAGAATAGGACAACATTCAGAGCTCCGGCGATCCCCATAACCTTTATAGGGTTCATCTTCCTTTTTCTCAGCAAAATAATAGAAACCACAAAGATGGCTCCCCCGGACAGGCTCAGCGTCTCCAAGGAAATCCCCTTGCTGCTGTCGCTCCAAAGTGCCTGTACTAAAATGCCAAGGCCCGCAGAAGCAATCAGCGCCACCACTGCAGGCCTGAGTGCCTGCAGAATGGTCTGAAGCACTTCCAGCTCCCGGTATTTAAAATAAAAATACGCCAAAATCGACATGATAATACACGATGGGAGGATACAGCCCAGTGTGGCAATCACTGCCCCCAATACACCGCCCAGACGCAGACCTACAAAAGTGGCCGCATTAATGGCAATTGGTCCCGGAGTCATCTGTGAGATTGTCACCAGATCTGTGAATTCTCCCGCAGTAAGCCAGTGCTGAATGTGTACTACCTGACTTTGTATCAGGGGAAGGGCGGCATATCCCCCGCCGATGCTGAAAGCGCCTATCTGAAGAAAGCTGAGAAATAATTTTATATAAATCATTCTGTCCCATCCTTCCTCATATTCCACAGCCCCCGTATGGTTCCAATCCCCACACAGACCAGTATGATGATAATCACATTTATATGAAACACGTACGCACAGAGAAAAGCCCCTGCCATAATCAGCAGAGACACCACATTCTTCTCTCCCGCAATCTTAGCACCCAAATCAATCACCACATCTGCAATTACGGCTGCGACCCCCGCCTGCATTCCTTCCAGAACCAGACTAACCATCTTATTATCCCGGAATGCCGCATAAAACATAGAAACTACAGACAATACAAAAAACGGAGGCAGTACTGTCCCGGCAACTGCAGCCAGAGCCCCTCTGATCCCTGCAATTCTAAATCCTACGATGAGAGACCCATTCACCGCAATCGCACCGGGGGCCGACTGGGCCAGGGCAGTAAGGTCCAGCATCTCCTGCTCCTCCATCCAGTGGTATTCATCCACAAACTTCTTCTTCATCAAAGTAATAATGACATATCCCCCTCCGAACGTAAATGCACTCAGATAAAAGGTGGATAAAAATAACTTTCTTATAATTCCCTTTTCCATCTTTGAAAGCCTCCTCATCCATCAGTATACGTCCTGAAGGTTAATAAGTAAAATAATAATCTCCCATGAAACATATAAATATTTCCCTATTTCTACCAGACTATCCTGATTTCTGTGCCGCTACCTGGAATGCTGTCCATCTCGATACCGGCTCTATGAAACATTGCCCCGTGTTTTACGATGGAAAGCCCCAGCCCTGTACCTCCCACTTGTTTTGAGTGGCTTTTGTCTACCCGGTAAAAACGCTCGAATACTCTCTGCTGATCTGACTGGGGGATCCCAATGCCGTTGTCTTTGACTGCCAGAATGGTGTGTCCCTCCCGATTTTCTACGCGCACTTGTACATACCCGCCCTCCCGATTATAGATTATGCCGTTGATACAGAGGTTGTATATCATTTCATCCAGTATCTGGCGCACTCCGTTTACAGTTCTGGATTCTCCCAGCAGGGAGAGAGTAACTTTATGACCGGAGGCGGTTGCCTGCAGACGCTCCACTACTTCTTTTGCCACGGAATACAAATCTACTTCTTCTTTCTGCAGAGCGACCTGGTTCTCATCCAACTGGGACAGCTTTATGATATCACCTACCATGGTTATAAGCCTGGCAGTCTCTTTATAGATATTCTCGGCAAATCTGGGAATGTCCTCCTGTTTTACCAGGCCGTTTTTCATGATTTCAGCATATCCGGAGATCGATGTGAGAGGTGTCTTAAGCTCATGGGAGACATTTGCTGAGAATTCTCTGCGCATCTGCTCTCTCTGCTGTTTTTCTGTAACATCCATAATCACAATAACTGCACCTTTGATCTGCTTTTTGCTGGTCACAGGGTTCGCCATAATCTGGCAGTATTTCCCCTCTACCTGTATCTCCTGTTCGCTTGGATTGCCCTTGAGCGCTTCATCCACTACATTCTGCAGTCCCACACTGCGGTTAAATGTAAGAATATTTTGTTTCTCACCGATGGCCTGTTTCATTCCCAGGAGCTCCAGAGCACTGCTGTTGTAGGAAAGTACATTTCCATCCTGGTCAATAACCAAAAATCCTTCGCTCATATTTTCGGTCAGCGCGGTAAACTCTCTCTGTTTCACCTTCAGCTCCTCGATTTGAAGCTTAATAGTTTTGTTCTGCTTTTCCAGTCTGCCCAGCAAAGGGGCCAGCTCATCGTAAGTATCATTCTCTTCCGGTTTTTTCAGATTCAGTTCATTGATGGGCTGCACAATCTTTTTCGTCTGACGGGTAGCTATCAGCATGGTAATTGCAGATACTATAACACAGATGAGAAGAACCAGGGGAATAACCCGCAGGAGGCTGGCATAGACGCTGCTGCTGGTATTCGCCACCCGAAGCACCATACCGTTGTCCAGCTTCAGGGCATAATAATATGTCTCCTGCTGCAGCGTATCTGACACCCTGCTGCACCTCCCTGTGCCCTCTGTCAGGGCAGCCTGAATCTCAGGGCGCTTCCTGTGGTTTTCCAGTGACTGCGGATTATAGTAGCTGTCAAAAATAACCGTGCCATCACTGTTTACCAGGGTGATACGGTTTCTTCTGTTTACCTCCGGCTGGCTGAGGATCTCATCAAGATACTCCTCTCCCATCTGTTCCACGGCAGTTTTGATATATCCTGCCTCTGTTTCCACTTCACTCTTCATCTTCTCTACAAAGTCCCCGTAAAATACGCCCACAACAAAGATAGAAGTGACTAAGATAGCCAGTATGGAGATCACACACATATTCCCAAAGATTTTTTTTCTCATTATCTGGTTCCTCCTATCCGGTATCCCACACCCCGGACAGTCTCTATCATTTCTCCGCAGCTGCCCAGCTTCTGCCGAAGAGTACGGATATGTACATCGACCGTTCGTGTCTCCACATCAATGTCATATCCCCAGATACGGGAAAGAATCTTATCACGGGACAGCACAAACCCTTTGTTTTTCAGAAGATAACAGAGCAGTTCAAATTCCTTCAGGGTAAGTGTAACCTCTTTTCCGTCAGCCATAACCAGGTGCTTGTCAATATCCACAGATATGCTGCCGGCTTCCAATACATTCTCATCCTTTACCGGCTCCGTGCGGCGCAGGACTGCTTTTATCCGGGATACCAGCTCCATCATGCCAAACGGTTTTGGAATATAGTCATCCGCACCGCTGTCCAGTCCTACCACCTTGTCATATTCCGTGCCTTTTGCCGTGAGCATAATAACCGGAACCTTCTTTGTTGAAGTATTGCTCCGGAGCTTCTTCAGGATCTGGAGACCATCCTCATCAGGCAGCATAATATCCAGCAAAACCAGGGCCGGCATCTGCTTTTCTATTCCCTTCCAAAAGTCCTTTGCACACATAAATCCCACAGCCTCAAACCCTGTGCTGTGCAGCGTGTAAATTACCAGTTCCCGTATGCTGTCATCATCCTCTACCAAATAAATCATACGTTCCTCCATCCTAACCCTTTTCTCTAAAACTCATGCTTTCCGGTAATTGAAAATTCTACCCACTGGGCAATATTTTCTGCATGATCGCCGATTCGCTCAAAATATTTGGCAACCATAATAAGATCAAAGTAAAACTCTCCATTCTGGCTGTCTTTTACAACCAGTTCTATCAACTCACTTTTTACCTCCTGAAACAGATCATCCACCACATCATCATATCTGACCACCTCCTGAGCCATTTTCAGGTCCCGGTTTACATAGGAATCAATGCTCTCCGTAACCATCTTCGTAGTAGCCTTGGCCATGTCTCCGATGTGAATCTTGCTGGCATTTTGACGCACCTGGACATATTTAGAGATCTCTGCAATGTCAGCCGCCTGATCTCCGATGCGCTCCATATCAGAAATCATCTTAAGCGCAGAGGAAATCTGTCTCAGATCCCTGGCGACCGGCTGCTGCTGCAGAAGCAGCTTCATACACAGAGCCTCTATGTCACGCTCTTTCTGATTGATTTCATCCTCAATCCCCATAACCTCTGCCACGCACTCTTCATTTTTATCCACATTGAGCAGTGCCTCATTTGCCTTATTAATAGCTGATTCACACAGGGCGCCCATCTTGATTAATTCAATGTTCAGCTGTTCAAGCTGCTGTTCGAACCTGATTCTCATTATCCAAACCTCCCGGTAATATAGTCCTCTGTTTTCTTGTTATTCGGAACAGAAAATACCTGCTCTGTCTCCCCATACTCGATGACCTCTCCCAAAAGGAAAAAGACTGTTTTGTCTGAAATACGGGCCGCCTGCTGCATATTGTGTGTAACCATAATAATAGTATAATCTTTTTTCAATTCTATCGCAAGGTCTTCGATTTTTGAAGTCGAGATAGGATCTAAGGCCGAGGTAGGTTCATCCATCAGGAGTACCTCCGGCTCTACCGCAAGCGCCCTGGCGATGCAGAGACGCTGCTGCTGTCCTCCGGACATGCCCAGAGCACTTAACTTCAGCCGGTCTTTCACTTCCTCCCAGATGGCGGCATCTCTCAGGGACTTTTCCACAATATCGTCCAGTTTTGCCCTGGAATGAATTCCGTGGGTTCTGGGACCGTACGCAATATTGTCATAGATACTCATAGGGAAGGGATTCGGCTTCTGAAACACCATGCCCACTCGTTTGCGCAGATGATTCACGTTCATATCCCCGTAGATATCCTCCCCGTCCAACAACACCTTTCCCGTGATTCTGCATCCCTCCACCAAATCATTCATCCGGTTCAGAGATTTTAATAAGGTTGATTTGCCGCACCCGGAGGGCCCGATGAAGGCGGTTATTTCGTTGGGCGGCAGATTCAGATTCACATCCTTCAGGGCATGAAAATCATCATAATATAAATCCAGATTTGAAATCGTAAACTTATCCATGTCTTTATCCTTTCTTCACTTTCTTGGCCAGAGCACCAGACAGCCAGTTAATCAGCAGTACAATAATAAGGAGAACCACCGCCGTGGCATATGCCTGGTCGGTATAAAGGCCTTCACTGGACAAGGCATACATATGCACAGACAGCGTTCTCGTGGAAGACAGGAGGCTGCTTGGCACTTCAGCTACTGTTCCCGCCGTATACATAAGGGCCGCTGTCTCTCCCACAATTCTTCCGATGGCCAGAATGACTCCGGAAAGGATACCGGGAACTGCTGACGGAAGGACCACGACAAAGACTGTCCTGAGACGTCCGGCTCCCAGCCCAAAGCTCCCCTCCCGAAACGTATCGGGCACAGACCCCAGTGCTTCCTCTGTGGTTCTCATAATTACCGGCAAAATCATAATTGCCAGAGTAAATGCGCCCGCAAGAAGGGAATACCCCCATTTCAGTGTTGTCACAAAAAACAGCAGGCCGAAAAGTCCGTAAACAATAGATGGAATTCCCGTCAGCGTCTCAGCCGTCACACGCACAATTTCCACTAATTTATTGCCCCGCTTGGCATACTCTACCAGATAGATCGCGGCAAAAATTGCCAGAGGGCCTGCGATCAGCAGGGATAACAGTGTCATAAGTATGGTATTGATAAGTGCAGGAAGCAGAGAAACATTCTCCGTATTGTATGTCCATGCAAAAAGAGACGGCGTAAGGTTCGGTATCCCCTTTACCATAATGTATCCAATGAGAAAAAGAAGAGCACATACTGTTATCAGGGACGCCAGTGCCACTAAAATCAGCAGAAACAAGGACAGAGGACTGCTCCTATAAGCCTTTGCTTTTTGTTTCCAGGTTTGCTTATTCATTGCCTGCATTATTTCTGCCTCCTTTTGAGTAACGAGAATAATAGGTTGATAATCAGAATAAACACAAAGAGTACCACTGCCGTTGCAATGAGCGCTTCTCTGTGAAGATCCGCCGCATACCCCATCTCCAAAACAATATTGGCGGTCAGGGTTCTGACCCCTTCGAAGAGTCCTTTTGGCATCCGCGGCTGATTGCCTGCTATCATAATCACCGCCATGGTTTCTCCGATCGCTCTTCCAACTCCAAGTACAACCGCGGCCATAATACCTGACTTCGCTGCCGGAAACACCGTAAAAAATACGCTTCTCTCATGGGTTGCCCCCAGGGCAAGCGCTCCCTCATAATATTGGTCCGGCACAGCCCGGATTGCCGCCTCTGAAACACCGATCACTGTGGGGAGAATCATAATTCCCAGAAGAAGGGATGCCGTAAATATACTGCTGCCGTTGCCATTCAGTTCAAATGCCCTGCAGAACTGCCGCACAAGAGGTACCATTACCACCAGACCGAAAAAGCCATAGACAACTGAGGGGATTCCCGCCAGCAGATCCACAGCAGGCTTCATAAACCGGTACAGCCATTTTGGACAGAACTTAGCCATAAAAATTGCTGTCAGAATTCCGATGGGAACGCCTGCAATAATTGCTCCTGCCGTAACATAGATACTGCCCAGTATCATGGGAAAGATGCCGAAAAGATTATTGTTCGGCCTCCAGGTCTTACCCAGAAGGAATTCCCCGGCTCCGATTTTGCCTATGGCCGGAACCCCATTTGCAAAAAGAAAGATACAGATAAGGGCTACTGCCAGTATAGAAGCGCAGGCAGATATCAGGAAGATAATTTTCATTATTGTTTCTTTCATGTCTTTCATGTTTTACGCTCCTTCAACGCGAAAAAGGGCTGCAGCCTCTTGTTTCTGCCACAACTCTTTCGCCGTAAAATAATTACTGAATATCTCCCCAGGATGTTGTCTCACCTGTGTAAATAGCTTTTACCTGGTCACTGGTCATGTCTTCTGTTGAATTTTCTTTATTAACGATTACTGCAATGCCGTCCAGTGCAATCTGAGTTGCTTTCAGACCGCCGCCTGTTTCAGAGTCCTTCAGCTCTCTGGATGCCATTCCGATATCACAGATGCCATCCATGGCGGACTGCATACCTGTTGTTGAATCACTCTGCTGTACTTCAATTTCAGCTCCGGAATTTACTTTCAAATATGCCTCCTTCAGCGCTTCCATAACCGGGGTTACAGAGGAAGAGCCTGCAACTACAATTTTTCCTGACGGTTTGCTGCCGGCATATGCTTCAGCAGAATCGTTCACAGTGATATATCCGCTGTCCTCAACTACCTTTTGCCCTTCACTGCTTAAGATGAAGTCAACAAAATCCTGAGCCACTTCACTTAAGCCTTCCTTTACAGCAATATTAAAAGGACGGGAAATTTTGTAAGTACCGCTTTTAATGTTGTCTACCGTTGCCTCAGCCCCATCGATTTTTAATGCCTTGACAGTGTCATTCAGGGAACCCAGAGAAATATAACCGATGGCATCAGGATTTCCGGCCACACTTGTCATCATAACGCTTGTGCTGTTGGTAATTTCCGCATCCTGTGTGGTGTTGTCCACTTTTTCCCCGCTGTCATCTTTCTCTTCTACTCCAAACAGTTCAACAAACGCGCCCCTCGTACCTGAGCCGTCTTCTCTTGAAATAACGGTGATAGGATTGCTGTTACCAGACGTATCCTTCGCATCCGTATCGCCTGTGTTGTCTGTACCCTCAGTCTGTGTGTCACTGTTGGAATCTCCTGCGTTATCTCCGCAGCCTGCTAACATACCAAGGGTCATCGTTGCTGCCAAAAGTCCTGCTACTAATTTTTTCATCATAACCTTTTACTCCTTTTTTGTTTGCTTCACTTAATACATTTAGATAGTAACAATCCCTTGTAAAATCCAAAAGCCTGGGCATGTTAAATAAATGTAAAATGTAAAATCTGCCTCTCTTACTCATGATTCCCACAAAAGGCAAAGGATATGAGTTCCTCTCAGATTTTTTCCTGAAAAATGATTCACAGGTACATATTAAAGACTGCTGCATAAAATATTACGAAGGTTCTATTTTGCGAGGTACTTATGAATTATTCGCATATGCGCGCTATGCAGGATAATCGGGTGGATCGGGGCAGGCTTATGGTAACTGTCCAGTCATCCATCCGGAATCTGCCCATCACAAATGCTAAAGTAACCATCTCCTACTCCGGAGATCCCGAAAGCCCTATCGAAGAATTAACAACAGATGCAAACGGTCAGACACCTGAGATCGAGCTTCCGGCACCGCCGCTGGATTACAGTATGGCTCCCTCAGAGTATCAGCCCTATTCTGAATACACAGTGCAGATCAATGCTGACGGCTTTGAGCCCATCGACGTCTCAGGCACAGAGGTTCTCCCGGAAGCCGAGGCACTTCTCCCGGTTCGTATGCAGCCCACAGCTCCCGGAGAACAATTCCAGAACATCGTGATTCCGGCTCATACCCTGTATGGAGAATACCCTCCTAAGATCCCTGAGGATGAGATCAAGCCTACCAATGAATCAGGGGAGATTGTCCTGAGCAGGGTTGTGATTCCGGAATATGTTGTAGTGCACGACGGCGCCCCCAGTGATTCAACAGCAGCAAACTATTATATCCGTTACAGGGACTATATCAAAAATGTTGCATCCAGTGAGATATACGCTACCTGGCCGGATAATACGATACGTGCCAATGTTCTGGCCATTATGTCCTTTACCCTGAACCGTGTTTACACAGAGTGGTATCGGAATAAAGGGTATGATTTTACCATTACTTCATCCACCGCTTATGATCATAAATTTATGTACGGAAGAAATATTTTCAAGAGCATTTCTGATATTGTGGATGAATTATTCTCCAATTATCTCTCACGGCCGAATGTAAAACAGCCTATCCTGACACAGTACTGTGACGGACAGAGGGTCTCCTGTCCCAACTGGATGAGTCAGTGGGGCTCAAAATACCTGGGCGATCAGAATTATTCCGCCATTGAAATCCTCCGGCACTATTACGGCGATAATATGTACATTAACTCCGCCGAGGAGGTTTCAGGGGTTCCCGCCTCATGGCCCGGCTACAATCTGGATATAGGCGCCAGCGGAGACAAAGTACGCCAGATGCAGGAACAGCTTAATACCATCGGTGAAGTTTACACTGCGATTCCTTCCATCGCTGCTGACGGCATCTACGGGGAGGGCACACAGAATGCAGTCAGAGAATTCCAGAGCATTTTCGGTCTCCCTCAGACCGGAATCGTAGACTACCGCACCTGGTATAAGATACAGGAAATCTTTGTAGGTGTTACAAGAATTGCGGAACTTCAGTAGCCGCTGACGCAATAAGGGCCGGGAACCCATCGTTCCCGGCCCGCTTATCTGCCTTTTTATCATACCAGTTTAAATACCTTGTCTTTTTCTCCCTCCAGATAATAGCGAATATTTTCCATTGAGATCCTCTCACAGGCTTCAATGGAATCGTCCGAATAAAAAGCACTGTGGGGCGTAATAATCACATTCTCCCTGTTGGTAAGCCTGCTGGCTGCAAGGTCAGGCGATTCACTGTAAAGCACATCCAGACCAGCGCCTCTGACAAGACCCTTATCCAGTGCCTCCGCCAGATCCTCCTCATTGATCATGCCGCCTCTTGCCACATTAATGATAAAAGGATGCTTTTTCATTTTAGCGAAGGTATTTTTATTAAAAAAGCATTCATTCTCTTCCGTCATGTTCATATGGATGGTAATAATATCAGAGCTTCCCAGAAGGGTGTCGATATCGGTCAGCAATACCCCCATAGCATTGGCGGCTTCCGCCTCGATATAAGGATCGTATGCAATCACTTTCATCCCAAAGGCCTGCGCCCTTTTCGCCACGGCCCGGCCAATCTTTCCGAATCCTACAATTCCCAGAGTCTGGCCTTCAATCCGCCGGACCTCACGATCTTTTAAGCTCTCAATCTCCCATGCCTTATCCTGGTTTATTCTTCTTGTATGATAGGGAAACATCTTGCACAGTGCCAGCATAAGTGCCATAGCATGGTCTGCTACCTCCTGGGTACAGTATTCTCCCACCGCACATACAGCAATCCCCTTTGCCTTTGCATAATCAGAATCAACGAAATTCCAGCCTGTTGCCTGCACAGATATAATTCTGCACTTTTTCAAGTGATCAATCGCCGCTTTATCAAGAGGGGCAAACCCCGTCAAAACTGCATCTGCATCTTCTAAAGCCTCATAATATGCCTCCAGATGGTCTTCGTCATACACCGCAAATCCGATCTCTGCGCCGTCCGGCAGATACATCATCTCCGTTTTAATATCCCTGTTTCTGCTCTCAGGATACTCAGCAAATACAACCTTCATATCATCAACCTCCTTATACATTGTCATACGGTGTAGCCGTATGCCCGCCCGCAGGGCATGTGTCACGGGATGCCCTTTGGGTATACATTATCATACGGTGCAGCCGTATGCCCGCCCAATTATTCTGATGTAAAAGTAAATTTACTCTTGAAATTGGTCTGACCAATTGTTATAATATTATTATACACTATAACTGCCAAAACGTAAATACATTTTATCCTGTTATTTATTTAACTTTTTAAAAGGAGAGGAAAACATGGAATTCACAAAATCAACCACGAACTGCAACGAAGTATTCAGAAAAATTGAGCAGGATATTCTCACCGGAGAGCTGGAATGCGGGGACAAGCTTCCTACAGAGCGGGATATGGCCGCGTCCATGTCTCTGAGCCGCTCGTCTGTAAGGGAAGGACTGAAGGCACTGGAAATTATGGGGATCCTGGAAAGCCGCCAGGGAGGCGGCAACTATATCACCCAGCACCCGGAAAACACAATCAACAATACCCTCTGCATCATGTTTGCCTTAAGCAAAGGAAAGCTGGACGATCTTCTCCAGCTCCGCAAGGTTCTGGAAATGGAAGCATGTAAATATATCGTACGAAATGTCCCTGATCCTGCCATTCTGCAGCTAGAGGCCTCTATGGTTCCTCCCCAGGCCCACATGGAAAACGGCAAGGAACTATCTGTGGAGCTTCTCACAGCATACGACAGCAATTTTCACATGGCACTGCTTGATCTCTCCGACAATATTCTCTACAAATACCTGTATCAGACTCTTTTTGTTCTGATTCAGCAGTACTTTCAGGGGATGGCAGAGGTTACCTATGAGAAGGCGGAATACCAAAAAACTTACGAAGAGCACCTGGCAATCCTTACCGCTTTGAAGAAAAGGGATGAAAAACTGCTGGAGGAGATGATTGAGACGCATATCAGAATCGACGAGACTTACAGAGAATCTCTTCCCAGACACACAAAGATGGGGATCTCCATATAGGAGAACATCCGGCTATCCAGCATCCCGCCCGGAGAACCTTTTCCACTATACTAAAAAGGCAGCCGGGAGGCTTTATCTGCCTCCGGCTGCGCATAGCTGTGCATCCTGGTAAACTCAGAACAGTTTGCGGATATCATTAAACATTACAAATACCATCAATGCCATTAAAAGCATAAAACCTGCAAAGTGGACCATACCTTCCACGTTCCGGTTCAGTGCCTTGCCCCGGATTGCCTCGATAATCAGAAAGACAAGGCGTCCTCCGTCCAAAGCTGGAATCGGCAGCAGGTTCATGACTCCCAGGTTCGCAGACAGAAGAATGGCCCAGTAAATCATCTGCAGGGAAACCATCTTCGTCCCTTCCGGCTTTGCCTGATCGATGGAGTCACCGATGGCATTTACGATTCCCACTGGTCCGGAAAGGTCGTTCACTGTAAACTGCCCTTTAACAAGCATAAATAAGCTTTCCACTGTGGTACGAATCCAATACTTTACTTCTATGAAGCTATACTTCATAACCCCCAGGAAGTTCGTTTTCTCCCTCCCCAGGTTATAAGCGAACCCAAGAGAGATATTCTTATTCATCCTGGGAACTACAGAAACTTCCTTTTCTTTGCCGTCTCTCTCGTATCCGATGGTTACTCTCTGACTGCTGAGGGGATTTGCCTCCAGATACTTTACCAGCCCATTGGCATCCCCGATGGGGGTTCCGTCTATGCTGGTAATCACATCCCCGATCTGAAGTCCGGCTTCCTCCAAAGGAAGTCCTCTGGAAAGACTGGTTATCTCAGCCGGGCCGTCGGGCGTATAGCCGAAGCCAAGCATATACTTTTCCACACTCTCTGCCTGATAGCGGACTGACTGTTTTTTTCCGTCTCTGGTGTAGGTAAGGTTTATCTCGTCGCTGGTAAGTCCGTGCAGGGCAATGTACGTATCCATATCCCTGGCGATATCTACGCTGCGGCCCTCAAACTTTGTGATGATATCTCCGGCCTGAAGACCTGCCTCTGCCGCCGGGGAGCCCTCCGGCACTTCCATCACCTCCGCAGGATCATATCCCACCACACTGACAATAATCATAGCAAATGCAAACGCCATAAAAAAATTAAAGATTGGCCCCGCGGCTACCACAGCGATCCGTCCCCAGATCGGGGCATTGTTAAACGTATTCTCCCCCTGTTCATCTCCGTCTTCTCCTACCATAATACAGGAACCGCCAAAGGGCAGAAGCTTTACGGAATACCTGGTTTCCCCCTTCACTGTGCTGATCAAACGGGGGCCCATTCCCAAAGAAAACTCCACGACGCCAATGCCGTTTCTCTTTGCCAACAGAAAATGTCCCAATTCATGAAAAATTACGATGACGCTGAATACCAGCATTGCCACCAAAAGTTTTATGAGAAACGGCCCTGCGTTACTTACCATATGAAATATACTGCTCATAATTTACCACCTGCTTTCAATCCACTTGTATGTATCCTTTTCTATCTCCAATATTTCGTCTACAGTTGGATTGTTAACCACCTGATGCCTTCCCATAGATTCCTCAATAATATGGTAAATATCCAGAAAACCGATACTTCTCTTCAAGAATTTGCCCACTGCCATCTCATTGGCGGCATTAAATACTGTGGGCATAGACCCTCCCGCTTCAGAAGCCTCCATAGCCAGGGGCAGCCCCCGGAAAGTTTCTGTATCCGGCGCCTCAAAGGCAATGTCTGCCAGCTGGAAAAAGTCTAGGCGTTCCCCTCCCAGATACTTTCTGGCTCCCCCGTACAGGGCATACTGAATAGGCAGCCGCATATCAGGGGTTCCTAACTGAGCCATAATACTTCCATCCCGGAATTCAACCATAGAGTGTATCACGCTTTTGGGCTGTACCACTACCTGTATCCGGTCCAAGTCAACGCCAAACAGCCACTTTGCCTCCATAACCTCCAGGCCTTTATTGACCAGGGTCGCGGAGTCTATCGTTATCTTCCGGCCCATAGCCCAGTTGGGATGTTTCAGAGCATCCTCCACTTTTACATTTCTGAGTTCCTCTGTCTTCTTTCCCCGAAAGGGTCCGCCGGAGGCTGTGATCAAAAGTCTGCTCACGGTCCCTGTGTCCTCCCCGTTCAGACACTGAAAAATAGCACTGTGTTCACTGTCAACCGGAAGAATTCTCACACCCCGGGACTGTGCCAGAGGCATAATAATGTGGCCGGCGGTTACCAGCGTCTCTTTATTGGCAAGGGCAATATCCTTTCCCGCTTTTATTGCTTCTATTGTGGGCAGAATTCCTATCATCCCCACAATAGCTGTTACCAGAAGTTCCGTTCCCTCCAGGACAGATAATTCCAGCAGACCATCCATCCCGCTCACCACCCGGGTATCAGTATCGGCAACTCTAACTGCCAGCTCTTTTGCTTTTTCATCCTTCCATACAGCCGCCAGACGGGGATGAAATTCCCGTATCTGTTCTTCCAGAACCTTAATATTGCTGCCTGCACTCAAAGCCAGAACCTGTATATCCTGATTCCTGCGCACCACATCCAGCGTCTGTGTACCTATGGATCCTGTGGACCCCAAGATTGCTATTTTCTTCATATGCTTCCCTTCGCTATAACAGTACTGCCGCTAAAAAATAAATAAACGGCGATGTAAATATCACACTGTCGAACCGGTCCAGGATTCCCCCGTGCCCCGGTATCAGCGTACCATAATCCTTAATCTCACGGTTTCTTTTGATGGCAGAAGCCGCCAGATCCCCTACCATTGAGATCAGCGCGCCGACAGCTCCAATCACCGCATACATGGCAATATCACTGTGGACGGCAGCCCCATAGACGCCGCCGATAAGAGCCGCTCCAGCGACTCCGCCGACTCCGCCTTCTACCGACTTTTTCGGACTCAGGACAGGGGCCATCTTATGTTTTCCTATGAGCATCCCCACACAGTATGCGCAGGTATCGCTGCCCCAGGAACAGATAAAGATAAGCCATACTATAAACTTACCATCCTCCAGGTTCCTGGTCTGGTAGATATAAGAGAGCATTACCGCTACGTAAACAATGCCGAAGAATGCCGCCATAACCTGTTCCGCACGATACTTTGGATAGGCGAACACATAGACACACATAATTCCCACCAGCCCAAAAAGCAGGGCAGTCATCTCATACTTTGTCTGCCCCAGAAGTAAGGTGAGATAAAAAATCACTGCCCCTCCATAGCCTGCCAGTTCCAAGGCATTAAACCTATCTTCTCTCACACCCATGGCACGGTACAGCTCCTGCATCCCTATCAGAGAGATGCCCAGAAGTGTACAAAATAATACAAGATTTCCTGAAATAATTGTAATCAGAGCCAGAATCACCAGTACAATCCCGCTTAACAGCCGTGTCTTAAACATTATGACTCCTCCTTGACGCCTCCGTAGCGTCTGTCTCTACTATTATATTTCTCGATTGCCTGGATTAATTCATCTCTTCCAAAATCAGGCCACGGAACAGGAGTAAAATAAAACTCTGTGTAGGCCAGCTGCCACAGCAGAAAATTGGACAGCCGCTCTTCTCCGCTGGTGCGTATCATCAAATCCGGATCCGGCAGTCCTGCGGTATCCAGATAATTTGAGATCGTGTCCTCTGTAACAGTTTCCCACTCCAGTTTCCCCGCTTCCTGATCCCGCATCATTTTTTTTACCGCACGGGCGATCTCATCCCTGCTTCCATAGTTCAGGGCCAGCTGAAAATGAAGTTCATCGTAGTCCTTGGAGAACTCCTCCAATTCCCGGATACTCTCCTGAAGATCTGCGTCGAATGCAGACGGCTCCCCCAGGATACGGACTCTCATTTTATTCTTTTTTGCTATTTTAATGCATTTCTTGGTGTAATTCCGGAACAGCTTCATCAGTCCGTCAACTTCTTCTTTGGATCGTTTCCAATTTTCCGTGGAAAATGCATACACCGTCAGATATTTAATCCCCAGATCCTTTGCAATCCCGCAGATCTTCTCCAGATTTTCACAGCCCTTTACATGGCCGTAATTCCGGGGCATTCCTTTGGACTTTGCCCACCTTCCGTTGCCATCCAGTATGATGGCTACATGATTGGGAATATTCATCCTAAACTCCTCTCTACGCGCAAAGAGGCACGTGCCCATAAGATACTTATGGTAGTGTGCCCCTCTCCTGTCTTTCCTATCAATTATACAGTCAGGATTTCTTTTGACTTATCTTCTACAACTTTGTCAATATCTTTTCCAAACTTATCTGTGAGCTTCTGTACTTTTGACTCCAGCTCTTTGATCTCATCTTCAGAAACATCCTGTTTTGCCAGCTTTTTGTAAGCATCGTTGGCATCGCGGCGGATATTGCGGATGGCCACTTTACATGCCTCTCCTTTTTTCTTAACATCCTTTACTAATTCTTTTCTGCGCTCCTCTGTCAGCTCAGGGAGCACCAGGCGAATTACTTTTCCGTCATTGGTAGGGTTGATTCCCAGATCGGAAACAAGTATTGCTTTTTCAATAGCCTTTACCAGAGAGCCTTCCCAGGGCTGAATCTGAATCATTCTGGGTTCCGGCACGGTAACATTTGCCACCTGCTGAAGAGGAGTCGGCGTACCGTAATATTCCACCTGAATCTTGTCCAGGATATGCGGGTTGGCACGTCCTGCACGGATCGTTCCCAGCTCAGAGATTAAATTCTCCAGTGATTTCTGCATTTTGTTTTCGTATACCTGCACTCTTTCGTCCATATAAAGTTCCTCCTAAATCCTTTTATTTAATAAGCATTTGAATTCTATACCGTTACTCTTGTGCCGGAGCAGTTTCCATGGGCGGTATTCACAATACTGTTTTCTTCGCTCAGTCCGAATACCAGCATAGGCATATGGTTTTCCATGCACATAATAGATGCTGTCATATCCACAACAGCAAGCTTCTGGTCAATGACCTCCTGGATGGTTACTTCCTCATATTTTTTCGCGTTCGGATTAATCTTAGGATCGCTGTCATATACACCATCCACAGCCTTTGCCAAAAGAATGGTCTCTGCCTCAATCTCAATGGCACGAAGCACGGTAGCGGTATCTGTGGAGAAATATGGATGGCCTGTTCCCCCGGCAAAAAATACTACCATTCCTCTGTCAAAATATTTATTCGCCCTGTCCTTGGAAAATAATTTAGTAAAAGATCCGCAGGCAAATGGTGTCAGCACCTGAGTTTTTATTCCCACATAGCGGAAAATCTCGGATACATAGATACAGTTCATCACAGTAGCCAGCATGCCAATCTGATCTGCTTTGGTCCTGTCGATAGTCTCACTGGTTCGTCCTCTCCAGAAATTCCCGCCTCCGATGACGATTCCTATCTGGGTTCCCTCATCTGTCAATACCTTTACCTGTCTTGCTACTTCCATTACCGTAGCTTCATCAAACCCTGTCTTATTAGGACCTGCCAAAGCTTCTCCGCTTAACTTCAACAATACTCTCTTCATGAATTACACCTCAGTTATTTTTAAGTCTTGCCTTTCAGCATTCACAGAACATGGACCATGTTTGTCCCATGCCTACCGACATTATACCATAGAACTGCATAAAATCCATATTTTTTTTCTAGAGTTTCTGCCGCTGTGATCACCCGCATTTGCTGTATCCGCACTGGCGGCAGATGACGCAGCCTCCCTCATGCTCTAAGGATGCACCGCATTCCGGACAAAAATGCATATTTCCAGGGACTTCACCGGGTTCAGGAATCAGAGGATCTGCTGCCTTGCGCACTGTGCCTTTTCCGTCCTTTTCCGTCTTTACCACGATTTTGCTGGCAGGCGGTGCCCAGCGTCCTAACTTCACCTGCTCATTATAGACTTTTTCGATTACCCGTGCGATGGCATCCGGGCAGGAAGTACATTTTAACTTGGGCTGCCGGATCGTGGAAGGACAACGGATTCCCCGAAGCTGATTTACGATAGACTTTACATCAATACCGCTGCGCAGGGATATGGAAACCAGACGGGCAGTCGCCTCACTCTGGCTGGGGCAGCCTCCGGCTTTCCCGGTGTTGGTAAACACCTCACAGATTCCCTCATCGTCATAGTTTACAGTGATATAGAGATTGCCGCATCCGATCTGAACCTTTTCCGTAATCCCGGAGACAACCGCCGGGCGCAGCCGGGGAACTACTCTTCCTGCTATCTCTTCCTCTTCTCCGTCCTTTTTCACCTTGCCGATATTCAGTACCTGCTCATTGCGGCTGCCGTCTCTGTAGATCGTAACGCCCTTGCAGTCCAGCTTAAAGGCCTGGGTATAGACCTCTGCCACATCCTCTCTCGTGGCATAATTGCTGAAATTAACGGTTTTGGACACGGCATTATCCGTATATTTCTGGAAAGCAGCCTGCATGCGTACGTGATAGGAGGGGCTGATGTCATGGGTGGACACAAAGACTCTCCGCAGATCCTCAGGAAGCTCTTCTATATGGGCCACCGTACCTTCCTTTGCAATCTTCCGCATTAACTCTTCCGAATATAATCCTCTTCTCTCCAGTTCCTTTTTTAAGATGGGATTGACTTCCAGCAATTCTGTCCCATCCATTATATTTCTTATAAATACATAGCCGAAGATAGGCTCTACCCCGGACGAACAACCGGCAATGATGGAGAGCGTCCCTGTGGGAGCTATGGTTGTAATCGTCCCATTTCTCTGGGGCATGTCCTGGGGAAGGATACTTTCCTCAAAGAGCGGGAAAGCTCCCCGCTGTTCTGCCAGCTTCCGGCTGGCCTCACGGCCGCTTTCCGTGATACATTTCATTACCTTTTCTCCCAGTTCTACTGCTGCCTCTGAATTATACGGGATTCCCATCATCAGCAGGCAGTCTGCCCACCCCATAACGCCAAGCCCGATCTTTCTTGTCTGTTTTGTGGTGTAATCGATCTGTTCCAGAGGATATTTGTTCACATCAATCACGTTATCCAGGAAATGAACTGCCATTTTCACAGTATTTTTCAGCTTTTCCCAGTCAAATACATAGCCTGTTCTGCTCTCCTTCAGCATCTTTGTCAGGTTAACTGACCCGAGATTACAGCTCTCGTGGGGAAGCAGGGGCTGTTCTCCGCAGGGATTGGTCGATTCAATCTCCCCCTGCTTCGGGACTACATTGTCCCTGTTCAGGCGATCCAGGAAAATAATACCCGGCTCTCCGTTTCTCCATGCGGCATCCACAATCTTGTCAAATACCTTTCTGGCTCTGTATTTGCCGGCCACGGTACCGGTATGCGGCTCGATCAGACTGTACTCCCCGTCTGTCTCCACTGCCTGCATAAATGCCTCTGTGAGTCCTACAGAGATATTAAAATTCGTAATTTCTTTATTATCAGCTTTACAGTCAATAAATTTCAGGATGTCCGGGTGGTCAATTCTAAGAATCCCCATATTGGCACCCCTTCTGGATCCGCCCTGTTTTACCGCTTCTGTTGCCATATTAAATACCCGCATAAAGCTTATGGGACCGCTGGCCACCCCTCCTGTGGAATTGACCGTACTTCCCTCCGGACGGAGTCTGGAAAAGGAAAAGCCTGTCCCGCCTCCGCTCTTATGGATCAAAGCCGCCTGTTTGATCGCTTCAAAGATAGAGTCCATACTGTCCTCCACCGGAAGAACAAAGCAGGCAGACAGCTGCCCCAGAGGACGTCCTGCATTCATAAGGGTAGGGGAATTAGGCAAAAACTCCAGTTCCGTCATCATATGATAAAAGGCTGCCGCCGTGGCATCTACATCTGCATTTTCATCGTGGAGAAGATCTCCCCGGGCAATGGCATTGGCCACACGGTGGAACATTCCATCCACAGTTTCCATTGCCTCACCATTTTCATCTTTCATCAAATAGCGTTTTTCCAGTACCATTCTGGCATTCTTTGATATCTCCATTCATTTCCTCCTTTTCCGTGAAAAAGAACCGCTGCAGCTTTTTGCCTGTAGGCCTTTGACTGCAACAGTCCTTCTCTATGTTTCGTTCTGACATACCATATATTGTAGCATAGCTTCTAAAAATGTCAATACCTGGTAGTTTATGTCTGATATTATTTTAATGCCTGCACCATCTGTTCCAGGCGTTCGTCATACTCATCCATACCCGACAAAAGGGAGCGGAAGGGTTTGCTGCCGCAGGCCTCATCGTAGATTTGGAATCCATTTTTTCCCATGCGCTTTGACATATAGAGTGCCTGATCCGCTTTATGGAGCAGAACATCATAGGTGTCTCCGTCCTCAGGATAGCGGGAGGCTCCGATACTCACAGACACATGACAGCCGTCCACATTCTGCCTCAGACTTTCGCACATCTGCTCCAGCTTTCTCTCCAGGGCTTCTCTCGCAGAAATTTCCCTGAAAAATACGATAAACTCGTCCCCGCCGATTCGTCCTATATAGTCTGTTTCCCTGAGTATGCTCCTCAGGACTCCAGCCACCCGCTTGAGAACCTCATCTCCGAACATATGACCGTAGCTGTCATTTACTGTCTTGAAATTATCCAGATCAATGAACCCGATAGCCCCCGCATGAATCTGCCTGGTTCTCAGAAGATGGGATACTTTCTTCTGCATTGCCTGCCTGTTTAAAATCCCGGTGAGCGGATCACTGTCGGCGGCCTTCTGCAGCTGCAGGTTCCTCTTTTTCTGCTTCTGGATATTTATCAGTTTTCCCATATAGCCGATACACACCCTCTCAAAGCCAGTATCCCAGATAGGATAGAGATATACCTCATACCATTCATAGCCCTTTTCTTCCAGATCAATCTGCATCTCCAGCCTGCAGTCCGGCTTATCTTCTGATATTTCTTTTATCTTTTCATAAAGTCTGGGAATATCTTCCTTCAGAATCAGCTGCTCTTTGGCGCTTCCCCTCCAGAAATTCTCAAAGCCGGCATCCCGCCCGGTCAGCACCTGGTACTGATCCGAAAATATTAGTTTGTCTGACTTGATATTATACTCAAATAAAATCTCTCCGGAAAGCTCAGAAAGAATTCTGTATTTCTGCCTCTCTAATTCCAGCAGGCGAAGAGTTCTGGTTGACAGCTCATACTCGTTGTCCTGGTGGCTGTCCTGCTCCGGTATAATGATACCGCTGTCCTCAGCTGTCAGATTCTTTTCCTCTGACTCCCTGCGTATTCCCTCCTCAAACTTGGATACCACTTTGAGAAAGCAGTCCAGCATAAGGGGGTTGAACACTCCGCATTCCCCATCCTTTATCATCTGAATCGCCTTCTTGGAGGGATAGGCATCTTTGTACACCCGTTTGCTGGTCAGAGCATCATACACGTCTACGATAGACACTGCCTGGGCCCAGATGGGAATCTCATCTCCCTTCAGTCCGTCAGGGTAGCCGTTTCCGTCCCATCTCTCATGATGATAGCGGCAAATGTCATAACAGTAGTCATAGTAGGCCAGACTCTGCACCGTAGCCAGCTTTTCTAAAATCTCACACCCTTTCAGGGTATGTGTTTTCATTATCTCGAACTCTTCTTTTGTCAGCTTGCCCGGTTTGTTTAATATCTGATCGGGAATTGCTATTTTACCGATGTCATGCATGGCTGCTGCTTCGGAAATACTTTCTATCTTTTCTTCATTCAGGGCATACTGCCTGTGTCTGCGGGAGAACTCTTTCAGAAGGATCTTGGTAAGTGTACGTATATTATAGATATGCTGCACCGACTCTGTGTTTTTAAACTCGATCACGGCACTGAGGGTATCAATCATCTGGGCGCTGTTTTCTCTGAGCTTCTTGGACTGACGCCTGAGAATCTCTGTCTGTTCTTCTACCAGCCGCTCCAGTTTCTGCTTATAGGTATACTGTTCAATGATGTTGTGGATACGCTGGCGGATGATATTGGGGTTAAATGGCTTAGAGATGATATCGGTAGCCCCCATCTCGTATCCCTTCTGCATTACGCCGTCGGATGTCTCTACAGTAATCATAATTACCGGGATCCGTCCAATCCAGCCCTTCTGGCTCATCTTATCCAAAACACCGAACCCATCCAAAATAGGCATCACAATATCCAGAAGAACTACCTGTATGCTGTCGCTCTGTTCTTCCAGCACATCAATAGCCTCCTGGCCGTTTTCGGCCTCCAGCACTTCATATTCTTTGCAGAATAATTCACACAATATTGCCCGATTCAGTTCCAAGTCATCCACGATGAGAATCCTGGGTTTCCCTCTATGTAATTTCTCATCTGCAGTCATGCTTGACACCTCCTCTTTTACCCTTGTATCTGACGAATACAGGCCATTACTGTCTCATATTCTTTCTTTGCCTGCTCAAAATAAGGGGGGGATTTTCTCATACCGTTCTTCTCTGACTGCCGTTACTATGCCGGCGCACTCCTGGCTCAGCTTGTCAAATCCTAAATTAGCTCCTACACCTTTTAAGGTGTGAGCCTGCATGAGAATCTTTTCATAATCTTTTTCTTCTATTCCTTTTGTAAGCTCGCAAAATGTGGTATCGTCTACAAATTTACATAAAAACTTTTTTAACAACGCCTCGTTGTTTGAAAATCTTCGTAAAGTAGTTTCATATGGAAAACCTGCAGCTTCCATTATTTCTTTTATTTCCATATTTTTAATATCCTTTCCGGGCTTTTTTCTCCCTGCTGAAAAAATAATTTCATTTTTTACTATTTTACTCTTCTTTCAATCAAAAGTAAAGCACATGTGGAGTTTGGCAATTTCCTTGTAAAAATTTTGGTTTCATTTTATAATAAATACAATTTTATGTACCATAAGGAGGCATACTACATGAAACGATTACAGATTGAACCCGCAGTTACTGATGCCCAGATTCTGACCATCGCCGGCCTTGCCAAAGAAATATGGCAGCAGCACTTTACCCCTATCATAGGCGCTGAACAGGTTGCATATATGCTGGAACGTTTCCAGTCCTACTCGGCTCTCAAGGAACAGTTAGGAGAGGGATATGAATACTTTCTTCTCAGCCTGGAAGGTACTCCCATCGGGTATTCAGGAATTCACCAGGAGGACAAAACGCTGTTTCTCAGCAAGATTTACATAAAGGAAGCGCACCGGGGCAACGGCTACAGCTCCCAAGTGATTGATTTTTATTCTTCTTTGTGCAGAGAGCGGGGGCTCTCCCTCATCTGGCTGACGTGCAATAAAAACAATACAAATTCCATCGGAGCTTATGAGCATATGGGATTCCGGAAAACAAGAACGCAGGTGGCGGATATTGGGAATGGGTTTGTGATGGATGATTATATAATGGAAAAGAAATTATAGTTTTTTGTATGTGAAGTTCGAGGTTATGTAGTCGGCGAGCGGGGCATTGCAGACGGACGGTCAAGTGAGGAGGTCTTGGGGCCATGGTAAGGGAGGGTACTGCTCCTATCTGCTTGCTGCCGCGTTTCTCCTTAGCTAACTGCCTGGCCGTTCACTAAGAAGCTCAGGAGAGCCTTCGCTCCTAAGTGACCGCCGGCAGTGGATCTTCGGACGCACTCCGCAGTCTGCGCAGATAGGAGCAGTACCCTCCCTTACCATGGCCCCAAGACCTCCTCACTTGACCTGGCAGAGACTCACTTCACATTCACGGAAAACGGGCGGGGAAGGTCGAGAGTTGTACACTTTTCCTCTTGTTTCGCATTATTGTTCCCATTATGTAGCTCTACCCCTGGAACTCTCCCATACCCAAGTGAGAGGAATCCCTCGGCGGCGGGAGGAAGGCTTAAGGTCCGCGGACGATTCCGCAGGAGTGAGTAGAGAGTCTTAGGCAAAACCGGGATTCTCGCTGGAGATTTTTTCGGCAATCCGCGCCGAAAAAAAGTGAGCATGGGCAGAGAATGCACATCAAGCATTCTTTGCACATACGAACGGTGCTCCGGCGGGGATTCCGGTTTTGTCTTAGACTCTCTTCGCGACGGAGGTGTCCCCGGAACTTAAGCCTTCCTCCCGCCCGAACCAGCCAGCCCGCTGCCGCGGGTTCCTCTCACCGTCCCCCCGCCACCTCAACTTTCCGACTTGGAGCACCTTGAATCGAAACTCAAGCGGTTGCATTAAATCTCAATTTTTCGACAACAAATACCGCTTCCGGTACTTCAATTTCACATACCTCATCACCCGGTTAAAATAGGACACATTAACGGCTCCGCCCAGCACTCCCACAATAGGTATACCCTGAATAAACTTCATACAAAGCATATCTTCTGCCATGGCATCTGCTGTCTGCCGCATCTGTTCTTCCACCAGATAAGGAACAGCGATCCCCTGGCTTAAATACTCAGTAATCTCATTTACCTTATCGTCCAGTGTCCGCTGTGTTTCCTCGTGGGCAAGCGCTGCCTCTATCATCAGAAGAATATAATATTTCTCTTCCTCTTTTTCGTAGGAGAATCCATAGCTTATAGCCACTTCATAGATTCCCTTCAGAAGCACACCTATGAACACAGGAATATCAGCCAATCCGATTCCAAGCACCCCCATAACAGTCCCCTCCAAAGCTGTCAGTCCCAGATTAGACATACTGCTCCTGGAGGAAACTTTATTCAGCTGTTTGATTACTCTTTTCTG
The DNA here is from genome assembly GCF_900129135.1 of Lactonifactor longoviformis DSM 17459. Classification (GTDB taxonomy): domain Bacteria; phylum Bacillota; class Clostridia; order Lachnospirales; family Lachnospiraceae; genus Lactonifactor; species Lactonifactor longoviformis. The sequence continues at coordinate 271,283 of NZ_FQVI01000001.1, forward strand.
ATCTCTCTTATATGTATAATCCTCTGCTTCATATTCCAGCATTCGCTTTTCTTTGTTATATGTTTTTTCAATCCATCCCGTCCCTTTAGAAAAGACAAGGCGGAACCCTTTATAGAAAGCAGTTTCCAGCTTAACTCTAACCCCTTCCGGAATCTTATTTTCTAACTTTTCCGAGACTGCCCGGACGGTCCCCTTTTTGTTCTTGTCCAGTAATTTCTTCTCTTTTTTGCCAATCTTTTTCAACTGGCTTCTCAAAACATTATCCATAATATTCTCCCCTTATAACGATACAGGCACATCTTCATGTGCCGTCTTCAGCAATGCTAAACCGGCCCCTTTTCCGGTTTAGAATACCCAATTATCATAACATATATTATTCTTGACAGCTGTTAATTTTTCATGAAACATTGGCGGGAATATTTAAAGAAAATTTATATGTTTTGCAATACATTAGAGGAATATAATGAAAAAGGGACAGGGCAAAATGAATTAGGGACAGGCTGGATCGATTTTGGGACGTGTTCTTTGTAGAAAGAACACGTCCCCTTTTTATCCCTCTTTTAGATCTGAGTCATAATAAAAATATCGTATATTGCCTTTATTGCTGTTTCAAAGTCGCTGTCTTTTACACCTATAATGATATTCAGTTCACTGGACCCCTGGTCAATCATTTTTACGTTTATATTGGCATGTGCCAGAGCAGAGAAGATTCTTCCGGCTGTTCCTCTGGTGGCGCGCATTCCCCGGCCTACTACAGCGACTAGGGCCAGATCGGACTCCATCTCTACTACATCGGGCTGTACGGCTCTGTGGATACCCGCTATTACCTGCTGTTCTTTTTCTTCGAACTCACTTTGGTGTACGAATACTGTCATGGTATCAATTCCGGACGGCACATGTTCGAAGGAAATCCCCTGTTCTTCGAATACCTGAAGAACTTTGCGCCCAAACCCAATCTCCGCATTCATCATGGATTTCTCAATGTAAATGGAACAGAACCCTTTCTTGCCGGCCACTCCTGTAATGGTGTATTTAGGTTTTCTGCAAGTGCTTTCTACGATAAAGGTTCCCTTATCTTCAGGTTCATTGGTATTTCTGATATTGATAGGGATTCCTTCTTTTCTTACAGGGAAGATAGCATCTTCATGCAGCACGGTTGCTCCCATATAAGAAAGCTCCCGAAGCTCTCTGTATGTGATGGTCTCAATTACCTGAGGATCTTTAATAATCCTTGGGTCTGCCACTAAAAATCCTGAGACATCAGTCCAGTTTTCATACAGGTCTGCCTTGATGGCCTTTGCCACGATGGATCCTGTTACATCGGATCCCCCTCTGGAAAAGGTGTGAACTACGCCATCCTCTGTGGCACCATAAAATCCCGGGATTACAGCAGTTTTTACATTTTCCAGGCGTGCGGAAAGTATCTCGTCGGTTCTGTCCGCTTCAAAGCTTCCATTTTCGTCAAAGATAATTACTTCTGCCGCATCTATAAATTCATACCCCAAATAGGCAGCCATAATCTTACCGTTGAGGAATTCTCCTCTGGAAGCTGCATACTGCTCTCCCGCACCATTTTTAAATGATTGCTCGATTACCGAAAATTCTTCTTCCAGTGACAGAGAAAGTCCAAGACCATCGATGATCTCCTGGTACCTCTCCTGGATACATCTCAGCAGGTTTTTAAATTCCTTTCTCTTCTCTGCAGCTGCCTGATAGCACTCATACAGCATATCCGTAACCTTAATATCATCAGTAAATCTTTTGCCGGGTGCAGAGGGGATCACGTACCGTCTTGACTCGTCGGCACGAATAATATCCCCCACCTTCTGAAACTGTTCTGCACTTGCCAAAGAGCTCCCGCCGAATTTTACTACTTTTTTCATTGCTGCTTTTCCTCCCGATTGTATGATTCCATTACAACATAATACATAATATTATCGTTAAATTTTAAAAAAGTCCAGAAAAAATTGTCTTTTTTACTAGGAAAATGTCTTTTCCTCTATCATATCCAGGATTTTTTCGTTTGCCTGGTTATTCTTGCTGTTATCTGCTTCGAAGCGTTCCAGCATTCCCAGATAGTCTGCACTCTCTCCGCACACGTCAATACCCAGAACCCTGTGATTTCTGCAGATTTTTCCGTAAACCTCGTTCAGCTGCTTTAAGGTAAGTCCGCCCTGATCCCAGTTGGTAGCAGCCTCCCCTGTGTCTATTACGTCTTTATCAATAGAAATATATACCGGATAATGAATATGCTGCTCCGCAAATTCCTCCCATTCACTGCTTTCCTCCACTGTCTGCCTGCTATATGCTGTAATCCGTTTGCGATATACAGGATCAATGGCCTCGAGCTGCCTTTTTTCCATTCCAATCATAATCACTTCCCGCAGATACTTGTGCTCCTCCAGCGTTCTTCTGACCCAGCAGCCGCAGGATAATAACTCTTCAAAGAGCGGCGGCTGCATATCTGTATGATGGTCAAAAAGAACCAGGGAAAAAGGTTCTCTGATATATTCCAGCAGCAGATAAGTCACATAATGATAATTGCCGGAGTCAATAAAATGAATTCTGGAATGGGGTCTTTGTCTGAGCCGTTTTCTCAGCACAGCCATGGCATGGCTGTCACAGTAGCCATTTACCCCTGATACATCTGTAAGATCGATCCAGATATACTTCTCCTTCCGGTAAAAATCCTGTTCCTCATAAACATGATCAAAATTTAATACTGTTATGGGTTCTCCCATTTATTTCTCATTCTCCCTTTTTTCTGCTGTCAAAATAAACAAACCTGTCTACCGCATCCAGAATGTCCTGAAACTCTTCCCTGGGTGCAAGATCAATATACTTTTTGAGAATCTCCCGTTCCTGATCCTTATATCTGCCATAAAAAATATCAAAAAGATTGTGGCCCCGCAGGTAAATTTTCACGTCCTCCATATGGCTTTTCAGTTCTTCCTTGGATTCCAGGTTCTTCCCCAGCACTTCTGTCAGATGCTGTCCGCTCCGTATTCTCCAGAGGTAATCCTGCCATTTTCCAAAGAGGATGCGGTAAAACTCTTCCGGGGATTCGATCACTCCCAACTGTGCCATAATCTCCGGATTCAGGAAATAGTTCTCAAAGGAATAGTATTTTAAAATGAGTACATTTCTCCTGGTTACCTTGGGAAGCTTATCAATGTCCTCCAGGCTGCGCTCATCGTAATATCTGCAGAGCTGCTTTGCCAGCTGTTCCGGATCCTTCCCGTCCCCGTCCCTTATCATAAGAAACTGGTCCCTCATATATATCTGATTCATATACTTCAGATTTGCATAAGTTTTGATATTTGTACAGCTATTGGTCGTAATGATAGCAATCCGGGAAAGCTTTCCCTTCTTGTCATAAATTTCGGAATAATATTTTTCCAAAAGCAGCGGCAGACGAGTTTTATCCTGTCTTCCCTCTACTATAAATACAAAGCTTACATTCATTAAATCGCTGGCTGAATATCCCAGATCATCCAGAATAGCATTTATATTCGTCTTTTTCCTGGCAACAGAATATTCATCCTCCCCCAATACAATCTGACGAATCTGCCTGCTGTTAAAATTAAAAATCAGATTCGGGGAGTGGGTAGAAAAAATCACCTGATTCTTTTTTGACAGCCGATACAAAATCTCACTGGAAACCTTCTGCAGCTTGGGGTGGAGAAAAATCTCAGGGTCTTCTATCATGATAATACTCGGGATTAGATTTCCCTGTTCCACGTAAGCCTCCAGAAGAGACAGCATGTAGATACTTTTCATGCCTTTGCTCAAATGCTCGATAGGCTGTCTTCTGTTTCTGACGCTGTGATACGTTTCTACCGTAACCTGAAACATATGATCCGGGCTGCATTCCATCGTATAACAGATTTCTTCGGAAGATCCACTGTTTCTGCGGAAATTCCGGTTCACCTTCCTGGAAAAATCGCTGAGGTTCATATGATACATCTTGTACTCCAGAAGCTTTGAAGTCTCAAACACATCCAGCTCCCGGGGCGTCTTCTTCTCAATCAGCCCGATGCAGGAAAAACAGTGCTGGCACTGCTTGCCCTCGTGGAACATACAGCTGCCAGACCGCATTCTGCCGAGAAGTTCATTTTCCTGAAACATCAGCAGATCGTCCTGTATCTCTTTGACCTCCCGCTGTATGTCAATAAAATATATTTTTGGAAAAACCTCCCGAATATGGGAGTTATTCTTTTTAATCCCATCGTGATACCGTATTTTTCCCTCATAATTGGCTGAAAACTCAAAGAACAGCTTACCCTCTTTATAGGAGGGCAGCTTCTGGCAAAAGTCCTTCTCCCACAGCTCATAGCGTTTATACTGGCTGACCATCCCAAGGCTGTGAAGAAGACGCAAATCCTGGGGAGAAAAACCTAACGTAACCTGAATCTCTATATTCTGGCGCTTTTCATTAAAATCTTCTTTTTTTATCTCATACACTCCGCCCACTGCACGGATCGCATCCAGGACAGAAGTCTTTCCCGTATTATTTTTCCCCACAAGAATCAGGGCATTTTCAATTCCCTCTATTCGCATCTCACGGATAGATTTAAAATTCCGAATCACAAGGCTCTCAATCTGCATAATCTGCTCCTTTTCTGGAACAACACGTAACTACGGCAAAAGGACGGAGAGTATGTCCCCGCCCTGTGTTCTCAGGCTAACCTGGAGATAAAGCTTTCAATCTTGTCAAATGCAGTCTTCAATTCTTCAATAGAATACGCATAAGAAATCCGGATAAACCCTTCACCGCATTCCCCGAACGCAGTCCCGGGGATTACAGCCACCTTTTCCTCTGAAAGCAATCGGTTGGCAAATTCTTCTGAAGTCATGCCGAACCTGGATATATTGGGGAAGATATAGAATGCCCCATACGGTTCAAAACAGGGAATATTCATCTGCGCTAACCGGTGCATCAGATATCTCCGCCTTTCATTGTAAGACTGGCGCATTAAAAGTACATCCTCATCCCCGTATCTCAGTGCTCTGACAGCTGCATACTGGCTGTTTGTTGGAGCTGACATTATGGCGAACTGGTGAAGCTTGATCATCTGCTTCATAATCTCACCAGGTGCCAGGGCATAACCAAGTCTCCATCCTGTCATGGCATAGGCTTTTGAGAATCCATTGATCAGAATCGTTCTCTCCCGCATTCCCGGAAGACCTGCTATACTCACATGGGGATCTCTGTACGTCAGTTCACTGTAGATTTCATCTGATATTACAGCCAAATCATGTTTCATAATCAGCGGCACCAGTGCCTCCAGATCTTCTTTCTCCATAATCGCCCCCGTAGGATTGTTAGGAAAGGATAAAAGAAGTGCCTTCGTTTTTGGGGTAATGGCCGCCTCCAGCTCTTCCGGCTTCAAACGGAACTGGTTTTCCTCCTTCAGGGAGATCGTTACCGGCACTCCGTCGGCCAGCTGTACACAGGGTACATAGGATACAAAGGCCGGCTCCGGAATAATCACCTCATCCCCTGGCTCCAGTATAGTACGGAAGGCAATATCAATGGCCTCGCTCCCCCCTACGGTAACAAAAACCTCACTGAAAGGATCGTAGCTAAGTCCCTGTTTTCTCTTTATATATCTGCATATTTCTTCCCTGAGCTCCTTGAGACCGGCGTTGGAGGTATAAAAGGTTCTGCCGGCTTTCAGGGAACGGATTCCCTCCTCCCGGATATGCCAGGGCGTATCAAAATCAGGCTCCCCCACCCCAAGGGAAATGGCATCCGGCATTTCGCTGACCAAATCAAAAAACTTTCGGATACCTGAGGGTTTCATCTGTTTTACTTTATCAGTCACAAACCGGCTCATGGAGTGATCACCATTCTTCCGTCCTGTTTTTTCTTGATCAGGTTAACTCCCTGCTCCTTATATTTAGTCAGCGTAAAATAAGTAGCCGTGCTTTGCACTTCATCCATGGAAGCCAGATTTTCTGACACAAACATAGAGATCTCCTTAATGGTTTTCCCCTTTAGCTCTACCAGGAAATCGTAAGCGCCTGACATCAGATATAAAGTTTCCACTTGGGGATACTGATAAATCTGCTCTGCAATCTTATTATAGCCATCACCCCCCTGGGGAGTTACCTTCAGTTCTACCAGTGCCGTTACCAGCTCCTCCTCTTCTTTGTTCCAGTTAATCAGTGTATGGTAGCCGCAGATAACCTGCTCATTTTCCAGTTCTCTGATAATTTTCTGTACCTCATCTGCCGGCCTGCCCGCCATCACGCCGATCTCCTCAGCGCTTAGCCGGGCATTCCTCTCCAAAAGCCGCAGAATCTCTTTTCTCAATTCTACATCCATGTTCTGTCTCCTCATCTCTGCTCACATGATCCGGTTTACTGTTTTTTATTCCAGCACTCTCAGCTTTGCCAGGAATTCATATCCCAGGGTAGTAGTCCCCACATACCCCACATCTCCGGTCATAAGAACTTCGCCGTCCTCTTCAATTTCTACCTGAAGTTCTCCTCCCGGCATATGAACGGTCATCTTATTGCTGGCAAGCCCCAGACGGTATGCCACGCCTGCCGCCGCACAGCTGCCGCTGCCTGATGCCAATGTATAACCGGCGCCCCTCTCATGAATTTCTATAGCTATATTGTATTCATCTATAGGCTTCATAATCAGCGTATTCATCCGGTTCGGAAAACAGGGGGCATCCTCGGAAAACTTTCCAATGGAACAGACCTTTTCCCTTGAAATTTCATCCATGGGAATGACACAGTGGGGAATGCCTATAGAAACACAAGTGGTCTTGTAGGTATTTCCTCCAAACTCCATCTCCTCATTGATGACTTCCCTCCTTGGTCCTGTGACAGGAATCTCATCGCTGAAAAAATTGAGTTTTCCCATAGAAGCCCGAAGGCGGCTGCCGTTCTCATTGAGATAGGTCACTTCCACAGACCCTCTGTCTGTATGAAGTACAAAATGTTTTTTCTGAACATAGTCATTATCCTTGAGATAACGGGCAAAGATTCGGATTCCGTTTCCGCTCTCCTCTGCCATGCTCCCGTCCGGATTATATATTTTCACATGTATGCCGTCTTCCTCAAAATAAGGTCCCACCAAAATTCCGTCAGACCCCACCCCAAAATGCCTGTCACAAATCATCCTGGCCCGCTTAGGTGTCAGCTCATAAGTATTTTTAATACAGTCGTACACCAGATAATCATTCCCCAAACCGTGATACTTTTTAAATGTAACTGCCATAATTCATACCTCCCTATTCTCTCTTTTCCTATCATAACAAGCATTATTTGATCACAAAATTGAAATGGTGCTTTTTATATTGCAAATTATGCTGTATAATACAAAAGAGGTGTCTACTATGAGTATATACGAGAAGCGCGGGTATTTAAATAGTGAATTTCAGCTTTTTCACCTGACAGATGCCCCTATGACAGAATTTGAATTCCATTACCATGATTTTGATAAAATCGTTCTTTTTATCAGCGGTAAGGTAAATTATATGATCGAGGGAAAAACATATGAACTGAAGCCCTATGATATCGTATTCGTCAGCCACAATGCCATTCATCGACCGGAGATAGACGTAACAGTTCCCTACGAGCGGATCATCGTCTATATCTCTCCCAGTTTTATTAAAGATTACCGCACCGGCGACTATGATCTCAGCTACTGCTTTCAAAAGGCAGAAAAGGAGAACTCCAACGTCCTGCGCATGCATACCCTGGGCAAAACAACTCTTTTTGATTCCGTTGTGGCGCTGGAGCAATCCTTTTCTGATTCCTCCTACGCAAGCAGCCTGTACCGCCAGCTGCTTTTTCTGGAATTCATGATACATCTGAACCGGGCCGCCCTCAGCAATGATCTGGAATACCTGAATACCAGCACCTGCAATTCCAAAATCATGGACCTTCTGGCTTACATTAATGAACATCTGGCAGAAGATCTCTCCATTGACCACCTGGCTCAAACCTTTTATATCAGCCGCTATCACATGATGCGGCTTTTTAAAGAAGAAATGGGGTATACCATTGGGAATTATATTTCATACAAACGGCTCTCACTTGCCAAAGAATTGATAGAGAAAGGAATGCCTGTAACACAAGCCTGCCTGGACTGCGGGTTTAAAGATTACTCCACATTTTCCCGGGCCTATAAAAAGAGGTTTGGGCATTCGGTGACGGGGGATAGATGATGAAATAGTATATGTAAAGTTCGAGGTAAAATAGTCGGCGGGCAAAGTGTTGCGGACGGACGGTCAAGGGCGGAGGGAGGGATGCGGGATTTTTCTCACCGTCCCCCCTGCCATCCACACCTTCCCACTGGGAAATCTCAACCTTAGGATGCTATTTCTCTCCTACTCAACAATCTTATAATACGTCCTTGCCGTCACTCCGTAGACAATTCCATACAGTACCCCAAATACCATGATTACACCCAGAGTACATGCCGCAAACAATCCTACATTCGTCAGATTCATAATTGCCATCAATCTGGTGACGATAGGAAAGGCAAATGCAATGTGTATGACAGCCATAACCAAAGGCAGGAAGAACACGGTAAGTACCTGACTTCTGATAGATGAGCGGATTTCCTTTTTGCTCATCCCCACCTTCTGCATAATTGCAAACCTCTCTTTATCATCATATCCCTCTGAAATCTGTTTATAATAAATGATCAGTACGGTTGCCATTAAGAACACCAGGCCCAAAAAGATGCCGATAAAGAACAGTCCTCCGTATACCGAATAAAAATCTTCTCTGCCGGATAACCTTCCTTCCACATAAACTGCCAGATCCTGGTCTGCGTTTTGCTCAAACCGTGTCTTCAAATCACTCTCAAAGTCCCGAATCTCATTCTCATTGCCCTTTAAGTCAAACCCATAATTATACATAAGCCCGTTGAGATTGGCTTCTTTAAAATCCTGTTTCTGCATCTGCTTCCTCACCGCATCTGCATCCGGGAAAATCAGGTAATATACCTCAATGAGTTCTTGATCCCCTGTTCCCTCTGTCTCAAATAAGTGATCCAGATGTTTCTTCACCCGAAAGGTATCGCCTTCTAAAGTAATGTGAGAGTCTCCGGAACCGTTTTTCGAATACATCATGATTTCGTCCGGATTCAGTGTTTCCTCTTTGTGTTCCAGACGGTTATACTCCTCCAGAGGAATCAGGCATATCTCTTTTAATTGGCTGCTGTTAAAGTCCTGCAGTTCGGTGATTTCAAACTTACTTCCTTCTTTATAAGCAACCATACTTCCCATACTGATAGTAAAGGGGTTCACTGCCTCCATCTGACGGTCCTTCAGGGTCTCCTCTACTACGGAATTGACAATCTGTTTCTTTTCTTCATTGATATCATATCCTGTGACCTGCACTTCTCTGGGGTATCTGGTTTTAAGAGCATCCTCCTGTCCCACATACAGAGATACCGTGCCTGAAATCATAACCAGCACTGCTGTTGAGAGAATGCAGATATTAGCCAGTCCTACCGCATTTTGTTTCATCCTGTAGATCATTCCCGAAACGCTGATAAAGTGCTTCGTCTGATAATAGTATCCCGGATTTTTACGCAGAAGCTTCAATATGGCTATACTTCCTGCCGTAAACAGCGCATAGGTGCCTATAATGACCAGAAGGACGGCTACAAAGAAAAGCATCATCGCATCCAGAGGAGATTTTGTGACAATTGATATTGTATAGCCAATGCCTAAGCAGATAACTCCCACCAGTGCCAGAAGCCATTTTGTCTTGGGTTCCCGCTCTCCTCTCTGTCCCCCCTTAAGGAGATCTATGGGATTTGTCAGGTGAATCTGGTGAAGATTGCTTGCCAAAATCACCAGAAAAATCGCAGCAAAAAGGCAGATCGTAGACAAAAGGGCTTTACCGTATATTGCCGATTTCAAGGTCACTGAGAAATTTAAAAGTTTTAGCAGAAGAAGGAACATGAGACGGTTCAGCAGAAGGCCTCCCACCAGTCCTCCCACTATGATAATCAGTGCGATCTGCAGGGCTTCGCAGAACAGCATCTTACCAATATGGCCTTTATTCATTCCAAGAATATTCAGAAGTCCTATCTCTTTCTGCCTCTGCTTCATTAAGAAACGGTTCGTATAAAACAGAAAAATCACCGCAAAAATTCCGATCACCCAACATCCCAGATTGAGTATAATCTTCAAGCTGGCGCCCCCGCTCATGTGATCCAATCCTTCATTTAAGGAGATGGAATTCAGCATATAGTACATCATCGTAGTGAAAATCCCTGCTAGAATATAAGGGATATATACTCTTTTATTCTTTTTGATGTTATTGGCTGCAAGTTTGTGATAAAAGCCTTTATTCACGTTCCTCACCTCCGCTCATCAGTACAGTCAGTGTATTGTTAATCTGGTGCATAAGTTCTTCACTGTCCATATTTCCCCTATAAATCTGATTGTAGACTTCCCCGTCCTTGATAAACAGCACTCTGCCCGCATGGCTGGCTGCTCTGGCACTGTGGGTTACCATCAGGATAGTCTGTCCGGAAACAAAATGTCAATAGTTTTTTCATCAAAAAAGGCACTTTTTCATTAAAAGTCCTGCTTAAAAGCCGAAAAAGCACGTAAATCCATGATTAAAACGCTCTTCGTTGTCTTATCCCATGCCAACATTTGCCCTTGATTTTTCTGCGATCACTGCATATAATAAAGGTAGGGAAATCCCTACTTTTCATATTTTTAGATAGGTGGTGTAAAATCATGGCAGTAAATATGTTTGTCGATAATGCAAAAGTCATGGCAAAGGGGCAGGTTACAATCCCAAAGGATATCCGGGATGTTCTCGGAGTGGCAAGCGGTGACCGCATTACGTTTATCGTTGAGGGAAATACTGTCCGTATTGTCAATTCTGCTGTCTATGCCATGCAGGTGCTTCAGCAGGAGATGGCAGGGGAAGCGGAGCGCACCGGCTTAACCTCTGAAGATGATGTTATGGAGCTTGTAAGCGAATTAAGAAATGAGGACAAAAACGCATGAGGGTTTTGATCGATACCAACGTCCTGATTTCTGCCGCCCTGAGCGCAAAAGGCGTCCCTTTCCATGCGTATGTAAAAGCGGCGTCCTACCCGAATCATGGGATGATCTGCGAGCAGAATGTGGATGAAATAAAGCGGATTTTTAATAAGAAATTCCCAGACCGGCTTGCTTCATTGGATAAATTCCTATCCGTTGCACTCCTTACACTGGAACTGGTTCCAATCCCAACGGAAACAGACGCTTCAGAAGCACAGATCCGGGATTTGGATGACCGCCCGATCCTGCGTGCAGCCATTGAAGCCAGGGCCGATATTCTGCTCACCGGCGATAAAGATTTTTTAGAATCCGGCGTGGAGCATCCCAGAATTATGACACCGGCTGAATTTCTTAATTATTGAAATGCTGCGGAGCGGGAATCGAATTATTGATTCCAGGCTCCGCATTTCCCTGTGATCTAAACTCACCCTGCCTGTTATACTGATAATTGCTCTCTGAACTCTGCCTGGCGCACTTCATTCGCCAGCATCCGGTTGATTTTCTCTTGCATCGTCTCCCTTGCATTCTCGCTGTAATGAAACCGGACGACATAAGGTGACTGCCCAATCTTCTTTGTAAACGTGTTACTCTCTGTTTTCATATCTACCGTTTTATTCATTGGTTTCTCCTTTCATTGCCAATCTTTCCCAATACGTGTTAATAGAATACGACAAATATAACCACACTGACTATCTGAATTTCTTAGAGTCTTACATAGCCTGCGATTTCAGTATCCACGCCCTTGCCGCTAAGACCTTTTTACACAGAAACACCGTCTACTATAAGCTGGGAAAAATAGAGTCTATCTTAAATCAGGATCTCAATCACTGGAATACGCGCCTTAATCTGATTTTGTGTCTCTGCATAAAAAATCTGTTATAATTTGGCCTCTATATGCATCCAGGGACAAGTTATGCCTTTTTTACACATAAAAACCCCCCTGCATGACCAGATACTTCTTACCCTGCAGGGGGAATACTTCAGATATGTAGTTACGCTTCCGCAGTTTCAGCCTGCACTTCCTCCTCATCCTCCGAAATGTGGGAGGTACAATGAGGACATCTGGTAGCATTTATGCTGATTTCACTCTGGCAGAATGGACAGATTTTGACAGCCGGCACTTCCGGCTCCGGCTTCCTGGCACCGATGGTCAGTAACTTATTCATTGCTTTCAGAAGAAGAAACAGAATAAACGCCATAATCAGGAAGTTCACCACCGATGAACCGAATGCAGACGCATACCCTGCAACTTCTTCCAGACTGTAAAATTTGCGTGTTATAATCATGTTAATAATAGGCTGGATGAAATTGTCGGTAAGGGATGTTACGATGCCTGAAAACGCACCTCCGATAAGTACACCTACCGCCATATCCATCACGTTGCCGCGAAGGGCAAAGTCTTTAAACTCTTTTATAAACTTCTTCATGTTTTTCCTCCTTCGTAATTTACTGCGTGAATATTATAACAAGTTCTCTCTGCATTGCCTAATCTGGACTCAGCTTTGCCGGGCTGTGTCACTCAAACTCTCTGTATTTGGCCGAATAATCAATTTTCACTTTGGTTCCCACCCCTACTTCTGAGGTTATCTCTATTTTGTGGGACAGCCGCTCCAGCACCTCCCTGCAGAGATACAGGCCAATGCCTGTAGACTTTTTATCTTTCCTCCCGTTGTATCCCGTAAAGCCTTTTTCAAATACCCTGGGGAGATCCTCTGCCTGAATGCCAATTCCGGTGTCCTCTATTACCAGAGTCTGCTCTCTGTCCGGATCCAGATAGATAGAGATACTGCCCTTTTTCGTATATTTCAGTGCATTTGAGAGAAGCTGTTCCAAAACAAACACCATCCATTTTTCATCTGTAACTACCCTGCTGCTCACCTCTGAAAGATGCAAGGCAATGTGTTTCAGGATAAAGAGCCTGGAATATTTGCGGATTGCCTGCCGGATAAGATGTTCCATATTGTAAAGACGCAGATTCATATCATTTCCCATATTTCCCATACGGAGATACTGAAGCGCCATCTCCACATACTGCTCTGTCTGAAAAACCTCCAGTTCCATCTCCTCTCTCAGCCGGCTGTCCTCCGACTGCAGCAGGAGGCGCATGGCGGCAATGGGGGTCTTAATCTGATGTACCCAGAGGGTATAGTAATCCACCGACTCCTGATAGCCGGCCTCCATCGCCTCCTGAAGCCTGTTCTTTTCTTCATACAGTGTCCTGACCAGTTCCTGATAATCCTGCTCCAGCAGTTCTCCTGTCCGGGGAAGATTCTCCAGGTGCACAGTGACCTCATGCCTCAGTTCCCTCAAAACTCTGTGCCTGTTCCGAAACCGGAAGAATCCCCCCAGAAAGAGCGGAACACCAGCTGCCAGGCAGAGCAGGGCTGCATACCCAACTGCCTCTGCCGGCAGGTTATAAAGCGATAAAACCATCCAGAAAATTCCGGTACAAAGTGACAGGTACAGAAACAGAGGAAGCTTCTTTTTTGCATATTCCAATAAAACCTTTGGCTTTTTATCCTCTCCCATCTACTCCACCATATATCCGATCCCTTTTTTTGTCTTAATAAAGTCTGTTAGCCCGGCATCCTCCAGCTTTTTCCTGAGGCGCGTCACATTCACCGTGAGGGTGTTGTCGTCAATATAGCTGTCGCTCTCCCAGAGCTTGGTCATAATATCACTTCTGGATACTGCTTTTTGGGCCTGTTCCATGAGCGTCTGAAGGATGCGGAATTCATTTTTTGTCAGTTCTACCTTGTCCCCCTGATAGTACAGGGCTGCATCGCCCAAGTTCAGGATGACTCCTTTGTGCTCTATCATATCCACCTTACCCTGAAAAGAATAGGCGCGCCGGAATAGAGCCTGAATCTTTGCTGTAAGGACATGCAGGTCAAAGGGCTTTTCAATAAAATCATCGCCCCCCATGTTCATTGCCATGATAATACTCATATTATCTGTTGTGGATGAGAGAAAGATGATAGGCACCTTGGAGAGCTTACGGATCTCCGTACACCAGTAGAATCCATTATAAAAGGGCAGTGAGATATCCAGCAGGACAAGCTCCGGCTGGAACTCTGCGAAATCTGACAGTATCTTCTGAAAATCCTCCGCGCAATGCACTTCAAAGTCCCAGGATTCCAGATGCTTTTTTATCGCTCTGGCTATTACCTGGTCGTCTTCCACAATCATTATTCTGCTCATAGCATCCTATTCCTTTCTGATTCATTAGAAGTCCACATACCGCAGCCCGGGCGCAAAATCCGGACAGGTAGCACAGACAGCAACCCTGGCGTCCGGCGCCGCTGTCTGGTATTCCTGAAAATAGTAGGTATCCGGATATTCCGGGGGCTTGCGGGTAAGCGCCGGCCCTTCACTGCCGCCCTTCCCCCCGACTATTATCTCAAAGCTGTCCATGGAAAGTCCCATTCCCTTACCCGTCGCCTTTAAAAAGCTCTCCTTCAGGACCCAATACCTGAAAAATGCCTGCTTTTGTCTCTCCTCATCTGGCTGCATCAGAATGTATTCATATTCCCTCGGCCGAAAATAATGACTGGCTACAGATAGTCTGGGCGCCTTCACCGTTTCCACGTCACACCCCAGCTGCATTCCCCTATGCGCATCTTCCTCTTCTGCCGCAAAAGAGCACAAAGCATAGGGAAAGGAATGGGACAGATTATACAGGGGGTAGTCCCTGAAACCGAATTCCTTTCTGGCTTTTTCCAGCAGTGTCCATACACCCGCACTTAGGGCCTTGTCCTCCATACGGGACAGGCGGTCCGCCTTATCTCTGCGCATAGCAGGCAGCATCCGGTAACAGTGCTCATAGGACGCCTTTTCCATCAGTGGCCGTACATCTCCAATCCAGGTAACTATCAATGTATCACATCTCCTGTCCGTATATATTGAATCCTGTCTCCCAGCTTTCTGCGGAGGATCCCATATGCTTCTTCCCCAGTGCAATGGCAGACCATATAGCTGCAGGGATAGGCAGAAAGCCTGTCCCCTATTTCCCGGATGATTTCCGGCTCTACGGATGTTCCTGCTCTGGGATTTGTCAGGTGAAGCCCTCCAACTACAAGATCCGGCATTCCTTTTTTCAGATGCCTGTAGTGTTCCAGAATATTGATAATCCCATTGTGGGCACATCCGGCCACCAAAATTTTTCTGCCGTTTTCTGTAATAACCAGATTCTGTTCATGTGCAAAGTCATCCTGCACATACCTTTCACCAATTTTCACCTTCAGATTCTGGTTGGAGTCCGGCCACAGAACCCTTCCTTTTACATTGGAAAACAGAAACAGGCTCTCGTCTATCTGAAGTTCCCGCTCTGTAAAATGCATTCTTGGGGAACCCTTAATTTGGAACAGATACCGATATCTGCCCATCCCTTCTGTTTTCCGGAATAATGGGGCAGAAAAGCATCCCTCCGGATGTAGATTCCGGCCTTTTGGTTGACTTCCAGAAAGGCTTCCATTCCTCCCCCGTGGTCATAGTGGCCATGGGAGATTACAAGGGTGTCTGCCTGAGAGATATCAATGCCCAATGCCTCCGCATTGATTAGGAATCTATTGCTGGCCCCGGTATCAAAAAGTACTTTATGCCCTGCCGCCTCAATGTAGAAGCTCAGTCCATGCTCCTTCTCCAGGCCGTCATCTCTTCCGGTGTCCTCTATCAATGTCACTATCTTAGCCAAATCAGATCTCCTTTCCGTTCAGAACCTCCTGATAATCTTTATAGTTTGCCTCCAGCAGCGCCGGGGTGTCCAGCCCATAGGGACACCGCCGGGCACACTGGCCGCAGTGAATGCAGTCTTCTATCTTCTTCATCTTAGCCTGCACCTCTGCAGTCAGCTGAAGCTTTGACGGAGACCGGCGCAGAAGAAGAGACATCCTGGCACAGTTGTTAATCTCAATATCCTGGGGGCATGGCATGCAGTAGCCGCAGCCCCTGCAGAAATTGCCGGACAGCTCCTTTTTGTCCTTTTCGATCAGCTGCCGTATCTTGTCATCCATCACCGGAGGTGTCTTTACATAAGAGAGAAACTCATCCAATTCTTTCTCTCTTTGGATTCCCCAGATGGGGAGTACATGGTCAAACTGTCCCATATAGGCAGCCGCTGCCCGGGAATTGTTTATGAGTCCCCCTGATAAGGCCTTCATAGCAATAAATCCCATTTCCTTCTCCCTGCATTTGCGGACAATCTCCAGATCCTTGGGGGATGCCAGATAACAGAATGGAAACTGCAGTGTGTCATAGTATCCCGATGAGATGGCTTCCTCCGCTGCGGATAAGCGGTGGTTTGTAATTCCAATGAAACGTATTTTTCCCTGCTTTCTGGCCTCTTCCATGGCCTCGAAAAGACCTGTCCCGTCCCCCGGAACGGGACAGAAGGAAGGGTTATGAAACTGAAAGATATCAATATAATCTGTGTCCAGCATTTTCAGACTGGTCTCCAGATCCTTCCAGAAGTCCTCCGCTGTGACGGCAGGTGTCTTTGTCGCAATGTAAACTTTTTCACGCATGCCCTTGAAGGCATAACCAATTTTTTCTTCACTGTCTGTATACATTCTGGCCGTGTCGAAAAAGGTAATGCCGTTGTTATAGGCCTTCTTCAAAAGATAGGCCGCTTCTTCCCTGCCGATCCGCTGGATCGGAAGGGCCCCGAACCCATTTTTATTAACTGTAATGCCGGTGGTTCCCAGTGTAACCTCTGCCATATATTCTCCTCCTTATAGGAATGCTTTTTCAAATCCCCCTGTGTTTCTCCTGTGAGGCGGGATATTAATCCACATATACAGCTATTATTATACCTCCTGATCCATCTGGTCCGCAACCATTCCCGTCCCCTATGGTCATAATTTTATCCGCATTCCGGATGGCAGAGAGAGGTCGCAGTGGGCTCATTGTCTCCACTACTTTTCATATCCCAACCACTCCGTATAGTGAGTGGCCGGGATATGAAAAGTAACGGCTGTTCACTCTTTATATGATAGAACATACTACTCGGGTGTGAAAAAAAACTCAATGAGAATCTAGCTAAAACGCCCGCGGCTTATCCCATACTTTCAGTCTCGTTCCAATATCATGGATCAACGCATAACTGTAACATTCATACGCCCAGGCGACATCCTCGATCGGCATGCCTTCCAGCGATACCAGAATAATTTCCTCATCAGACTCCCGCCCCGGTTTCTTCCCCCGGATAATCTCCCCCAGACGGATCAGCGAATCTCTCTCGATCAGGCCATCCTCGATCATATAGACGAAGTCCTCACCCATACATCCGGAATGCTTGCGAATACCGTTTTCGTCATATCCCAACTCGTCCTCCTCTGCATAGTTTTCATACATCCCATAATTGTCGATCACCTTTTTCAGATCCACAATACTGCTATACTCCATGTTAAATGTACTGGATGAAATATACAAAAGTCCTGGCTTCATCCATTCCTTCTTCACCTCCGGCCACTGACCGTACATGCATGAGATCGCTTCACTGACAATATCGGCGTCTCTGACCGCCTCCTCCATCGTCGTACAGAGGATAACCTGTTTTACTCCCGGATAATGATCTTCTATATATTCCTTCATGCGCAGCGCCGTTTTTGAGGTCCGTGAGCTGCCCTTGAGTTTTATAATTTCAATATCAGGGCGCACCGTCATAATCGACATCAGACAGGCTTTGTTGACTACCCCGCATCCCAGCAGAGATAAGACTTTTGCGTCATTAACCGCCAGGTGCTTCGCCGCCATCCCTGGCATAGCCCCTGTCCGCATAGAGCTCAACAGATTTCCGGACATATATGCCAGAGGCTTTCCTGTCTCCACATCATTGAGCATCATCATTAAAATGGATCTTGGCAGACCTAACTCCCGGTTATTTCCGTTGGATCCATACCATTTTTCTCCAGCCACATGAAACCGGCCGCCCAGATAAGCCGGCATGGCAATAAATCGACGATCCCGGGAATTATTGATCGGAAAATTTTTGATCGGGGATTTTTTGGGAAAATACAGCATCAGACCATGGGCGTCGTTATATGGTCCTCCCATGAGAAAATCTCCATCCTCCAAAAGCCCGATCATCTCTTCCATAACATCCACACATCGCGCAGCGTTCTGCACACCCGCGTCCACCATATCGTCCTCACTTAGATACAGAAAGCTCACCTCCGTACTCTCTGATTCCACATTGCTTTTTCTTCCAGCCGGTTCAAATTCCACATTCCTGTTTTGCTTCATATTCCTCATCTCCCAACGTATAAATAATTCTTTGTTTTTGCGTTCTTGCGAATCCTTCCTTTATGCCATATATGGTGTATCCCATAATTTTAATTTCAGGCCGATTCCTTCCTTCAGCGCTTTCATATAACATTCATGCCCCCAGCCAACGTCGAGAATCGGCATACCGCCGAGACTGACCATAATAATTTCGTCCTTCGAGGTTCTTCCCGGCTCAATTCCTCTTACAATCGCGCCCAGATGCTGTACGTCCGCTTCTTCAATCTCTCCGGCCTGAATCATATTGACATATTCCATTCCCGGAACACCAGTGGGCAGTTTGTTTCCGTTCTTGTCATATTCCTGATAAACCTTGATGTATTCCTTATACATTCCCAGATTGTCAACTACCTTTGTGATATGATCTTTTGTGAATTTATAATCTATTCCGATAGAGCCCGAGGAAACAATCAGGCAGCCATTTTTCAGCCAGGAGGAATCAATCTGGGGCCATTTTCTCGGTTCTACGGAGACGCCCTCACAAATGATGTCCACGCCGATCACAGCCTCACTCAGCTTTGCGCATATTATAATCTCCTTTAACTGCGGATATGTCTCCTTCGCGTATTCCGCCAGTTCGGCTGCAGTCCTTGATTTCTGAGAACTTCCTTTAATCTTCAACACCTCAATTGTCGGTGTTTTTGACATAATTGCCATAAGCGACGTCTTATTGACAACTCCGGCTCCAATCATGCTCAGTACCTTTGCATTTGGAGGGGCCAGATACTTTGCCGCAAGTCCCGGCATGGCCCCGGTTCGCATCGCGCTCAGAAGGTTTGCCGACATATAAGCCAGGGGCTGTCCTGTTTCCGCATCATTGAGGGTAACCATCAGGATCGATCTGGGCAATCCCCGGTCACTGTTGCGCCCGTTGGATCCGTACCATTTCTCACCTACCATGTGAAATCTTCCCCCCAGATAGGCCGGCATAGCCATAAATCTCCGATCTCTGGAATCCTCCAGGGGAAATCCGACGATCTCCGACTTCTTGGGGAAAATCAGCTGGATTCCATGATCGTTATGTGCCTTTCCACCCATCAGATAGTCTCCCGCACTCAGCAAACTCATCACTTCGCCGACCGTATCCACACACCGCCCCGCGTCGAGTACCCCTGCCTTTATCATATCCTCTTCATTCAGAAATAAAAATTCGATTTTTCTCTCATCCATCTCAAGTTTTCTCCTTCCGTTGTCCTTATTCCTATCCCAAGCATGTCACCGTACCGGTTTAAACCGATCATAGCGCAGTGCTGAAATATCAACCGACGTCTCCTCTTCCAAAGCCATTTGAGCCAGCATCAGCCCCACCGCAGGAGCGGTGCCGAATCCATGACCGGTAAATCCGCATGCCAGAATCATTCCGGGTACCTCCTCCACCTTGCTGATCACCGGAACCCCATCGTGGCACATGTCAATCCAGCCCCCCCATGTCCTGACAACCTTGGCATCAGCAAGAAGAGGAATATACCCGATGATGGCCCGGCAGCCCGCGGAGGCCGTAAGCGAAGAGGTCTTCAGTTCATCAAGAGGCATATCGATATCGCCCTCCAGCCCGCTGTCCGATCCGAATACGAAGGAACCATGTCTGGACTGATGTCCGTAAAAATCACCATCCGCCGTTCCCAGCATAATGTCGAACATATGCGGCTGCATTTCCGTCACCAGCGCCTCTTCAAAGTAAGTATACAGGGGAATATCCACCCCTACTGTTCTGGATAGATACCGGCTCTCATATCCGGCCGCCACAATCACCGTTTCCGCCTCAAATATCTCGCCGTTCTTCATAATAACCCTGCGCAGTCTTCCTCTCTGTTTTTCCAGCTTTTCTACTTTTGCGTCCGTAATAAAACGAACGCCCAGCTCTGTCGCTCTTTTGTAATACGCAAGTGTCGTAAGCATCGGATTTGCGTGTCCATCCGTTGGGCACCAGCTTGCCCCGATCACTTCATCGGACAGGTACGGACAGATCTCCTTTACTGTTTGGGCGTCCACTACCTTCATATCCAGGCCAAGTGCTCTGGATCCAGATGCAAGTCCTTCCAGTTTTTTGAGGTGCTTTTCTGTCTTTCCCAACCTAAGATTGCCCCGCTGATAATATTCCACATCCACGCCCAGCTCCTCCGAGAGTGTCGGCCACATATTGTTGACCGCATACATAGCGTAGGGCAGTTCCCGCATATCTCTTCCTGACTGCCGCACGCCTCCGCCGTTTCTTGAAGATCCGCCATGCCCGATGCTCTTATCGGCCTCCAGCACGATTACGTCGCAGACGCCTTTTTTTGCCAGATAATAGGCTGCGGCACAGCCATTGACTCCGCCTCCGATGATAATCACATCTGCTGTCATTTTACTCATCACATGCACCCCCGTCTCTCGCCAGAATTTTCATCTCCGTAGGCCGCATCGGCACTCTTGATGTCGCCGGTTCAATGTCCAGAGGCGATACCTTCAGCTCTCTGGCCACGATTCCCTTCACAAGCTTTCCGCAGGTCTGTCCCTGACAGAGCCCCATACCTGTCCGCAAATATCTCCGGATTTCTTCCATTGTGAACATCCCGGCATGCACCGCCTGACGTATCTCTCCTTTTGTCACTTCCTCGCAGCGGCAGATCAGCATATCATCATCCGGCTCCTCTCTATAGGGGCCGATCGCTTTTAATTTTTCCTGTACATCCACCATTGTTTTTCCTCCTCAGACTGCCTTGAAAAATCTGGCCTTCATCACCATATCCGAAGGCACCTTCATTGTCAGGAGACTCGTATGATCAAATGCCTGCGCGGATCTGACCTTTACGACCTCCGCCTCACAAATCCTTGTTCCGTCTCTTCCCAGAGCAATACCCTTCTGTCCGGCGGCCGGCAAGGGTAAGAACTCATAAGGCAGTGTAACTGTACCGTACCCATCCTCACACTTTTCTTCCACAAGAAAGATAGCCTGTCCGGAGCAGGACGCCACACACATTCCGCAGCCGATACACTCTGCTGTTCCATCTACAACCGGAAGGGAGGTGATATTGCTTCCAATGCTGATGCATCCCTTCGGGCACGCATCCTGACAGGGATTGCAGGGAATGTTCTGGGTACACTCGATCACCGGATGCGTCCCGGCTTTCCGAATCACGCCCGGATACTTTTCCACCTCATTGTCCGCCAGGAATCCATGCTCCAGCAGACTGACTGAGGTATCAATTCCTTCTTCCGTCTTTTTCATAAATTTTCCTCTGTTTTCTGGGGCAAACATTCCCTTCCGCAGACTCTCCAGTGCCTTTTCCAGCTCTTCCACTCTGGTGTGAGCTGCTTTTTCTTCCAGATATCCAAGATAGCCTGCGATCATTGCACCGGAAATTCTTCCTTCGATCATCGCGGAACTTGCTTCCTCAATACCGGCAACATCTCCCGCCGCAAAGATTCCCGGCACAGATGTTGCTCCATACTCATCGCAGTCCGGAATCAGACCGCCCGGCGTATCCTTCATCCGACACCCGGCCTGTTTTAAAAGCTGTGACATGGGGGAAAGACCAACCGCCACGCAGACAGTATCTACCTCAAATGTTTTTTCCGTTTCGGGAACAAAGCGGAAGCTCTCATCCACCTGTGCAATGGTTACTCCCTCCACTGCCTCAGTCCCGGCCGCCCGAACAATCGTATGAGACAGATAGAAGGGAACTCCGCACCGCGCAAGCTTAGCCGCATGCACTCCGTATCCGCCTATTCGAGGCGCCGCATCGACAACAGCGACAACTTTGCAGCCCGCCTGCATCAGCTGATAGCTGACAACAAGACCTACATTTCCGGATCCCAGCATCAAAACTTTATTTCCCGGCTTGATATGGTGAAGGTTCATCATCGTCTGAGCTGCTCCTGCTCCGATCACCCCCGGTTTTGTCCATCCTTCAAAGGTCACCATGTTTTCACTTGCTCCCGTGGCGATCAATACGCTGTCTCCTTTATAATGCAGGATCTTCTCACCGATCCGGACAGTTATTTCTTTTTCCGGATAAAGACCGATCACTGTTGCGTTTAATACCACCTTTACGCCCCATTCTCCTGCTTCCTTCAACAAATCATTGCCAATTTTAAATCCTCGAATTTTCGCTTTGTGCTCCTTTGAGCCAAAGAATTTGTGGATCTGTTTAAACAGCTGTCCGCCCGGCCTTTCATTTTCGTCAAATACAGCGGCCCGAGCTCCGTTTTTCGCCGCCTCGATGGCTGCGGATAGTCCCGCCGGCCCAGCACCGATCACGATCAGATCATATCTCTCCATAGGCTCACACCTCCCCTTCTTTTTCCGATGCGCCATATTGTGTCTTTACCACCATCCCCTCCTTGAGCGGGGTAATGCAGGTTCGTACATTCGGCTTTCCGTCCACAACCATAACACAGTCTGTGCAGCGGCCGATAGCGCAGAACACGCCTCTTGGCTCATGCCTTTTTTTAGTATAACGGTGCGTCATCACGCCCGCGACCCGCAGGGCTGCCGCAATGGGCTCACCTTCAATTCCCTGCAGGATTTTTCCGTCATAGGTAAACGTTACCTGTTTTCCTTCCGGCGTATCTCCCAGAATGGGATGTGTCTGTATTCTTTCCATGAAAGACTCTCCTTCCCTTATGAAGTATTATTGTAACTATTTATGCCGATCCTGCACACTGCTGTTCCCCTTGTATTTTCTCCGCAGATATGTTAAACTCCTGTATCATACCAGAGTCATCGCTTATCCGGTTTCATCCATAGAGAGGAGCCCTATGAAAAACGATAAAACCTTCAAAATCGGCGAATTATCCAAATTTTTTAATATCGGTGTAGATTCCATCCGTTACTATGAAAATGTCGGAATCCTGCAGCCTTATCGGGATCCTGAAAGCAATTACCGTTATTATACTGTTGAGCATTTCCGTCGGATGGCACTCATCAGAGAACTGCTCGGACTTGGCTTTTCCACCGAAAAGATCCGGCAGTTCGTCACTGACCAAAACGTCAACAAAACCAAGCATATGCTTTCTGCAGAACTCTCCGCCATCGACGAACAGCTCCGGAGACTGGCATATACAAAAAAGCATCTGAAAACCCGCCTGGATTCCATCAACTCAATGATGGATCAATATGACAATGAACAGATTCGGGAATTGTCATTGAAACAGCGGCGCTGCATTATGGTAAAAGATCATAACATTCCTGACAATCTCGTCGACTATTATCTGATTCAATATATGAACCAGACCAAACAGTATGTCGGGACCATCGGCATCTGCGACTGCTATACGCTGGATCTTGAAAACAGCAACCCGGATTCCGATTATTACAAAACAAAAAATGTATTTTTCTACTCGGATTCCTTTATGAAAGCGGAATGTAACTATACCCTTCCCGAAGGTGTCTATCTGTCTATCCTGTATAAAGGTCACTTAAAAAAAACAAGACAGCTTCTTCCGACAATGTATCATTACGCCGGGGAGCATCAGTATGTCCCGAACGGAGATCCTATCGAATTCTGCTATATTGACGAATATGAGACCTCCATTGAAGACGAATATCTGATTGAAATCCAGCTTCCTGTTAAATCTGTATAATGCAGATACTGCTCACGGTCTTTTTCGTTCATTTACAGTGACTGTCCGGCACTGTGCAATCAATGCTGTCCTCTTCCTGTAAAACAAAACAATTTTCTCCGCCAATCCACGTTTCCAAGACCTTGGCAGTATAAATGGATTCTTTTGGAACAGCGGTCACATCCTGGCTGAGCACAACAAAATCCGCGTCTTTTCCGACCTTAATAGAACCTTTTCTGTCTTCCAGATAATTCTCATAGGCTCCGCCGATCGTGAGCACCCGCAAGGCGTCTTCGACAGAGATCGCTTCCTCCGGAAAATACACTTCCTTTGACGTCTTCGGCTCCATTCGATTCACCATCATATGCAGACAGAACATCGTATCCGGGGGAACTGTCACTGGAAAATCGCTGGCCTGGCAGACAGGAATCCCCTGCTCCAGAAATGAACGCAGATAATACATCCTCTCTGCCCGTTCCTTTCCCAGAAACGGGAGCTCCAATGGCTCATATAACGGCGTTTTAAAATGCCAGTACGGATTGACGACCGCAACTACGTTCAACTCCTTCATCCGCTTCGGATGATCCGGCTGACACACCTGTAAATGCGTGATTGCATTTCGATATTTTCCCGGAACCTGCTTTTGTGCCGCCTCGAATCCGTTCAGCGCCTCATCGATCGCCGCATCTCCAATCGCATGCACATGAATACCAAATCCTTCCTCCAGCGCCCTGATCATCCTTCGTTCTAATTCTTCCTGCCCGATCAGCACCGGGCCGCAATCGAAGGGTTCCATTTTATATGGCCTCCGCAGCAGTGCAGTATGTCCGTCCACGACTCCGTCCACAAAAAATTTGATCGTCTGGATCTGTACCTTATCGCAGCCTGAGAAACGCTCCCGATACATTACCGCCTGTTGAAAAAACTCTTCCGCGTCGTCCCCGGGATTCAGCGTCGGTGCCACACGATAGGTGATCTTCAGCTTTCCTTCCTTCTCCAGCTTTTCATAAGCATCAAAACGCACCGATTCATCCGCAGAATGACTGAGCATAGGTTCAAAGGCTGTAACAATTCCGTTGGAGAGTCCGATGTTTTGATAATACAGAATCGCCTTCTCATAATCCTCCTTTGTAATCTCTGGCAGGGCCGGTGTAATCAGATCGATGGCCATCTCCTGCAAAAAACCACTCGGTTCCCCATTTTCATTATGACTGATCTGACCGCCCGGAGGGTCAATAGTATCTCTCGCGATCCCTGCTGTCTCCAAGGCTTTTGTATTAACCCAGACCGAATGGTGGCCCTCGTCAGAAATGATTACCGAACGGTCGCTGACAACTGCATCAATGAGGTCTGCAGTCGGCCCCTTTGGACCGAACAGCCCTGGTTCAAACCCTCCGCCTATAATGGGGGATTTGCCCGGATGACTCTCCGCAAATTCCCGGAGCACTTCCTGGCATTTTTCAATGGAATCCACTCCTAAGAAGGGCCCCTTTGTCAATTCAACGGAGGAGCTGACATGCGCATGTCCTTCCGTAAAACCGGGTACGATGATTCCGACCTTATATTCCCTGATAACGGAACCGTCCGTCCAATATGCCATTACTTTCTCTTTCGATCCCACAGCAATAAACTTTCCATCCTCTATTACAAATCCCTCGGCATAGCAGTTCTCCTGCTCCGAAGTAAACACCTTTCCAAGTATGATCTGCCGTGCTCCCATATTTCACCTCCTGAAATTCACGCGTTTCTGCCTGTATCCTTACTATCGTTATTCTCCGCTCATCAACTCATTGTAAAGCGTATCCATGATCGCGGTCTGCTCGTCGCTGACGGATAATTCTTCATGATCAGGCCACATATCGGCGAATTCCTGGAGCATCGGATTCTCAAAATAATCCTTTGCAACACCCTCTTCAATCAGTTCTCTCTTCAATGCCGGAACACCGCCCCATTCATTGAGCAGCTTTATTGCGGATTCTGCAGAGTAGGTGTAGTTAATAAACTCATTTGCCAGCTTCTGATTCTCTGAGGACGCCGCTACTGTCCAGTACTGGCAGTACCCCAATGTCGTCTCCGGTACAATTTCGAATTTGTCCCAGTTTGCTTTGTCATCAAACATCAGTATATTGTAATCATAGGTGTATGCAACCGAGCATTCTCCTGTCTCAAGAGAAGAAATTGAGCTTGCTCCAAATGCCTTGATATTAGGTTTAATTTTCTGCAACAGCGCCTGCGCCTCATTGAGTTCCTTCTCATCCTGACTGTTCGGAGAATAACCAAGTGCCTTCAGTGCACCTGCATACAGTGAAATTGTCGCATTTGTGCTCCATACCTGTCCTTCCAGCGCCGGATCTGCAAGGTCCTCAAAGGAATCAATTTCTATAGGGCAGGTTTCCTTGTTTATGACAACGCCGGTATAAAGAGGCCCGGTAATCGGCAGGCTGTATGTCAGCTTCTCATCACCCATCGCGCCCTTTTCTACATATACCGGATCGATATTTTCATAATTCGTTATCTTGTCGTAGTCCAGCGGTGCAAGCAGCTCCGCATCCACAAAAGATTTCATATAGGCGCTTTCTATATCAATCACATCATACTCACTGTTTCCCTGCAGCATCTTTGCCAGAATGGTGTTGGTGTCTTCCACATAAGTGATATTGACATCCACGCCATACTCTTCTTCAAAGTCAGCAACCGTCTCATCCGAAACATCACCTTCCCATGTCAGCACGTTTAAAGTGCCTCCTTTAGAAGCGCTTCCTCCCTCCTCTGGTGAAGATCCGTCATTTCCACAGCCGCTTAAGGATCCTGCAAAAAGTACTGTCATACATAACACAGAGAGTGTTTTATTCATTTTCATCGTCTTTCCTCCTCCATTCTCAAATATCTAAACGTTCCTACAGATCCCGCGGTTTCTTTCTGGCCTTGACAGCCTTTATTGTCCGAATTCCGTCCACTGCCAGATAGATCACAACGCACAGTATGCTGACTGTAAATATAACTGTTGCAAGTGCATTGATTTCCGGGGAAATTCCCTTTTTCATCATTGAATAAACCTTCATCGGTAAAGTCGTCGTGCCTGCATCCGCCAGAAACGAGGTGATAATCAACTCATCCAGCGAGAGGGAAAACGCCATAAACGCTCCCGATACAATTCCCGGCATAATCTGCGGTATCGTGATGTGAAACAGCGTATAAATCCGATCTGCACCCAGATCCAGAGAAGCCTCTTCTATCGACGGCTCCATTCCCACCAGTCTTGATTTTACCGTTATATATACATAAGGCAGGCAAATCGTCGTATTACCAATCACAATTGCCGGAATTCCAAGGGAAAATCCTGATGTATTAAAAATCATAAACAAGGCCACTGCCAAAACAATCTCAGGGATAACAATTGGAAAATAAGTTGAATTTGTGATTAACTTCGCCAGCTTTCCCTTTGACTTTTTATATCCGATTGCCCCCATCGTTCCAACGACAGAGGCGAATATCGTGGTCAGAACCGCAATAAGTACTGTTGTTCCGAAGATGCCCCAAAGCTCACTGTCACCCATCAGTTTGAGATACCATTTTGTTGTAAATCCCTGCCAGACAACATTTGCCTTGCTGGTATTAAATGAAAACAGAATCATCACAGCAACCGGCGCATAGAAAAAAAGGAACAACAGCAGCACATAGGTTTTATGTAATCCATTGATAATCTTCTTTTTCTTCATAGGCTACGCTCCTAAATCATCCAAATCTCCGCCAAGCTTCGTGTAGATAAATACCATCAAAAAGATGATGACAGCCAGCACTACAGAAAGCGCCGCTCCAAAAGGCCAGTTTCTTGAGATTGTAAACTGCCGGTAGATCAGATTGCCAATCATGAGGCTTGTACCTCCGCCCAGCATATCCGTTACCATGTAGTATCCAATACAGGGAATAAAGGTCAGGATGATAGCCGCAAATACTCCCGGGGATGTAAGTGGTAATGTAACTTTACAAAATGTTTTCACCGGCCCTGCTCCCAGATCCTTGGACGCTTCGATCAATCCGGGATCCAGTTTCTCGATCGAAGAATACATCGGCAGCACTGCAAAAGGTAAAAACATATAGATCATACCTACGACAATCGCAAAATTGTTATAAAGCAGCGCCAGCGGTTCCTTGAGCAAGTGCAGCTTCATTAAGATTGTATTAATGATTCCGCTGTTGTTAAGAAGAATTACAAAGCTGTATAATACGACCAGCCCGCTGACCCACAGCGGAAGCATCAGCAAAATGGTAAGCAGCGAAGAGGTTTTGCTCTTCACCTTCGCGATAAACCCGGCCAGCGGGTATCCCATCAGGATCGTCAGTGTGGTGGTCCAGCCGGCCACAACCAGAGACTGTTTGATCACATCCGCGTACACCGGATTTAGGATTTCCTTGTAATTGTCCAGCGTTGGCGTATACTGGATGCTCCCCAGCGGCCCCTTTGTCATAAAGCTCATAAATGCCAGCAGGCAGAACGGTGCAATGATAAACAGCGCCGCCCATATCGTCATTGGCGCCTGCATAATCAGCGTTGTCATGCGCTCCCGCCTTGTTTTTTTCGGTCGTCCCTTTGGTCTGGGCTTTTCTTCACTCTTCTTCATCCGGATCACCTCCCTTGATATCCCGGAAGGAATCTGTGTTAATCAGATTCTTTTCCTTGATCACAATTCCCCAGGGCAGCTCCCAGTACAGATAGAGAAGCTCGCCCGTTTCCTCCAGATCTGCGGCATCAAAACGGTTGATCCGAATCTCTGTTCCGTCATTGAGGGTGATCATCATCTTGATCAGATTTCCCACGAAAATCTGTTCCTTCACCACACCCTTGATGGAGAATCCCTCTACCGGCGTCTTTGAAAATTTCATATGCTCCGGCCGGATCGAAACGGACACGCCGTCATTTACCTGAAATTTCTCCTTCGGATCCAGAGACACCAGTGCCTTTCCAACCTCGGTACCGATTACCGCCTGATTTCCCTTGACTTCCAGAATCATGGCGTCCAGCAAATTGGTTTCTCCGATAAAATTTGCAACAAATTTGGTTTTCGGATGCTCATAGATCTCTCTTGGTGTATCAATCTGTTCGATCCGCCCCTCATTGATAACTGAGATGCGATCGGACATCGTCAATGCCTCTTCCTGATCATGTGTGACATAGACAAATGTAATTCCCAGCTTTTTCTGCAGTCTTTTTAACTCAATCTGCATCTGCTTTCTGAGTTTCAGATCCAGCGCTCCCAGAGGCTCGTCCAACAGCAGTACCTTCGGGCGGTTGATGATCGCACGCGCGATGGCCACACGCTGCTTCTGTCCGCCGGACATCTGTGTGACTTTTCTCTTTTCAAAGCCTTCCAGCTGAACCATCTTGAGCGCTTCCTTCACACGCTCGTGTATCTCAGCCTTCGGAACCTTTTTCACTCTCAGACCATAAGCTACATTGTCATACACATTCATGTTAGGAAACAACGCGTAATTTTGGAATACCGTATTGACGTCTCTCTGATAAGGTTCTTTTTTATCAATTCTTTCATTCTGAACTTTAATTGTTCCCGAGGTGGGCATCTCAAAGCCAGAGATCATACGGAGTGTTGTAGTCTTTCCGCATCCCGAAGGGCCCAGCAAGGTCAGGAATTCGCCCTCGTCAATATTCATATTCATGTTCTTTACCACATGATTGTCTCCGTAGAGCTTTTCCACATTTACGATTGAAACAATCGGTTTGCTCATATCATCTCACCTCCCCCTCTAGCCAATGGCATCTGAATTACGTTCGTTTGTACGTATCCGAACAGCTTCCAGCACATCTGTCACAAAGATTTTGCCGTCTCCGTTTTTGCCTGTTCCTATAGATGCTGCAAGATCCGCCAGAATATCCTCCACTGCCTCATCCTCTACCACAACAAATGCCATAATCTTCGGCAGCAGATTGATATCATCTCCTGTAAAATTCATTTCCGGCAGATACCCTTTCTGCCGTCCGCATCCCATGACCGAATACACCGTCATGCCCTGACAGTTATGCGATGCCAATACTTCCTTTAATCCAATCAATTTTTCCGGTCTTGTTACCACTTCTATTTTTTTCATGTTGTCCCCTCCATTTTTATTCGGTGCCCTCTCCCATCAGTAAGGTATAATATTTATCCATCAGATTGATCTGCTCATCGTCAACCGCTACCAGCCAGCTCTTCTCCGAAAGCTCGTTATATTTTTCAATACAAGGATTTTTATAAAAGTCCTCTGGAAGATATTCCTCGATATACTGCTGCTGAACCATCGGAACCTGTCCCCATTCATCAACATGCATAGCAACAGTCTCCGGACTAATCATATAGTTGATGAATTCCTGTGCCAGTTCCGTATTTTCACAGGTGGAGGTGATGCCCCAGTACTGAATAAATTTCTCATATTTAGAATCAATATCCGCAATTGCAAACTGATCCCAGTATTCGTCGCTCTCAAAGCAAAGTACCGAATAATCCCAGCACAGCGCTACGGAGCATTCTCCGTTTACCAATGGAGACACTGCGCTTTCACTCACAAAAGTCTTTACATTTTTCTTAATTTTTGCCAGAAGATCATTTGCCTCAGAAATCTCCTGTTCACTTGTGGAATTCGGGCTGTATCCGAGCGAGGACAGAGCCGAACCGTAAAGAGAAATAGTAGAGCTTACCAGGGCCACTTGATTTTCCAAGGCAGGATCCGCCAAATCTGTTAAAGAGTCGATCTCGATCGGACATGTCTCTGTATTATAAATGATGGCTGTATATCCGGAATTGGAATCCGGAGTTGTATATTTCATTTCCTCGTCACCGATCGGACCATTTTCCATCAATGCAGGCTCAACATATTCTTCATTTGTAATCGCACTATGATC
Organism: Lactonifactor longoviformis DSM 17459; assembly: GCF_900129135.1. Lineage (GTDB taxonomy): Bacteria > Bacillota > Clostridia > Lachnospirales > Lachnospiraceae > Lactonifactor > Lactonifactor longoviformis. The sequence goes on from NZ_FQVI01000001.1 coordinate 302,048, forward strand.
CATTTCCTGAAGCAATCCGTTCTCTACAAAGGATTTTACATACGCTGCCTCAATATCACACACGTCATACTGATTTCCGCCTTCCACGAGCTTGCTGATCATCGTATCCGTATTGTCGATATAGGTTATATTGACCGTACAGCCGCTTTCTTCTTCAAACTGTTTGATTGCTTCTTCGGAAAAGAGTCCGTCCCAGATGCAGATATTCAACTCTTTCTTTTGTCCTTCTGCATCCGCCGAGCCTGATTCAGAAGAATTGCATCCACTTAAAAATCCGATACTCATGACAGTACTCAAACACAGCGCTGTCACCACTTTACTTTTACTTCTCATAGCAGCTACCTCCTTCACAATGAAAATACATCTAGATAAAAAGATCTCTATAAAAAAACAGCCAAAGGTTATAAGTGTCTCCTTTGACTGATTGTTTTTGCTAATAGCATATTTCATAGATTTGTTCTGCTGCCTCCCGGCTCAGGGAAAGACTGCTGCCATCCGTTAATCCGAATTCTTCCACTGCCTGCTTTGCCATGGGCAAAATCTCCGATTTATCCTCCGCCCCGATTGATCGAAGTGTAAGCGTCAATCCCATTTCCCGATACAAAGCCTCTGTCTCTCCAAGCACAGCTCTGGCAGTTTGCAGTGGATCTTCTCCTTCTATACGAAATACTTCCTTTCCGTACTCGGCAAACATCGGCAATGTTGTTTCATTCAGTATATATTTCATCCAGGCCATATCAATAATCGCCATCCCATGACCATGAGGGACGTGATACCGGTTTGTCAGCTGGTACTCGAGCGCGTGACATGGCCAGGAACTTGCTGTTCCGCAGGCGATAAATCCGTTGATTGCCCAGCTGGCCGCCCACATTAAATTAGCCCGGGCACATTCGTTTTTCGGTTCTTTCACTGCAATAGGCCCATATACGATACATGTCCGCAGGATATTGTTCATCATACCCCGTTGGATATCCGGTATCCTGTCTCCGTTAAAATAATATTCGAAAATGTGAGACATGATATCCGCAACACCCGCCGCCGTATGATAAGCCGGCACTGTGAACGTATAGGTGGGATCCAGAATGGACGCCTTCGGATATAACAGCTCTGAAAACAATTCCGCCTTATCCTTCTCTTTGGCATTACTGATTACCGAGCTGGCGTCCATCTCGGATCCCGTCGCCGCAACGGTGAGGATCGAAACAATCGGAAGCGCTTTTGTGATTAAGCTGTTATCCTTTACAATTTCCCAGGGATCTCCCTCATAAAAGACACCGACTGCAATGGCTTTTGCGCAATCAATGGTGCTTCCTCCTCCGATCGGCAGCAGGACATCAATCTTTTTTCGTCTGCAGATCTCAATCCCTTTTCTTACAGAGTCGATCTGTGGATTCGGTTCAATTCCTGATAGCTCGGAAAAGAAGATTCCGTTTTCCTGCAGCAATCCGACTGCATCATCGTAAATTCCATTCTGTTTGATACTTCCTCCTCCATAGAGCACCAATACCCTGTTACCATATTCTTTTAAGAATTCCGGAAGCATTTGGATCTGCCCTCTACCGAATGCTATTTTGGTCGGAATATGATAAATGAAGTTCTCCATAACCGTACACCTCCTTTAGAAAACAAAAAAGGCGCTCGGGATTCATCCCCTAAGCACCTCTTTGCCGCTTGATTTATTTTACTATAAATTATATATGTCTTTTTGACTATCTTTTTATATCTTCTTAAATGTCCGCAAAGCCTTATTTTATCGGCTCTACGGGCATTTTGCTTTTGTGGTAAACCTCACATATCTAGGTCTATCTTCCTATATTTTCTCTATCAAACATGGTTAAAATCGTGGTAAATACTTTTATGCGATTAGACGCTGAACCTCTGATTTTGCGGTATCTATGGACGCATGAGCATACCAGTTCATTGTGATACTGATGTTTGAATGCCCCATGATATACTGTAAATCTTTTGGGTTCATGTTCTTGCTTGCCAGCCTTGTGCAGAATGTATGGCGTAGCGTATGCGGTGTGATATGTGGCAAGGGATTGTCCTTGTGGTGCTTGTTGTATTTCTTTATCATACGGACAAATAAGGCGTTGTAATCAATCGCAACTTTGGGCTTGCCTTTATGATTGACAAATAGGAAATTGCTCCGTCCGTCTATCACAAATGGTTCTGCCTTTGGGTGTTTCTTCATAACCCGTTGAAATGCCTGTATTGTTTCTCTGCTTAATGGCACTTGCCTTATTCCGCTCTTTGTTTTAGGCGTTTCAATATAATAGCCCTGTTCCTTGCTCTTTAGTAACTGGTGGTCGATAATCACAACTTCATTCTTAAAATCAATATCGGCTACTGTCAGTCCGCACAGTTCCGAGATACGAAGTCCTGTCTTTAACAGTATCAGCACATCATCATAATACTTGTGATACACATTGTCCGTCTTGATGAATGAGAGTAAGGCTTGTTCCTGTTCCTCTGTCAATGCGACTTTCTCTTTGGTATCATTTTCTAGGACTTCACTTAACTTGAAATCAAAAGGGTTTTTCCTTACACAATCGTCTTGTATGGCGATATAGAATGACGCTTTTAACGAGCGTTTATGGTTGTTAATGGTGTTATAGGAAAAGCCTTTGTCTTTCATGCGTAACGCCCATTCCTTAGCGTCAGAGGGTTTTATCGTATCAATGCTCCTAGCACCTAACTTATCCTCTTTCAATAACCGCATGAGTTGTTCCCGTTGTTTCATTGTGCTTTTCTTCACATTTGCCCTTTGTGCGTTCTGTTTGGCATAGAGTTGACAAAGTGTCATTTTCTTGCCTGTGCTGTCGATACCGTCCTCAATATCCCGTCTTATCTGCTGTTCCAGTTCACGAAGTGAGAGTTTTTCCCGTTTTCCCTTTGGTGTCGGGTCTGTGGGTGTCAATCTCCAAGCATACACATATTTTGTGTTTCCAAATGCGTCCACATATTTATATAAGTATTTTCCGTCTGTTCGTTGGCTCTCTCCAGTATGCAGGATACGTCCTTTGTTATCCCGTCTTTTTTCTTTCATGGTGTCTGCTCCTTTCCTTGTTGGAAAGAACCTTGATATGACTTGTGTTCATCATAACACATACAAGGCTCATTTGCATTAGATTGCGTCCAATTTATCAATAACCTGTTCAAACTGTCGGCGTTTAATCTGTATGCGGTTGCCATTCATAATGAGCCAGCCAGCGTCCTTGTTTTCCTCTGCCAATCGTCTTAACTTGTTTTCTCCGATACGGAAATACTTTGACGCTTCTTCAATGGTAAGGGTGTATTTTTCCCATACGGGAATATCGTTGTTATTCATCAGATACCCCCTTTCCCATGTTTCGTGTCATACTGGATATAGGGGATAAGGTCGGTGCGGTTTATCCTCTGTAAATGGGCGGTTAATTTACTGGAAAGGGAATTGCTGTATCTTGCCTTATCAAGCATAGTTCCCACTTTTTCCAGTCCACCTAATGCGTCATGTTCTTCCAAGAAGTAAAAACTTTTGACAGCGGAAATCACGCCACCCTCTGTGAGCCATTGCTGTGTTTCCTCAAGGGAATTTTGCTGTTTTGGTACTTGCAGTTTCAAGACTTCCACAGCCCCTAAAAAGCGTTCCCAAAATCGACACGTTTTCCACCTGCTTTTATTACTTTCGTTTCTGTTTGGCACGACAAAGCGTAGGTTGTTTGCCAGTAGCCCGAAAGCCAGTTCCCCAAGTTCCAGCGGTCTGTCCTTGAATGTCATGGCAAAAGCATGAGCCTTATCATCACGCAGTTGCATTTCTGTCCGTTTCCAACTGCCGACTTCCTCAAGCGTCTTATTATGTTTTGAACAGACTTCTTTATCCTTATCATAAAAGCGGTAGGATAATCCAGATTTTCCAGCACCGATATAAACAGTCTTTGCGGTGTCGAAATCGTCAAACTTGCTTTCATCAAAGTGGTAGCCCTCACTATTGGAGATAAATTCCTCTTTTTCGCATTTCTTCTTTATCTGCTCTATGGTAAAGAATGGCTTTTCGTTTTTGTCATCAATGGCAATATCAAGTCTTGTGAAGTGGAAGTTATCCCGTCCGTATCTTCGCTCACAACGTCGGAACATATCCCCAAAGGTATAATTCCTACTGTCGAGAATACAGAAAATATCATCACAACCTCTGCCAGTCATAACAAGATAACAGCCTAACCCTTGTGGGTTGTCCTCTGTTTTTCTTGCGTCCCCCGATACATAAATATCTCCAATCTGCCAGCGTGCTTGATAGGTTTTGTATTTAATGCTTGCCGGATAGACATTGAAAATGTCAGTCGGTAAACCTAAAATGTGCATGATTACATCTTCAGCGGTTGCCGTATCAAATACAATACTGATGTAATCAATCTTAACGGATAAATTTTTGTGTGCAGTTATAGTGCATTACTCCTTTCGTACTTCCCGTTTTTTTGCGGGGTAAAAATCGTGTTTTTTCCTTTATTTATCACAGTTTCTAGGTACTATGACATGTATGCGCAGGGCGGTGTTACATATACGCCCTTTACGAACGCCTAAAGGCGTTCCCTTTCTTCCTGTGTCTGCCCCGTTCTTAACGCTCACGAGCCTTGTAAGGCTCGTGGCTAAACGGAACAGCCCCAGTCAGAAACCTTATTTTCGGTCTGATAGTCCATGCTTATTCATGCTATCAAAGTGAAAATATATATTTTATATGCTTACTCAAGCGTGTGATTGACCCTAGCGTGCTTAATCACTCTGTCTAATACGATAATAACTCCATTAGAATTACTTGTCAAGAAGTTTTTGTTGACTTTTAGATATAGATTAAGTATGATATGCTTATAAATACCAAGAAAAGCAACGAAAGGAGCGGTTATACTAAGTTATGGAGCATTATGAAAAGAAAATCAGTTTCTTAGGAGAAAACATACAGACCATAAGAAAACACAGAGGAATGAAACAACAGGAACTTGCGGACAAAATCGGTATCAATATGCAGAGCCTTTCCAAGATTGAACGTGGCGTGAATTATCCTACCTTTGATACGTTAGAGAAGATAATGGACGTGCTGGGTGTAACGCCCAATGAATTATTGTCGGGAGAATGGAAGTATATTGACCACACCGAGCCCTATATCATGGATATTATCAAACGGGAACAAGACTTCAATGTTTCCTTAGATTACCTGTCTGAAAATGAATTTTTCGATGATGAAAAAGAATGCACATTTTACAAGGCATATAAACTCATACAGTATATCCATAACTACATTACCAATGAGGTTACGGAGTTGGAAGAACTTATGGAAATCAAGCAGTTGATACAGCGTCAAAAACTGGAACGCATGATAAAAGTGCATAAGGAAATGCGAGGGTTAGACCGATACAGAGAACAGCCCAAAGAGTATAAATACCATGACCCTTATGATGATTGGATATTTCGTCAGCTTGCGGATATAGACAACAGAAACAACATTCCCGACACTTCTCCACAAGTAGACTTCAATGAAGCAGACTATGAAGATTATCTAAAGGCGAAATGGAACAGAGGTCTTTAATTTCCTCTTGCATGGAAGATACAGCAAACAAAAAGCCCAGTAAAGAGTGCAAAGCACCACCAATGGTGGCAAGGCTCTTGACAGGGCTTTTTCTTTTCTGTTGTGGGGTAATCAAGAGGAAGAAAGAAAAAGTGTGCATTTTTGTTCCATAAATGCTAAGGGTATGCTGATTTTTATTGTGGCGGATATATGGAACTGTTATAATATGGATATGAAGAAAGCGACAAATTTGAAAGTGTTAATAATTTTCAAACAGCCTCATTGCATGGAAATAAGAAACAGACTATCCTTAAAGTAGGAGGTGGCACAAATGGCAAATGAAGATAAAAAAGATTTTAATGCTATGTTGCATGATAGTAAGGATATGCCAAAATTTCAAATTATCATAGACCAGAAAAGTATTGAGAAATATGGTGGAAACAAAATGTATTTTGCTCCCCCGATTGACTATGACAAAGTAATGAAAAAAGTTCCGTATGGTAAAGTGATTACGGTTGGAAAAATACGAGAACACTTTGCAAAATTGAGTGGTGCAGATTTTACAGAGCCGATTACAGCGGGTATATTTGTTTCTATTGTAGCGTGGGCGAGTTATCAGCGTTCCGAAGATGAAACACCCTATTGGAGAACATTAAAAGCAAACGGAGAATTAAATGCTAAATATCCAAATGGTATTGAAGCACAGAAAGAAAAATTAGAAGCAGAGGGACATACCATTATTCAAAAGGGGCGTAAAAATATACGATACTATGTAAAGGACTATGAAAATTCTCTTTTTGATTTGAAATAGGCAAATTCTATTTCACAATTTCATATCTCTATACACAAAGCAGTTAGTCTTAGGATTGACTGCTTTTTTCATACCTAAATTTCAGATTGGAGTGATGAAATGGTGTTTGTTAGAGCTGTTCAATAAGATTATCGGTGCATAAAATTTTATTGTGGTGCAGATATGAAAATGATATAATGTGGATATGAAGAAACGGACAAATTAGAATTTGTCGAGCTGGTTAGTTCGAGATAATTTTGAGTTTGTTAAGATGTGGTGCACTTGATGGAATCACAGGTACGACATCATATTATGGAGGATGAAATAGATGATAGGTTTGATTGTTGCGAGGTCAAAGAATAATGTTATAGGCAAGAATGGTAATATACCATGGAAAATAAAGGGAGAACAAAAGCAATTTAGAGAGTTAACAACGGGTAATGTGGTTATTATGGGGCGAAAGTCTTATGAAGAAATCGGTCATCCGTTGCCTAATAGAATGAATATTGTTGTTTCCACCACAACAGAGTATCAAGGAGATAATTTAGTTTCAGTTAAATCATTAGAAGATGCATTATTATTGGCTAAAGGACGAGATGTATACATATCTGGTGGATATGGACTATTTAAGGAAGCTTTGCAAATAGTAGATAAAATGTATATCACAGAAGTAGATTTAAATATTGAAGATGGAGATACATTCTTTCCAGAATTTGATATCAATGATTTTGAAGTTTTGATAGGGGAAACACTTGGTGAGGAAGTGAAATATACGAGAACATTTTATGTAAGGAAAAATGAATTGAGTAGATTTTGGATTTAGGGTGTTTTCATAAATATATTGCTTTTTATGCATATATAAATTGTTGTAAGACAAATTCCAGTTTGACAATTTCATATCCATACACACAAAGCAGTTAGTCTTAGGATTGACTGCTTTTTAAAAAGACACCATTTAGGTGTAATGATGTCTTTTGGGTGTTATTTTATAGGTCATATCAAGGCTCATTCAATCGTGGTAAAATCGTGGTAAAATGAGTTTTTTCTATACTTCAAAATACTTGAAAGTATAGTGTTTATGCGGATAATCGAAAATTAGATATAAAATTTAGTACAAACCTTAGTATTATACCAGAGTCAATAACTACTTTTGTATTTTAATTGATACATAAACCCGTAAACGATGCTCCCCGGAGATTTTTTACACCGCCGCTGCCCGTTCTACTGCCTCATGCACCACATGTAAGGTTTACTTGACATATCAGAAGAGGGTTTTTATAATAGAACCAGGTTAATTTTTACAAGGAGTATGCCAAAATGAAAAACAGGTTAAAAAAACTGAGGGAAGAAAAGGGCCTGACGCAGTCACAGCTGGGGGAAATGGTGGGGGCTTCCCGCCAGGCAATTCATGCCATTGAGACAGAAAAATATGAGCCTTCCATATGGCTGGCATATGATATTGCCCGGATTTTCGGCTGCAGAATTGAAGAAGTTTTTATGTTTGAGGAAAGTGAACGGAAAGCAAGGACAGAAAAAAGCAGGAGGTGCTCTTATGGCCATACGAAGACTGCGGTATGAGAATGACCCAATCCTAAGAAAAAAATGCAGAATCGTGGACTGTGTGGATGACCGCATACGGGAGATCCTTGAGGATATGATGGATACCCTCCATCACACAGAAAATGGGGCTGCCATTGCCGCCCCGCAGGTAGGTATTCTGAAACGTCTGGTTGTAATCCATATGGATGGACAGCAGTATAAGCTTGTCAATCCTGTAATCCTAAAAGAAGAAGGTGTACAGGAGTGTGTGGAGGGCTGTCTCAGTCTCCCGGATCGGTTTGGAAAGACACTTCGTCCCTTACAGGTTACGGTACAGGCGCTGGATGAACAGGGGGAAGAACATATGTATACTGTGTCCGGTGAAATGGCAAAATGTTTTTGCCACGAACTGGATCACCTGGACGGTATTTTGTTTACGGATAAAGTAACTGAATATATCCTTCCGGAATAACAACAGCCCGGGAAGAATACAGAGACGATACTGAACCTAAATGTAACAAGGCTGATTTACGGTGTCCTTAAACACATCTATGGAGGAAGGAAACTTTATGAGAAAACTATTTAAAAATCGTTATGGCCTCGTCCGCTCCGGATGGATTGTTATCATTTGTATGGCATTGTTTTATGCCCTCACCGGTTTGACAAGTACGCTATGCGTAGAGATATTGAGAAAAATATTAGTGTTAACCGGAGATATCAATGACGCAGCTGGCTACATGAGTTCCTTTGCACTTGCAGTAGATGATGCACTGCCTGTTGTGCTGCAGATTTTAATGGAACTTGTAATCATCCTCCTGTCATTATGTGTCTGGAAAATTATGAGGTACCAGTGGAGGGACTTAGGGCTTCGGGATTTTAGGAAAAGGTTTAAAAAGGATGGCGCCACCGGCCTGCTCCTTGGGTTTGGAGCATGTTCGCTTATCTTTTTCATCCTGATCTTAACAAACAGCGTTTGTATTGATTCTGTGAGACCCGCCTTCTCCCCTTCCTTATTTTGGTGGATTGTCACTATGCTGCTGGTAGGGTTTGCGGAAGAACTGTTTTGCCGCGGATTACTTATGTCTGTCCTGCGCAGATCAAACAATATATATCTGATTATGGCACTGCCATCTGTTATTTTTGGCGGGATTCATCTCTTCAATCCCGGTGTGACCGTACTATCCCTGGTGAATATTATACTCGTTGGAATCGTATTTTCTTATTCGTACTACAAATCCGGCAATTTGTGGATGTGCATAGGTTATCATATCACATGGAATATTTTCCAATCTATAGTTTATGGAATGCCGGTCAGCGGGCTGAACATCAGCAGTATTATGACCTCACACTACCCTGCAGCAAACCTGCTGAACGGAGGCGACTTCGGCATAGAGGGAGGGATTCTGACTACATGTGTCAATGTACTGCTGTTTTTGTATCTGCTCTATCGCTACAGAACCTCCACCTATGAGTTTCTGCCTGACCCACATATCAATTCTCAAGGGACTTCAGATTCCCGCAGGGGCTAATAGTTCCCCCTATCATAAGAAAGAGATGGACAGCATTATCTGCGGGTCCATCTCTTTTTATCGAAATTATTAGAAAATGAATAGCTTAGTAAGTAAATAACTGGGTCCAGTAATTTACGCCTTTGGCGTTCTGATAATACCCTACCCCTATGGAAGTAAACTTCTCATTCATAATATTGGCTCTATGTCCGGGACTGTTCATCCAGCCCTTCATTACTTCCTCCGGAGTTTTCTGTCCCCAGGCAATGTTCTCTCCTGCCCCCCGGTAGCTGGCTCCGCTTTCTGTAAGAGCTGTGCTGAAGCTGCTTCCGTTTGGTCTTGTATGAGAGAAGGATGTCTCAATCTCTCTGGCCCTTACCTGCGCTGCAGATACTGCTTTTTCATCTATTGAGAGAGGAGAGAGACCTTCTTTGGCCCGCTCCTGATTCACCAAATCAACAACCTGGCGGGCAAAAGACGTGTCCTCATCGGCATTGTCATCTCCAGGCTGATCTTCCCCTGGCACATCCGGCTGTTCCGTATCCGGCATATCCGGAAGCTCTGTGTCCGGTGTGTCGGGAAGTTCGGTATCCGGTTCCTCCGGAAGCTCGGTGTCAGGCAGATCCGGCTGTTCCGTATCTGGTTCTTCCGGAAGCTCGGTGTCAGGTCCCTCTGGCTGCTCCGTATCCGGTTCCCCCGGCAGACCTGGTATCTCAGGAAAATTGCAGTCCGGTAAGCCGGGTATGATAATGCCTGGAAGATTTAATTCCGGGCAGTCTGCCAGCTGGCCTGTGCCAATTACGATTACACCCTTCCCATTGAGCTGCTGGGATATCATATCTTCTGAGCCGGAAGCGTATACAGGCAAACTACTTCCCGCTACAGCTATTGCAGTTGCTAAAATAGATAATGAATGTTTAAACATGTTGTCCTCCTTGTGTTACATATTGATTATGTAAATATTACATTTTTGTTACATTCATTATATTAGCACAGTCTAACCACAATAGAAACAAGCAATTCCTGGTAATTCCCCTTACGCGAGAGAGGACAGTACAGCCGCCTTAGTAAGAATTCCTTCCAGATGCCCCACAGCGTCTACCACTGCAATTGGGTATCGGGTGCGTGCCGCCACAGGAAGAATATCTCTCACCGTAGTATCCGCAGTTGTTGTCTTCGCCTCCTGCCACTGTATTTCTTCCAAAGACTGGTGCCGCTGCCTTCCTCTGACTGCTGCCTCAATGGTAAGGATCCCTTTCAGGCGTTCTTCTTCGTCTACCAGATAGGCAGTCGAATTCCCCTCCCTCTGCATGAGGTAAATAGCAAAATCCAGACTGTCTCTCTTGCTCACCACACAGGAGGGCGCTGCCATCACATGCCCCACTGTCAGCACCTTTGCCTTATCCGCGCTCTCTACAAATTCTTTTACATAATCATCGGCAGGTTCCGCGCTCATCTCTTCCGGAGTTCCAACCTGAACCAGCCTTCCGTCCCGCATAATAGCCACTCTGTCACCTAGTTTAAATGCCTCATTAATATCATGAGTGATAAAAACCACTGTTTTCTGCAGCTTCTTCTGCAGAGACAAAAGCTCAAACTGCATATCCTTCCGAACCAAAGGATCCAGAGCGGAAAATGGTTCATCCATGAGCAGAATCTCCGGATCATTGGCCAGAGCCCTGGCAATCCCCACCCTCTGCTTCATCCCTCCGGACAGACTCTGAATGGGTGTATGTTCCTGTCCCTTAAGGCCTACCAGCTGTATCATATCTGCTGCTGTCTCTTCCCTCTTACTTTTTGACATACCTCTCGTCTCCAGTCCGTATGCCACATTTCCCAGCACATCCCTGTGAGACATGAGCCCAAAATTCTGAAATACCATAGAGATCTTTTCTCTCCGGTAGTCCAGAAGCTCTCTCTTACTGAATCCGGCTATATTCCGGCCGTTAAAAATTATTTCACCGCTGGTAGGTCGATGGAGAAGATTCAGCATGCGCACCAGAGTGGATTTTCCGCATCCGGAAAGTCCGATAATAACGAATATCTCTCCTTTCTGTACTTCGAAGTTCACGTCCCACAGTCCCAAGGTAACCTCTGTCTTCTCATAGATGCTGTTTTTTTCCTCTCCTCTCTCAGCCATCCTGAATGCCTCTGATTTATTCATTCCGTAGAATTTTGTCAGGTGCCTGATTCGGAGCATCCGTTCTGTATTCTGCCCAGCCTTATTTTCCATTTCTCTCCTCCTCGCCCTTCCTCAGACATCCCTGGGTCATACGATCCATGAGTATCGCTACAATTACTACTGCAATGCCGGCCAAAAGTCCTCTTCCTATCTCAATCCGGTTCACACTGATAAGTACTTCCATCCCCAGACCGGAAGCACCAATCATAGAGCAGGTAACTACCATGGACATGGCCATCATCAGTGTCTGATTGACACCAGTCAGAATCGTAGGCATTGCCTGTGGAATCTGTACTTTCCACAGACACTGCAGCCAGGTAGATCCAAAGGACCTGGCTGCCTCCACCACCTCGGGCTCTACCTGACGGATCCCGTGGCTGGTAAGGCGTATTACTGGAACCACTGCGTACACTGTGGTAGCGATGACCGCAGGTGCTCTTCCCAGCCCGAAAAACAAGACTGCCGGTATGAGATAGACAAACACAGGCATGGTCTGCATCGTATCCAAGATCGGACGCAGAATCCGATTCGCTCTTTCACTGCCTGAGATAAGAATGCCGATAGGAAGTCCTGCTGCCAATGAAATGACAACTGATGCAATCACAATGGCTAAAGTCTCATACATCATCGCCCACAGCCCTATCATTCCTACAATGAAAAGAAGAATACTATAGAGAATTCCCGTTTTTATCTTTCCTCCGATTTTCCATCCACCTAAGAAGACAAGGAAAATCATAAGCCACCAGGGAATCAGTCCCAGAATGCCATGGATTCCCCCAATCATCCCATCCAGCCCATCCCGGATCCCATTGAAAAAACCGCTGAAGTGTGCGGCAAAAGCCTTTACGGCACTGTCAAAGTCTTCGGTATGTATAGGCAGTTCAAAGGGAAACTCAAGAAAATAATTTTTTCTGACTTTTTGAATCCCCAATGCGCCTTTTACCGCATCAGCTTTTTCTTTGTCCGGCAGCCACTGTTCAATCAGATCTTCATGCTCTGTGAGAAACCATTTTGCCGCAGCAGTATAGTCATTCCCTGTCTCCTGCATATATGCCAGAGCCTCGCTGGTTAATTTGCTGGAAGTGTGATAATTCTCCAGGAAACTGCAGAATTCCGGATTTGACTGTGCAAATGTATTGCTCACCGCAATGGTAACATTTACTGCAGGGCACTCTGTCTTTCCCTCCCGGAACTGCTCCTCATCCACGTATGCTTTGTCCTCCAGCAGTACCAGATCACATTTCCCCGTCAGCCACGTTGGCTCCCAGTAATATCCTACGATCGGTTCCCCCTTTTCATAGGCAGAGGTAAAGGCTGCAGATAATGCAGAATCTGAACCCGGCTGAAAGTAATTGTATAAGCTGTCCAGGCCATTATAGCTTACCTTTTTTCTCATAGTCTCATTAATCTCCCATCCCGGGATTCCCCCATAAATCCTTCCCTTGCCTGGATTCTCCTGATCCGTAAAAATGTCCGCATACTTTTCCAGATCCTGTACTGTCTTCAAATCAGGGGCAGCCGCTTCAATTCCTCTGGAGGGATCCCCCTCAATTACGTATCTGGGCACATAAAACCCTTGTTTGTCGTCATCATAATTGGATCCTAATTCCTGAAACGTCCCTGCCTTTAAGTCTTTTTCATAAGAAGAGATATTATCTGTCCACTCTTCCATGCTCACATCAATCTCGCCCTTGTTCAGGGCCTCATGCATAATCGGCGTAGACCCCGGCGTCTCTGTCCAGGTATACCCATACGCAGACTCTGCAATCAGTCCCGCCACAGCGTTATGAAAGCGTACACTGTCCCATCCCACATCGGCAAACGCTATTTCCTTCTTTTCTGTCGTCCTGCATCCCCCGAGCAAGAGACAAAAAGCCGCAAAAAATAGCAGCAGGAACCTGTAATTTCCCCTCTGCTTCATAAGATTTCACTCCTTCTCTATTAAGAATTGACTTTTCTAAATTATAACATTCTACCGGGGGGAGATGTGTGAAGTATGCGTTAAGAAATTAGAGACTTCACATTCACGGTACATGAAGGGGGAAGTTTTAGAGTTATAGGTTTTTCATCTTGCTTATCAGAAAAAAGCCAAATTTCCCCTTGCAGATCATGTTAGAATATGGTACAATTATTTTCGGTTCGGAATGAACATGCCGGCGTGTCGGAATGGCAGACGAGGCAGACTCAAAATCTGTTGTGGGCAACCACGTATGGGTTCAAGTCCCATTGCCGGCAGTATTAAGTCCAGTATTCACTGAGAATACTGGACTCTTTTTTTGTGTGAAATCAGACGTATCAGCACTCGTAAGATTACGGGGAGGATTATATCTAAGGCTCCTTATTTACCTGCCGGACATCTTAAGGAAATAGGTGGGTTGACGCCCCGGTAGTCAAAAGCGTTGAGGCTGCAGATACAGCACACGTGAGGGCCGATACCGTGACTTTGGCCGGATCTATGATTCCCGCCTCCATCAAATTTCTGTACTCTCCCGCCCCCGCGTCAAACCCATATGCCGCCGGAAGAGTTTTTACCTTTGCCAGAACCTCTGTTCCGTGAAATCCGGCGTTTTCGGCAATCAGCCGCAGAGGGCCCTCCAGAGCCCGGCTCACGATATAGGCACCGGTTCTTCGGTCACCTTCCAGCGTTTCAGCAAATTCCTTCACTTTAGGGATAGATTTTACTAAAACAGTGCCCCCGCCTGGTATCATTCCTTCTGCCGCAGCTGCTTTTGCCGCATTCACAGCATCGTCAATCCGCATCTTGCACTCTTTCATCTCCACTTCTGTAGTTCCCCCAACATCAATAAGGGCAATTCCCCCGACGAACCGGGCCAGGCGTTCTTTATACCGTTCTTTTTTAAATGCATACGCTGTATCTTCCGATCTCATCCGGAGCTCATTGATACGAAACTGAATTTTCTCTTTGCTTCCCCCTCCCCCGGCAATCACGGTTTTCTGTGAATCTATAGTGACCGAGTCGGCGCTTCCCAGCATGTCCAGGGTTGTTTCTTCTATCTTATAAGAAGATTTGGTGATTACGGTTCCTCCGGTCAATACCGCAATGTCTTCCATGGTTTCCTGACGTCCCTCCCCGTATTCCGGAGGCATGACGGCGGCCACATCCAGGATCCCTTTAGCCCTGTTTAATACCAGAGTGTCCAGTGCCTCTCCCTGAAGCTTTTCGGCAAGGATCAGCAGCGGCCGGGGCTGCTCCAGATTCAGCACTTCTTCCAGAATAGGCACCAGCTCCTCAATCTCCGATATTTCGTAATCGGTAAGCAGAAGCAGGGGGTGGTCCAAACGGATTTGTGTTTCTCCTTCTTTTAGAAAGCTGTTTGTCACCAGACGGCGGCTGAACTGCATCCCCTGAGCAACGGTCAGGACTGTCTCCAGTTTACTGCCCTCGGAAACGGTGATTACTCCGTATTCTCCTATTTGCTCCATGGCGTCAGCGATCATGCTGCCCGCCGCAGGATCCTGGCAGGCGGCTGCCGCTACCTGGGCCATTGCCGCCTTGTCCTCCATGGGCACAGCCGCTTTTTTTATTTCCTCTGTCACAAGGTCTGCAGCTGCCTGAATCCCCTTTCTCAATTCTATGGGGTTGGCTCCCGCCGCTATATTTCTCAGACTTTCATGAACAATACATTGGGCCAGCACAAGAGTTGTAGTAGTTCCGTCTCCGGCACCCTCCTTCGTCTTTTGGGCGGCCTGTTTTATAATCTGCGCACCCATATTCTCAAAAGGGTCGGGAAGCTCCACTGCCTCCGCGATTGCGGCACCGTCATTGGTAATCAGACAGCCGGACGGTTCCCTGCCGATCAGGACATTCCGTCCTTTGGGACCCAGCGTTACTTTTACGGTATCGGCCAGTTTATCTGCTCCGGCGGCAAGCTTCTCCAATGCGCCTGCACCGTGTGTCATTGTTTTTACCATCGTATCCTCCTCCCACAGTATGTCCCTATTCAGACCAGAACCGCATGCTCATAAATCAAGTCTATCGCCTTTCGCCTCAGAAGATCTTTTTTAAGAAGTCCGTAGTCATCCCCGTAAAACATCCGGGCCATCTCAGGTGTGACTTCCAGTCTTTTGGCAGAAGCCAGTCCTTCTTTCTCCAGCTCTTCCCGGGAGACCTCCAGATGTTCCGCTTCAATAACAGCCTGCAGCAGCAATTCTGTCTTTACCGAACAATAGGCTTCCACCCGAAGAGACTCCAGTGCAGCATAAAAAGACTCCGGGAATCCATAAAACGGTTTGCCCTCAGCCATGTACTCATACCGGATCCTTTGTTTCGCAGTCTGGACCAGAGCGGTATATTCCCTTTCCACCTGCTCGTTGGGCACGTGGATGTTACTTTGTTCTGCGGCCTTTTCCAAAAGCGCCTCTTTTATCTGCTGTTCATCCAGACCGCTCCGCTCCAGCCTTATCTGCAAATATTTAAGTTCTCTTACTTCGTCTAAGCATTGCATGCGCTATTCCCCCTCTGTATTTTAATTAAAGTGAATGCCGATTCTCTAAAGTTTCAAGGACAAGTACTATATTGACATTTCACTCAAATACTTTTATATTAAAGAAAAAGTGTACTTTACCTTTCCCCGCATAAGAGTATCATTAGGAACTCACTGATTTGTAAAGAGGAGGATGATATGAACGATACCAAGATCCCCTGGCGTGAGCTATATGATTTCTGTCTGCATTGCGGAAGCTTCCATGATCAGAGACAGTTTGCCATTGAGATTATGACCGGCCTGCGGGAATACTGCCGCTTTGACAAGGGACTTATCTACTTTTTTGACTCTAACGGGAAGGTCTATGATCAGTATTTGTTCAATACAGACAGCCACTGGTCTACCCTTTACCTGGAATACTATTCAAAATTGCCGGAAAACAAGCGCTACTCCATTTACACCCCCTACCTAACGAATGAGGCAGATTCCGAGATTTCTCTTGTGTCCTGGAAGGAGGAGAGCGCAAAAGAATTTATCCCTGATTTTATACGTCCCCGGGGGCTCACCTATACCTTGGGCTATGCTTTTCAGGACCTGAACGGACACGTTAGAGTTCTCTCCTGTCTTGATAAGACAACGAACGAAAACTTTCTGCCGTCAGAGATTGCATTTATCAAGCTGGCAGTTCCCCAGTTTAAAAATATGTACAAAAACTTCTTCAGCTATCAGATGCAGGATACCGATATCAGCAAGATAGACTGGAAGTCCACAAAGCTAACTCCCAGGGAAATAGAGATCGCTACTCTGCTGTGCAATGGAATGTCCCCTGCCCACATCAGCACGACTCTCAGTGTCACCCGGGCAACTGTGCAAAAGCACATCTCACACATCTACGCCAAGCTTCATGTATCTTCCCAGAGGGAACTGCTTGCCCGGCTTTTAGGATAGAAGTCCCCAGGGCAGACGGCTGTATGCCTGCCCTGGGGTGTTTATCCCGGGGTTAGAATTTTTCTAATGCATTCATAAACTTATCCAATTCCTCCGGATCCATATGCCAGCCATGCTTGTCTTCCGGATATGCCCCTGTACGCACATCATTCGCCCACATCGCATATGCGGTGGCTGCAAATTCCATAAAGTTCGCATAGGTCTTGGCATGGGATGCTGCAGACGGCATCATACCGAAGGTATCCATATCCACCATCTCAGATCCGTCGCACGCCGCACCGCCGGCGATAGACACTACGGGAACGCGCAGTTTCTTTGCTATGGCAGCACTGACCTCGATGGGCGTCAGCTCAACAGTCATTCCGCCCATCCCATTTTCCTGATATTCATACCCCATCTTAAAAACTCTCAGAGCATCCTCTGCTGTCTTACCCAGCTTTGAATAGCCGGTAGCATTGGTCTGCCATCCCGAGATCGCTCCGATATGGCCGTATACAGGGACATAATTATCTGTCATGTATCGCAGTGTCTCATTGCTGATACCCATGGGCAGCATAGAATCTGCCCCTGCAACCACATATTCCGATCCATAGGAAAGAGCCTTCTCTTTTGACGCGTACGTAGGCGTGGGCATATAGAAGTTAATATGGAGTCTCTGTGCTACCGCCCGGTAGGATTTAATAGTGGGAATTGCGCTGTCAATAGAATCCTGCTGGGTATCGGCAAACCAGGACGGCGTGCGGAGAATATCACAGTCAGCGACCTCCGCCGCCAATGCAAACATAGGACCCAGGGCTGCCGGGCACATCTGGACAATCTTTTCCCCTTTATCCTTCTTTTTCTGCAGATACGCGAGATTTTTTCTGGCTTTTCTTACCGTAGACATGTGAATACCCTTCTGGGCTTCTTTTTGTTCCTCCTCAGAAACTACTACTTTGTTTTCTTCCATGTAACTGTTCCCCTTTCACATTTGAATTTGCTTTGCCTCATGTACCGTATTCCAATTTCTTTCCCCGCAGCTTCGGGTAAAGAAACGAACACCTGTAAGAACCGGGACTATTCTGCTTTCGGACCAGGTATACAGCCCTCCACATTGTAACTCCAGGGCTTCTGCTGGAAGCTCATGAGAGAACCGCCGTCCACATCAATGGTCTCTCCCACCACATAGTCAGACATCGCTGTGCACATGGCCAATACCACCAGGGCAACCTGATCCGGACTGGATGCCACAGGTACCTCTGCCCCGAACCGCATCCGATCTGCCGCCAGTTCCTGGCCATACAGTTCAAATGCCTCGGAGGAATTGCTGACGGCACCGTATGTTGTCATCCCGCCGGGAGCAACACAGTTGACACTGATCCCGTATTGGTGCAGTTCCTTGGCAACCCCCTTGGTCAGGCTGACCACTGCACCCTTCGCCGCATTGTAATGGGTCATCATACCGATCTTAGGGGTGTCGGATCCCTTATGCGCCACAGAGGCGATAAATACAATCTTCCCTCTGATCTTCTGACGCACCATAACACGGGCAGCTGCCTGGGCAATAAAATACTCTCCCTTTAAATCTGTATTTATAACATGATCAAAGGCTTCCTCCGGCATATCAAGGAAGGAATACATAGACCAGGTAGCAGCATTGGCTACAACAATATCTACTTTCCCGTACTTTTCCACAGCAAAGTCCACGGTTTTATAGCAGTCAGCTACCTTAGTCACATCCGTCCGGCACCAGATAACCTCCCGTCCTTTTGCCCGGAACTCCTCTTCCGCCTTTTTCCCTCTGGCTTCGTTCCGGGATGCGATGATCACAGATGCCCCGCCCTCTGACAGGCGGTTTACCACGCAATAGCCAAGTCCGGTGGCTCCGCCTGTAACAACGGCTACCTTCCCTTTCAGATCTGTGCAGAAGATCTCCTGCAGACTGCGGGCATCCTGGGTGCTCATTTGCGTCAATCCAAGTATCATTTTTTCTGTTAATTCCATTCCTGTTCCTCCTTTCCTAACACTAACTGCGGCCGGTTTACGTGTGTTTTATCACTGCCCAATCCCTATATAATTATTTTACTTGAATTGATTTCCCGGGGATATTACTCAAATGTAGAAAGATATATTATCTTAACAGATACTATTATTTTATCAGTTACTGTGTTATAATTAATAGTTACAGAAACTGCCGCGCCAGGGATGCTTTCACCCCTGGCGCGGCAGTACTTTTCTTTCTTATATACTTCGGGCAATCTCATAGGCATCCCATACGGACGTCATTACACTGCCCACTTTTCTTCCGTCCCCAATCTCATATACATCCATCCCACAGCCTCTTACTTCATCAGCAAACGAGGGGACAGGCCTAAATCCGATTGCCATTACCACCGTATCGGCAGTCAGCTCCTCCTCCTCTCCATCCACAGCAATTACAGCGCCTGTCTCCGTTATCCTGCTCACACGGCTTCCCGTTTTTACTTTGATTTTATAGTAATCCATCATTTCCTCAATGCACATCTTGTTCATAAACGGAACCGGAGCACCAGCCGAGAGAATCTTTGGCAGTGCCTCAACAACTGTCACATCTTTCCCTTCCATTCCGTACTCTATAGCAAGCTCACATCCCACAAGACCGCCGCCTATAACAATTACCTTATCCCCAATCCTGGTTCCCTTTGAAAGTGCCTGGATGCTGGAAATGGATTGTTCGATTCCCGGAATCGGAGGCATGACCGGCAGGGAACCGATTGCTATTATCACAGCATCTGCCCCGCTCTGCTCAATGAAGTCAGCACTCACCCTGGTATTCAGATATACCTCAACCCCCAGCTCTTTTAGCTCCCTCTTATACCAGTCATTGAGTTCCAGCACCGGTGCTTTGAATGTATGAGCCCCTGCCGGGAGCAGATTGCCACCCAAATGATCGGAAGCTTCATAAAGAGCAACCTCATGGCCGCGCATAAACAGGGTTCTTGCGGCTTCCATACCGGCAACCCCGCCGCCTACTACCATAACTTTCTTTGGTTCGTCCGCCTTCCTGATGCCGTAGCTTTCTCTTCTCAGCACAGAAGGATTGACTGCACATGAAACAGCGCCATTCAGAAATTCTCTCCCAATGCATCCCTGGTTGCAGGAAAGGCATGGCCGGATTCTTTCTTCCTGCCCCTTCTCAAGCTTAGCCGCATAATGGGGATCGGCAAGGGCTGCTCTTCCCAGTACAATTCCGTCTATCTTCCCTTCCTCAAGTGCTTTTTCACACATCTGGGGATCATTCATTCTTCCGGCTAAAAGGATGGGAATATTCACTGCCTTTTTCGCTTCCTCCGCCAGGTCTATATAATTTCCCTTTGGTATGTAACTTGGGGGGCATGCATGGTAGAAGGATTCATAAGTACCCACATCCACGCTCAGTCCGTCATACCCATAAGACTCCAGGGTCCTGCAAATCTGAACCGCCTCCTCAAGAGTTCTTCCTGCTTCCCCCTCTCCTGTATAGGAACCTACGTTAAAATCCTTGATATATCCTTTCAGAGACACCCGGATTGTGACCGGGAAATCACTGCCGCATTCTTTTTTTATTCCTTCTACAATTTCCTTTGGCACTCGCATACGGTTCTCAAAACTTCCCCCGTATTCATCCGTCCTATGGTTCATCATTTCCATCGCAAATTCGTCAATCAGATAGCCCCAATGCATCGCATGGATGTCAACACCGTCAAACCCTGCATCCTTTGCTATTTTCGCACCGCGGATAAGTGAACTTATCTTAGCTTTGACTTCCTCTGTTGTCAGCGCTCTCGATTTCTCATCCGGTGCAAAGTAATACGGTAATTCTGAGGGTGTCAGTTTTCCACCCCCGTTTCTGCCCGGTCCCATGGTAATCTGGCAAAAAATCCTGGCATTGTAGGAGTGAATTCTCTCATTCATAAATACACAGTTTGCAATAAAGGCTTTGGGATTGTAGTTTGGAAAGAGTCTGTCTAAAGGACTGTTGGGATCCACCTCCAGGTCAGTTGCCAGTGAATTGCTGAAGATAAGACCGAATCCTCCCTTTGCACAATCCACATAAAAATCCACTGTATCGGGATCATAAGTTCCAAGTGCAGTGAATTTCGCCCCGCCCATAGGTGCAACTGCATATCTGTTTTTTACTTTTACCTTTCCTATATTATAAGGAGAGAACAAATTTTTATATTTGATACTCATATACATTTCCTCCATATTCTGCTGGGTTAAGCATACGTATGCACTAGCTTTCTGCCGGTCCATCGGTCTTCCTTCTCTATCCCGCTAAGAACTGCTGCATCTGTTGCATAATCCACAATCAATTCCGCTCCTGAGATGTAAGATGCCATGTCACTGTTCAGGAAAATTGCCGGTTCTGCCATCTCGCGGGGCTCGGCAATGGGGCGCAGCCCATTTGCTTTGTGATAATCCTCAATGGTTTCCCCGGGATGTAATCTCAGATATCTTTCAACAAACTCATCTGTCAGTCCGCTTCTTGTATTCCCGGGCTTCAGGCAATTTACCCTCACATTTTTCCCAGCCATTTGGCACGCAAAAAGTGTTGTAAAATATCCAAGGGCCCTCTTGGAGTACGTATATGCATTCCCTTTCTGGAGGTCTTCACAGATTATATCTAACACTTTTTCTGCTTCCTCCCAGTCCCGGGCATGAACCAGTGCTTCCAGTTCGGGTTTATTTGTTTCAGAATACCATCTGTTTGCTCCCACAGAAGTACACATCATTACTGCCCCCTGTTCCGGGATCCTTTCCCGAAGATATTCTTCCATAATATATTTATTGCCGAGATAGTTAATAGAGATCGTCTCCCTGGGGGATGTTTTCTCCCCCGAAACTCCGGCAAAGCTAAAAAATTTGTGAATTGTTTCCGGAAGATGTGCAAATGCCCCATCAATAGAAGCCTTATCTCCCATATTTATCTTTACGAATTCACAGATTCCATCGATCTGCGGCGGAACAATATCCAGGGCATACACCTTCGCTCCCAGAACAGCAAGCTCCCCTGCACAGGCCTTTCCCATGCCCGATGATGCACCTGTCACAACACATATTTTATCTTTATATCCTAACAAATCTTTCAAAGTAAATTTCTCCTTATTGATTACTCAAAAACTTTTGATTTTTCTGCTTTCGTCAAAAGCGTTACCGCAATGGTCACTGCATAGGAAGCAACTACAGCCAATCCCCCGATGGTCCAATTGGACAGCAGTGCACCGTCGAAAAGCAGCTTATTTATAATGGGAAAGATTCCTCCGCCCAGTAATCCCACACTCATGCCTGCCACCGCAGCCCTGGAAGACATTCTTTTCCATCGGAGCCCGAGATATAAGACAGGTCCGAAGCCTGCGCAAAAGGTACCGAAAGCCTGCGTGCCTATCAGCGCAATCAGCGGCGGAGGACTCAGGGAAATGATAACAGTAATGACTGCAATGACTGCCATTGTCACCCGCGTAAGCATCAGCACTTTATGATCCTCCATTTTTATATCGAATGATTTGATTGCCAAATCCTGTATGATGGATGTGGATGAAGTAAACAGATAGGATTCGGCAGTAGACATGACAGCTGCCAGAATCGCAATCAAAAACAAGTCCGTCAATTCCCCAGGTATGATATGAGATATCACATCAAGCAAAATCGTATCCTGCCTTTCCGGAGGTGCAAGAATTCCCTGTTCCACCAGGATCCTTCCCTGGATTCCCACGTAAACTGTAAAGGTACCAACGATCAGTGCAATTACACTAATGAAAGGGGACCACTTCAGCAGCTTTTTATCCTTAATCATCATAAACTTTGTATTCACCGCAGGCTGTCCCCCATAGGCTATTGCCAGCATAAACACCGTATACGTCAGGACAAAGCTCATGGCAAGACCCCCGTCTCCTGCATGCCAGGGGCTAATCATCTGCGGCTCAATCGCTGCGATCTGTTCGTTCATACTTGTAAAACCCCCAACCGCGGCAAACCCCGCCACTACCAGAATGCCTGCCACAAAAAACATAATAATCATCTGAATAAAGTTTGTCCACATACTGGCAAGCATTCCGCCCGCTATAATATACAGGGTTATGATAACCGCACCGATAATTACGCTTTGTCTGTATCCGGTGCCAAGCGCTTCCTGCACTGCCGTTCCCATGGAAACCCACTGACTGACAAGATAGGTGGCGGAGCCGATCAAAATAATGATCCCGCACAAAAAACGGATGGTCTTATTGTCATTCCATCTCGCCGCAAGAATATCCGCCAGAGTATAGCAATTGAACTTTTCACTGATGATACGCACCGGTTTTGCAATTATAAAATAGCTTATAACAAGTCCCAGGGGGGAAAACGCAGTGTATGTAATAACAGAGGAATAGCCCCCGGAATATGCACTGCCCGGATTCCCCAGCCAGGTCCAGCCGCTCATCACAGCCGCCATAATACCCAGAGATACAATCCATACCCCGAGATTCCTCCCGCCAACCATATACCCCGACATATCTTTTGTGCGTCTTCCCGCGAAAAAGCCAATCAGAAGGATAACAGCAAAGTAAATACACACCAGAATTATTGTCCGCATCTCTACCGCCCCTTTCTGAACTTTTCAATAATATCTTCCACTGTTAACCAGTGATCCCCCTCATCAAAAGTGAACACAAAAACCAGTGAAAGGATCACCGAAATTACAGGTGCTCCAATCGCAAGAAAAAAAGTAAGCAACGGTAAGCCAAATATCATTTCTTTTCCCCCTGTTATTCTCTACTGAAACAGTGCGCCAAACTACTCTTATTTTTTCCTAAATACTTTCGGCTTCTCCTCGTTTCTCAGCACCCTGAGTGCTCCCTGTGCAAGGGCGGCAAGCTCAAACTCACCTGGATATACGATTACCTTTCCCATGTTTCTGATACGTTTTACCACCTTATCCCTAAAATGTTCAGAGTATGTAAGGCCTCCGGTTAAAATAACGGCATCGACATCCGAATCAAGTACGGCATACATTTGTCCAATTGCTTTTGCCACATTATAGGTCATGGCCTCGAAGATCAGCTCTGCCTTTTTGTCCCCATCTGCAATCATGGCCTCTGTCTCTCTCAAATCCGATGTCCCAAGATAGGAGAACATACCGCCGCTCCTTACGAAACGATCCATGATCTCATCTCTGGTATAGTTCCCGGAAAAACAGAAATCCAGAAACAAGACCCCGGGGACTGCACCGGCCCGTTCCGGAGAGAACGGCTCTTCACCGGAGCTTCCTCCCACGCCGTCAACGATTCTCCCGTAACGATGTGCACCGATACTAATACCGCCGCCCAGATGTGCAACCACAAACCGGCAGTCTTCATACCCCTTCCCCAGTTCAGCTGCCGCACGTCTTGCAACTGCCTTCTGGTTCAGGCAGTGAACATGGATAACCTTTGTAATCTCCGGGAATCCTGTAATCCGGGCAATCTCCCACAGCTCATCCACTGTGGCAGGATCAACGATAAACCCCGGAATATGGTACTCATCTGCGATCTCCTTCGCAATCACCATTCCAAGAAGCGCCGGTGAGGGGAGGGGATCTGGTATACTGTCCATAAGATCCTGATTAATTTCATAGGTACCGCTTTCCATAGGCGGCAGTCTTCCCGCCCTCCCGGAAGCAGCATCCAGGGTTTCCAAGGGAATGTGATTCTCTTTCAGTGCCTCCAGCACCAGCTGCTTTCTTATATCCTTCTGCGAAAAAACTCCAGGCCCGGGGCAGGAGACAAGCTCCTGCCTTTGGTGTCTTACCACATGTTCAAGGATACATGTATCATTGTCAAAAACACCTATTTTTGTGGAGGTAGAGCCCGGATTGATTGTGAGGATCCGATATATTTTTTCTTCTCTCAAAATATTCTCCTTACTTTTATTCTGACGCTGCCAGGGCCAGTCCTACCGAGCGCAGCTTATTTTCAGCACTGTCTGCCCGGCTTGTCATTACCACAGGGACCTTCGCGCCCAGCAGTACGCCCGCCGTAGCGGAATCTGTCATAAACCGCACTGCCTTCATAATTCCATTGCCGCATTCAGCATTGGGCATAATCACAATATCTGCTTTTCCGCACACATCAACCGGTGAACTGACCTTCTTATGCTTAACTGCCTCCGGAAAAAGCGCATTGTCCAATCCCAGGGGCCCGTCTACGATGCAGTTTTTCAGCTGGCCGCGCTGCCCCATAAGGGCAAGCGCCGCTGCTTCCAGAGTGGAAGGCATATTCGGGTTGATGATTTCAACCGCACACACAACTGCTACCTTAGGAATATCCACCCCCAGTTTTCTTACAAAGGATACTGTATTGTTTATAATATCCACCTTCTGCTGGAAAGTAGGATATGTCACAACCCCCGGATCCGACAAATAGACAATTCTGTCAAGCTTCGGGCAGTCAATGGCACAGACAGAATTCAGAATGCCTCCGCCTCTGATCCCCTTTTCTTTGTCAAGAATGGCATGCATAAGTGTCTTTGTGAGTATCCCGCCTTTCATAAGGACATTTGCCTTTCCTTCCCGTACCAGGCTGACGGACTTCCCTGCACTCTCCACTTCATCCGCGGCATGGACAATCTCACAGTCTGAAATATCCATGCCAATCTCATGGGCGATAGAGAAAATATTATCTTTATTTCCTACCAGGATACAATTGCAGAGACCCCTCTTTAAAACCTCTCCAATGCATGTCATAACTTCCTGATCATCCGCGGCAGAGACTACCATCGTTTTTTTTCCATCATCAGAAGTTCTTTCTAAAAACCTGTCAATTCTCATGGTCTACTCACCCCATACTTCTTCGTCTGTTGGATCCACATTGTTCTTTGGTTCGAAAACGACTCTGCTAATATTATACAAATGCTTATAGTCCAGATTTTCACTGATACTGTTATTCCCCCATGATCCGCACCCAAGGGTGCCCGTAGGCGCAAGTCCATTCCGCATCGTTCCGCCTACTACTGCGGTAGAGGACTGATTAATGGCAAAACGTGAAACACTGATTTTTTCTGCTGCATACTCAATCTTATCCTTGTCGTTGGAATGAAACGTAGTGGAATGTCCTTTGCCCATGACCGTCAGGTTGGCCTCTGCAACCCCTACGGCCTCTTCCCATGTCTGATAAGAACGTACGGCAAGAACCGGAAACAGCTTCTCCTTCGCAAGAATTTCATTGTCACCATATTTTGTAACCTTGACAACGATAATCTTGGTATCCTCCGGGAGTTTCACACCGAAGGCTTTTGCAATCTCAAAAGGAGGACGGCCTACGAGCTCTTTATTAATCTCCCCGTCTGGAAATAAAGTGTTACGGACTTTATCTGTAAGGACCTCATCGTCGATATAACAGCAGCCTGCTTGTTTGAACTCATTTATATAATCATCAAATAATTCCTCCGGAATATGTGCAAACTGCTCACAGGAACAGGGAATTCCCTGATTATGCATACGTGCCGCAATAATCTTCGGAACCACCTCTTTGGTGTCCATCCCCCGGTCTACCAAACACTGCACATTTCCGGCCCCTACACCGTAAGCCGGTTTCCCGCTGGTATAGGCTGCCTTGACAACACCTGGTCCCCCTGTGGAGATACAGACATCACAGAGCTCCATGAGAAGTTTTGAAAGCTGAATGCTTGGCTCCTCTATCACCTGGATAAGATGCCTGGGTGCCCCAAGTTCTTCAATGGCACCCTGCATCAGCTGAACGACACGGCCAGAGGTTGCTTTGGCCCTGGGATGTGGTCCTACAATGACTGCATTGCCGCACTTTAGAGATGCCATGGTGTTATGCATTGGTGAAATTACGGCTGAAGTAACCGGTGTAATAGAACCGATAACCCCCATAGGCTTTGCAATCTCGATTAAGCCTTCTTCCGGAATCCGCCTCAGAACACCCCTGCTCTTTTTGCCCTTCATATGAAACCAGAATGCCTTTGCCCTGTTGGACTGCATGGATACCTTTGATTCATAGGTTCCCATACCGGTCTCTTCAAAATCCATTCTTGCAAGTTCCTCGGAATGGTCAAAAATCACTTTTCCCGCAGCCCGAACAATGGCATCCACCTTTTCCTGAGAAAAGGTTTCAAACTCCTTTTGGGCTGCCCTGGCTTTCTCCACCATTTCCATAATCATTTCTCTATCCGTCATTTGACTGCCTCCATTTCATTCAAGGATCTAATTTAAAAACTGATTACCCTTCCGTTATATCCATCCATATACATCTTTTTAAAATCTTCAAAGTCAGGATTTCCGGGAGATGCATAGGCATCCGAACCATTCTGTGAAAAATACACGCTTCTTTCAATCATAGCGTCTAAATTGTCAAGCTTCATTCCCAGATCTTTGTAGTTTCCGCAAAGCCCCAGATCATCCCGAAGCTTCTGGACACCTAAGACGGCCTGCTGTGCAAGCTCCATCTGACTCATGCCATCTTTTGCAAGTCCAAATTCTTTTGCGAGATTCGCAAGCTTGTCTGTTGCAGCATTGAGGTTAAACTCCATACAATAGGGAAGCGCAACAGCAACTGCCGCACCATGGTTAATCTCTCCGCTTCCCCCAACGGATCTTGCCACACAGTGCCCGTCAATATTTCCCGTAAAACCGGCACCCATGATCCCCAGCGTAGAGCCAATCTGCATATTAGCAGCAGCATCTTCGTTCCCGGTATCATCCACAAAGGAAAGGATATTCTTGTATAGCATTCCCGCACCCATCAATGAGACTGCCTGTGTGACCGGGCTTCCCTTAATATTCAGGTAGCTTTCAACAGCATGTCCCAAAGCATCAATACCCGCTGTTGTTGTAACAGACCTGGGGGACCCCTTCAGCACAGATGGAACATACAGGGCAACTGCCGGGCAGCATGCTCTGTCCATCACCTGATCCTTGACATTCTTCTGGGAATCTGTGACAGAAATCACACGACTAACCTCTGCACCGGATCCTGCTGTTGTGGGAATTCCGATTACAGGATACGGTGCCGTCCTAACCTTATTCACCCCAAAGTAATCTCTCATCTGTCCGCCGTTTGTCCGGATAATTGCCGCACCCTTGGCAGTATCCAGCGCACTTCCCCCGCCAAATGCGATAATGCAGTCTGCCCCGGGGTCAGTGATGAGAAGCGCCTTATCCGCCTTTACCGATTCCCTTGCCGCCATCAATCCTTCTTTCAGATCATTATTAAAAATCAGTTTACTTCCTAAAAAATATTCAAAATTATTCATATAGACCTCCTTGAATTCTTACAATGTTCCTTCGCTCTCGAACATATTTTTTTTGTTTAGTGATATGTACATTAGTACAAAATATACGACCAGCACAACAACAGAAAGTGTATAAGCCCTCTGGTATCCTCCCATGGTTCCTGTGAACATTGCTCTAAAGATAAATCCGGTAAAAAAGTTGCCTATTCCGTTAAATCCATGTGGCAGCAGTGCCATCTTGGTAAGCTCCTTAGATCCTACCATTCTGGAAATCCCCAAAGTTCCGGCGCCTGTCAGTCCGCCGATAATACCCATACCTGCCGCGCATAATATCAGCACAGGGAATCCGGTATTAAAGATGTAAAGAATACCGGTAATAATGGGGATAATGGCGATTCCGCAGATGCCAACCCTAAGCCCAAACTTATCGCCCAGAAAACCATATACAATCTTAATCAGACTCTTCCCCCAGCTCCACACGGAAACAAGGATTGCAGCCTGAGCAGCAGAATATCCTAAAAACTGACTGTATGCAGAGAGCTGTGGCTGTACAAGCCCATATCCCATATTGAGAATCGACATGCCAATGAGGAACATCCAGAAGTAAGATTTGGAATACGCTTCTTTTTTTGTAAGTCCGGGCACATCTAATGCTCCGCTCTCACTTCTCATATTCTCCGCACCCACGGGAACATATCCGTAGTCCTCCGGTACTCCCCGAAAGAAGATAAGACCTGCCAGAAGATTCCCCACCAGAACGAAGCAGGCCGCAAAGATCAGCGCCGTCGTATAACCCGTGCCCGCGTTATCAAGGAGCTTTGCTGTAACATTCGCAACGATGGTAGTTCCAATCGCCTCTGTCATTCCTACGACTCCGATCATGGTAGCTCTTCCCTTATAATACCATTTTGATATGGTTGTCTGGAGAAGCGCCGGTCCGGTAAGACAGATCGGCCAGCCTGTTAGAAATGCACCGAAAAAATATATGGGAAGTGCAGGTGCAAATCCCATCAGGAGCAGCCCCAAAAACCCCAGAACTCCCCCAAGAATTGCACTTCCGTTTGTATTAATCTTTGCAATAATTTTTCCGCCTAAAAATGCGGAAAGAATAAGACCAACCAGCCAGGCCGTATTGTACATACCTGTAACTGCGGTGGTTACACCAAATCTCTCTGCTGCCGGAGCAACTGTCATAACCGATGCGCCGTAGATTCCTCCTCCTGTACAGATCAGAACCAGGGCGCCGCCTACAAGTGAAAAAACTGCCATTGTATTTCGGCTTAAGTTTGTTTTCTTTATTGCCTCTTTACCCATCTCCTTCAATTCACTCCTTTGTCTAAATTTAACAAAAGTTACTACTAGCTAGTGATTTTATTATAACTACTTTACAAATAAGATACAAATGCTTATAATTTATACGGAACTATAACTTTTTATTATACATTTACTGTACAGCGACTACTATCCGGCCAAAAGGAGATTTCTATGGAATTAAGAGTCATCAAATATTTTGTTACAATTGTCCGTACAGGTTCTATTGCAGGTGCTGCAAAAGAGATTCACATTACCCAGCCTGCCCTGTCAAGGCAGATCGCAAGCCTTGAAACTGAGCTTGGAAAAAAACTGTTCAGCCGGGGATATCATGGGATTTCTCTGACAAAAGAGGGAAGCATATTCTTTGAACGGGCAATTGAGATCATTAATCTTATAGACAAGACAGCAAACGATGTCGCTCACAGCGACTCCACCGTAACCGGCACGGTTCATGTGGGCGCAAACAGGCCGCCTGCGCTAAGACTGTTATCGCGCACAGCAAAAGAAATACACGAAATGTATCCGAAAATAAAGTTTAACTTTGTAAACGGGAACTCCCGGACTCTGATTGAATCCTTAATCCAGGGCAATGTGGACTTTATAATCGCAGGCAGTCCCATGAGAAATGACTTAGTATGCCGCCCCCTGCCATTCACGTCAACCTGGGGAATCGTTGCCCCCAAAGGCTCGGAATGGTATGACCATACATCCATCACAAGGGAGGACCTGAAAAGAATTCCCTTGTCTGTTGTGGAGTCTGATTTTATAAGAAGTGAAATCTCCGGCTGGCTTGGAGACAGCTTTGATTCCCTTTCCATCGTAAGTAACCATACCTTAATCAGAAGCGCTGTTAAAATGTCACAGGCAGGATTGGGATATCCCCTTTGTCTCAACACAGATGTAGATACCAGTGTATACAACAGTTTAAAGTTTATCCCCCTCAAGCCATGGTTCGAAACCAGCAATAACATTATCTGGAAAAAGAATCGGACGGTTTCCAAAGCCACAGAGGTGTTTCTGAAAAAATTCGATCAAACGATTCAGGAGAACTTCCTGTATGAAACCATCTGATCGTCAAACTGCCAGGCTTCCCAAAGCCCGGCAGTTTGAATCTATCATATATTTATAATTTTACTCTGAAAGGATCTCCACCATATCCCCGTTTTTAATCAGCGCCGCATTGCCCTCTTCCGTATCCACATGCATTACCATGCCTTTTCCGCCGACGGTCACGAGAACGTTTTCAAAGGTTATGGCACGTATCCCCCTGCTTTTTACCTTAACTGTCTGCCCGCGGACAAAACCATTTTGTTCCGCTGTTTCTTTATCCATATGGATATGCCGCTGCGCCAGAATACCGCAGGGTATCTCTGCCTCTCCGCATGGACCTATGACCTTCAGCATCACAGCATTTTCCGTTTTGCCTGAAGAGCTCACCGGGGCGTCCACCCCCAGCTTAAAACAGTCGCTTTTTAATATTTCTGCCTGATTATAATTCCGGCAGGGTCCTAGAACACGTATCTGCGTTATCTTTCCTTTCGGTCCTTCCAGATCCACAAATTCATTGGTAGCATAGGGACCGCCGTCACCGGCAAGATAGTTTCGGAACGTAATTCCTTTTTCTCCAAACAGCCTGTCCACCATTTCCTGTGTCAGATGGATATGGTGATTGGATAACATAACCTTTACCTGCATAGCATCATCTCCTCCTCCCTGGATCCGCTGTTTATTTCTTTATCTTTTAAAAAGGTTCGGCAAAGGTGTATGCTTTTTCCTTGCCCCGCAGAACACGGAGAACCCCCGCGGCGAGGGCTTCCATCTCGATAGCGCCCGGGCGGATGATAACCGGCGCGATAAACCTCACCAGTTCCTCAACCATTCCGGTCAGCATCCTGGAATGGGCAATCCCGCCTGTCAAAACCACAGCATCTACATTTCCTCCGGTGGTAACTGCCATAGTTCCGATGTCCTTTGCGATATTATAAGCCAATGCTTCGTACACCTGCCTTGCTTTTTCATCTCCTTCTTCAATCCTTCTCTCTGCTTCCCGGCAGTCATTCGTGCCGAGATGCGCTGCCAGTCCGCAGCTGTTGGCAAAAAGATCCTTCAGGCTTTTCTCCGTATAGATTCCTGAAAAACACAATTTGATCAGCGCATTATTGGCAAAGGTACCTGCGCGGCTGGGAGAAAAGGTACCCTCCCCGTTGCTGACCGCATCGGTAATACGCCCGTGCTCGTGCATGCTCACACTGCACCCCCCGCCTAAGTGGCACATAATCAGGTTTACCTGGTCATAGGATCTGCCCATGCCCTCAGCCACCTCCCGGGCGACTGCCTTAGTATTCAGCACATGACAGGAAGCATTTCTCTTAATCGTTGGCAGACCGGTAATACGGGCTACCTCTTTCATTTCGTCAACCATTACAACATCGTAGTTATAGGCGGGAATCCCGAAATCCTTCACCCACTCATAGGCAATTACAGGCGCCAGACACATGGCATGTACTGCATTTTCCGGTTTCAGGCAGGCATCTGCCATATCCCGGTCAATCCGGTAAGCCCCCGCATGGTACACACGTCCCGCCGGGCATCCCCGGGCGGCTATGACGTCAATCTCCTCCGGCTTTATTCCCTGCTGTTCCAGGTAGCTGTAAATTGCCTCTTTTCTCATAGGCAGCTGGCTGACAATGTCGGGATACCTGTGAATCACCTCCGCGGAGTGTTCCAGATTAGACTCATCCAGCTTTATTTGATTATGAAATACCGCCAGCTTCGTACTGGTAGAACCGGGATTTATACACAGGATCCTGTATATTTTTTCCATAGCAAACGTCCTTCCTTTCTGCTCCTGACACAGGATACGGTTATTCTTTTTTTCATATGCCACAGATGTCTCCTCTCCGTGGCCGCAGTGAATTACCGTATCCCCGGGAAGTGTAAATATCTTTTTTCTGATACTAACTTTTGATTGGGGCACATCTGCCCCTGGAAGATCACTGCGTCCCAGCTCTCCCTTGAGAATGGTATCCCCGCAGAATAAGTGCCCCGGAATACAGGCAGATATTCCCCCCGGAGTATGCCCCGGCGTGGCCAGAATTCTTACCGCCTGAGTTCCAAGATACAAAGCATCATGGTCCTTTAGGGGGATTTCCAGAGGAAAGACCGGGACTGGAGGCCTGTGCACGAAGTCAGCCGCATTCCATCGGGAATCCGTAATGAATTGTGCATCCAGAGGGCTCATACAAATCCTGGCGCCTGTTGCCTCCCTAAGCTCTGCCGCGCCTCCTATATGGTCAAAATGTCCATGTGTGAGCAGAATATATTTCAGCTTCAGGCCATGTATCTGTAAATCTTTCATGATACGGTCCGGCTCTCCCCCCGGATCTATGACAAGGGCCTCTTTACTGTCCGGTGCATATAGCAGATAACCATTTACCTGCACCGGATCGGCAAAAAGTTTGTAAGAAATATATTGAATTTCAGAGTCCATCCTTTTCCTCCAATTCTAAAGCCGCCGCCCGCCTTCCGGTATTCTTTATGACTTCTGCACCGGGTCCGGGAACAGCAGACTGAACACAACCAGGGAGACGGCACTTACACAGATAACGCCCAGAAGACGGTCAAACAGCGGAAGAATCCCTGTCATATGCAGAATCGCCGTTGCAGCGGCTATGGCAACCGCACATATCATACCTCTACGCGATGCTTTCTTCCAGAAGATGCCTATAATAATGGGCGCCCAGAACACCCCGGTAGTCAGGGGAGCAAATGTAAACATAATAGACAAGATCTGTGTAAATTCCAGTGCCAAAAAAGCCGCCGCCACACAGGCTAGTATGACTGCTCCCCGGGCAATCAGCCGGGTATGGGGCAGTTCGTTGATATTTTTTCCTTTATGGAGAAGATTTCCGTAAAAGTCTTTCGATGCAATGGCTGAGATTGAAGCCAGAAAAGAATCTGCTGTTGTGAGAATGGCCATAAGCACGACTAATATCATGGCATACCCACAGACTGGGGGAAGGTCATTCGTTATAATTTCCTGAAACACTTTGCTGGTATTCTCTCCGTTGTAACAGTAATTGGCAATTGCACCCAGAAGTGCTACCGGAAGCGCTATAATCAGCAGAAGCACCCCTGCCGTAGCGCAGGCCTTCCGCGCCTCCTTAACCCCGCGGCAGGACTGGTAGCGCATAAAATATTCATAATTAAACATATTGCCAAATACATAGGGCCATAAAATATACATAAATTTGTTAAAGTGTAATTCCGTTGGAAAGAACGGCTGGGCAAACAGTTCCCCCACCGTTACTCCCACACTTCCCAGTTTCTGAATGGAGAAATATGCTGTGATGGGCAGCAGGATCACAATAAATGAATATTGTATCATGTCCGTAAAAGCCACGCCCAGCAAACCGGATCCGAAAACCAGCAGGCAGACAGTAACGGCACAGATAATAACCCCTGTAGTATAGCGAAATCCAATCGCCGCCACTATGTTCGCAAAGCTGATAAATTGGGAAACCAGTACACAAGTCAGGCTCATCATATAAGCTATAGAGTGAAATCCCTGCACAAAAGCGACACGGCCGTACCTCCTGCGCATATAATCGGAAGGGGTGACAGAGCCCCTGGCCCTCCTTTTTACCTCCGGGCCCACAAAGAGATTAATAAAACAGGAGATAGCTCCCCCTATCAGCGCATAGGCTCCCGCATAAAAGCCCGCACCTGCAGGATATTCACTGGCAAGCTGAACCCCTCCGATCAATGAGCTGCCGCCAAACTGACCGGCAGCCATCGTAAAGCCCACTACAAGGAAAGGGATACCTCCCCGGGGGATCAGCAAATCCGAATCCGATTTCACTTTTTTAGACAATATGAAGGAAATGCCAACTAAA
Organism: Lactonifactor longoviformis DSM 17459; assembly: GCF_900129135.1. Lineage (GTDB taxonomy): Bacteria > Bacillota > Clostridia > Lachnospirales > Lachnospiraceae > Lactonifactor > Lactonifactor longoviformis. The sequence goes on from NZ_FQVI01000001.1 coordinate 336,419, forward strand.
GCTGCAATTATACATAAGAGAAATAATTTCATATGGTTTCCCCCTTATAGCTTCACTTCTCCAAGGAATTACATAGCTTAGGACACCGCTGCGAACCCCAGACGAAGTGCTGCAACATTTGCATCGTTAAACCTGCCTTTACCCTTGCCTGCAAAAAACTTACACATGCTTTCTTCCGCGTAAGCTTCCGTAAACAGACCGCACTTTTTAACTACCGCACCTACCATGACCAGATTCTGGCCTTTTATATTCTCTGCCTGTGCGGCAAGTTCAGCCACGTCTATGGCAGTCACTTCTGTGCCTTCCGGATAGTTATAATCTGCCGGTACTGCATGGGCGTTGGCAAACACTTTAACACCCGGTTTACAGAAAGCCAGATAATCCAGGGACGGTACATTCATGGCAACCAGAATATCGGCCTCTTCCATAATGGGACTGCCTACTTTTTCTTCTGCTGTCTCTCCAAACTTCACCACACAGTTCGCCTTACCGCCCCGCATGGTAGGTCCGTATGCAGGCATCCAGACAGTACTCAGCCCCTTTTTCGCTGCCATATCAGCAATAATCAGACCGCCGGTCAGAACACCCTGGCCCCCAAATCCGGCAAAAATAATCTCTTTCATCCTTCTTCCCCCTTCCTGACCTTTAACTCGCCAAGCGGATACTCCTTTACGATTTCATCCTCAATATGTTCTTTGCACTGCAGGGGTGTCATATGCCAATTGGTCGGACAGGGAGACAGTATCTCCACCAGAGAGAACCCCTCGTTGTTCAGCTGTGCCTGAAAAGCATTTTTCAGCATTTTTTTTGTCTGATTGATGGATTTTACATCGTAAACAGCACCCCGGGCAACGTATGCCGGATGAAATCCCCTAATTTCAGATATTATTTCAGGCAGATGGAAAGGTTCCCCTGTATATCCGCAGTCTCTGCCGTGAATACTCGTCTCGGTGACCTGGCCGGGCATAGTGGTCCAGCTCATCTGTCCCCCGGTCATGCCAAAATTATTATTATTGATAACCACAGCCACAAAATTTTCGTTGCGGTATGCCGCGTTCACAGTCTCGCTCAGACCAATTACATAAGCATCCCCGTCGCCTTGGTAAGTAAAAAGAGTAATCTCCGGGCGGCAGCGCTTGATAGCCGTTGCTGTTGCCGTTCCCCTGCCGTGGGCAGCCTGGAAACGATCCATCGCTCCGAATGCCGGTGTTGCAGTGCAGCTGCATCCCACCCCTAAAACAACAGCCTCTTTTTCAACGCCCAATTCCTCGAAAACCTCGGCGATCAGACGGACAATAACACCATGGCCGCAGCCAGGGCAAAGATTATGATAGCCAGTCTTAGCAGGCTTTGTCTTTGTAATAGTCATTAAAATCTCTCCTTTTCTTCACCGGATGTAACCGCCTGGTATTTTTCCATGACTCTACGCACACCAGGGGTCCCGGGACCATGAGCATAACAGTAAACAGGCACATCAAGTCCGGCCCGTTTGGCGGCAAGGGCTACATCCTCAACCATCTGCCCTAAGTCATTGGTTTCAATTGAGATAAACCCTTTGACATGAGGATTTACTGCCTTCACCTCTTCAAAGGCCTTCCACGGATACGGCCAGATAAGCTTCGGCCGTATTATGCCGGCCTTATCACCCTCTGCCCGAAGCCTGGTGACAGCATCCTTGCAAACCCTGGAAGGAAGTCCGAAAGCCACAAAGATATACTCAGCATCTTCTGTCTGAATCGATTCCCACCTCTGCATCTCGGCCTCTACTTTTGCATATTTTTCTGCGTTAAATGCAGAAATATGAGGACCGGAACCCGGAAGATATTTCAGTCCTTTTGTTCCCGTACCATCGATTCCCCAATCCAGCGGTTCTTTCCGTTTTTTAAAGTCAGGCATCTCTACAGCTTCCATCATCTGCCCCAAAAAAGCTTCTGAAAAGATGCATACCCCGATACGGTAACGCTCTGCTGCCTCCCACGCCTCATAAGCACTGTCTATCAGCTCCTGGATATCGGCAGGAGCGTAAACGATGCGGTGGTAATCCCCCTGTCCGGAGCCTTTTACATCCCGGAAATAATCTGCCTGTCCGCTGTCCAGACTCCCCAGTCCATTTCCCCAGCGCTGTACATTCAGGCATACGTAGGGAAGACTGTATCTGGCCGCATAGGAGAACCCCTCTGCTTTTAAAGAGATGCCAGGCCCCGAAGAAGCAGTCATAGCGCGGGCTCCCGCTGAAGACGCACCCATCACCATGTTGATGGCGGATATTTCATTTTCGGCCTGGATAAAACGGCCTTTCCGTCCAATCTCATCCATGCGGTATGAAAGATATTCCAGAGTTTCCGTAGACGGTGTGATGGGGTAGCCCGCAAAGAAATCCATCCCGCCCCGGAGTGCGGCCTCTGCTACCGCAACGTTTCCCTTCATTAATTCTTTTGCCATGCTTATGCACCCTCCTCTTCCATAACAGTAAATACATAGTCAGGACATACAATATAACAAGATCCGCAGCCGATACACTTCTCTTTATCAACCTGTACATAGGTATAACCGGCTGTATTCATTTCCCGCCTCAGGACAAGCGCCTCTTTGGGACAGGCATCCACACAGTACTGACAGGCCTTACAGTGGGCGCTGTCGATGGTAATCATTTTTTTCTTTGCCATGGTAACCCTCCTGTTTAAAACTGATTGTCATAATTCTGCTCGATAATCTTAACCAGAGCAGCAATCATATGGTTGTAAGGGGTGGGAACGCCGTATCTTTTGCCTAAGCGTACTACCGCTCCGTTAATAAAGTCAATCTCCGTCTTTTTCTTAGCCTTCACATCCTGAGCTGTGGACGGCAGATGATAATACATCTGGCTTTCCTTTGGAATCTTATGAGGCGCCCCCTGATCCGCCAGCTTGATTCCCTGGGCATTGGCAACTGCTTCCACTTCCTCAAATACTGCCTTTTCAATGGGCAGGCCCTCCTCTGTATTATTGTACGGTCCCAGAGGCAGACGGGTCACAGCGCAGATTGGGTTCCCGGAGCAGTTCTTTGCCAGCTTAAACCAGATAATAGAATCGATCTGGCTCTTTTTCATAGCAAATGCTTTCAGACCTGCCCTCACAAGGGTATCTGCTGTCTCCTGCATAAACTCATCCGGCTCCTCCTCTGTCGTAGAGGCAAACGCTATCTTAGCGGCCGGATTAATGAGGGCACTAACCGATCCGGGTTCTTCTATACGGCCTCCAAATTCTACAATCCCGGCCAATATCCGCTGCCTGTTATAATACTCTGCCAGAATTTCAGCGTTACCCACACCATTTTGCAGTGTCATGCAGTAGGTCTTCTCATCCGCCAGTTTTCTGGCGCTTTCCGCCGCTGATGCGGTATACAATCCTTTTACCATAAAAAGGATTAAGTCCATCTTTTCTGTCAATTGATCTGCTGAGGTAACAGCCGTCACCTTAAGATTCCGGGGCTCTTCCTGATTTATCCGGATCTTCAGACCATTTTCCTGCATGGCTTTGATATGCGCTTCAAAGGGATCTATAAAATAGACTTTTGCACCGCCCAGAATAAAATGTGCTCCGAGAATACTCCCCATGGCTCCGGCACCTACAATTGCAATTTTCATGTACTTCTCCTCCCATCTTTATAGGTTTAACTAGGATAACAAATAACAGAAACTATTTTTTCATTGCATTCTGAGCCTCTGACGCAGCGGCCTCCCGCAAAGGATCCAATTCTTCATGAATTGCCTTCATGGTTTTTGCATCCAGTGTGTAGAAAAACAGGGCAATCAGTCCCGCTGCCAAAAATACTGTGGGCCAGATTGCGTACATGTTGATGAGACCCTTGGTCAATGAGTCTGAGGCAGCTGTTTCCGTACCTATATAGCCTGCCTGTGACAGGGCTACGTTCCGGACAGCTCCTCCTAATACCTGCGCACACATCACTGCCGTAAAATGAAGGCTCATAGCAGTGCCTGACGCCACTTTTTTGTCTCCTCTCTTCCGCACTTTTAATTCAGAAGCATCCACTGCATTCACAAACATACCGAACAGCAAAACAGAAGTTCCCTGATAAAAAAACTGCGCCAAGGTCATCAGAACAATAAAGCCTGCAGTGCTGCTTCCGCTGATAAAAAGAATCAGATGACAAATAATACACAGGCTTACACTGATCACACAGACCTTTTTTGTATCTGCACAAATCTTGGAGACAATAAAAGGCGCCACAAAGCAGGAAGCTACGCCGGCAATGTTTGTCGCTGTGGAAAATGTTGCGTATTGCAGCATATCGCCTGTGACATATTTGAAAAAATAAGGTGCGGTAGGTGCTACTACAAAGGTGCGGAAAAATATGCCGAGCCCGCAGACAAAGGGGATCAATATGTTCTTGTCGGTAAAAATCATAGCAATCATTTTAACAAATCCGGTGCCCTGCTTCTTTCCGGCACTTTGAACCTCTTTTCCTGCCTGACGGAGTGCATCGGCCCGAATAGTCTTCTTGATTCCCAGAACAGAAGTCCAGTAAACAATAACAGCCAGAACCACACTTACTGCTACCGCCCAGAAGAACCCCCGGGCATCCTCACTCTTGCCGTCGGCAGACATTTTTACCATAATTACAGGAACAATAATACCGGTAAGCACACGGCCCGCGTTGGATCCCACATTGATGGCACCTGAGAGAAAACTTGCCTCCTGGGCATTCATAGCCATAGACGGAATTGCACTTCGGTAGCCATTCTGCAGCAGTACCGGCAGAAAGTAGAAGATAGAGAACAGAACCAGGATCAAAGTCCCGGACAATCCCTTCCAGGCGAAATAAGCCATCAGGATATACAGCGCTCCCAAAAACACCGGCATCCCCAATACCCATGGGGTATGTTTATCCTTCCTTTTAAAAGGGTCTGCATCAATAAGAATTCCGGATATGGGAGTAAATATTGCTTTACAGACATTTACGGTAGTAATTAAAGAACCTGTGATTAAGGTGCTGAATCCGCAGATATCTGTAAGGAAAAAATTCTGGAAATTTTTGAAAAACTCGTAGATAAGTTCATATCCCACATTACCCACCCCGTAAACACTGAACCACAGCTTTCGATTGCTTTTACTCTTCTCGTTCACTATAAACTTCTCCTCCTCTCTTCTTTCATTTCTCTTTTATCGGTTTCGGGTTCTCGCACTGCCGGCATCGTCACCTGCAGTTTCTACTTATAGAATACATACAAATTCACTCCGTGTCAGATTCCATACAAAAAGCGGTACCCCGCACTAAAATCTGTGCGAAATACCGCTTTATGAATTAATTTTCAGACATTATTGTTAACTTATTATCATTTAAACTTAATATATGGTTTTTTCATTATATGCATCACCTTAATTTATCCCGCAAATGCCTCATAAACGCATTCATATGCTGATACATGGCCCTCTTTGCTGCATCTTCACTCCTGCTCTCCAGCGCCTTGTATATTTTACTGTGGGCATCATAAATCATGGACGCATTTACCTTCTGCTGAAACAGATAACGGTAATACCTGATCTTGGCTTCATAGAGGTTATATACATCAATAAAATATTTATTGCCGGAGGATTCTACCACCAGCTTGTGAAACTCCTCATCACAGCGAAAGACTTCCAGTGAATTCCCGCTGTTGCCCATCTTTTTTGTCTTTTCCAGGTTCCTGGATAATTTCATCAATTGCTGAATGGATATATTGGTGGCGGCCAGGTACGCTATATGAGATTCCAGGTTCTTTCTGAACTCCCAGAAATCAATATAATCTATAATGTCTACATTACTGACCTTATATCCTACCCGATCATCCTTTTTAATATATCCTTCCGTCTCCAGCTTCATTAAGGCTTCCCGGACAGGCGTTCTGCTCATCCCGTACATTAAGCTCAGCCTTTCCTGCTGCATCCTCTCACCATTTTGAAATTTGCCCAAAATAATGTCCTCGAAAATCAGCTTATACGCTAACTCCATATTATTCAGGAAAGGATTTTCGTGCAACATTTTTTCTGCTCGTTCATCCATATAGTCTTCCTCTGGCCCTGTGTTTTCTCACTGTTCAGCAACTGCCCTTTTTGTCTCATTAAATATATATAATTATACCATTGTCTGAAAAATATGTCATTACTTTATGGAAAGAAAATCTCTCCGTGAATCGGGTGTCTGCAGACAGAGAGGCACTTCCTGTTTCTTGTGCCTGAGGCTAGCCTCGATACCAAAGGTTTGGTATAATAGGAACACTTACAATCAGGAGGAATCATAATATGCTGAGTACCATAGCAGAAAGAAGAAGTATCCGAAAATATAAAAACATTCCCATACCCCGGCCTTTCATCGAGGAGATCCTGCAGGCCGGAATCCTTGCCCCCTCATCCAAAAACAGACAGCCATGGAAATTCACGGTAGTCTCCGGGGATTCTAAGTCTGTTATGCTAAAAGCCATGGAGCAGGGACTGGACCGGGAATCCCGAAGCCCTCTTCTTCCCGGCTGCCGGCAGTATCTTGGGGGAGCACGGAATACTCTGGAAATCATGAGACAGGCTCCGGTTACTATTTTTATCACCAACCCTCTCGGGCTTAACCTGTCAGAACCACTGACGGAAGAAGACCGGATTTTTGAGATCTGCAATGCACAGTCTGTGGGAGCTGCCATTGAGAATATGACCCTGGCAGCAGCCGGGCTGGGCCTGGGAAGCTTGTGGATCTGTGATATCTTTTTTGCTTTGGAAGAACTCCAGGCGTGGCTGAATCCCCAGGGCACCCTTTTTGCAGCGCTTTCCCTTGGGTATCCTGAGGAAGCTCCCTCTGCCAGGCCCAGAAAGCCATTCTCAGATGTAGTGGAATGGAGGGTCTGAGATTTCCTGTAAAAAAGCACAGACGCCATAGTCTGTGCTTTACCCTCCGCTGTACTGCACTGCAGAGTATTCTTTTGTACCTCCGTGAAGCCTGTCCCGGATTTTTTTTCTGCATTCTGTTCACCGGAATCACTGTTCCAGCTGTAAACAGCAATTCCACAGATAATCACCAGAACCACTGCACCGATTCCCAGCAACAGTAAGCCTTTCCCTTTTATTCGGTCTGTCAGGCCCGCAGGACCTCCCTGCATTGTCAGCTCCGGTACATCAGACGGTTCTTGTTTTTCCTTTTCATACTCGAAATCATAGCCGCATTCCGGGCAGGTTTTCAAACCTGCACAAATCTCCGCTTCACAATCTGGACACTTCATATCATTTCCTCCCTCAATCCTTAAGGCACTGCCAGAAGGCAATGCTAAACCAGTGATCCGCACTATGCTGCCGTATGTAGGACTCCTCCCTTTTATCCTCTTTCCAATGGTTTACTATGCAACCTAATCTATTATACCATTAAATGGCACATTCTTCCATATTATTTCTTCCTTTCATGCAGGCAGTGATATTATGAACAAAAAAAGGGGGGAGCAAATGCTTCCCCCTGCTATCGTATATTATTTGTCAGATACTAGTTTCTGATAGATGTCAAAACAATCAAAGGTAGCAAAGTAATCCTCTGCAGTCTCTGCCCTGCGTATCATCTGCACGCTTCCGTCCTCTTTTAAAAGCAGTTCCGCAGATTTCAGCTTTCCGTTATAGTTATACCCCATGGAGAATCCATGGGCTCCGGCATCATGGATAAACAGCAGATCCCCTTTGTCGATCCTGGGGAGCATCCGGTCAATGGCGAATTTGTCATTGTTTTCACAGAGGGAACCCGTGACATCGTACATATGGTCACAGGGGGAATCCTCTTTTCCCATCACGGTCAAATGATGGTACGCCCCGTACATAGCCGGACGCATAAGATTTACGGCACAGGCATCGCAGCCAATGTATTCTTTGTGGGTATGCTTCTCATGGATTGCCTTTGTGACCAGGGCGCCGTAAGGGCCCATCATAAAACGTCCCAGCTCTGTATAGAGAGCCACATCTCCCATCCCCGCAGGGACAAGGACTTCCTCATATACCTTGCGGACGCCTTCCCCAATCACACGGATATCATTGGACTCCTGGTCCGGTCGGTAAGGTATTCCGATTCCCCCGGAAAGATTGATAAAACTAATATGGGCACCGGTTTCTCTCTGAAGCTCAACTGCAACCTCAAAAAGCACCTTTGCCAGCATAGGATAATACTCATTCGTCACAGTATTGCTGGCCAGGAAAGCGTGAATCCCGAATTCCTTTGCCCCCTTTGCCTTTAATGTACGGAAAGCCTCAAACAGCTGCTCTGTGGTCATGCCGTATTTGGCGTCCCCCGGGTTGTCCATAATGTCATTGCTGATTTTGAATAAGCCTCCGGGGTTATAGCGGCAGCTGATTGTTTCCGGAATACTCCCTGTTACCTGTTCCAAAAAATCAATATGAGTGATATCATCCAGGTTAATGATAGCCCCTATCTCTCTGGCATACTGATACTCTTCCGCAGGAGTTGCGTTGGAAGAAAACATAATCTCCTCCGGTCTGCAGCCCAGGGCATGAGCCATCATAAGCTCTGTCATAGAAGAGCAGTCACAGCCGCACCCATACTCCCGCAGGATATCAATCAGAAAGGGATTGGGCGTCGCCTTTACTGCAAAATACTCCCGAAACCCCGGGTTCCAGGAAAACGCCTCTTTTACCGCCTGCGCATTCTCCCGAATCCCCTTTTCATCGTAGAGATAAAAAGGGGTAGGGTAAGCTTCATTGATCTCTTTGAGTTTTTCGTATGTAACGAAAGGTTCTTTAGTCATTTTTTCATCTCCTCGTTTTGTTTCTGCTATTTTGCCTCTACCACATGCATCATGTTGGTAATGGCTCCCTCACCGGTTCTGGTGTTGGTTGCAGGATCCCCGGCGGTAAATACAACCAGATCCCCCTTCTTTACCAGACGTTTTCTTTTTACTGTACCCATGGCATGGTTAATGATATGCTCAGTGGTATCCTTTTCGTATCCTTTTAACGGAGTCACGCCCCAGTAGAGCTGCATCTTGTGCTGGGTAGACTCATTCGGCGTCACTGCATAGATTGGTACCTCCGGACGGAAACTGGAGATCAGCCTTGCGGTCTGTCCGGAAATGGTAGGTGTAACGATACAGTCTGCATTAATATTCTTGGCTGTCTGCACCGCTGCGATTCCCACTGCACTGGATACGCTGGTTTCCCGGAACATGCTTCTGTGCAGCATATGGGAACGGTAATCCACATAAGGCTCTGTGGCCTCTGCGATTTCACCCATCATCTTAAGGGCCTCAATAGGATATTTGCCGGCAGCGGTCTCTCCGGACAGCATAATCGCATCGGTTCCGTCGTAGACTGCATTGGCCACATCTGTCACTTCCGCCCTGGTAGGTCTGGGATTGCGGATCATGGAATCCAGCATCTGCGTGGCTGTGATAACCGGGATGTATTTCATGTTGCATTTGCTTATAATCTCTTTTTGTATATGGGGAACTTCCTGCGCTGGTATCTCTACCCCCAGATCTCCTCTGGCCACCATAATGCCGTCGGAGACACTGATAATCTCGTTAATATTTTCCACACCCTCTGCGTTCTCTATCTTGGCGATGATGGCAATATGCTCTCCGCCGTTATCACGCAGCAGCTTCCGGATTTCCTTGATGGCAGCTGCGTTGCGCACAAAGGATGCAGCGATAAAATCAAACTCCTGCTGGATCCCAAAGAGAATATCCTCTTTGTCTTTCTCCGTGATTGCCGGCAGCTTCACTTTCACATTCGGCACATTCACACCTTTTCTCTCGCCCAGTTCTCCGCCGTTTAAGACTCTGCAGATAATTTTCCCTGCCTTTGCCTTCTCTACTTCAAGTTCAATCAGGCCGTCGTCAATTAAGATTTTATTGCCCGCGTCAACATCTCTTACAAGTCCGGGATACGTAATAGAACATCCTTTTTCATTGCCCGCAATCTCATCGGTATAGAGGGTAAATTCTTCCCCTTCCCGCAGGGTCACTTTTTTACCGTCTTCCAGCAGTCCGGTTCGGATCTCCGGACCTTTGGTATCCAAAAGAAGGGCTACTGGTTTATTCAGCTCTTCCCGGACATTCTTCAGAAGATCAATCCGGGACTGCTGCTCCGCATGGTCTCCGTGGGAAAAGTTGAATCTTGCAACATCCATGCCATTCTTTACTAATGCCCTCATGGTTGTCTTTTTATTCGTGTTCGGCCCCATCGTACAAATAATTTTTGTTTTTCTCATAGATTCCTTTTCTCCTCTACTTTACATGTTCATGTGTAAATAAATGATCCTGACAATACTCATAATTCCCATTGCATTTGGAGCAGAAACGGAACTCCAGGTTGGCTCCGTCCTTTTCAGTCCTGCCGCAGATTGCGCATTTGTGCTTTGTCACCCCGTCCCCGGTGCGGGTGGGATTCACTGCTTTGGCAAACTTTTGCTTTCTGTGGATTTCCTTTGGCGATATCCGGTTTAAGTCCCTGGTGGCAAAGAAAAATACAATAAAGTTAAACAAGGATGCGATGATCGCCACCCTTCCCCCCCAGCCGGACTGATAGAAGGAAATAGCCAGGTACGCAATATCCAGGTACGCCATCCATTTGATTTTAATGGGTATTACAAAATAGAGCAGTACCTGCATATCCGGGTAGCTGGCTGCAAAAGCCAGAAAAATTGACAGGTTAATATAGTAGGTGCTGAAGGCACCGCTGTAGTTGCTGCCCCCTGACACAAAAAACAGGATAAAGGAACCGATCACGGTTGCCACAAGTCCTGTGAGAATATACATATTATATCGGAAATCCCCCCAGGTTTTCTCCAGGGCTGACCCTAAAGAATAATAGAAAAACAGCATAATAATAGTAAATATGCTTAGTCCTCCGGGAGGAATTAAAACCCACGTTACCAGACGCCAGACCTGTCCGCGGAGAATTTTACCAGGGTCCAGGGTAAGCATGGTAAGAAGCCATGGCGCCGCCAGTGCAAGCAGATATCCTATCACATAACAGATGATAATATATCTGGTCAGATTTGAAATTGCATATCTTCCATATTTTCGTTCTAATTTATTGAAAAACTTCATAATGCTCCTTACTTAAAATAAATTTTTCTTTGAGAAAATAAAAGCAACCACAAGGCTTAACAGCAGAGACAGTAAAATCACAATCAGAAATCCGTAGGGACTTCCCGCAAAGGGCATCCCCGCACTGTTGACATTCATGCCGTACGCGCTGAAAATCATGGTGGGTATGGACATTACAATGGTTACTGTTGCCAGAAACTTCATCACAATATTCAGATTGTTGGAAATTACAGAGGCAAAAGCGTCCATCATACCGCTTAAAATCCCGCTGTATATATTTGACATCTCAATGGCCTGTTTATTCTCAATAATAACGTCTTCCAAAAGATCTGTGTCTTCCGGATACTGCTTTATGCTTTCCACCTTCAGCAGTTTTTCTAAAACCACCTCGTTGGCCCTCAGAGACGTGGTAAAGTATACAAGGCTCTTTTCCAGCTCCAGAAGCTCTATCAGCTCCTGGTTCCTGGTAGACAGGTGGAGCTTTTCTTCCACCTCTACGCTCTTCTTGTCAATAATACGCAGATAATGCAGATACATACTGGCATTCTTATACAGAATCTGAAGTATAAATCTTGTCTTCATATACGTATAGAAATTCCTGACACGGCCGTCCATAAAACGCTCCAAAATCAGGGTATCCTCCAGGCAGACAGTAAATATCATTTCCTTTGTGACAATAATGCCCAGGGGGATGGTCCCATACCAGTCCTTGTCGTTCCTCTCCTCGATGACCGGGATATCCACCAGAATCAAGGTATATTCATCCTCTACTTCAATACGGGAACGCTCTTCCTCATCCAGGGGCGCCCTGAGATCGTCCACCTCTATCCCGTATTTGTTGGAGATCTCGAACAGCTCTGTCGCCGTTGGATCTGTGAGTGCCACCCAGCAGCCCTCTGTCGCCTCATTTACCTGATGGATATTTCCATCTATTGTCTTAAAAACTCTAATCATGGTTATCTCCTTTCGCTGCCTACAGACAGAGGGCAGCGAAAAATGGCCGCATCCTGCCTATAGAACTTTAGTATTCATTTTTTCAAAAATTCTATCCCACCTAGGACTAGGCCCACCTTCCATGAACAACACTTCCTTTCTTAATTCACAGGGCTTTCTTCTATTTTAGATATGAGGATACAATTCGGCGTCTCTACTTTCAGTGGTTTCCCTTTCATAACTAAAATATTCTTATCATAGTCAATTGTAAACGTCGTAATGGTATTGGATGCATGATTGGCAACTGCAATGTGCTTTCCGTCGGGGAATATCTCCAGATCCTTGGGGTACTCTCCGCTTATGGGCAGCACAAACCTTTTCTCCAGAAGACCGGAGGCGGGATCTACTTCAAACATTCCCACCGTGTCCTCCCCCGCTGTGGAGCAGAACAGATGACTGCCGTCCGGTGACAGGCAGATTCCGGAAGCTGCATCGTGCTTTTCATCATCTGTGGCAGCCAGTACGCTGATTTCCTGGAGGCGTTCAAACTGCGGCAGCTTTCCGTTTCCGTCGTAGGAATACACCTCAATGGTATTGGCCAGCTCGTATATTACATAGGCAAATCTGCCGTCTTTGCTGAACTTGATATTTCTGGGTGCAGACTCTCTTTTACATCTGAGCACATCCACCAGCTCCAGTTTATGGGTTCTGTCATTGATCCGGTAAATTTTAATCTGATCAATTCCATTGTCCACTGCGCAGAGATACTTGTTGTCCGGCGTAGGCCTTACACAGCTTACATGGGGACGGAAGTTTCTCTCAGCCACGCTGCCCAGACCCCTGTGAAACACACCATCCATAACGCTGCCCAGCCTGCCGTCCCTGTGGGTATGTACCACCGTAACTTTTCCGTCATGATAGCCGGAAACAAAAAGATATTTGCCATCCACATCTGTGGACAGATGACAGCCTCTCATGCCGTCGATATCTACCTGATTGATGAAGGTAAGATCACCGTCGGGTGCTATGGAGAATACGGCCACACCCTCATCCGCGATAGAGTACAGATATTTGCCGTTCTTAGATTTTGCTATATGGGAAGAGTTATTGACAGGAATTACTTTCCGTTCCTTCATCGTGCCTTCTTCCACATTCAGATCATACAGATGAATTCCGATACTGCTTCCATGGGTATAGGTTCCTACATATGCCACATATTTCTCTTTATTCATGCAATACCCTCCTAACTTTACACTAATCTTTAAACATTCTACCACAAACTTTTTCTTTGCACAATCTTATTACGTATTTTTAACATCTTCCCTCCCAGGGAGAAAACTGTGTAAAATTTCTTCTTATTATTATGGGAAACATAAAAAATGGTATTGACATACCCGTCTCTTCCTGTATAATTTGTCTAAGAATGGTACTTTAGCCGCCTGGTAAATAAGGAAAAATATCTTATTTGCCAGGCGGTTAAAGCGCCCGTACAAAGGAGACTGGAAATGGATCGTATTTTAATTGATTTGATAGATATAACGAAATCCTATGATGATCAGGTGATTTTAGATAATTTGAATCTCTCCATAAGGGAAAATGAGTTCCTGACACTTCTGGGCCCCAGCGGCTGCGGCAAAACTACCACCCTGCGCATTATGGGCGGCTTTGAGACACCGGATTCGGGGCAGGTGATTTTTGACGGGGAGGATATTACCAGCCTGCCTCCCAACAAACGGAATCTTAACACGGTATTTCAAAAATACGCACTTTTTTCCCACATGACCATTGCGGAAAACATTGCCTTCGGACTTAAAATAGCAAAAAAGACGGATACCTACATCAGGGATAAGATCCATTACGCTTTAAAGCTGGTAAATCTGGAGGGATTCGGCAGCAGATATCCCGATTCTCTCAGCGGCGGCCAGCAGCAGCGGGTGGCCATCGCCAGAGCTATTGTCAATGAGCCTAAGGTTCTGCTCCTGGACGAACCTCTGGGCGCACTGGATCTGAAGCTTCGGCAGGATATGCAGTATGAGCTCATCCGTCTGAAAAATGAGCTGGGAATCACCTTTATCTATGTCACACATGATCAGGAAGAGGCCCTTACCATGTCTGACACAATTATTGTTATGAACCAGGGCTACATTCAGCAGATGGGGACTCCGGAAGATATCTATAATGAACCCCAGAATGCGTTTGTGGCTGACTTTATCGGCGAGAGCAATATCCTGGACGGCATCATGCTGGAGGATAAGCTGGTGGAGATACTGGGGGTGAAATTCCCCTGTGTGGACGTGGGCTTTGGCAAAAACAAACCGGTGGATGTGGTCATCCGCCCGGAGGATATTGATCTTGTGGACCCCAGCCAGGGGACCATGCAGGGAATCGTCACCCACCTGATCTTTAAAGGTGTGCACTATGAAATGGAGGTGGAGGCCAACGGCTTCTGCTGGCTGGTGCACAGTACCGACATGTCCCCGGTGGGCCAGCGGGTGGGACTCCATGTAGATCCCTTTGATATACAGATCATGAACAAACCAGAGTCTGAGGATGAGGAGGCGGTATCCATCGATGAATAGTCATAAAAAATTACTCACAGGGCCGTATCTCATCTGGGCGGCCGCCTTTATCCTCATACCCCTTGCCATGATATTTTATTACGGACTTACCGGGGAGGACGGAGGCTTTACCCTGGGCAATCTCCTGGCCATCGGCACCCGGGAAAACTTTAAGGCCCTGGGGCTCTCTCTGATCCTGTCCATCATCAGCACAGCTGTCTGTCTGATTCTGGCCTATCCCCTGGCCATGATCCTGGTGAATATGAATGTCAGCCAGTCCGGCTTTATTGTCCTGATTTTTATTCTTCCCATGTGGATGAATTTTCTTCTGCGCACAATGGCCTGGCAGACGCTTTTGGAGAAAAACGGGGTGATCAATCAGATACTTGGGTTCCTGCACCTGCCCTCTCTGCAGATTATCAATACGCCCTATGCCATTATCCTGGGTATGGTGTACAACTTTCTGCCCTTTATGGTACTGCCCCTGTACAACGCCCTGCTGAAAATCGACAGAGACATCATCAATGCAGCCCGGGATCTGGGCGCGACGGAGGCTTATACCTTTCGGAAGATTATACTCCCTCTGAGCATGCCCGGAGTCATCAGCGGGATTATTATGGTATTCGTACCGGCTCTGACTACCTTCGTCATCTCCGACCTCCTGGGAGGAAGCAAAATCCTTCTAATCGGAAATGTCATAGAGCAGAAGTTCAAGCAGGGCAGCAACTGGCATGTGGGCAGCGGTCTTTCTTTGGTAATGATGGTATTCATTCTCCTGAGTATGGCAGTGATGAATAAATACGACAAAGACGGGGAAGGAGGAATGTTCTGATGAACCGGAAGAAGACACATTTTATCGGCAGAAAGATTTATCTGGGACTGATTTTATTCCTGCTGTATGCCCCAATCGGAACCTTGATCATCCTCTCCTTTAATGCCTCTAAGTCAAGAGCCAAATGGGGGGGATTCACGGGAAAATGGTATATCTCCCTGTTCCAGGACAATGCCATTATGAATGCCCTTTACACGACACTGATTATTGCCTTTGTCTCAGCCATTGCGGCGACTGTCATCGGCACTGCGGCATCCATCGGCATCCATTCCATGAAATCCCGGGCCAGGACCATCTGTATGGGCATCACCAATATTCCCATGCTGAATGCCGATATCGTCACAGGCATCTCCCTGATGCTGCTGTTTATCGCCTGCCGGTTTACCCTGGGATTTAGCACCATTTTGCTGGCGCACATCACCTTTAACATTCCCTATGTTATCTTAAGCGTGATGCCCAAACTCAGGCAGACCAATAAGCGAACCTACGAGGCTGCGCTGGATCTGGGGGCCTCCCCGGTGTATGCCTTTTTTAAAGTGGTGTTTCCGGATATTCTGCCCGGCGTGGTTTCCGGATTTCTTATGGCCTTTACCATGTCCCTGGATGATTTTATTATCACGCATTTTACCAAGGGACCTGGAGTAGACACACTGTCCACAAAAATTTATTCCGAAGTAAGAAAAGGAATACGTCCTGAGATGTATGCCCTGTCCACGCTGTTGTTTGCTACCGTTATCCTTCTGATGATACTTATAAATACCTCACCCAAAGAACCAAAAAGCCGCACAAAGGATCCCTCGGCAAAGCAGAGACGCCTTCCCGTGCGCCAGGTGATTCCGGTGGCACTTATTCTCCTTATCGTGGGCGGCGGAATCTTCTACCGGGTGCAGGGAACCTCTGCCTCCAATGAACAGGTTGTGGTATATAACTGGGGAGAATATCTGGATCCGGAGGCTATCGAACTGTTTGAGAAGGAAACCGGAATTGATGTGGTGTATGAGGAATATGAAACCAATGAGATCATGTACCCCAAGATTCTCTCCCATGCCATCGCCTATGATGTGGTCTGTCCCTCTGATTATATGATTCAGCGCATGATTGAGAACAACCTTCTGGCGGAGATTAATTGGGACAATGTGCCCAACATAAAGAATATTGACCCTACTTATATGGATCAGTCAAAAAGCTTTGACCCGGAAAACAAATACTCAGTCCCCTACTGTTTCGGCACCGTGGGCATCCTCTACAACAAAACAATGGTGGATGAACCCATAGACAGCTGGGATGTGCTGTGGGATGAAGCTTATAAGGACAACATTCTTATGCAGGACAGTGTCCGGGATGCCTTTGCCGTGGCTCTGAAGCGCCGGGGGTATTCTCTGAATTCCACAGAGGTAGGAGAGCTTACCCGGGCCACCAATGATCTGATCGAACAGAAGCCTCTGGTTCAGGCTTATGTCATTGATCAGGTGAGGGATAAAATGATAGGCAATGAGGCTGCCATCGGCGTCATTTATTCCGGAGAGGCAATCTATACGCAGAGAGAAAACCACAATTTGGAATATGTAATCCCCAAGGAAGGCTCAAATGTCTGGATCGATTCCTGGGTAATCCCCAAGAATGCAGAAAACAAGGAGAACGCAGAAGCCTTTATCAACTTCCTCTGCCGCCCGGATATTGCCCTTATGAATTTTGAATTCATCACTTACTCTACCCCGAATCTGGAGGGGCGTAAGCTCATAGAAGATGAAGAGATCAGAAACAGCCGCATCGCGTTTCCCACAGGGGAAGATCTGAAAAACTGTGAGACCTTCCGCTTCCTGGGGGATGATGTGGACAGTTATTATAATGAGCTTTGGAATAAAGTGAAATCCAGCTAACACAGAGAATACCTTAAGGGGAAGAATAATTCCCGTTCTCCATTCTTCCCCTTTAATTGTCCTCTTTACGCAGTAACTCAATAATTGTTTCATTTTTTGATTTATCCAGAATGCATAAAGCGGTAAACACACAGACAAGTATAATAGCTGCAAACAACACCAGATTCCTCACGGCAGGAAATGAGAATGGAATGCCGTATCTGTTGAAACTGTTGAAAACAAAATAGCTGGCCGGCAGGCCTATCAACAAGGATATAATAATTGCTAATCCCGCGTAATACAGACTTTCAAGTGTTATCATATACCTGATTTGTTTTCTTGTCATGCCGATACCTTCCAGAATTGCAAATTCCTTTGAGCGGTTTTGAATGCTGGCTGACATCATATTTGCAAAATTCAAAAGGGACAGTAACATGATAATAAGTCCAACGCTTCCTCCTAAAATTATAATTTGATTTTCTGTATTTTTCATATCCGCATATCTCTGTAATTTTGATTCCGCTGAAAGTTTTGGGTTATCTTTCAGTAAACCTAAGATTGCCGTTTCCGTGTCCTGGGAAAATGATTCGTCATAATCAATCTTAATCATTTCAATTAACAATTTTTCTCCCATCAGTTTTTCCAGATATTTATGGCTGACAATGATATCCGGTGTATATCCGGCAGAGTAATGTGCCGGAAACGTATCTAAAACTTCACCGATTTTTATTTGTTCTTCTTTTTTCGGCTGTACGGATGTGGGAATGGAAAAGCGAACCGCCTTCCCGGGAATGCCATTGCTCCCCGCTGTAAAAGTCTTAGAAACAAAAGCAATTTTCCCATTTTCAAATTCCTGTTTATCCAATGACTGATTGATTTTATCAAATTCCTTAGAATCAATGCCCACAATTCTGCAGGTAAAAGAATAATAATCAGGCTGTATTTTATAAAGTTCCATATCCTTTTCATAGTTCCCCGGAGTATATCTGGAATTATATAATTCTCTATAATAATCGCCGTAAATATCTTCCTGATAAGGTACAATAGCTGTTGCGGAAGTCAAAACACGTACATCTTTCACACCATCTGTCTTTTCTATTTTTTTTAACAATCCCTTGGTTATGACTTGTTCTTCCCTGTCGCTTAATAACGTGAGATTCAAAACCCGAATATCATAGTCACAGGTATGGTTCAGAATATTTTTTGCATTATTCGCTGAAATCACAACATTTATGACTTCGAACAGCGAAACCGCCAAGCTCAGGGAAAGCAGGATAATAATAAATTGTTTTTTCTCCCGAAAAAGATATTGCCTTGCCATGGAAGCAATGTCTCCGCCCCGTGTGTTCCTTTGTTTTATTTTCTCTGATACTCCAATATATCGCATAGCATCTGCAGGGGAAAAATTTTCTGCAATTTTTACTGGTTTTTTGCTGCCGATGAATGTTGTGACTGCAGCGAATACAGCCGCAGTTATAAATACCCATATAGATGCATCTCCTGCGTCATATTTGTCAATGGTGGGATTTACACTTTGCAGGACCAGCGGAATCACTCCCTTTCCTATCATCGCCGAAAGCAGCAATCCAAGGCCAATCCCAATGATAGAGTTCCAGATAACCTGTTTATAAATAATTTTCTTTAACTGTACAGAAGTCGTCCCTAAAGTTTTTAGCTGGCCATAATAGCGAATCTCTTTATTTACAGAAATATATAACGTATTGTATATAAATAAATATCCGCTGAAAAACACAAGCACCAGCATCATGCACAGTGCGGCTATGGTTTTGCAAAAATTTGAAATGGTATCATAATCCGCCTCTATAATCTGATTTCCAGCTAACTTAACTGCATTTTGCATTTGAATAATATCCGCTTCTGAATACAGAGGATTCTTGAGCGATATTTTTAGAGACCCTTGTGTTAAGTCTGTCTGTCTGACACCTGTTGATTTATAGAAGTCTTCTGATACATACCCCTTACTCTCCCCTGTATAATCTAAAAACCATCCGCTAAGTTCAAACTCCTTTTCTGTCTCATCGTTTTTAAACCCTTCTGCTAAATTTTCACAGGTGATCGGTAATTTCATGCCGGCCGCTGGCCTCTCAATCCCCATAGCTCTTAAGGCACTCTTGGACAACATGATTTCATTTTCTTTCTGCGGGTAATAACCAGAATATGATTCCAGTGCAGGGATTACTTGTTTTTCCCAACAAATAGTATCTGCCCAAAAAAACTTTATTTTATCAAGTTCCCTGTTACCATATCTTGATCCTATGGAGCATTTGACGCATAAACCTGCATACGCTACTTCATCCATATCTCTAATCGCAGATACTTGTTCCTCCCTTGGCTCCGTTAATTCAATGTCGTAGTCCATACCATTCATTCTTTGCTGGCGTAAGGAAACGGTATCCCAATAGCTTAATCCAATAGAAATTACAGTACATAGTAAAAATGTCGTCAGAAAAATCGCAGTGATCGTTACTATATTCCTTTTTTTGTTAGATTTATATGTCGTTTTGGCAATGTCCGATATAACCCTTTTACTATCTACTTTCCACATCATCTGCACCGCCTTTTACGATTTTTCCGTCCTCTAACCGTATAATCCGATCAGCCATCTGTGCGATTTCTTCATTATGTGTAATCATCACAATTGTTTGGACCAGCTTTAAACCTGATACTTTCATCAGGCCTAAAACGTCTTGGCTGGTCTTACTGTCCAGATTACCAGTTGGTTCATCTGCAAGTATAATCGTAGGCTTTGCCGCCAGTGCTCTTGCCAGTGCAGCACGCTGCTGCTGGCCCCCGGACAGCTGGTTTGGCATAGCATATTTTTTGCTTTCTAAATTTAGTAATTTTAATATGGTATCTATATAGGTATCATCCGGCTGAATGCCATCCAATTTAATAGGGAGTACAATATTTTCATATACGTTAAGTAAAGGAAGCAGATTGTAATTTTGAAAAACAAATCCTATTTTTCTTCTTCTGCAGATGGTCAGTTCATCTCTTGACATTTTAGATATGTCATGCCCATCTATCATCACCTCCCCGGAAGTTGGGTTGTCCATCCCTCCAAGCATATTTAGTAACGTTGATTTTCCGCTCCCTGAGGTTCCAACAATAGCAAGAAATTCTCCTTTTTGAATTTCTAAATCGATCCCATCCAGAGCTTTTACAATATTTTCTCCCATTGTAAAATACTTCTTTAAGCCTTTTACGGATAAAATTACCATGTACCATCCTCCTTTCCTTTTTCTCAATCATAACAAAAGCTTCTTTCTCAATTCTTTCCAGAACATGACAGTTTTGACACAATCTGAAGAGTTGAGAAAGAAGCTTTATTTTAAGAGGTCTTTTTCAAAAGAAATACTTCAACTGTAGTACCTTTATTTTGTACGGATTTTAATTTTATATATCCCTGCTGCCTGCGCAACACTTCTCTGGCCAAATAGAGTCCGATTCCATACCCCTGTTTATCTCTTATATTTGAAGCCCTGTAAAAGCGCTGAAAAACCTTTCCTTGTTCTTCTTCCGGAATTCCGATGCCATTGTCTTTTATTTGTATGCAGACAAATGTTTCATACTGTATGGAATCTACTCTCACAGATGTACCCTCCGGAGAATACTTAACCGCATTTTCAATGATATTTCCTATTGCTTCTTCTGTCCATTTAGGGTCTGCGTATCCCATATAGCCATGATATTCAGCATCGATTTGTATATTTTTCTTAAGAGCCTCCAGTTCAACGTATTGACACCCTTTTTTTATCAATTCATCCACTTCCATATAACGGGGAGTAACAGAAATCAATTCTTGTTCCGCATAAGAAGATTTTATCAAATCTTTCATAAAAGAATCTAATTTCTCAGCATTCTTCTCTATCTTATCTGACAAACGAATGGCTTTTTCCTCTGCTATTTCTTCTTTTAACAATCCAATATATAGGGTAATATTCGCCAGCGGCGTGCGGATTTGATGACTAATGTCTGAAATTAAAGATTTTACAATATCCCGCTCTGACTCAGCCCTTCCTGTTTGAATTTCCGTTAACTCTATAATGCGATTTAGCCTCTCTGAAATCGCAGAATCCAAAGATTCATCATAGACAGTATCCAGCCTTTTGCCGGCAAGAACACGATCCAGTCTTTGCAGCATACGGTTATACTGCACAAACATTTTCTTTTTGTATAAATAGATTGCTAAAAAAGTAATGCTTATATTGATTAGAATCATAACGAAAAGCACGATAAACATATTCATTTACAGGCTCTCCCATATATAGCCTTTGCCGTATACAGTTTTAATAAATGCCGGGTTTGAAGAATCATCTTCTACTTTATCCCGCAGTCTCCGTATTCCAACTGACAAGGCATTATCTTCCACATACTCTGTTCCGTCAGGCCATACCCACTCCAAGAGACGTTCACGTGTTATGATTTTATTTGGATTAGATACTAATAAATACAAAATTCTTTGTTCCGTTTTACTTAACTCTATGGGTTTGCCAGACTTGAAGAATTCCATAGACGCAAAACGAAACAAAAAAACAGAATCCCTATAATCTTTTTCTGATTCCGGATTGTTTCTTCTTAACAAGGCACGGATTCTTGCCCGAAGCACCATTAAACTGAATGGCTTCGTTATATAATCATCCGCTCCGCTCTCTAAACCTTTAACAATATCAAGTTCCATATCTCTTGCAGTTAATATAGCAATCGGAACGTTTACCATACGCCTTACTTCACGGCAGAATTCCAGTCCGCTTCCATCGGGGAGATTTATATCAAAAATCAGCAAGTCAAATTCATTATTTTTTAATATTTCCCTTGCTTCTCCTATGGTTTTACAAAGCATAAAGCTCAATTCTTTGTCTTGCAGGGATAGTGCGATTCCTTCTGCCAAATCATCATCGTCCTCCAGAATCATAATCGATTTTTCATTTTTCTGAATCATGCAAATCCCCCTCTTGTACAACATCTTTTATTTTTCATTATACGTCACTTACATAGGTATCTCAATATATTTTCTTTCTTTGCAGAAACAGGGAAAAATTCACACTTTCCAGCAGTTGACATAAGTTCAAAACAGAACTATACTTTTAGTATTGGTACTAAATACAGGAGGGCATAATGGAAAACGATTACTGGCTGCTTATCGCATCACTTAAAAAAGAATATTTTAACCGAAAGAAGACTGTCATAAGCCGCTTTCAAATTTCTTCTGCAGAGTTAGACATTTTACTGTTCCTTGCAAATAATAAACGCTTCGATACCTCTGCAGATATTGTGAGATTAAGAAAAATGCAAAAATCACATGTCTCGCTTGCTGTAAAAGAGTTAACGCAAAAGGGGTATCTTACCTGTGAAATGAATTCCTTTAACCACAAAAAGCTCCATTTAAAGCTGACAGAAGCTTCCAAAGAGATTGTTCAGGCCGGGCAGACGATGCAAAGGGAATATTTAGAGTTTATTTTTGCCGGATTTTCAAAGGAGGAAAGATTACATGTTTTAGAATTCTGCAGCAAGATAGAAACTAATCTGCACGGTAAAATCCCCACACAGGAGGGCAGCTCTTAAGGAAGCACCCTCCTGTGTGGGGTTTATTTCTGAGACCGTTTTGTCCGCCTTTCTAAGCCCCGCTTCACCTTTTTTACTATCTCATTGCTGTTTAATCCAAATTTCTCCTGCAGATATTCCTGGGGTCCTACTTCTCCGAAGCAGTCCTCCGCCGCCACACATTCAACCGGTACCGGCAGCTTCTCTGCCAGCACTTCGGTCACAGCACTGTACAAACCGCCGATCTTGTTGTGGTTTTCTGCCGTTACTACGAGACCCGAAGCCTTGGCATGCCGCAGAAGGCACTCCTCATCCAGGGGCTTAACCGTAAACATATCAATGACTGAAACAAAGATGCCCTCTCTTTCCAGCTGCTCTGCCGCCTTCATTGCCTCGCATACCATGATTCCGCAGGCAAATACTGCAGCATCCTTTCCTTCTCTGAGCAGTATTCCTTTTCCCACAGGCATATGGGAATAATCGCCGTAGAGCTTTGCCGCACTTTTTCTGGGGGTCCGGATGTAGGTTAGCCCCTTTTTGCCGCCTGTCTGAATTAACGCGCTGATGAGCTGATTTTCATCCGAAATATCAATCACTGTGGATCCAGGGATGGCACGGTACAGCGCCATATCTTCAAAGGCAGTGTGGGTTCCCCCATTAAAAGCGGCGCAGACACCAGGGTCGCTTCCGATTACGGTAATGCTGTTCTGTGCGTATCCACAGGATAAAAACACCTGATCATAGCATCTTCTTGAAGCAAATGCACAGAAGGTATGTACCAGCGGCTGAAACCCCACAGCAGACAGCCCGGCGGCTATCCCTATCATATTGGCCTCCGCAATCCCGCAGTTTATGCCTCTGTCAGGATTTTTTTCAGCCCATTCTCTCATACAGATACAGCTCATTAAATCTGCGTCCAGATATATGATTTTTTTGTTTCCGTCTGCCAGCTGCCGGATGGTTCTTCCTAAAACCTCCTTCAGGGGATGGGCTCCCATCTCCCCATTATAAATCACCCTCACTGTCACACCTCCCTCCTTAGCATCTCAAGTTCATGCTGCAGAAGCAGCAGCCATTCCTGACATTTTTCATAAGAGACATTCATACTGTGGTTTGCCATAGTCTCCTCTGCCTCCCGGATCCCTTTTCCTTTCACCGTGTGCAGAACAATCGCAGAAGGCATGCCCTTTCTGTCTCTTGTCCGGGAGAGGGCCCGGCGGAGTTCCTCCACAGAATTCCCATGGATCTCTTCGCTCTCAAACCCGAAAGCCCGCATTTTATCCAATATACTACCCGTATCCAGGACATCCCGGGTATAACCGTCCAGCTGCTTATTATTTTTATCAATCAGAACCACCAGGCTGCTTAAAGCCTTTGCTGATGCAAACTGGAAGGTTTCCCATACCTGCCCCTCATTCAGTTCTCCGTCCCCCAGTATCAGGAAAACACGGCCGGGAGTCCTTTTCAGGAGTTTTCCCAGAGCCAGTCCTGCCGCCAGAGAGGCGCCCTGTCCCAGGGAGCCGGTGGTCATATCTACCCCTGGCGTTTTTTGCGCGTCACAGTGACTGGGCAGCCGCGTTCCCGGCTGATTCAGGGACACCAGCCAGTCATAAGGAAAAAAACCTTTGAGCGCCAATGCCGCATAGACAGCAGGTCCGGCATGCCCTTTGGAGCACACAAGCATATCCCGCTCTTCCCACTGGGGATTGTCCGGCTGAACCCTCATCTCCTCCCCGTACAGCACTGCCAAGGCATCGGCAATGCTGAGACTGCCTCCCAAATGGCCGAATCCCCTGGCCTGAATTTCCTCCACAATGCCCATTCTTATCCGGAGGGCGAATTCTTGCAATCGTTTTACTTCATCCGTATCTCCCATTTCCTCACTTCCTTCTCTTATCCGTTCTCTGTCGTATAGGGAAACACCGCGCCTCCGCTTGGAATCACAAGCACAGAGGCATCTTTTCCCATTATATCAAGGGCCTCCTCCAATGCCTCCTGGACTGTTCTTGCCGGGATAAAAAACATAGCTTGGGACACAGAGGCGGGAAGCTCTGATATCAGATAAACAGATGCCTTCTCCTGTACCCCGGCTATGGCAGCTGCTTTATGCCCTCCCAGTTCAAATTCAGCTGCGATCCTTTCCAGAACCTTCCGGGGTGTTTCGGCCTCTGTCAGCCATTTCTGCAAAACAGGGCTGCCCACTCCTTCCCGGCACTCCCCGGCCAGAATGATAATGCCTCCTCTTTTCACTGCGTGGGCGGCATTGTCCAGCGCCTTTTGTGTCTGATATAAATTTACGTCTTTGGGAAAGCCTCCAGGGGATACCACTACAATGTCTGCTTTGCCATCCACCCTCCGGCGGTACACTCTGTCTGCATATCTGCACCCTGCCCGGTGGGCTTTCACAGCATCCCCCGCAAAAGCCTTTGCTATTTTCTTATTCCGGTCCAGCACTGCATTCAAGATAAAATCTATGCCGCATATCCTCCCGGCCTCCTCGATGTCTTCCCGCACCGGATTGTCTTCCAGCCGGCCCGCTGCGGCCTGGTCTGAGGCCATAAGTTTATGATTGTTCTGGATCGCCTCCCAGGAGGAAACACCGGGCATGACAGCCTTGGCTCCGCCGCTGTACCCGGCAAAATAGTGGTATTCTATATTGCCAAGGCAAATTTTAATATCCGCCTCAGCCACAGCCCTTGTAACATCCACAGGAGTTCCCCTTGCGGTTGTTCCCAGCCTGACGCAGTCCAGGGGATCACTGTCTCTGCAGGAAACCTGCCCCCACAGCTTTTTTCCAAGCAGGCGGGCCATCTCCTCTTTCGTATGTGTTCTGTGGCTTCCCAGGGCAAATACAACCGTAGCATTTTCTCGGGGGATCCCTCCTGCTTCCAGCTCCCTCAGCACAAAGGGAAGCACTGTGGCCGAAGGAAAAGGTCTGGTAATATCACTCGTTATAATCACTGCCCTATGCCCCGGCTGTACCAGATCCCGCAGTCTTTCTGTCCCTATGGGATATTCCAGGGCATCCGCGATCTCTTCCTCCTCTGTTCTTCTCCCCTGCTCTTCCTCTGGCAGAAGCACCCCTTTCAGGTGTTTATCCGGTATCTCTGCAATCTGTATTCCCTCTCCATACTTAAGCTCTATCTTCATAATTGTAATCTCCCGCAAACAGCTCTGCCCCATATCGCAGCGCCTGAATCACCGGCAGTTCCTCTCCTGACAAAAAACGTATGAGAGCGCCTCCCCCGGTGCTCACATAGGAGAATTGTTCCACTTCGCAGAAACGCTCGGCAGCCGCAATGCTGTCCCCGCCTCCCAGGATAGTCTCTCCCCCTGTTCCGGCCAGAGCTTCCCATACCTTACGTGTTCCCAGAGAAAATTCTTCTCTCTCAAACACTCCCATTGGTCCGTTTATAAATATAGTGCTGCTGCTCTGAATCATTCTGCTGTATTCTGCGGCAGTCTCCCTGCCAATGTCGAATATGCCGGCGCCGGAAGGAACTGCCTTCACTTCTCCTTCCGCCCGTTTTCCGTCCTCTGCCCACGCTGCATCCAAAGGAAGGCTTATCTGGTCCCTGTACGTGCCTAAAAGCCTTCTGGAAACGTCATAATACCTTTCATATCCATGTGTGCTTATATATTCCCGGCTTTTTTCACCGATTGAAATGCCTGCGGCTGCCAGCAGGAGATTAGCAGTCACTCCTCCGGTGAGTATTCTGTCCGCAGTTTTCTTTCTCAGAACCTCCTCCATGACACCAAAAGCATCTGAAACCTTGGCCCCGCCTAAGATAAATGTGCAGGGGCGCTTCGGACTCTCCATCAGTTCAGAAAGCCTGCAATATTCCTTTTCAAACAGCCGCCCCATGGCGGAAGGCATCACCAGTTCAAACCCGCACAGAGACGGCTGGCTTCTGTGGGCGGCGGCAAATGCGTCACATACATACAAATCCCCCAGAGGCGCCAGTTTTTCCACCAGCAGGGTGCTTGCCTGCTCCCCAAAGGACAGCTTCAAAGCGTTCTCGAACAGCGTCTGTTCCTGGGCAAGAAATCTCACATTGTCCAGCAGCAGCACTTCCCCCGGCTGTAACTGCCTCACAGCATCTCTTGCTGCGGGGCCGCAGACATCTTCCGGAAATCCCACGGGTCTTTCCAGCAGCTTCTCAAGCACATCCCTGTGCGGTTTTGTTGTAAAGAAATTATGGTATTCAATATCACTTCCCTGATGGATAAGAATTACTACCTTAGCATTTCTGTCCAGCAATTCCCGGATCGTGGGGATGCATGCCCGGATTCTGCTGCAGCTCTCCAGTCTCCCCTCTTCCCGGTTTACCGGCTGGTTCATATCTGCCCGGTACAGTACCGTCTTTCCGTCCAAGGTGAAATCATCTATCGTATGAATTCCATAGCGCATGGCTCCCCTCCTGCCTGTATGAACCGATATGCAGATACTGATTGGTTTTTTCCGTACCTTCCTGACCGCTTGTCTGCATCCCGCAGGCCGCGCGTACAGCATCCATGGTTTCCGGGATGGTAACACTTTCCTGGGGAATATAAATAGCGTAGATCAGGTCCTTGCCGCTCTCCGCTATACTGTCCTCCCAAAGGCCGATCTCATACATATCTCCTCTTGGGTTTCCCAAATCTCTGGCATACTTAAAGAAGGAGGCATTTCCCAGGAACCCCTCCGCTACAGAGACTACCCGGATTCTGGGATGCTCCCGAAACGCTTCCAGAGCCTGCTCTTTGGTAATCTTTGACTTTCCGGAGACTACGACAGTGATCATATGGCCGTGAGTCACCGGCGTATGCACTAAAATCCCTGTAGCATTGATATGAGGCATGATTGTCATTAAGTCTACCGCCTGATGACTGGGGGCCCGGTCTATCTGCAGTGCATTTGTCAATCCCCTGTGATAATCTCCCGGGTCCGCTACTCTCCGGATAATGGTGACAACCACCTTCTCCACGCCATATCTGCGGTCCAGACAGTCCACAGAGCGTATCAGCCCCGTGGTATTGCAGGAAGTCAGTTTCAGGTAGTTCTTATTCACCCCTCTTTCATAGTTTGCGTATCCGTGAAAGAACACCTCGGCAACGGAATTGTGTTCCCCTCCCTGAAATACCGCCTTGACTCCTCTGGCTTCATATATTTTTTTATTCTCTGCGCCTGCGCCCCCGGGAGAGGCATCCAGCATAATGTCCACGCTGTCTGCCAATTCTTCAAAGGTACCGGTTACCGGAATTCCCTTTTCTGCAAATATTCTTTTATCTCCGCCCTGTGCAAGATACAGGTTATAGGGCATTCCTCTCTCCCGCAATGCCTGCACTGCGAGAGTGGGGGCCAGATCCGCCACGCCCACCAGTTCCATATCCCCCTGAAGCGCTACCCCGTCCGCCAGCCTCTGTCCAATGGTTCCGTAACCCGCTACTCCTACTCTTACCTTTGCCATCCTGCTTCCTCTCCTTTCCAACACTTAAGCTCCTGCAAGTGGTGTCTGAAATGTTCATATACTGCCTGTCCATACGCGGCATCATATTCTGTCAATGTGCTGTAAATCTGCCTGCGCAAACTTTCTTTTTCCAGCTGAAACCCATAGGTGATATGCAGCAGCTGCCTGGAGTTGTCTTCCAGGAGAAACTCCTCCAGCCTGGAGTCAGGCACCTGCTCCAGATTCGGTATCATCTCGGTCCGGCAGGTGACCGCATAGCAGGCGCGGGCTTCCTTCAGATGCCTCAGGGCATTCTCGTGCAGGCTCCTGTACAGCCGGGGATTCACACGGGCAATGATCCGGACAGCCTCCAGCCAGCTGGTTCCCGATGTTTTTATATGGAAGACACCTCCGGTTTCCCCGGCCACTGCGGAGAAAATGCGGAATTTATCACTGCCGGAATGCACACTGATTTTATATCCGAACTGCCTGGCTATTCTCACATGTCCTTTCAGATTTTCCCTGAACCGCCGGGGTTCGCCGATATAGTCAATCCCCTTCTGGAATTCTCCGGCAAACCGGGGGGCAATCCCAGTCACAGGGATCTGCCTGTCAGATAATTCACTGGCCATAAAAAAGTGCGCCTCCAGTGTTGTCTCTCTGTCAGTTTCGTCTAGAGATATCTCATAATCCACAGGAGATGGGGCCTTTTTCACTACGTCACAGTATATCTCCTCTGCCAGCTCTGCGGCCTTATGATAATTCGCTGCGGTTTTCATCAGAATTCTCTCCGTAAAATGGATTCCCTGCAGCTGCCCTTCCCCGCTGCTCCCAAGATATTTACTCTCATACTTTTTTCTTATACCGGGCGGGATCCTTCCATATGCCTCCCGTATCTTATCCCAGTCCTCTTCCAGCTTTCCGAGAACCTCTGAGCAGTCCAGAGTAATCATACTGCAGCCGGCCTTCAGAGCCTGTGCAGCCTCCTCTTTTGTTTTCAGATGATCCCCGTCTGCGCCGTATCCTTCTTTCCATCCCATCCGAAAGACACTCCAGGCCGCAGCGTCAATCACATCTTCATATCCCCGGCCGGTCAGCTTCAGTTCTCTTATGCTCTGCTGGGCCAATACCGGTCTGATCCGGGCCCTGGAGACTGCTCTTATATGGGCATCATTGGCCCTTCCCAGACGGTCGCCACATCCGATGGAGGCGGTATCCTTTCCGAGGGCCTGAGGGACCGTATGGGGAAATAACCGGTTTAACGTGAGTCTGTTTTCATGATTCATAGGGCATTGTCTGAAATCAGGGAGATCCCGGCCCGCAAACAGGCAGCGCCCTTCCCCTGAGACGGCCAGATAGTTTACACCTTCCCGCCGGACTCCCATCACCTGGATCCCCTCTTTCACCTCATAGGAATTCCTGTAGATTTCGTCCGGTCTTTTATTGTAATGCCTGCACACTGCCTCTGCAAATCCGTTCATACTTTTCCTCTTTCTTCTTACAGCCTTTCAAAAATCCCCATCCTGGGGAGCTCATCCACCGATTTCCACCCCTCACTGAGCGGTTCTCTGAGGAAGGGTTCCATCTCCTCCGCCGTGCGCAGCGTAACTTTTTCAACAGGAGGAACGCTTCCCGCCGGATAGGTCTCCAGAATCTCGTCGTGGAGAAGTGTAAGGTATCTTAAAATAGCCGCTATTGGTCTCTTCGCCTTGCGTGGGTCTGACTGAGAAGGAGTCCCCACAATCCCCTCCGGCGTAGCATGACGTTCTATAGCGCTGTGCCCTTCCCCCTCACTCCACCTGCAGGGCCGTCTGAAGGGATCTACGGATTTATCCATATGCCCGTCCGGCAGCAGCGATTCCCCCAGTTTATCCTGAACATAGGCCATATTTATCATATCCCTGAACATAAGGAGTGCCACAGATGTCTCTGCCTCGTCTGCGTGGACAAAATGGGTGCCAAGGCTTAATTCGCTGTCTATGGGATAGAAAAACTCGCGGACCGCTCTGTGCCATTCAATGACACGGAAGATCCCGGGGAGCTGATAGCGCTTGCAGAATTCCTGTATGGCAGATTCGAGCATCCAGAGGTGTCCATGGTTGTTGAGGAATATGATTTTCCGGTACCCGTCGTTCCACAGCCCCAGCATACAGTAAATTAATGATTCCTTCACTACTTCCTCAGGCATGATAACCGTACCGGGCATGCCGATGTGATGGTAGGGATGTCCCCCGTAATTCAGGGGAGTAAAGGCAAGGTTCACCTCATGTCCCTGCTTCTTTGTATATCTGCGGAGGCCTTCCAGAATCTGTGAACACATAAAGGTGTCCAGGCCTGTATTTGCGTGAAGCCCGTGATTCTCCGTACACCCCACCGGTACAAATACAATATCGTTTTTTCTTCTTTTTTCTATTTGCTCCTGCCGGGGTGTGTTCTGAATATAGGTGCCCGCGGTGCCAAGCTCAGAAGGGGAGGGAATCCCATACTCCCCGAGCACTGCATCCAGTTCCTTCTCTGACATATCCCACACTTCTTTTTTCATCCTGCCGACTGCGTTGTCCTCAAATATGATTGCGGGATTCTCTGTAGTAATCCATTTTTTATCCATCTCTGCCATATGCGGCTCCTCCTTATTTCTCACAGAGGCAGCTAACCAGGGAGACATACCTTCATGTATCCCCGGCACTGCCTGAAGTGTATCTTATAGCTCCAGGGCATCCAGCGCTCTTTTATATGCCTTCCACTCTTCCGGCTGTATGGCTCCCTTTTCCCTGTAATACGCTCTCGCCTCTTCCAGGACCTCTTTCACTGCATTCTCCTGCCCTGGACGCAGTCTGTACGCCGGTGCGCCAAGAAGCAGCCGATCCATCTTTTCTTTTCCTTTTTCTATCAGAGTGGGTTTTCCCTTCTCCAGCCAGCCGGAGATGGTGTCTGTATCCGCCAGCTCCAGATCGCACCGCTCCCTTTTATACCAGTCAACGGTATGCTCCTCGGCCAGATAGGAGGCAGGTGCAAAGCCGATTTCATCAATCAGGGATACTGCAAGCGTCTCGTTCTCCACCGCAATCCCCTCCAGTATTCTCCGCACCATCCTGACCACATCCGCATCTATGACTGCTTTTACCGGATGGGCGGTAAGCTCCGCCGTAAGTCCTCCGGCATAGGGAATCACAGAGGCCCCTGCCAGTGCAAGCATTAGAAAACCAGTGCTTGTTTCATAGGCGGCCTGATAGTCGATGCTTTTGGCATTGGACCAGCCCGGAGAGTTGGTCACACAGGGAATCCGGTATCTTCTCCACATCTGGACAAAGGCCGCCTCCGACAGATAACTTGCCGCATTGGCAAATAGAGGGGCTCCTGTATGCATATTCAGTGTCAGTATCATTCCCCCCGCCATACATCTGCACCCCGGTGCATACATCTGGGCAATGGCATTTCCGGCCAGGATATCCGCATTGTTAAGAGCAAGGGTCCCTGCCAGAGTTGCCGGACTGCTCACCCCAGGGATAGGGCCGCTGGTAAGAGTGAAGACTACATCGTTTTCACAGAAATACTTCATCTGTTCCATTGTGTCTTTGGAAAACGTCAGGGGAGATGTGGGATTTGTATTCATCCATACATCTGCACCCAGCTTCCCGGCCATGGATACCATAAACTTATAATTGTCCATGGTGCTGCCCTCCCACAAAGCTTTCCCGCTGCATCTTACCTTTGCCGCGAATCCCTCAATCAGCCTCATACACTCCGGAACGCCCTGAAACCCCGCCCAGGGAAAACTCCCGGGAAGGTCGATCTCCTCCAGCCCGTGGATGACTCTCATATATTCGTAGTATTCCCCCGGGAGAGGCAGGCGGGGTTCCCAGGTATCCAGATCCACAGTTGACATCCCTGGAGATGTTGTCACCAAAAGGGAATTTCCGCTGGTGAGGCAGCAGTCCTGATCCGGATCCACAGCCCTCAGCAGGAACTCCTTCGGGTGCCTCTTCAGCCCCTTCATGATAAAGCTCTCATCCATTTTAGCCGTCTGCGTCTTATAATCTACGCTGCAGCCCTCCCCTTCCAGCCTGGACAGGGTTTCTTCGTCCTGCACCATAACCCCTGTCTTTTCCAGAATTTCCAGGGATGCCTCGTGAATCCTGTTCTCTTTTTTCTCAGACAGAACGTTGAGATACGTGTCTCTTTTGATCCTACCTCTGGGCATCTTGCCTCTCCTTTCTGCTATTCTCTTTTTAACGCACCGCTTTTAATCACATCCAGCAGTACTGCAAGAATCAGAACACTTCCGTTTATAATCATCTGGTAAAAGGACTGCAGGCTCAGGAGGGTCATGCCATTTTGGATAGTTGCCAGAATCAGAACCCCGATTACAGTTCCCGATATCTTCCCCTTCCCTCCCGACAGACTTACCCCTCCCAGGATGACAGCCGAGAGAACTTCCATCTCTGATCCGGTGCCGGTGGAGGGAATGGCAGCCCCTACCTGGGAGCATGTGATAAGTCCGGCTGCCGCAGCGCAGACGCCGGAGATCACCATGCCGAGAAACTTCACCGTTCCCGTTCGTATCCCTGAAAGATAACTCACCTGCTCATTGCCTCCAACTGCAAATATCTTTCTTCCAAAGTTTGTATATTTCAGGATATAGGCGATTATCAGAAACACGGCCGCCATCAGTACGATGCAAAACGGTATTGTGCCAAATACGTACCCCTTTCCAATGAACCCAAAAGATGAATCGTGAATCATTACCGTATTCCCATTGGTGGTCAGATAGGCAATCCCCCGGAATACCTGCATGGTACCCATTGTGACAATGATTCCGGGAATTTTGAAAACTGCAATGAGTCCTCCGTTAATGGTGCCGCACAATACCCCTACAGCTGCCGCCGCCAAAATCGTCAGACCTGCCGGCATCCCCTTCTGGAGCATAAGCGCAACTGTCATAGTTGCTATGGTCAGCGTTGCGTATTGGGACATATCAATATGTCCCAGAAGCATGGCCACCGTAACCCCTGCCGCCATTACTCCTGTAATCGATGCGTACGTGCCTATATTCAAAAAATTTTTCACCGTCAGAAAATATTCGGAAAGAAATGTGAAAATAATGCAGATAATGATATAGACAATAACCAGGCTGATGGTAGTGCCTGACTGCTGAAAAAACTTTCCGAATGACCCTTCCTGACCTTTCTTTTCTTCCTTCATTTTCATAGGCTTTTTTCTCCAATTGCATAATGCATAATCGTTTCCTGCTTAAACTCAGCCCTTTCACATTCCCCTGTAATTCTGCCTTCATGGACTACAAGGATCCTGTCGGATACCCCCATTATCTCCGGGGTTTCCGAGGATATCATAATGACAGCCATGCCTTTTTGACACAATTCTTCTATTAAATGATAGACTTCTGCCTTGGCACCTACGTCAATTCCCCTGGTGGGTTCATTCAGAATAATTACTTTCATCTCGTCCATCATCCATTTTCCAATGACTGCCTTCTGCTGATTCCCACCGGACAGGTTTTTAACCGGTGTATGCAAAGAAGGGGTTTTAATCTGCAGCTTTTGAATCCATTCCCTTACCAGGGTCTTTTCCCTTTTTAAGTCCAGCTTGAGAAATTTCTGAAGCTTGTCAATATGTACAATGCTCATATTGTGCTGTACGCTCTCTGTGAGTACCAGACCTTCACTCCTTCTCTCCCTGGGAATATAGGCAATTCCTTCCCTGATGGCATCTCTGGGGGATCGGATGCTCAGTTTCTTCCCGTCTATCCGTATCTCTCCGCCGCTTACTGGCTTTTTGCCGAATATGGCTTCCACAAGCTCCGTGCGTCCGGATCCCATAAGTCCGTACAGGCCCACTACCTCACCGGCTCTGACAGAGAATGTTATGTCCTTTATCCGCGCAGTTACCAGATTTTTCACTTCCAAAACCACGTCCCCGGGGCTTCTGCCCTCTTTTGCACAGATGGTGTCTATGGTTCTTCCGACCATCATATTCACAAGCTCGCCTGTGGTTATCTCTCCTGTATGCGCGGTACCGATATGCCTGCCGTCTCTGAGCACCTGAATCCGGTGAGAGATCTCAAAAATCTCATCCATCTTATGGGAAATGTAGATGATACCTTTTCCCTGGGCAGCCAGGCGTCTGATCAGCCCAAATAATATTTGGACTTCTGTCTCGTTTAAAGCGCTGGTAGGCTCGTCTAATACGAGAACCTGGACTTCGGCGGAGAGGGCTTTGGCGATTTCCATCATCTGTTTCTGGGCCACTGTCATGGTGGATACTTCTGTCATGGGGTCCAGGTCAAGTCCAACCATATCCAGCAGTCTTTTTGTATCTGCCCGAAGCTTCTTATAATCCACCTGAAAGAATTTATTAATAGGAAGCTTTCCCAGAAAAATATTTTCCGCAATGCTCAGGTCATTGAGATAGCTCAATTCCTGGTGCATAACAGCTATATTTTTTTTCATCATCTCTGCAGGGTTCTTACTGATGATTTTTTCTTCCTTTAAAAATATTTCTCCCTGATCCGCCTGGTAAGCGCCGCTCAATATTTTCATCAGGGTTGACTTTCCCGCCCCATTCTCACCCAGAAGGGCAAGTATTTCCCCTGCATGCAGTGTAAGACTTACCCCGTCCAGTGCCAGAACTCCGGGAAACCTTTTGGAGATATTCCTCATTTCTAATATTTTGACCACTAGATCACCACCAGTCTTATTCTCTGCTATTTGTCCGGATTCTCATAATACTGGCTGATATTATTCCTGTCCACAAAATTAATCTCTGTATAGACTTCTTTCGGAACCTCTTTTCTGGAAAGCAGATCTTCAATCATCGGCACAAGAGCAGCCCCGTAATTTTCCGGGAAAAAAGCAGTAGAACCCAGCCAAATATTGTCAT
Source organism: Lactonifactor longoviformis DSM 17459 (assembly GCF_900129135.1). GTDB lineage: Bacteria > Bacillota > Clostridia > Lachnospirales > Lachnospiraceae > Lactonifactor > Lactonifactor longoviformis. The sequence goes on from NZ_FQVI01000001.1 coordinate 371,557, forward strand.
TGTACAGGCTGGAGATGCCCATGGTCGTGAGGTCATTGCTGACCAGGATGCAGTCCGAGGTTCTTCCGGATGTCTCCACCGCTGAGAGGAATCCCTGGGCCATCTCGTCGTTGGCACCCACCATTAGGATATGCTTTTCCTCCGGATGGGCAGTCAGAAAATCTGTGCCCAGCTGCTTGCATGCCACAGAGGCATCTGAGCTCTGGGGATCCACCCACACGATGCGATCCTCTGAAATCTCGATCCCCTCCTGGGAAAGACCCTCTGCCACAGATCCTACCCGGGGACGCACCCCCTCTCCAAAGGACTCGTTAAAGGCTATCAGCACGTAGTCCAGTTCTCCTCCCCAGTTTTCATTGATCCATTTCCCCGCTGCGGTACCGGTGGTCAGTCCTACTTCATTGTTATCGATCCCCATATAATACGCGCTCTCATTTTCTACATAAATGTCTGTGATAATGCAGGGAATCCCTTGTTCCTGGCATTTGTCTGCCACTGCCTCACACGCGGATACCACCCAGCTGCAGTCAAAGATCAGATCTGCCCCCTGCTGGATAAAGCTGTCCACATTTTTAATTGCCTTTGTGGGATCTCCTCCCGTATCTGCTTTCAGGACCTTCATACCCGCTGCTTCTGCCCTCTCAATAAACCCTTCGCTCAGCCTTTTGGAAAAGTCTGAAGTGTCCCCATAGGAATTGTACCCAATCACCATTTGCTTTTCCTCTTCTGACTCCTGGGTTTTGTCCTCTTCCGCTCCGGTTTCCGTTTTCTTTTCCTCTGTTTCCCGGTTCCCGCATCCCGACAGAGCTGCGGCGGCAGACAGACACACCATTAAAATCGCTGCAAATGTTTTTCTCTTCATAAAAAGCAACCTCCTTTTAAACACTCTTCTCTCAAAAAGAATCCATACCAAAGAATTCATCCGGTGATTCTCCGGTTCTCACATAGGTATTCAGACCTTTTATAGCCTCCATCTCTTCCTCTGTCAGAGAAAAATCAAAGATATCCATATTCTCCTTCATTCTGTCATAATGCGTGGTCTTCGGAACTGTTCTCACGCCCCTCTGGTAATGCCATCTCAGTGTAATCTGAACCGGAGTTTTGCGGTACTTGGCAGCCGCCTGCAGAATCGGCTCCTTTTCCAGTTTTCCCCATACAATAGGCCTCCACGCCTCTACCTGTATCCCCTGCTCCTGACAAAAGGCAATCAGATGGTCCGGCTGAAACATTGGGTGTATCTCAATCTGATTTACCATCGGGCTCACATTGCAGGATGCAAGAAGCTCTTTCATCACAGGTTTAATAAAATTACAAACCCCTATGACACGGATTACCCCTTCTTCATACAGCCTTTCAAACGCTTTCCAGGTGGGAAGAAAACTTCCTTCCTGACCCGGCCAGTGAATCAGATACTCGTCGATGTAGTCAACCCCCAGCCGTTTCAGGGAAGCATCAAACGCCCGGAGCGTTTCCTCATATCCGTGAGAATCATTCCAAAGCTTTGTTGTGAGGTAAAGCTCATTTCTTGGAATCCCGCATTCTTTTATTCCCTTTCCGACCCCCTCTTCATTCAGGTAAATCATAGCGGTATCAATGCTCCGGTAACCGGCTTTTACCGCATCGCAGACACACCTTGCAGCCTCCTCCCCGTTTTTTGTCAGGAATGTTCCCAGTCCCATGGCAGGTACTTCAACGCCGTTGCTCAACTTAAAATTTGGTATCATGCGCTCTCTCCTTTTCTAAAAAAACGTTTTTCTGGTTATTTTTTATGTTAGCATAACGTTTTTCTGATGTCAATACTTCACGCCTTGTTTTTTCGTCATTTTGACTAAGTTTATATATTTATTATACATTTATATTGCAATTTGCATAAATAAATTGTATAATCTAGAAAAGATATATTAGAAACGTTTTTCTTTTCCATTGAGATTAAGGAGGTTGCTTTATGAAATCTATTATTTTTAAGAAGCCGGGAGTATTCGCATATGAAGAACGGGAAAAACCCCATATCGCTGCCGGTGATGATGTCCTTATTAAAGTTCTGGGTGTGGGAATCTGCGGGACTGATCTTCACGTTCTCATGGATCCGCCCCTTCACCCCGCCCGGCCAAATATCATCTTCGGACATGAATACTGCGGTGAAGTGACGGAGGTTGGCAGTGATGTCACAAACCTTTCCCCCGGCGATCGGGTAATTGTAGATCCCCATCCTCCCTGCGGCCATTGCCGGCACTGCAGAAGCGACCGTCCCGAAATGTGCACCACGCTTTACTCCCAGCAAGGTACGCCTTACGCAGATCACGGCCTTACCAGAGGCCTCTTCACCGATGGGGCGCTCACCAGCTATACCTGCGTGCCTGCCCACAGTGTATACAAGATCGCCCCGCAGACTCCCTGGAGGATTGCCGCTCTTGCGGAACCGCTGTCCTGTGTGGGCTATGCTATTGAGAAACTGAAGATTCAGGCCGGAGATACCGTATGCGTACTGGGCGCAGGTCCTATGGGGCTTTTATTTGCCTCCATGGCAAAGGCGAACGGGGCTGTTCAGGTGATTGTCTCTGAGCCGCACCAATTCCGCAGGGAAAAAGCAAAGAAATGCGGAGCCACCAAAACGGTGGACCCCGCCCGGGAAAACCTGAAGGAAATATGCCTGAGCGCAACACACGGTCTTGGGGTTGACCACTGTATCGAAGCTGTCGGGCAGCTTCTCCCGGCGGCACTGGATGTCATCCGTCCCGGCGGAAAGATTCTGATGTTTGGCCATGATGAGACAGCCGCTCCCCCGATCCGGCTTGCGGAGATTGTGCGGAAAGAAGCGCAGATATTCGGCGGATTCCTGGGAAAATATTATTTTGAAAAAACGGCCCGTATCATTGAAAGCGGAACACTGCCGCTGGAGGAAATTGTCACCCACACCTTTCCTCTCAGCCAGTACCGGCAGGGCCTGGATCTCCTGAGAGCCGGAAAAGCACTTAAAGTGGTTATCTATCCGGAAGAATATTAAGACGGGAGGATATCATATGAACGCTGTATCATTTTCTCTTACTTTGGCCTCGCAGCTTGAGGACACCGCACCTTTCCTGTATGGAGGGCCTTTTGACCAGGGAATTCTCTATGCTCATTCCCTGGGGTACGACTGCGTAGAAATCCACACCGCCCGCCCGCAAGAACTTCCGGTGGAAGACATAGACGCCGCCCTTTCTGACACCGGCATACGTATCAGCGCTTTTGGAACAGGCAGAGTCTATGCCGAGGAAGGGTTATCCCTGATTGACCCCAGTCCAAAGAAACGGGGAGAGGCAGTTGCACGGATGAAATCCTTTATCACGCTCGCCTCCCGTTTTGGCTGTCTGGTAATCATCGGCTGCATACGGGGCAATCTCTCCGCGCTGTCCCAAAAGAATTTTTCTCTGCAGCTTTTATCCGAATCTATGACAGAGCTGGACCGGTATGCGGCAGAGCAAGAGGTGCTCCTTGTCATGGAGCCTATCAACAGATACGAAAATAATTTTTTGTGCAGTACTGACGAAGTGGCTGACTTCATACATAAAAATGCCTACACAAATGTAAAACTAATGGTGGATTCCTTTCACATGAATATAGAAGAGAAGGATATTCTGGATTCTTTTGCAAAGCACTATAGTGATATCTATTATATTCACTTTGCAGATTCGAACCGCAGCTGGCCCGGACAGGGACATATAGATTTCAAAAAAATCGTTGCTTTTTTAAAAGACTGTAATTATAATAAAACCATTAGTGCTGAATGCCAATATTTCCCAGAGGCGAAAATTGCCGCTTCCCATTGGCTGTCTGCTGTAAAGGAGTTGTATAAAGAAAATGAATCCTAATCCGCCAAAAAAGCCCATAGGCATTAAAGATGTGGCCAAATATGCCAAGGTATCTATCTCTACTGTCTCAAATGTTCTGAACGGCACAAAGACAGTAAGCGAAGAGCTCCGGGAAAGAGTTATGAACGCCGTAAATGCCCTGGGCTATGAGACGAATATGATAGCGCGTGGGCTGAAAAGCGGAAAAACCAACAATATAGCAGTGATTGTCTCTTCCATCAACAGTATCTTCTTTCCTGCGCTTTTGAACAGCATACAGACAGCTGCGGAAGAGAAAAATTATACCATCAGTGTATTCGGAACCCATTCCAGCCTGGAGCAGGAAAAAAAGTATATCCAGCTCCTCAAATCCCAGTGGGTGGACGGTATTCTGCTGTCTTCCTCCCTGGATACGGAAAGCCCCAAGGCCCGGGAGTATATCCATATGCTTACCTCTCTGAACACAAACGGGCATTCTATCCCTGTTGTCTGTCTGGAGGCTGCCATCAGCGATATGCTGGACGCGGTTGTTGTAAACGATACTGCGGGGATAAAGACAGCGGCAGAGCATCTGATTGCTGTAGGGAAAAAGAACATCGCCTATATTGCCGCTCCTTTTCAGTTTACTATGGGCAAGCTGCGGAAAGCCGGATATATCCGTGCTCTGGAAGAACATCAATATCCGGTGAATGAACGTCTGATCGCGGAGGGTGACTACAGTCCCGTCAGCGGTTACCGCTGTATGCAGAAGCTTCTTCAGACCCATCTTCCTCTGGACGGTGTCGTGGCGGGAAACGATCAGATGGCTATCGGCGCCATGCGTGCTATTAAAGAAGCAGGATTGAGAATCCCTGAGGACATTGCCGTCATTGGATTCAATGACAATTTTCCCGCTTCTCTCATTACCCCTTCTTTGTCAACCATACGCGTTCCCAAAGAAGAGATGGGGACTATGGCGTTTAATCTCCTGATGCGCCGTATGGATAACCTTTCCGCCTCCAGAATGCTGATAAATCTGGACGGGAAACTAATCGTACGTAATTCCACAGATCCCAAAGCGGAAACCGCGTGGGATATGAACTGGTAGAAATGAGGGAAATCCACGCCTTTACATGAGATACAGATATACTCTGTAAAATCATCCGGCGTGGATGAAAACTATTATGAAAAGAACTTTTACTTATAGCATCACAGCAGAAGATGAAGGCACAGATGTTGGTTCTTATCTTCGGAAGCTGGGCTACTCACGCCATATCCTGGTCCATCTGAAAAAGACGCAGAATGGAATTCTGGTTAACGGCCAATGGGCGTATGTCCGAACCGTTCTTAGGGAGGGGGATGTCCTTTCTGTCTATCTGGCACCGGAAGATTCCTCCCCCAACATTCGTCCTGTGTATATGCCCCTGTCCATTGTGTATGAGGATGAAGATATTCTTATCGTTCACAAAGAGGCAGACACTCCTATTCATCCATCTTTGAACAATTATGACAACACACTGGCCAACGGCATTGCTTACTACTATCAGCAGCAGGGAGAAACTTTTGTCTACCGCTGTATCAACCGTCTGGACAGAGATACTACGGGTCTTCTGATCATTGCCAAGCATATGCTGAGCGCCGCTGTCCTGTCTCAGATGATGCTGAACCGGCAGATACACCGGACATACCGGGCTGTGGTTAGCGGGATCCCCCCCGAAGAGGGAACCATAGATGCCCCCATTGCCAGAAAAGAAGGCTCCGCCATAGAACGGCAGATTGATTTTCACAGCGGGGAGCGGGCCGTTACTCATTTTCGCAGGATTGCTTCTGTTGTAACAGACACCGGGGATTCTTATTCCCTGGTGGAGCTTCAGCTGGACACGGGCCGGACCCATCAGATCCGGGTGCACATGAAATATCTGGGATATCCGCTCATCGGGGATTACCTCTACAACCCTGACTACCGAAAAATCAAACGGCAGGCGCTGCACTCTTACCGCCTGGAATTCGAGCACCCGGTTACACGGCAGAGACTTACCTTTACCGACGATATCCCGGAGGATATGAAACGTATTCTTACAGCTTCTTCTTACTAGTGTAGTGTCTGCAAATACTACGATCGAATTATCTGCAAAAGGATATCCTGGGACAGTAAAGCAGAAGGAAGCCGTGCTTGTCTGCACAGACTTCCTTCTGCTTCTTTTTGCCTCTGATTCTATTACATTCCAACCGTACGGATCCTGGGGACCTCGTCAATATGAAGATACCTGCTTACACCCTTAATTACAATATCATGGTTCACAAAATGGTTCTGGTTGGATACTACAATAGCACCAATCACACCTACTTCCTCCACCCGGATAGGGAAACCGCCTCCGCAGCAGGCATATTCCTTCTCATCCAGGAATAAGTCCTCCATAGATTCCCCTGTCTTCTGCAGTTCGCTGTATAGCCTGAGACTGCTCTTCTCTATGGTCTTTACAGTATTGAACTTTCTTCTCATCCACCTCTCATCATCCAGATTGGTGGTATTTCCTGCGTACTGGAACACCGTATATCCGTTATTCAATCGGATGCTGACAGCCACATCCAGTCCTCTTCTCTTAGCTTCCGAAACAATAATATTCCCAAGCTCCCACGCATCTTCATTTGTAAAATGGTTAAACTGAAGAATCTCCTCCTGCATCTGCAGTACGGCAATCACCTCATCAATCGTCATATTCATTACCTCCTGTCACATTCTTGCTGTCTTAATTATAGCTCTTTTTCGGGCCTGTGACAACGGCATTTGGGGACAGGACTATCGAATCCGATCCGGAAAGCCTACTTTCCTCTGTACTTTTCGAAGTGTTTTTGCCGCATAATAGTTGGCCTTCTCTGCGTTTTCTTTGATGATGGAGTCTATATAGGCTTTGTCTGCTTCCAGCTCTTTCACTCTGTCCTGCAATGGCTTCAGGATACTTACCACTGCCTCTCCCACTGCCATCTTGAAGTCTCCATAGCCTTTTCCCTCAAACTCACTCTCTACTTCGGATGGTGTTTTTCCTGTACATGCGCTGTATATGTCAATGAGGTTTTTTACCCCCGGCTGCTCATCTCTGTAAGCAACGCAGGCTTCGGAATCTGTGACGGCGCGCTTGCATTTGCGTATAATCGTATCCGGATCGTCCATGAGGTAAATGCTCCCGTTGGGATTCTCATCTGACTTTGACATCTTCTTGCACGGTTCCTGAAGGCTCATGATTTTGGCTCCTACTTTGCCGATATATGCCTCCGGAACGGTAAAGACATCGCCGTACAGATTGTTAAAACGGATGGCTATGTCTCTCGTAAGCTCCAGATGCTGCATCTGGTCAATGCCCACGGGTACCACATCGGCCTGGTAGAGCAGAATATCTGCCGCCATAAGAACCGGATAGGTAAATAGGCCTGCATTAATATTGTCCGCGTGCTTTGCAGATTTATCCTTGAACTGGGTCATTCGGTTCAGCTCTCCCATATAAGTAAAGCAATTCAGAATCCATGACAGCTCCGCATGTCCCGATACATGAGACTGATAATAAATACAGTTTTTCTTGGGATCTAAGCCTGCTGCAATATATAAGGTCAGAAGTGCTCTGGCTCTTTTTCTAAGGGTAGCAGGATCCTGACGTACCGTAATCGAGTGCATATCCACGACACTGTAGAAACATTCGTATTCGTCGCTCAGATTCACCCAGTTTTTTAAAGCTCCCAGGTAATTTCCCAGGGTCAGATTTCCTGTAGCCTGCATACCGCTAAATAATATTTTCTTGTCGTTGATCATCTGATTTTCCTCCATACTCGGGCTTTTCTGCCGGCTTTTTCGCTAGGTTTTATTGTATCACCGGGGATATGGAAAGTCAATGGAGGGGTTGCACGAATGCCTTCAATTCATTATAATAGATATACTAACGAAAAAAGGAGAATTAAAATGGAAAAAATCACAAGCTTTACCATCGACCATATAAAACTAAAACCAGGTGTCTACGTCTCCCGCAAGGATCCGGTGGGCGATCAGGTGATCACAACCTTTGATATCCGTATGACCGCTCCCAATGACGAACCTGTTATGAATACTGCAGAGGTTCACACCATTGAGCATCTGGGCGCCACTTTTCTTCGAAACGATCCTGACTTTAAGGATAAGATTATTTACTTTGGCCCCATGGGCTGCCGCACCGGTTTTTATCTTCTTCTTGCAGGGGACTACGAGTCTACTGACATTGTAGATCTTCTGACCGGCATGTTTGAATTTATAAGAGATTACAGGGATGAAATTCCCGGCGCCAGCCCTAAGGACTGCGGCAACTATCTGGACATGAACCTGGGAATGGCCAATTATCTGGCCGATAAGTATCTCAGGGATGTTCTCACAGGCATTACCGGAGATCGGTTGATCTATCCGGAATAAGAAAAGGAAAAGCAAAGGACTATATTTATGAAAAACGACTTATTTAGTATCGGACCGCTCACCATCCACGGGTACGGGCTAATGATTGCCATTGGTGTTCTGGCTGCCTATCTGGTGGGGGAATACCGGGCAAAGAAAAACAATCTCAACCCGGAACCTGTATTTGCTATCACCTTTCTCTGTCTGATCGGTGGTTTGCTGGGAGCAAAGCTGCTCTTTTTTATCACAGATATAAAAGAAATTCTGGAAAATCCCAAAGTACTTTTAGATCTCTCCTATGGGTTTGTTGTCTATGGAGGAATCCTGGGAGGAATCCTTACCTTCTATATTTACAGCAGATATAAGAAGCTTAATTTTCTCCAATATTTCGATATCCTGATCCCCTCTGTTGCACTGGCACAGGGCTTCGGGCGTATCGGATGCTTCCTGGCGGGCTGCTGTTACGGAATGGAATCCAGCTGTCCTTTCAGCATCACATTCCACAGCTCAGAATTTGCACCCAATGGGATACCCCTGATCCCCACGCAGCTTATATCCAGCGGACTGAACTTCATTCACTTTTTCCTGCTCATCTATCTGGCGAAAAAAGTAAAGGCACATGGGCAGATCGCAGCTTTGTATCTGATCTTATACAGCGCAGGACGGTTTATCCTGGAATTCTTCCGGGGAGATTTAATCCGGGGAAGTGTGGGGGCGCTGTCCACCTCCCAGTTTATCTCAATCTTTACCTTTCTGGCAGGTATCATTTTCTTTTGGTTCTGCGGGAAGAAATATAAAAAAGGGACAGGCCTTTCCGAATCTGGGACACCCTGATCCCAAAAGGGGACGTGTTCTTTCTAGAAAGAACACGTCCCCTTTTGGGCTTTTGCACTTAAAACCTGAAATCTCTCTTCCCTTCTTCAATATCCTTCAGATGCTCTTTTGTGAGCTCCCGGATCTTATCGCTCTTCACATGGGAAAGTTCTTTTTCAATCTGCTTTTCGCCAATCTCTCTCGTCTCCGGTGAGGCATAGTCCATCAGGTATTCTTTGAAGGTCATTATGGCATTGGGCTGGCAGCAGTTTGCTATCTGTCCTGATTTTAGAAGGGTCATGAAGCGGTCTCCGGTTCTTCCCTCTCTGTAGCAGGCGGTACAGAAGCTGGGGATATTGCCCAGCTGGCACAGCCACCTCACTACCTCGTCCAAACTTCTGGTATCGCTTACATCGAACTGGGCGGAATTCTCTTCCTCTGGTTCTACATAGCCTCCCACGCTGGTTCTGGACCCTCCGCTTATCTGGGAAATCCCCAGTTCCAGGACTTTTTCCCTCACCCTCTGGGATTCTCTGGTGGAGACGATCATGCCTGTGTAGGGAACTGCGATACGGATAACAGCTACAATCTTCATAAAGGTTTCATCATCTATAGCATTGGAAAAGTCTGCAGTGTCGATATCGTCTGCAGGGCAGATTCTGGGAACGCTAATGGTGTGGGGTCCTACTCCCATAGCTGCCTCCAGATGCTCTGCATGCATCAGCAGACCCACGAAATCATAACGGTATGTATTCAGTCCATAGAGAACTCCCAGGCCTACATCGTCAATGCCGCCCTCCATAGCCCGGTCCATGGCCTCAGTGTGATAGGCATAGTCGTGCTTAGGCCCTGTGGGGTGGAGTGCCTCATAGTTCTCCTTATGGTAGGTTTCCTGGAAGAGGATATAGGTCCCGATGCCCGCATCCTTCAGCTTTCTGTAATTCTCCACTGTGGTAGCCGCAATGTTTACATTTACCCGGCGGATGGCCCCGTTCTTGTGCTTAATTCCGTAAATGGTCTCAATGCTTTCCAGAATATATTCAATGGGATTGTTCTTGGGATCTTCACCAGCCTCCAGGGCCAGACGTTTATGTCCCATATCCTGCAGTGCAATTACCTCTTTGCGGATTTCCTCCTGGGTCAGTTTCTTTCTGGCAATGTGTTTATTCTTGGAATGGTACGGGCAGTACACACAGCCGTTGATACAGTAATTGGACAGATACAGAGGGGCAAACATGACAATACGGTTTCCATAGAACCTTTCCTTGATTTCCTTTGCCACCTCAAACATTTTCTCCACCAGATCCCGCTCTTCGCATTCCAGGAGGACAGCTGCCTCCCGATGTGTCAGACCCTTGCAGTCTTTTGCTCGCTCAATGAGAGACTCAATCAATTCCCGGTTATTCTTATTCGCCTTGGCATATTCTAAAGTGTCAAGGATTTCCTCATGATTGATAAACTCCGTAGCTCTTTTTGACATAACATCGTACATAGGATTTCCTTCTTTCTTAAATAAATTTGTCGAAACAATATGGCGGCCCTGCAGAGGACCGCCGCATTAGTTCTATTATAAATGATATTTCTTATCATTGCCAGTAGTTCACGCATTTTTCTGACATTTTTTTCACATTCTTTTTTTGTTCTGCCGGAATTCCCGGGCCTTTTAAAAAGTCAGGTATTGTTCCAGATCCTTGCGGTCATTGGAATACTTAAACGCACTGCTGCTGCTGATTACCTTTTTCCGCACCAGATTGGCCAGATCTGCGTTCAGCGAATGCATCCCCACAGAAGCCCCGGACTGCATAATGGTATTCATCTGATGGCATTTATTCTCCCGGATCAGATTAAGTGCCGCATCGGTTCCCACCAGTACCTCCGTAGCCGCAATCCTGCCGGAACCATCCATTCTCGGGATCAGACACTGGGTGACAACACCCGCCAGTATTCCGGAAAGCTGAGTCCGTACCTGATTCTGGGCCGCGCCCGGACAGGCATCAATAATACGGTCAATGGTCTGGGCCGCTCCGGTAGTATGCAGGGTGGAGAGTACCAGATGCCCGGTCTCCGCAGCCGTAAGGGCGGCTGAGATCGTCTCATAATCCCTCATCTCCCCTACCAGGATAACATCCGGATCCTCCCGGAGGGAAGACCGAAGGGCTGAGGCAAAGGATTGGGCGTCACATCCCACCTCCCTTTGATGAATCAGGGATAGTTTGCGGGTATATACATACTCAATGGGATCCTCTATGGTTATAATGTGCTCCGCTCTGTTCTGGTTAATATAATCGATCATTGCAGCCAGAGTGGTAGATTTCCCGCTTCCTGTGGGACCCGTCACCAGAATCAGGCCTCTTGGCTTCTCTGCCAGCTCCCGAAGCACCTTAGGAAGCTGAAGCTCTTCCAGGGTAGGAATCTGGTTGTTCAGCAGACGGATCGTCGCCGCATATTTCTTCTGCTGGCAGAAAACATTTACGCGCTGCCGGTTCCCGTCCGGTGTCTCAACGGCAAAATCCAGATCCTCTCCCCCCTCCAACAGTCCTTTTTGTTCCAGGGAAAGCATGGAAAGAATCACCTGTCTGGTCTTGCCCTCATCCATTCCTCCCCCGGCCTCCCCAAGACTTCCGTTGATCCGGAACAGCATGGGCAGCCCCTGGGATATGTGGATATCCGAGGCTCCTCTTTTCCTGGCTTCCTGGATAATCTCAAAGATTTCATTCATAGCAGTCTCCCTCTCTATTCATAATAGGCAACCTTCATCAGCTCTTCTATGGTTGTTACTCCGGTTTCCACCAGCTCCAGTGCGCTGGTTTTCAGAGTCTTCATCCCCTGTGTCTTCAGCGCATATGCAGCAATTTCCTCCATGGCGGAACCTGCGGATATCATCCTGCGTATCTCTTTGTCAATCAGCAGTATCTCATGGATGGCAATTCGCCCCTGGTATCCCGTATGATTGCAGCGGTTGCATCCTTTGGCCCTGCGCACTGCTTTCCTATCGGTTCCCAGCAGGGCTGCCTCTTCATAGGTAAGCATATCCTCATAGGAGCAGTGGGGGCACAGCTTTCTCATAAGCCGCTGGGCTACTACTCCCACCAGAGAGTTTGCTATCAGATAAGGCTCTAAACCCATGTCCACCAAACGCACAATGGAAGACACGGCATTATTTGTATGAAGAGTAGAGAGCACCAGATGGCCGGTAATGGCAGATCGAACCGAGATAGAAGCAGTCTCCGCGTCTCTTGTCTCCCCCACCATGATGATGTCAGGGTCCTGCCTGAGAAGCGCCCGAAGTCCCACCTCAAAGGTAAGACCCGCCATGGTATTTACCTGCATCTGATTGACTCTCGTCAGATTCTTCTCCACAGGGTCCTCAATAGTAGAAATATTTACCTGCTTTTTGCAGAGCTCCTCCAGTACCATATACAGAGTCGTAGTCTTTCCCGATCCGGTGGGGCCTGTGAGGTAAATAATACCGTTGGGGGATTGGAGCATCCGTCGGAATTTAGTATAGTTCTCGTCATTCATTCCGTACTGTCCGGCATGATCGATCACTGAATTATTCGCCAGAAGACGAAGTACTGCCTTCTCCCCAAACACAGTGGGAATGACTGACACACGGACATTCACATTTTCATTTTCAATCTTAATGCGGAAATGGCCGTCCTGGGGGATCCTTTTTTCTGCTATGTCCAGATTCGAGATTATCTTTATGCGGGCAATGAGCGAAGGGTGCAGAGACCGCTGCAGGGTAACATAGTCAACAATAGTCCCATCCATACGCATGCGCACCAAAGTTTTGTCCTCAAAAGGCTCTATATGAATATCACTGGAGTTAGTCTGATATCCCCTGTGAATCAGACTGTTCAGCAGTTTGATCACAGGTACATCGCCGCCGCCTTCCTCCACTTCCAGCTCTTCTATCACCGGCTCTTCTATGCTCTGGTTGGCATCCTTTGCCGCCATACGGGCATTTACTTCTGCATAGTAGTAATCAATTGCCTTATTCAGAGGGGCAAGCTCAGCCAGCAGCACTTCCTGATTCATCCCTGTCAGCTGACGGATATCCTCCAGGCCGTAGAAGTTCAAAGGATCGTTTGTTACCAGTGTCAGGGTCTGGCCGTCGGTGTCCACCGGCAGTACGTGGTACCGCGCGGCAAGCTGCCTGGGAACCTTCTCCACAGCCTCAATATTCACTGTAATCTGGCTCAGCTCCACTGTTTTCATCCCAAGGCGCTGTCCCAAAGCCTGGATCATCTGCTTTTCTGTCACAAACCCCAGTTCCATCAGAATAGCGCCCAGACGTTTTTCCCTGTGCTCCTTCTGATACGCCAGGGCTCTCTGAAGCTGCTCTTCCGTGATATAGCCATACTCTTTCAGCACTTCTCCAATAGGAATATTCTTCACAATCATTTCCTCCGAACCAAGCCCGGGGCTAATATGATAGGTGCCCCGGGCATACTTTTCTCTCTATTTGCTGCACATATACATCTCCAGACTGATGGTCAGGGTAGAATCTGTGCGTACGTTCTGATCTCTGTCGAGGATCAGCGCATCCTTGTCTCCAATGGTATAGCTCACAACTCTGAGAGCCGGATACTCATTGGTAACGCTGTCTATAAGAGTCTGAAGGCTTTCCAGACTGCCAATCGCCGTCACTGTGATATCTGAGATATAGATTTCATTTCCGGCGGTATCCTTTTCACTGCTCTGGGATCCCTCCTCCTGGGTAAGCGCTTCCTCCAACCCCATGGCCGAGGCTGTGTAGGGTGTAAAATTCCTGTTCTCCGGGCGGACGGACACTGTAAAATCTCTTGCCATAAGGCCCATATCCAGAATCATATTGGTGATCATTTTGTCAATCTCCTGATTCTCCATCATAGGATACAGATCCTGGATCAGTTCCCGGCGTTTCGCCTCATTTTCTTCTTTTCTCTTCTGATAGGACGGAAGCAGCGCAATCTCTGCCTCCATCTCCGACCTCTCCGTCTCTGCCTGCTCTATCTGCTGCTGAAGATCACTCCTCTTGTCGATGGCCGGAAGTATAATAAACACAACGAAGCCCGCGATCACAAGGAATACAATTAATACCGCGAGAAGAACTTTATCCCTGTTTGTCAATTTTGTCGTCACTGCTTATCCCTCCTGCCTGCCGGCTGTCTCACTGAGGAAGCAGCTCACATTAATAAGGTAAGACTGCCGGCTTTCCTCGTAGCCATATCCGGAATACTGTACATCTGCAAAAACCTCCGAATTCTTCAGTGCGGCAATAAATGCATTGCACTCTTCGGCGTTGGCTGCCGTGGCCGTAAACTGGAACATTCCGGTCCTGGCATCGTAACTGTTAATCTGTATGCCAATCTGCCCCTGTCCGCATGCCAAAATCTCATTTACCACGGTGCTGTTGGCTCTGGGGTAAGACTGGATCGCCTTCCAGGCATAGGTATCTGACGCGATATAAGCCTCCAAAACAGAATTCTCCGTCTCCAGAGCCTTCACTTCATCGTATTTCTGCAGGTTTGTTTCATCCGTCAGATATGCATTGATTCCATTCAGCTTATTCTGGAGCATTAGATTCGAAATCAGAAATACCAGCGATACCGCAACGCAGACGCCAACAAGGATGCCGCCCGGAACCGCAACAGCCAGTATTTTCTTTTTCATCTGCTCCTGATTGGGGTTCTTCTTAAATTGAAGATAGAAGTTAATATCTTTTTTATTCGCCTGTCTCATTTTGTACACCTCATTTTCCCTGGAATTCTGCCTACTGATTCAAGTACGCCTCGGCGTACTTGCTGCGAGCTGCTCGCCATGCTCTGCATGACATAATACATCTGTGCGGTGGGAGTCTTATCTGCTTACAAGATAAAATTTCCTGCCGCATATACATAATCGCAGAGTGCAGGGGCCCCCGTGCCAGCCTCCACATAGGCCTCCCGCTCAGAAGGCATCTGGATCCGTTTTGTCTCCGGAAGCCGCTCCACCGCCAGTCCCAGTCCTGCAATATTCTCTGCGGACAAACTCTCATCCGTCCCGAAGAATCCCCCCAGATAGACGTGGGTAATTACATTCTCAAGTTTCTCTGATGTATGGAACTGCATAATTCCGCTGACATTTCTCGCCACTTCCACTGCAAATTCCGGTGTACCGTGTTCACTGAACAGCCTGGCACGGCTGGAATACACATACTTTCCTCCCACAAGGAGGGCACTTACCAGATTATCCCCATCCAGAAGAAGAATAATGCAGGTGCTATCCGCCAGCGCTTCATGGGCACCCAGCAGACGAACTGCGCTGCACAGCGCAGGCTTTACAGAGGCAATGGTGATTCCCATACGTTCAAACAGCTCCACAAAGCTTCCAACAAAGCTTCTCTCAGCTGCCGCGCACATGACCTTCCCCATCTTAGCTCCCCGGTTCTCTTCCATTGTCATGTAATCGTAAAGAGGATCCTGAAGAGAATCCATGTCCGAAAATTCTCGTTTTAACAGATCCCGCATTTTCCGCTCTTTTAATACCGGAAGAGTAGCCAGTCTGGTGGTGAAGTGAGTGCTGTCGATCACCAGGGAGACCTTGGACACCGGGAGATTGTGATCCTTCCACAGTCCAAGAAGCTCCTGCTGAAGCCCGGCCTCATTGGTAATCACTCCGTTCATCAGGTTCCCCTCTTCCAGGGCAAAGCAATATAAATGCTCTACTCTGCTGCATTTTCCCTTTTCCCCGGTCAGGATCTGTATGGTATTATTTGATAAATAAATAGATGTCGTCATGTGTTATCATTCCTCCTGGTAATTTGGACAAATCCGGTATCCCCGCATCCCGGGCCGTCTAATACTCTCCCCCGGAATTCTCAATGGCAGAGTATGACTGGAAGATCGGAAGCAGTACGGCTATCATAATAAATCCTATGATCACGCCCATTACAATAATCAGCACCGGCTCCAGCAGTGTGGTAAGCTTTGTGATCGCCAGCTCTGCATCGTATTCCAGGGCATCCGCAATAACATCCAGCATACTGTCCAGGCTTCCTGTCTCTTCCCCTATGAGTATAGTGGAAGCCAGACGGTTCTCAAACCCGTCAATCAGCGCCAGAGAACTGGCCAGCGTCTCACCGGCCCGCACAGAACGGATAGAAGCTTCAAACTGGGATTCTATGTAGCTATTTCCCACTGTCCTCTTTCCCACCTGCAGAGCTGTGATAATCGGCAGGCCGCTGGAGTACAGAGAGCTTAAGGTTCTTGCAAATCTGGCTGTATAGATTGTCCTCAGCAGTTTTCCGATGACCGGAAGCTTTAATTTCAGTTGATCCATTCGCAGCCTCACCTGCGGGATCCGGAAGACAAAGGAGAGAATCACCCCTGCGAGTAAAAGGATAATGATGATAAGCAGCCAGTGGCTCCGGATGGTATCACTGATTCCAAGAACCATACGGGTGGGAAGAGGCAGCTGCTCCATTGTGTCAAACACCTCTGAAAACTGGGGGATGATATAAGAAACAATAAATATCACCACCGCCACAACCATAACGATCAGGATCAGAGGGTAGATCATAGCATTTTTCACTTTGCTGTTCAGCCTGTGCTCTTTCTCGAAATGCACTGCCATACGTATGGCGGTTTTGTCCAGACTTCCGCTGGCCTCTGCAGACCGGAACATATAGATAAGAATCTCCGGGAAAGCAGGCCCCTGGGATTCCATAGCCTCTGACAGGGGAACGCCCTGCCGGATCAGCCGGAGCACATTTTCATAAATCCCTCTGCTTCTGGGTTTCAGATTTCTTTCCTGGGCAATAATATTAAGCGCCCGCACCAGCGACACCCCAGCTGTGAGAAGCGTCCCCAGCTGTCTGCAGAAATCTGCCAGAACAGCTGGCTTCAACCGTTTCTCTGAGCGATTTTCCTTTTTCTCAGAACAGGAGATCAAAATCTGTCCGGCTGCTTTTAACTTTTCGTACAGCTCCTCTTCCCCTGCGGCATCTTCATACCCTTTTGTCTCCGTGCCGTCCAGACCTCTGGCCCGATATTTATACTTTGGCAAACCGTTCACCTGCCTTTACTTATTGGTCTTCTCTGTCAAAATCGAAAAAATCCCAGATACCAGTTCAGAATCTCATTCCCGCAGAAAAAAGCAATTCCCATCCCGGCACACAAAAAAGGGCCAAATGCAAAATGCTCCTTCCTCCCCTTCTTCTCGGCAGCCAGCAGGCCCCCTCCATAGAGACCTCCGCTCAGAACCGCCAGAAACAGGGAGACGAGACTTAACTGCCATCCCAAAAACAGCCCGCAGGCCGCCATTAACTTTATATCTCCGCCTCCAAACGCACCCGGAATCAAAAGGGTAATGAGCAGCAGCGGAACACTAACGGAGAATACTCCGATTATTCTCGAAAGCAATGTGATATCAGGAAACACAAAAACAGAAACCAGGCCGCAGCCGGCTGCCGCAAGCACCAATCCATTGGGTATCTCCATGGTATCCAGATCGATAAAAGTAACTGTTGTTAAAATGGATAAAAAAGCAAACACTGTAACTGCAGACAGTGTAATCTGATAAAATCCTTCCCCTGTATTTCCGAATTGCCGCAGGCAGAGGACGCTAAAACATCCGCCCAGGGCTTCCACCAGGGGATATCTGGAGGATATGGGCGCCCCGCAGTTTCTGCACCTTCCTCTCAAAAGAAGATAGCTGAAAATGGGAATCATGTCTCTTCCCTTTAAGGTCTCCCCGCAGATTGGGCAGAAGCTTCTCCCCCCTACAAAAGATATCTTCTTCGGCAGCCGGTAGATTACCACATTCAAAAAAGAAAAGAAAGAGGCGCCGAATAAAAATATCAATACGAACAATAAAATCTCTAAAAAGTATAACATACTGTCTCCTGGTTTAAAAGTAATGTCTCAATATAAGCTCTTACAGGCTACTGCTGTCCAAACCAGCAGTAGCCTGTAAAACTTTTCAGGAAATATTCTAATGTTGTATTACATGTTTCGAATAATACACATTCCAATGTTCCCCTTCCTCATCCTGCAAGTAGGTCACAGTGTATGCACCTTCGATATAGAGCAGTTTGTAAAACTCTATCTTTGCTGCATCATACTGCTGCAAATAAACCTCCCCGGGACAGCCGGCAAGCTCAACTACTTCTTCTTCCACGCCTTTTGCAAAGCCATAGGGCTGAGACTGGTCCTGGAAAGGGCTCCCTTCTGTTGCGTGCTCGAGAGCGGTTACGTAAGCTGCCATCTTCGCAGATTTTGCCTCCGTCAGGATAGCCCTGGCGTCGGCGCGTTGCATGTAATAACGGGCAGTGGGCGCAAGCACTGCGGTGAGAACTAATAACATGATACTGATAATCAAGATATCTATTTTTCTGCTTTTTAAGTATGTTCTCATTTTTATATTAAATCACAAAGTAATTTTTGACTATCTTTTCAAAAGTTCTTATATGCCGGTATAGCCTATTGTTACAGGCTTTTCCGGCATTTTTCATTGTGGAAGATACTCTCAAATCTTCTTATATCCCCGTATGTTTTTGTGTTCAAAAGTAGTATGTGGAGTAGTAAATTCTCCATTTACTACTATGCAATCAGCCGCTTCATTTCGGTTATTGACGTTTCGGAAGTTGTGTGTGCGTAATAGTTCAGCGTCATATTGATGTTGGAATGTCCCATGATGTATTGCAATGCTTTAGGGTTCATTCCCGCATTTGCTAACGTGGTGCAGAATGTGTGGCGTAAGGTGTGCGGTGTCATTACCTTTGGCAATGCGACCTTTTGCGTTTTGTTGTATTTCCTTACAAGCCCCCGGAACATACTTTCATAGTTGACTGCCACTTTTGGCAAGCCGTTCCGGTTAAGGAACAGAAACTTTGTGTAGCCCTCTAAAATAACAGGCTGTACATATTTCCGTTTATTTAGCACCCGTTGAAATGCTTCCAACACTTTTTCACTCATAGGAATAACCCGGTTGCCGCTTTTCGTCTTAGGCGTTTCCACATAGTAGCCCACATCTGCAATCTTCAAAAGTTGGTGGTCTACATTGATAAGCTGTTTGTCTAAGTCAATGTCAGCTTCCGTCAGTCCGCAGAGTTCCGAAATGCGAAGCCCTGTCCCTAACAGTATGATAATCTCGTCGTAGTATTTCTGATAGACTTTATCATGCTGTACAAAGGACAGAAAAGCCGCTTCCTGCGTAGGGGATAGAGGTTCCTTTGGTTCCGTATCATCTTCAAGGACTGTGTTCAACTGGAAGTCAAATGGATTTTTACGAATACAATCGTCCTGTATGGCTGTGTAAAAGGCAGCCTTTAAGGAACGCTTGTGGTTGTTGATAGTCTTGAAGCCGTAACCTTTTTCTTTCATGCGTAACGCCCATTCCTTTGCGTCGGAGAGCTTCACATTTTCAATCCGGCAGGCTCCAAGTTTATCCTCCTGCAAAATCCGCATGAGCTGTTTTCGCCCCTGCTTTGTACCATGCCGCACATTTGCCCGGTGGCGTATCTGCTTTGCGTAGAGTTGGCAGACCGTCATTTTCTTTCCGATATGGTCGATACCGTCGTCAAGGTCTTTTTGGATTTCTTTCTCTTTTTCCCTCAACGCTATATCGTCGCGCTTTCCTGCCGGGGTTTTGTCCGTAGGCACTAACTTCCAAGAATAAACAAACTGCGGTTTCCCAAAGGTATCTATATATTTGTAGGCATATCTCCCGTCTTTTCTCTGGCTCTCTCCGGTGCGGAGAATACGATTTTTATTATCCCGTCTTTTTTCCGACATCGTTATGCTCCTTTCCATAATGGAAAGAGCCTTGATATGCTTGACTACATTGTACCACATTCAAGGCTCGATTTCACTATTAGATTGCGTCCACCGTATCAATCATTTTTTCAAACTGCTTACGCTTAATCTGAATACGGTTTCCGTTCATCATTACCCAGTCCGGGACGGGATTTTCTTCTGCCAGTTTCCGCAGCTTGCTTTCTCCGATACGGAAATATTTTGCTGCTTCTTCTATGGTAAGAGTGTACTTTTCCCAAATCGGCACGTCGTTATTGTTCAATTTGTCGTCCCCCTTTCTTAATGGGTCAAAAATCAATCTGTAACATAGGCTTTAATCGGACGGCTATTAGCGTAACCTCATGGGACTTGCACCCCTCCGGCGGTCTGCCGAAGCCCTACCCATTGCCTGCGACGCTTCTAACGCTCGGACTATGGCTGTAAGGAAGTATCATTATGTATTCTGTGCGTTATCGCCCGCAGGCTGCTATCCCTGCTTTACGGTGTGGTATTTCTCGCTCGCTTTTCTGTTAAGAGAAAGGTCATGGCGTACCCGCCGCATGGCTCGGCACAAAAGGAACGTATCCGATTTGCCTTATGCTGCGTCGCCGTTCTATTGCGCCGCTTTCTTTATCAAAGAGCAGGGGGCTGTCTTGCGGTATGGAACGGAAAAGGGGAAAGAAGCGTTCCAATATCGCGTAGGTTATTCAGCCCGAAAAGTGAGGATAGCCCTCATCAGTCTTGCTTGCAGCCGTTCCCGAATATCCTCGTCAACGCCATAATAGACATTGCCGCGCTCGTCGTAGAGCTTCCGCATGGAAAGACTTGCTATGTAGCCGCTGAAATGCTGCAAGACCATTTTCATAGCGTCCGGGTCGCCTTTGCTCGCCGCCAAAATAACGGGATAGGGAACAAGGGCATTTTCCGGGTAGTCGTTTTGATTACCATTCGTTCCATTCATCAGCGTGTTCCTCCAAATATTTCTTTAACAGTTCAAAAGAGCTTGTCCGTCTGTACTGTATCGTGCTGCGCGACGTATTGAACATTTTTCCGATTTCCACGTCAGTCATGCCCTCGAAATAGTACAGAAGTATAGCAGTTCTCTTTTCTTCCGGCAGGGTGCGTATTGCTTCAAGCAATAACTTCGGGGTTATTTCTTTTCCTGCCATTTGATAAGTCGGCTCGGCTGTTTCAGCTTGAAAATATTTATCCGTAGTGTAAAGCTGCCGTTCCTCATGCAAGGCAAGGTCACAAAAAGAAACTTCCCGTTTCCTGCGTCGCCGGATTTCATCATGGGCGTTACAGGCTTCGTTGTGTAGCACCCGTTTACAGAAACTTTGAAAGACACATTGCTTCTGAAATTCTCTGCGATTAGGTTCCATGTAATCACCTCCTTTCTGCCGAAAGGCGGTAGTACCTCCCCTTTTCGCGGGATAATACAGACGACTTTTTTAAACGCCGGACGAAAGCGAAAATTTCTTTGAAAAATCTTCTGTAAAATGCAAAATGCGCCCATCTGCAAGGCGCAGACCGACGCATAGGAAATAACAGCAGTATTTAATTGATTTGATAGTTCATCTGTATAGTCGGACTTGTCCGGTGGGGGAGCTATACTTTTTTTAATGAATGTAACCTATGTATGCTGTATAGCAACAAAGAAATCCCCATAGCGGCAGCCCTCCTAAATGCCGCTAATTTATGTTAGCAGTAGACAAAAAGAAGCGGCGGCTCTAAAAATTAAAGCCACCGCTTCAAATGCGCGTGAAAATATGTCTGCGCTACGACGGCTTTTTTTCTTTTGCTGTCGTAGCGTAGAATTAGGAAGTGTGCATAAAAGACACTATTTTTTCAGTAGTGAGGAATCCAAATTACCAAAACTTGTTACTCCACACCGAATAAAACCTACCATATCAAGCTATTTGAATCAGAGTTCAATTCTTGCTTTTGATGGTTTATCTTCACAATAGATAACTTTAATCGTTGTTCCCTTGTCAGGAATTTTGTTTCCTGCGCCAATCCATTTTTGGCAGGTGTAATCTTTGACGCCTATCGTGTATTTGACCTTGATAATATGTGGAAAAGCTGCACCATCCATAGCATGGGTACGGACAGGTTTACGATTTACTTTTAACCACCATTGTTTTGTAACTGAAATTACAGTTCCTGTTGTTTCCTTTTCCATAAGTTATACCTCCGATGTTAATTTAGAATGAGTAATTTTCTATTTAGATAGCTACATATTAAAGCAAACTGCCCTTTAATCCTTTTTTGAAAACCAATACAGCCCTTTCGGTTCCCCAAAATGACATTGTGACAAGGCGATAGCTTTCCTTTTCCATTTCCTCTATTTTGGCATTGATTTTCACTGTCGCATTTTCAATAGTAATTTCTTCTAATAATTCTGTCCTATACATCATATCTTTACCTCCATAATTATTAAATAGATGATACATATTTTCGGTTCAATCTTTTTGGTATTTACCAACCTTTTTTTCTAACTGCTTTTTTCTTCTTACCAACAGTCAATGTACCGGGTTCTTTCTTTTTATTTGCAAGAATAATCATAGAAATCAAGAAAGTCAAAACTATTGTAATGAAAGCGGGGAAAATGTGATAAGTATAACCATATTCCGCACCACAAGTAGGGTCTACTAAAATCATGCTTGCTTTAATCGGATAATAATTTAACAGTGTTCCTTCAAAAGTTCCAAAATATCCATACACAAAAGCTAGTGCAACTCCACCCAAAAAATTATTTGCCGAACAACAGAATATCAGAATAATCGGCAAGACTGAAATATAAATTCCTATATTCGCCCCAGTAACACGAATAAACATATTGAGTAGATTGCCAAAATGAACTCCCGGAAATCCGACAATAATATTGATTACTAATGCTATCACACAACCTATAAGACTAAAGCTGATTGTCAACAGCAATAGAATAAGTAATTTTCCAGAAAGTAACTGTTTATATGGAATAGGAATTGTTAATATATTCTTCATAGTATCGTCTGTATATTCCCTTGTTATGATATAACCTGCAATCAGTGCAATAATAATCGGAAAAAATAAGGTACAATTACTAATCATAACCTGTTGCATAAAATAGTCAAACGTCCATGTCGGTCCACCGTTGGCTGTGGAATAAAACAGTGACAGCAACGGAGAAAGTGTTGTCATAATAATTCCGGCTTTTATTACAGAATATCGTTTTAATTTTAAAAATTCAGTTTTTATTATATTTCTCATATCTTTTACCTCGTCCATTTTTTATAAAAGCGAATTATCAGCCACAAAGAAAGTACAACTGTAATTGCCATAATAAAAATTGTATGGAAAGTAGTTGGTACAATCGCATAGGCTTCCGGCAAAAGATTATCTTTTTGCAAATTATCCATCATTAAGCCGCTTGTCCAGTTCATAACACATATAACCGGAAAAGAATTTAAGAAAGCAATTTTGGCAGCACTTATAGATGTCCCAATCGTTCCCAGTATGCCCCAGTTAAAAATGGAATAAAAAAAAGCAAGCAGGATAGAAAGTAAAAAACTTTTGTTAAAGTAAATAATTAAAAATACAATCGGTAAAGAAGCTGCTACGATAAGAACTCCAAAAATAAGGCTCATAAATATCTTATAAGTCATACCGTAAACCATTCCTACATGAAACAATTTACAAAACAACGCAACAGACAATGTGCTTATCAGACAAAATGCAACGCTGAAAATAAAGAGCATAGAAATTTTTGCCATAATGAGTTGTGTATTTGTAACTGGAATTGTTCTAAGGTTTTTGGAAGTATCACAATCTCTTTCTATAAAAAACAAAATAGCGGCAATGATACCAATTAGACATGGAAGCAAAAAAACTAAACCATATCCCAACATCATTGTATAGACATAATCAAATCGGGTTTGAAGATAGTGTTCTGTTGTATCTGCACCAGTTCCCGCCTTTGCCATATATGCCAAAATCAACGGAAAAAATAACGACAATGACATCAGTGCATACAACAGTCTTTTTCGCTTTAATTTCCAAAATTCGCACTTAATCAGTTTAAGCAATTCCTTCGCCTCCTGTCACACGCTTGAAGTAATCTTCAAGACTTTCTTCACAAGTATGGGCTTCTGATACCTCCAATCCATTTTCTACAAAAGCAGTCACGATTTTTCCTACGGACAAATCAAGATTATGCAAGCGTAAATTGTGGTCGTCCTGTATAGAGAAATGACTCTCATGGAAAGTACGCTCTAAAATTCTTGCTGCCTGTGCGGTATCAGAAAGAGTAAATCGGATATGTTTGCTGCTTTTTTGTTCCAGTTCCGCAAGACTTTCTTCTTCCAATAGTGCGCCATGGTCGATAATTCCAATATCATCTGCTAGCAAAGAAATCTCCGAAAGGATATGACTGGAAATTAAAATTGTTTTTCCCTTTGTATCGCAAAGCTCGCGAATAAAAGAACGTACTTCTGCAATTCCAATCGGGTCAAGCCCATTGATAGGTTCATCTAAAATCAGAAGTTCAGGGTCGTGCATAACTGCAAGTGCAATCGCAAGCCGTTGTTTCATACCAAGAGAATACTGGGAAAACAGTTTTTTGTCTTTATAAGGCAATCCTACCAAATCCAATGTGTTTTTAATTGAATGACGGTTGGGTATGCCCCGTAAGGTAGCAAAAATTTGTAAGTTTTCCGTAGCAGTCAAATTAGGGTAAAAACCGGGTGACTCAATCAGACTACCGATACGGGGCAACAATTTCTTTTCATTCCCCTGCAAAGACTTTCCCCATATTTTAACTTCGCCGGAAGTTGGCTTTGTCAATCCAAGTAGCATTTTCATAGTGGTCGTTTTTCCGGCTCCGTTTCTTCCAAGCAGTCCGTAAATTCTCCCTTTCTGCACATGAATATTTAAGTCAGCGACACTCTTTTGTGAGCCGTACTGTTTGGTAAGATTTTTTGTTTCAATGATATAATTTTTGTCCATATTCAAACCTCCTGTTCTGTAAACTATTCTATCATACCAACCTTGCATTAACCTTGCCGCAACCTTGCATTAACCTTGCAATTTGAAATATTGTCCCAAAAATAATTAAGGCTCCCGTCAAAAGAACGGGAGAACCTTAATTTGCTAAGGGAAAAAGCAAAGTAAATTCCGTTCCTGTTCCCTGTGTGCTATTTGCTGTTATTGTGCCGTTCATTTTTTCTACAAGTTGGTGTGCGATAGAAAGCCCAAGACCGCTGCCTTTTTCAGACCGTCCCTTATCGCATTTATAGAGCCGTTCAAAAATATGCTTCAAATCTTCTTTTTCAATCCCTATTCCATTATCTGCTAATCGGATTTGCATATTTTTTTCCTGCTTTGATAGGATTATTTCTATTTTATCCGCATGACTGTGAGAAATTACATTCTGAATAAGATTGTTCAATATCCGCATATAGCCGTCCGTATCAAGTTTTACCCGGAAAGGCTGTTCGGGAATATCAATATTGTAATCTATCTGCTTATCTTCAAATATGGGTATCCAGTCAATCAAGATATTTCGTGTCAGCTCCGCAGCTTCAACAATATTTATATCCATAGCAAACTCATTAGAATTTAATTTGAACCAGTCAAAAAGAACATCAATATATTCTTTCAAATCGTGAGCTTTGCGGCGGGCTGTTTCGATATAGTCGTCCCTGTCTTTTCCTGTAACAATTCCTTTATGTGCAGCGTCAAGATACCCAATAAGCGTTGTAAGCGGTGTCCGAACATCATGGGAAAGACTTGTCATAAGCTGTCGGTTTGTTTCTTCTGTCTGCCGGACAGTAGAAAGCCTGCTCTCATAAGACACAACAATCTCATTTATTTCATAGGCAAGAGGGGCTACCAGTTCATTTGTTGCAGATAAAATACGTCTGTTTCCATTTCCGTTTTTTACATCAATCAATGCGTCTGTTATCTCGGCTATCTGTTTTTTAACACGTCGAATAGCAAAGCAGGAAACAAGAATAGAGAAAAGTGCAATTATTATGGATAGAAAAATGACTGCTTCCATAGAAAATCAAACCTCCTTGTTAAAACGATAACCGATACCTTTAATCGTTTGAATATATTTTGGACTTCCGGGATTTACCTCTAATTTCTTGCGAAGTCGGCTGATAATCGCCATAATGTTGCTGTCATCATAGAAATATTCCTCTCTCCACACTTCTTCATAAATCTGTTGCTTTGTCAGAATTTTCCCTTGATTTTTCGCGCAGTATAAGAGTAAGTCAAATTCTTTTGGAGGCAATTCAAAAGTTCCATTTTCCGTAGTAACAGAACGATTTTCAATATCAATTTTCAACCCGTCAAATTCAAGTTGCTGTGATATTCCGTCCTGTTGATTGAAACGGGTATAACGGCGTATAAGGGAAACGATACGGGCTATCAGTTCGTCCATGTCAAAAGGTTTTGTCAAATAATCATCAGCTCCTGCCCTTAAACCGCGTACTTTAGAAGCACTGTCATTTTTTGATGTAAACATCAAAATCGGCAGGCTGCTTTCTTTTCTAATTTCTTCCAATGTTTCAAATCCGTCCATACCAGGCATCATAACGTCCAGTATCACAAGTTGATATTCTCTCTCTTTTAATTTTTGTAATCCCTCTTTTCCCGTATTACAAAAATCAGCTTCTATATCTTCTGATAGCACGCTGCGTTTAATCAGCGCACAAAGTTCCTTATCATCATCTATAATCAAAACTTTATTCATGGTATAGCTCCTTTCCTTGTTTGGTTCTACCGTCAATCGGTTTTTCCGCGTCTTTTGGTATCAACCACATATACCCAAGTTTTGAAACACCCTGTATGCGTTTCTCCCTGCAAAGTATCTGTACCCGCCTTTCAGAAATTCCCCACTTCTTTGCTGCTTCGGGGCAAGACATATATTCCATAACAACACCCGTCCTTTCTGAAAATCTTATCATAATAATTATAGTCGGACACACGAACAATAGCAAGTATATAAATATGAATTATTATGGCTATTTAGTGGAACTGTATAGACATATCCAAAGAGAAAGGGGAACAGTAAAATGTAACTGGGTGAATAAATATGGCAAAAAGACCGGTAGAAAAATATGACTTCAAGGCATTTGGAGAAGCTATAAAAGCTGCGCGGACGGGGCGCAAAGAAAGCCGCAAACAGGTAAGTGATGAAATGTATATTTCTCCTCGCTATCTTGCAAATATCGAAAACAAAGGACAGCACCCCAGTCTGCAAATCTTTTTTGAGCTTATGCTTCGTTACAATATATCCGTAGACCAGTTTCTTTTAGATACGCCCACCCAAAAAGATACAAAGCGGCGGCAGCTCGACGCTCTCCTTGATGATATGAGCGATAATGGCATACGGATTGTAACGGCAACTGCAAAAGAAATTTCAGAAGTCGAAAAAGAGGACAAATAAATGTGTCCGGCAAATTGAATATGATTTAGGAAGCGTTGTAATCTTTACAGATTGCAGCGTTTTTCTTTTGCTCTTTTTTGGCATATAGAGCATTGCGTTGTAGTAACCAGTGAGGAAAAAACTTTCGTAGCAAGCATAGGAAAAGAGTACCCTTTTCCGTATTTTCTCCCTCCCGTCCTGCGGTGCGTCGGTTGAAAATTGCTTGTTGGGAAGTGTCCCAAACCCTCGGAACGGAAAGGAGTGATTGCATGAATGGACGCAAAAGAAAAGTACAAATCAAATTCTATGTAACAGAGGAAGAACGGGCATTGATTGAGCAGAAAATGAAGCTCGTCCCCACCCGGAACATGGCGGCGTATCTTCGCAAGATTGCCATTGACGGGTATATCATTCAGACAGACCATAGCGACATAAAAGCCATGACAGCGGAGATACAGAAAATCGGGGTCAATATCAATCAGATTGCAAAGCGTGTCAACGCGACAGGCAGCGTCTACCAAGAGGACATAGAGGAAATAAAGGGGGTGCTTGCGGAGATATGGCGGTTACAAAGATTAAGCCTATTAAAAGCACGTTGAGCAAAGCCCTTGACTATATCCAAAACCCGGATAAAACAGACGGGAAAACGCTTGTGTCCTCCTTTGGGTGCAGCTATGAAACGGCAGATATTGAGTTTGGATTTACGCTTGCACAAGCCATAGAGAAAGGGAACAATCTCGCCCACCATTTGATACAGTCCTTTGAGCCGGGGGAAGTGGATTATGAGAAAGCCCACGAAATCGGGAAACAGCTTGCCGACGCGGTAACAAAGGGACAGCATGAATACGTCTTAACTACCCACATAGACAAAGGGCATATCCATAACCATATCATTTTTTGTGCGGTCAATTTTGTTGACTACCACAAATACAATTCCAATAAACGCAGCTACTATGGCATACGGAACATGAGCGATAAGCTGTGCCGGGAAAACGGGCTGTCCGTTGTCGTTCCGGGTAAGGGCAGCAAGGGAAAAAGCTATGCAGAATATCAAGCGGAAAAGGTCGGTGCAAGTTGGAAAGGCAAGCTGAAAATTACCGTTGATACGCTTATCCCCCAAGTGGCAAGTTTTGAAGAATTGTTGCAGCGGTTACAGGCAGCGGGCTATGAGATAAAGCCGGGAAAATATATCTCCTGCCGCGCTCCGGGACAGGAACGGTTTACCCGCTTAAAAACCCTCGGTGCAGATTATACAGAGGAAGCAATCAAAGAACGGATAGAGGGCAAGCGCACAAAGGCGGCGAAAGCTCCCAAAGAGCAGCGCGGCGTATCGCTGCTTATTGACATTGAAAACAGTATCAAGGCAGCGCAGAGCCGGGGCTATGAACAGTGGGCGAAAATCCATAATCTGAAACTGGCTGCAAAGACTATGAATTTCTTGACAGAACATAAGATTGAGCAGTACGCAGATTTAGTCAGCCGGATTGAGGAAGTAAATGCGGAAAATGAAAAGACAGCAGACGCATTAAAGAGCGTGGAGAAACGTCTTGCAAACATGGCGGTGCTGATGAAGCACGTTACCACCTACCAAAAGACAAAACCTGTCTATGAAGCATACCGCAGGGCAAAGGATAAGGACGCATACCGGGCAAAGCAGGAAAGCAGTCTGATACTCCATGAAGCAGCGGCAAAGGCACTAAAAACGGCGGGCGTTTCCAAGCTCCCGAATGTCGCCGCGCTACAAGTAGACTATGAAAAGCTCCGGGAACAGAAAGAAGCCCTTTACGCGGACTATGGCAAACTGAAAAAACAGGTCAAAGAGTACGACGTTATCAAACAGAACATAGACAGCATTTTACGGCAGCCAAGAGAGCCGGAACGGGAAAAAGGGAAAGAACGCGGGGAGTAGTTTTGTTCATACTTGTGTGATATAATAGTTCCTATCAAAGACAGTAGCCACATACTAAAGTGATACATTTTCAGCAAAGGAAGTGTCAGAAAATGGAACAGGAAATGCCGGACTATGAAACGATATGCGCTGCCGTTGTGGGCGAAAAATGGGCGTTGGAAAAGGTGCTTGATTGTTACGGCGACGAAATCAACCGCCTTGCAATGGTAAAAAAGTGTCAGCCGGACGGGACTATCAAAGAGGAAATCGACGAAGATTTACGGCAAACACTCATAATGAAACTGTTAGAAGCTATCCCACAATTTCCAATGGAAAAGGAGTGATACCATGACACGCGGAGAAATTTGGAAAGACTTTTTCAAGAGAAACGTTTTGCCCGCCGTTATTGCATTGTTTTTATTCTTCATGTTCAAGAACATCTTTACAGAGGACGGGTAGACCAATTACTTTTATGTATGGCTGTGCTGCGGTATCCCCTTTGGCATTCGCCGTATGTTCGTATGGCTTGTACCGCATGGATATGACATAGCTGGAACGGTGGGTATCGTTGCCATTAACTTCATTTTGGACGGCATTATCGGCGGGGGCATTTTAATATGGCGGCTTGTCGTTGCTACGTGGTATATCCCCCTTACGATATACCGTTTACTTACCGCAGATAAGAGTGCAACCCCTCAAATCAATATAGAGAAAGGATTTAAAAGTTATGAATGAAAGAGAAAGAATTATTCATTTATGGTTTGATATGTGGCTAAAACAACAAGATTTAGGGATTGATAGTATTTTTACAGAAGATGTGATTTACACTGAAAGTTGGAGTCCTAAGTATGAAAGTCGAAAAACAGTAAAACATTGGTTTGATGAATGGAATACTCGTGGAAAAGTCTTAGTGTGGGATATTAAACAATTTTTTCATAAGGAAAATCAAACTATTGTAGAATGGTATTTCAAAAACAAAATGAATAATGGTAATATTGAAGAATTTGACGGAATTTCTTTAATAGTATGGACGGAAAATAACAAAATAATGGAGTTGAAAGAATTTGGTTGTAATCTCAATACCTATAATCCATACGCCCAAAATGATATGCCACAATTCAGAGATGAAAAAACAAAGTGGTTTTGAAGTTTTAAAAGCCGGGACGCAGACAGTCGGTAAAGACTATCCGCGCCCCGGCTTTCTTATGGGTACAGCGATAAAATGTTACGCAGTAGAACGCCATTTTTGAGGGAAAAGGTATAAAACCCTTGCCGCGTCATTTTCACACCCGGAAAGCCCTGTAAATCAAGGCTTTTTTTGCCCCTACTGCGTAACAAGGGCGCGTCGTTTCCTCATGCGCTCCGCTGCCTGTCTGCGGGTAATACGCTTCCGGCAGTCCGGGCAGTATTTGACGCTGTTAGAGGTGGACGCAAAAGAAGCTCCGCACTCGGTACAACGCTTTTTATCCTCGGTCTTGAAAAGCTCTGCATACAGCAGCTTATCAAAGGGAAGTACGGCGGTCTGAAACCATTTGCATAGAAGAGAATAGGAAATAAGCTGCGGGCAGACACATTCCTCCCCGTCGTCCAGTAAAATACAGTGTCCGTTATCGCAGTTGCAGCACTCCTTTTTTACAAGGCTGTTGACTTTCCGGCTTTGGGGCGGCGTAAGCCGCTTTAGCCCGGTCATACCTCATCAGCGGCGAAAATGGCAAGCTCCGTATACTCATTTTCTGTCAGAGGTGCAATTTTCGCAAGGGTGCGCTTCGCCAGTTCCCGCATATCCTCGTCCATAAACGGCAGCGCAGCGTTGATGTTCTCCATAAGCCCGCGCTTACCGCCCTCATTGTAAATGCTCAACAGGTTTGTTTCTTCAACGGTCAGTCTAATCATGCTCATACCTCCAATTCGTGATTTTTTGATTTTGCCGCTTTTTTCTGTGCGGTTTTTTCTTTGTCTGCTCTAAGCTGCGCCCGGATAGAGGGCTTCTTTTCCGTTTTTGCTGCCTTGCCGCGTTCCTTGTCAGCCTTGACAGCTTCCGCAAGGTCAACAAGGGAAATGGTTTCTCCTGCCTTTACCTTTGCTTCCAGTTCTGCGGTAGTCGGGGTGTTGTTTATCTGCCCGTCAATCATGTTGTAGTTTTGCTCTGTGGTCTGCTCGGCAGCTTTCAGATAGTTCTCTGGCTGAACGGGAACAGCAAAAGCCCTAGTGCCGTTCCCCATAATCAGATATTTTCCGTCGTCGGACTGGTGGTGCAATCCATATCCGGCAGCTTCCATTTGCTCGCGGCTCATGGCGGTTACATAGAAAGTCCCTCTCGGTGTTTTGATTGTTTCGCCCGTTTCCAAGTCGGCGGGAATGAGGGCATTTTCCTGCTCCTTGAAAAACTCCGGCACTTCCTTATAACCGAAGCTGTCTACATAGTGGGCGGTGTCCTGCCCGTTCTGATGAAGCACCACCACGTCGGAAACGGAAAGGCTGTGTCCCTTAAAATCTTTCGGGTGGTCGATATTAAAGCGGGTGTAAATATCTTCAAGGGAAGTCCCCGGCGTAAGCTCTGCGGAATAGACAAGTGTATAGTTTTTCGCGTCTACCCGGTGTCCTGTGGCAGTCAGACGGTCGTAAGGTTCAAAGCGCAAATCTCTTGTTTCGTCCCCGCCTTTTATCTGATAAATGGAAAAGGTGTCTTTGTCCTGTGGGGCTTCCTGTTCCGGCTGCTCCTGTGCATCTACCTTTTGCGCCCGGATATGCGCCCGTTGTAACTCGGTAGGCTTTTCCCCCGTAAGGGGTACAATCGCCTTGACATAATCAGCCGCATAATAGGCGTTACTGGTAAGCTGCCGCTGCCATGCCCCTGCTTTGGGCGACCAACGGAAGCCATTACTTTTTAGGGCTTCCCGCGTGGCTTCGTCCGGCTTATCCTCAAAGAAGATTTGCAGTCGGTTCGCTTCGGTGTTTGCTTCCACCTTGCCGCCGTCAAATTTCCAACCCACAAAACCGATTTCTTTTTGCTGTGAAAGAGATTTGATACGGTCTTTCACGCGCCGGATTTCTGCACTGTTGTTGGATAACGCCCAAGTCGCAAATGGCTTGTCCTCCAAATGCCAACTGCTCGCCATGTCTGCTTTCAGTTTTTCCAGTTCCTCCGGCGGTAAATGCGGGCAGCCGTCAAGGGTCTTATGCTTACGGTAATAGGCGTTTACGGCTTTCATGGTTTCCTGTGATTTTTCAAGGCTTTCCAGTTTCTTTTCTAACTTCTGTACTGCCTGCGGGTCGTCTGCGCTGATACCGCCCATGCCGGTACTGCGGATTTTATCAAGAAGCCCTTGTATGTCCTGCCATTCCCGGTAATTGCTGTCGCGGGCTGCGTTCTGCTTTTCTTTCTTCCTTGTGGGGAAGTTAGAGCCGCCCGCAATCAGGATAGAGGGAACACGCGCGTCAATCTCATAGCCTTTATTCATGTTCGCCGCCAGTTTCCGGGCATAGGTGTCAAGCAGGCTGTCGATTTTCTCATGGTACATCGGGTCTACCCGCTGTTTTTGCCTTTCTGCGATTTGTACGGCTTCATCTACATAATGCCTGTATTCAGCCGTCGCGCTGCCTTGCTTATAATCGGAAAAGCTGTTCATATCCTTTGCACGTTTGGCGGCAGCTTCATTGATAGGATAATAAGGGGCGGCGGGTGCAGCCTGTTCCGGCTGTGTTTCTTTTTCCTGTACCGGGGCTGTTTCTTCGGGAAGCTCCGGCGTGGCGGCTTCTGCTTCGGGCTGTTTGGTAGCTTCCTGTGCGGGCTGCGCCTGTTCGGTGGTCTGTTCCTTATCCTGTGCCTTTTGGATTGCTGCAAAATGTCCGTCTATGGTATCAATCAGATTTGCGGCGGTGCTGCGGATTGTTTCAAGAGAGCCTTTCAGTTCTGCAAGTTCTTTTCCGCTGCTCCACCCGGCGATATATCCAAAAGAATAGTCCGACGTATCAAGCCCGTAATGTTGGCAGACAGCATAGGCGACGCTTTCCGCCTGTACCTCGCGGGTACGGCGGTCGGGGCGTTCCGGCATAGCAAGGGCAGTATCATGCAGCGTGGCGTGGGCGATTTCATGGATTGCGGTCTTGATATTCTGCAATTCGTCCATGCCCTCGTTGATGATGATACGCTTTTCCTCATAATTGCAGCGTCCTTTTACGCCGCCGCTTAGTGCTTCAAATCCCATAGCAAAGGGAGAAGTCTTTTCAAGGGCAGCGAAAAAATCCTTGTATTGTTCCACGTTGCCCGTCAGCTCATAGGTAAGGGCAGGAAGCTCCTTTCCCTCGGTCTGTGAAATATCAAAGACAGATACCACACGAAAGGCGGGTATCTTGATTTCCTTTTCCTCGGTAACAGGTTTCCCGTCCTTATCGAAAACAGGCTTTTGGGTGTCCGGGTCGATTTTTTCCACCTGTTTCTTAACGGTAAACGGGGACGGCGCAAGTATCTTGATAGCTTTTTCTCCCGGCTTTACATGGCGGTCAAATTCCTTTTCCCATTGTTTATAGCCTTTCACAAGATTGCCGCCCTGCATGGCGATAAGGATTGTATTGTTAAGGCTGTAATCATGGAATTTTGACATAGTACGCAGATAGTCGGCGTAACGGTCGCTTTCATACAGTCCTAAAATCCCCTGTTCCAGTCGGTCGGTAATCTCTTTCATCTTGTCAGCGGGCTTTTCAGAAGATAGGATAATCGGGAGAACCGGGGGCTGCTCTGTGGCGGTGGTCGGTATAGCTGCGGAAGCGTCAAGGTCTGCCTGTTCCTTTTCCTGTACTGGCGGCTGCGGCGTTACCCGGTATTCCTCCGGCACGTCGCGCCCGTCATACCATTCTGTAAAGGTATTACGGTTATTGTAGATATAGCCCTGCTCGGTAAATCTGCCCCCGTCATTGATAGCAGCGTCCCGCCCGTATTCCTCATACATGAAATATTTTTTTGCTTCTTCGGGCAGCTCCAACTCGTCCAGTTCTTCAATCAGATAATGCCCGTAATCTTCCTCACTCTGTACGGACGGATAAAGCCAGTAACAATCAAGGTTTTGTGCAAGGTTGATAATGTCCTGCAAGTCCCTTGTATGGTCGCCGTATGCCATAGCTGCAACAAATTTTTCCCTGTCGTCGTCAAACTGCATTTTCAAAAGTTCGCTCAAATAGTTCAGCTCGTCAAGGCTTTCAAGCTCGGTCAATTTTCCTGCCAGTCCCGCAATAGAGGACTGGTATTCTGTGATATGCAGCTCCCCGTAGTTTTTGCCGTCTATGCCGATACGGTCAAAGACTTCTTTCAAATGCTCGGCAGTCGTGGGGAATGATACCCATTCGCCCGCAGGTCTGCCCTCGGTGTACTTTCCAAGATTAGAAAGATACCCGCTTAAAATCGGTTGTTCCATGTGTTCGCTCCTTTCTTTCTCAATCATGCGGTGCATAAGCTCGTAGTCCTCCATGCTCATGCTCCCGTCAAATAGATAGGGGTCGGGTTCTTCGCCGTCCCGGTAGGCTTTTTCAGAGAAAGGCAGCCCCGCAGCGTGGGCGGCGGCTCTTGCTTCCTCGATAAGCTCCGGCGGCAGCCTGTCGTCGTGGGCTTCGATAAATTCCCCGATATTGCTATATCCGTTTTCGTAGTGGCGGCGCACCCCGGCGGTCAGCTCGTCAAGGTTCCTATCCTCGCCAAGATAGCCGGAGTAATAGCCGTTTACCACAACGGCGGCAGGGTCAGCCTGTTTGATTTCTTCCATGCGGCTTCTGTCCTCCGGGTAGAGAATATCGCTCATTTCAAGGTGGAAATATTCTGCGTTCCAAGAGCGTCCCGTTTTCCAAAACGCCACCCAAGCGATACCGTCCCTTAATTCTTCTTGATAGTCCTTTACGGTGTCCCGTAAACTTGCCATGTGTAACCTCCTTTCTTCGGTTTCAGAGGGTTTGGGAAACTTCCCAACAAGCAAAAATCCCCGCCGTTCTCGGTAGAGAAAGCAGGGATTTTACGGAAAAGGGTACTCTTTTCCTATGCTTGCTATTCAGTTATTTTTTCTTCGGCAGTTCAATGCGGTAGTTGACATATCTCCCGCCCGTATCAGCCAATACGATAGTTCCGTTGTAGGTTTTGCCTGTCTTTGGGGAATAGAGCTTTTTCACATTTACCTTGCCGGATTTTAAGAGTGCAGCGGCAATCTTCGGGGTAAAGGTTACTTTTCGTTCTTCAAAGAAACGGTCATTTTTCCACATGGTAAAGATACATTCTTTGTTGCTGCAATAGTAGTTTTTCTTTCCCTCATAGACAGGAGAACCGCAGCGGGGGCAGCTTCCCAACGCTTCCCGTTCCGGCTTGAACATCTGCGCTTTATCATCAGAAAGAAACGGATAGGTCTTTACCAGTTCCCGCGCCATATTCTCGATACCCTCCATAAATGCGGCGGGGTCTGCCTTGCCTTTTGCAATCTGCGTCAGATTGTTTTCCCATTCTGCGGTAAGCTGCGGGCTTGTCAAGGTGTCCGGCAGGACGCACACAAGGTTGATACCGTCTTTTGTGGGAAGTAGCTGCTTGCCTTTTCGTTCCACAAAGCCGCCCTTTACCAGTTTTTCAATGACAGCGGCGCGGGTGGCGGGAGTTCCAAGCCCTTTGCGTTCTGCGTCCGGGTCGGTGTCCTCACTTCCGGCGCGTTCCATAGCAGAAAGGAGCGACGCTTCGTTGTGGGGCTTTGGCGGTGTTGTGTCATGCTCCGTTACCGTTGCAGCCGGATTGTCAAAGGTTTGTCCCTCGGTAAACGGCGGCAGGGTCTTTTCTGTGTCGCTGTCTGCGTCGTCCGTTTCGGGCTTGTTCTTTAAGGCTGCCCTGTATCTTCGGTCAATCTCTTTCCACCCGTCGGACAGCACCGTTTTTCCCCTTGCGGTAAAGGACTGTCCGGCACATTCAAAGACTGCCGTAACCGCTTCAAAGGTATGCGGTGCAGCGGTCGCCATAAGTAGACGCGCCCCGGAAAGGGTAAGGATATTCCTTTCGCTTTCCGGCAGCGCGGCAAGGTCGGTCTTTGCAAGCTCCATAGTTGGGATAATGGCATGGTGGTCTGATACCTTTTTACTGTTCAGCACCTTTCCAAGTTCCGGCGTGAAGTCTTTTCCCGCCATAAAGGAAAACTTCCCACAAAGCAGCTTGATAATGCCCGCCGCTGTGTCGCCCATGTCGTCGGTCAGAAATGCGCTGTCTGTTCTCGGATAAGTAAGCAAACGCTTTTCATACAAGGCTTGTGCAAGGTCAAGGGTCTGTTTTGCCGTATATCCGAACAGGCGGTTTGCTTCCCTCTGTAAAGAAGTAAGGTCAAAGAGCTTCGGCGGAGCTGCGGTCTTTTTCTCTTTCACAAGGGAAGTACATACTGCCCGCGACGCTTCGCAAGTCGTTTTTAATGCGTCGGCTTCTGCCTTATTTGAAATTCGTTCACTTGCAGCTTCCGCGCCGGATAATGCAAGGCGTACATGGTAGTATTTTTCTTTCTTGAAAGTGGTAATCGCTGCGTCCCGGTCAACAAGCATTTTTAAGGTCGGGGTCTGTACGCGCCCCACGTTCAAGGTATGATTGTAAAGGACAGAAAAAAGGCGGGTGGCATTGATACCGATTAGCCAGTCTGCTTTTGCCCTGCATAATGCGGAAGCAAAGAGAGGGTCATAATCCCTGCCGTTCTTCAGACAGGAAAAGCCCTCTTTGATTGCGCTGTCCTCCATAGAAGAAATCCAAAGGCGGCGCATAGGTTTCTTGCAGCCTGCCATTTCATAGACAAAACGGAAAATGAGTTCTCCCTCGCGCCCTGCGTCGCAGGCATTGACGACTTCGGAAACGTCTGCCCGGTGCATAAGCTCCTTTAAGGTTTTGAATTGCTTTTCCTTGTCAGCGGAAACGGTGTATTTCCATTCCTGCGGCAAAATCGGTAAGCTGTCATAGCTCCACTTTTTATACTGCTCCCCGTAAGCGGCAGCTTCCGCAAGCCCTACCAAATGTCCCACACACCAAGAAACGATATAGCCGCTTCCTGTGAGAAATCCGTCTTTCTTTTCCTTTGCCCCAAGTACGGCAGCGATTGTCTGCGCCACACTGGGCTTTTCTGCGATAACTAAAATCAAATAAAAATCCTCCTTTCGGGTAAAAGAAAAGAGCAACCGATTTTTCGATTGCTCCTACAAGTGATTGTATAAAATTGTGCGATATGAAATAGTAAAATGATTTGACAAAACTAAAATTTATCCAATATTGAGTAAACTATGGATTACCCAAGGTTGAACTGTAACCATGATTATAAATGTGTAAATTGCAAACAAAGGCACTTCGACCATATCATTGACATTCTCAGATTGAAATTGTTTTCTTAAATTATTAGGCAAGACTTTTGATAGCAAATAATAAACCAAATATCCTAAACAGACTCCAACTGTATTTGTAATAAGGTCATTTATATCTGTTGAACCCCAACCAAACATCTGAACAATTTCAACAGATAAAGAGAACAGAAAACCAGTTAATACAACAGTCTTTATGTGATGATATTTCTTATACAGCAACGGCAGAAAAAATCCAAAAGGAACAAATAAAACAACATTCAGTATGGTATCTATTGGTCCACTTATCATACCGAGAAACGGAATCAGAGAAATCCTCGGACGAAATGATATTGTGCTTGTATAACCAATACCTGTTACGGTCAAAATCCCGAAAAGATAATAATAGAATAAAAATACAGCAGTAATATGGAGAAGGCTTTGCTTTCTTCCTGATTTTTTAAGGTATAAGAAATACAATATAAAAACTGGAACTATAAACACATATCCACTTATTGAGCGAATAAGAATATCAGAAATGGGTAACATATTTTTATCTCCTTTGCTTACTCTAAAAATTTGTTTAACTCTATCATTTCCTATGGTTGGAACAATTATATCATATTCCATATCGAAAGTACATCTTTTTATCGTTCCGGCTGTCGTTTTGCTTCAATCTTTCTAATGCAATACCCAACACAAGGGGACTGTCCCTTGTAAGGGCAGGAAGCGCAAGCCGGGGGATAAGGAACAGGCGGCGCATTATCACGCCGCCCGTTCGGTTTCTGTATCATCATCTTTTCAAAGGGATTGTCGGTAAACAGGGTCATAGGGTTTCTTCCTCCGTTTCTTCATCTTCGGGAGTTTCCCCGGTATCTGCTTCCGGCTCGTCCTCGTCGTAGTCCTCAAATTCAAAATCTTCAAGGTCGGTATCGCCCTTTACATTCTGCTTCGGCTTTAGAAACTTAAAGTAGTAGAACGCTGCGCCGCCACCAAGCAGGGCAAAGAGGACTAAGGCAAGCACCACACCGGGATTGCCGCCTTTTCCTTTCGGTTCTTCCGGCTGCTCGGTTGGTGTTGGGGTAGGTTCTTTGCCTGTGCAGCCTGTCATACTGGTAACACATACCGGGCAGGACGTGTTTACCTTTCCGGCTTCGCATTTCTCCGTACAGTTACAGATTTCCGGCTTTTTGGCAGCTTCGCCGTTTTCGGTCAGTGCCATAAGGTCGGCTTCGTCCACTTGATTTAGGAAATGTACGGTCTGTTCGCCCTCGGCGGCGCGGTCAATGAGGATATAGAAATAGTTGCCGCCTTTGGTGGTAACAGTGATAAGCTGCTTATTGCCGCCGTAATCGTCAACCAGTGTTGCGTTTCCCTTTGGGGTAAGGGGCGGCGTTTCCTCTTTTTCCTCCACAACTACGTTGCTGTCGTTGGTCGCGTCCCCTGCGGGCGGCTCTGTGGCTGCGCCCTGTGCATAGGCAGGGACAGAAAAACCGCCCATAAGGATAAGGGCGGCACAAAGGGCAGTCATGGTCTTTTTCAGTTTATTCTTCATCTGCATTTTCCTCCTGTTCTTCGTAGTCTGCCGCTTCGGTAGCGTGTGCGGCGTTCATGCCGGGAATACCGCTGCCGGACAGCATAGCGTTCAGTTCCTGCGGGGTCAGACGCATAGCTCGTACAAGCTGCACGATTTCAAGGTTTTCCGCTTCGGTTTTCTGCGCTTCCAGTCCTTTTAACTTGTTCTGATACTCTGTGATTTTCTCGCGGGTCTTTGCGATTTCCTTATTGATACGGTCGATTTTATTGTTTGCCATAGGTCATTTCTCCTTTCTTTTTGGGGCTGCTTTACCAGTTCATCAGCCCATAGCCTTTGATACATTGATAGTTAAGGTCATAGCTCTTTATCTTGCAGGCGTCGCCGGAATTGCCCTCAACGGTATAGACGCGGCTTCCGTCCCTGCCAAGCACAAGCCCCACATGGTCTGCAACACCGTCTAAATCCCAATCGAAAAAGATAGCGTCGCCCGGTGCGATATTCTCATAGCCCCGCGCGCCCCATTGTCCCCTTGACTGGAACCAAGGAACGCCCTGCCATTCGCAGCCTGCAAAGCGGGGTTCGCTTTTTCCGGCTTGATTGTAGCACCATGACACAAAGCAGGCGCACCATTCCACGCGGCTGTTAAAGCCATACCAACTCCAATAGGGATAACCGCCCACGTTTCCGACTTGCTGTTTTGCAAGCTCCATAAACTCCGGGTTTCCGGGACGTGTGCCGTTTACAAACTCCACGCCGCTTAAATCCTCGGAGGGGCTGCCGTCGGGAGAGCCGCCGCCAAAAATCAACGGTTTGTTGCCCTGTGTCTGTAAGTACACTTTGAACATTTCAAACTGCTGTGGGTTCAGCAGTTCTTCCGCAAGGGAAGCAATCGGCTTGTTTGTCAGCTTCACGTTCAAGATACGGTATTCGTATTCTTCCTCGTTGCCCTCCTCGTCGGTAGTGGTGCGTATCTCGATTTCTTCCGTCAGCGTCAAGGTGTACTGTAAGCCGAACAGCCGTTTTAGCTCTGCCTGTGCGCTCTGTGGGGTGTAGCTCTGTAAAAGGGCGGTCAGATAAGACGCAAGTTCGTGTGGGTTATGCCCGATAGTGTCAAGGTCATAGCGGTATTCATCATAGCCGCTGTGGGTGGTTTCGATATTGTCAATCTCACTTTGCAGTTCGTTTTCCATTGCAGCATAGCTCTGTTCCGTTGCCACAAGGTCGCTGTCCTCGGACGTGTAGGAAGTCCCTAACACGCTGTTCATGCTGCCGGAAAACATTGCCCCACAAGAGGAAAGCCCTACTGATACCATGATGAACAGAAGCAGCGCGGCGATAGCGATTATCACGCCCGCCGGGTGTCGCCCTACAAAGGCAGCCGCTTTCTTTGCTGCTGTCTGTGACGCTCCGGCGGTTGCTTTGGCGGTGGCTGCACCGCCTTTCTTTACAGTTTTTGCATACTGGCGTTTGATTTTTTGTTTCTGCATAAACCGGGAAAAGGGATTGCTTGTAAGCTGAGGATTTTCCTGCAAGACTTTGTGATACTGGAAGTTCACATTTGCCTTGAACGCTGCCTTTTCTGCCTTTGCTGCTTCCCGGTAGGGTTTCAGCTTATGGCTGCGGTAGCCCTGTTTGAATTTCCTTGTCCCGTACCTTGCGCCGCGCTCGGCAAGTTCCTCCGATTTGTGCGCGCCCTCCGCGCCGGAATTGTCTTTCTCGACGCTGTGGATTTTGTTGTGAACAAAAATACCCGCTTCCTGCGCGGGGCGGGATAACGGGTTGCTGTGGGCTTTGCCGCCGGGTATCGGCTTTTCCTGTTCCTCAAAGTGCAGGCGGGTCTTTGCCTTTCCTGCGGCTTCGTCAAAGGTGCGCTCCTTAACCAGTTTCTTTTGCTTTGGGATAGCTGCCTTTGCTGCGTCCAGTCGGTCAGCGGCTTTTTCCGATTTTTTGATGTAAGTTTCCAGTTCCGGCGTTGCCCGTTCTTCCTCGGTAAACTGTAAGCGGGAAGTGGAAGTACGCAAAGCAGTAGCTTCCTGCTCTTTTTTGACTTCCTTTTTGTTTGCTTTTCGGGTATGTGCTGCGTCAAGATGTTCTATGACGCGTTCCGCTGCGGCACTGTCCGGCTGTGAAAAGTCGCTGTCTGCTTCCCGGCTGCTGATACGCTCGGCGGTCTGCTGTGTTTCGTTTACCTCGATAAGCCCGTCGCGGGTCATTTTCTGTGTGATTTTATCGCGTGGTTTTAATTGCTTGATAGTCCTGCACCTCCAATCCGCGCCCTCGCAAGGGCGCAATATTCTGCATTTAATTCAATCCCGATATAATGGCGGTCAAGGCTTTTTGCTGCAAATCCTGTGGTTCCGCTTCCGAAAAACGGGTCTATGACAATCCCACCTTTGGGACAGCCCGCCAAGATACAGGTTTCCGCTAATTTCGGGGGAAAAGCTGCAAAATGCGCCCCTTTATATGGGACAGTGTTAATCAGCCACACGTCCCGCTTGTTCCGCGTGGTCGGCATGAGCGCGTCGTCATAGTAGCCACCGTCCCGCGGTCGGTTTAGTCCCTGCACCTTTCCTTGTCCGGGTATTTCCTGTGTGTATTTGCTGTTGGTGCTGCGCGCTCTGCGATACCGTTCTGCGGTAGTAGGTGCTAAGGGTTCTGCAATGGCGGCAGCGTCATAGTAATATTTCTTTTCCTTTGAAAGCAGGAAGATATGTTCATAGCAGCGGGTCGGGCGGTCTTTGCAGCTTTCCGGCATAGGATTTTGTTTTTGCCATATAATATCGCTCCGTAGATACCACCCCTGTTCCCGTAGGGAAAACGCCAAGAGCCAGGGAATACCGATTAAGTCCTTTTGTTTGCAGCCGGTAACGCGGCTGTTCCTTGCAATCCGCTGTCCGGTGCGTCCCTTTGGGTTTTTTGGGTCAGCATAGCCGCCTTTATTTCCTGTGCCGCAATAGGTGTCTGCGATATTCAGCCATAACGTACCGTCCTTTCTAAGCACCCGGTAAAGCTCGCGAAAAACAGAGGTCAGCCTGTCAATATACTGTTCCGGCGTATCCTCCTGTCCGATTTGTGCGTCAAGCCCATAGTCCCGCAGCGCAAAGTACGGCGGGCTTGTAACGCAGCAATGGACGCTTTCACTGGGTAATTCCTGCAAAGCACAAAGCGCGTCCCGGTTGATAATCACGTCTGTTTTCATAGGCTGCTCACTTCCTCCGGCTTCGTCGTCATAATGCGGTAAAGCTCGGTATCTTTCGGGAAATGGTCTACAAAGGGCAGCACCACATTTCCATAAAAGATAAGTCCCTCGCCTGCTTCGGTATGGGTTACATACTTCATCTGTTGCGGGGAGATATTAAGCTGCTTTGCAAGGATAGCCCGGTCGCCCTGCGCCTGATTGAGCATGAGGACAAAATCAGAGTTTTCAAAGATATTTTCCACCTCGCGTGAAGCAAGCAAGTCCTTAATATTCTGTGTGATAGCTGTCGGTATGCCGCCCCATTTACGGAAACGCTTCCAAATCTCCACACTGTAAGCTGCGGTCTGTTCCTCTTTTAAGAGCAAGTGAAATTCGTCCATATAGTAGCGGGTGGACTTTTTCTCTGCCCGGTTAATGGTAACGCGGTTCCATATCTGGTCTTGCACAATGAGCATACCTAACTTTTTGAGCTGCTTTCCAAGCTGCTTTATATCAAAGCAGACAAGGCGGTTAGAAAGCTCCACGTTGGTTCTGTGGTTGAATACGTTAAGGCTGCCGGAAACATACAGCTCCAATGCTGCGGCAATGCGGGCAGCTTCCGGCTCCGGCTGCTTTAACAGCTCGTCGTAAAGGTCGCCCAAGATAGGCATTTTCTCCGGGTCGGGGTCAGCAAGGTAGTCCCTATACACATTTCTTACAGCGCGGTCAATGACGGTCTTATCAACAGGCTGTAAGCCCTCCTTGCCGCCAATGACAAGCTCGCAGAGAGAAAGGATAAAATCGCTTTTCAGTGCAAGGGGGCTGTCGTCCTCGGAATAGTTGAGGTTCATATCCATAGGGTTCACATACTGGGGCGTACCGTCCATACCTTTGCCTGTCGGGGATAACCGTATCACTTGCCCGCCAAGCCGTTTTACAAGGGCAAAATACTCCGCTTCCGGGTCGCAGATAAAAATATCGTCGTCGGTAATGAGAAAAGCATTTGTGATTTCCCGCTTTGCCGCAAAGGATTTTCCGCTGCCCGGTGTTCCCAAGATAAGCCCGTTTGGATTTTTAAGCTGCTTGCGGTCGCAGAGTATCATGTTGTTTGACAGGGCATTTAAGCCATAATACAGGGCAGCCCCAGTCTGAAATAGTTCCTGTGTGATGAACGGGATAAAAATAGCGGTGCTGCTCGTCGTCAACCCTCTCTGAATAGGGATAAGGTTCTCCCCCAAAGGGATAGAGGACATCAGCCCCGCTTCCTGCTGATAGTCAAGACGGGTCAAGGCGCAGTTGTATTTCTGTGCAATGCCCGCCGCCGCGAAAATGTCATTTTCCAGTTTCCGCTTCGTGTCTGCCATGTTTACCACAAGGAACGTCAGCAGAAACATTCGCTCGTTGCGGCTCTGTAAATCCTGCAACAAATTCTTTGCTTCATTCCCAAAAGTGGCAAGGTCGGACGGGAGTATGTCAATATCGTAACCGCTTCTAACTGCTTTTTTCTGTTCCTCAATCTTCATCTTGTCAAGGTCAGTGATTTTGCGCTTAATGGTCTTGATTGCTTCCGACTGGTCGATACTTTTAATATGGAGATTGACAATAACCCCTGTTTCCAAGTCCAACATATCCGCTAA
The DNA here is from genome assembly GCF_900129135.1 of Lactonifactor longoviformis DSM 17459. Lineage (GTDB taxonomy): Bacteria > Bacillota > Clostridia > Lachnospirales > Lachnospiraceae > Lactonifactor > Lactonifactor longoviformis. The sequence continues at coordinate 415,326 of NZ_FQVI01000001.1, forward strand.
AATACGGTCGTTTAACTCCGGGGCAAGGATTTCAAGGAACGATACCGCCCCCGTTTTTTTCCCCATAGCAAAGTAGCGTCCCTCCCCGAACTTGAAAGAGGACGGGGCGATAAAGTCCTTTGTGGTAAGCCCTGTCGGGGTCAGCCAGTCATAGGAGAATGAGAACGGCTCGCCTGCCGGGTGGAATACCCCATGCAGCACCTTTAAGCGTTCATAGCCGGATAAGGGGTGCGCCGATACGCCAAGCACCTTGAAATTGTTGAGTACGTCCGTTTCGATACGGGAAAGCCGCGCCCTTGCCGCCGCCGGATTGTCCGCTTCAATGGAAAACGTGATGTACTTGTGCTTTACAAGCCCGTTGTTCCCTTTGGCAAGCTGCATTTTCAGCATATCGGAATATTCGGTGCGGATAGAGTTAAAATCATCATTTTGCGGCGGGATATGGATTGCCCGCGCTGCCTGTTCCTGCTGTGAACCTTGATTGATAAACGAAAGCTGCACATTTACGCTTGCGTCAAAGTAATTGAGAAAATCGCACCAGTTTTCAAAAATGGCGGTCTTGTCGTCTGCCTGTGCAAGCTGATAGTTAATGTCCTCAAAGGCAATGCTCTTTGAATATTTCCGCTGTGCCACTTTGCAGATACCGTCCGGGTACATGGCAAGGTAGGGAATGGTCTGCTGTGCGGTGTGGGCTTTGCCGTCCCCCTTTGCCTGCCGGATAACCGCCGCTATCTGTTTCTTTTCCGCGCGGGTCAGCTTACGCCTGTTTCCTGCGGCTTCCCGCGTCTTTTTTGTCTGTCCTTTTGACAATCGCTGATACCTCCTTTTCTAATGCCCGCTGTTTCTCCAAGAGTGCATATAGGTTTTCTGTCTGATATGGTCGCACTTTGGGGCGGGTAAATTTTGTCTGAATGATGTTCTTTATTACCACTTCAAGGGGCTGCCCATGCTTTTCATACATGGCAACCAAGAAGCAGGGAAGCATGACGACAATCATTACCATTGCCGCAAGGCTCGTCCCTGCGCTGTCTTTGAGCAAAAAGAAAAGCGGCAGTCCTATAAGAAGTGCCACTGAAAAACAAAGGATTTGCCGCTTTGTTAGATTGAAAGCGACTTTTGTTTTGACTTTGGATAGGTCTTTGGGTACAGGTACATACGCCAAGAAAAAACCTCCTTTCTGCCCTTAGTGGGCGTTGAATATGGATTTTGCCAGTGCGCCGGATTTGAACAGGGAGAAACAGAGGATAACGGTATAGGCTGCAAGGGAAAAAATCGCGCTGTGCAGATTGTCCGCTAAGACCATTTCGCCTACTAAAACCGCATAAATGCCGACGCATATCATAATGAGGAAGCCTTGAAAGCCCAGTGCAAACAGCCCCTTTAGGTAGTTGTTCCCAATCTGTCCCCATTCCCGGTTTGTCATGGTAGCAAAAGGGATAGGGGAAACAGAACAGTAGGCGTATATCTCAATCATTCTGCCGTAGAGGATAACGGTTATCAGTACGGACATGATTTTCATACAAAGGCTTACAAGGCTCGTTTCCATGACAAGTAACAGTAGTTCGGGGATTTCCATATCTTTTAGTCCCTCCTGCATGGCGGCAAGGGCTTCGGTTACGTCGATATTCGTATCGCCGCCGATTACCCCCGCCGCGCCGGATACAATATGCTGCGCCATATCAAACACCGCCATAGTAATATCAAAGGTATGTGTTACCAAGAAAACGGCAACAAAGGCTTTGAAAAACCACTTGAAAAACATAAATGTTTCTATGTCGTGCATATTGTTTTTTTCCGTTACCATGCTGATAAGCTCATAACAGAGGACATAGGTAATGACAAGCCCCGCAATGGGTACAATCACATTTTCCGACAGGTTTTGTATCATGCTGAAAATGTTTGCGTTCCACCCCTGCGGGGTCTTGCCTACCTCCGCTGCAATGGTGCCTACTTTTTCGTTTACGTCCCCGAACATAGTGGAAAGGTTGCCGTTAATGGCTCCGATAAGGATTTCTTTTATCCATTCGTTAATCGCTTCCAGTATGCTCTCCATAGGCTACCCTCCGTAATCTTATCCGAACAGACCGGAAAGAAGCGGTACAAGGATAGTGCCGATAAGGGCAACGCCGCCGCCCGCCATAAGCTGCTTAATGCCTTGTGATTTTGCACCCGGATTGTCGTTTCCATATCCCTCCAAGAGATTGATAACGCCCCAAATGCCTAAGCCTGCGCCCAGTGCGATAACAAGGGTCTGTAATACGTCGATAGCAGAGTTAAAAAATTCCATAAAGCTCCTTTCTGCCGCAAATGCGGCTTGCCCTATAAAAGGGCATAAAAAACGGCGGTCAGTTTTCAAACTGCCGCGGTCATAAGTCCCCGCGCTGCCTAAAGTTCTGCCGCGCGGCGGTATTCAGTTGTCAGTGTGGGCGATAGGAATTTTTGTAGGGGCGCGTATCATGCAAGTTGTCTTTTTCTTTGTTACTGCGTCAATTCCTCCTTTCTTTTCAGCCGGGAACACACATTTTTCGTCATTCCAAAAGATAGCTCCTACGCTGCATATACTCGGTAACGTAAAGGGTCTGTTCCCCTCCGCGTTCCTGCAAATACTCCCGCAGAGCGTTTTCTGCATTTTCTATCATCTTTGTAAAATAATGTTCACGACGTATATCATCAGTTTTTGTTTTCTGTCTGCTCATAGTATAACCTCCCGTAAAATCAAAGTTCCCGCCGCACCCGTTTCTGCTCATACAGGGCTTCACACCGTTTCACAAACTGCTGGATAGCTGCCTGCCGTTGCTGTTCCCGTCGCTCGGCAATGAAAACAAGCCCGTTTATGGCTTCTGTGATTTTCTTATCTTTTTTCTTCTGCATACGTCTATTCATGGTCGGTGTCCTCCTGCAAATCTGCTTCGCTGATTTCGTAATAGTCAAAGGGTTCGTCCGGCTTTACAAGGGCGGGTCTGCGCCTTAAATGCTTTTCCATATCAAAGGTATTTTTCTTGTCATAGTCGGAAAGATATTTATAGTTGGGGTGCTTTGTAATGTCATACTTATCAGAGAAGAACGGGCGTACCCCTCGTAGTTGTAAGATACATTTCCCGCCGTCCATGACTGCAATTTCATCTTCGGTCATAAGCTGCTTGCCTAACTTCTGATAGTTCAGCCCATGTGATACCTCACGCCCCCGGTTCTCGGAAGTGTTGAAGCTGTCAATGGTTTCTTTCCCCAAGATTTCCGACATTTCTTTGAGGGTGGTTTTCTCCTTGCCGCCCAAGAAAAGGGTGGTGTCGCAGTTGCCGGCTATGGTATCGGCGTTATCTTTGTATATCGCCTTTAGCTGCGACTGGCTTTGCAGAATGATTGAAGCAGAGATTTCCCGGCTTCGGATAGTGGCTATGAGCTTTTCAAACTTCGGTATCTGCCCGATATTTGCAAACTCGTCTAACAGACAGCGTACATGGACGGGCAGCCTGCCGCCGTATTCATCATCTGCCTTGTCGCAAAGAAGATTGAAAAGCTGCGTGTAAAGAATACTCACAACAAAGTTAAAAGTGTCGTCGGTGTCGCTGATAATGACAAACAGGGCGGTCTTACGGTCGCCTATGGTATCAAGTTCCATTTCGTCGGTTTCCATAAGGTCGCGCAGCTCTTTAATGTCAAAAGGGGCAAGCCGCGCCCCGCAGGAAATGAGGATAGAGCTTCTTGTCTTTCCCGCAGATAACAGGAATTTCTTATACTGCCGGACAGCAAAGTGTTCCGGGTCTTTTTCCTCCAACCGTTCAAACATAAGGTCAACGGGGGACTGAAATTCCGGGTCGTCCTCGCGGGCTTCACTGGCATTTATCATTTCAAGCAGCGTCGTAAAATTCTTTTCTTCCTCCGGGGCTTCGTACCAAATGTAGCCGATAAGGGCGCAGTAAAAGAGCCGTTCCGATTTTATCCAAAAATCTTCCCCTGCTTTTTCCCCGTCCCCTTTGGTGTTGGCAATCAAAGTATTTACCAGTTTCAAAATGTCTTTTTCGCTGCGGAGATAGGCAAAGGGATTGTATTTCATGCTTTTTTTGAAGTTAATGGTGTTCAGCACCTTTATCCGATACCCGCCCCGCTGTAAGAGCTTCCCGCACTCGACTAAAACCGTTCCTTTCGGGTCGGTTACAACGTAGCTTGAGTGCATTTGCATAAGGTTGGGCTTTACGAAAAATCTCGTCTTGCCGCTGCCGCTTCCCCCGATAACAAGGATATTTTTATTCCTTGCATACTTTGGCTGCTTTGGGCGGCTGTTCATGGTAAGCCGTTCCGTCTGTGTGAGCAGCACGTTATTTTGAAATACCGGGTCGGTGTAGGGCTTTATATCTTCGGCGTTGCCCCAACGGGCAGAGCCGTATTCGATACCTTTCCGGTATTTCTTCGCATTCTTGCCTTTTACATAGACAATCAGCCGGATAAGGACAGCCCCTACAATACCGATAAGCAAATCCATAGGTGCAAGGCTCGGAAGCGGGTTTGCAAAGGCAGCGGAAAAGCCGTCTGCAAGGGAAAGCACCTTGCCGGACAGGTCAGCCCCCGGAGAGAGCCGCACCGCCTGTCCGATTTTGTCAAAGAGATAGACAAAGAGCAGATAGGGGGCATTTAGGATAAGCAGCTTTTTAAGTTCCGGCTTCATAGCGATACCTCCCTGTCCTTTTTCTTCACTTTTTCCCTCTGTGCGTTCAGAGCCGCCGCCTTTTCTTTGAGGGAAACAATCAGCTTGCGGATAGAGGGCTTTTGTTCCTGCGTCAGCTTCTTTGCGGAAAACTCCTTGAAAGCTGCGGTCAGTGCGTCCGCGTCCCGTCCCTTAAAAAACACAAGATAGCGGGGCGGGGTTTCGGTGCTGTCTTTCTTTAAGGCAAAGTCAATCCCGTATTTTTTCGCCGTACTCTCAAAGGCTTTGATATTGTCCTTTGTGATTTCAATGTTGGAAACGCCCGCGTTCTGCTTCATAAGCTGCTTTAGGGTCTGCTTGCCATGCGGGATTTTCTGTTTGTCATGCTGCTTTTTCATCTGTGCAAGCAGGGCTTTCATAGCCTTTTGGAGCTGCTGCGCGGTCAGCTTTCCGGTCTTGATGTAAAGGGCTATGGTCTTTTCGTTGGTTTCCTCCTGCAATGGGTGTCCTCCTTTCGTGTTCTATGGTGGTATGCCCGCCGCCGGGAAACGGGACGGGCATGAAAAAAGAGCATCCGCTTTCACGCCGCCCTGTTAAATCCGTACCCGCAGCCCGGAAAGGTCTGCCGCCCGAATACCCACAAGATACCAGTTGTCCCCGTACTCCATACGGGTCGGCTTCCATTTGCCCCGCACAAAGACCTCCATGCAGTCGCCGCAATGCAATCCCCCGTAATAGTCGTTTACGTCAAAGCGAATGTCGTAGCGGTCAGCGGTTTCATCAAAAATCAAAGCTCCTGTTTTCTGTGTCATCATAAAATCCTCCTTTGGGTTGGTTTACAGGCTTTCGCCCTCGTTGCAGGTGTAATCGGGTATGCCCTTGCTTCTTGCCGACTGGATAGTGCGCCCGCCGTACATATCGTGAGATACAAGGGACGTGTAATAGCTGCCAATCGTAGACGGAGCATTGAAAAGGGCAGCTTTCATGTACTGCTTGATGTTGCGGATTTTGGTGGTGTTTTCCTGCATACAGTCCAGTACAAAGCGGATATGTTCGCTGTTCAGTTTCATAAATTTTGCTTTTACAAGCTCTGCCGGGTGGTCGTCCCCGGCGATACGGATTGTTCTTCGTTTGGTGCAGACGGTTTCAAGAATAAGGGCAAGGATTTCCTCTATCCTGTCCCGGTCAAGGTATCTGTCCTGTATCAGATAGTCGTACTCGATATTGTCCTTGATGATTTCCTCATACACGCTGTATGCGTCTGTCGCTTCCTTTCGCTTCCGTTCCGGCAGCTGTGCCGCGTCCTCTAAGGGAGAGGGATTTAGGGAATGGAAAGGAATGGAATGGGTACTTGATATATCTGTATTTAATTTTTCTTTTTTTGGTAAGTTAGTTTTTTGTATCTCTTTATTTAATTGCGTTGGATTTTCCGACGTCGGGTTATCCGGTGTCGGATTTTCCAATATCGGCTTATCCGCTGTTGGATTTTCCAATACCGGACAATCCAATGCCGGGGGCTGTGGCTGTTCGTAAATGGTGTACTCAATAGCGGTCATTTTGCCTTTCTCGTCGCGTCCCTGCCGCCTTGTGATATATCCGGCTTTTTCAAGCTCCCATACAGCGGTGCGGATAGCGTCGATACTTTCCCGGTTGATAAGGGACAGCCCTGCAAGGGTGTAGTCCCAATCTTCGGGAAGTGAGAGCATTTGCGACAACAAGCCCTTTGCCTTTAGGGAAAGTTCCTTGTTGCGTAAATGGTGGTTGCTCATAACCGTATAACCTTTGTTCTTTTCCACGCGGAAAACTGCCATAGCTTCATCACTCCTTTGGTTGGATTTGTTACGCAGTAGAAACGCGGTTTTGAGGGAAAAGGTATCAACCCTTGCCTTTCTCATTTCCGCGCTCTAAGAGCCGCATAAATCAAGGCTTTATTTGCCCTTACTGCGTAACATGAGGGCATAAAAAAAGCAGCGTTCCTGTTCTCCTGTGTGGGAGTGAGAAACGCCGCCTTATAGGTGGTGCTTATTTTATTTTTTCTTTTCGACGTGCCGCGTAAGGTGGTGTAGTGGTTTATCCGGCAGCTTCGCAGGTGCTTTTGCATATCAAGGCTCAATTCGTTAAAAGTAGTAAATGAGTAGTAAAATCAATCTGCAAACCTGCGAATATGCCCGTAAATCAAGCATTTTTCAAGACAATCAACTAATTTTAGTTAAAAACGACATATTACTTACGGTGTTGTTGTTTCAAGTTTTACACTGTTAGTCGTAATGGTAGATGCATTCTGAACGGTCCAGCCTTTTTCCACTGCACTATCTCCAGTTCCAGATGCTTCTGAATTATATACAGCTGTCTTCTTTCCATTACTATAAGAAAGAGTCTTTACTTTATACGTCGCTGGATCTACTACGACACTGTAAGAACCATCTAAGTCTCCATCCGTTAAATCAGCAATTTCTTTTATAACATCTGCCTCAACAAAATTAGTTGTAGCATCTTTTTTCTCGTACTCCTCAGACAACGCCGTCTGAGCCGCCATCAAAGCTGTTCTTCCCTCTGCAACTACCTGCTTATCCTGTGCCTTCCTAATATACCCAGTCAGCGCCGGAATCAAAATAGCCATTAAGATCGCCAAAATTACTAAAACAACGATCAACTCAACCAGCGTAAAACCCTTTTTATTCTTCCTGGAATCTCTCAATTTTTTCATTACATTCATGTAAATCTACTTCCTTTCTCTCCTTTTCTATATGTTCCCGCACTTGCCCCACGGCTCGTGACGTTATAAAACAGATACAGAGGCTTTGCGCCTAAATTACCCTTAGAAGCCTTTCTGTACCTGATGAACACCAATAATTATCCCTGGTCCTCTCCTCAAATCTGGCCTTATCTTCTCAGAACTCAGCCAATTCTATGTACTTTAGATATATTTTATAACTTCTATAAATTGTACATTCTTAACAAAAATTATACAGTACTCTCCTGTGTAAGTCAACAAAAAGGAGTCGCAAAATCAGCACAATTCTACATATTATTTGCAGAATCGTATTTGCGTCAGCTGCCTTCTACCTGCACATCATTCGGGTCCAGATCGATGCATTCCACGCATTTTTCTGTTGTTTTTTTGTACCGGCCTTTTTCATCCGATACCGTTAGAGTCACCTGAATACATGCAGTGTTTTCTATCTTTCGGAATCTTACGTCCACCTGGTTTTTCTTGTAGAACCCCTTCCCCATATACCACTGGGATCCCTCATAGAGGATGGCTCCATCCGGGGAGTTATTCTCATATATGGGCTGGTATTCCAGAAGGAGTCCTTTCTGGTTTCCCTCCCCGTCTGCCTGCGTGCTCATCCGCACCGGATTGCCGTCCTTGTTGCTGTATTCTGCCACAAGATAGTTCCCGTCGCTGTCCTCCCCTGAGAGCATCACGCTTCCCTTTACCCGGTCTGCATCCACCTCTGTGGCAGTCTCCGATGCATAGGTCAGCTCCTCCACTACCTTTTCCATCACAACATTGCTGATATCCTGAATACGGTTTCTGTTGATAATACGCAGATAGACATTGGTAAACGAAGAGACCAGCATGGCAGCAGATACCATGAAGATCCCGGCTATGGCAAATGCCACCATAAGCTCCACCAGTGTGGTTCCGTTTGTCTTCTTCAGCTCATTCATTTGTCATTCCCTACTCTCCGCCCTAAGGGGTAAAATAATAGATTACCTTATCCGTATCATCGCTGCTCTTCCCGCAGAAATGGGGATTCAGCTTTACTGCAATGGACGAACCGCTTGCCCCGTCCTCAGTCATATTCAGGATGCTGGGTGTAGTCTGCGGATTGTCCCCTGTGTAGTAAGTATTCACTGCCTCCGTGGTCTCTTGTAAGATTTTATCAGCTTTTTTGGACAGGTTCAGTGATAAAGTCACTGAGCGGGAAAATAGTAAAATAATAATCATCAGAATAGCAAAGGAAACGATCACACTTACAAGAGTAGTTCCCTTTTTATTTTGTATCATTATTCATCCCTCCCGATTCTGTTCCAGGTTCCGTCCCACACATTTTTTTCACCGGTTTCGCCGCCGCCTTCCTTTTCCACTGTGGCCCGGTATCTTGTGGTGACGTTGTATTCCTGCTTTCTGAAACTGCAGGTTACGATTACCACAAGCTCACTGTCTGTATACTCCGGATGTTCCGGATCGTTGACTGCCTCCTCGTCATTGGTCTGCCAATACATCTTTACCTTTAACGTTCCCGCCTTTTCCTCAACCTCCGGCTGGAACGCGGTATCAATGGAAAAATTCTTCATGGCATTCATCTCATTATGGACACCGGAGGTATCGTCCTCATCATAGTACGGCCACTTCTGGTCTTCTATCTCCTGGCGGATACCCATGGTTAACTGATTGGTATCACGCCCCAGATAGTCTTCCAGGAGCTTGCTAAAGGAGATGGCCGACATCCGGCACTGTTCCTGGGCATATGACTGGTTCGCCCGGCTGACTGCCACAGAGGAGGCCAGGATCAGCGACAGAGCCAGAGCCATAAAAAGAGCCATCAGACAGAGCACTACGATCATAGTATACCCCTCCCGTTTCCGGGAGGCGGCATACAGCTTATCTTTCCCTTTACTCCTTGTCATTCTCTACACCATCCCCGCTTTTTTCTGCTGCCCGGCTCAGAAGATCCGCGGACAGCAGCTCCTTAAGCTTTTTATCCATGATATCGTCGAACAGCTCCCTGGTCAGGAGGTCTCTCACCTCCGTCCTTTCCGGCAGGAGTCCTATCTGGCCCGCGCTCTCTGCCGTATCCAGAGTTTCCTGAATCTCATAGAGATACTCACCGTAAGCAGTGATCCTGGTAAGCTGCCAGGATACAGGATAGGAAGCCTCTCTGTACTCACTCTTTTCCCAGGAATACGCCCGAAGTACCGCCGCCGCCGTCATATGGTAATCCTGATTATGCACTGTCATATCCGGTGCGATGTAGACAAAGCTCACATCTCCGGCATCTGTGACTGTACACTGTATCTGCGGATTCACATACAGCTGATACTGATATCCGGCTGCGCTGTCCTTTCCGCTGACCTGACAGCTGCGGGGAATCTGGAAGGTATACTGTGTCCGCCCGGTTTCCTGGCTGACAGCTGCAGGCAGTTTCACATACCGGTTCTCCCCGTTTCCTGCCGCTCCGGCGTTCTGGATTACTTCCTGGAATTCCGGATCCATATCCTCCGGTCGCATCCAGAGTGCAAACGGCTCTCCGGGATCCCCGGTGGAGTGCAGATAGACAGTATAGGCCGTGTCTGCACCTGTATCCAGCGGAACTGTGGTAAGCTGGTAGCCGGTGCCATAGGTAACCCCATTCCATGCAAGGGCCGTGTGTACTGCCTTGATGGAACTTTCCCCTGTGGTAACTCCATTGTTGGTTTTTTCTTTCCATATAATTTCCCGGCTGTCTGTCTGAGACAGATCCGGTGTAGCGATCTTCACCTTGGGCAGCCGGAACGTATACCACTGGCCCCACTGGGAAGATACAATGTTATTCGATACCGCTCTGACTCTTATATGCAGGTATTTCCCCGCATATTCCGTGGGGATTCCCAGGAAATTATAGTCAGCGGTTGTCAGACTTCCGTTCATCGTATAAGAATTCAGCTGATACAGCGGGGTTTCCTCCGCTTCCGCCGTCTCAGTAATATATGCCTCACCGGCATAGGCCCCCTCCTCTGTGGTTTCCGCCGCTGCGCTAAGGGTAAGCCCGTTCAGACGGAATTCTTCCTCCGTCAGTCCTCCGCCGTATTCTGCCTGATATTCCGGCTCCAGAGTTATCTGGAAGCCTGTGGTATCCGGATCCGGCTTTGTCAGCCGCTGGGGCAGTTCTACGGTAACCGGAACACTGGCTCTGGAATTCAGATACCTGGATGTATCGGCGGAGACAGCTGTAACGGTAATGGAAATTCTGTCATGGGCATTGAAATCCTCCAGATTCAGGAGAAGGCTGGTGTCCTCTTTGCCCGCCGAAGCTGTCACAGTCTTAGTTCCCGCGGAGGCGGTGATCAGATAGCTGTCCAGGCACTTCAGCTGTTCCTCATCTGTGAGAGGGTTCCAGGTAACCTGGTAAATCAGGTTATCCCTGGAGGGCAGCACCGCCTTGGGCTGAGATACCGGCGACAGTCTTCGGGTTATCCTAAAGTCCCTGGACTGCCTGCTGTCTATGGATTCCCCGCTCACCCCTCTGTGGGTAACAGACAATCGTACCCGGCTGTAGCTCCAGCTGGTTCCGTCGACCGTCAGCGTAGTATCTGTCATCCCTTTTCTTGAGATAATCTCAACCCCCTCGGTATCTGTTTCACTCTTATATCCAATGAGCTGAACGTCATACAGCCGGGGCGCTTTTGAGTTCCATGTAAATGTGTACCTGTCTTTTCCTCCGGCTTCCTCATACCCCATGGTGCCGCTGATGGTAACCAGATCCAGCCTTGGAGGCATCACGAATGTAAATCTGTCCTCACCGGCGTACGGTCCCTGGGCCAGAGAAACACTATAGTATCTGTCCCCGTTCAGGTAAGAACCGTTGGCTTTTGCGTCACCCGTCTCCGCATCCTGATAATATCTGCCGATGCCGCTGCTCCAGGCAAAATATCTTATGGTAATGGTCTCACCGGCTGCCTCGACCCTGGTCAGCTTCTCGAATTCTTCCTCCGTCAGCGCTGCAAAGTCCAGGGACACTGTAGTCTGTGCACCCTCCTTTTGAATCTTTGCCGAAGTTTCCGCCAAAATTTCATCCCCATGGAGCATCTCTGCCCTGTAATCTATGCCGAAGGAATCCCCCGTGTTATTGTTTCTAACCTCAAACTGGTATTTCATATCACTCACAGAGGTTCCGGAAAGGCTTGAATTGTAGACAGTTCTGGCCACCCGGGGAAGCTGCTTCGGTGAGCGGAGATAGGAGAGCTGGGATGCCACAGCCGATGTCCTGTAGGTTCCGGCGCTGTCCTCCGCCCAGCAGACAGTAGAAAGATTCCTCGTTCCGGAATTAAAGGTGTACGATACCCTTCCTCCATTGGACTGCCGGAGAATTATCTCCCCTGTGGCATCTGTCGTAATGTGGATCTCCCAGCTGTCTTTCGTTAGACTCTTATACTCCTCCAGATTAGCCACCGAAAAATATCCCTGTATCTGGGAGGAGCTTCCCCCCGTAATATGATATACCAGCTCCGGCTCCGGAAGAGATTCCGCCGTATAAAAGGTTTCTGTTTTTAAAATCGCCGAACTTCTGGAAGCATTGCCGCTCACAGCCTGGAGCGTAATCCAAAAGGCTGTGCCGTCCGGCCATGCACTGTCTATGGTAAATTCAGCAGAATACTGGTTTTTGGGTACCTGCACCACTTTCACAGGCTCTGACTCTCCCGCCCGGTATAACTTCAGTTCATAATAATATACCCTATCCCCGTTAGTCCCCTGGCTCCAGGCCGCCGTGTAGGTATCTCCATTGGCTTTTGCCCCGAAATTCCGGGGTTCTCCCAGATTAACAGCTCCGTAATACTGGGCAAAATAACGATCGATGGGCGCCTTGCAGATATCTTTTATCTTATTTGCCGCTGTCTGCAGCTGCTGAGCCGAGGAAGCATTGTCGTAGATCTTTCCGGCGGCCGGATTGGATGGAAATGTTAAATCAAAGCCATTCAGCTTCTTATTAACAGCAGATATGGAACCCCAGCCTGAAGAGTCCCAGCCGCTGGGGTAAGCCAGCCGTTTTCCTCCGCTTGCGGATGACACATTCCCATATCCGAAATAATAATTCAGGCTTCCCATGCTCTGGTTCGTTCTGGCCAGGGGGTAATCAGCCTTCCCCACCCCGAAGCAATGTTCCATAGAGGCCTTTGTGCGGCCGGTAATACCCGAAAAATTGCCCGATAGATTCAGTCCGCTTCCATAGTTGACACACCGGATCAGCGTAACCGACATATTGCCGCCCAGATTAGACACAATGCCTCCGCCGTCCGCCGAGTTTTTCAGTACCCCTGCGTTATAGCAGTCACTGAGCGTAACCTGGGAAGCAGAAACCGCATTGACATAGCTGAAGATTCCCGCCACATAAGGGCTGCCGGACATGCTGGTGTCGATGATCCCTTCATTGCCGCAGTTCATAAACGTAATCTGCATATTCGCCGTATTGGTCCAGGCGTCTCCCAGAATCCCCGCGGCTCTTGCTTTGTAGGCAGTGTCCCGACTGCAGTCCGCTGTCACCTTTCCCTGGTTCACACAGCCGCTGATGGTGACTCCATTGTCTCTCAAAAAGCCTATGATCCCACCTGCTCCGTACCTGGAGGTGTAGACAGAACCTGTATTTTTGCAGTCTGCAATCAAGGTTCCCTGAGAAATCCGATTGGCCTGAATGCCTATGATTCCCCCCACATAATACTGATCCGTCTTTACGGAAGCATGGTTTGTAAGCCCGCTCTGATCGTAGCGGGATGCATTATTTCCAATGATGCCTCCTGTGCCGAATTCATGGGCGGTATTCTGGCTGTTGACAATGCTCCAGTTCCTGTTTTCCTGGGTGCTGTCCGCAATGCCCACAGAGACATTGGCAGTCCTGCCCCCGTCCCCGTTATATCCCACAGCGCCGCCCACACAGCTGCTCTTTATCCCCTGAACCACAACGGACTCTGTCCCCTCTGTGCAGTCCTGGATAAGACCCTGGTTATAGCCTGCGAGTCCGCCCAGGTAGGAGAGGCTCCCTGTAATGCTGCTTCCGCCGGCAACGGTGCATTGACGGATCTCTCCCCCGGAAAGGTTTTGTCCGGTTATGCCGCCAACGCGCACCAGATCCTCACTGGTGGTAGAGATGCCATTCCCGTGTATGCTACCCTTTCCCCCTTTCAGGCTCTCGCCCTGATACATACAATTGCGGATTACCGCTGTATTCGTTCCGTTTCCATTGACACCGGCTATTCCCCCGATGCCGTACGGCTGTCCCTGGGCCTGTGCTCCCTGGATGCGGCCCGCTGCCGCGTAATAGGAGACCGTGCCTTCATTGACGCCGGCAATCCCTCCCAGATTTCCCTGCGCCCTGCCCTCCAGGGTGATATCCGCATAGCATTCTGTTTCCGGTGCCTTCCCCCCGTCGATGCTGCCTCCCGGCCCGTTATAGCCGGCCACTCCGCCCACACTGGAATTGTCCTCATCGGAGGAAAGCCGTACCGGTGCAGTTTTGGTGCCCACCTTGCTGATGACAATTGCCCCTGTATTTCTGCCTGCGATGCCTCCGATGTAATTCTCCGGCTGTCCCCCTATAATGGCAAGCTCTGCCTGGCTTAAGAGACTGCAGTTTTCAATACTTCCGCGGTTGGAGGCGGCGATTCCTCCCAGAACCCCCTGACCCGACAGAGTTCCGCCGAGAGTTCTGCATCCGGTAAGCGTCCCGCGGTTCTCTCCGCAGATGCCCCCGGCCTCTCCGTTTGTGGCAGTGATCTCCCCGCTGTTTTCCGAAGCCTCTACACTGCCCTGGTTGTCACAGACAATCCCCCCTGCATTTCCCTTTTCCGCGATGATACTGCCCGCGTTTCCGGTGCCGGAGATATTTCCTGTGCTGCTTTGCAGGCCGGCGATTCCGCCGGCATTTCCCTCCAGGGCCCTTACCGTAAATGTATTCTCCAGAAGTCCGCCGGAGGCATAGATGTCCCCTCCGTTAGCTCCGGCAATTCCGCCCACATCCGCCCCTCCGGTAATGGTTCCGGTCTGGGCAGCCTCCTGCTTTTTCTCAAGGCTGATAATGGCTCCTTTTTCGTTGCTTCCCGCGATTCCGCCCACATAGCTTCCCGCGCCTTCGATATCTCCTTTGATCTCCCAGCCTGTAATGCCGGCCTTGTCACCGCTGTTCACCGCGGCGATCCCGCCGATATAGCTGCCGTCTCCCATCACCGAAGACGCCTGCGCATCGTCGGGGAGCACACGGCAGGAGACAACCTCCCCCTCGTTTTGGCATACAATGCCGCCCACATAGGAGTCTCCCCGCATCTGCCCGGTCAGGGTGCAGTTTTCGATCCGGCCGCCTTTATTAAGCCCTGCGATTCCCCCAAGGAAGGATTCCCCGGTCATAGAGCCAACGGTACAGTTCTGAATCGTTCCCTGATTTACCTCCACGATCCCGCCGGTGTAGGTACCCTGTCCCCGCACGATTCCTTTGTCTGTATTTCTGCAGTCATCAATGGTAACCCGCCGGGAGGCTATCCCTATTATCCCGCCGGCATAGGAGAAGGTCTCCGTTTGGGAGAGTTCCTGATTTTCAGTAACCCCATAGGCGTATACCGGGGTATTGTTCTGGATGCCTTTGAGAAGAAGACTGGTGCTGCCGGCATTATAGCCCACTACACCGCCCGCATAGAGCTCAGCCTCAACAGATTTTAATGTATTCTGATTTCCTCCTCTGCCGTCCTCTTCGTTGTACATCTCTAACACAGCATCTGTATAAGAAGCAGCTGACAGTTCGTTGGCCAGCACTTCACCGGTCATTCCCGGAACATCCCCGGCATGCCGGTCAGCTATGGCACAGTAGAGAGCAGCTGTTTTCTCTGCCTCCTCCCCGGTTGCCACAAGCTGGGTATAACCCGCATATCCCCCTGCAAAAGCCCCTGCTTCTGCCCGTATGCTTCCCAGGAAATTGTCTGTCCCGCAGTCAATGGCAATCCTTTTTTCCTCATAGGCGGCGATAATATTCCCTCCGAACACGCCTCCCACAAAATAGGCGCCCTCCACCGCATTAGGATTGGAGTCAATTCTATGGCTGCCCTCTGTGAAAATATCTGTCCCTGTGTTCAGGCCCACATATCCGCCCACAAAGCAGCTGCCGCTGATGTATCCCCCCGCAAGGGTATAACCCCGTATGCTGGCATTTTCGCCGGTATCCCCTGCCCGGTTATACCCTGCGATTCCGCCCACATAGTTATGGCCGGCCGCTACACTAGTCACCCTTGTGCCGTCCTTGCTTCGTATGGTTCCTTCATTATAACCGGCGATTCCACCGATATAATCTCCATTTTTCCCAAGCTTTTCCGTCCTGGCAAGGAGCTCTTCCCCATCCTGGGACAGGGTGTTCACACTGCTGGTGCAGTCGAGAATCCTTCCGCCGTTATATCCGGCAATGCCGCCTCCGAAGGCTGCTGTGGCCACAACAATCCCTTCATTGGTCCAGTTTTCCACCGTTTTTTCTTTCTTGCCGTCCTTTGATACCGTGCCCGCTTCCGCGTCCAGAATCCCGTTGGCGCCCACAATTCCGCCCACATAGGATTCCCCCAGAACGTTTGCCTGGTTCGCCTGCCGGCTGCCGTCCAGTCTGCTGTCCTCCGTAAATCCGGCGATCCCGCCCACAAAACGTTTCCCGACTACAAAAGCGTCGGTTATCTTATTATGTATATCACGGTTGCTCGTCTTGCAGCCGGTGATGGTGCTGTCTTTGGAGTATCCCACGATTCCGCCCACAAAATCTCCAAACAGATCCGCAGGCTTCTCCTCTTCATACTTCACGGCTGCCGAAGGGGTGCTGACACAGTTCTTTAAGATTCCGCCGTCGCTGTATCCCGTGATGCCTCCTATGTATTTGCCGGAGACTGCGCTGGCTGTGACACCCCCGTAATTCCTGCAGGTATCCAGAGTATCCCCTGCAGGTTTCTTATCATCCTCCCCCGCAGTCCTTCCAATGCTTCCGATCACCCCGCCTACCCGAAGCTCTCCGGACACGTGGGCCTGGTTGGTCAGGTTTTTGTAGACCGCATCCTTTTCTCCTGTTCGGATTCCGATGAGACCACCCACATCTGTGGTCCCTGTCACGGAACCGCTGACCGTGCAGTCGGAAATACTGCCCTTATCGCTGCCGCAGAGCGCGCCCACACAGCTGTCTCCCTCTGCCTTCACTTCCAACAGAGTGGCCGCCTGTATGGTTCCTTCATTCACGGCAAACAGCCCCAGAGGTTCTATTACCTGAGGAGCTTTGTCTTTCTCCCTGTTCTGAAGATCTGCCTTCAGAATCAGATTCTCAATAGTATATTTTGTATTGCCGCTCTTTCCTGTGTAAGCGGATCCCTCCGTTAATTTCCGGATGGGCGGAAAAGCTGTCTCATTTATCTCTTGTTCCGAAGACAATACAACGCCCTTTCGGTAGACATGCCCCCGGCTGAGAACACTGTTTTCCCCGCTCCACCGGACAGTTCCGGTCTGTGTATAAATAATCTTGTCTGTATCCTTTTTCCTGCCTGCAAGAGCCTCCCGTTCCTTCTCTGAGAATCTTATATTATAGAGATGTCTTGCATTTTTCACGCCATAGACTGTCTGGTCCCCGTTTTGGGCGGCAGATGCAAAGGTGGTGCAGGTGCTGTTGCTCTGTTTCCAGGCGCTGGCTTTGTAATTCTTGGCAAAAGCTTTGATTCTCGCATATATGGTTTTCTCCTGAAGACCCAATCGGATGACGCTCAGGGTATCCTTCAACTCATCCGCAGATGTTTTTTCCACAGCCGCCAGGTCTACGGCATCCAGAACCAGAGTGAGCCTGCTCCCCTCCCCGTAAGCATAGAAAGGACAGTCTTCCATCACGGTATGGCCTTCTTCTTTCCCGTCCGCTCCATAGCTGTAAAGAGTAACATCACAGTAAATCTTATTCCCCAGATCCGAACCTTTTTTCAGAATCTTATTCTTATCCTCTGTATTCACTTCCATGGTGGCCTGAAGCTTTTTCGACTCTTTGTCGTACAGCTTAATGGAATAGTTCAGATACTCGGTCAGTGCAAAATACTCCTTTTTCAGATGCCAGTTCAGGCTCAGTTCTTCGTCGTTTATCAGCTCCGCTTCCTGAAGCTCGGGTTTGCCCAGAGCACCCGGGGACTGTTCGGACATTTCATCTGAAGAATAGTAACCAATCATCCGCTCTTTGCGGATGCTGCGGGTACGGCTGCTGATATTCACACTTCCACGGTCTTCTTTCGTGTTCTCGCCCTTCTGATAGTAAAACTCGTCTGCATAGTCACTGTAGCAGACCGAATAGACAAGGCCCTCTGCGGGATCGAATTCCACAGTAATAGCCGCGTCAAGTACAGATTCATCATAGATATAAGGCTCCAGCAGTTCATACAGCAGATTGGTCTCAGCGCTCCCGGGAACTAAGGACAGGTAATACAGACGACCGTCATACTCCTCGGGCAGATCCTCCACCATAGAGCTGTCTACTGTCTGATTCTTTCCGGCTCCCTGTGTCATATACTCCTGAAGTTCCTTCAGCTGCCCGGTAGACTTATAGTGATTCAGGGAAGAAGATGCCGCGTAAAAAATTGTCTGGGCATAGTTATTATTGCGCACAAAGGCAGAATGGCGCAGATACGCCGATAAGCCTAAGCCCGCAATCGTCAGTAAAATTCCTAATATGGTAAGTGTTACAATCGCTTCCACCAGAGTGAAGCCTTTGTTCTTATTCTTTTTATTTCCGGCCATAGAGGGTCATCTCTATTCTATCATTTTATTTTAACTGCAGCTGCATCCCGGCATTCCTGCCTGGAAGCGCAGCTGCATGTCAGATAAATTACTTATTTCTTAGTCTTTAAATTTTATCATATTTATCCAGTTTCGTAAATGTAAAATATGAGAATCGGCATGTAAAGTTCTGGATCTTTTACCTTCCCCCTCCGGTAAATGTTTTGCGAATCTCTTCCTGCACCTCTGCAGATACCAATACATCATACCCGGTGAGAGCCAGGATGCATGCCCCCCTCTCTGCAGCCTTCTTTCCATTCTCAGAGATCGTACACTCCGCCGCTTCTTTTGTATGAAGCACCAGATCGGGGTCTCCCAGACCGATGAAGCCATGGGCGGCCGGAGCCACATGGCTTACATTTCCCATATCCATGGATCCCATCTCCCGGCGGGCGGGCTGTACCTCTGTTTCCCCCATATACCTGAAATTCTTAGCCATGAGTCTTCCCAGCACCGGATTGGTCACCATATCGTCATTGGACAGTTCATAGTAGTCGATCTCCACGGACGCCCCTGTCATCCTGGCCGCTCCCCTGGCACATTCCTTTGCCTTTTCCACCACCTCATTCAGATTCTCTCTCTTGGCGGCCCGGAAATTAAATCTGGCCTCTGCATAATCAGGCACAATATTGGGGCGCAGTCCCCCCTCAGCGATAATCCCATGCATCCGCACATCGTCTGTCACATGCTGGCGGAGGGCGTTGATTCCGTTAAACATGAGGAGCACGGCATCCAGGGCATTGACCCCCTTTTCCGGGGCCGCGGAGGCGTGTGCCGTCTTTCCGCGGAAGCGAAAACGCAGGGCATCCAGTGCCAGAGAGCTCCCGCTTTCCTTGGACACGCCGTCCGGATGGAGCATGAGCGCTGCCAGGATATCCTTAAAAATACCGTCCCTGGCCATTGCCACCTTGGCGCCGTTGGTTTCCTCTGCAGGCGTCCCCAAGACAACAATCTCTCCCCCTGTCTCCTCAAGCACAGCCTTCAGCCCCAGGGCAGCCCCAAAGGACATGGCAGAGATTAGATTGTGCCCGCAGCCGTGGCCAATCCCCTCCAATGCGTCGTATTCGCACAGGAAGGCAATTCTGGGGCCGGGCCTTCCCCCCTTACAGACAGCAGTAAACGCGGTGGGGATTCCGCAGGTCCCGTGCTCTGTCCGGAAACCGTGCTTTTCCAGATGCTCCGTCAGGAGTTTTTCTGCAAAATATTCCTGCTCGCTTATTTCCGGGTGCTCATACAGCTCCCTGGCAATCTGGAAAATCTCTTCCCGGTGTTTTTTTATTTCCTGAATAATTCTTTCTTTCATATTCTGCTCCTTATTCTTTCCTTTTGCGCCGGCCTCCTAAAACGGACCGTAATGAATGGCCTGGGCAATGATGATGAAGACAGCGCCCAGAAGATACTCCAGAAGAATCAGGGGACCGATCCATCTGGCCCATTTATTCCAGGGAATCTTTCCCAGAGCCAGTCCGGCCATTAACAGGCCCGATGTGGGAGTGAAGATATTGGAAATCCCGTCACCCAGCTGAAACGCCAGGACTGCCGTCTGCCGGGTCACCCCCACCAAATCGGACAGAGGGGCCATAATAGGCATGGATACAGCCGCCTGGGCGCTCCCGGAGGGAATCACATAGTTCAGCAGACACTGGAAGAGATACATACCCATGGCAGAAATCTGCGCCGGAAGCCAGGCAACCCCTTTTGCTATCCCGAACAATATGGTATCCAGTATGCCTCCCTGCTGCAAAACAACCAGAATGGATCTGGCAAATCCAACGGCAAGGGCTCCCCCGGCGATCCCCGTCATTCCTCTCACCAGATTTTCGCCGTATCTGTTGGGAGACATTCCTGTAAATACAGCGGCAAGCACGGACATGCCGAAAAAGAGGGCAGTGATTTCCTGCAGATACCATCCGTAACGAAACACTCCGTATATGAGCACTCCAATGGTCCCCACAAAGGTTAAAAGCACCAGAATCTGTCCGGCGGTAAGCTTCGGGGTCTCCTCCAGGTTCAGGCGATCCGTTCTGCCCAGGTCAATCTCCCGCACGGCGCTGATCTCCGGAGACTTTTTTACCTTCAGGGCATACCGCAGCACATAGCCGATAGCCAGGGAAACCATACAGATATAGAGGGCCACCCGCAGCCCCATGCCGGAAAGCAGGGGAACCCCCGCGATCCCCTGGGCGATCCCCACGGTAAAGGGATTCAAAAATGCCGCAGCAAACCCTGCTGTGGATCCGGCCAGCACAATCCCGGCACCCACCAGGGAGTCATATCCCACAGAGGTTGCAAGTAGGATCATGATGGGTATAAAGGGCAGGGTCTCCTCTGCCATTCCGTACAGCGCCCCTCCCATAGAAAACAAAAACATCATCACAGGAATTACCACAAATTCCTTTTTTCCCAGCTTATGTGTCAGAATCGCAATTCCTGTATGAATCGCCCCTGTCTCCTGCACCACCTGAAAAGCTCCCCCCAAGATAAAGATAAGAAAAATCATTCCCGCAGATTCCACAAGACCCTGGGGAACGGTTTCCAAAAGTCCCATAACGCCTACAGGCGTCTGTTCTCCATAACGGAAGCTGTCAGGATCGACTACCTCCTGTCCTCCGCTTCCTGTTACCCGGCTGTATTCGCCGGCAGGAATCACATACGTAAGAATCCCGCAGAGTAACACTACAAAAAGCATTAAAACATATACATTTGGGACCGGAATCCCCTTTCTTTTTACTTTTTCTTTTTTCTTCATAACCTGCCCGCCTTTTACATGGTTTATTGTGGAGATAGCAAAGGAGGACCGCAGGGGGCTCCCTGCGATCCTGACTGTTATTTATTTTTTTCCCTGCCAGTCAACATCCGGCGCCTCGGAGGGCAGCGGCTGGCAGCGGATCCTGGCTGCCTCCCGGAGGGTAATGCCCTGCTCCTTCTTCATGCGGAAGAGATTGCTGATGTGCTCCCGGATAATATTCTGAGAGTCATCCACAAGAGCCTGAGGCTCCAGGGGAATCAGCCCGAAGGGCACTGCGTCGCAGAGTCTGGTCGCTCCCAGATTTACGATAAAATCAGGTGCCACAGGAATATTTCTCTTCTCCAGAATCACGTCTGCTTCCGGGGTGGTGGGTATATTTGCAGCTTCCACAATCAGCTTAAACTGCAGCTTATCTGCGTTCTTCTCGTTGATGACTCCGTCCAGAGCCGCCGGCATAAAGATGTCGCAGGCGATTTCTTCCCACTGGGTATTTTTCATCACCTGATATTCCGGAAGGAAGGCTTCCTGGTTCAGATAGCCTCTGTCTTTTACCGAATTTATCAGGAGATCCACGTCCAGGCCGTTCTCACAGTACACCATGCACTTAGCATCACTGATGGCCACAACCTTGTATCCCATCTCGCTGAGGCAGCGGGCTGCTCCGGTACCAACCGCACCGAAGCCCTGAATCATAACAGTGGCTCCGGGCTCTCCGCCCATCTGCTTCCAGCTCTCATCCAGCCCTGCGGCCGCCCCGTAGCCGGTGATGGCATCGTACATCACAAATCCCCTGTACGGCATATCGAATAATGTATCATTATCTTTCAGTCCCTGAATGATCTTGGGATCGCTCTCATATTTCTTCGCAACCAGATGAGGAACGCCCGGGATGGCCAGCTCTTTGTACAGATCCATCACCTGTCCGTATCCAATTCCCAGATCGCCGCCCAGGGATACCCCGTTTTCCAGATAAGGGGCAATGGCGAGAAGGAAGCGCTTTACCACCTCTAATTTATCCGGTTTTGTATTGTCATACCGAATGCCGGCCTTGGCGCCTCCCCCTACTTTGGAGTGACAGGCGGCGTATTTGTATCCCATTCCCGTGGCCAGCTTAATTACTTCTTCTCTGGTAACCGTCTCATGTACCCGCAGACCGCCGCTGCAGTAGTTGCTCACAAAGTTAAAACAGCACAGCCATCCCACAGCATCCGTTTCCGTATCGTTCCATTCAATTACAATATATGGTTTATTCAGCATATCTATATCCTCCTTTAATCGATTCCTTATGCCTCTGCTTTCTTAGGGGCATCACCAAACACATTTTCTCTCCTGCTCTTCTTATACAGCAGGAAGGCACTGATTCCCCCTGCCGCCAGGAGTACCAGGGTAAATATAAACATATACACGTATCCCGTATTTCCGTACTTATCCAGCCAGTGTCCGAACAAAGTGTGCTGGAACAGGTCCGGTGCGTAGGCGATGGCTGCATACAGCCCCATAGCCGTCCCGCTTGCATTTCTGGCCACATTAGCCTCCGGCGTCATGGCCAGACAGATGTTGGTAAAGAGCGTAGAGAGCACGCCTGTTCCCAGGGATACGGCCACAAGAACTCCCACCGGCACATACGCCGCAAAAAGCAGTACCAGCACAAACAGGGTAATCAGGAAGACTGCCCCGAACACTACCATCCGGGATACATACTTTGTCTTCGTTGCAATTTTGCCCAAAATAGGGCTGAAGAGTCTGCCCCCATACATATTCAGAACACCCAGCACGCCTGCGAAGGTAATGGCAACTCCGAATACATCATGAAAATAAGGAACAAAATACGATGCGGTAAGAGTGGTGGAGTACAGGCAGAATCCGCAGATAATCATCATCCAGAGCCCCGGCTCCTTCATCACCAGCAGCAGCTGGCTGAAGGTGAACTTATCTTCCTCTTCTCCCTCTTTTTTCACATCCTTGACTTTTTTGAACACCAGCATACAGCCCAAAGCTGCAACCAGGGTAAACGCCGCATAGGTCCACACCACCCTGGAAAATGCCGTCGCCTGGCTGACCTTGTTCTCAGACAGGTTATACACATACAGAGAGGCAAAATTAATGATCATATAGCTGATGGACTGGGCAAAGGAAAAAAATCCGATGGATTCTCCTACCAGCTCATCCGGAACAATCATACGAGGCATTTTAAATATTGCGGGGTTAAACACAAAGAATGTGGTCAGTCCGAACAGCCCCCAGATAATATACATATTAATTACCGACGGAGCCAGCGCCAGCCAGACACTCAAGATTGTGGTCCCCAGCAGAGACACAACGATACATTTTTTGTAATCCAGTTTATCTGTCACAAATCCGCCGATGAGGTTGAACACAATATTTCCGAATCCGTACACGGACATGATCAGCCCCAGCTGCGTGTTGGAAGCGCCTGTAGCCTCCATCATGGGGCCATAAAATACACCTTTTATATAAGGCAGGGAGTATGATGCGGCATAACATAGTCCTGCGATCATTAATGCTGCCATCACCCATCCGCCAAGACCTTTTTTCTGTTCCATCCCATTCCTCCTTTCGCGCACTGCGCCTTCCCGTTGCTTTTGTTATGGTTTTCCTCTCAATACCACCAGTCCGTCGGCGGCACTGACCCCCTCTTTTTCGGGGTATACAAATACAGGGTTAATATCCATTTCCACCAGGGTATCCTTATATTCTGCAGCCAGATTGCTTACCTGTACCAGCACCCGGGCCAGAGCCTCTGTGTCAAGGGGCGGTTTCCCTCTGTAGCCGCGAAACAGCTTGCTGCCCTTTAGCGAGAGTATCATCTCCCTGGCCTCCCATTGATTCAGAGGGGCGGGATAGAGGGCGGCGTCCTGGAATACCTCGGTAAAGATACCTCCCAGGCCCGTGAGAATCATGGGTCCAAGCTGAGGGTCACAGGTTACCCCTACAATGGCCTCCAGGCCCGGTTCCAGCATTTTCTGAACCAGAACCCCGTGGATCAAGGCCTGAGGATTATACTTCCTCCCGTTTTCCAGGATTTTGCGGTACGCAGTTCTCACCTCTTCTTCGCAGGCAATCCCTACTATCACGCCTCCCGCTTCTGATTTATGGAGAATATCCCCGGATTCTATCTTCAGCACCACCGGATAGCCGATGACAGCCGCAGCCTGCACCGCCTCTTCCTCTGTCTCTGCTATTTCCTCAGGTGGACAGGGAATCCCGAATTTCTGAAACAGCAGCTTTGACTCATGCTCTGACAGGGCAGTTTTTACCGGTTCCTTCCCGCAGACCTCTGTTTTAGTTACAATAGAGAGCGTCCGGTTTTCCATGGTCTCCAGATAGTCTGTGTAATCCAGCAGTTTTTTTATGACCCGGTATCCATAGTGGGGCGGAGGGAGAATGGGTACCCCTACGGCCCGCAGACGTTCCAGCACCTCTTCCTCTCTGCTGGACTCAATTAACGGCACCACGGCCACAGGCTTTTTCTGTTCCTTCTCACAGTGCCGGATCAGACCGTTCAGGAAATCATAGATGGTGATATCTGAAATCTTTTTAGTGATCTGCAGGGAGGTGATAAGCATCTCAATGCCCGGATCCTCCAGCACAATATCAGCCACCCGTTCAAAGGTATCCCCGTTGGAGCCTCCGGTGAGATCCATTGGATTCTGGGCTGTGGCAAAGGCTGGGAGGACTTCCCGCAGTTTCTCTGCTGTCTCCGGGGAAAAGTCCGGCAGCTTCAGCCCGTGAAGATATCCCGCGTCCGCGGAGATGGTAGTTTCGCCTCCGGATATATTGACAAAGGCCAGCTTATTGCTTCTGGGAAGCACCGGCAGAGTTGCAATAGCGGTACAGACAGAGAGCAGTTCCTCCAGGTCATCCACCCGGATGACGCCGAATTTGCGGAAAAATGCATCTACATTTTTATCGGAACCGCTGAGGTTTCCAGTGTGGGAAGCTGCCGCTCTGCTGCCCTTTTCCGACCGCCCGGCTTTCAGCACCACCACAGGTTTTTTCTTTTCTGCGGCTTTTTTCAGCACTGCGGCGAATTTCTCCGGATTCTGAATCCCCTCAACATAGGCCGCCACCACCCGGGTATCTTCGTCATCCACCAAAAATTCCAGATAATCCTCAATATTTACAATTTTACAGTTCCCCGCAGAGATAACGTAGGAGAAGCTGGTCTTCTCGCTCTCCATCAAAGCCATACAGACCTGCCCGCTCTGGGATACCAGACCTACCCTGCCGGCGGATTCCCTGGCATGAAAGAGGAATCCAAAAGCGAATACCCGGTCCACAAAATTCAGAAATCCGGCGCAGTTTGGGCCCATTAGGGCCAGATCCAGTCTCCGGCACTGGGCGATCAGCTCCTCTTCCAGCTTTTTATCTTCTTCTTTCCCGGTTTCCCCATATCCGCTGGCAAATACAACAGCACCTTTTGCCCCCTTTTGGGCCGCTTCCTCTAAAAGACCGGCGACTGTCTGTTTGGGGGTGCAGAGCACCGCCAGATCGATGGTTCCCGGCAGTTCACTCAAGGTATGGTAACAGGGGATCCCGAATACTGTTTCATTTTTCAGACTGACCAGATACAGGTCCTCACGGCGTTTGCCGCACTGTTCAATAAACATTCTGCTGGCGAATCCTGCCATAGTTTCTTTTTCTGTCGCTCCGACAATTGCTATTTTTTTCGGGCGCAGGAGCCGGTTTAAGTCCACATAGTTTCCCCCTCTCTATACTGCCTCATACCCGGCACGATATGCCGCTTTATTTTTCTCATTGTACTTTCCTTTTCCCTTTTTCTCGAAGAAGCCGCACATGGCCTCCTCCAGTTCCTCCCTGGTAAAGAGCTTCTCTCTTCTGGCCAGCGCCCCCAGGACGGCGATGTTTGCTCCCTTGGGATTCTCTGCCTCTGCAGCCAGTTGATTGGCCGCCACGGGAATGGCCTGGATATCCTCCCTGAAGCTGCGGCCGGGGTCTACCATATCGGAGTTATAATAGAGGACTCCTCCGGGCTTCAGCATATCTTCAAACCGATCCAGGGAAGGTTCATTCATTGCAATCAAAAGATCCAGCTCGCTGCAGTATGGGTTCCCGATTTCTTCATCGCTGATTTTCACATTGCAGTTAGCGGTTCCCCCACGCATCTCCGCGCCGTAGGAGGGATACCAGGTCAGCCTGCAGCCCTTTTGGTATGCCGCCTGAGCCAGTATCAGCCCTGTGGTCAGCACTCCCTGGCCGCCGAAACCAGCACAAATAATTTCTGTAGTCATATGCTCCTCCTTTCTTATCCTATAAATTCCCCTGTCGGGAATACCGGCAGAATCGTTTCTTTGATATATGCAGCAGCCACACCGGGATCCATATTCCAGTTGGTGGGACAGGGGGAGAGAAGCTCGATAAAGCTGTATCCTTCCCCGTTCATCTGCTTTTCCAATGCTTTACTAATATATTTCCTGGCCTTCTTAATATTCCCCGCATCGCAGAGAGCTGCTCTTGCCAGATACGAGATATCCATATCCTTCAGCATCCTGACCACATCCATGGTGGCTCCTCCTTCTTTCATGCTTTTCCCATGGATGGAGGAGCTGGTAACCTGCCCCTGCAGAGAAGTGGGGGACATCTGGCCCCCGGTCATGCCGAAGACACAGTTGTTCAGCACAATGACTGTAATGTTGTCATTTCTTCTGGCTGAATGAAGGGTTTCCGCGATACCGATGGAATATGCCGCCCCGTCCCCCAGATAGGCAATCACCGGCTGGGAGGGTCTTGCCATCTTTACTCCCACTGCAGTTGCCACCGGTCTTCCGTGGGCTGCCTCTATGGTATCGTAGCGCCACACATCAATGGGCATTCCGCCGCAGGCCACATCCAGGGAAATAATGACCTGTTCCTCTAAAGCAAGCTCCTGAAGAGCTTCGCCGATCAGACGGATAGCAATCCCGTGGCCGCAGCCAGGACAGAAGGAATGGCCGTCTGTATATGTAATCCGTTCCGGTGCCTTAATAACCATCTAAAATACCTCCTTATCCATCTTGCCTTCTAATATTTCAACGGCATACTTCACTACATCCGCGCTCTTAGGAACCTTGATTCCGGTTCCGTATGTGTATACCGGATATCTGCAGTCCACAGCAAGCTTCACGTCCTCCGCCATCTGTCCGGTAATGCTCATCTCCACGGTCATCAGTGCTTTGCATTCCCCGGAGAGCTCTGCGAATGCTTTTTTCGGATAGGGATAGATGGAGATGGGCCGTATCAGTCCCAGGGGAACTCCCTGGCTTCTGGCCTTTCGCACCGCCTCCTTGCATACTCTGGCACTGATTCCATATGCCACCAGCACCAGCTGGGCATCCTCCACATGGATCGCCTCGTAACGCTGTTCATTCTCCGTCATTCTCTGGTATTTGTCCCGCAGAAACGAATTATAGTCATCCATATAATAGAACACATTCGTTATTTTTTTAGACTCGTCATCGCCCTTGCAGCCTTTCACCGTCCAGTCATCCCGGTCGATGTCAACCTCCTCCATAGGCGGAAAGCTGACTGGCTCTACCATCTGCCCGATGGCGGCATCGGATAAGATAATCACCGGATGCCTGTATTTCTCTGCCAAAGGAAAGGCTTCCATCATCAGGTCCACGCTCTCCTGTACCGATGCCGGTGCCAGCACCAGAAGATGAGAGTCTCCGTGGCCGTTGCCTCTGGTGACCAGCTTATAGTCACACTGTCCCTGGCTGATTTCTCCGATCCCGCTTCCGAACCGGGCCACGTCTACGATGACTGCCGGGATATCCCCTGCGATAAGATAGGAGATGCCCTCCTGAAGCAGTGAAAATCCGGGACCGGAGGATGAGGTCATCGCCCTGGCGCCCGCGGAGGCAGCGCCCAGAACCATATTGATCGCTGCCAGTTCTGATTCTGACTGTACAAAAGCGCCTCCCGCTTCCTTCATCCGCCAGCTTAAATATTCCAGAATCTCATTCTGAGGTGTAATGGGATAGCCGCTGAAAAAACGGCAGCCCGCACGGACCATAGCCTCTGCCAGGGCTTCATTTCCCTTCATTAACCCTTTTTCCATAGTTTGCATATTCCTCCTTACGCTCCTTTTTCCGGTTTACATACTTCAAATACATAGTCGGGACAGACGGTATAGCAGGTTGCACAGGCAATGCATTTCTCCTGATCCACCTGGATCACTTCATACCCTTTTTTGTTGCTTGTGCCCGATTTTGAGATTGCGCCTTTGGGACACGCACGTATGCAGTTGTAACAGCCTTTACATCTTTGCAGTTGCAATACAATTTTTTCCATTTTATTCTCCCTTTCTACTTTTTGCGCGCAATTGTGCTACTTGTCTAAAAAAATGCATTTTTACCTTTAATATTTAGTAATTTTATGTTACAATATCCCCTAAGGGGAGAGTCAATAGGAAGTTAAAATTTATGAAAAAATATTATAAAATCGGAGAAATAGCAAAAATCAAACATGTGACCATCAAAGCCCTTCGCTTCTATGACCGGGTAGGACTGCTGAAGCCCGCCTATGTAGATCCTGAAACCGGATACCGGTACTACAGCTCGGAACAGCTGTTTCAGGTAGAGATGATACTGTATCTGCGCAGACTCAATGTCTCGGTGGCAGAGATTAAGTTTCTGTTTGAACACTCAGAACTACCTGCCTGGAATGAGGCATTTGAAACCCTGCAGACCGCTATGGAGGAAAAACTGGTCTCTCTCCAGAGGGATGTGCTGAAGCTTAGAATGTTTCAGGCCCATATTTCTTCCATTGAAAAAATACGGAATCTGGATGGTTTTTACCTCCGGCCCATGGAAGAGAGGAAGATCCTGAGCGTCCCCTGTACCTGTCCGCCATCCTCCAGCGAGGCTGTCAGCCGTTTTCAGGGGCTGTACCAGGAAATTGCCCGGGAAAATCAGGTCACCACTTATCAGTCCGGATCCCTTTTTTCCTGCGGGTTCCCCTACCAGGAACTGGTTCGGACAGAGATTTTCCTGGATATTAATTCCGTGGCTCAGGACCCTCCCATGCCCTCCAGGGTTCTTCCGGCCGGTACCTACCTCTGTCTGAACCATCAGAATTCTGATTTTGAGAACAACTCAGCCTACGAGGATGCGGCTGAGGCACTGCTGCAGTTTATCCGCAAGAGACATATAAAACCTCTTCTGATTCTGGAAAAGGAGGCTTTTCTGGATTTTATCGGATATACCAGACCGCTCACAGCCTTCCAGGTACTGCTTCAGGAAGACCAGATACCGGGAGATATTCCATTCATCGACTGAGACTATTTTCCGCACAGATAAGATATGGAGAAAAATACTTATGAATTATGCAGTGAAAAAAATACTGAAGGCACTTTCCTACGGCCCTCTGGATGTACAGGCTGAGAGACGGCTTGCCGAGCTCAAGAAGCTGGATCCTATGCGTATCTTCGCCAGGAAGCTGGACGTACATATTATGAACGGAACCCATGAGGTTCCGGTACGGATTTACTTCCCCACCCAGAAAATGCTGGAGGAAGAGCTGGTATTTCAGTACAGCGGAAAGGTGCTTTTATTTTTCCACGGGGGTGGGTGGGTCACAGAAAGCGTAGAAACTTATGACCGCATATGTTCCCGCATGGCCCAGTCCACGAATCAGCTGGTACTCTCCGTGGAATACCGGAAGGCCCCGGAGCACCGTTTCCCCACTGCCCTGATGGACGGGTACGCAGTTGCCGAGGTCTTATTTTCCGGCCAATATCTAAAAGGGGTAAGACCGGAGAATATCACGCTTATGGGAGACAGCGCCGGCGGCAGTCTGACTGCCGCCCTTACGCTTCTGGCCAGGGACCGGAACGCTTTTTGGCCCCGACAGCAGATTTTAATCTATCCCGCATTGTGGAACGACTATACTGAGACCTCCCCCTTCCCCTCCGTACGGGAGAACGGCCGGGATTATCTCCTCACTGCGGTTAAGATGGAGGAATATATGAATCTGTACCAGAGCAGCGCGGAGGATCGGAACAGCCCCTATTTTGCCCCCCTTCTCTCAGAGCATCTGGAAGATCTTCCCCGCACCCTGATTCTTACCGCTCAATACGATCCCCTCAGAGATGAGGGGGAAGAGTTCGGGCGAAAACTGAAGGAAGCCGGAAATGAGGTTACGGTCAAAAGAATCGAACATGCCCTGCATGGATATTTTGCTCTTGGCATAAAATATCTGTATGTGCAGGAAAGCTTAGAGATTATCAATCAGTTTTTAAAGGAGGCGTAGCGAATGTATCCCCCCAAGAGAATACGAAGAAAACTTGACAATGCGGCACTTGCATTTCCCGCAGCAGCCGGGAAGAAGGACAGCAGGGTGTTCCGGGTGTACTGCAGCCTGAACGAGCCCGTTCAGCCCCGGGTCCTGCAAAAAGCGTTAGAGCAAGTAATTTTGAAGTATCCTCTGTTCCAATGCAGATTAAAAAGAGGATACTTCTGGTATTATTTTGAGCCAAGCAGTATCCGTCCTGTGATTAAGAAGGAGAAGGGAGTGCCCTGCAGCGCCATGTATTCGCCCGGCCGGGATAATCTTCTCTATCAGGTTACCTACAACCTGGACAGTATTCATCTGGAGGTGTTTCACGCTTTGACAGACGGCACCGGGGCGTTTTGCTTTTTGGCAGATCTTGTGAAAGCTTATCTGCGGCTCCTGCACGGGATCGAAGGGGAGGAGACTGCGGGCGCAGGGACACAGGAAGAACAGGAGGAGGACAGCTTCTCACGCTACTATTCTCCTGTCCGCACCGCCGTTCAAATCAGAAAAAGCAGCCGTGCCTATCAGATGAAGGGGCGGAAGGTAGCGCAGGCTGATATGAAAATTATGGAATATACGGTCTCTGTCAAACAGCTTCTGCAGCAAAGCCGTGCCTGCCAGGTTTCTATCACGGTGTATCTGACCGCGGTACTGCTTCAGGCACTCTCCCGGAAAATGACGGAAGTCCAAAAGAAAAAGCCGGTTGTGGTCATGATTCCGGTTAACCTGAGAAATTATTATCCCTCGAAATCCATGACAAATTTTTTCGGCTGGATGGAAATTGAGTATAGATTCCATAAAAAGGATTCCTTTGAGGATATACTGCTGCATGTAAAAAAACGCTTTTCCGAGGAGCTGCTCCTGGAGCAGGTGGCCTTCCGCATGAACCATTATGTGCGAATTGAAAAAAACCTGCTGCTGCAATACATCCCCCTGGGAATAAAAAACTTCTTTATCCGGCTTGGAACCGGCCTGGGAAGCGGTAATGTATCCGCTGTATTTTCTAATATGAGCGCCGTCAGAATGCCCAAACCCTATGAGCCGTACATCCGCCGTTTCGGAGTAATCTCAAGCACAGATAAGCTCCAAATGTGTGCCTGCTCCTACCGGGATACCTTCTATTTCAGCATCACGTCAAAGCTGGAAGACGTAAGCGTCCAGGAGGATATTCTGTCGTTTCTCAGAGCAGAGGGATTCGATATTTCCGCGCTTCACGAAACGTAAATCAGAAAGCGGGGCCCGGCATTGTCTGAATCTTGTTCCCAATGCCGGGCCCCGCTTTCGCAGTAACTGCTATACCACATATTTACTTTACTAACTGATACCCCTTCTCCTGCAGCATCTTGTCTGCCTCCTCATAAGACCCCACAGTGCTAAGCCAGGAGATAGACTTGCCGTACGGTTTCTCCTTTACCCCCTCGGGCAGCTCATATACCTTTCCGTCTACATACATAAGAGCTCCCCTCCACTGGGCGTGGGTAGCGGAATTCTCGTTGGTGGCATACATGACCATAGTACCGTCGTTCAGATAATAGGGCCTCCAGTACATCTCTTTTCCGCCCTCGTAGGCAGTGCCTTTGGTAAACTGAGAGGACACTTTCAGCAGAGATCCCCGTTTATTGTAAAGATCCTCGATCAGGTCCTTCCTATCGTTATATTTGCTTCCATCCGCCAGTTTTCCATCATAAAAATTCTTGGCAAGCGCCAGATATCCGCCTAAGGAGGTCTCATTACAGGGACAGATAAAGTCTATATTCATCTTTCCATCTGCTTCTACAAAAAAGTCTATATCGTATTTTTGATGATATACCGGACATTCTGTGTCTTCCTCCTCACAGTACCCGTGCTCCACCATATACCCCAGAATATCCTGCCCCGCCGCCTGCTTCAGCTCTACAATATCTGTGCAGTCTCTCAGGGCATCCTCCCCCGCATAGGCAGCCTTAAAATACCGCTGCATGCTGCTCCGGCGCACCTCACAGCTTCTCGTCTTCGCTTTGCTTATGTATCCGGTGAGCGCCGGGATTAAAATAGCCATGAGGATTCCTATAATCACAAGCACAACAATAACTTCTACTAAAGTAAACCCTTTTTTCTTCTGTTCTCTTCTGTGTTCCTTCATCTCTGTGTCTCCTGACAGCTTAATCCATCTTCTCATCGCCAGACTCCTCTTTTTGATCCACATCCTCCAGCTCCCGGGGATCGGCAATGGGGTAATAGAAAATATCCCGGGGATGCCTTCTCATAACCTGTTTGCCTCCCACATCGCCGGAGAGGTTCATCAGCTCATCTGCATACATTTCATGGAATATCACGGGATTCCCCGGCCTCCCGTCTGCGGACATGCACCCAATCCTCTTGTCCTGGCAGGAAAATGCCTGAAAGAAATCCTCCACACTCTTCTTTTGAAGATAGGGCTGATCCCCCACGAAAAATGCATAATAGACTGTCTCCCCATCCGTCCCCTTTCTTTGCAAAGCATCCAGGCCAATCTGAAGGGAAGAGGAAATCCCCCGCTCACTGTGGGGATTCCAGAGCACAGGTATCCCCATTTCTTTCAGCCCGCTTCGCACAGCCTCGTGCTGTGTCACCGCAGTCAGAGTAACCGTCCCCGCCTGTTCCCCCGCCACTGCTGAGAGAACCTCTGCCATATAGCGGTACATAGGTTTTCCGTCTATCTTGTAAAGCAGTTTATTTTCACCAAATCTCTTGCTGAAACCAGCCATCAGCAGAATCATATGGATTTTCATTTCTGTTCCTCCCACCGGCCGTCACCTCTTTACTAACTGTCCGGAAATGAACTTAGTATCTCTATCATATATAACATTTTGGGAAAAGTCACGTAAAAATTATAATTGAGATTTCACCTGTTTTAAGAGATTTAATAACTGTTATATTTTGTTATTAAATTCTCCGCAAAGCCTTGAAAACACTGGATTTATCGCAGGTGAGCTTTCCCTTATTGTTTCCCTTGTGTTATATTGTCCCATCAGTGTTTACGAACTCTGATAAGGGCAAATACAAGGGCAAGTAAATCATATAAAACAGTATAACACAAAATAAAAGTGATATGGTGAACTGTTTGAAATGCTTCTGATTTTTGTAACTGATGATTGATTGAATGATAAGGAGATTCGATACGATGAGAACGATATTTGCAGAATACAATCCACACAGAAACAACATTGATGTATACACCAATGTAGGCTATATGCTCCGCATTGATTGCTGGGAAGCAGAAAAGAATTTAAAGACTACACCCGGATCAGATTGTGCATTAAATGCACTTGCCATTGATGAACCGCTTGAATATGCACGATTATATCTGAATGGCAATATGCAGATGTGGGTAGATGCGGAAGATTCTTTAGAGATATCATTATATTTATAAATATGCCCTTAAATAGCATCTGAATATTAGGTCATCTTGAGAAAAGCAGGAACTCTTCAATGGAGTTTCCTGCTTATTCCTATTACCATTATTTTTTCACACCAATTAATAATAGCCATCTATGATCAAACATAATTTGTGAATCTTTATTGTATGGTGAAAAACCAGTTTTACTTCCTCCTGCCAAATCACTTTTCATCAAATCAATAATCTCTTTTTGTACGTCTTCCGGAGTACCAGTCAGTTCCATCCATCTTTTTAGATTCACCGGCACCAGTGTAGTTTCTTCGCATTGCAGTGTGAAATCTTTCTCAAACATTTCTTCAAATTCTTCCCTGCTGAGGATTTTGGTATGTGAAGAATCACGCATTTTCTCGATTTTATCATCCATTATCCGCAAATCTTCTTCGACGGCTTCCATATCCCAGACGACCAGCTTTCCGCTTTTTTTCAAGACACGTTTCATCTCCTGAAAAGGTTTCTCCGGATTATCAAAATGATGGAAAGAAAGTCTTGTGATCACCAGATCAAAGGCTTCGGATTCGTATGGAAGTTTTTCGGCATTACCACTTTGAAAGTAAATATTTTTTATATGACTTTCTGCGGCAAGTCTTATTCCCTGTGCCAGCATTTCTTCCGCCATGTCCAGACAGGTGATATCCTTTACATAAGGAGCCAGAGCCCTGCCACAAATGCAGGTTCCGGCAGCTACTTCTAATGCATGTTCTTCTCCTGTTGCTGCGATTTTCCGAATCAGATAGTCTGTATATTCCGCTTTTGACATATGATATGCTGCAAATTTTTCAGCCTGTTTTTTGAATGACTGTCTGACTGTGTCATTATGATTCATTTTAAACG
This sequence comes from Lactonifactor longoviformis DSM 17459, assembly GCF_900129135.1. GTDB lineage: Bacteria > Bacillota > Clostridia > Lachnospirales > Lachnospiraceae > Lactonifactor > Lactonifactor longoviformis. Next base: position 449,782 of record NZ_FQVI01000001.1, read on the forward strand.
CCGCCTATAGTGCAGTTCCTTTCTTTGGAATAAACAAACTGCTCATATCCACATGTTCCAGTTCCAGCAGTGAAATTTTTTTATCGATCCCCCCTGCATATCCTGTCAGGCTTCCATTTGTGCCTACTACACGATGACAGGGAATGATAATGGAAATTTCGTTGTGTCCAACTGCACCACCGACTGCCTGTGCAGACATACGTGAACTGTTTTTCATCTCAGTCAATTTGCAGGCAATTTCTCCGTATGTGATCGTCTGTCCATATGGAATCTGTAATAAAATCTGCCACACTGCCTGTCTGAATGTTGAACCTTCCGGATGAAGCGGTGGAGTAAATTTCGGTTCTTCTCCTGAGAAATATACATCCAGCCATTTTTTTGTCTCTGCGAGAATCTCTGTCTCCTGTGGAATATGCTCATCCGGAAGTGTATTGGCAAAATATTTCTGTCCTTCAAACCACAGACCTGTAAGTCCAATTTCATCCGCAGCCATCAACATATTTCCTATCGGTGAATTATAGTTACACGTGTATACCATATTCTTCTCTTCCTTTCAAAGAACGTATTGCTTCAGGCGATGCAACACTTCTTCTAACTTTTGTGTCGGAAGTCCCAGTGCCAGACGAATACCATAAGGGATATGAAATTGCCGTCCATCACGCCACAATACACCAACTTCAACTCCTGAACGCAACAATTCATCGAAAGTCCTGCCGTGGACTTTACACCAGTTTTCAAAATTCGGTACAACCACATAAGTTCCTTCCGGCTTACGAAGTGATACGCCCTGCACCTCATTTTGAAAAAAGCTATATACCAGATTGATATTGCTTTCAAGAACCTTTTTCAGTTCTTCCATCCACACTCGTCCGTCCGAACTGTAAGCACCAATCAGTGCGTGCATAGACAATACATTCATGTCGTTATAGTGTCATTTTGACTCATATATACGCAGTTGATCTGCCAGCTTTTGATTGTATACAATATTGTTCCAACTCCCATCGCTGCCAGACACGCCCACTGGGGTTGTGCGGAGAACAGAGCAGAGCCGTATGAATACGTTTCTCTTTAATTTGTCGTTCCATATCGTCATAATCCATGCGAAGTATGCCGTTTTCATCCGGGCAAAGCTGGCTGAGTGCAACCGGATATCCATTGCGTTCCAACTGTGTGGTAAAACCAGTTCTACCGCAATGGAATCGTGGCCATGACGATCAGGCATGATAGTAAAATCATACATTGCCATACTTACACCTCAAAAAATGAATTTGAATCCTTCGGTGCCTGCGTCCGGTCGGTATAGGTATAGGAACGGATCTCCGAACAAACCGTAATCTTGTAGCTTTCAAACAGCTTTTCTCTTCCTTCTTTTTGACTCATGCGATGCTGCATCACATTGCGCCAGCGCTCAACAGCACTTTCATCCGTCCAGATATTCATAGAAAGCAGTTTACCTTCCTCGTTCAGACTGGTAAAACGCTCAGCACGGATGAATCCCTCGAAACCGGAAAGCATAGGTTTCAGCATGGCGGCAAGATCAAGATATTTCTGCATTCCTGCCTTAGTAGGTTTTACTTCAAACAATACAATAATATTTGCCATTATTCATTCTCCTTTGTCCATAAAAATTCTTTTGGTGTCTCCTGATTTGAAAAAAGTAACGGTGTCAGTGTACAGCCATAACTGCCTGCATTAGAAACCGCCAGAATATCTCCGATCTCTGCGTGTGGGAGCGTAATGTTTTTTGCCATCACATCCAATGCGGTGCAAAGATTGCCGACAATATCCACAGTTTCACAATTTTCGTTTCGTCCTACTATACGGAATGCACTCTGTGAACCAGTAGTATACAGCGGTTCCTGTCCATTTTTCGGAAATTCTCCGACATTTTGCCTGAGCAGCTCTGCAATGGCAGGACGCAGGAAACCATTCATTGCATTTTGTACCACGAGATATGTTTTTCCGCAGGAAATCTTACGGTCTACGATTCGTGTATAATAAGTTCCGGCATTGCAGACTACAAATCGCCCGGTTTCCAGAATGAACTTCGCCTGCAAGCCATTGTGATTTTTCGCTCTGAGAGTCTGTAATGTCTGACCGACTCTTTCCAGAGCAAGCGGTTTTTCGGTTTCTCTATCATAAACTGTACCGATGCCACTGCCAAAATTGATAAATTGAATTTCCACACCATTCAGTTCATTTATGCGTTCTGCCAACATATAACAGTTTCGATAATATCCGCATAATATATCTGCATCTAAAATCTGTGAACGCAGGTGTACATGAATTCCGATGATTTTCAAATGTGGAAAGCATAAATTAGCTGTTTTCAGCTGATCTTCGTCAATACCGAACTTGCTTGATACAGCAGATTCGCCATTCATGGAAAAATTCGGATTGACTCGAACACCGACAGCGATACGTTCGTTTTTCACTGCTGCACACTGCTCCAGACGGGCAAGTTCGGAAAGGCTGTCCGCAATAATCGTGCATTTTCCCCATACTTTTTCTAAGTCCTGTAAGGTTTTGCCTGGTGCAGAATAATAAATTTTATCATACGGAATACCAGCCTTTTGCGCTATTAGCACCTCATTGGCAGAAGCTGTATCTGCACCAAAGCCTTGTTCGGCAACTGTTTTCAGTACTGGCATGAACGGATTTGTCTTGGCGGAATACAAGAAATCCATTCCCGGCATTGCATTCAACAAATCATGGCAATGTTCTTTAATCGAATCTTCCTCATAGAGATAACAGGGAGCATTCTGCTGTAAAAATTTCACCTTATTATTCAATTTTCCTTCCTCCTATTATTTTTAGGTGCATAATCCTTCATTTCCGGTATTGCGCCGCCTGCCACTGCCCAAAGATACAGACTTGCCACACTGCAATAAGGGCTGAATCGGCGACGGTATTTTTCAAACAACTTACGGTCAATTCTCCTATGATGGTATGTCATACGCAGCCCACGTTGGATTGCAAGGTCATCATAGCTGAATATATTCGGACGTTGTAAGCAAAACAGCAAAATCATTTCGGCTGTCCATACACCAATACCTTTTAATGCACTCAATTCCCGAATCGCATCTTCATCGCTCATGTGTTCCACAGCATCCAGATCAAATACACCGGTATGTACTTTTGTAGCAAAATCTGTTATATACTCTGCCTTGCAAAAGGTCATGCCATAAGACTGTAATTTTGAAATATACACTGATAGAATTGTTTCAGCGTTTATTTCCTCTAAATCTTTTTGCATTCGCTGCCAGATTGTTGCCTGTGCTTTTGTAGAAATCTGTTGACCAATAATATGATGGATAACCGAAGAAAATAAATCTGTATCCGTTTCTCTTTTAATCAAACCAATTTTCTCAATTACTTCAGCAAGTTTTCTATCCTTATTTTTGAGATATAAAATTTCATTTTCTCCATATTCAAAATACATATTCCACCTCTAAACTGCTTATTGTATCTCTTTGTTCCCTATGCTATAATTATATCGCAATTTATCTGATGTGATTATCAAATTATATCCAGATAATATAATAAAATCGTCAAGATAAGCAGAGGTGTATCCATGAATCATGATAAATATATAAATTCTGTCAACCTGAACCAGAATACAAACTTTCCATATCTGGTATTAAATGTGATCAATGGAAACAGTTATCCAAGGAATCCCGGTTTTCGTGTTATGCACTGGCATGAGGATATTCAGTTTATTTACGTTCTGGATGGAAAAATTGATGTGGTTACATTAGAAAGTCGAACGGTATTACACAAGGGAGATGGCTTTTTTATCAACAAAAATGTTGTACATTTAGTTGATAAGACTGATGCCTGTCACTATAACAGTTTTATATTTCCCGACTATTTTTTAAGATTTTATCTGGGAAGTCCTGCTGAACAGATTGTAAGTCAGGTCATTGGACTGAAAGATTTTCCTGTTTTTCCAATTGTAAATGTAAAAGAACATATAGCTGTATTAAATACCTTGAGAAAATTATCCTCTCTTGAACATAATAAAACTACTCTATATCCTTATGAGGTGTTGTCAACACTCTCTGTTCTTTGGTTAGAGTTTTGTCGTGCTGTCCAAATTTTTGAGAACGAAGCTCATAAAAAAAATAGCCAGATTACAAATCGAATGGCTATTTTTCTTCAATATATCGAACTTCATTACCCGGAAGATGTTACGCTGGAATCGCTCGCCGAAAGTGCAAATGTAAGTAAATCAGAATGTCTTCGCTGCTTTAAAACTACGCTTCAAACAACACCTTATAAATATTTGATAGAGTATCGTTTGTTCAAAGCGGCTGATTTACTGAAAAATACAGATAGATTGATTGAAAATATCGCCTCTGAGGTAGGATTTCATCATGTCAGCCACTTTGGAAAATGTTTTCGTGAAAAAACTGGTTTTTCGCCAAGTGAATATCGAGAGAATTTTTATTTCATGCTAAAACAATAACTAATAATATCCCCTTGTTTCCCGCCAGCCTTTCACATACCATCTGATTACAACATACACCAGTTGTACGAATAACAAGAAAAATAGCAGATTAAGTATCACCATTACGGTAATCATATCCCAGTATTATTTCTTATATAGCCCTGCAATCTTTATTCCGATGAATGCCAAAAGTATTCCCACACCCACCAGACATCCACCGCAAATCAATATTCTTATTAGCCAGTATATAATTCCGGCAACGACAGGATTAGATATTCCATCACTAATCTGTGCTACATTCTTCCCTGCCAGTATAATCCACCCTGTAATGTGCTGTATAAAAGCTGCGATTGTATCAAAGAATATTACACAATCAGAGATAAATATTTTTGACCATATCATCTGGAAAAGAGTAGTTAATACGGAATACCATATCAGCAGAAACATCAATGCTTCGTATAGAGCTGTTTTTGCTTTATATCTGTCTGCCAGTTTTTCTCTCTGCGTATCATACTTTTCCTTAGCTTTCAGATAAGCTGTCTGGTTACAATTCCCACACTTTTTGTATATTCCGTCAGATGTAATCCATCTGCACGGGATAATTGAACCACTATCACGGTGATACAGGACCGCCTTCACGGAAGGTGTACCACTCACATAAATATTTCCTATAACGAAATTGGCACACATCAGTGTGACTATCATTCATAGGAGGACGATAATTATGGTTAATTATCGCGAAATACTAAGGCTGACAAGCCTTGGCTACACACAGCGTCAAATTGCTGCGAGTGTTCACAGTTCCAGAAGTACCATTAGTGAAGTACAGGAATTGGCAAGAAAAGCAGATTTATCCTTTCCACTTGATGAATCTGTTACCAACGAAGTACTGTTGATGACCTTCCATCCGGAACGTCTCACAGCAACTAATCCAAGGGTGGAACCTGATTACAGTTTTATTCACAAGGAATTAGCAAAACCAGCTGTAACCTTGAGTCTGCTCTGGACGGAGTATGATGAAATAGTGTTTGACCCGTAATTATGCTGTTTCATTAAGTACGACATAAAATAACGCTGGACATAAAAGGAGAAGTTTTCACTCATTGGTCACCTCCGGGAATATACTCCCCAAGGAGGATTCTTTCTGGATAAAGTCCTTATACCCCTGTTCCGTGAAATGAATGTACTTTTCCGTATCCATGTAATTTACATGGCCAACATATGCAGCCAGTATCGGAATGGCAGCATAGATATTCATTCCGCTATCCAGCATTTTCTCCAGACTCCTGGTACAGAACGTATGCCGGATAGAGTGGATTTTTGGCGTCTTGCCATCTGCCATGTATATATCAGCCGCCTTAAACATCTTTGGGAACATATATTTCATAGCGTCATATGTAAGATGGCCACCGGTATAAGAAGAAATAAAAAAGGCTTGTTCTCATCAGACATGTCAATGATTTCAGCATAGCTGCAGAGAACCTTTTTAAGGCTGGCAGATACAGGAATATATCTTGAAACACCATTTTTTCCATTGATTACCTTAATCACGCCATTTGAGGGATCAACATCACCCCGTGTCAGTGCAAGAACTTCTCCTATACGCATCCCAGTACCTATAAGCATTCTTACCAGCACCGGATAAGTCTGCTGATGAGCCTTGAATCTCCTTGCCGGAGGGAGCGTATCGGCCGCGCCAACTAAACGTTGTAATTCTTCATCGCTGAAAATATAAGGGCGGAATTCACATCTGACTGTACGCATATATTTTGATGGAACCACGAATGCGTCAACTCCGAGAAGCACTAGGAAAGAACAAAACTGCCGGAGATTTGATGTCATGTATTGACGCTCGATTTCGCTTAATCCATCATGTGGAGCCAATAATTCCTGTATCATCTGTTCAGATATCTGATGTGTTTGATATCTGTTAAGTGAATTATTCAGCTTCCTTAAATGAATCAATGTTGAGCTGGCAACCTTTTCGCCTTTTCCGCGCTTAAACTCTATGAACTTTTCAAAGTACGGCTTGAAGAAACCTTCCTCGAATTTAAGAAACTCCTTGTCGTTGATCATTTTTCGGGCACCTCCAATGCTGTTATTATGAGGCGATCGATATCAGACCAGACGTATGTCTTCGTAGAGGCTGCGGATGTGTGCCCGAGGATCACGGCAATCTCATTTACCGGGGTACCCGATTCAAAAAGGTTTGTAGCCAGACTATGTCTGAGCGAGTGCAGACCATGATGCTTTCCTTTTGTGTCTACGCCTGCACTCTCAAAGTATGGTAAGATCTTATTTCCAAAATGGTCATCCATCGAATATGGAATATGCGGTTTTCTAAGTCGGGTGAATACATTAGGGCTGTTTACTTCCGGGCGCGCATTTTTGATATAGTCAAGCAACGCAAACAGAACCTCATCCGTAATAGGAAGGGAGTCGAGAGATCTTTACCACTCACATACCGCTGGCTGCCCAAAGAGAACCAGTCATTCAGGCAGAACATATGCCACAGAATCATCAGAAATATCTGAGTCGGAACGAAGATGAATTTCGTTCCTGGGCACATACTATCGGTCCTCGTACCAGTGAAGTTGTAGAGCATTTCCTTACATCAGGTGCAGCGCCGGAACAGGGATATAAGTCATGTGCAAGTCTGACAAAACTGGCTGATCGTTACGGTCACGACCGTTTAGAGAAAGCATGTGAGCGTGTACTATGCTACACATCAGATCCTGCTATTAGAAACATCAGCACCTTACTTAGAAACGGACAAGACAAAGTTTCAGTAGCCACTGTAGAGAATCCTTTCAACAGTGGCGGTATTACCCGGGGTCCGGGCTATTACAGACGAGGAGGTGCTCACAATGATCAATGAACAGACTTGTGAAACTCTTCGAAAAATGAAACTTAATGCAATGGCCGATGAATTGACTCATCAACTGGAAGATCAGACATCTTATGGAACCCTTGGTTTTGAAGAACGTCTGGGATTAATGGTGGATGCCGAATGGAATCGCCGGCAATCAAATAAACTTGCCCGCTATATTAAAATCGCAGATTTCTCTATTCCAAATGCGACAATTGAAGGTATCGAATATCATGAGGACCGTAAGCTTGATAAAGCAGAAATTTTACGATACGCAACCTGCAAGTACATTGATGAAGGACACCATATCATTTTTAAAGGCGCTTTCCGAAACGAGTTGTCAAGGACTTTTTAATCAAATTCACGAAAAAGTCACAAACAAGCGCCTCTTTTTTGCCCGGACGAGTTTACTTTCCCCGGCGTATGGGATATAATATAAGCAGAGATAAAGAAAACTTGAGTTCTAAAGAATAGAAAGGGTGACTTGTATGAATTTGGCGAAAATCTCTGCAAACGGTCAAATCACTGTGCCGGTAGAAATCAGGCGGCAGCTTGGTCTGAAATCCGGCGATAAAATCCTGTTCCTCCAAAAGCAGAATGGAGAGATTGTTGTCAGCAACGCCTCCGCTGCGGCCATCCGAAAAGCACAGGCCACCTTTGCCGGGTCTGCTGATGCACTGGGCGTATCCAGCGAGGATGATATTCAGGCGCTTGTAGACGAAGTGCGTTATGGAAAGGGAAGGTAAAATGCGGATATTGGTAGACACAAACATTTTGTTTTCCGCATTGGTCTTTCCCCGTTCCAAGCCGGCGTGGGCGTTGCTCTACATCGCAGACAATCACGAAATAGTCCTGTGTGACCGCAACATCGCGGAGCTGCGGGATATTCTCGGACGGAAAGTGCCAAAGTATCTCCCGGATGCCGAAGTGCTGCTGGCAGAGATGTCCTATGAGTTAATTCCTGCGGTAGACCATGCGGAAAAGCTGATACGCGACGCAAAAGACCAGCCGATCTTAAACGCGGCTATCGTGTCGGATGTGGATATTATCCTCACCGGCGATAAAGATTTTTTAAGTCTGGATATGGAACATCCAAAGTGCATGACCGTCGCGCAGTTTCTCGAAAGCGAAGGCGTGGAGGATTGACCTCTGCGCCTTTTCTCCTGGCATGGAAAGGGCCGGAAGCCTGTTTGAAGGTTTCCGGCCCGCTGTGTTTACATCTGCTGTATCTCGTTTTTGAGCATACGCTTGATTTTGTCGCTCATGGTTTCAGTGCTGGTCTGGCTGAAATGGACGCGCACCTTGTAGGTGGTCTTGCCGATTTTCTTTACCAGCGCGGGGGCGTCCTCCGGCGCTCTGGCCGGGGGGGTGTCTACGGTCTGCATGGTACGGGTTTCTTCGCTCATGGCGCTCCTTTCTCCGGGCGGGGCTGCGCCGTCCGGCAAAAAATTACTCGTGCTTACGGTTTACAATGTCTTTCGCCGCCTGCTTAGTGACTCCGGCGTTTTCCTCCCGGAAGTTCTTCCCTGCAAAGAGGATCGGGGCGCACCGTTCCAGGATGCGGTCATAGATACGGGCGTGGGCCAGGTCGGGCGGGTTCTTGAGTTCGGCCAGCTTCAGGTTGGTGGTGATTATCATGGGCCTGCGGCTGCGGTAGCGGCTGTCAATGACGAAAAACATCTGCTCCATCGCATACTCGGTACTGCGCTCCACACCCAGATCGTCAATGATAAGCAGGTCGTACTCGTCAAAGCTGGCGATAAAGTCGGCCCTGTCCTCAGAAAACATCCCCGTCAGGCGGTTCAGGATGGTGGGAAAGTTCGTCATCAGCACCGGCACATCCCGGTCAAGCAGGGCGTTGGCGATACAACCGGTGAAAAAGGATTTGCCGGTTCCCACATCCCCGAACAGCAGCAGGCCGGTGTTGTTCCTGTATGCCTCCTTCCAGTTTTCCACATAGGTACTGGCGATAGTCCATGACGGGGATGGGGTCAGGCTTGCTTTTCTTCATGCTGGCACTTCCCGCACCCGCCGCAGTTGCCGCAGCCCTGGCAGGCATGGGCCTCCGGCTCCGGGCCGGTGGGCGCGTCTGCCGGTTCCGGCTGCAAGAGGTCGGCAAAACGCCGTACCCTTTACCGCTGCGGTAGGCGGCTGCGGCAACAGCGGAACGGCCCTCGCTGCGCTTGATGATACTGACGGGGATATGGCAAAAATCTATGGGGATCGCCTCCTTTCGGTGAGGGGTATTCAGGCCGCAGGGGACGGGACAGCCGCTTGCGGATGTTCCGTGACCTGTGGCACACAAGGGGTTTGGGGAGTGTAGCGCCCCATCGCGCTCGGAGAGCGCAACAGCCCCCGGCAGGGCGCACGACACCGGCAACGGTGTATAAGTGCCCATTCCTGAGAATGGACTTATGGCTTCTCCCCGGATTTCGGCAGTTTTTCGGCCAGTTCCGCCGCCCCCGGAAGATGGGACAGGGCAATCAGGAACGCCTTGACCTCTACGCCGGGAAGGTCGGGGGCCAGAGGGAACACGCCCTCCAAAATGGCCCCGCGCTCAATCAGGCGGCGAGTGCGGGCCTTGCGTTCCTCATTGTGCCGCTTATTCTCCAAAATCTTCTGACGGTTCTCAAGCTGCCGGATCTCCTTCAGGACTTCTTCGCGCTCGTCTTTTTTCGGTTTCGCTTGGGTGGTGTGGTCTTTGTGCATATCGCTTTTCCCTTGGGCGGCTCCATCCAGCCGCACTTGATATAATATTTCTGCAACTTGATGATGGCGTTGCGTACCGTGACAATGGCCGCCGATGTGGTAAAGCCTTCGGCCTCGGCAATCTCCTTGAAGGGTTTTCCCTCCCAAAACCGGGCGTGCAGGCAGCTCGCCTGCCGGGGCGTCAGGGTGGCAAGGGCCTCCCGGAGCCGTTCCATCATCAGGGCGCGGGCGGCCTCCTGTTCCCGTTCCGTTTTCTTCTCCATCAGAATATCTTCCGGGGAAACGGCCTGCTCCGGGAAATGGTTTTCCATGCCGGGGGATGCGTCCAGAGAATAACAGTGATAGTGCTGCTTGGCGTCATTGGCGTCCTCTGCGCGGCTTTCCTCCACAATGGCGTCTGCAACCTCGTCCGACACTTCCACAAAGGTGTCTTTCTTACAAATCGGGTAGTAGTATTTTTTCAGGTTGATGGTTTTCATAGGCCGCCTGTCCGTTTCCGGCGCTCGAAATATTTCCGCAAGCGCCGCAAGCCTCCCTGGATGCACTGGCTGACACGGGCCGGATTGACGCCCTCCATCGCGGCGATCTCCCTGACCTTCAAGCCTAAAATATACCGGGCATGGATGCGGCGGGCCTGCAAAGGGGTGAGGGTGGCAAGGGCTTCATAAACCTGTCGGATCAGTTCGGCGCGTTCGGCCTGTTCCTCCTTCTCCACCACATAGTCCTCCGGGGACGGCTGCGCCCAGCCGATGGCAAAGCGATTTTCTGTTTTTCACCCCCGGACAATTCAAAAATATTTCGGTCAAGCAATTCTTCGATATGCAGATCAGCCGCAGCCTGCATGACACGTTCCCGTATCTGTTCCGGGGGCCATCCATAATTTTTGCAGCCAAAAGCAATTTCGCTGGTTGTATTGACGGTATAAAACTGTGTCCTTGGATTTTGGAAAACGGTTCCCACGACTTTTGATATTTCATACATGGAGCAGTTTACCGGGTCAAAACCTTTTACCCGTATTTGCCCATCCAGCGCCCCATCGTAAAAATCAGGGATCATGCCGTTCAACAGGCGGGTCATAGTCGTTTTTCCACAGCCGCTTTTCCCGCAGAGCAGAACACATTCCCCCTCACGGATTGAAAGGCTGACCTGGGAAAGACTGGGGGCCTCGGCCTGATTATAAGTAAATGAAACATCTTTTATTTCGATCATAGACTGTACCCCCTTATGTTCAATACGCAGATTACAACCAGCGCAAAAGTGACTACCAGCAGAAAAGCAATATCGTACCAGCGAAAACGTATCTGCGTCATGCAGGTATGGGTTCCCGGATTGTCCAGACCGCGGCAGAGCGCAGCAGCAGCCAGTTCATCGCTGATATTCAAAGCAGAGATAAACAGCGGGACAAGGATATGGACAATCGTTTCCGATGGTCTTGTCACTATGTTCTTGAAACTAAATTCTATTCCCCGCATTTTCATGGCAGTTTTGATGGCGCTCCATTCCTCACTGATTGTCGGGAAACAACGAAAAATCACAGATGTTGTGACAATAGCATTTTGAGGAATTTTGCACTTCCACATAGCAGCCACAAATGCGCTGACCTCCGTTGTGGCAACCAGCCATTTTGCCAGCATGAAAGCGGGCAATCAGCCGCAGCATGGTACTTTTGCCGGAGCCAGACGGCCCTACAACAGCGGTCATGGTTCCCGGTTCCAATCGGGCGCTGACATCGTGTAAAACTTCTTTCTCACCATATCCAAAGCTCACATGGTCAAAGCATATCTCATGCTCCTTCGGAGCGTCACCGCTTTCTACCATTTCCGGCTCGTCCAGCAGGGTACAAATCCGTTCTCCCGACATCCCGCACATCATCAGTTCGGAATAGTTCATAATGGTGACGGCCAGCGGGTCAAATACACGGGTTCCGATAAGCAGGAATAGAGCAAAATCCGGCACAGTCAAGGTGACACCGCTTACAAGGAACACACCTACCACCGTCATAAGGGACAGGCCACTGCGGAGGAAAGCCGCCGCAACCAAATTCAGGGGGCCAATGCCTCCCTCCACTTTCATGCAGGCGTCCCGGTAGTCTGTGCAAGCCTTTTTCAGTTTTTCAAAGTTATCACCCTGCATATTGTAGGATTTGATAATACGCATCCCATACAGGTATTCTTGCAGCTTTCCGGCCTGATTGACCCTTGCCTTTGAAAGCTGCGTGTCCAACCGGCGCTCCAATCCCCGCATCCCAAACATAATCAGCAACGCAATCGGAAAGCCTGCAAACATGGCAAGGCCCATACGCCAGTCCGCAATCAGAAGAACGACAGAAGCAATGACCGCCATAATCGCGCCACTGATGATCTGGGGTAAAATGTGGGTCATAGCTGACTCGGTTCTGGAAAAGTCATTCATCATGGTATTCCCGATTTCACCGGAATTTTTACTCATAAGGAAGCCCAGCGGCAGCCTGCGGATATGTTCCGCAAGCATGACAGCCCATGCTGCCCATAAGGATGTGCGGTTCAATGTCCCGCTGACGAAATACTCATAAATCTGGCTGACGATATATGCCAGACACAAGAATGGCAGCAAGTTAGACAAATTTGCAAGCGCGTTCCAAAACACTGGCTTTATTAACCTTTTTGGTTCATTGCAGGTAATCGCGTTCAATAACTGTTTCATTCTGTCACGGCCTCCTTTCCTTGCTTTTTGCCGGATGGCATAAAGGTATCCTCTTGAGGATTTCCGGCGCGGATCGTCCATGTAGCCGAATTAACACCAGCATCCCACATGGCTGCATATAGCCCATGCTTTTTCAGCAATTCATCATGGGTGCCGTGTTCTTTCATCTGCCCGCCGTCCACAACTAAAATCTGGTTGGCATTGCAGATGGTTGTCAGCCTGTGGGCAATCATAATGACCGTTTTATTCTTTATCAGGGATTGCAAAGCAATCTGCATTTCATGTTCATTCTCGGCATCCGCATAGGCGCTTGCCTCGTCCAAAATCAGGATCGGGGCATTTTTCAGGATTGCCCTCGCGATGGAAACACGCTGCTGCTCACCGCCGGACAGATATACGCCGCCGTCACCGATTTTTGTCTGATAGCCATTGGGAAGCGCCATGATAAAATCATGACACTGTGCAACCTTGGCAGCCTGTTCCACCTGTTCTTTCGTAGCGCCCGGTTTCCCTAAAGCGATGTTTGAAAAAACAGGCAGAGGATGTGGATTTATTCTCAGATGATGAGGTAGAAGAAGGCATACAGCCGATTTCCCATGAAGATTATGAAAGACTGATAGAATACCTCAAAGTAAAGAATCCACCTGCAATCCTGCCAATCCAGATAGCATACTATGCGGGACTTCGTATTGGTGAAGTTTGTGGATTGACATGGCAGGACATCAACCTTGAAGAACAATGCCTGACCATTAAAAGAAGTATCCGCTATGATGGCACAAAACATAAAAATATCATCGGACCGACCAAGTGAAAGAAAGTAAGGATTGTTGATTTTGGTGATACTCTGACTGAAATACTGAAAACCGCCAGAAAAGAACAGTTTAAAAGCCGGATGCAGTATGATGAACTTTACCACCGCAATTTCTACAAGGAAGTACAGGACAAAAACAGAGTGTATTATGAATACTATCACCTTGATGGAACACAGGAAGTCCCAGCAGATTATAAAGAAATCTCTTTTGTCTGCCTCAGACCGGATGGCAGTCTGGAACTGCCAAGCACACTTAGCATTGCCTGCCGGTCAGTTGCGAAAAGACTGGACGGATTTGAGAATTTCCATTTCCACCAGTTGCGACACACCTACACAAGCAACCTCCTCTCAAACGGAGCTGCTCCAAAAGATGTGCAGGAACTGTTTGGACACTCTGATGTCAGTACCATAATGAATGTCTATGCCCACTCTACAAGAAAGGCAAAGCGGAACTCCGCCAGACTTCTTGATAAAGTAGCAGGTAACGACTAAATAAAAACTTCCCTTATTTCCCTTGCGGATTCCGCATAAGGGCAAAAATAAGGGAAAATACATATCATTTCACTATGTAATAGGCTGAAAAACCTGTAAAATAAGGAAAGTTCAGGAAATCTCTCCACAAATTATAATTTTGTGTATACCAGATGGTGATGAGCATTACATTGTAAACTTTCCGTTCATTGAAAATGAATACTACTACGATATGCTTCTCAGTTTCGGGAATAAGTGCGAGTGTCTGGAGCCACGGGATATCCGCACAGAAATGAAGCGTAGAATACATGATATAGCCGCTATATACGATCAGTAGGGAGCATAAAGAGAACGTGACCTCCATTATTTAACCCTTTTTTAGAGATTCCTACGAACTTCCCCATACCCAGGTGAGTGAACTCCCGCGGCGGTAGGCTGTCTGGTTCGGGCGGTAGGGGCCTGGGTTCCGCGGACAATTCCGCAGGAGTGAATAGGGAGTCTTAGGCAAAACCGGGATTCCCGCAGGTGATTTTTTCGGCAGTCCGGGCCGAAAAAAAGTGAGAATAGGCAGAGAATGCACATCAAGCATTCTCTGCCTATACGAACGGTGCTCCGGCGGGGATTCCGATTTTGTCTTAGACTCTCTTCGCGACGGAGGTGTCCCCGGAACCCAGGCCCCTCCCGCCCGAACCAGACAGCCTACCGCCGCGGGAGTTCACTCGTCGTCCCACTCTTCCAAAAACTTTTCCACCCTCACCTGTGCATTTTCTTTCAGATTGTAATAATAAAACCGGAAGTCGAACCTGTGAAATATCCCCAGGGGAAAGTGTTCCACGTCAGAGCTGTGATACACTGCCGGATCCACGGTTGAGCAGATCACCGTCCCCCGCTCTTTGTCGATCCTTGCATCTGCAAATCCCTCCAGCTTCTGTTCCCGCCCCTCTGCTTTGATGAGGGAGCCGGCATTCTCAGAAGCAGAAGCCGGGGTCTCGTCTCTGGTCCAGGAGATAGGGTTGATACAGACGGCACCCGGCAGAACGGTAGGATTTTTTTCTGTCATCCCCGGAGCCTCTGTATTGTAGGAAATAATCACCCCGGTATCCTCCGGCCCCTCGGCAAATTTCAGGTAGGGATGCTCCTCAAGCTCCTGCTCCGTGACAGAGAATCCGATCACATAGGCAGCCACCATCCGCTTATATACCTCAGGATTCTTATCCATATAGTCAAACAGTATCTCCTTGACCATCACTGCGCCCTGGGAATGGCCCACTAAAAGAAAGGGCCTGCCCTGATTGTAGTGTTTAATGTAGTAATCAAACGCAGCTATCACGTCCGTTTTTGGCACGCCTCCGTAGTACGCCATCTGCTCCTCCTGATCCCTGTCCAGGATAAACGCCGCCTCAACCTGGCGGTAATAGGGTGCATACAGGTTTCCGGCCATATCGAAAGCCCTGGCCTGGGAAGCCGCCACACTCCTGGCCCGCTTTCTCATATTCTTTGCCTGTATGGTACTGACAGGATAATCCTTTTTATCCTTTCTTGCCCAGCTGGTGGGATAGAGATAAAAGACATCCGCAGGCTTCTGCCCCTTCTCCTCCAGCAGCATCCAGTTTTTCTCTTTTGCATAATTGGAGGGAATGATCTCCTCTCCTGCAACAGGAACATGGGAATTGCCGTCCTGTGCCCCGCAGCCGCCCAGAGCCAGAAGGAACAGAAAAATGATGCACAGCAGTTTTTTTCTCATGACAGTACTCCTCTCATGGTATTCTTTCTATTATACCCGGGCAGCGCTCCTTGGTGCATACTCTGCGGGCGGATATACAGCTCCGGCTGTATATTAAAATGCACTATCATAAGTTTTGCCCTTTGACAGAGAAGTAATCACCACCGGCGCATCTTTTATAGACTGCCTGCACCTTTCAGCCTTTTCCCGCCGCTCCCTGGTATCTCCCTGGTTCAGAACTACCGTGACAGGGATCCCCTTCCCGCGCTCTCTCAGAGGGAATAGATATCCCTCCCTGAGCAGCACAGCCAGGTCTTCCGGGGAGAGCCTGTGATCCGGTCTGCAATTCAATATCCGGCCCGCCAGTTCTCTGCGGTGGCATACCTTCCCCAGCTCCTCTCCCAGGCAGGAAAGTCCGGCGACCAAAAGTATTCTCGTAGTCTGAGGTACAATCACCGGCTCGTGCGAGGCCGGTACCTTTACAGGCAGTCCCCGGGAGCCGTCCCCCTCTATGAGGGTAACATCTGCCGCGTCTATTCCCCGGGCGAGGACATCCCCGGGAAGCCCTTTTATTTTATCTGCACCGCCCTCTTTCACCGGGATTCCCGCAGCCGCATATCCTGTGTCTTCCAGTGTCTGCAGAATCTCCTCTGCCGTTCCTCCCAGGCAGGCGCCTGTCTGGGGCATTCTCATATGGGTGGTTGTAGTCACCAGCACACGTTTTCCCGCACTTTTATATTTCTCCGCTAAATAACGGATGCAGGTAGATTTCCCACCTGCACCTATCACTGTTATAATCTCTTTTTCTCTCGTCAGCTCTTCCCAGTCATTCACTTTTTCTCTCCTTCGCAAAACCGGCCATACCTGCCTGCGTCCCCCTTTTCCCAGGCACACACAAGCTCCAGCACACTTCCGGCAATACACCTTGCCTTGTCGGAAATCGTATCACAGTACTGTACGGCATCCTCTCTCGGGTCTATATCGGCAATCTTAAAGCCCTCCGTCACCGGGAATCCTTCCCGTATCATGCCTCTTACCACCCCTGAAATGCTGGCTCTCACCGGAATCCAGGTCTTGGAATCCCCTGCATTATTCTGGATTTTACCTATGAGACGATCCTTTTCCACCCATTCACCAATCCCGGCCAGAGGGGAAAACCTTCCCGTCCCCCCGGCATGAATCACCCGTTCTTTACCGTAACCCTCGATGATTCCAGGAATCCCGGTATTGGGTACAGCACTTCCCCTGGAAATAATCCGGCCAAGATCATGCCCCCGCATAGTCTCGATGACGTAATGGGCATCCTCACCTGCTGTGAATCCCGGTCCCAGGGCAATGGTAAGATTCCCCATATCCCGCCTGGTGCCCATATTCCGTTTTGCCAAAATGGCATCGATTAAAACGTCCGGGTGATATTCCCTCAGGATATCACCCAGGGGATCCACCAGAAGTACGGGGGAACGGGGGGACACCGTTCTCTGTGCCTCTCTCCAATCCTTTGCCAGACGGCAGGTAATGCCTTCGACGGTCATCCTTCCCTCATAGACAGCTTCGCAGAAGGAAACCTTCCTGCGGATGGCAGACGGCTGTTCGGTCTCCAGGATAATGACCGGATATCCGCTTCTGCACAGACGGTGGATCGTCCCGGTCGCAAGATCCCCTCCCCCTCTGACAATTACTGGTTTCATCTTCCGTTCTCCTTATGGTCTAATGATTTTGGCTGCCTCGGCCTGTGTCTCTGCAATCACATACATATTCGTAACCGTACCGGCAGCCAGCTTCTCTCCCAGCCCGTAATGGTTCAGGCAGGTACCGCAGGTCAAAACAGCAGTGCCGGCCTGCTCCAGTGCCCGGAGGTCTTCCGCCGAATCCGATCCCTCACAGGAAAGCTTAGCCCCGCCGTTGTACAGAAGCACCGTTTTGGGCGGAACGGGCAGCTGGGTAAGGGCATAGATAAATCCCTTCATCAGTGTTCTGCCCAGTGCCTCATCTCCCTCCCCCATCTTATCTGAACTTATGACCACTACCGTGTTTTCCTCCGGCCGGCAGCAATTTTCATATGCAGGCTGAGAGGCAGGATGCTCTCTTCCCTCCCCGGTGACTGTGATACGGACCTCATACAGTTTCTCACCCTTCTGAACGGATGCATACTCTGCATTCTGGGATACGGCCAGCTTCTGCAGATTGCTCACTGCAATCTCATTATCTACCTGTACAAGCAGCACCGTTCCGGGTGCGGCTTCGTCCATTGCTTTTTTTGTCATGATCACTGGTTTCGGACACTGCTGTCCTCTGGCATCGATTGTTTTTTCCATGTCTGCGGTTCTCCTTTAGTTGAAATCTGTCTGATATTTTCCCCGGGAAATATACTGTCCCTGCTTTTCTGAGACCACCTTTCCCTGATCTACTACCAGATTACCACGCAGATAAACTTTGTCAATAGTGCCTTTCAGGTTCCAGCCCTCAAAGGGTGCATAATCCATATTATATTCCTGCGTCTTTGCCTCGATGACCCCTGGCTTATGCGGATCCAGAATCACAAGGTCGGCATCGCTTCCAGGCTCCAGACAGCCCTTTCTGGGATACATGCCATAGAGCTTAGCCGGGTTTTCGGAGAGTACCCGGCACATTTCCTCTAAAGTCATTCTCCCCTCCTCTACCCCGTAGGTATAGAGCAGCACCCCCCTGGTCTCCACACCAGGCATACCGTTGGGTATCTTGGTAAAATCTTCTTTTCCCATCTCTTTCTGCGCCAGGGTGAAGCTGCAGTGGTCTGTGGAAACAGTCTGGATATCCCCTGTTTTTAAAGCTTCCCACAGGCATTCCTGATCTACCTTTTTCCTCAGCGGCGGCGAACACACATATTTGGCAGCCTCAAATCCATTCTTTTTATAGCAGCTCTCATCCAGAAGCAGGTACTGAGGACAGGTCTCTGCAAATACAATCTGCCCCCTCGCCCGGGCCCTCTGAATCTTGGCAAATGCCTCCCAGCAGGTCAGATGAACTACAATGACCGGGGCATCTGCCTCCTTGGCGATGGCAAGCAAGCGGTTTACCGCCTCTGCCTCCAGGCCTGCAGGACGCACTCTGGGGTGGGTATCCGGTCCCAGATGCCCGGCTGCTTTTGCCTCGGCAGTCAGAGCATCGATCACCTCAGCATTTTCACAGTGAACCCCGGCGATTCCCCCCTGTTTTTTCAGCTGCTTTAAGATACGGTAGAGTTCCCCGTCTCTCAGAAGCATATCCGGGTACGTCATATAGAGCTTGAATGTGCTCACCCCAGCGTCCAGCATAGCCTGAACCTGGGTCTCCCCGGCCCCTTCCAGATCGGAGATGGCCATATGGAACCCATAGTCGCAGGAACACCTTCCCTCCGCCTTTTTGTTCCAGTTTTCCAATGCCTCTTCCAGCGTCTCCCCCTTATACTGTGTGGCGAAGTCTACAATACAGGTAGTCCCCCCTGCAATAGCCGCACGGGTTCCTGAGTAAAAGTCATCTGCGGTAACCGTTCCGGCCACCGGCAGATCCATGTGGGTATGAGCATCAATAAATCCCGGGAAGATGAGCTTTCCTTTGGCATCCACTACCTGGGCTTCTCCGTCGCTTATCTTTGGAGATACTTCCCTGATGATTCCGTCTTCGATTAAAATGTCCTTTTTACAGCAGCCTACCCCTGACACTACTGTGCCGTGCTTTAGTAATTGCTTCATCCTCATTCCTCCATTTCCATCTTCATCCATACATCCGAAACCCGGTGAATGGTTTTCTGTAATTATTTAGCTTTCCTGTAGAATGTATTCTCCAACGGGAGCCTTGTTCGCTCGATTCCGTCATAACGGTAATAGGCATGGGCACAGGCGGGAGCTGTGGGAACGGAAGAGATTTCTCCTACACCCTTAGCTCCGCAGGCTTCCTCCAGCACTTCCTCGGAAGTAATCAGGATAGCCTGAACCGGCGGTGTCTGACTGGCTCTGAAAAGTCCCAGTTTTCCATAATTCAGTGTAGGCCTTCCCTCCGCCATCGGGAAATCTTCTGTGAGGGCATATCCCAGTCCCATCACAACGCCTCCCTCCACCTGTCCCTCGCAGGACTGTACATTTACCACTGTTCCCACATCGTGGGCGGCAACTACCTCCGTTACCTTTCCTGCCTCATCCAGGATTACCACCTGGGTGGCATATCCATAGGCAATATGGCTGACCGGATTGGGCTTGGGAGAGCCCATAGGGTCTGTCTCCCCCAGGTATTCCCCGTAATAGCTGGTTCCTTCCAGCGCTTGCAGAGAGCCTTTCTCCTCCAGAGCCTCCCCAAGGAGTATTGATGCCCTTCTTGTGGCTTCCCCTGTAAACAAGGTCTGGCGGGACGCGGTGCTTGTTCCGGAATCAGGGGTTCTCTCTGTGTTAGGTCTCTCGTGAACCAGAAGCGCCGGGGCAAGTCCGGTCATCTCACACACAATGTGGATGGTCACAGTCCCCACGCCCTGTCCCATACAGGCGGCGGAGGTAAGTATATGAACTTTGCCGTTCTCCACAGTAAGCCGGCATCTTCCGATATCAGGGATTCCCACGCCTACCCCGCTGTTCTTCATACAGGAGGCTATCCCCGCATACGGATGGGAATCATATACCTCTTTTACTGCCTCCAGGGTCTGGGCCAGGGCACAGTCCTTTGTGGCAATCTGCCCGTTGGGGAGCGTCTGCCCGGGCCGGATGGCATTTCTGTAGCGGATCTCCCAGGGAGTAATGCCAGCCATCTCCGCCAGCAGATTCAGATTGCATTCTGTGGCAAAGCAGCTCTGGGTCACCCCGAAGCCCCGGTATGCCCCAGCCGGAATATTGTTGGTATAAACCCCGTATCCCACAATGTCCACATTCTGATAATTATAAGGCCCGGCCGCGTGTGTACACGCCCGTTCCAGTACAGGTCCGCCTAAGGAAGCATATGCGCCGGTGTCGGAATAAAGCACTGCCTTCATCCCTGTGAGATATCCGTTCTCATCGCAGGCTGTGGTAAAGTCCATCTCCATCGCATGGCGTTTTACATGCACCAGAAGACTTTCCTTTCTGGAAAACTTCACCTTTACCGGACGCTTGGAAAGCCACGCCGCAAGAGCCGCATGGTGCTGGACACTCATATCTTCTTTACCCCCGAAGCCGCCCCCGACCAGCTTGCTCTCCACAACCACCTTTTCCGCAGGAAGCTGCAGAATGCTTGAAATCTCATGCTGTTCATCATACACAGACTGTCCTGCCGTGTAGAGGTGCACACCGTCCTCACCCTCAGGAAATGCAATGGCACACTCCGGTTCCATAAATGCATGATCCGTAAAAGGTACGCTGTAATGCCGGGTTACCACATATTTTGAGCTGGCAATGGCACCCTCTGCGTCTCCTCTTTTGCACACCTTCTTTGTCAGAAGGTTGCCGCCCTCATGTACCTTCGGGGCGTCCTCCTTTAAGGCATCTATGGGATTCGTTACCGGAGGCAGCTCTTCTGCATCCACCTGGATCAGAGAAAGTACTTCCTCCAGATTCTCCTTATGATTCACAACTGCCAGCGCAATGGCATCTCCGATATACCTGGTAATTCCTCCCTCAGGAATCAAAACGTCCCAGTCCTGGACAATATGGCCGCAGATATTGTTGGGTACATCCTTGGCGGTATACACAGCCACACAGTCCTCGTGGGCCAGGGCGCGGGTGATATCTATCCGGTGAATCCTGGCTCTGGGATAGGGACTACGAAGCGCCTTTGCATAAGCCATATCCGGCAGGATAATATCGTCAACAAATTCCCCGGTCCCTCTGACCTTTTCCTCCACATCCACCCGCTGAAACCGCTGGGTGAGTCCCAGATGCTTTGGCCCTTCCGGTATCATGCGTTTTTCCCTGAAATATTCTGCCGCCATAAGGATGGCATCCTCAATCTTCTGGTAGCCGGTGCACCTGCAGATGTTCCCGTGTATGGCCTTTTTTACTTCCTCCCTGGTAGGATACAGATTGGCATCCAGAAGTACTTTGGCAGAAATGATCATCCCCGGAATACAAAAGCCGCACTGAACGGCGCCCGCTTCCGCAAAGCAGTGGACATATACCTTCATCTCCTCCTCCGGGATTCCCTCCACGGTAGTAATGCTCTTTCCCTCCAGCTTTGAAAGCTTCAGAATACATGCCTTTCCTTTTTTTCCGTCTACAATTACGGTACAGGTTCCGCAGGTTCCCTCACTGCACCCCTCTTTCACCGCCGTCAGTCTCAGTTCATCCCTCAGATAGTCAATCAGTCTTCCGTCCCGGCTGCTCTGACATTCTTTTCCATTCACTTTAAATGTAAACATTCCTCAACCTCCCAATACCTTACTGCCTATACTAATGTTTCGTAAACCCCTTCTGCCTCAATCTGGCTGTCCTTCAGAAATCCTTCCAACGCCTGTCTGTCACTGATGTCTGCACACCAGGAGATACCGCAGCCCGCCGAGATTGCCCTGGGCACCGGAATCAGCCTTCCCGGAAGGTTCCGCTCCCTGCATCCCTGCTCCATAGCCATAGCATGTGCTGTTGTATGAAACGTTATCACTAGTTTTAAGACTCTCTCCCGCATGTAATTACCCTCTTCTTTGGTTTTATTTCTTGCTTATGATGCCTTAAATATACCACCTGATTATTTAAATAGCAATACTTCCGGGAAAGAAAATCAAAAAAGTTTTAGATTACCTAAATTTTTTTGTAAAAAACTCTTGTAATTTGAAAAAAGTGTGTTATGATGGACTTATAAACAACGTCTGGCAGCACAGAGAAAGGAGTTTATTATGGGACGACTGACCTTACTAAAACAAATTGCACATGGGCTGGCCCAGCAGTTCGGCTCAGACTGTGAAATTGTAATTCATGACTTAAAAACCCAGGATCTGGAGCACTCGATTGTATACCTGGAAAACGGACATATCACCAACCGCAAGCTGGGCGACGGCCCTTCCAATGTAGTATTAAAAGCGCTCAAACAGGATCCCGACTCACTGGAAGACCGTGCCGGCTATCTCACCAAGACATCCGACGGCAGGATCTTAAAATCCTCCACCTTCTATATCCGGGATGAACATGAGGTCATCCACTATATTTTCTCTATTAACTATGATATTACAAAGCTGATGATGGTAGAAACCGCCATCCACTCCTTTACAGACACCCAGGGAAAGGATACGGAGGCCAAGACCACAGAGATCACCAGAAATGTCAACGATCTGCTGGATCAGCTCATCGAAGAATCCGTGGCCCTTGTGGGCAAACCGGTGGCTCTTATGACAAAGGAAGATAAAGTAAAGGCCATTCAGTTTCTGAACGACTCCGGTGCATTTTTGATTACCAAATCCGGGGATAAGGTTGCTAATTATTTTGGAATTTCCAAATATACTTTATATAGTTATACCGATGTAAACAAGTAGCATAACCGATGCAGCAAAAATATTTTAGGAGGGATTTTTACAATGGAACAAATGAAATGGACACCCAACGAGATGCCGAAGACAGATGACGCGCAGCTGTCTGTCATGTCTCTGGAAAACGTAGTGAAGGCAAGGACCTTTCACGAGAGCTTTCCCCAGTATTCCCAGACACCCCTTGCCCGCCTGCAGCACATGGCAGACTATCTCGGAATCAAAGAGCTGTACGTAAAGGATGAGTCCTACCGTTTCGGGCTGAACGCCTTCAAAGTGCTGGGCGGTTCCTTCGCCATGGCCCGTTACATAGCAAAACAGACAGGAAGAGATGTCTCTGCCCTGCCCTACAATGTTCTCACTTCTGAGGAACTGAGAAAAGAGTTCGGCCAGGCAACCTTTTTCACAGCCACAGACGGCAATCACGGCCGGGGGGTTGCATGGGCAGCCAATAAACTAGGCCAGAAATCCGTTGTACTGATGCCGAAAGGTTCCACCAAAACCCGTCTGGAAAACATTCGGAAAGAGAATGCCCAGGCTACCATAGAAGAAGTTAACTACGACGAATGTGTCCGTATGGCCAATGCCCTGGCCGAAAAAACCCCCAACGGCGTTATGGTTCAGGATACCGCCTGGGACGGCTACGAAGAAATCCCCTCATGGATTATGCAGGGTTACGGGACTATGGCTATGGAGGCGGACGAACAGCTTCATGAATATGGGTGTGAACGTCCCACTCACGTATTCATACAGGCCGGCGTGGGCTCCCTGGCAGGGGCTGTGCAGGGCTATTTTGCCAACAGGTATCCAAAGAATCCCCCGAAGGTTATTGTTATGGAGGCTTCTGTGGCTGACTGTCTCTACAAGGGAGCTATTGCCAAAGACGGCAGCGTCCGGTTTGTAGACGGGGATATGCAGACCATTATGGCCGGTCTTGCCTGCGGGGAACCCAATACCATCTCCTGGGATATTCTGAAAAATCACGTGACAGCATTCCTCTCCTGCCCTGACTGGGTATCAGCCAAAGGCATGCGTATGCTGGCTGCCCCCTTCAAAGGAGATCCCCAGGTAGTCTCCGGGGAATCCGGCGCTGTGGGAATGGGAGTCATCGCTTCTGTCATGCAGATGGAGGAATACAGAGCGCTGAGAGAATTCCTTGCACTGGATGAGAACTCCAGGGTTCTCATGTTCTCCACAGAGGGCGACACCGACCCGGACCGCTACAAAGAAATTGTATGGGGCGGAAAGCAGTACGAATAGACAGTGACCACGCAAACCAGAAAACAAGCAAATATATAGAAGGATTAGGAGGATATTACCATGGACTATAACAAAATCAAAGAAGCCGCACAGGGTTACGAAGGGCAGATGACAAAGTTTCTGCGGGATTTGGTGCGGATCCCCGGGGAAAGTGCCGATGAAAAGGGGCACATCGACCGGATTGCGGAAGAAATGAGAGCGGTTGGATTCGACAAGGTTGACATTGACCCTATGGGCAATGTATTAGGCTATATGGGAACCGGAAAAACCTTAATCGGCTATGACGCCCATATTGATACTGTGGGTGTAGGCAACAGAGACAACTGGGAGTTTGACCCCTACGAAGGCTTTGAATCGGATACCGAGATTGGAGGCCGCGGCACCTCAGATCAGCTAGGCGGTATCGTATCCGCGGTATACGGCGCTAAAATCATGAAAGATCTGGGCATGCTGAATGATACATACCAAGTGGTAGTGACAGGCACGGTTCAGGAAGAAGACTGTGACGGCCTCTGCTGGCAGTATATCATCAACGAAGGCAAGGTACGTCCCGAATTTGTTGTCTCCACAGAGCCTACAGACGGCGGTATCTACCGGGGCCAGCGGGGACGTATGGAAATCCGTGTGGATGTACAGGGTGTCTCCTGCCACGGCTCTGCTCCGGAGCGGGGTGACAATGCCATCTACAAAATGGCTGACATCCTGCAGGATGTCCGTGCTCTCAATGAAAATGACGCAGAGGAAGGCACAGAGGTAAAAGGTCTGGTTAAGATGCTGGACGAAGCCTACAACAAGGAGTGGAAAGAGGCCCGTTTCCTTGGCCGGGGCACCATTACTACCTCAGAGATATTCTTTACCTCCCCAAGCCGCTGTGCGGTAGCAGACAGCTGTTCCGTTTCCCTGGACCGCCGTATGACAGCCGGAGAGACCTGGGAAAGCTGTCTGGATGAAATCCGCGCACTCCCAAGTGTTCAGAAATACGGGGATGATGTAAAAGTGTCCATGTACAACTACGAGCGTCCTTCCTATACCGGACTGGTATACCCCATTGAATGCTATTTCCCAACCTGGGTAATCCCGGAGGATCATGAGGTAACCAAAGCCCTGGAGGAAGCTTACAAAGGCCTTTACGGCGACAGCCGCATCGGCACCGCCGAGACAGTTGAAATGAGAAAAGTCCGTCCTCTTACAGACAAATGGACCTTCTCCACCAACGGTGTTTCCATTATGGGAAGAAACGGGATCCCCTGCATCGGCTTCGGACCCGGAGCTGAAGCCCAGGCACATGCGCCCAATGAAAAGACCTGGAAAGCAGACCTGGTATGCTGCGCAGCTGTATATGCCGCTCTTCCCGCCTGCTACTGCAAATAACAGACCTATTCGTTAAGTTCGGCAACTATGCTCATTTCCTGTCCTGCCCTCCTTTTTCTGCCCTATTTGGCATAACAGGGAATGAGTCTCTAACTACCAACTATTTATTATAAAAAGAAAGGATTACGCCAATTATGAAAACTTTACAGGATTATATCGATAAATTAAATAAATTAAATTTCAAGGAAATGTACAACAATGACTTCTTCCTCACCTGGGAAAAGACAGATGAAGAGCTGGAGGCTGTCTGGACAGTAGCTGACGCCCTCCGCTTTATGAGAGAAAACAACATCTCCACAAAGGTCTTTGAGAGCGGCCTTGGAATCTCATTATTCCGTGACAACTCCACACGCACCCGTTTTTCCTTTGCCTCTGCCTGTAACTTATTGGGGCTGGAAGTACAGGATCTGGACGAGGGCAAATCTCAGGTGGCACACGGGGAAACCGTACGTGAGACCGCTAACATGATCTCCTTTATGGCAGACGTTATCGGTATCCGTGACGATATGTATATCGGCAAAGGAAATGCCTACATGCATGAGGTAGCTGACTCCGTGGAGGAAGGTCACAGAGACGGCATTCTGGAACAGCGTCCTACCTTAGTAAACTTGCAGTGCGACATTGACCATCCCACCCAGTGTATGGCAGATATGCTCCACATTATCCACGAATTCGGCGGCATTGAGAATTTAAAAGGAAAAAAGCTTGCGATGACATGGGCATACTCTCCTTCTTACGGAAAACCTCTCTCTGTTCCCCAGGGCGTCATCGGTCTGATGACCCGTATGGGTATGGAAGTTGTCCTGGCCCATCCGGAAGGCTATGAGGTAATGCCTGAAGTAGAAGAAGTTGCCAGAAAAAATGCTGAGAAATCCGGCGGTTCCTTCAAGAGAACCAACAGCATGGAAGAAGCCTTCAAAGACGCTGATATTGTATATCCTAAGAGCTGGGCGCCTTTTGCAGCTATGGAAAAACGTACCAACCTCTACGGAGAAGGGGATTTTGACGGCATTGACAAGCTGGAAAAAGAACTCCTGGCACAAAATGCACAGCACAAAGACTGGGCTTGCACCGAAGAGCTGATGAAGACCACAAAAGACGGCAAAGCGCTTTATCTCCACTGCCTGCCGGCCGATATCACCGGCGTGAGCTGCGAGACCGGCGAGGTTGACGCAACCGTATTTGACCGCTACAGAACACCGCTTTACAAAGAAGCAAGCTTTAAGCCATATGTCATCGCTGCTATGATTATGCTGAGCAAATTCGCAGATCCGGCAGATGTATTGAAAAAACTGGAAGAAAAAGGCACACCGAGAGTCTTTAAATAAGTAAAAACTGCCCGGGCGGTTGTGCGGCGCGCATAGTTGCCCGGGCGCAATCTATTTTTAGGGGGAATTTACAATGAATAAAAAAAGAATCGTAATTGCACTGGGCGGCAATGCCCTGGGAAATACCCTGCCGGAACAGATGGCTGCCGTTAAGATCACAGCGAAGGCCATTGTCGATCTCATAGAAGAAGGCCATCAGGTCATTGTGGCCCACGGCAACGGACCGCAGGTAGGAATGATTAACAATGCCATGGCAGCTCTTTCCAGGGAAGATTCGGCACAGCCTAACACCCCACTTTCCGTGTGTGTGGCCATGAGTCAGGCCTACATTGGCTATGATCTGCAGAATGCGCTGAGAGAAGAGCTTTGGAACCGCGGCATCAAGGACATTCCTGTGTCCACCATGGTCACACAGGTCCGGGTTGACGCGGATGATCCCGCCTTTTTGAACCCGTCCAAGCCCATCGGAAAGTTTCTCACAAAGGAGGAAGCCGATACCGTTGCCTCCAAATACGGCCATGTTATGCGGGAAGATGCCGGCAGAGGCTACCGCCGTTTTGTGGCGTCTCCCAAGCCAAAAGAAATTGTGGAGATCGGGGCTATCCGCTCCCTGGTGGAGTCCGGTGAAGTTGTCATCGCCTGCGGGGGCGGCGGGATTCCTGTGACCCTTCAGGGCAACCATCTCAAAGGTGCCAGTGCAGTTATAGACAAAGACTTTGCCAGCTGTCTGCTTGCAAAGGAATTGGATGCTGACTATCTGATCATTCTGACTGCAGTAGAAAAAGTTGCCATTAATTTTGGCAAAGAGAACCAAGAATGGTTATCGGATCTGAAGGTGGAACAAGCCCGCCAGTACGCAGAAGAAGGACAGTTTGCTCCCGGTTCTATGCTGCCCAAGGTACAGGCCGCCATAGATTTCGCATCCTCCAAGGAAGGGCGGACCGCCCTGATTACTCTGCTGGAGAAAGCAAAAGACGGAATTGCAGGGAAGACCGGAACCTTGATCCATAAATAATAAACCCTTTTTATAATCTCTAACCTATTTTCAGCCCCTCCCGGGCTGCCTCCCCTTTTTTGGCCGGCCCGCAGATAAGTCGTTCCTTTGATATATGGTAAAGCGCCATACTCTGCTCCAGATACAGATTCAGGCACTCTTCTTCCCCCTGAATCTCCGCAGCTACGATTCCCTCCGCCTCATGCTGAATCCAGCCGGACAGTCCCATCTGATCCGCCAGAAAAAACAGTTTAATCTTCAAATCTTTTTGATTGCTGCTTTCCATAATTCTAAGTCTTTGTCTTATCTTCATTGAATGAAACCTCCCCTTTCTTCTATTTCAGATATTCCTCCAAGGTTATCTGCTTCTCCGTAATCTCTCGGGCTGCCTCCTTTCCCACATAGCGGAAATGCCAGGGCTCATAGTCAATCTTTGTAATCTCCTCCTTGCCCTCCGGATACCGGAGAATAAAGCCGTATTTGCTGCAGTTTTCCCTCAGCCACCGGTTCTCCGGCGTATCCACCTGGGTCTCGTCCAGCATTTGATTGGAGAGAGCCGTAATATCCACCGCCAGGCCCGTTTCGTGTTCGCTGTACCCTGCAGGCATTACCGTTCTTGTCACATTTTGATACGCAGTATCATAATCCATACCCTTTGCTGTTAATTTCCGGATATCCTGATCCAGAATCTCCTGCTGCCTCTCTGCGCTCCTGTAACCCGATGCAATGCAAAAGCTCAGCCCCTGGGCATTCCCCGCCGTCAGCATGTCCCGCAGATCGTTATAGATCACTTCGGCAACGCTCTTATTGCCGCTGTTCAGCACTTTCAGATCCGGATCGTAATCCTTGGGCAGCGGCGTATCCTTGTTCACAAGAAGCAGCAGCGGGTCGTTCTTTTTTTCTGATTTGGAAGCCCCTTCAGCTTCCACCTCTGCCTCCTGTATGGTCTCTCCTTCAGCCTGAGAGGTTGCCACATCCCGGCTTTTTTTCGGAGAACATCCAAGAATGCAGAGGCCTGCTATGATAACTATCGAAAAATGGTAGTATAATTTTCTTCTCATGCAGCATTCCTCCTCTTATGTCTCTTCTCTGATATAAAGGATAAGCCTCTCTTGCATCGAAAACGTTTATTTTTTGTATCATAGTTGTATCATTTTTCCTCTTCTGTAATACTGTTTATCCAGTCCAGCATACTGCTGATCCCAAGCTGCGCATTAAATCCCCTGTCATCATACCTCTGTCCGCTTATGATGTTAAATTTTGTCTTTCCCAAAACTGCATGCATCCAAACATCTGTTTCCATCCCGACAGCCTTCCAGGAGTCTTCCTCTACCTTCAGGTAGTCGGCGGCATATGCCTGAATACTGTCATAGCTTTCCTCATAATCCAGCACAGGCTCCGTCCTGGACGCATCCGTCACGGACATACTGTAATTCTCCAGCATCTCCTGAGAGTAAGAAATCCTCTGGAGGAAGTTTATGCAGTATATGGTATAGGTATAAGCATCCACACACGCTTCCATAAAAAAGCCATCGCTGTTCTCGAACTTCAGCCGCCAGAATAACACACTGTCTCCTGAATTTTCTGTGTCAGAGATATCCCTCACACTATAAAGCTGGGACGACTGAAAGCATTCCTGCAGATTATAGAAAAGGATCCTGTCTGTCATGCTGTTTGCGGACATCTGGTTCAGCTCTACGGTCAGCTTTTCCACAAGCTTTTCCTCGCTGACCGCATTTTCTCTTGTCTGGCGGACCGGCCGGAGGGGTTCTCCGTTCCTCTCCCCCTGGGTCAGTATCTTTATTTTCTGCTCTATGGAGGTATCATATTCATGAGAGATAAGACTTTGTTCCCTGGAAAACAAAGTGACATGTTCCTGATACTTGCCGTCCCACAGCCTGGAGTAGGCCTGGGGAAGAAAGATGGCTGTGATCACCAGCATACAGACCAGCAGAAAGCTGAAGAAATATTTCCATCTTCCTCTATGCATTGTATTCCTCCTTTCCGGGGAAGAAGATAGCGATAGACGTCCCCTTGCCCTGCTCACTCTGAATCTCCCATCTGGCACCGTGCAGATAGACAATTCTGCTGCACAGAGTCAGCCCCAGCCCTGCTCCCCCCTGCTTTCTGGAACGGGATTTGTCTACCATATAGAAAGCTTCTGTAATCCGGCTGAGCTCCTCCTTGGGAATCCCGCAGCCATTGTCCCGGACACAGACCTCGTAACCATCGGTCCGCTTTCTGCCCCAAAGGGATATTATACCCCCCGCCTTCAGCGCTTTTCTGGAATTATCCATTAGATTTATAAACAGGGACATGAGAAGATCTCTGTCTCCCTTGACCTCTCCCTCCTCTATATCTTCCTCCAGGTGAATCTTCTTCTCCGCCAGAGAAGCCGTTACTACCCGTCCCGCCTCCTCCAAAAGCGGCTTCACAGAGAGTGTCCGAAGCTCCTGATCCTGGTTATCGGTTACGATAAGCTCCAGCAGCTTTAAGGACAGACTCTCCAGGCGCTTTCCCTGGGAATAAATGTAGTTGGATGCCTCCATAATCTCCTCCCGGTTCAGCTCCATCATGCGGAGCATATCGGCATAGCCGATAATGGAAGTGAGAGGAGTCTTCAGCTCATGGGCAAAAGAGGCTGTAAAGTCCTCCTGCTTTCTGGCTGCTTCCTGGAGCTCCTCGATTTTTCTGGACAGCTTGTCCGCCATACTGTTAAAGTCCTTTGTCAGCTCTCCGATCTCATCCTCCCCATAATGCCTGGCACGGATCTGATAGTCCCCCCTGGCAAACCGCCTGGTGATTCTGGACAGGGATACCACGGATCTGGTGAGAAGCTGAGAGAGGATCAGGGTCACACACCCGGTGAGGACCAGAAGAATCAGAATGGCGATTCGGTATCTGGCAAACAGCGCTTCCCGCTCCCTGTAGATATAAGAAATATCCATTATGTTTTCCAGATAAAAAGGGCTTTCCTTTTCTCCTGCCCTGCATATCACTGCCAGATAATACCCGTCGTTTCTCTCCTTGGGATCGTGGTAGATCTGGTAGCCCCCCGCCGCCCCGTCCAGACTGGAGATAAAGTCCATATCCGTTTCCATGCCTGTATTGTCAAACAGCAGCTTTGCCTCCCTGTCATACACCCGGATAAAACTCTCTCCCCCCGCGCTCCCGTCTCTCATAGAGTTGGAGATATCCTGGAATACGCTGTCCTGCATCACAACATACTCTTCCCCAAGAGAGTCCAAAGCCATCTCAAAGGCGAACTGAAACATCTGGTTCTCAGACTTTCCCCTGTCAATTTCTCTCTCCAGAGAAGTCTGAAAGGTAGCATTTACCATCCACGCCCCGAAGATACTGAAAATCAGAGTAATGAAGGATATAAAAATGAAAAAGATCTTCCACCGGAACTTCATCTATGCCTCCAATCGGTATCCCACTTTATACACAGACACTATATGCTTTTCCCAACCCAGTTTTTTCCGCAGCCGCTGCACGTGGAGATCTACTGTTCTGCTGTCCCCCAGATAACTGCTCTCCCATACATTTTCATAGATGGTCTCCCGGTAAAGCGCTACATTTTTGTTCCGCACAAAGAGCAGCAGAAGTTCAAACTCTTTCAGAGTGAGAAGCACCTGTTCCTTGTTCTGTCTGACGATCCGGGAAGGCACATCAATCTCCACATCCAGGATCCGTATTATCTTCTGGGTCTTGTGATACCTTCTGAGGGTGCTCTCCACACGGGCCAGAAGCTCTACTATCTCAAAAGGCTTTGTAATATAATCGTCCGCTCCCTGGCGAAGCCCCTTCACTTTGTGGTTAAGGGTTCCCATAGCTGTGATAAAAATCACGGGAAGGTCCAGTGTCTTGGCATATTCCAGCAGTTCATACCCGTCAATCTTTGGCAGCATGATATCCAAAAGGATCAGATCATAGCCTCCTTCCGCCATCTGGTCCGCGGCCTCCAGACCATCAAAGGCGCAGTCACACAGGTACCCCGCCTTCGTTAGATTTATCCGTATAAGATTCGATATCGGCTCTTCGTCTTCCACAATTAGTATTTTGATCATCTTTTTCTCCCCTGTATCATTTGTATCCATTATACCTCAAAGATGTATCAAAATTGTATCATTTCCAGGATTTTCTGCAGAAATGAAGGGATTAGTCTGCCCTCTCACGGGATGCCGGGATCGCTTTATATGCGCACAGCGCATCCTGCGCATGCACCGGTTCTGTCTGATGGTTCCCCTCCCCTTTCGCAGATACAAAGATATACTCCCTCCCGTCCTTCATTGCCAGACTGGCCAGGCAAAGCCCTGCCTCCTGGGTATACCCGGTCTTGCCGCCCTCGATTTCTCCCCCCGGAAACGACGGGTCCTCAAGACTCTGGGAAAGCGTACTGTAAAATGTGATGCCCTCCGGATGCAGATTAGTCCCTCCCGTGGAATATCTGGAGGAGGTAAAGATCTCCCGGAACGTATCATTTTTCAGGGCATTGTCCAGAAGGCAGGCAATATCCTCAACTGTAGAATAATGGTTCTCATCCGGAAGTCCGGTGGTATTGGAAAAGTGCGTTTGTTTCATCCCCAATTTTTCTGCTTTTTTATTCATCAGCGAGGCAAACCCATCCTCGGATCCGGCAATTTTTTCAGCCAGCCCCACACAGCACTCCGCACCGCTTGGAAGCATAGCCCCGTAGAACAGATCTCTGGCTTTCACCTGTTCCCCCGGCTGGAAGCCCGCCATAGATGCCCCCTGGGCGTACAGCGGGTCAAAAAGTTCTGCCGAAAGAAGAATCTCCTCGTCCAAATCCGGGAGCTGTTCTATTGCGGTAAGCACTGTCATTATTTTGGTCAGAGAGGCCGGATAAATCTTCTCCCCGCCGCTTTTTTGAAACAATATCCGGCCGTCCTCTCTTCTGAGTAAGACAGCATTAGGACTTTTCACATCTATCTGCAATACTTCCCCTGGTGCGGCACTGCCTAATCCGGTTTTCTCTGAGACAAGCCCTTGGATCTGCCGGCCGGCGGGCAGCAGCAGAAGCAAAAGAACCAACAGCAGAAAAACCGCGGCCAGATTCCCCAGCCTTCTCATCCCTCTTCGTCTTTTTCTTCCTTTTCTCGTCATAACTACTCCCTCCTATCTACAACAATTATTGCACAGACAAGGAGTGCTTTTGATCCTATTCTCTTATAAACCTCTTAAAAAATACTTAATCCTGCTACTTATATCCTCCTCTACTCTGCTAAGAAAAGCTTTCTTTAGAGATCTAACTATGTTATGATTTAAGAAATTGTTAGAAGGATAGAGAGGAAGCTATATTGGGAAAAAAGACACTGCCGGAAGTGGAAGCGCTTGCCGGAAAAATATTAAAAACCTATTTCTGCGACTCTGATCTGGAATTTATGATCTCCACCTTTGCGGATGACATCATATGGCTGGGAGGGGGCGAAAAACAGAAGGCAGAAGGCAGGGAAGCGGTAGAAGCCTGCTTTCGCATGGGAAAAGACGATATGATTGCCTGTGATATGTCGGAAGAGGAATTTCACTCTCTGGATTTGGGGGGCGGCTCCTATCTCTGCGAAGGCGTCAGCCGTCTGCAAAGCAAACCGGGGTGTGATGCATATCTGGATGTCCGGCAGCGGGTAACCTTCATCTTTCGGGAGAAGGGAGAGGCGTTAGAAACCGTACATATCCACAACTCAGTCCCCTATGCTGCCATTAAGGACGACGAATTATTTCCTGTTGAGGCCGGCCGGGAGGAATACCAGCGCCTGAAGCTGGCCCTGAACGAAAAAAGTCTGGAATACGAACAGCAGGCTCAGTTTCTGGAACATCTGTACAATACTATTCCCTGCGGAATTATTCAGTTTGCCACCAAACCGGATCACGAAGTGATTTCTGCCAACCCTATGGCCTGGAAGATTTACGGGTACTCCTCGGAAGAGGAATTCCGCCATACGGCAAAAAGCCCTCTCCTGGAGGCGGAAACCCAGGACTATACTCGTATCGCCTCTATCATAGAGGAGCTGACGCTGAACGGGGAAGCGGGAACCTACCGAAGGAGATGCTATAAGAAAAACGGGGAGGAAGCATGGATCAATGCGGTAATGAGAAGGATTATTAACAGCGACGGCCTGGAGGTCATACAGGCGGTGATTACAGACATCACAGAGCAGGTGTCGCTGGAAAAAGCCCAGGAGCAGGAACGTGTCCTAGAAAACCGGTTTCTTAGAGCGGCTATCCACACAGCCTACCCGCAGATTATGAGCCTGAACCTGACCAGGAATACATACAGCCGCTTTTCCTACTGCCAGGATGGCTATTCCACCCCCAAAGAAGGTCTGTACACGGACATGATAAACAGCAGCCTTCCGAATATATACGCTTCTTATCAGAACGATTTTGCCGCCACCTTCAGCAGGGAAGCACTGATGAGACGCTTCGCCGCCGGAGAGCAGGAAGTATACATGGAGCTTCAGGAAAAAGATGCAGACGGCATCTACCATTGGATATCTGTCCATATGATTAAGGTAGAGAACCCTTTCAATGACGACATTCTTGCCATTGATTTGGTTAAGGTTCTGGATTCCCAGAGGATGGAAAAGGCCCGTCAGGAACAGCTGCTCCGGGATGCCCTCGCCTCCGCCAAAGCCGCCAGCCATGCCAAATCTGACTTTCTGTCCCGCATGAGCCATGATATCCGCACACCTATGAATGCCATCATCGGTATGAGTACCATCGGGCAGCTGAAGCTGGAGGATAAAAAAGTCGTTCAGGACTGTTTCAAGAGAATTGACGCCTCCTCCCAATACCTGCTTTCCCTGATCAATGATATTCTGGATATGTCTAAAATCGAGACCCATAAGATGGAGATCGCCAGCGAACTTTTTAGCTTTAAGGAGTTTCTGGATGAAGTAAACGGACTCATATACTCCCAGACAGTTGAAAAAGGAATTTCTTATGAAATGCGGCACCGGGAGCCTTTGGAAGCCCATTATATCGGGGATTCCCTGCGTATGAAACAAATTATGATGAATCTTCTCTCAAACGCATTAAAGTTCACCCCATCCGGAGGCAGAATCACCATAGATATCAAAGAGGAAAGACGGACCAACGGATTTGCCTATCTGCAGTTTACAGTCAGCGATACGGGAATCGGCATGTCAGCAGAATTCATGGAACGGATGTTCCAGCCATTTGAACAGGAATCCCCCGGGAGCGCGCGGAACAATGTGGGCAGCGGGCTGGGCCTCTCCATCGTCTATAATCTGGCCCAGCTTATGGGAGGAGAGGTTATGGCAGAGAGCAGTAAGGCGGAGGGAAGTAAATTTACGGTTACCATCCCCCTCCGGCTGGTATCCGATGACGCTGAAAAAGAGTGGAACCGGAAGCGTCAGAATCTCCTGAAAGGGTTTCGGGTGTTAGTGGCAGACGACGACCCTTCCGTGGGAAAACAGACTGCTTTTATTCTGGAAGAGATCGGGGCCAAAACGGTTTGGACCGCATCCGGCTTTGAGGCAATCGGGGAAGTGAGCAAAAGTCTGGAAGAGCACCGGGCGTTTGACATTGCTATGATCGACTGGAAAATGCCGGGCATGGATGGTATTGAGACTGCCCGGCGTATCCGCCGCCTGGCAGGCCCCGATACAATGATTATTATGATCACAGCATACAACTGGGTCGAAATCGAAAAAGAAGCCAGAGAGGCCGGGATTGATTACTTTCTCGCCAAGCCGCTGCTGCGCTCTTCCATCTTTAATACACTGTCAGAATTGGGCAAAAAGGAGGCGGCCCCCAAGGAGGCTCCTGCATCCCCATTAGAGGGCCGGCGGATTCTTCTGGTGGAGGATAATGAGCTGAACCAGGAAATAGCCAAAACACTGCTGGAGCTTCATGGAGCCGCCGTGGATGTGGCCTCCAACGGAAAAGAGGCTGTGGAGGTATACCAAAGCCAGCCCCCCGGTACCTACCAGGCAATCCTGATGGATATCCGAATGCCCGTAATGGACGGACTTGAGGCCACAAAAGCGATCCGGGCACTGAACCGCAGTGATTCCTCTGCAGTGCCTATCCTGGCCATGACAGCCAATGCCTTTGAAGAAGATAAAAAAGAAGCGTATGCAGCCTGTATGTCAGGCTATCTGGTAAAGCCGCTGGACATTACTACACTGCTCAGGGAGCTGGACAGAGTACTGTGATTACTAAAACACCTCAGGCTGAGGGGGATACCCCCCTCAGCCTGAGGTGTCTCTTTCGTTTTACTTCCTTTGGGAACCGGATGTTAATCTGCCTTTCTCATTCTCTCAGACAGGGTCTGCTTCTGCAGCAGCTGTACCCC
The DNA here is from genome assembly GCF_900129135.1 of Lactonifactor longoviformis DSM 17459. Taxonomy (GTDB): domain Bacteria; phylum Bacillota; class Clostridia; order Lachnospirales; family Lachnospiraceae; genus Lactonifactor; species Lactonifactor longoviformis. The sequence continues at coordinate 486,220 of NZ_FQVI01000001.1, forward strand.
GTACCGTGTCATGCCCGTCTGCATAGCGCCCAGTACAGCCACAAACAGGAGAACCGGAATCCACGGGTACTGGTATTTGACACTCATTCCCATCTGATCCAGAGCATCCACCAGCCCATATCCCAGCAGTCCTCCAAACGTCAGCGTGCAGACAATAGTAACTGCCACATAGATGAGGCTTTCCCGTCCCAGCATCTTTTTCATCTGCTCCCTGGTCATCCCCACAGCCTGCAGGATTCCCAGCTCCCGCTTTCTGGTAAACAGATTCGTCAGTATTGTATTCATCAGATTAATCACTCCGAACACTACCAGGAATCCTGCCAGGACAAAGAGAATAATCTTTGCCGGCAAAAACATCTGATCCAGATATGCCATATTTTCTGTCTTGGAGTTGAGAAACAGGTTCTCTTCGCTGCCGTACAGCTTTTCCAGTGTCTCCCCCACTTCCCCGCTCTTCTTCGGGTCTGTCTCAATCTCAAACCCGTAGGTGGTATCCATGCCGGCCCAGTCATCAAGGGTCTCCGACGGCATAAGCAGCGTGCTTCCCATAATGGTAATAGGCAGCTTTTTATTCTCCTTTCTGTGATCCATCATCCAGGATATATAATGAAAGGTGCCCACTACGGGAAAGTCCTTTTCTATTCTTTCTCCTCTGCCGTTGTATGTGGCAACATGAATCACATCCCCTCTTTTTACCGGAAATTCTTTAAAGTTGCTGTTGCTTTCTGTCTCAACAATCAGGCCCGGCTGGCTGATAAGCTCCTCATAGGTCTGGGGGCCGTCATATCCCATCTGCTTCACCCATTCAAATTCGTCCTTGCTGAATCCATTGATCCCCAGATTCGTCTCTTTCTGAAAGAGATCGGTACTCACGTTCAGATATCTCCAGGGACGGGTTGCAGTTACGCCGTCGATTCCCTCCACTTCTTTTCTCGTCTCATTGCCGATGATGCCGCTGCTCTGCAGTGCCGCATACTGCTTCATTCTTCCTTCTTCACTGAGATCCTGACTGCCAAACCCGGATTCGGCGGACAGCTGAAGCTGGTAATCCCCGTTGGGAAAAGAGGATTCCACAGAAGCGCCCGGATTGTAGGAAATTACAAAGCTGCTGATAGCGCCCAGCAAAACTCCGGCAAGCACCAGAGAACACATGGTAAGAAAGGATTTCTTTTTGCTTCTCTTCAGATTGAGGACCGCCAGATTTCCCGGGGTCAGATAAGAATACCTTTTTTTAGAGACCCCCTGCATCTGGGAATAGCCGGTATAACTGATGGCCTCAACCGGTGCTGTTTTAGCCGCAATCTTTCCCGGCTTGCTCACAGATATACGCACAGCTGCAAACCCTAACACAGCACACACAGCCATCCCTCCAAGAGTCGTCTTCCAGTCCCAGCCGCCGGGAATCAGCAGATATCCCATCAAAGCTCCAATGACAAGACCCAGAGGTATCCCCTTTGCCGCAAGTGAAGTCCCTTCCCGGGACACCAGGCTCCTGACCTGTTTTCTGGTCATGCCAAGGGTTCTCATTTGTCCGTACTCTCTCACCTTTCCTGCCACAGCGATATAGAAAATATTGTGGATTACCAGCCCGGCTGCCGCTAAAATAAGGATTGCCACAAGGGCCAAAGCCGCCACACTGGTTGCTGTAAGTCTGGATATGCTTGCCTGATTAAAGAATGCCTCGCTTACTTTACTCTGTTCCTGGGTCAGCCCGATCTTTTCTCCCAGCGCTGCCGCAGTCTCCTCTGCCTGAGGAAATGTCATATTTACTGCATGGTTCAGATTCACTGTGGCATCCAAAAGACATTCTTCATCCCCGGTAAGAGCCAATGCACAGGGCAGCGAGACATAGATTCTGTGATTGTTGCTGGTCTTGGATGGCGTATCCACAATGCCCGTAACCTTATATTCTCTTACTGTCTTATCTCCCAGATCCAGGGACACCGTATCCCCGGGCTGGATCTTAAGGCCTAACTGCTTCAGATAATCCCGGGGTACCATAATCTCCCCGTCCTTTTGGGGCAGCTCACCAGTATAAGAAATCTCATTTTTTTCCATCATGATCTCATCCTGATAGATAACACCTAAACGGTTGCTGCCCACTTTACTGCTTCCCACGCTCTTGGATAAGCCCAGCCATTTTATCTCAGAAAATCCTTTTAACTGTTCCGCCTGTTCCGGAGTGATATCCAGATAGGATACCTGGGGGGTATCTTCCTGGGTCCGCAGCTGCTGCTTAGAGTTTCCAAAGAGATATAATACAAAGGTGAGCACCAGAGCCACTCCCATAGCTATGGTCAGACAGGTGAATATATTTCTGGTTCTGCTGCCTGCAAGGCTTTTCTTTGCAATCTGCTTAATCACAGCACCATTGTTGTTCTGATCCATCTTCATTACTGCCACCTGCTTTCCGCGATTTTTCCATCCTCGATGCGGATAATGGTATCTGCAAGCTGCGCAATCTCCTCGTTATGGGTAATCATTACAATAGTCTGCCCAAACCGCTCCCCGGTGGTTTTCAGAAGCCCCAGAACATCCTGGCTGGTGCGGGTATCCAGATTTCCTGTAGGCTCATCGGCCAGAAGGATGGCCGGTTTGGCTGCCAGCGCCCTGGCGATGGCCACTCGCTGCTGCTCTCCTCCCGACAACTGATTGGGCATGTTTTTCAGTTTTTTCCCAATGCCCATAATCTCTACTACCTCCATCACAAACTCCCTGTCAACCTTGCTTCCGTCCAGCTGGATGGGGAGCACAATGTTTTCATAGGCATTCAGGATGGGAACGAGATTATAGGCCTGAAATACAAACCCTATCTGACGGCGGCGGAAAATTGTAAGCTCATCGTCACTCATTTTAGAGATTTCTCTCCCTGCCACCTCTACGCTGCCGCTGGTAGGGATATCCAGTCCCCCCATCATATGGAGGAGGGTGGACTTGCCGCTCCCGGAGGTTCCCACTATTGCAGTAAAGCTTCCTTTTTCTACTTCCAGATTCACGCCGTCCAGGGCTCTCACCTGGGATTCTCCGGAACCATAATATTTTTTTAAGTTTTCAACCTTTAATATGCTCATGATACCTTCCTCATTTCCTTCGTTTTTCTATACTCTTATCCTATCACGTAATTGTTGCAAAACCCTCTCACGGAAAAAGAAAATGGTATCAATTCTGAAACATTCATCGCTGATCATTGGGAAGAAACAGGGAGAATTCTGCCCCCTCCCCCGGTTTTGAGCGCACGCTCACATATCCTCCCTGGAGAGATATAATCTTTCGGGTAAGATAAAGGCCCACCCCTATTCCCTTTACCTCATGTACCTTATTCTCCCGGTAAAACCGTTTAAAGATATCGTTTCGGTGCTCCGGATCTATGCCGATGCCCGTATCCCGGATGCTGATTTTGGTGTAGATCTGCCACTGACGCACTAAGAGAGTTATGGTCCCTCCCTCCGGCGTATATTTCACAGCATTATCCAGCACATTAAAAACTGCCTCCTCGGTCCACTTGGGATCGTACCACAGGCGGATTCCTTCCCTGCACTCTGCTTTGATCGTAAGATTTTTTTCCTGTGCCGACAGGGTTACCGCCGCCACAGCCCTGGCCAGTGTATGGTATAAATCACCCTCTGACTTTTTCAAAACAATCAGACTGCTCTCCAGTCGGGACATCTTAATCAGGGCCTGCACCAGGAATTCCAGCTTTCTTACCTGCTGGTGCAGAATCTCCAGGAACTTCACTTGCTCCTCTCTGGGCAGCTCACAGTCCCGAATGGTATCGCTGTACATGAGGATATTGGCAATAGGGGTTTTCAGCTGGTGGGAAATATCGGAGATGATCTGCTGCACTTCTGCCTTTTTCCCATTGCTCTCCTCCACGGTATGGCGGGTAATCTCAGCCAGGGCCTCCAGCTTTGCGGCTAATTTGGAAGAAATCCTTTCTTCCTCCCTGTTGATCTGGGGTTCTTTTCCTGCAATCAAATCATCCACACAGCTGCTAATACGATCCGTCAGTTCCAGATAGATTCTCCTGTGCATCCAATATCCCAGGCCCGCCATCACCGCCATGGCCAGGGCAAAGCCCACACAGCTTACCTGAATCCTCCCTACGCTCCAGGTTTTGGACCTCCAAAAAACAGAACACAGAAAAGCCGCAATAATCAAAATTAGTGCACCCCAGTAACAGACCGGCGCTCTTGTATGTTTCTTACTCATCTTCCCCCTCCATCCACTGGTATCCCATACCGTAAATAGTTTTTATGTATGAATTCTCCTCATCTGATATCTTGGATCTGAGACGGCTGATATTGATGGTCAGAGTGTGCTCATCCACAAAATTCCCCTCACTGTCCCACAGCTTATCCAGCAGCATTTCCCGGGTAAGCACCTGTCCCGGATTCCTGCAGAAAGCCTGCAGAAGCCTGAACTCTGTGGGGGTGAGTGTGAGGGGCTTCCCCCCCTTTCTTACGGTCATAGAGGCAAAATCTACCTGAAGATTTTTGCAGCAGTAAACCGTGTTTTTCTCTTCCTTCCTGCATCTGCGCAGGATTGCCTCCATCCTCTGCATCAATATCTTAATATTAAAAGGTTTCGTAATATAGTCATCTGCACCTGCCTCAAATCCCCGGATCATATCCTCATCCATATCCTGAGCCGTCAGGAAGATAATAGGGGTATTCATTTTTTCTCTTATTTTACGGGCAAAAGAAATCCCATCCCCGTCAGGAAGATTTACATCCAGCAGAATCAGTGCAATGGTATCTTTCTTAATTACTGCTTCTGCTGTCTTTAGATCGTATGCCGGCACGGGCTGCCTTCCCCCTTTCTCCAGGTGAAAGCACACACCTGCATTTAACATTTCATCATCTTCTATAATTAGTATTTTATCCATACAGCACCTCTCGCCTTCTGCTTACTTATACAGCCTGCACAGTGCGGCAGGCACACATAGTATATCATATTTTGAATCCCATTCCTATATTGCGGATTTCGGTTATTGGATGCTCCTGCCCTGCAATAGCGCAGCCGCGCTGTATCTCCTTCGAGTTACAGCGCGGCTGCCGGGTATTTGCTGTTGCATCACATTTTTACACTTCTGTCACTGTCAAAAATCCGGATGCTCTACCTTCAGCACCACAGAGCGAATCCGTTTCCCTTCCATCTTTTCTATGATAAACTTTACAGACTCTAAAGCTACACTCTCATTCTTTCCGTCCGGAATATACCCAAGAGTCTCAATGAGAAACCCAGACAGAGTGTCATAATTCTCTGTTTTCAGGTCCAGGTGCAGCTGCTCATTGATCTCCTCAACCAGAACACTTCCGTCCAGACGATAGGTATCTTCCTCTATTTTTTCGATATCCGGAGTTACCATATCATACTCATCATTGATATCTCCCACGATTTCTTCCACAAGATCCTCAATGGTAACAATACCGGAAAAACCCCCGTATTCATCGATCAGGACTGCCATATGATCCCTGTTCCTCTGCATTTCCCGGAACAGTTCATCTGTGTTTTTGCTGTCCGGAACAAAGAACGCGGGGTGAATCAGCGCTCTGATATCCAGATCCGACCAAGCTGTTTTGTGCATCTCTATCATGAAATCTTTCATATGTAGGATTCCTACAATATTGTCGATACTTTCTTCATAGACAGGGATTCTGGAATGGCGGCTCTCCAGTACCTCGTCAATATACGCCTCAAATGGCTCGCTCAGATCGATAGCAAATACGTCCCTTCTGGGAATCATAACATCCCTGGCCAGCTTATCGTCAAAAGAAAAGACAGAATTAATCATATCCCTCTCTTCTTTGTTGAAAACCCCTGCCTCGCTTCCCATTTCCAGCATGGCTTTGATTTCCTCCTCCGTTACTGCCTCCTCCAGATGATCGGTCTTCATCCCCGCCAGACGGAGCACGCCGTTGGTGGACAGCGACAATAATTTAATAAAGGGGGACAGGATCCTGGAAATAAGATAAATCGGCTTTACCGTCATCATACTGAACTCTTCCGCTTTCTGTAAAGCAATCCGTTTGGGAACCAGTTCTCCGAAGACAAGATTAAAATAAGACAGCAGTATAGTAAATGCCACAACTGCAATAGTTCCGCTGTAGGGAATCCCAAACTGTTTCAGCCACTCCCCAAGCAGCTGGGAGATACCTGTAGCTGCAGAAGCACTGGAAAGAAAGCCTGCAAAGGTAATCGCCACCTGTATGGTGGACAGGAATTTGGTGGAATCCTCGAAAAGGGTCTGCACCAGCATTGCCTTTTTGCTGCCCTCCTCAGCTAATACCTTAATCTTATTCTTGTTTACAGAGACCACTGCCATCTCCGCTCCTGCAAAAAAAGCATTCACCAGTGTCAGAAATACAAGAAACAGCAGCTGAAACATAATAGAGTTCCCGTCAGGGTCTGCGTCCATAAAAAATACTCCTCCTAAAAATAATTTTTAGAAGGAGTATACCATAAATTTCAGGGGACGTGGAGACATTTATTAAAGATTAACGAAAAATTTATATTTCCGGAACCCCTTGTTCTATTTCACCAGTTTCTGTATCTTTTTGCTTTTTTCTGTTCCTGCCCTGACCAGCAGCTCAAACAAAACAGATTCACAAGTGGTTAAAACTGCCCCTTCCGCCTCAGCCCGCCTGAGAGCTGCAGCCTTGTCCTCCAGCTTTCTGGAGGATATACAGTCTGTCACAAGAACGGGAACATACCCATTGTCCGTAAGGTCCAAAAGCGTCTGAAGAACACAGATATGTGCCTCAATACCGCAGAGTATAACATATTTTTTTCCCTGAATATAGGGAAGAACCGCTTCATACGCACTGAAGCTTATCTTCTCCGTATACTGTTCTGTACCCGCTGCCTCTGTAATCTCCCCTACCGTCCTTCCCAGTCCTTTGGTATACTGCTGGGTGATAAAAAGAGGGATGTCCAGCACTCTCAGTCCCCTCAGCAAAATGTCTGACGCCGCTGTCAGCTTCTCTCTCTCCGCCATCACAGGCATTAACCTCTCCTGATAATCTATCACAATGGCGGCTGTTTCCTCTGCTATTATCTTCACACTTATTTCTCCTCTCTGTCATATGGTTTCAGCATACCCCATATCCTTCCCTCTGTCCAGTATTTGCCAAGTATCGCACTGGTTGATTTAGACAGCCTGAAGTCAACTTCTGCTCCCTTGTTCCCGGAAGTTCCCGGCTTTACAATAGAAACACAAACTAGTAAAGAAGGTGACCTCAATGCAAAGACAAACAACCAAAAAAGATATCCTGGTAATCCGGAATTTTTCCAAATCCTATCAGAAAGGGAAGAAAGCGGTAAACGATCTGAGCCTTTCGGTTCAGGCAGGAGATATCTATGGATTCATCGGACACAACGGGGCGGGAAAGACGACCACCATCCGGGCGGTGGCAGGCATTCTGGAATTCCGGGAGGGAGAGATCCTGATCTGCGGCCATTCCATTCAGAAAGAACCCATACTCTGCAAATCGGAGATCGCGTATATTCCCGACAACCCGGATCTCTACGAATATCTCACAGGGATTCAGTATCTTACTTATATTGGTGACATTTTTCAGGTGTCTGCCGCACAGAAGGAAGCGCGTATCCGGAAATACTCTGACCTTCTGGAGCTGACGGAGCATCTGGGGGACTTAATTTCCTCCTACTCTCACGGGATGAAGCAAAAACTGGCTATTATATCAGCTCTTATCCATGACCCACGTCTCCTCATACTGGACGAACCCTTTGTAGGTCTGGATCCACAGGCTTCCTATCACCTGAAAAGCATTATGAAAGAGCTGTGTGACAAGGGAAGTGCAATCTTTTTCTCCACCCACGTTCTGGAGGTAGCGGAGAAGCTCTGCAATAAGATAGCCATAATAAAAAACGGCAGGCTCATTGCCAGCGGTCCCACCGAAGAGGTTCGGGGCAGCAGCAGCCTGGAAGAAGTATTTCTGGAGGTGGCCAAGGATGAATAGCTATAAAGTTTTGTTCAAGGTTCAGCTTCTCTCCTCCTTTGGATTCAACCGTTTCCTCCATTCCAGAGATAAAAAAGACAGAAGAAACTGCATTCTGATGGGGGCTGTCTACGGAATCCTGTTTTTGATGGGCACGCTCTACAGTATTGCCATAGCCTATGGCTGCCGGCAGATGGGGATGACAGATCTTCTTCCCTCCCTGACGCTGATGGCCAGTGCCGTCCTCACCATAATCGTTACTTTTATGAAGACAAACGGGATTCTGTTTGGAATGAAGGACTATGACATGGTAATGTCACTTCCCGTCTCCGTCCCTGCCCTGCTCCTCTCCAGGCTTACTGCCGTGTACCTTATGAATCTTGCGGCTGCCGCCATTGCTATGGTGCCTTCCATGATTGTATACGGCCTGGAGCATCCGGGCGGTCCCGGGGGCTGGTTTACCATGCTAGTCTCTGTCTTTCTGGCTCCCCTCCTTCCCATGGTTCTGTCTGCCGTGGCAAGTACTCTGATTCTGTCTGCCGCACTCCGGTTTAAATACAGGAATCTGGCAACGATCCTGTTAAGTGTAGGGGCAATCCTGCTGGTGGTGGGTGCTTCTTTCCGTATGCAGAATATGAACGCAGAGGATCTTGCAGCCATCGGACAGGCAGCTGCACAGCAGGTGAATGCCGTCTATCCCCCGGCCGCCCTTCTCTCAGAGGCCCTGAATCACGGCAGCATGTTGTATTTCCTGTATTTTGTTCTCTTATCCCTGGGAAGTACCGGACTGTTTTTGCTGCTTTTGTCCCTGAGCTTTGCCAAAATAAACACAGCCCTCTTTTCTCATCACACCGGAGGGACCTACAAGATGCAGCATCTGGGCACAGCGTCACCTCTGGCTGCCATTTATAAAAAAGAATTCCGCCGCCTTATGTCCTCCTCCATCTACCTGCTGAATACGTCGGTGGGTGAGATTCTGCTCATTGTCTTAAGCGTCTTATTTCTCTTTACCGACAAGGGACAGCTGCAAGAGCTGCTGGGAGGATACGGAATTATCCTGGAATTCTCCCGGTCTATCCCCTTTGTCATCTCTCTCTTTATGGTTATGAGCTGCACAACCTGTGCCTCCATCTCTCTGGAGGGAAAGGCACGCTGGTGCCTTTTTACAGCCCCAGTGGCGCCCGGCACCATCTTTCTGGCAAAAATAGGAGTAAATCTGACACTTATGCTGCCCTCAGCAGGGATCGCCGGCATCTTCTTAGCCATACACTTCCGGCCGGATCCCCTCACCGGACTTTTCTTTTTCCTTACGCCTTTTGCCTACGCCTTCTTTACCGCGGTGCTTGGTCTTGCCCTGGATTTGAAATATCCCCGGTATGACTGGGCCACAGAATATCACGCGGTGAAGCAGGGACTCCCGGTCCTGGCAACCATAGGCGCCGGAATGCTCATGGTTCTGCCGCCCCTTGCCGTTACCTTCCTGATTTCCTCATGGGCCCTGCCCGTGACAGTCTGTTTTACACTTCTTGCAGGGGGAGGTGCCTGGTATTTATATAGGAGAATCTCTTGTTTCTTTTCTTCAAATCTATTACAATAAAAGCGTGTTCCCTCAGAATGGAACGAGACTTAGGAAGAAAGGAAATGAAAATGAAAAATTCAACTGATTTAAAGACACTGCTGCTTGCAATTAACCATAAAAGTTATCCGGCTTATAAAGATACCCGGGGGAGCTACCAGTTCCCCGGGTATCTTCTGTCCATTGACCATGTACAGGGAGATCCTTTTGCCTCCCCCTCCAAGGTAAGTCTGGTCATCGAGGGCAGACAGGCCGGCTTCCCCGCCGGACTTTTTGACACGTCCTACAAGCGGACCGCACTCTGCGACTACCTCACCCGTATTTTCGCCCAGAAAATTGACCGCTATAATTTCAAGGCCAAAGGCTCCGGCAAAAGCGGCCTCATATCTGTCAGCCGGTGCGGACAAGAGGTTTTGGAGCGTACTGCCTGCACCATCCACCCCAGGACAGGTACTCTTACAGTTCATCTGGAAGTGGGCTTTCCGGCCAACGGCAGAACCATTAATTCCTCAGAGCTCATCAAAATCCTCTATGATTTTCTCCCTGACTGCGTCACCTCCTCCTTTTATTATCAGAAGCTGAATGCCCGTCAGGTGGCCGAAGTCATCTATCTGGCAGAAGACCAGGAATATATCCGCAGCCAGCTTTCCTCCCTGGGGCTCACCGCTTTTGTGGCAAATGGCTCCATTCTTCCAAGGGAAAGCGGCGTCTCCAGCCGTCCCATGCGGCAGGCAATCCCCTTCCAGTCCCCCAAGTCTCTGGAGGTAACTCTGGAACTTCCCCACCGGGGAACACTTTCCGGTATGGGGCTGCGAAAAGGCATCACCATCATTGTGGGGGGCGGATATCACGGAAAATCAACGCTCCTGAAGGCACTGGAACTGGGTGTATACAATCATATTAAGGGAGATGGAAGAGAGTATGTCATCACGGATCCCACTGCCGTTAAAATCCGGGCGGAAGACGGGCGGAGCATTAAAAAAACGGATATTTCTCTGTTTGTCAATGACCTGCCGAACGGAAAAGACACTGTTTCCTTCACCACAGAAGATGCCAGCGGCAGCACCTCTCAGGCCGCCAATGTAATAGAAGCCATGGAGGCGGGGACCTCCCTCTTTCTCATCGATGAGGATACCAGCGCCACCAACTTTATGATCCGGGATGAGCTGATGCAGCGTGTGGTTCACAGGGATCAGGAGCCTATCACCCCGTTCCTTGAGAGAGTCCGCCACCTGTACGAAGCATACGGAATATCCTCCGTGATTGTGGCCGGCAGTTCCGGTTCCTTTTTCCACATTGCCGATCGGGTGATTCAGATGGACCGGTATCTCCCCAGGGATATCACCGAACTGGCAAAAGAAGAAGCCAAAGCGTTTCCTGCCCTCACCCTCCCCGGCAAGCTTCCTGCCGCCCCCTCTTTCCTGCGGACGCCTGGTTACAGCTCTTCCGTAAAGGGAAACAGCCGCGTAAAGATTAAGGTAATGGGAAAAGACGGAATATCCATGAACAAAGAGACCATTGATTTAAGGTATGTGGAACAGCTGGCAGACAGTGAACAGACCGCAGCCCTGGGTTACATGATAAAATATGCGGAGTGTAATCTTCTGGATGGAAAAAAAGATTTACGAACCATCGTGGACCTTCTGGAGCAGCTCATCCGCCAGAAAGGACTGGCCGCAGTCACTGAGAGCAGTTATCTCCCCTCCAACCTGGCCATGCCAAGGAGGCAGGAGATCTTTGCCTGCTTTAACCGGTACAGAGGATTATCCCTGAAGTAATCTTCCCCTTTTTCAGCAGGGTACTCATCTGCACTTTTCCTTCTTTTTAACCTTTAGACTGGCAAACCTTCTTTTATTAGTGCTATAATAGTGTCAATACTCAAGTCTATCATAATGTAGGAGGAATAACATATGCCACATCTTTTTGAGCCTTTCATTACCAAACATCTGACGTTAAGAAACAGACTGGTCTTTCCGCCCATGGCCACAGCCAAATGCCAGGCTGACGGTATCATCACCCAGGACGTTCTGGATTACTACCGGCAGAGGTCCCAGGGGGGCTATATCGGAATGATCATTGCAGAGCACAGCTATATTTCCCCCCAGGGGAAAGCCGCGGCCCATCAGATGGGGATTCACAGCGACGACTGTCTCCCCGGTCTGAGGCAGCTGGCGGATGTCATAAAGAAGGACGGCAGCAAAGCCGTCATTCAGATCAATCATGCAGGAAGCGCCTGTGAGCCTGCTCTGAATCACCATCCCACCCTGGCCCCCTCTCCCATTAAAAATATACGCAAAGGGTTTCTCCCGGACAAGGTTATGGACAAAGATGACATGCTTCAGGTCATTGAAGAATTTCAGCTGGCCGCCCGGCGGGCCAAGGCTGCCGGCTTTGACGGGGTGGAGATTCACTGTGCCCACGGATACCTTCTGAATCAATTCTACTCTCCTCTCAGCAACCGCCGCACGGACGAATACGGAGGTTCCCTGGAAAACCGCCTTCGTCTGCCCCTGGAGGTTGTCACTGCGGTCCGCTGTGAGGTAGGCCCGGACTATCCGGTTCTGCTTCGTCTGGGCGCCTGTGATTACATGGAAGGAGGCACCGTACTGGAAGACAGCATCGCAGCCGCAAAAATGTTTGAGAAAGCAGGCGTTACCATCCTGGACATCTCCGGCGGCCACTGCGGATATACCATCCCGGAAGCTTCCGCCCAGCCACAGGGCTATTTCTCTTCCCTGACCCAGCCCATCAAACAAGCCGTATCCCTTCCTGTGATTCTTACAGGGGGAATCACGGACGCCAGGGCTGCCGATCACCTTTTGGTTTCAGAAAAAGCAGATTTGGCGGGCGTAGGCAGGGCTATCTATAAAGACCCCGCGTGGATGCAGAGGGCCTGTGAGGAGTACCTTCTATAATCCAAGTGACAACCGGCGGTCTTAGTGCTATACTATAAACCAGAGACTTCTCTTAATTTCGTATTACAGAAAGGCAGGTATTATATGAGTTTCAAAGAGATAACACCAGAGCAATTACAGTTCAATCCCTTTACTAAAATCGGAAAAGAATGGCTGCTCATCACTGCAGGCACCAAAGATAAATTCAATACCATGACCGCAAGCTGGGGCGGTGTGGGCGTATTCTGGGGCAAGAACACAGTGACCACTTATATCCGTCCCCAGAGATATACAAAGGAATTTGTGGATGCCAATGACACGTTTACTCTTGCATTCTTTGACCCGTCCTACAAAAAGGCCCTGAATCTCTGCGGCACCGTATCCGGAAGAGATACAGACAAAGTAAAGGACGCGGGACTGACCCCTCTTTTTGTGGATGAAACGGTTGCGTTTGAGGAGGCAAATCTCATTCTCGTGTGCAAAAAAATGTATCAGGACGCCATGCCGCCGGAAAACTTTATTGCAAAAGAAATGGACGAAAAATGGTATCCCAATAAAGACTATCACACTATGTATATTTCAGAGATTGTAAAGGTACTGGAAAAGGAATAGGATAACGTAAAAGAGGGCAGGGAGTTCTGTAGATTCTCCCTGCCCTCTCCTATGGATTGCCATTCATTTCACAGCAAATTCCGGGAACTTTTCCTGGAATACGTTCTGTGCCATTCTGCGTATCTCGTCCTCCATCTCTTCATATCTGCGCAAAAGTGAGTTTCCTTCTTCTGTCAGGAAGCTGGCGCCCCCGCTTTTTCCCCCATGCTGTCTTTTAATCACCCGGTACCCCAGCTGTTCCTCCGCCCTGTTGATGATGGTCCAGCCTTTGGTGTAGGACATATTCATCTGCCTGCAGGCTTCTTTCATGGATCCGGTATACTGCAACAGTGTCAGAAGCTGGGCCGTGCCCGGTCCGAAGATCTGCTGTTCTTTCATAATCCTCACAGTAACGGATGCCGTATAGAGCTGACGGCTCCTCTCTTCCAGAAGCTCTTCGTTCCCGTTGACTTCCCCTGCCCTGAGAAGAATTCCTTCATCCTCCACCTGCACCAGAGTACGTCCGCAGGATGCTGACTGCATGGCCCCTGCCAATCCCCGGCTGCCCTCATAGGACAAAAGTTCCGGGATCACAGAGGTATGGATAAGGACAGGATGGCCTTTTCTCTCCCGGTATACAGGCACTCCCAGAGGAGCCTGGGAATCCATCAGCTGATGGAGGGTATGAACTGACACCATGGGAAGATCCACAGGCGTGCAGATTACTTGTCCGCAGAGATCTTTTATATATTCCAGTCCTGCTTTGATGGTATCAAACATCTGGGCACTCTCATATTCGCCATAGTGCATACAGATGACTCCCATTTTGGACACCGCCTTTTCAAGCTCTTTTGCCCGGTATCCGGTAACCAGGACAATGGGAGAACACCCAGCCTGCCGGAGAGTCAAAATCAGCCTCTGAACAGCACTCAGGGCCCCTATTTCCAGCAAGGGCTTGAACTCTCCCCTGTAAAAGTCAGCCCTTGCAGCTGTAATCACTGCACCGGTACGTATCTTGTTTTCCATAGGTTGCTCTCCTTATCTCTCCGTCAGCACTTCCTGCTTTCTTCTGGCTCTCTCCCGTATGAGTTCCCCGGCAATGCTAATGGCTATCTCTGCCGGTGTCTCTGCCTGAATATCGGTTCCCACAGGCATATGGCATCCGGCAACCTCTTCCTCCGTAAATCCCTGTTCCAGCAGTTTTTCAGTAACTGCGGCAATCTTCCGGCGGCTGCCCATGATTCCGATATAATAAGGCCTCCGCTTTAATACCTGCGCCTGGACCTGCAGATCCGACAGGTGGCCTCTGGTCATAATAATCACGTAATCTTCTTCTGTAATGGTGACATAGTCCCCGATTCTGGAAAAATCACAAACCAGTACCTCCCTGGCTCCGGGAAATCGCTCAGGACTGGCAAACTCTGCCCTGTCGTCCAGAACCACGCAGGAAAAATCCAGGTGGCTGAGCACCGGAACTGTCTCCTGTGCTACGTGTCCGCCGCCAAACACGTACACCTTCCCGGACGGCAGCAGGGGTTCGCTGTACAGACATCTGCTTTTTTCCCGGAGGAATACCGCCCGGTTTTTAAGCGGCAGATTTCCAAGGGGACCTTCCATTCCCCAAAGCCCCTGTTTCTTCGTATATATCCCCATAATCCAGGATTCCTCTTCCGTAATTTCCAGGATCAGCCAGGCGCTTTCTTCCCCCCGGCACATCTCCTTTATTTTCCTGCAGAGCACGCGTACTTTATCGTCCTCCCTGGACAGGAACTGGAAATAAACAGTGATCCGTCCTCCGCAGATCATACCCAGATCAGCCGCCTGACCGGGTGCCAGACTGTAGTCCTGAATGAGTGATTTTTTACTTCTCAGCACCTCAGATGCCATTTTCACAGCCTCATATTCCACGGCGCCTCCCCCTATGGTTCCCAGGCACTCCCCATTCTCACTTACCAGCATCTTCGCCCCGGCCCCTCTGGGGGCGGAACCGGATCCGTCTATTATTGTAACAATTACAACATCCTGCCCAGACTCCAGCCTTTCACTTGCCTCTTGAAATACTTTATACATGTTATCCCATCCTGCCATTTTTATCATTATTGTACAAAAGTTGCTGTCGAGTGTCAATCATATGTTATTCGGCGATTTTTCCGGTAAAATTTCAGAGATTCTGGCGACACTGTTCATACAGTTCAAAGCCAGTGTATTGAAATAAATCTCCTCCTCCAGCTTCCCATAGGCCCGAAACTCACTGCCTGCTGTGAGGAAACTGTTCAGTTCATTCTTTGTAAATCCCCTGCGAATCCGCTTTAACGCCTGCTCCATATTCCCGAGAAGTTCCTCAATGGCAGGATTTTCCCTGGAGCTTACCTTATATTTCTTTAAATACGCATGAATCTGCTCGATCTCTGAGAGGAGTCTGCGGTTGATGGGCAGCAGCCGGCTGTAGAACTGCTTCTCATTTTCCCCCATATTTTCCTTCATATAATTCCGGATCTCCTCAGAAAGCAGATTTGAAACCATCATATACTCCCGAAGCAGACTGCGATCCTCTTCATCATACAGGCTTTTTTGCAGTTCACCCACCAGCTTCTCATCAATATCAAGCAGATCGTTCACGCTTTTCAGGAATTCCGATTTTGCAGTAATCGGAAGAATAAAACGGTTGGCCAGCCATACGGTCACAGCGGCCAGTCCCACACATACAATGCGGAGCGCAATGGCATGCCCCGTATCCAGGCTTAAGGTAGTCAGGGCCATACCGTAGCAGGTACTGTACATGGGCATCGTCCAGGAGGTGACCGGTACATAGTACATGAGGCATGTCATCACCACTATGATCCCGATATGCCCCCAGAAGGTCTTAAAAATCTCGGTCAGGAAAAAGGTGATAAAAAGTCCCGTCACAGTGCCGATGATACGGTTGTTCAGCTTGAGCATGCTTTCTTCTGAATATGGCATCAGCATTAAAAAAGCGCTCATGGGAAACCAATAGCCGTGTTCCAGGGAAGTAATCCTGCAAAAGGCAAATGAAATACAGAGCACCACCGACAGCCTCAGGGCAAACCGTACCTGAAATCTGTCCGGATGAAAGTTCCGAAAAAACGCTTTCGGGCTTCCTGTCCTGCCTCTGGACCGCCTCCACTCCCTCTCCCTGTTTGCTTTATCCGTGGATACTGCCTCCTTTAAAGCAAACCCGATAAGCCCGAGAATAAACTCCATTGCCTGATTCAGCTTCTCATCCTCCAGTCTCTCGTGGCTCTGGAAGTGATGAATCTCTGTGATCAATTCCTGATTATCCGCCTCATTCATCTGCTGCTCCACATCCCGGAAGACCCTTGCCAGCTGCCTGTGATACCGCTGCACTTTGAACGCCGTACACTTTTTGGGTTCGGAGAGCTCTGTCATATAGTAGCGGAACCGCTGAAAGACAATCATAAAGTAATAATTTATCTTTCCATATCGATCCGCCAGATACCTGTAGTTCCTGCTGGCATAGATCACCTGGTTCATATGGTACATCATCTGGACCAGATCCGCCATATCCCTCTGATCTCTCCTTCCCTCCGAAAGTTTCTCCAGCTGCAGCGCCATATTTGCCATCCCCCTGCGCACGGTTCCATAATGCCGCTTTTTTCGGAATATCTTTCGGTGAAGGTATAAAACTGCCGTCAGAAAACAAAACGCGTACAGCAGCGCCCCTATACGTACCGGAAGCAGCTTTGCCGGTATGGGCAGCAGCTGCAGAAAGACAAACGCCATTCCATACACAAAATAGGCTTTTGGTGTAAATTTGTCCGTGAGAAGATACACAAGCAGAAAGGGAACCAGCAGGTTCAGAAGAATACAGAGGGGGAGATTCAGTGTCGCCCCATAGGCAGCCAGACCTGCCAGCAGAATCCTTCCGTAAGCCTGGATCAATTCCCTGAAAGTAAAATCCTGCGTACTTTTTGTCTTGAAAAAGAGAGTTAAAAACGAAACCAAAATCACCTGTTTAGAACCAAAAAGAAAAAATATAGTAAAAAATAAAAAGAGAGAGACAAAAATAGTTGGAAAAACGGAACGCCATCTTTTCAGCACCTGTGCCATCTTTCCATTATCTGTCATGGTCCTTTCCCGCCGGCTTGCACTTATCATCATTTGTCTCCTCCCTTCTTTCTTAAATGGAATCAGGGACACTGCCGGCAAGCAGTGTCCCTTTTATTGTATCCCCTTTTACAGCAAATAGGAATAGTCTTTTATTACGGCTGCCATGAGATCTCTCAGGCCTTTGGGGATTCTCTCGTTATCCTCAGTAACTTTCAGAGTTACTTCATTCCCAAACAGTCTTACCCTGCACACTCCGGCCTCTCTGTCCAGTACAGCGAAGCCCTGGTTCTTGCTGTCTGCCATATCCTTCTCATTGGCAAACAGTGTGAACTTATCCAGATAAGGTGCACTGGCATATGGGCAGAAGCTCTTGCAGTTGCCGCATTCATTGCACATATAGTCCACGTGGATAATCTGGGCCATAGGCATTCCCGGCACCTCGATGGATATATTTGCCCGGTTTGGACATACATCCACACAGTTTTCACAGACAGCAGCACAGTTCAGACAGCGTCTGCTCTCATGAGGAGCCTCGTTTTCACTGACCAGAACCCCTTTCTTGGCAAAACACTCTTCCCTGGAGCCTTCTTTTTCACATTCACTGACTGCAGGACTTCCAAGGATCGCCGCAGCCACCTTCTGCGCATCCCGGATTCCCTCCACGACAGTCGCCGGACCGCCCAGGCCGTCACCAGCCAGGTAAATCCCCTTCTGACTGGATTCCAGGGTTTTGTCGTCTCTGTAAGCTCTTCCCCTGTCGTCTGTATTCAGTCCATTGGCCTGGTAAAATTCTGTGGGAACTTTCTCGCCTACCGCAACAATTACTGTGTCGGCCGGCACCGATTCCTTTTCCCCAGTCCCGCTTACGCTCTGCCGTCCGGATGCATCCAGGGCCCCCAGCTGCATCTTTTCACAGAGAAGCTGGCCGTTTTCCAGAGATATAGGGGCCAGAAGCTCCCTGAAGATAACCCCGTCTTCTTCTGCCATAACTAATTCTTCCTCGTCAGCCGGCATATAGCGTTTGGTTCTCCGGTATACCAGATAGACATGTTCCACCCCTTTGGTGCGTTTCGCCGCTCTTGCCGTATCCATGGCAGTATTTCCGCCTCCGATAACAACCACATTTCTGCCCAGAGAGAGATCTCCGTCTTTTTCCTTGAATTCCCTCAGGAATTTCAGGGCATTCATGGTTTCCCCTTTCTCCAGCTTCAGGCTTCCGGGCTTGGAGGCACCCAGTGCAAGAACGACAGAGGTGAATCCCTCCGCTTTTAGTTCCTCCAGAGAAGTTATCTCTGTATTGGTCTTAACCGTCACACCCAGCTTTTCAATGAGGGCAATGTCTTTGTCAATAGCTTCCCCGGAAATCCGGAATCCCGGGATTACATTGCGGACCACACCCCCGAGAGAAGCCTCTTTCTCGAATACTGTAACTCCCACGCCTTCCCGGGCCAGAAAATAGGCGGCAGCAATACCTGCCGGTCCTCCCCCGACTACAGCAACCTTTTCCGCTCCGTTTACGGGAACCGGCTGAATCCTGGAGGCGACGGCATCATAAGCCTTCTCTGCTGCTTCCAGCTTCACGCCGCGGATGTTGACAGACTCCTCATAGAAATTCCTGGTGCATTTTCCCATACAGTTATGGGCACAGATAGTACCGGTGATAAAGGGCAGAGGATTTTTCCGCAGGATAACCTGAAGCGCCTCCTCATACCTTCCCTCTCCAGCCAGAGCTATATAGTTGGTGATATCCTGGTGAATGGGACATCCCTCCTCACAGGGTGCCATAAAACAGTCCAGAAGAGGAACCGTATCCTTTGTCTTTCTGCCGGGAAGCGGTTTCGCAGCCTTCACATGGTGGCTGTCTTTTTTTGCGTCCTCTGCCAGCTTTGACAGTGCATCCACATCTACC
The DNA here is from genome assembly GCF_900129135.1 of Lactonifactor longoviformis DSM 17459. Lineage (GTDB taxonomy): Bacteria > Bacillota > Clostridia > Lachnospirales > Lachnospiraceae > Lactonifactor > Lactonifactor longoviformis. Next base: position 505,240 of record NZ_FQVI01000001.1, read on the forward strand.
CCGCAAAACGGCCGGCATCCCTGCTTTGCCAGCAGCTCTGCCATCTGCGTGCCCCTGTTATATCCTCCGGGCTTTAACAGGGTAGTTGCCACAGTAACCGGCCAGATACCGGCGCCGATAATTCGGCCGATATTATAATAATCTGCTCCTCCTGAGTAGGCAATGCGGAGTTTTCCGTCAAACTCTTTGGAAAGTTTTGCGGCCAGGGAGATGGACAGCGGGAAGAGAGATTTTCCTGACATATACATCTCCTCGCTGGGAAGCTCACTTCTGGTGACATCTACCGGGAAGGTATTGGTAATCTTCACGCCGAATGCCAGCCCCTGTTCCTCAGACAGCTTCATCAGCCGGCGGAACATGGGAATAGCGTCCTCATACTGAAGATCGTCTTTAAAGTGGAAATCTCCGAATACCATATAGTCATATCCCATATCGTCCATAGTTTTTCTGGCAAAATCATATCCCAGAAGAGTGGGATTGCACTTGATAAAGGTATTCATATGTTTTTCTGTAAACAAATAATTGGCTATGCTCTCAATCTCCTGGGGCGGACATCCGTGCAGGGTGGAAATGGTAGCGGAGTTGCAGATATCGGAAGGAATGTTCTCCACATCCTCTGCCGTGAACTGTTCAAACAGATCTATATGGTCCAGAAGCCACTGCCTGCACTCCCTGAAGATATCCGTATCCTTAGCTTCCTTCATGCTCTCAATGAATGTATCGATCTTTTCCGATTTGATTCCTGCCAGATCATACCCCACGCTGATGTTGAACTGAAAACCGTCCTGGCTTCCCAGCCCCCATTCCTTTGCCATCACGTGGAGGGCAAACCATGCCTTGATGTATTCCCCCATAGCCTGGGGTACAAACAGTTCTGTGGACCACTCACAGTTATAGCATTCATCCTCTGCCAGGATACAGGGCTTGTTTACGCAGGCAGACAGTTCGTCTCCGTCCATAATCTGTACAGTCTTCAGCTCAAAAAAACGGCTTCCTGTATAGTAAGCAGCGATAATATTCTGTGCCAGCTGGGTATGAGGACCTGCGGCCGGTCCGATTGGAGTCTCCAGCTTTCTTCCAAACAATTCCAGAGTCTCATCCCCCGCAGCATAAGGGCTGTGGGTGCCAAATACTGTATTTCTCTTCTTTTTTTCCTCCATCATCCAGGTCATTAACTGGGAAAATGGCATACATGTCATCCGATCACTCATTTTTATCTACCTCCCGCACTATCTGCTGTTAATATCATCTGCCAGTTTTTTGGCTTCTTCTCTGCACCTTGCCAGAGCTGCTTCCTCATCAATGCCGGTAAGCACTCTGTCCCTCATCAATACTTTTCCGTTACATACAGTGGTCGTAGTATCTCTTCCCTGCATGCCAAACAGGATGTGCCCGTTGCAGTTGTCTCCATTCATAGGAGTCAGCGGATCATAATCTACGACTATCACATCCGCAGCCGCACCTTTTTTCAGTACCCCCAAAGGCTTTTTAAAATAGCGTCCCGCTATCCTGGCATTTCCCTCGAACAGCATCTGGGGAACCTCCGCCCAGGCAGCGTTGGGATCGCATAGATGGTGTTTGTGAAGTACATTGGCTACTTTATAGGATTCTGTCATGTCATGGGTATACCCGTCGGTTCCAAGGCCTGTAAGGATTCCCTTGTGAACAATTGCCATAGTCGGCGGGCATCCGCAGGCATTCCCCATGTTTGATTCCGGATTATGTACCACCATGGTATCTGTCTCTTTGATCAGATCCATCTCGTGATCATTTACATAGATGCAGTGTCCAAGAAGCGTCTTATCCCCAAGCACATTGCAGTCCATCAGCCGGTCTACGATTCGTTTTCCATAGGTTTTCAGACAATGGTGGAGATCTTCTATCCCCTCCGCCACATGGATGTGGTATCCCACTTCCCCGGGCTTGTTCTCAGCTGCAAGGGCCATGGTCTCATCCGATATGGTAAAGGACGCATGCATTCCCATCATTCCCGCAATCATGCCGCTCTCATCTTCCAGGGCGTGTTTTATAAATCTGGCATTTTCCATCACGGATTCTCTGGCCTTTTCTTTGCCGTCCCGATCCGACACTTCGTAGCACAGGCAGGTCCGGATCCCCAGCTCCTTTGCCGCGTCTTCTATGGTAAACAGGCTGTCTGTAATATGACCGAAGCTTGCATGGTGGTCAAATACTGTGGTCACTCCGTTTTTAATGGAGTCCATGTACGTTGCCAGGGCACTGTAACGGATCTGCTCCGGAGTCAGATGCCGGTCAATGGTCCACCACATTCCGTCCAGGATATCCAGAAAACCGTCAGGATTATACCCATTGATGGACAGACCTCTGGCAAAGGCACTGTATATATGCTCATGCACATTGATAAAGGCGGGCATAATGATTTTTCCTTTTGCATCTATGTATTCTGTCTGCGGATAAGCACCTTTCACCGCTTCTGTGGTTCCTGTCATCACGATGGTGTTTCCATCCATAGCCACTGCCCCATTTTCGATAAATGGATTCTCTGCATCTCTTGTAATCATTCTCCCGTTGCCAATTACCAGCATATGTGTTACCTCCTTCATTTAGAAAAAAATATAAAAACCCTCTTGATAGTTAGAGTGTACCATGGAAAATAAGCAATAGCAATAGTTTTTACAAAAATTTTTAAGTATATCTAAAAATTTTTGTATGCCATGCCGGAAACTTCGCCGGACAGAAAAAAGCTGAGGAAAATTGTCCCAAAAACTCTGGGATTCCTCAACTTTTTCTTATGCTTTTTGAATTGTTTCAACTATTTTCTCAACTTCTCCACCTGGCTGTCCAGTTTATCCTTTTCCCTTGGAAAATAATCATAAAATGCCTGGGTAGCCGCCTTTGTAAAGACCTCCATCTCCTGGACAAGGCCTGTGTTCATCGGAAGCCTGTACGCATTCTGCAGTACTTCCTTTGCGATCTTCATGGTAATGTCTTCATCCTTCATGGACATTATTCCCATGAGCTTCGTTCCGTACCCCTTATCCGTCGCGCAGAGATGGTAGTAAAAGGAACAGAGATGATAGATCTCCCGGTAAAGGATCTCTCTGCCTGCCTCCCCATACTCTTCGGCCACGGAAAATCCCATTTTTTTAATGGTTTTCCTCAGCTCTTTTGCTGCATACCGGAAGCCGAAAATCCCCCCGTTATTCCTGGAAAGATAGAGCATTTCCATCCATCCTCCGATATAATTGTCCACCTGCTGGCCAGTGCTTTTTTTGTCCCTGGAGACATAACGTATTTCCCACAGCTTCTGCCTCAGCTCATTCTCCAAAACTCCCGGGTGCTGCTGTATCTCTTCCTCCAAAAGTATTCTTCTGAGCCCGGGATCCTTCTCGCTGTAGTAGCTCTCCGGCCATGTATTCTGCGTAGTGCCTTCCATATCTCCCGTTCCTCCTATTTTCCTCCCAGCATAAAGCTCACCAGAGCAGTTGCTATCGTCTTGCCTGACTTTTCTCCCGTGCATTTGGCAGATACGTTTACCAGATGCCTGCCGCACCGCTCCATCCTGGCGGTTACCAGCATATCATCCCCTTTCACTGCCGGAGAGAGGTAATTTATGGTGAGATTAATGGTGGGTGTGACCATATTTTTGCTCCTGTTTGCGGAGAGTATGCCGCAGGTAGTGTCCACTGCGGCGGCTATAAGTCCTCCGTGCATGGAGGACATATGGTTCAGCGCCCAGTCTTCCACGGGATAGCGCACCGTCAGCCACTCTTCCCTGGCGCTGCAGGCACAGAACCCGGGCTTCATCAAATTGTAAATATGCGTGTCCGGTTCTGCATCTATGCGTCTAATCCTTTCTCTCATCGCCTTCTCCATAGCTTCCTGCTCATCCCTCCAGAAAGCTTCGCTTTTATCTTGTTCTGTCATTTTATCTTCTCTCCTTTTCTCCTGTACCTTCTCTAATATTTCACTTCCGCCAGAACTAATCCCCTGGCAGGAGCCGTATAGCCTGCAAGTTTCCTGTTTCTTCCCACCAGAATCTCTTTCATAGAATCCGGACTCCGTTTCCCCTGTCCCACTTCTATCAGAGTACCCGTGAGGATACGCACCATATTGTACAAAAATCCATCCCCCTCATAAGTAATTTCAATTTCCCCGGCTTTTTCCCGGATGTCAATCCTTTGCAGTCTCCTCACCGTTGACTTTTTCATTCTTTTATTTGAACAGAAGCTTTTGAAATCGTGTTCCCCTGCCAGAATAGCCGCAGCCGCTCTCATCCCGGCCACATCCAGTTCCTTCCCCAGAGGATAGTAGTACTTTCTTTCAAAAACATTCTTATACGCCCCAGTGCCGATCCGGTAACGGTACACCTTTCCCGAAGCATTCAGCCTTGCATGAAAACGGTCAGCCGCCTGCCTTACCTCTGCAACCCCGATGTCCTCGGGCAGATACTGGTTCAGATACCGGCAGATTTCATCCTCGGAAGCATCCGTATCCAGAAACACACTGGCCACCTGGCCCAGTGCATGTACCCCTGCATCTGTCCTGCCGGCCCCCTGCACTTCCACAGGAGCCTGTACCATCCGTGAGAGAACCTCCTCAATCCTTCCCTGAATCGTATTCTCAGTGTTGCCCTGCCGCTGCCATCCGTCATAGCGGGTTCCGTCGTATTGGATAATTAGTTTATAATTCATATGATTTGAGTCCTATCTGTGGTTTTTTGTATTATAACATAAAAATCTTTAAAATAAAATTATAGTTTTGTGTATGTGAAGTTCGAGGTTATGCAGTCGGGGAGCGGGGTGTTGCAGACGGACGGATATAGGAGGGAGCACCGGGGGGACAGGGCCAGGGGGCGGGGGATAGGGACAAGTCAGCTCGAGGCTCCGCTCCCCTCAGCTAAGTCCTACCAGCTGCTAAGCTCGTCAGGAGAGCCTTCCTCGCTAAACAGCTGGTGGACTGGATCTTCGGCTCACTCCGCTTAACCTCCCTGACTTGTCCCTATCCCCCGCCCCCTGGCCCTGTCCCCCCGGTGCTCCCTCCTATATCCTGGCAGAGACTCACTTCACATTCACGGAAAACGGTGGGGAAGGTCGAGAGTTGTACACTTTTCCTCTTGTTCCGCACTATTGTCCGCTTGATGTTCTGGATAAACTGCCAAAAACCTCCCTCCCCTGGAACTCCCCTATACCCAGGTGAGAGGAATCCTGCGGCGGCGGGCGGGCTGGGTTGGGCGGGTGGGAGGCTTAAGGTCCGCGGACGGTTCCGCAGGAGTGATTAGAGAGTCTTGGGCAAAACCGGGATTCCCGCTGGAGATTTTTTCGGCAGTCCAGGCCGAAAAAAAGTGAGCATGGGCAGAGAATGCACATCAAGCATTCTTTGCACATACGAGCGGTGCTCCGGCGGGGATTCCGGTTTTGTCTTAGACTCTCTTCACGACGGAGGTGTCCCCGGAACTTAAGCCTTCCTCCTGTCCGAACCAGTCAGCCCGCTGCCGCGGGATTCCTCTCACCGTCCCCCCGCCACCTCATACTTACCGACTTAGATCACCTTGAACCGTAGTCCAAGTAATTGCATTAAATTCCAATTTTATTCTATCTGTCTATTTTACAACTATATCCTATGTGTAAGATTTCATTCCCGTTCATATAAAACTTCCTCCTGGAACTTTCCTATACCCAGGTGAGAGGAATCCTGCGGCGGCGGGCGGGCTGGGTTGGGCGGGAGGGAGGCTTAAGTTCCGCGGACGATTCCGCTGGAGTGACTAGAGAGTCTTAGGCAAAACCGGGATTCCCGCTGGAGATTTTTTCGGCAGTCCAAGCCGAAAAAAAGTGAGCATGGGCAGAGAATGCACATCAAGCATTCTTTGCACATACGAGCGGTGCTCCTGCGGGGATTCCGGTTTTGTCTTAGACTCTCTTCACGACGGAGGTGTCCCCGGAACTTAAGCCTTCCTCCCGTCTAACCCAGCCCGCCCGCTGCCGCGGGATTTCTCTCACCGTCCCTCCGCCACCCCATACCTTCCGACTTGAATCATTTTAAGCTGAAGTCCAAGCGCTACACTCCTAAATCCCAATTTTCATAATCCCTTTCGTTTTTGGTAAATATATGGTAAACTACATCTATATCTGTGCTACAAACCTAATCTATTACAATCAAAGGAGAAATAAACACATGGGAGGCTTTTTTGGCGTTGCCGCAAAAGAAAACTGTACGCTGGATCTGTTTTACGGCGTTGATTACCACTCACATCTTGGTACAAGAAGAGGAGGAATGGCTGTCCACGGAGCAAAGGGCTTCAGCAGGGCCATTCACAACATTGAGAATTCTCCATTCCGCACCAAGTTCGAGCGTGATGTAGAGGAACTTCAGGGAAATCTGGGGATTGGATGTATCTCTGATTATGAACCCCAGCCCCTTCTGGTACAGTCTCATCTGGGAAGTTTTGCAATTACTACCGTGGGTAAGATTAACAATCTAAACGAGCTGGTACAGCAGATCTATGCAAACGGACACACCCATTTCCTGGAAATGAGCGGCGGGCAGATCAATGCAACTGAATTGGTAGCTGCCCTTATGAATCAAAAAGATTCTATCTTAGAGGGAATCCAGTACGTACAGGAGATGGTTGACGGCTCCATGACACTTCTGCTTTTAACCCCTGAGGGGATATATGCCGCCAGGGATCGCTACGGGCGGACTCCTCTGGTAATCGGGGAAAAAGAAGGCGCTTACTGCGTTTCTTTCGAAAACTTTGCCTACATTAATCTGGGCTACAGCCATTATAAAGAGCTGGGACCGGGTGAGATCGCATTTGTGACCCCGGAGGCTGTGACAACCTTAAAGGCACCGGGGGATGAACTAAAGATCTGTTCCTTTCTCTGGGTATATTATGGGTATCCCACATCCTCGTATGAGGGAATTAATGTGGAAGAGATGCGTTACCGCTGCGGCAGTATGCTTGCCAAGAGAGATGAAAATCTGGTTCGTCCGGACAGTGTGGCCGGAGTTCCGGACTCCGGTGTGGCGCATGCCATCGGCTATGCCAATGAATCCGGCATTCCGTATGCAAGGCCATTTATAAAATATACCCCTACATGGCCCCGCTCTTTTATGCCGCAAAACCAGGCCCAGAGGAATTTGATTGCCCGCATGAAGCTTATCCCTGTACATGCACTGATTAAAGGAAAAAAACTTCTGTTAATTGACGACTCTATTGTGCGCGGGACACAGCTGCGGGAAACCACGGAATTCCTGTACAACAGCGGTGCAAAAGAGGTACATGTACGCCCGGCATGCCCGCCTCTCATCTATGGATGCAAATATCTGAATTTTTCCCGTTCCAAATCAGAACTGGATCTTATCACCCGCAGGATTATCAGCGAACGGGAAGGGGAGCATGTGGAGGAAGCACTGGCTGACTACGCCGATCCTACTACTGAACGCTATGCGGCTCTGCTTGAGGCTATACGCAGGGAACAGAACTTTACCACCCTCCGTTTTCACCGTCTGGATGACCTGATTGCGTCCATCGGCCTGCCTCCCTGCAACTTGTGCACCTACTGTTTTAACGGCAAAGAATAAACCATACACATTTGAGAAAAGAGGTCATTTTTATGAACGAATACCAAGATATTACCATCGGTTTCCTGGGATACGGCAATATGGCTCAGGCGATTGCCCAGGGGCTGCTTTACAAAGAAGTGCTGAAGCCGGAGCAGATTTATGCCTGTGCGAAAAACTGGGATAAGCTCTGCAGAAATACACAGGATCAGGGGATGCACGCCTGCAGAGATGCCAGGGAAACCGTGTCCCGGTCCCAGATCGTCGTAATCGCTGTTAAGCCCTATATGGTAAAAGAAGTTATGGAACCTGTACGCGACTTGCTCCAGGATAAAATCATCCTGTCTGTGGCAGATGGCTATCCCTTTGATGCTCTGGAAGAGCTCCTTCCCGGCACCCATCATATCAGCTCAATCCCCAATACTCCGGTCGCTGTGGGAGAGGGTATCTTTATCTGTGAAGAACAGCATTCTCTCACAGAAGACGAGTTTTCTCTGCTCACAGGGCTTTTATCCCGCATCAGTCTGGTTCAGGTACTGGATTCTGCCCATGTGAGTGCTGCCGGCACCATCAGCGGCTGCGGGCCGGCATTCGCCAGTATGTTCCTGGAAGCACTGGGCGACGCAGGTGTCACCCACGGGCTTTCCAGACAGATGGCATACGCCCTGGCCAGTCAGATGATAGCGGGAACGGGAAAGCTTCATCTAATGTCAGGAAAACACCCTGGAGCAATGAAGGATTCCGTATGCTCTCCGGGAGGTACTACCATCGTCGGCGTTGCTGCCCTGGAGCGGGGCGGACTTCGCGCTGCAGTCTTAGATGCCGTGGATGCTGTGGAATGTAAAAAGAATAAAAAATAATATTTTTTTCTAAAACATATTGACAAATTTTCAAATGCCTTATATTATAATACCAACCAAAGCGAAACCGCAGAGTAAGAAGAGTAGATATCTTTCCTTTGTTTCCAGCGAGTCTCAGGTGGTGCGAGTGAGATAAGAAAGCAGATATTGAATGGGCTTATGAGGTCGGAAGGAAAGGCGCAGCCGAGTAATATCCGACGGGATGTTCACCCGTTATCAAGGAACCATGCATGTTAGTGTATGACAGAGTGGATGTATAACATCAATCCGGGTGGTACCGCAGAAGATCGTACGTAATACGGCTTTTGTCCCTGAACAAGGGGCAGAAGCCGTTTTTTTCTGCCTCTTTCTGAGAGATGCCACACATAGCTGACTAGTTCCGGGTTCGCAGGGGATACACAGCAACCAACCATCAGAAAGGAGAATATTGATTATGAAAAAAATTCCACACAGATTATATTTAACCGAGGAGCAGATGCCAAAACAATGGTATAACTTGCGTGCTGATATGAAGGAGCTTCCGGATCCTATGATTAATCCCGGCACAGGAAAGCCTGCCACAGAAGAGGATCTGTATCCTGTCTTCTGTGAAAAGCTGGCTCATCAGGAAATGGATAACGTAACCCGCTATGTGGATATCCCTGAGGAAATCCAGGATTTCTACAAAATGTACCGTCCTTCCCCTCTGATCCGCGCGTACAACCTGGAAAAGTATCTGGATACACCAGCCAAAATTTACTACAAATTCGAGGGGAATAATACCTCCGGAAGCCACAAACTGAACTCTGCCATTGCTCAGGCTTACTATGCCAAGGAACAGGGGTTAAAGGGTATCACCACAGAGACCGGCGCCGGACAGTGGGGTACTGCACTTGCAGAAGCCTGTGCCTTTTATCATCTGCCCCTTACGGTGTACATGGTAAAGTGCTCCTATGAACAAAAGCCTTTCCGCAAATCCGTGATTCATACCTTTGATGCAGACATTATCCCCAGTCCCAGCAATACCACCAATGTAGGCCGGGCAATCCTGGAAGCAAATCCAAATACCACAGGAAGTCTGGGGTGTGCGATTTCTGAGGCTGTGGAAAAGGCAGTTTCTACGGAGGGCTACAAATATGTACTGGGTTCTGTCTTGAATCAAGTACTGCTCCACCAGTCTGTCATCGGTCTGGAAAGCAAAACTGCCATGGAGATGCTGGATGAATATCCGGATGTAGTGGTAGGATGCGCCGGGGGCGGTTCAAACCTGGGAGGGTTGATTGCTCCATTTATGCAGGATAAATTAACGGGAAAATCGAATCCCAGAATCATAGCGGTAGAGCCGGCTTCCTGTCCGTCTCTCACCAGAGGACGTTATGCCTATGACTTCTGTGATACCGGAAAGGTAACTCCTATGGCCAGAATGTACACTTTGGGATGTGACTTTATTCCCTCCGCCAACCATGCCGGCGGTCTCCGTTACCATGGGATGTCTCCGATTCTTTCCAAGCTGTACCATGACGGTTATATGGAAGCTATGTCAGTGGAACAAACGAAAGTCTTCGATGCTGCCGTAACCTTTGCAAAGCAGGAGACCATTCTCCCTGCACCGGAGTCTGCCCATGCTATCTACGGAGCTGTGCAGGAAGCCTTAAAGTGCAAGGAATCAGGAGAGGCAAAAACCATACTTTTCGGCCTTACAGGAACCGGATATTTCGACATGGTTGCTTACCAGTCTTACATGGATAAAACCATGCAGGATTACATTCCCACCGACGAAGAGCTGGCGGCCAGCTTTGAAAGACTGCCAAAGATTCCCGGAATTCAGGAATAGTCTGTTCACTGTGCTAACATCAAAGGGGACGTTGTTCTTAACCAGAACAGCGTCCCCTTTTAGAAATAGGGCAACTCCCAATTTCCTCGGATATATTAGACATAATTAGCATTTTTATATTATATAATATGCATCCATGCCAATCATTATGATATAAAAAATTATAACCATTGGCATTTCTTCGGAATTCCGGCTATGTACCTTCCGGTGAGTTCAAACGGCAGCAGGAACCACACTCCTCTGGACTGCATCAGCAGACTTCCTTCTTCTCTTCTCAGCAGGATCAAGATGAACACCAGAATCCAGGCCAGCAGTATGCCGGACACAGCTGCTTTGCCGCTCACTCTTCTCCATCTTCCAAATGCAGCCCCATAGCATATCCAGGCACCGGCCATATATTTTACACAGTTGAAAAAAGGCTGGGCAACCATAAGTTCCGGTTTTCTTTTCCTCATTCCGAGGAGGAGGATAAGCTCCTCCCCTTTCTGCTCTCCCAAACTATGCCAAAATTGAAAATCTGACCATCTCGTTGGGATCATATCCTTTGGCAGGGTAACGGAAAATCCAAAGGCATAGAGGAACAGAATCCCCATCCCGGTCACCAGCGCTATGCTCCATACTGCTGCTGTCCGTTTCCCTTCTCTGTCTATCGTTTTCCAGTACTTTGCCAGCATCCTAAGAAGCATAAACAGCGGCAGGGTAAAGACCAGAAAGACAGACCAGCTGTTATAGTACTTTACCGGCACCTTGACTCCCTGGATCCCGTACCTCATCATAAAACTCCTGGCAGGATCCTCCAGGGCCCCGTGCTTCCCCCCGGCCTTTAATGTCACTGTATTGAGGATAGCTTCACCGCCTTTTTCCGCCTGAACGAACAAGGTGCCTTTCATATGCCTCATAATCCCCCGGATGGTCAGTGTCCGCTCTCCATATTGTATTTTTTCCCCCACTGCCCTTGTGCTGCCGAATAATTTCCAGGCAGTGTCTGCCGAGATCAGACAGCCCTCTGTATCCTCATCATTGAGAGAGACGGATTCCCGAAGCAGGAGACGGGAATCACCGCAGGCCTCAATTGCACTTACCCTGGCGGTGCGGGTTAGGTCCCGGCTGACGATCTGTACCTCTTCCTTTTCTCCCCACAGGATAAACGTATCCGGAGATTCCCTGTCTTCTTCATTTGCGGCCATTTCTTCCCACTGCTCCCGGCTCCAGGCGCCCTGCTCCAGTATAATCTCTTCTGTATCATGGGGAAGTGCTGTCTTAAAGGTCTCTGTCTGAGCCAGAGAAAAGCAGATAAGACAAAGGCCGGCCGCTGCGGCCCTTCCCAGCACTCCCAACTGCCCTCTCACGGTTCCTGCAGGCGTACTCTGCTGCCTGCTCCGATTTCCCGGTCCGACTGTGTAATGACCTCCTGCTTGGGCGTAAGGCTTCCGTTCTCTAAAGCTGCATATCTCTCATTTTTGTCCTTTACAATCACATCCTTCCGCTCTGCCACCAGCTGTTTTCCCAGAACAGACTCTTTTTCCTGGAGGATCAGCACATAGTACTTTCCCTCTGACAGGTGAAGCGCCTCCACCGGGACACAGACTTCGTAGGGTGATGATTTCTGCACTGCGGTCATAGTGGCGGATACTCCAATTTCGAGAGTATCCGGCGGTAACAAAACCGTAACATCCATGAGTGCCGGGTTCTCCTGATTTACGGTAATGCTGTCCGCCTTCAGGTCCTCAATCACGGTTCCGTTATTGGCCGGTGTCAGACTGACAGCATCGCCTCTGCTCAGGTATTTTGCCTCCTCGCTGTCTATCTGCGTGACAAATTTACAGCCAGAGCTAATATCCGCAAGGGTCAGGGCTGCGGTTTCCTGGGTTTTGTCTCCGGTCATTACGGATATTTTAGTAACCACACCTTTCACCGGAGAGAGGATTTTTCCTTCCTGTTCTTGTAAAGCTTTCAGTTTATCCAGATCCATATTCTTTTTCTCTATATCAAGTTCATTTATTTTAGATGTACTGTCACTGCCCTCCCCGGTATTGGCATCCTCAATTGCCCTGCCGGCAGCAATTGCGGACTCCTGGGCGGCGTAAGCTGCGTCCTGGTAGGCTTTTTCCGCGGCAGAGACCGCATCCAGCAGCTGCTGCTCCTGGGCTTTTGAGCCCTGCTGGTTAAGAGAGTCCATCTCCTGCACATAGGAATTCCATGCAGCTTCTGCCTCCTGGGCCGCCTCCCGGGCCGCCTTGGCGTCTGATCTTGCTTTCTCCAGCTTAGGCGCATATTCTGCTTCTACCTGATCTCTGATCTTCTTCTCCTCCTGAGAAGTAAGATTGCTCCCACCATTGCCAGCCTTTGCTTCCTCGATTCTTTTTTGAACCTCCACCTCTGTCTGTGTCTCTATCTTTGTAATTTCCTGTTCCAGAGTCTGGGCCTGTTCTTTTTTGTCCCCACAATTTTTTTCCAATGTCTCAAGCACTCCCGGGTCCCCCTGGGCTTCCTCCGCATTCCGGTAATAGTCAGCAAGGGCTTCTCTGGCCTGTGCCAGTTCCTCCGCCGCTCTGGCCACATCATCTTCCCCTTTCTCCACAGCTCGCTGATAATCCGCTCTGGCCCGTTCTTCCCCGGCTGCCTTTTTTTCCTGATCCGCTTTCTTTTTGCTGTCCAGATCCTGGTTATTCAGCTTCAGCTTTTCAATCTCCTGCTCCAGAGTCAGAATCTGTTCTTCAATATCTGTCCTATTCAGCTGCATTAGAAGCTCCCCCGCTTCTGTCTGCTGACCCTCCTGGACATAGATGGCGTCCACCGTAAGGTTCGGCTCTGTAAGCACTGCTTGTTCCCGGTTTTGTCTTACCTTGCCTTCCTTTTCAATTTTGTGCTCAATCGCCCTGCCGGAGGGCTTTTCCGTCACTATCTGAGGAACTGTGACACTGTCAGCCGCCCGGGAAACCACGGTGAAAAATAGCATCATTCCCAAAAAAACGGCAAATGCAGCAAGGGCCTTTCTGCGTATAGCCTCGTGATTTTTCCATAGTTCTCTCATATCTACTCCTTTACTGCCGCTGCTACAATCCCCTGTTCCAGATAGTCCTGCCCTGCAAGAAACACGAAAAGGGCAGGCGCCAGTGTTATAACCGATGCCGCAAAAGCCATAGCTGCATCCTGAAGGCTGATTTCCGGAAGATATAAAGACAGGGGCCAGAGGGATCTGTCCTTTAAAAATGTCAGCGGCTGCTCAATCAGATTCCAGCACTCCAGAAATCCCAAAACCATTGCAGATACAATCCCCCCGGAACCCAGAGGCAATCCTATATGCCAAAAGATCTGCCATTCTCCCGCCCCGTCAAGTCTGGCTGACTCAATCACTGCCTCAGGAATGGATGTAAAAAACCGGTACATAAGAAACACCGAAAAAGTAGAAAATGCCCCTGGCAGTATCAGCGCCCAGTGGGTATTCAGCAGCTCCAGTTTGTTCAGTATCAGATAGCTGGAAAGCATAGTAACCTGAAACGGCATCATCATCAGAGCTATGTAAATCGTAAACAGCACACGCTTACCCGGAAACTGGTATCTGGCAAACCCCCATGCCGCAGTTACCCCTGTGAGAAGCTGTCCAACCAGGATTCCCCCAGTGATTGCGGCAGAATTCCAGAACATAATAAAAAAAGACGGGGAATCCAGCAGCAGCTCCACATACCCTCTCAATGTGGGATACATCGGGAACAGTGTCCATCCTGCAAATCCTTTGGCCTCACCCAGAACAGGAGCCAGGTATGCTCCCAGTTCCTGATATCCCATCAGAGATCCTGCGATTAAAAAAATAATTGGATAGCAAGCTGCTGCTGCCAGAATTCCCAGAAAAAAGAGTATTATTTTCTGTTTCATACGGTTACCACCTCACCCTTTTTTATCCCAAGCCCGCTCCAGCAGCAGAACCAATGCCATAATTACCAGGGCAGTCATAACTGCCCCTGCCGCCATTTTGTCCAGGGAAAGTTCCCGAAACCAGTTGTTGAACACATGCTGCAGAAGATACATGCTCTCATTGGGGTAATCCCCTGCCACCAGATACGCCTCCCGAAACACCTTAAAGGAATTCAGAAGAGACAATACACTGATGGTGAAAAATGCAGGCAGCAGATTGGGGAGGGTGATTTTAAAAAAGCACATCCACTCCCCTGCACCGTCTACCTTAGCCGCCTCATAGAGACTGTCCGGGATTGTGCCCAGACCGGCTGTCCACAGTATAATGTCATACCCCAGGTTTTTCCAGAGATAGCTAAAGACCAGTACCCAGAAGGCCGCATCTGAATTCATCCAGTCCTTTGCCGGAAGATGCATCCACTGGAACATCCCGTTTACAATCCCCTGCTGATGAAAGAGCACTCTCCACAAAAGTACAACAGAGGCTACCGGAATGGCCATAGGAACCAGATACACACTTTTGAGCAGCTGACCCCAACGTTTCTGCCGGTGCAAAAAAACTGAAGTCATCAGAGACAGAAGCAAAAGGGCAGGAATACAGATCAAAGTAAACCGAAGCGTATTTCTCACTGCCAGTCTAAAAGCAGGATTGCCAAGCAGTTCCCGGTAGTTATTCAGACCAGTAAACTGATTTCCCATGGCGTCTAAAAAGGATCTCCGTATTACATCCGAAAAAGGAATTAAAACAAACAGAAATACCCCCAAAAGACTGGGCATCAGAAACAACAGTCCGGTCCGCCCCCTTTTTGCATGCATACTCACTTTCTTTTTTCCTGCCATAACTTTCACTTTCTATTCAGCCAGATACAGATTAACTTTCTGCATAATATTATTCACTGCTTCTTCCAGTTCCTGGCTGCCCTCCAGATATTTTTCTCCCTGTTCCTTTACCACATTCCATATGGTCTCGTCAGTAAGCGACGGCGTATCGGCCGCTTCCAGCATCTGCCGTAATTCCTCCAGTTGTTCCTCATCGGGCCAAAGCAAAGACATGGTAAACATATCATCGCTTCCCTCACCGGAAACAGCCAGTTCAGCTCCGCCCTCCTCCCCATAGGGATTCTTCAGCGTACCCTCAAAGCCTTTTTTGTTCACTGGAAATGCTCCGGTGATACTGCTCTGGATCTCCTCTTGCAACAGCGCCTTTAAAAAGTCTGCCGCCAGCTCTTTGTCTTCACTTTTACTGCTGACTCCCGCTGTAAGATAAGGAAGAAATACATTCTTTCCATCCTTCTCAATGTTCTTATATACGCCACCTTCCAAATCCTTTTGAGCTGAGATGACTGAGGAATACTCAGATACAGAGCCCATCCAGCCCACACTGGCCAGAGCCTTTTTCATCAGCAGACTCATATAATCTATCCGCATGGACAGAAATCCGCCCGTTCCCCCTGCCCCAAAATCAAAGATTCCGGAATTTGAAGTATCCTCCTCCCTGGGGATTCCCGTATCATAGATTGCCTTTACCTGGCGCAGAAATTCGGTTACTGTTTCCTCTTTCAGGGTTCCGTCTTCCTTCTGCCAGTCTGCACAGTCCAGCCGGTACAAGGTTTCCAGAAGGCCCCAGGCATCAGCAGGAGACAAAATTGATTCTATCTCCGGATTATCCTCCCTCAGACTCTTCACTCTTTCTGCCAGTGAGGATAAATTGCCGACCGCCTTGGCTGTCTCTTCATCCCCCTGGAACAGTGGAATCCGGAAGCCTAAGGGGATTCCGTAGGTTTTCCCGTCTTTTGCAAATGCATTTGCCACCTTCTCAAACAAACCATCCGCTCCGCCTGCCTCTGCTGCAATGTCACTGATGTCTGCTAACAGTCCTTTTTCTATATAACTAGTTATAGGCATGCCATCCAAAAATAAAAGATCCGGACCTTCTCCGGCCATTATATCTGTATTCAGTGTCCGAAGGGCATCTGGTACCGTGGCACCGTCCTCTCCGGTAATGCCTACCTCCAGATTCACGTATACATCCGTATGCTCCTTCTGGTATACGGAGATCGCCTGACGGATATCCGAATTATCCTCCAGAGAATACACCTTGAGCTCTTTCTCAGGCATTGCCGGCGTATCCGGAGAATACGTATATTTCAGAAGCTGATAGTCGATTCCAATGGCACAGGAAACCATAAAGCTTCCATCCTCAAGGGTTATCATCTGCAATAGTTCCAGACTGGGATTCCCCAGGGAAGTCAGCTCACCGTTCACCACCTGTTCTATCACAGTTCCCCCGGCGATATGCCGATAGATCCCATCTCTTCCGCAGAGAAATAACGTATTCTCTTCTTTTCCCTGTAAAAACACCATAAAATTAAACCCGGCAGACGAGTTATCCTTACTGCCTTCGCCGTTAAAAATCTGCTCCTCCAGAACCTCATCCTTGTCCAGAGGATCTCCTGATTCCAGATCCAAAAGCTGCACCTGCGTTTCTGTTACGGCCAAAAGCTTGTCATCCAATACCTCAAACATCCAAATCTTTTCTCCGGATCCCTTATAAGTCTGAAGGATTTGTCCGCTGCTAGGATCTATGGTATGAACATTTCCCGCATAGTCCCGTATCAGCATCCTCCCGTCCGGCGCAAATTTCATATCCGATATCCCATTTTCGTTTCCGCCTTCAGCCTCAGGCAGTTCCACCGGGACTTTTTGTCCGCTTTCTCCTGCCCCGCCGTAGAAAAGAGCATATTTTTCTTCCCCATTGGCGACTCCCAGAGCTGCCAGGTCTCCCTTGGGTGAAATCACCGCCCGGTCCAGGTATTCACTGTTTTCCAGCTTCATAATATCCGGGCAGCTGATTTCCTCCCAGCTCACCCCCTGGTCCTTTGACTGCCACAGCACCCTTTTGCCGCCCTCACCGCTTTCCCCGAAAAGCTCCAGACTGCCATCCTCCAGCTTTCCAAGCGCCAGTATTCTTTCTGTTCCCTCAGGCAGCGGCATCTCCGTCTCCAGATATCTCCCCATAGCTGTCTCCTTGTCCCTGCCTTTTTCCTCACTCTTTTTTTCTCCCCCGCCGCATCCGGCCAGCCCCGAGACTGCCAGGGTCAGAGAAACCGCCAGACAGACGGCTTTTTTCCAATATGTATTCATGATACTCCTCCTCTTACCTTTGATTTTCTCTATCGTAACACTCCTGTCTCTATTTTTTCTCTAAAGCTGTCTCTAAATTTTCTCTATTTTTAGAGATAAAATAAAGAATCCTGTGATATACTTTGGGTGTTATAAATAATAAGAGGTGAGAATTATGAGAATCTTAATCATAGAAGATGACGAAAAATTATGTGAATCCCTGCAGTTTCAGCTGAAACGGGAGGGTATTCTGTCTGACACATGCAGCGACGGGGAAGACGGACTGGATATGATACGGCAGCAGGCCCATGACCTGGTGCTGCTGGATCGGATGCTTCCTTCGCTGGATGGCCTTACAATTTTGGATCGGATGAGGCAGGAGCAGATAATGACGCCGGTGATTCTGGTGACCGCTTTGGGCGATCTGAATGATAAGATAACCGGATTAAACAGCGGAGCAGATGATTATTTAGTAAAACCCTATGAATTTCAGGAATTGCTGGCCCGTATCCGCTGTATCAGCCGGCGGCCTATAGGACTGGAGCTGTCTTCGGAGATTTCCATGGGCAATATTGTCTATAACCCCAGCCTGCAGCAGCTCACAGGCCGCGGCGGAAAGCAAGTGCTCCTCTCCAAGCGGGAAGGCGCTCTTCTGGAATTCTTTCTAAGAAACCCCCGCCAGACTCTGCCCCGGCTCACCATACTTACCCGGGTGTGGGGACCGAATGCAGAGGTTGAGGAAGGCAATCTGGATAACTATATCCATTTTGTGCGCAGACGGCTGAAGGCAGTGAATGCCGCATTAACACTGAAAACCATTCGCGGAGTTGGATACTGTCTGGAGGAATCAGATGTTTAAAAAACTGCAGTTTAAACTTACTCTTGTTTGTACAGGCATCACGGGTATCATACTCATTGCCATGACCTGCATCTGTCTTTACTTTTCCCAGTCAAACCAGGTAAAAAACTCGGAGGCTGCCTTTTCCAATAATTTAAGCTCTATGCTTACCCATCTGGAAAGCCAGTCTACCATCTCACTTCAGTGGATCGCCAAGATGGAGAAAAATCATCAGTTTCTGCTCTCCATTTACGACAACGGTCAGGCTCTCTTTTACCAGGAACTCCGCAGAAGCCCAAAAGAGCGCAAGGTCTTTGCACAGGCAGCTGCAAAGGCCAAAGACTCCTATGGGCTGGACCTGAACGCCCCGGGCAACTCTGTTCTTCTCTCCCGGCACAGAGAGTTTAAGCTGAAGACTCCCGAAGGTACCGAATATTACGCGTCGGGAATCCTTCTGCCAAAAAAGTCCGGCCACTTAAGCATCATCGTTCTCCAGTCTCTTGATGCGCAAAAAAAACAGCTCTCCGCACAGCGCTGGCAATTTGCCGGTGCGGATGCTGCCGCAATCCTTCTCCTGGGTATTTTTTTCTGGTTCTTTATGGGAAAGCTTCTCCGCCCTCTGGAAGAAAACAGGCAGCAGCAGGCAAGCTTTATAGCATCTGCCTCCCATGAGCTTCGTTCTCCTCTGGCAGTCATCCTTTCCTGTCTGACGGCATCTCAGAATGTTTCACCTGAAGAATCCCGGCATTTTACGGAAATTATACGTACAGAGGGAAAAAGGATGTCCCATCTTATCGATGAGATGCTGCAGCTGGCAAATGCAGACAGCCATTCCTGGAATCTTCATCTTGCCCCCGCTGCCATAGATACCTTAGTACTCACGGTATACGAGAAATATGAACTTCTGGCCAGAGAGAAGGGCCTGGCGCTTACCGTCAGCCTGCCGGATGAGGAAGTTCCTCCGATACTCTGCGACGAGGAAAGAGTCTCCCAGATTCTCTCTATTCTTATGGATAATGCCATAAGCTACACTCCTTCGGGAGGAAAAATCCGTCTCTCCCTCTGCCGTACCGGCAGCAAAATTCACCTCTCCGTGGCCGATAACGGCCCGGGAATCCCCAATGAGGAAAAAAAGCGGATTTTTCAGCGGTTCTACCGCCGGGATCAGGCACGTACCTGTAAGGAACATTTTGGCCTGGGTCTGTCCATCGCAAAAGAGATTGTTCGGCTTCACAAGGGTAAGCTTTTTATAACAGATACCCCGGGAGGCGGGGCCACCTTTACCGTAATCTTATAATTACTTATTCTCCTCTTCCCCCCTGAACTCCATTATTACAGAGACAGGGGGGAGATAGCTTTCCAGTATCTTTATCAATTCCAGTTCACTGCAAAACGCTGAAACCTTCCCATTATATGCAACACTGCCCTGCCAGGAATAATAATTCCGTCCGGATATCGTAATATATATCTTTTCTTTTTCTTCCATTTTCGTATCTCCTCCTTTTTCGCTTCCAAAACACAGCCCGGGGCAATCTGCAGAACTGCCCCATACATGTTTCCCACAGAATACTCTGAAAATGAGAATATATTGTTTATCATAGCATGAGGAGAACAAAAAAAAAGCCGTTTTATTCCCAAAGACATTTTAGCCAACTGTAAAGCAGGCCGTATTACTGCCGAAAATCCATTTTTGCTACCCAAAATCATGGCAAGTACATGTAAAACAAAATGGGATATGATAAAATAGGTTCAAAGAAGGGAGAGATGGGGACATGCACATTGCAATTGTAGAAGATAACGAAAAAGAACAGCATGAACTGCTTCAGATGCTTAATGCATATTTCCTAAAAATGAATACCCTGTACACCTATGATACCTATGCAGCAGGGGAAGAGTTTCTGAAGGCATTTCATCCCGGCAGCTACGATCTAGTTTTCCTGGATATTTATATGGACGGCATCAGCGGCATGGACACTGCAAGAGCAGTACGCAGGACAGACAGCTCCTGCCCTCTGTTTTTTATCTCAGCCAGCCGTATGCATGCTGTGGAAAGCTATGAGGTACAGGCTGTCTACTATCTGACAAAGCCTCTGGAAGAAACTGCTTTCCTCCAAGCCATGGACCGTGTATGCTCCCGCCTGACAAAAGCCAATCGGTATCTCACAGTATCCGTAAAAGGCCATCTGCATATGAAGCTGCTGTTGAAGGATATTTTATTTGTGGACTGTCTGGCCCGGAAAACCCATATACACCTTGAGAATACACAACTGGTTATTGACAATTCCATTGCCTCCGTTTTGGAGATTCTGTCTGAAGATGAGCGGTTCCTTTCCTGCAATCGGAATGTTCTGGTGAATATGGACTGGGTAGAATGCATTCCCCAGGAGGAATTTATTATGAAGAATCAGGAGCACGTGCCTATCCGTCAGCGGGGACGGGGTGCCGTCAAAAAGGCATTTCTGGAATACACCCTGAAGGAACTTCGAAAGGGGGAGTTTTCGTGAAAAACAGGGCACTATTTCTGATTTGGC
Organism: Lactonifactor longoviformis DSM 17459; assembly: GCF_900129135.1. Classification (GTDB taxonomy): domain Bacteria; phylum Bacillota; class Clostridia; order Lachnospirales; family Lachnospiraceae; genus Lactonifactor; species Lactonifactor longoviformis. Next base: position 525,862 of record NZ_FQVI01000001.1, read on the forward strand.
TTCTGTCCGTGCTTCTCTGTTTCTGCTTTTTCCCCGCCGCTGTCCAGGCAGCTTCCCCGCAGTATGACTGTTCTTCTGCCAGGGAGCTTTATGAACTTCTGCTGAATCATCCGGGCAGCACCATCTCCCTTACAGACGATATAATATGGGATACTTGGACTCCTCTGCCTCAGGTATCTGCTCCCACCAAAATTAATATGGGTGACTTTAGTATTTTAGTTCCGGAAGATTATGAACTTTACATTCAGGGCCCCTTATACTTTGAAGGCAGTGCGGCCGACCGGCCCCTGTTTGTAGTTGAGGGCTCTCTTTCTACGGAGAATCATGTTGAGATTACAGCCCGGGGGGATTCTGCCACAGCTATTTTTATCGGCGAAAACGGTTTTTGGTACTCAGATCTCTCCTCTGTTTTTGTGGAAGGCCCTAACTCTACAGGGGTATACTTTGAAAGTGGATTAGAATCAGAAATAACCGCCGCCAGGGTACAGGCTGAGGGAAACGGCTCTGTGGGTATCGATTCTCATCGTCCTCTTCAGCTGGTCCTCTGCAATATATCCAGTGACGGCGGACAGGCATTGAAGGCGTCGGAACCTGTCCGCCTGGATCAATGCCTCGTTACTCCTTCACTGCCAGATGCGGAGGTGATCAGCCGCCATGCCGTAATCTCTGAAGAAAGGATTCAGGAGAGCGGCCTGTGCTTTCCTCAGGGCGTTTCCAGGGAAACAGTTTATGAGACTGCACTAACATACCGGCTGCTCTGTGAGGAGGAAGGGGTTTATGAAATTTCCTATCTGACCAGTTTTCTCTGGGAAGACAGCCTGGTCGATTATAATCTTCCAGGGACTTATCTGGTTTCCCTTGTCCCTCAGGTACCCGAATGGTTTCCTGCGGCTCTGCCTTCCCTGGATATCCCGGTTCATATTGTGGATCCGGATTGGCCGTTTTTAATGGCAGCTTATCAGCTGATGGACTCCGTAGGAATCCAGTTCTTCACTGAAATAACAGATGCAGCTGAGATGCACATGTACTATTCCGATGACAATGGGGCATCCTGGAATGATATTCTGGAATTGCCCGGAAGCTATCTTGATTGTTATGGCGCCCAGGTATACGGTTTAAAGGAAGATAAGTCCTATCTGTTCTGCCTTGCCGTAACAGGGGGCACTATAGAAGGGATCTCGAATGTTCTGCCCTTTACCTTCGGAGATCCGGATCCTTTCGGAGGCGGAGACAACGATGGAGGGGATCGCACAGAGCAAAAATTGCCTCCTGTTTCCCAGGCTGTTCCTGAAGCAGCCATCCCTTCCCCTCCGGTAACTTCACCGCAAGAGATATACCCTCACGAGGAAACAGACAGTTCCTCCCAAACACCGGACAGAGTGGAACCCTCTGTGCCTGTAGACACTAAAGCACCATCTGCAGAAAATATAGCTCCCAAGGAGAAAGAAAGCTCCCCTGTCAGGGAAGAAAGCACAGACTCCATAACAGCAGTCTCAGGTGCCAGATTAAGACAGCTTCTGGAAATCAATCCGGACACTGTTCTCTTTGAAAAGAATGGGTTATCTGTGGAAATTCCCTCTACTTTTCTGGCCTCCCTTTCTCTTAGCAATAGGGGGCTGCTTGAAATAGACCTCCGCAAGATAGACGAGCTTTCTTTTCAGCTGTCTGTTACGGCGGACGGGCAGGAGATTGCAGCACTGCCCGAAACATCCGTTTCCCTTTCATACACCCCCTCCCAAGGGACAGATCACAGTCATTTGACCCTTGTCCATGCAGGATCAGGGGCAGCGGAACCAGTGACATACAGTGAAAAACACAAAATTGCCTCATCTAAAATATACACAACCGGCAGTTTTACTCTAAGAGAATACTCTATTACGGATACGGAGAAAACGGGAACGGCTGCAATGAATCCCGTCGCTGGGAGCCTGTCCATTCTTCTGACTGCTGCTGCTGTAACTGTACTTATCCTTGTTCGAAGGAGGAGAATGCATGAAACGAATTAAGAGAATTCTGCTCACAGGTGCAGTCCCTCTGGCTATCCTTCTGTCTTCCTGGCTGTTGTTTGCCTTTCTTTATCAGACAGACAATAAATATACCCAAAAAGCCTCACAGCCTATATGCGGAATCCTTTCCCTTTCGGAAAAGGACCTCAGACAAGCTCCCCTGCGATATCTTATTCGCGAATGGGAGTTTTATCCGGATGTCCTTTTTACTCCACAGACTTTTGCTGATAAAAAGCCCGGTACTTACCGGCAGTATATTTCTGTAGGGCAGTACGGAGGCATGGAAGCAGGAAATATTCATCGTTCTCCTCACGGCATCGGCACATACCGCCTGACAATACAGCTTCCAAAGGGAATGCGCACGTATGCACTGGAACTGCCGGAAATCTTTTCTGCCTATGCCTTCTATATAAACCAGGAATTGAAGGCACAATCCGGAGATCCCAATCCAGAATCCTATACCCCCTGTATAAAAGAGAAAACGGTGGTCTTCCAGGGGGAAGGCACTATAAACCTTCTTCTGGCCGTATCTGATTTTTCCTGGATCTACAGCGGGCTCACCTATCCCCCCGCCTTTGGTTTGGCAGATGCCGTCATAAATGCCCGGGAAAACTATCTGCTCATCCGTATGGCAGCCCTGCTTTTAGGTTTTCTGGGTCTTATATTATCTCTGTACCTTGGCTTCAGGGCCCACTGGAAAAAAGGACTGCTATATGCTTTGCAGTGCATTTTTTATCTTGGATATACTGCCTTTCCCCTTCTGCACCGCTTTTTTGCCACAGATGTAAATCCCTGGTACGCCCTGCAGCTTTTCTGTTTCTATGCCATGCTGCTCATGGCCGTATTGCTGCAGAACAGCCTGTGTCAGATAAGAGGAAAAATCGCCGGTATCTGGCCCTTTATCTGCGCAGCGGGGACAGTCGCAGCCTTCCTCACCGGCATCTGCGCCTCTCGCCTGGGGCTTACTGCCTTTTACTCTTTCTCTCTGCTGTCCGCCGTACTCAAATATGGATCTGCTGTCTACCTTTTGATCGTTTCAGGGGTAGCAGTCCGAAACCGGAGAAGATTCTCCCTTCTGCTTCTGTACACTTCAGAGTTCTTTGCGGTTTCTCTTCTCGCAGACAGGGTGATGCCCCTTTTTGAGCCTATACGGGGCGGCTGGTTTATAGAAATCGGAGGTACCGGGCTTATGCTGGGGCTGGCATGCGCTCTCTGCAGAGATTTGGGAGAGGCCTATAAGCGCAGCCTGACCCTGGCGGAAGAATACCGTCTGATGGAACGCCAGCTCTCCATGCAAAAGGAACATTACCGGCAGCTGACGCAGCAGATAGAGGCTGCCAGAACAGCTTCCCATGATCTGCGCCATCATATGCGCACACTGCGGACACTGGCAGACAGAGCTTCGCTGCCGGATATCCGCAGATATCTGGAGGAATACGAGCCTCATACAGAACCCCGGGATGTCATAACCTATTCCAATCATCCTGCGGCTGATGCCATTCTTTCCTATTATGCAGGAGTTGCTCTGCGTATCCATGCAGAGTTCAGCGCCGTCCTTCAGCTTCCTGAGTCCCTGAATATCCCGGACACAGATCTGTGCATTCTCCTTGGGAATCTTCTGGAAAATGCAGTGGAGGCCTGTGAACGGCAGACCGCAGGGAAACGTTTTGTCTATCTCCGGGGAGAAGCCACAGGACGGCAGCTTCGCCTTGTGATAGACAATAGCTTTGACGGGATAATAACAGAGCGGGAGGGCCGATACTTTTCCTCTAAAAGAAAAGGGTTCGGTCTGGGGATACATTCCGTCAGATCCATTGTGGAAGCTCACGGCGGCTTGGTTTTATTTGAACCGGGAGATCAGGTTTTTAAAGCCTCTGTGTTCATACCTCTGAAATAAAAGGAGAGGTCATTTATCTGCCCTCCCCCTCTTTGTCTATCCATACAGCATCTGTGCAGGATTCCCGTACATCCTGGTTCACTCTGTGGACACACCGGACTCTGTAATATCCAGCCCCTGCAACAATAGATTTGCTGGAAGAAAGATACACCGAATTCGCCCTGCCTGCCTTCCAGGAATAAACCTCTGTCCACGTACTGTTCTCATCTGCTTTTTCTACTGTCACTTCTACGGAGATCTCATCCGCGATCTGGGAAGCTGTTGTCATCCCCCCTGCCAGCAACTGTCCATTCTCATCCTTGGCAATTGTTGCGTCTCCATACTGGACCATGCCTTCCCAGGGCATCCCCTCCTCTTCCTGGGCAGCCTCTATTTCTGACCGGGGCATCCCCATACAGAGGGAAGCACTTAACAATACCCCCATGCACAGCAGGACTGCTGTTTTTCCTTTCATTCTCTGTCTCCCTCCAAATATCCTACGCAAATTCCAGACCATTAAGAATCTTTTGGAACTCGTCCCGTTCCATGGTTCCCACTACCAAATAACAGATATTGTCATACAGGATCCGGGCCGCATAGGCTCTTTCTTCTTTGTCTTTAGACTGAAGTTTCCAGATCGTTGCCTCAGCCGCCTGCAGGTCGACCGTATGCTCCTCCTGTATTTCTTCTCCTGATACAAAGGTGTAAGACAACATTTCCCTCTTTTGGGAAAATGCTTTATAAGTAAGACTTCTGCCCTGGTACAAATAGGAGAGACACGCAGTCTGAATGCAGCTGTCCACATCAGCCTCCAGAAACTTTGTGCCCTCCGGCACATAAGTCATCTTAACCGGACATCCCCCATAGATCTCCTCCATCTGCTGATACGCCAGCTCCTCCTGGGCTGACCGTGCCGCAGCTTCTTTTTTCTCCCATATAAACCAACGGGGGGTACCGGCAGTTATCAGTACCCCGTAAATTCCCACAGCCACACAGGCTGCGCACAGAACCGCTCCTATCCTGCTTCTTCTCCGTTTCTTCCTCTGCCGCCCCTCCGTCTGCTGCTCCACAGTCTGCGGCTTCTCAGGGATTTGCGGTGCTTCACAGATGGCGTTCTCAGAACAATTCTTCGGCACCGGCCCCTCGTTTTCCCCGGCAGCCCCGGTCTCGGCGGCCAATCCCTCTTTATGCTTCAGCAGCTTCAAAATTCGTTCACTGTTGTCATTGCTCTCCTGAACAATCTGCTTAATATCCTGAATCTCCTGGTACATAATCATGTGCCCGGGATCCAAAAGACTTTTGAATTCCTGTTCTATCTCTTCCAGGCATTCTTCCAAAATTCCGGCATTTTCCCTATTTAGATAACATCCCTTTTTTCTGCGAAAATCCTCAGGAAAATTCTTCAATTTCACCTGACTGCCTGAGAGGCAAGAGTCCGTATGGGATTTAAAATATTCCAGTATATAACTCTGCATTTGTTCCCGTATGTCTGACTGGGTAACTGCTGCAAGTTTTTTGTCTATCCTTGCTTCCATCTCCCTCAGCCTGGCTTCCGCTTTTTTTGAATCGACTGCACGATTCGCTTTTTCCGCCAGGACCGAGAGCAGAAAACCACTCCCCGCAGAAAAAATATCTTCCGGCTTCATCTGTCTGCATTCCCCCCAACCTCTGGTATTGTCCTTATTATACCATCAGCGGGCTCCAATTGGAATTTTTTTCCGTACTCAGGAGATCCAGGCAGTTCCCTTTGTATAGGTTCCAATACCGTCCTCGAATACAGCCTTACAGTTATCCAGACCATCAGCCCCCAAACCGGAACACCACTTGGAGATTGAAAATACAAAGCTGTCCCCTTTAATCTCTTTGTCTTCAATAGTTATCAGCATTCCCTCCGGAAAATAAAGCTTCTCCGTATCAATCATCCCCTCTTCCACTAATTCATCATATGACTTTTGATATACATCCATATCCTGAGACTGGCTTCTGAGCCAGCTGTCCCACTGATACGCAAGGGCGCTCTTCTCTGCCTCACTCATATTGACAGACATAGACAGATCCAATGCCATAATCTTCACTCCGCTGTTCAAACCGGGATCGATCTGATAAATCTCTTTTAGTGCATCCAGATACATGCCTGTAACATCATTCTCCTGGCCTACTATGCGAATCTCTTTCTGCCCGTGTATCTGTCCCGGATAAGATTCGGCAATGGATGCATCTTCTCCCATTACTACATCAATCACCATTCCGTTTTTAAGCCCGGAGGCCTCTGTCTTCTTTCCGTTCTGATCCGTAACAAGAGTCTCCTTCACGGACAGAGTTACCAGACTGGCGGAGATTTCACTCACACCGGACAGCAGGAGCATATCCCCCTTACTTTCTATAATTTTTCCTGGTATACATTCTCCTGGGAATCCGGCCCCGGCATCTCTGGCTCTTGCCTGTCACCGGAGCATCCGGTAAAACACAGCATACCCGCGGCCAACAGCAAAACAACTGTCCTTCCTGCTCTTGCTATTTTTCCTATCATATACAGCAACCTCCTCTTCCTATGTACTCTTTCGTATCTATTACAGTGTACATCTTATAAGATTCTGTTGCATTCAAAAATTTATTTTTTCTATTGACCTTGCCGCAGCGTTAACCTGTATACTACAATTGTCTTAAGAAAATGCGCATAAGACAATACTGTATACAGAGTAACCTGACAGGAGGCAAATCATGGAATATACGATCCGGCAGATGGCCCAGATGGCCCAAATAACTACCCGCACCCTGCGCTACTATGATGAGATCGGGCTGCTTCCCCCTCATCATTGCACGGAAAGCGGATACCGCATCTACACAGAAGAGGAAGTCGACAAGCTGCAGCATATCCTCTTTTACCGGGAACTGGATGTTCCCCTGGAAACCATCCGGCAGCTTCTTCTCTCCCCGGGCTTTGATTCCGTTTCCGTTCTCACTTCCCATCTTAGGGAACTGGTGAACCGCAGAGAGCAGCTGGATCTCCTGATAACCAATGTGACAAAAACAATTCAGAAAGAAAAAGGAGAATATCATATGACTGATAAAGAAAAATTTGAAGGATTTAAAAGAGAAATGATACAGAAAAACGAAGATATGTACGGGGAAGAAATCCGCTCTAAATACGGAAAAGACACCGTAGAGTCAAGCAATGCCAAACTCATGAACCTGACAGAAGAGCAGTTCCAGGCCATGGAGCAGCTCGGTGAAACAATTCTCTCCAAACTGGAAGAAGCAGTATCAAACAGCCTGTCCCCCAACGGCACAGCCGGCAGGGAAATAGCGCTCCTTCACAAAGAATGGCTCTCTTACACCTGGCCCTCTTATACTCCTGAGGCTCATAAAGGGCTGGCCGCCATGTATGTCAGCGATCCACGTTTCACTGCTTACTACGACCGTACAGTAAGCGGCTGTACCCAGTTTCTTCATGACGCAGTGGCTGCATTTGCCTAGAAAGCCCCGTTCAATCCCAAACAGAAAAACCAAACGCCATGGCGGAGGTTGTGCGTGGGTATGGGTAATATAGAATTGTTTTTCAAAATTGGGATTTAATGCAATCGCTTGAGCTTCGACTCAAGGTGCTCCAAGTCGGAAAGTTGAGGTGGCGGGGGGACGGTGAGAGAAACCCTGCGGCGGCGGGCTGGTTCAGACAGGAGAGAGGCTTAAGTTCCGCGGACGATTCCGCTGGAGCAACTAGAGAGTTTTAGGCAAAACCGGGATTTCCGCTGGAGATTTTTTCGGCAGTCCAGGCCGAAAAAAAGTGAGAATGGGCAGAGAATGCATCTAAAGCATTCTTTGACCATACGAACGGTGCTCCAGCGGGGATTTCGGTTTTGTCTTAGACTCTCTTCGCGACGGAGGTGTCCCGGAACTTAAGCCTCTCTCCTGTCTGAACCAGCCCGCCGCCGCAAGATTCCTCTCACCTGAGTATAGGGAAGTTCCGGGGAGTAGATTGCTAAGAAGGGGAATGATATCCTTCACAGAAACAGGTTTAGTTGTTTATCCATCACATCTAGCCGATAATGGTGCTAAATGAGATGAAAATGTACAACGCCCGACCTTCCCCGCCCGTTTTCCGTGAATGTGAAGTGAGTCTCTGCCAGGTAAAGGGAGGAGGTCTTGGGGCCAGAGGTACTGGGTGGATCTGCGCAGACTGCGGAGTGCGTCCGAAGATCCACTGCCGGCGGTCACTTCGGAGCGAAGGCTTTCCTGAGCTTCTTAGTGAACGGCCTGGCAGTTAGCTGAGGAGAAACGCAGCAGCAAGCAGATCCACGCAGTACCTCTGGCCCCAAGACCTCCCCCCTTTACCGTCCGTCTGCGACCCTCCGCTGGCCGACTATTTCACCCCGAACTTCACATACAAAAAACTATCATTTTCTTCTCATCTTCAGCTTCAAAAACGCCGCCGCCTTCCTGGCATCCAGTTCTGTCACGCTATTTTCCCCTAATACCTCTGTCTCAATGCCTTCCGCACTTTTATTCATATCTACAATTGTGTCCATATATTCATTGGTTACCACAAATCCAGCTACTGTACCGACAAAATTTACCCCAACAGTTGGTATCCCTCTGACAGAGAGCTGTTCAATGGTATTCGCAAAATCCACGTCACTGTTTCCCCAACCGTCTGCGGAAATAATTGCTCCGTCGGCCCGCATAGCCTCGGCCCAGGCTGCTGCTCTTGTACCTACAAACAATTTATCCTCGTTGTCCTGGGGAGTACCTACAACAATAATTCCCAGAAAGTCAAATTCCTCTTCCCCGGAAAGAATATCCACCAGGGGATCCTTGAAGTGGTGAAGCGTTGTCTCTTTTGTGGATGGTCCGATTCCCATAATAAAAAGTGTCTCCTTTCCTGCTAATACATGGCCCGGATGGCGCCGTCACGGTATTCATTTGGTGTGATAAGTACAGGGAGATTTCCCATATCAATAATAGAACGGCCGCCCTTAAAACCAGAAGGTTCCCGGGGAAAAATGCAGGTATCATACATCGCTCCCTGCCCTGCTACCTGCTTAATCAGAACCACTCGTTTTTTTCCCGGCCTGGATTTATCAAAGTACTCATGCCGCTCTGTGCATAAATTTCCATTCATCTTTTTTAACTCATCTCTCAGGATCTGACAGAAAACATCACAGGCCCGGTGGGCAGCCGTAGGCCCCGGACGGGATGCGCCTGCTCTGGGAGCAAGTGTTACATTAAAAGAAATTAAAATGTCATTGTTCTCAGGGGTTCCTGGGCGGCCGTAGAAGATCTGTTCCTTTAAACAGCCTTCTGAAGAGCCAAACTCAGCAATCTGAACACCATCCGCGTCCACGCCGGTCAGAAGCACCCGAACGCCCGTGAGTGTATGGGTAATGCCTTCCCCCATTTTTCCCAGCACCTTGGCAGAGACAGGAATAACATCCATAATTGTATTTGTCCAGCGATCACGATCGCCGGGAGAAATAATTTCCATGTCAATCTTTTCAATCAAAGGTTCCGATTCCGTCAGGGATGGCAAAAAATCCCGGGCTATTATAAGTGTTCCCCCAGGATCCATCCGGGTTCTTTCCCCAAACATCACCTGGTTTATATGAAATGCCTTGATCACAAGGCGCCGTAATATAATCTCTTCCATGCAATACCTCCATTTAGGGACAGGCCTATCGTAAAATGGGACAGGTTGAACTCAATTAGGGACGTGTTCTTTGTGCAAAGAACACGTCCCTAATTTATTTCCCTTAAACCTTTGCTACATACTCGTAGTTTAATGGAATTACCTTACCAGGTGATTCCAGGGTTTCTAAGAGCTCTAAGGATTCTTTTACAATATTATACTGCATTTCTTTATCATTAGGAGCTCCGGCATTTGCTCCCATTGGTACCAATGGGGCAGCAGCTCTTGGGGTGCCTGTTTGTTTCACAACAGGCGGAAGCGCAGCAATAATCACAGTCGGAATTCCTGCGGCTTCGATGGCTCTCTGCACTAAAACTGCAGAGCGGTGACAGGTACCTCAGCCAGCGGTGAGGATGACAGCATCTACACCCTCATCTTTTAATATACGGGCGATTTCCGGACCAGTTTCGTTTTTAAACTTTTCCTGGTTACCGCCGCCTCCCATAAAACCAATGTGTACTGGGGCCACTTTGCCGATAACTCCGTCAGCAGCCAGTTCGTGAAGACGGTCAATTGGGAACATACAGTTGATGTCTTTATTAACGTCTCCGTTGTCATATCCACCGTGGGACACCATCAGTTCATCAGACGGCATAGTATCTAAGATTTTACGGAAGGTAAAATCTCCAGCCAGATTGAACCGCTTGTCTTCTTTGTGATGAACTCCGGCAGCAGTAGCGATTGCCACTGTCATATCCTTTAATGGTTTTGTCACTGGAGCCCATACCGGCGGTGGAGTGATGGGTACATAAATCTCGGATTGTAATCCATCTACTACAGTTAAACTCACTTTGTTTCCTCCTTTCCAGTTTCTTTGGCAGCCTGTTTTTCTGCCTGTCTTTTTTGATAAGTCTGTTGATTGCTGATATATTTAAGGTTAGGTTCAGGTCCCAGCTGCTCTACAAAACTCATTTTAAAGCCAACCTCCTGACCCACCTTAATCTCATAGTCAGTAATTAGCATACGCATGGGAATCTTCAAATATCCCAGACGGCCCTTCAGATCAATGCCTACACAGCCGTCATGTACTTCTACTATGACACCTTCCATAGTTATTAGCTTATCATCATATTTCATGCATATACCTTCTAGCTGTATTTTTCTTTGCGTTTCTTGCTCATAGGAAGAGACGTCTCATTGGGAACCAATTCAATGGGCTTACCTGTCACGTTAGAAATTAATTCAACGTTATTGGCCTTTACATTTGGGTTCCACTGCTTTTCGGCTGCTTTAACTTTGCCGCCGTTCATCTGCACCTTCAGCATATTCAGCGCGCGGATAGCGTCTTCATGACATAAGGTATTGCAGGCAAGCACTTCGTTTTCAATACCGCCTTCAGATTTATTATTATCCACCATATTTGTCATGTATTTATTTCCCACTACCAGTGCGCCCTGTTTTGCGCAGAAGGACATTCCTACCACAGAGATTCCTCTCATGCCGATCTGTTCAATATGGCTGGCAAAGTCAATGTGGTTGTTGCCGAACCCTTCGGTGGTAACAAATGCTCCGTCTACGTCCATTGCCTCGCAGGTCATACCCACACGCTTGGACACATAGAATTTTTCAGAATTAATCTGCGGACTGCCCACCAGGATAACACCGCATAAATCAACTTCCGGATCGTGCAGTGTTTCCAGCACTAAAGGCTCTCTCCAATAATGACGGGACATTTCTTTGGAAGCGGGTCCGATACAGGTTAAAGCATGGATACATCCGTCCAGCACCTCAACAGGAGATACTACAACAGGTACATTGCCAAGGTCAACGTTTGGCTTTGCTCCAAGAACGCCCACCGGTTCAACCGGAAGGATCAGATTATCGTGCATAGCACCCTGTCCCATAATTTCCTTTACAATGACAACCTTCTTTTTGCCGGGACGGCGTACCTGTTCAAAGGTTTCCGTATTCACCACAAGGCTGTCGTCTTCTAATTTCTTCAGAGCTTCACGGATTTCCTGTGTGATCACATCTGTGGCAGCATGTGCAGCCAGAGGACCAGGACGTTCCATATTGGTGCCCTCTTTAATAGTAACTTCTGTTTTAATAAAAATTTCGCCTTTATCCGGAGCGCCGGGACGGTTCCACATAATATTTTCTTCCAGAATACCCTCTGAAGAACCAAACTCTCCGATCTGTACCCCATTATCGTCCGTACCGGTAACCATCATAATGACACCGTCCAGAACGCGGGTAACACCGCTTCCGATTTCATCCTCCCCTTCTTTTGCAGCAATGGGCTGTACATCCATAATCGTTTCAGAATATGTATTGTATTTGTCAGGGGTGATAATATCCAGTTTTAACTCATGTACCAGTTCCTGAGAAGCTACCGCTTCCTCCTCGATTCCCTCCCGGATGTAAAGGACCGTTCCGTCAATCTTTGTCTCAGGGCCTCTTTTTACCTCGGAAATGGCATAATGCTTTCTTGTTACACTGCGGACTACTTTTGCAGGTTCTTCTGCATTTTGCTCATCCTTCATTTCTGCAGGTGCCGCCACAGGAGCCACCGCCACGCCATTTCCCCCGCTAAAACCCATAGGGATTTCAATATTGATTTCTTTTCCCTCTCCGATATGGATTTTCAGTGTTCCGCCGCTCACAGGGCCGGCTACTGATACAGCAGGCGCAGGTGCCGGGGCTTCTTCCGGTGCAGCTTCTAAAGCAGGAGCTTCTTCCTCCTCTTCCTGTATCTTATCCACAGCATCCGCGGTAATCGGTGAGAGTGAATCACAGGTTTTGGTGAGCGTAGCCCCTAATACCTGGGAAATTTTCAGGCATCCATCTAAATTTAACAGTCCGGAATCTACCAGGTCATCAAAGATAGCAGGATCTTCCAGGTTAGCTGGCTGAATCTGATTCCCGGCCTCGAGACGGCAGCAAAGGACTGCCGGGTCATTCTTATGCTCTTGCGCAGTTTCGGCTGTAATAGACATAATGATAATCCTCCTTTTTCTTTTTTATATATCAATGGAACGGAAATTCAATATTGATGTCTTTTCCCTCTTCAATATGAATTCTTAACATTCCATCGTTAACAGTAGCTGTATACTTCACAGCGGGCTTTTCCGCCTCTGCCTTATGTGGCTCGGGAGACTCCTGTGCCGGAGCTTCTGCAGGTGCTTCTTCCAGCTTTTTGGAAGTAGTGAGATAACGCATCACTTCCTTGCCCACAGTCTGAAGTACATGGTCGGTCTGATGATGTACGGCAAGACCCAGCTTCGGTGCAGATCCCATAACCGTATTGGTACAGTCACTGCAGTTTCCGATAATAATATCTTCACATCCGTCCTTCTTGAAATTAATACATTTCTGAGCTTGTCCCGGGCAGTTGCCTGGATTTTCACACTTCAGCGCGCCCTTAATCTCTGCAGCCTGCTTACATTTCTGCACGGAAATTACTTCTCCGTTCATTTTTGCTGCAATGTCACGCATTCTGTTTTCATTGCCGCCGCAGGCACACACAAGAAGTCCAACTTTCTTTCCCTTTAAATCTTCAAAGGGCTGTGTCACAATAATACCGCCTGTGGTTTTAGTAATTGGCGTATCCAGTGTAGTTGCGGAACCGGTAAACGGCCCGCCCAGAATAATTTCTCCATACTCTCCGTCGATACCGCCTGCGCGTTCAATCAATTCACCAACAGTAGTTCCCACAGGGACATCCATAAACACATGGGCCTGAGGACCGCCCTTCAGTTTGCCGATTACCGTAATATTTTTAGTAATGGCAGGTCTGTGCAGCTCAATCGCCTCAGCCGCTCTGAGCACAGTCTCAACATTAATAACTACAGCGTCTGCGGCTGACGGAAGCTGGGTTGGATCTAACAAGGTTCCAAGGACTTCCCGGACAACCGCACGCTCTTCTCCCATGGGGTATAAGTCCGGAAGCAGGTGAATGGATAATTTATCATCACCCTTTATTGCCTCATTTAAGATTGCCACTTCTTTCTCATGTTTTGCTTTAATCGCAATGACGCCGTGATCTGCATTGCAGATCTCCATGATATACTTGATGCCCCGTACTGTCATATCAGCCTTTGTCCGGATTTGCTGCATATTATGTTCCAGAACCGGCTCGCATTCTGCGGCATTCACAAGAATATAGCCGCCTTTCAAATCTACATTCAGCTTGACAGCCGTTGGAAATCCTGCTCCCCCCATGCCTACCAGACCTGCTGCTTTCAGCAGTTCAAGATTCGTTTCTCCTTCAATGGATACAAAGTCATCCGGCTGTTCTGCATCCGCTTCAATCTGAATGGCTGTCTCTGTGACAGCTGCTACTTTTCCGGACACACTTGCATGGATATTGGCTCCCAGTCCCGCAGGCTTTGCAATCAGCGTTCCTCTTTGCACCTGATCCCCTGCCGCAACCACTGGTTCACACGGTGCGCCAATGTGCTGCTTTAGCAAAATTGTTTGCATGCTCATTTCTTTTCACTCCTTGTATTTTGTTAGATATGAAAAAAAGTGTATAGCGCTTCTCAGACACTATTCACTTACATCCTCGTAAATCCCTCGCCAAATTATGTTCCGGGGAATGTCCTATCCCCTGTTTCTTTGAAGATTATAGCAGAAACGCATACGAATTACAATAGATTTTGGCAAAAAAGTGAACTTTAGTCTAGAATACAGTCTAGTTATGAATACATATTTACAAGGAACAGATGTTCTGTTACAATAAAAGATACGAAGCGGGGTTTTTTAAACAGAAACTATTAGTAAAAAAGGAGAACTATTCTTATGGAGATCAAAAAAATGTATATTAACGGCCAGTGGACCCAGGGAAGTCCGGGAACCACATCTGATGTAGTGAATCCGTTTAACGGAGACATTCTGTGCAGGATTTGGGAAAGCAGTATTGAAGATACCAGGGAGGCCATCAAAGCCGCCAAAAACGCGTTTTACACCACCCGTGAATGGCGGGATATGGATGTGGAGGCAAGAAGCAGGGTTCTGCTTAAGGTTGCAGAGCTCATAGAGGAAAATCAGGAAGAAATGGCTGCCATGGAGACACAGAACATGGGAAAGCCTCTGAGAGAGTCCCTGATTGATATAGCAGACGGCGCCGGAACCTTCCGGTACTATGCCGGCCTTATCCAGGCCCCCCAGGGAGGTGTCTGCAGTGTCAGCAAGAGCTCGGGAGAGATTCATTCCATCACTGTCCGCGAGCCCGTAGGCGTCTGTGCACAGATCACCCCATGGAATTATCCTTTTACCATGGCTGCCTGGAAGCTGGCTCCCGCCCTCGCCGCGGGGAATACGGTTGTGTTTAAGCCCAGCCACAAGACCCCTCTGACTACCATCCGCCTCTTTGAGCTGTTAGAGGAGGCAGGACTTCCGAAAGGAACGGCCAATCTGGTTCTGGGCGGATCCGTGATAGGATGTGAGCTTGGGGAAAGTATGGACGTGGATATGCTGACCTTTACAGGGAGTACAAAAGTAGGACAGAGCCTTCAGCGGCTGGCCGCCGGGAATATGAAAAAGCTGGGGTTCGAACTGGGGGGCAAGTCCCCCAATGTTATTTTTGCCGACGCTGACATTGACGGCGCCGTAGAGTGGGCCATGATGGGAATCTTTTATAATCAGGGGGAGGTATGTTCTTCCGGCTCCAGGATCTTTGTGGAAGATTCCGTGAAAGATGAATTTATGGAAAAGTTTGTAAAGAAAACAAAAGCTCTGACTTTAGGTGATCCTATGAAGGATCCGGATATGGGGCCTCTTGTGACAAAAGAACATATGGACCGTGTTCTGGAATACATTAAAATAGGAAGAGATGAGGGTGCAAAGGTAGTATGCGGAGGGGAACGGTATACCGACGGGGAATGCGCAGACGGATATTTTGTCCTTCCCACCATTTTTGATCAGTGTTCCCCCGATATGCGTATCGTACGGGAAGAGATCTTTGGTCCTGTAGCCACAGTACAGTCCTTCTCTTCTGAAAAAGAGGCAGTTGCCATGGCAAATGATACCTGTTACGGGCTGGCAGGCGCCGTATTCACTTCCGACAGTGCAAAAGCAATGAGGGTCATTAAAGAGATACGTGCCGGCATTACATGGATCAACTGTTATAATCTGGGGTATAACCAGACACCCTGGGGCGGCTACAAGATGAGCGGTACAGGGCGTGAGCTGGGAATCTACGGTTTGGAAGAATATCAGGAGGTAAAACAGATTCACATGAATCTGAATCCGGGACCTGTGGGATGGTATGTGAACAGCTAAAAGAATTCCCTCCGGGATCGAACGAGCAAAACAGAGGTGGTATGAGTGAAGACAGTTATTTTTCATATTGATGTTAACAGCGCATTTCTGTCCTGGGAGGCAGTATACAGGCTGCGCAATCTGGAAGGGACGCTGGATCTGCGGACCATTCCTGCTGCGGTAGGAGGTGATATGGCAAAACGCCGGGGGATCATACTGGCCAAATCCATTCCCGCAAAGGCATACGGTGTGAAAACAGGCGAACCTGTGGTGAATGCCCTTAAGAAGTGTCCAAAGCTGAAGCTGGTTCCCCCGCACTATGAACTGTATAAAAAATGTTCCAAAGCCTTTTTGGACATTCTGAGAGAATACTCGCCGGCAGTGGAACAGTACAGCATTGACGAAGCATTCATGGATATGACAGGAATGGAAGGACTTCTGGGAGATTTAACAGAATTTGCTCATGCATTAAAAGACCGTATACGGGAGGAACTGGGATTTACTGTGAATATCGGAGTTTCCTCCAATAAATTGCTGGCTAAGATGGCATCTGATTTTAAGAAGCCTGATCTGGTTCACACCCTCTTTCCGGAAGAGATTTCCCAAAAGATGTGGCCCCTCCCGGTAAAGGAAATGTTTTCTATCGGCAGAGCCACGGAAAGGAAGTTAAATACTCTGGGAATCTACACCATAGGAGAGCTGGCCAATACAGATCCCGATATTCTGAGGCACCATCTGAAAAAATATGGGGAAGTTATCTGGAATTTTGCCAATGGAAGGGATATGTCTGTGGTGGAGGCAGTCCCTGAAGATAATAAAGGCTATGGCAACAGCACTACCATAGCCTTTGATGTTACAGACGGAGGCACAGCCCGGATGATTCTCCTCTCTCTGGCAGAGACAGTTTCTGCCAGACTTCGGAGAGACAGTATTCGGGCAGAACTGGTGTCTGTAGCTATTAAAGATTTTGAATTGAATACAGTATCTCATCAGATGGTGCTCCCCTCTTCCACCAACATCACCGCAGAAATACATCAGGCTGCCTGCCGGCTGTTCGATGAGCTGTGGGACGGCACCCCTATCCGTCATCTAGGCATTCATACCGGAAAACTCTCCAAAGATGATGCGGCAAGACAGATCTCCCTGTTTGATCATACGGATTATGAAAAGCTGGAGAAAATGGACCGGGCAGTGGATGAGATACGAAAAAAGTTCGGAACTGATGCCGTGATGCGTGCCTCATTCCTGCAGCAGCCGGTAGAGCATATGGCCGGCGGTATCTCAAAGGAAAAGCGAAAGGTAGATTATACCCGGGAAATTGTAGAATAAACCCCAGCCCTATTTCAGCACGATCTCAAATTCATTCCCCACGGAAGTAACCGTTACCTCTTTTCCCTGGGCCCTTCCGTATTTTTCCACATTGCTCTTGGTGTGCGCCTCACTTACCAGTACTTTAACAGCCTCACCTTTGCATTTTTTCAGGGCTGCCTGGGTCATCATCAGAGGCTCCGGACAGGATAGCCCTCTTGCATCAACTTCTATCATAACAATACCTCTTTTCTATTCTTAGACTTCTCACTCCTGTTTTTTTCTTTTGCAGAATCCCAGAAACAGCAGTACGGCGATACATCCAATGACCGCAATCTTGCCGGGAAGTGCCGGACCTCCGGCTGCCGCTGCCTCAGTCTCTGTGGCTGCCTTTGCCGCTGCTCCCGCCAGATTAAAGTTGTGGCAGACGGCGGCACCCACAAGCATCCCCAGAAATGTAACGGCAGAATCCGAAGAACCCTGGCCGGCTAAAACCAGCTGCCTGAGAGGACAGCCCCCAGCCAGAACTGCGGCAAAGCCCACAACATACATTCCCAGAAGATTCCAGACATGCATGGAATGTGCAACCGGCTGTCCGGTAAACGACAGAACAAAATTTCCTGTGACTGCATTGTACAGCAGCATGACAACAAAAAGACCCGCGATAATTGTAAGTAAGTCAAAGTTCTTCATGAGGACAATATCCCGGATGCTGCCGGCAAAACATGTCCTGCTCTTCTGGGCCACAGCCCCGAAAAGCAGTGCCCCGAGAAGCGATACCAGAATTGGAGCATGCATACTTCCAGGCCCCTCTGTACTGGCTGCAAATAATGAGGTGGTAACACTGAGAATAAGCAGGCCCCCCAGAACAATGGGTAAAACTGCCCCGCTTGCCGCCTTTGTCTCATAAGCTCTTCCCAGGCTAAAGCCCTTCTTCAGCGCCAGGCTTCCGGTTGCCACCCCAAGGACGAATCCCACCAGGGCTACATAAGCATTGAGATCCCCAGCCGCCATACGCAGTACCATGCGAAGAGGGCATCCTAAAAACACCAGAGACCCAATCATCATAATAATCCCTAACAAAAAGCGTATCATAGGGGAGGATCCTGCTGTCGATCGGTATTCTTTAGTGGCTATGGCAATCAGAAAAGAGCCCCCTGCAAATCCTACAATCTCAGGCCTAAAGTACTGGACAATAGGTGCCTGGTGAAGTTTCATAGCTCCGGCGCTGTCCCTGATAAAGCAGGCTACACAGATAGCCATATTTTTAGGGTTTCCAAAATAGGCCAGCAGCGCCGCGATCACTCCCAGAATCACTCCTGAGAACAGCAATGTTTTTTTTGAGCTGCATACATTCATTTTCTTTCTCCTCCAAAAAATAAAATATATATGAATCGGGAATCCCCGTCTTCATCTAGCACGCCAACTCCCTGACCGCCTCCACAGCTCTGTCCGTTTCTTCTTCTGTATTAAAATAAGAAAAAGAGAATCTGACAGCTCCCTGATCCACGGTCCCCAGGGCCTGATGCATCAGGGGCGCGCAATGGGCCCCCGGTCTGGTAAAGATTCCGTAATGACAGGACAGCTCGTCACTCACTTCCCCGGAATCATAGTCCCCCAGATTCAGAGCTACAATTGCTGCCCGGTTTTTTTGCGTAAAATCACCATATATCTTAATACCTGGTATAGAGCGTACCCCCTCATAAAAACGCCTCATCAGAGCATCTTCCTTTTTACGGATATTGTCTATCCCCGTCTCTTCCAGCCAGCGTATGGCCGCAAGCAGTCCGGCAATTCCATGGCCGTTTAAGGTTCCCGCTTCCAGTGCCGTAGGCATCACAGAGGGGTGTCTTCTGTCATACGTGTGTACACCGCTTCCCCCTACTTTCAGCGGACATATCTCTATCCCTTCACGAACACAGATCCCCCCTGTACCCTGGGGACCGTACAGTCCCTTATGCCCGGTAAAACAGAGAACATCGATCTTCATTTTTTCCATATGAATGGGGAAAACCCCCGCTGTCTGTGCAGAATCCAGAATAAACAGAATGCCATGATTCCTGCAGATGTTGCCCACCTCTTGGATGTCCACAAGGTTTCCTGTAAGATTAGAGGCATGCGTACATATAACCGCCTTTGTCTCGGGGCGTACCGCCCTCTCAATATCCCCGCAGCAGATAGTACCGTCCTTTCCGGCCGGCACAATGGTTAGATTCAGTCCCTGCTCTTCCAAACGGTATAAAGGCCTGAGAACAGAATTGTGCTCAAGCGCTGTGGTAATGATATGATCGCCTGCCCGAAAGAGTCCCCCGATCACTGTATTAAGGCTCTCTGTTATATTGGAAGTAAACACCACGCGGGTGGGATCTTCAAATCCAAAAAAACGGGCTGCCGCCTCCCGTGCTTCATAAATTGTCCTGGAAGCGTCCAGAGAAGCTCCGTGGCTGCCTCTGCCGGAATTCCCCATATGGCTCATAGCACCGCAGACAGCTTCCACAACACAATCCGGCTTATTAAGAGTGGTTGCTGCATTGTCCAGATATATCATAATTTTACAGTTCCTTCCCTGCTCTTACTAAATTTGACAATATTTTTCTATCCCTAACTATATCAACAAACAAATTTATTGTAAAATCAATAAAATCTATAAGGCTCCTGCACTTATAGATTTTATCGATAAATATCTCTATACACTTTTACTTTGAAAAAAATCTCTGATAAAGTCCCAGAACGCCCTGGCACTTTTGGGCAGATTGCGTCCCTTCCTGCGAACCAGGTAAAGTTCCCGGTACATCTCTTCTCTGGGACTGAATTCCAGAATACGCCTCTCCTGTACATCCTCCCGGGCTGCCCAGCTGGAAATAATAGAAATCCCAAGTCCGTTTCGTACAGACTGCTTAATGGTCTCCTGGTTGCTGATGCTTGCGATCACTCTGACTTCAGAAAGAGGGATCCCCTGGGATACAAGATAGTTCTCGGCTTCTTTCCTGGTTCCGGATCCCTCTTCTCTCATAATCACAGGCTCTCTCATCAGCTCTTCCAGAGAAACCCCCTTTTCCTTCAATCCCCGGAACCTTTCTGTGTCAGGTGTAATAATCACCAGCCTGTCCCGGCACAGCATCTGATACTGGCAGGGATACCCGGGAAGCCTTGTTCCCGTGATCCCTATCTCAGCCTCATCTCCCAAAATCTTTTTGACAACTCCCTCGCTGTCATTCTCCAGAAGAGAAAACTGTACCTGGGGATATTTGGCGCTGAATGCCGGCAGTACCCGGGGCAGTATGTACTGAGACGGGATCGTAGACGCTGCAATGGTCAGGGAATTGCTCTCTTCTTCATCGGAAGAAAACTCCTGCAGTATTTTCTTCTCCAGCTCCAATATCTTATATGCATACCGGTATAGAATCCTTCCCTGATCCGTCAAAGAAACACTTTTTGTTGTTCTGACAAAAAGTCTGGCGTTCAGTTCCTTTTCCAAACCCAAGATGTGGGAACTGATGGTAGGCTGTGTAAGAAAGAGTTCTCTTGCCGCCTGGGAAAAGCTGCCGCTGTCAGCCACCCGGATAAAAGCCTCCAGTTGTATAAGATTCATCAGTAAGCCACCCTCTCGCTTTCCCTGCCTTCTTTTCTTGTAATGTGAAGTGCATCCATATATTCCAGAATAGGCTTAGCACTTTTCCGGCTGGTATTTAAAAGGTCCCTGACCTCCGCTATAGTCACTGTTCCGTCCCTGTCCAGCTTTTCAAGAATTGCCGCCTTGGCCTTCTCCATAATTCCCGACAAGGTATACAGATTCTCTGCCACCTTTACAATGCGCCCTTCTGCCATCTCCTGAGCCAGAACATCTGCGATTACCTCAGGATCTGTCTCCGTAAACACAATTTCGGAGAACCGGACAAGATCGAACTGTGCCTTTAGAAAAACACGCTCCATCTTCCTTCTGACTCTCTGATACCTGGAATCCTTTTCCAACTGAAACTCATAAAGACGCAGAAACTCTCTGTCTCTTGCCAGCTGCTTCTCCCCTTCCATTCTCTCAATAAATAAGTCAAACACTCCAGCTTTTTGAGAAGCAGCCGTATTCATTTTTATCTGGGATTTATTCACCCCTGGTTTATAAGGATTCCTCTCGTGAAATTCCTGCAAATTATCCTGTATCCTCTCCAAAAGCTCTTGTGCATAGCTTCTGTGCCACAAATAAACCTGATTTTTCATAGGAAACCGGAGGATACTGCCCTGTTTTTCCAGAACACAAATTCCCTCCTCCGCCTCCTCCTCCGATATTCCGGCTATCTGTGCAAGCTCCTGAAGAGTGATTCCCGTATCCCAATGGCTTTTCACCTGAAGCTCCAATATGTGAGGCAGAGATCCGTGCTCCCTTCCTCTCAGCTCCTCAAGTCCCTTCTCTTCAAACCGCTTCTTTTTTCTGGGATTTGCCTCAATGACGATGCCGCCCCCTATCGTCTCTACAGGTGAGTAGAAACGGATGATAAACCGGTCCTCCTTTCTCACCGCGATTTCCTCTTCCAGCCGAAGTTCCGCCAGTGCAGACTCGCCGGGTTTTAGTTCCTCTGTCTCTAACAGCACAACACGGCATAGAACCTGGCTGGTTCCCGTAAATAGATGTACCCTGGATCTGTTTTTCAAAACTCTCGAAGAGGAAGGCAGCATATGCAGACGCACATCCAGCATCATAGTCTTCTTCATGCTCCCGCAGGCCGCCAGGACGTTACCCCTGGCAACATCTTCCCTCTTTACATTTGAAAGATTAATGGCCGCCCTTTGCCCTGCACTGCAGCTTTGGCAGTCCTCTCCATGCACCTGAATACTTCTGACCCGGCATACCGTCCCCCTGGGAAACAATTCCACCTGTTCTCCTCTGCTGAGCGTTCCTGACAGAACCGTTCCTGTCACTACAGTTCCGAAGCCCGCCACAGAAAACACGCGGTCCGCGGGGAGCCTGAAGATCGTGTCTCTGTCTCTCTCCGGAAGCAGGGCTGCCGTCTTTTGAATCACCTGGATCAGCTCCTGGATTCCGAAACCTGTGGCGGCCGATACTTCCACCATGGGTGCACTGGCAGCTCTGGAATCCGACAGTTCCTCCAGGATTTGACTTTTTATTTCGTTCATCCGGTCAGGCTCCGCCAAGTCACATTTATTCAGGACAACAATATAGTTCTCAACTCCCAACTGTTCCAGAATATCCAGATGTTCTCTTGTCTGGGGCATAATTCCTTCGTCAGCTGCAATGACCAGAAGGACCATATCCATCCCTGCCACTCCGGCCACCATATTATGGACAAACTTCTCATGGCCGGGCACATCAATGATGCCTGCCCTGCTTCCATCCGGCAGGTCAAAGTATGTGAAGCCCAAATCAATGGTAATTCCCCGCTTTTTTTCCTCTTTCAGGCGATCCGTTTCCCTCCCTGTCAGCGCACGGATCAGCGTCGTCTTTCCATGGTCAATATGTCCGGCAGTCCCTATAATTATATTTTTCATATGTGCATGTCTCCAAATATTTTATTCAGCCTTTCAGCAACCTGAGGAATCTCCTCGTCCTGAATGGTTCTCATGTCAAGCCAAATCCTATCTTTCTCCACACGGCAGATGACAGGAGGTTTCCCTTTTCTCAGCTTTTCTTCCAGTTCCTCACAGGCAATAGTTTTCCCCCGTACCGTAACCCCGCAGCTCTCAATCACCTCTCCAGGCAGCGCTCCGCCTCCTACCTGGGAATCGCAGGACTCCAGCTGTATCACAGCATCCTTCTCGGGAATGTGCAGAGAACCTGCCAGCCGGGCAGCCTTCTCCTTCAGCCGCTTCCCGCTCTGGGACAGCATGGCAAATACCGGAAGATTCTGTTCCAGCCTTGAGGGAGTACGGTATTCCCTAAAAATCTGTTCCAGCACAGTCACTGTAAACTTGTCTATCCGCATGGCTCTCATCAGAGGATGTCTCTTCATCTTATCAATATATTCTTTTTTTCCTGTTATAATCCCCGCCTGTGGTCCTCCCAGCAGCTTATCACCGCTGAAGCAGACAATATCGGCGCCGCGCCGTATAGATTCCTGTACCATCGGCTCATGAGAAAGCCCATAAGCGCTCAAGTCCACCATCACGCCGCTTCCCAGATCTTCAATCACAGGCACCCCGAATTCCACTCCGAGGCCCGCCAGTTCCTCAATCCCCACACTCTCCGTAAACCCGGTAATCCGGTAATTGCTGGTATGGACTTTCAGAATCGCCCCTGTATTCTCTCCCATGGCTGCTCTGTAATCTTCCAGACGTGTTTTATTGGTGGTTCCCACCTCTCTCAGTATTCCCCCGCTCTGCTCCATGACCTCGGGTATTCTGAATTTGCCGCCGATTTCTACCAGCTCTCCCCTGGAAACAATGGCTTCCTTTCCTTTTACCAGAGCGCTTAGTATCAGCAGAACTGCTGCCGCGTTGTTATTCACCGCCACAGCCGCCTCTCCCCCGGTAATCTGGCATACTAAGTCCTCAAAATGGCTGTACCGCTCCCCCCGTCTCCCGGTGTCCAGATCATATTCCAGGTTTGAGTACCCGGTGACCACATGCCCCAGGTACTCTGCATGCCTTTCCCCGATAGGGGCCCTTCCCAGATTCGTGTGAAGGATCGTTCCTGTACCATTGATTACTCTCTGTACCCGGCATCTGTCCTGTTCCTCAAGTCTCTCTTTCAACTGTTCCATAACCGTATCCAGTCTTCCTGCCGCCGCTTGCTCATCTTCACATCCTCCGAGAAAGCTCCGCAGTTCATCCGTCACCTGGCGAATACCCGCCACAACCAGATTTCTGTCATATTTAGTCAAAAGTCCTTCCGTCTTTGCCTCTTCCAGCAGAATATCTACTTTAGGTATTCTTCGGAAATATTTACCTTTATCCATACACTTTTACTCACTTCCTAAAAAACCGGACGCCCCCTTACTGGAGCTGTCCGGTTCTCTCATGTCATAACAAATGAAGATACTTTTCATCTTTCGGCAGTACCCGTCCAATCACAGCGGCCTGCGCAGCAAGTCCCTGCTGTGCAAATCCGTGCAGGATGTCCTCCGCATACTTCTCCTCCACAGATGCCAGAAGCCCCCCTGAAGTCTGGGGATCAAAGACAAGATCCGCCAGATATTCCGGCAGTTCCGCCAGCATCACATCCTCTTTTGCATAGTTTCTGTTCTGATAAGCCCCCGCGGGTACCAACCCCATACGGGCATACACATCTGCCTCCGGGATCAGAGGAATCTTCCGGGTATCAATTTCCAATGTAACTTCACTTGCTTTTGCCATCTCTAGGCAATGGCCCCCCAGACCGAATCCGGTAATATCTGTACAGCTATGTACCGGATACCGTTCCAGAACCTCCTTCGCCGCTTTGTTGAGTGTGGTCATCACCTTGATCACTGCCTGTTCCGCCTCTCCGGAAGCCATTCCCGCTTTTACAGCAGTGTTGATGATACCGCTTCCCACAGGCTTTGTCAGGATAAGCACATCCCCTGGCATCGCTCCATAATTCTTCCACAGTTTGCCAGGATGTACAAATCCTGTCACACACAGACCATATTTCGGCTCGTCATCCTGAATCGAGTGACCGCCCACAAGCACAGCCTGGGCCTCCTGCACCTTAGAGGCTCCGCCGGCCAGAATTTCTCCCAGAATCTCCGAATCCAGACAATTGGGAAATCCTACGATATTAAGAGCAATCCTGGGCTCACCTCCCATAGCATAAACATCACTCAAGGAATTGGCCGCCGCAATCTGGCCAAAAATAAAGGGATCGTCAGCTACAGGCGTAAAAAAATCTACCGTCTGTATCATAGCAATCTCATCTGTAATCTGATACACTGCCGCATCATCGGAGGTTTCCACCCCCACCAGCAGCTTCTCATCGTAAAACTTAGGCAGCTTGCCCAAAACCTGGGCAAGGGTCTCAGGACCTATCTTGGCCGCTCACCCTGCTGTTTTTGTCATCTGCGTCAGTCTTACATCTTCTTTTCCATTCATGGGGATCCTCCTTTCTCATCTCAATGGTTCTATTCTATCAGATCTTGTCCCTCAATACAATCCATTTACAAGTCTATCTGTACTTCCACGGGGCAGTGGTCCGATCCGAAAACCTCGGTATGAATTGCCGCAGAGACCAGCTTCTCCTCCAGCCGCTTTGACACACAGAAATAATCAATCCTCCACCCTGCATTTTTTTCCCTGGCCCGGAACCTGTAGGACCACCAGGAATAAATCCCCTCTGCCTCCGGATAGAAGTAGCGGAATGTATCTGTAAACCCGGCCTCCAGCAGTTCAGTAAATTTATTTCTCTCCTCATCCGTAAATCCCGCATTCCTTCTGTTGGTTTTGGGATTTTTCAAATCTATCTCCCTGTGGGCAACGTTCAAATCTCCGCACATCACTACAGGCTTCTTCTGATCCAGTTCTGCCAGATATGCCCGGAAATCATCCTCCCACTTCATTCGATATTCCAGGCGGGCCAGCTCACTCTGGGAATTGGGGGTATATACCGTCACCAGATAAAAGTTCTCATATTCCAGAGTAATTACTCTGCCCTCCTGATCATGCTCCCGGATTCCAATTCCATAGCGGACCTCCAGGGGGGTATGCCGGGTAAAGACTGCCGTTCCGGAATATCCTTTCTTAACTGCATAATTCCAGTACTGCTCATATCCTTCCAAAGACAAATCGATCTGTCCTTCCTGAAGCTTTGTCTCCTGAATACAAACAAAGTCAGCATCTATCCCGTTAAAAAACTCTGTGAAACCTTTCTGTACACAGGCTCTGAGCCCGTTCACATTCCAAGAAATAAACTTCATACATGTCCTCCTTGTATTTTAAATCCTGTTCATTAGATCATGCCTTCGGCATGATCGCCATTCGCCGCTCGCCAAAAGTGAGCAAAGCTCCCCATGGCTCGCTAACACTCATTATATCATATTCTTTTTCCTTAAAATAGGGGAATTACAGGAAAAGGGTACGGACAGCAGCGCCGCTCCCGCGCTTCTGCCCGTACCCTTTTTTGTTACTTTTCAAATCCCTTATTGTTTAGCTCCCGAAAATAAGCCGCGGGTGTCTGCCCTTTGTACAGCTTAAAATACTTATAATAATTTTTCAGATTTCCATAGCCCACTTCCTCCGCAGCCTCCTGCAGACTCATCTTCTTACTTTCCACCAATTCTATTGATTTTTCCACTCTCACCATGTGCACGTACGAAATTATTGTCATATTCATATGCTTTTTAAACAGTCTTGTAATGTAGCTCTGGGTACTGAAGGTCAGCTGTGCCAGCTGCGCCAGCTCAATCTTTTCCTTATAGTGAGAATTAATAAATTCTATGATAGCATTAACGCTCTCATTGGGTGTCACTCTCCACCCAATCGCCCGGTAAATCGCCTGTTCCAGCTGTTCGAAGTCAATCGGTTTCGCAATGATGTCGCAGACACCCGCCCTGAGAGCCTTCTGGGCATACTCAAAGGAATCATACGCTGTTACGATGATCACCTTACAGTTTTCTATACTCTGTATTACCTGGAATCCGTCCATATACGGCATATGGATATCCATAAAGACCAGATTGGGCTTGGTTTTCTGAATCAAAGCCAATGCATCCCTGCCATTTTCCGCCGTTCCAATGATCTCCAGGGGAAAATTCTTGGATTCTATATAATACCGGATAATATTTACTGTTGCCGCCTCATCATCGCAGATAACCGATCTAATCACACGCTTCCGTCCCTTCTTATAAGTATACTCTGGGGATTCGTTTTCCCAAATCGCAGGCAAACTCATAATTAAATCTGCCGCTTATATCTCCCATATTTTCTATCGTAATGGTTTCTCCCTCGTCAGTGCCAATCAGAGTAACCTCATCTCCTGTCTTAACATCCGGAATATCTGTGACATCCACCATAAACTGATCCATACACACTCTTCCTATAATGTCTGCCCTCTTTCCATGGATCAATACATATCCCTTGTTCGAGAGAGAACGGGGATACCCGTCCCCATATCCCACAGGTATGGTAGCAACCCGTCTGGGTTTCTCAGCTACATAGGTCCCCCCGTAGCTTACCGGGGTACCCGGCTCTATGTCCTTTACATAAACCACATGGCTTTTCAGTGACATCGCCGGTTTCAGCTTGATTTTATCTGTATACACCTGATCGGAGGGAAACAGACCGTACAGGATAATGCCTGCCCGCACCAGATCCATATTAGCCTCCGGCAGATTCATAATCCCTGCACTGTTAGAGCAGTGCTTATAAGGGATCCGGA
Organism: Lactonifactor longoviformis DSM 17459; assembly: GCF_900129135.1. Classification (GTDB taxonomy): domain Bacteria; phylum Bacillota; class Clostridia; order Lachnospirales; family Lachnospiraceae; genus Lactonifactor; species Lactonifactor longoviformis. Next base: position 553,236 of record NZ_FQVI01000001.1, read on the forward strand.
TGCCTGCCGCCTCCAAAAATCCCACAAAGTGCAGATACCGCTCCATCTGTCTTTTGGCCGGGGTGCTGTCCCACTCATCCGCCCTTGCAAAATGGGTAAACAAGCCTGATATGAGTATTCCGGGCATTTTTGAGATCTCTACACAGTCAGGAATGGAAGATTCATCATCCCGGAAACCGATTCTTCCCATGCCGGTATCCACAGCCAGATGAACCTCCATCTTTTTCCCAAGCTTTACCGCAGTATCTGACATTTTTTTTGCCATATCCGTCTCAAATACCACAGGAATAATGTCCATGCTACACATAATATCATAATGTTCTTCAAAAGTATATCCCAGGATCAATACAGGCTTCTGGATTCCCGCCTCGCGAAGGCTTACTCCCTCCTCCACCGTGGCGCAGGCAAATCCCCAGATATAGGGTAAATGCTCTACTTTACGGGCAATAGGAACCGCTCCATGACCGTACCCGTCCGCCTTAACCACGGCAACCACCTGGGTTTGCTCTGCTACATTGGCATGTATCTGCTCCAGATTCCACACAATGGCATCCAGATCCACATACGCGCATACTCTTCTGTGCTGCTGCTCTTTGTCCTTCATTTGTATCTGCCTCTTTTTCTTAATTATTTTGGTAATCTGACATACAGAACCGTAGAATTCTCCCTGGTGCCTATTTTCATAGTAAATCCGCCCTTATAGATAGACCCCAGCTTATGATAGATCATTCCCAGTCCGTGGGCTGTATTTCCTCTCATACCTACATTAATCCGGTAACAGTCCTGGGAAGTAAGACATTTCCCCCGGTTTTTTACCCATATGTCAACATATTCCTTTCTGGCTTTGATTTCTATCTCCAGATATTTACTTTCCTCCTCATCACAGCCATGGACAAAAGCGTTCTCAACCAAAGGCTGAAGGAAATTAAACGGGACGATAGTATCCTGGGCCTCATCATCTATATCGTAGCGGAAATCCAGAGAATCTTTATATCGAAACTTCTGAAGCTGCAGATAGGCATCCACATACTTCAGTTCATTTCTTAAGGATACCAGGCTTCCCTGCGTCTGAGACGAGTAATGAAACATTCTGGCCAGATGGATAATGGATTCGTACAGAGGAACTCCTCCTCCCTCCAGCGCCAGAGATGCCATCTGGTTCAGGGTATTAAACAGAAAATGGTGATTGATTTTCAGGTCCGTTACCGTATTCTCCGCCATCTTCAGGTTGTGCAGAAGCGCCTCCCTGGAATTTTTGCTGTCCTCCAGAAGCGCCTCTTTTTCAAACAGTGCATTTTTGAACTGGTTGAATTCACAGAAGGTCCGTATCGCTCTGGAGGCTTTCCGCAGAAGGCTTTTCAGACCCTCCGCGGTACTTTCCGGGGTATCATAAACGCCTTCAATGGGTGCTTCTTCCTCCGATGATATCCTGATGTAACCGCCCAGTATATATCCTACCACTCTTTTATTAAAAAAGATAGGGATTCTGTAGACCAGCAGGCCATAGGGACATTCTATGGTTTGTTCTGTCGTCTCCAGAAAATGTATCCAGTTCTTCATGCACCGGCATTCCCCCGGGTGCTCCTGCGGGCTACATGTTCTTCTGCAGTACGTGGGAAAATAACTGCCCTGATATAACAGATTCCCACTCTCTGTAAAAATCACGTATGCTGAGTGGAGATTGTCCAAAAACTGCCCTCTGACCGCCTCTATGGCCACTATGAGTTCCTCGCTGCTTAGCTCTTTGTAGGTTTCCTCTTTGTCAATAAAGCTGTCCATCTCTACCTGTACCGGGTTGGAAACCAAAAGGTGAATAATAGGGCCGTCCCCTTCATTTTTCATAGAATGCTCGCACCCGCACTCCATAAAATACATGGCGCCGGGTTCAATTTTCTGCAGGGTTCCGTTTGCCCAGCCAGTCCCGCATCCTTCCAGCACATAGATAAACTGTTCTTCATAGTGAATGTGCGGGTACATCTGTTTTCCCGGATAGCAGACAACTTTTCCGATATTCATAGAGGGCTGGTTCTCAGACCTTTGAATCCACTCAATATACCCCCAGTCTGTTTTCTGAATCTTCATGGCCACACCTCCTTCCAGCCGCCTTCCACAAAAAGCACAAGCGCCACAACAGGGGAATATCACCTTGCTGCGGCGCTCATGTCCTCGCACATTAACCTTTGTAACTGCCTGGGCAATTACCGGTACAACGGAGGTGCTTTATATGGGGATTCAAATCAGTCTTCAAATGCTCCTGCAGGATACAGAGGGAATTTGGAGATAAGAGCCTCCGCCCTTTCCTTGCATGCTGCCAGGTTTGCTTCATCTGTAGGTGCCTCGGCAACCTGATTCATAATGCTGGCAATTTCTACGATCTCAGGCTCTTTTAATCCTCTCTGTGTCACGGATGTAAGGCCAATACGCACACCGCTTGTCACTGACGGTTTCTCAGGATCAAATGGAATCATATTTTTATTTACTGTAATTCCCACAGCATCCAGTGCATCCTGGAACACAGTACCTGTAATTCCTTTTCCTCTTAAGTCAACCACAAGAAGATGGTTGTCTGTGCCGCCGCTGACAATACGGAAGCCATAGCCAGACAGTTCTTCTGCCAGTTTCTGGGCATTTACAACTACCTGCTGCATAATATCATGGAATTCCTGAGAAGCTGCATATTTGAAGGACCATGTCTTGGCAGCCATGGTGTGGAACATCAGGGAGCCTAAGCTTCCGGGGAATGTACCTTTATCCAGGATTTTCGCATATTTCTCTTTACAGAATACCATACCGCTTCTTGCGCTGCAGAAGGTTTTCGTTGTAGAAGAAGTTACAAAGTCTGCATAAGGAATAGGACTCGGGATCACCTTTGCAGCTACCAGACCTGCGATATGAGCCATATCTACCATAAAGTATGCGCCTACTTCTTCAGCTATTTTTGCAATTCTTTCATAATCGATGAGACGTGGATAGGAGCTGGCACCGGCGATAATCATTTTGGGTTTTTCCTCTTTCGCCAGTTTGTCAAGCGCGTCATAATCGATTCTCTCTGTCTCTTTATCTACCCCATAAAATACATGGTTGTAAATCTTGCTAACCCAGTTTGCCGGTGAACCGTGAGTCAGATGTCCGCCCTGATCAAGACGCATAGCCAGAATCTTATCCCCAGGATTTAATACGGATGCAAATACGCTGTAGTTTGCCGTTGAGCCGGAATAGGACTGAATATTCACATGCTCTGCACCGAACAGCTCTTTTGCTCTCTCCCAAGCCAGTTTTTCTACTTTATCAGCAATCTCAGAACCAGCCTGGAATCTTCTTCCCGGATATCCCTCCAGAGTCTTGTTGGTAAATACACTTCCGCTCAGTTCCATAACTTCTAAGGGAGCAGTGCTTTCAGAAGCGATCATCTCAATGTTGTGCTCCTGACGGTTTAATTCCTCGTCCACCAATGCTGCAATTTCAGGGTCAGATTGTCTCGTATACTTTAACATAAAATATCCTCCATTTTCTTTGTTTATTTACCTGATTCTGCTTCTCTCTTTTTCAGTAAGCCTGCATATTTATCCCAGGCACCTGATTCATCTTTGATTCCAAATTTTGCAGGATCGAAGAGTGGATCAACACCTGCCTTCTTCTGTGTCTCGTAGTCTGCTAAGATTGCCTTAACCTTCTTATACAAAATCAACATTCCTATAATATTCACCCAAGCCATTAAGCCAACGCCTAAGTCTGCCATGCTCCAGATTGTCTGTCCATCTACGATAACCCCAGAGAATACTGCTATCAGGAAGATTGCACGCATGAGATAAGTTCCTGCTTTCTTACCTTTGAAAATAAACTTCATATTGCTCTCCGCCTGATAGTAATATCCCATAAGACTGGTGAATACAAAAAGTGCAATCATAATAGCTAAGAGCTTGCCACCCCAACCGCCTAAAGAATGATTAATTGCATCCTGTGCCCAGAGAGCGCCGTATTCACTTCCTGTATTATTCACAATAAAATTACCGGATGCATCGATTACATTATAATTTCCAGTAACCATAATAATCATGGTAGAAGCGGTACATACAACAATAGTATCAATGTAAACTGATAAAGACTGAATCAATCCCTGCTTTGCAGGATGAGAGCACTCAGCCGCAGCTGCCACAATTGCACCGGATCCCTGACCGGCTTCGTTGGAGTATACTCCACGCTTTACCCCCCAGGATATCGCTGAGCCAATAATTCCTGCAAACATAGAATTTGCCGCAAATGCAGAACTAACAATAGTAGCCAGTACAGAAGGAAGAGCAGTAATATTCATGCCAATGATAACAATGGCCATAATAATATAGATTACACACATTACCGGCGCTAATAACTCTGCCACTCTTCCGATTCGTTTGATTCCTCCCCAGACAACAACAGCAATAGCAACTACACACACAATACCTACTATCATCTGCGGTGTGCCAAATGCACTCTTAAAAGTAGAAGCAATCTGATAAATCTGAAGACCAGGCATTAAAGTACCCGGGCCAAGTACCGCAGCAATTGCAAAAAGCATAGCCATTACTTTTGCAAGTGACTTTGATTTCAGCCCTTTCGTAATAAACAGTTGAGCGCCGCCAATATACTCAGTGCCTACTTTGTCTTTATAAGCCTGCGCTAATGTACACTCTGCGAAAGAAGACGCCGCCCCGATAAGCGCAATCAGCCACATCCAGAAAATCGCACCTGGACCACCGAAATAGAGAGCAGTTGCAACACCTGCAATATTCCCCATTCCTACACGGGAACCTACTGTAGTCGCGAAAGACTGGAATGCCGAGATTCCGCCTTCGCCCTCTTCAGCTGCAGACTTGGAACGGATCAAGCGGAACATGTCTTTTATCAAACGGAACTGGCATCCCTTCAGCATAATCGTAAAGAAGATGCCTGCACCCAAACATAAAAGCACCAGAGGCAAACTCCAAACCAAATCGTTAATCTTGGTAACTATCTTTACAAAAGTATCCATATACTACCTCCTTCATCATGGTTTAACCAACTAATTCTTTTGCCTCCTTATGGGGAAGACCAAAGCTGTCAGCCACGTTCTTGCAGGTAATCTCACCCTCATAGGTATTAATTGCGGAATACAATACATCATTTTTTCTGCAGGCGTCTTCCAGTCCGCTTCCTGCAATCTGGAGACCATATTTCAGTGTGGCATTTGTCAGTGCAATGGTAGATGTTCTTGGAACTGCTCCAGGCATATTGCCAACGCAGTAATGAACCACACCATCCACTACAAAGGTAGGATCGTCGTGATATGTAACCTTTGTTGTCTCACAGCATCCGCCCTGATCCACAGCCACATCCACTACTACACTGCCGGGACGCATATTTTTGAGATAAGCTTTCTTCATCAGCTTAGGCGCTGCTTTTCCTGGAATCAATACAGAACCAATTACCAGATCTGCCTGTGCAACTGCATTCTCAATGTTAGCGTCAGTGCTCATCAATGTCTGAATTCTTGCGCCGAAGATATCATCTAAATATGCCAGTCTGGAAAGGCTGATGTCAATAATCGTAACATTAGCTCCCATTCCTACTGCAACTTTACATGCATTGGTTCCCACAGTACCAGCACCCAGGATTACAACATTTGCCTTAGGTGTTCCAGGAACGCCGGCAAGCAGCACACCCGATCCCCCAAAGGGTTTTTCCAGATATTTCGCGCCTTCCTGAATACTCAGTCTTCCTGCGATCTGGCTCATAGGTGCCAGCAGCGGAATGCTTCTGTCCCGCTCAATCAATGTCTCGTAAGCAACACCTTTTACTCCCGCCTCAAGCATAGCATCCATCAGCTCTCTGTCAGCAGCCAGATGCAGATAGGTATAAAGGATTAAATCTTTGTGGAAGTACTGATACTCTTCTTTCAGGGGTTCTTTGACCTTGATCATCATCTCTACGGTATCCCAAACCTCTTTTGCTGTGTCAAGAATCACTGCTCCTGCCGCAACATACTCGTCTGTCATGAAACCAGAGCCTACGCCGGCATCCTTTTCGATATACACCTCATGACCGGCATTTACATAGCTCTTTACATTGTCCGGAGTCATACCGACGCGGAACTCATTGTTCTTGATTTCTCTCACACATCCTACTTTCATTGCAATTAGAACCTCCTTAGCTTTTAAGATATCCTTTATTAAGTTTTTATAAAGCTTTAATATGTTTATATTATCTCAAGAATCATACGCAAAATAAATCCCTGATCTCGACATTTTCTTTACCGATTTTGCACTCTTTTTAAAACAATGCCCAACTTTCTTCGGGCTTTTTAGTAAAAGTCAACTTTTTTATGTCAATAATTCACAATTTCATTCGTTATGTTTTGGCAAATTCCACCAATAAAAATCGTCTTTCCAAGTTATGTTTACAACAAAAAGGCCCTGTTCTTTCGAACAGGACCCTTTTTGAGGAGTTTTATAAAAAGTATGATGATACTTATTAGTGGAAGGAATGCCTCACATTGCTGCAAGGCAGTATGAAAAAGAAAATTAATTGCAGTAACGTTTTGTTACTATGCATTTATCATACCTTCCAATTATGACCTCCCCATGTAAAAGTTGTGAACGTTTCGTGAAGACATTTTATACTTTTTGTGGCTATCAGCCCAAAAGTCCTCCGATGCTCAGGAACAGCGGTGCGAACACCAGGGAAATAACTGTCATTAATTTAATCAGGATGTTGATAGACGGACCTGAAGTATCCTTAAAGGGATCTCCTACAGTGTCGCCTACAACCGCCGCTTTGTGGGCCTCACTGCCTTTGCCGCCGTGATTGCCGCCCTCAATATACTTCTTAGCATTGTCCCAGGCTCCGCCCGCATTGCTCATAAAGATTGCCATCAGCACACCTGTCACCAGTGACCCTGCCAGAAGGCCTCCCAGGGCTTCTGTACCCAGAATAATTCCCACTGCCAGAGGAGCCAGTACTGCCATTACGCCGGGAATCAGCATCTCCCTGAGTGCAGCTGTGGTGGAGATAGACACACAAGACTTATAATCCGGTTTTCCTGTCCCCTCCATAATGCCGGGAATCTCCCGGAACTGTCTTCTGACTTCCTCAATCATCTTATAAGCTGCCTTGGAAACAGATTCCATGGTCAAAGCTGAGAATAAGAACGGAAGCATACCGCCGATTAACAGCCCGATAATTACATTGGAGTTCAGAATATCAATTACCTGAAGCTGCACAGCCTGAGAATAGGAGGCGAACAAAGCCAGAGCCGTTAACGCCGCGGAGCCGATGGCAAATCCTTTTCCCATGGCGGCTGTAGTATTTCCCACTGAGTCCAGCTTGTCGGTGATCTCTCTGACCTTGTGATCCAGACCGGACATTTCAGCAATTCCCCCGGCATTATCTGCGATAGGTCCATAGGCATCCACCGCAACCGTAATACCTGTGGTGGAAAGCATTCCCACTGCCGCAAGAGCAATTCCGTACAGCCCGCATACTTTATAGGACACAAAGATGCCGATACAGATTAGAAGGATAGGGACACAGGTAGAAAGCATACCTACTGCCAGTCCACTGATAATCGTGGTTGCCGGCCCTGTCTCTGACTGCTGGGCAATCTTCTTCACCGACTTGTACTCATCAGAGGTATAAACCTCTGTCACAATACCAATTACAATTCCAACCAGCAGACCCGCGATAATGGCCGCAGCTGCCTTAAAATCATTAAAAAACACCTTGCTCATAACCAGAGAACAGATAAGTACCAGACCGCCGGATACGTAACTTCCCATTTTCAGAGCCTGATGGGGCTTGCTGTTCTCTCCGCCCCTGACAAAGAAGCTTCCGATGATGGATGCAATAATACCGATTGCGGCAAGTACCAGAGGGAACACAGCACCTTTCGCCTGATATACAACAATCCCGAGAGTAACCGCTGATACCAGGGAGCCTACATAAGATTCAAACAAATCAGCGCCCATGCCTGCCACATCGCCTACATTATCGCCTACATTGTCTGCGATAACCGCAGGGTTTCTGGGATCATCCTCAGGGATCCCTGCTTCCACCTTACCAACCAGGTCTGCGCCTACGTCGGCAGCCTTTGTATAGATACCTCCGCCCACACGGGCGAATAATGCAATGGATGACGCGCCCAGGCTGAATCCTGAGAGTACATCCACATTTCCCGTAATCACGTAAATCAGACTGCATCCTAACAGTCCCAGACCAACTACGCACATTCCCATAACTGCTCCGCCGTGGAAAGCCACTGTCAGAGCCTTGTTCATGCCGCCTGTCCTGGCAGCATTGGCCGTACGCACATTTGCCTTTGTAGCCACATTCATGCCGAAGTAGCCGGCCAGAACTGAAAAACCCGCGCCTACCAGAAAGCAGACCGCTGTCACCCAGTTCCCGATTCCAAATCCAATTACAACAAATAATACCGCGACAAAGATAACCAGTATCCGGTATTCGGAGAAGAGAAATGCGCTGGCACCTTCACTTATTGCCTTTGCAATTTCTTTCATTTTGTCGTTGCCGTCCTCCTGTCGGCTTACGTTGCTGGCCAGATAGAAAGCAAACACTAAAGCCAGTATACCAGCAACCACTGCTACATACACCACTTGTTCCATACCTTTAACACTCCTTTTTGTTTTTCAGGAAGTGCCCCTTTCCCCCCGGAGCACTTCCCGTGTATAGTTTTGTCTTTCTCATTTTACTATACATTATTCACAAAAAGCAACACTTCATTTCAATTCTCTGAGTAAATTTGTCTATTTCTCCTGAATACTAACAGATTCAATGGCGACACTGCCCCCCCGAACCACTTCTATACTCTGGAAATTTGCCGAAATCAGGCGGATAATGTCATCATTTTTAGTTTCCGTCTGCAGGCATTCCAGCAATACAGCGTTTTTGCCGTAATCTGCAATATTGAGTCCAAAAACCTCTGCGATCCGGAAAATCTCTGTTTTCGCTCTCTCATCACAATCCTTTACTTTGATATACAGCACTTCTTTTCTGTGGATAGGAATGTTTGTAAAGTCTATGACCTTGATAACCTCAACGCAGCGGTTCAGCTGTTTTTTTATCTGTTCAAAGGTTGCATCATCGCTGTCCACACTGATGGTCATCCTGGAAACGGTCTTGTCTGCAGTCTCTCCCACCGTGAGACTTGTCAAATTATAGGATTTTCCGGAGAACAGTCCACATATTTTAGCCAATACACCTACCTGATTTTCAACATATAATGAAATCCATCTTTTTTTCATCTCTCTCACCCTCCTAACATTCCAGTATCATATTGCTTAATGGCTGGCCGCCCTGTACCATGGGAAGCACAAGCTCATCACTCTGTATTATAAACTCTAATACGGTCGGTCCCTGCCTGTTCTCTCTGGCAAATGCAAATGCTCTGCTGATATCCTCTTCACACTCAATGCGCATCCCTTTCGCGCCATATCCCTCTGCCAGCTTCATAAAATCCGGAGCATAAGGAGGACACTGAGTTCCCGGCCCTTTGCACTTGCCCTCACAGGACTTTCTTCTCCGGGTGCAGGTAGAGGAATACCTTTTATCGTAGAACAGCTGCTGCCACTGACGTACCATTCCCAGATAACTGTTATTAAATATACAGAGAATCACGGGAAGTTCATAGGCCGTCGCCATGGCCATTTCCTGGATGGTCATCTGAACGCCCCCGTCTCCGGCCACACAGATGACCGGTGTGTCCGGAGAGCCCAGCTGGGCCCCCAGGGCAGCCGGAAGGCCATACCCCATAGTCCCCAGACCGCCTGATGTGAGCAGCTGTTTCTTTTCTGTCATCTCCAGATACTGGGTTACCCACATCTGATGCTGGCCTACATCGGTTACTACAATCGCCTCCTCAAACTGCCGGTTCATCTCACGGATAATCTTCTGAGGATTGATGCCTTCCCCATCCGGCATATCAATGGGATGCTTCCGATCCCATTCCTTCAGCTGCGCAACCCACTCCCTGTGCTCACCCTCCGGCATATTTTTAAGTATAGCCTCCATAGCATCCCGGGCATCTGCCACAATAGGGATATCTACCTGTATGTTTCTGGAGATAGAAGCCGTATCAATGTCTACGTGAATGATTTTTGCATGGGGGGCAAATTCTCCCAGCTTACCAGTGATGCGGTCATTAAACCGGGTTCCGATGGAAAACAGCAGGTCACAGTCAGAGATGGCTTTATTCGCCGCATAGCACCCGTGCATTCCCACATTTCCAAAGTACAGCTCATGGTCCGTAGGCAATGACCCACGTCCCATTATAGTTGTGATTACAGGGATCCCTGTGTGCTCTGCCAGCTTTCTTGCTTCCGCCTGTCCCCTGGCGATCGTAACGCCTCCGCCCATTAAAAACAGAGGACGCTCTGCTTTTTTCAGAAGATCCGTAGCCTTTTTTATCTGACCGATGTGAACCCCCTGACTGGGTTTGTAGCCTCTGATGGATACTTGCTTCGGATATAAGCTGTCTCCCTCTTCCAGCATAATATCCTTTGGAAGGTCTACTACTACAGGACCCTTTTTCCCAGTATTGGCAATATAAAAGGCCTCTTTGATAATCCGCCCCAGATCCTCTCTCCGTCGTACTGTCACTGCATATTTACAGATACTTCTGGTAATCCCTACAATGTCAACTTCCTGAAAAGCGTCATTTCCAATCAGATTGGTGGGTACCTGTCCAGTGAAGCACACAAGAGGAACACTGTCATAATTTGCTGTAGCTATTCCGGTTACCAGATTGGTAGCCCCCGGCCCGCTGGTTACCAGACAGACGCCTACCCTGCCTGTGGCCCGGGCATACCCGTCTGCTGCATGTATCAACCCCTGCTCATGTCTGGGCAGGATCATCTGAATGGAGTCCTGCTTATAGAGTTCATCAAAGATATCAATGGCATAACCGCCCGGGTAGCCAAACAGATAATCAACACCTTCTTTTTGCAATGCTTTTACAAATAATTCTGTTCCTTTCATTTAAAATGACCCTCCTTTTATGTGTTTTTTCTTGATAACTGCAACAAGAAAGATTGCGCGAAAGCGCAATCTCCGCCTGCGGCGGGCTGTCGCGGACAGCATCCTCCTTTCCGCCGCAGTGTGATCCCCCGGAGGTTTTTTTATTACATAAGGAACAAAGTTTCCTAAGTAATAAAAAAGCCCTAAGCTTTGAAAAGCTTAGGGCGAATATCTCATCCGTGTTACCACCTAAATTCAGGAAGACTGCTGCTTCCCGCACTCTGCCAGTACGGATAGTATACCTCCTGACAGTTTCACACTTATCAGTACGGACATTGCTATCGATACCGTTTTCCCTGTAACGTAGGAAAGATACGTTGAGTGCTACTTGGGCCTGCCGCCTGTTCGTCTCACTGCTCAAAGGCTACTTCCATACTTCCTCCGTGAAGATTCACACCATCCATCTTCTCTCTGGGACTTTGGCGAGTATGTACTCCTCCTTGTCATCGCATTTATTTTATTTTTTATAGTATACAGTCTATATCTGTATTTGTCAAGTTGATTTTAGTCTGAAATCTCCACTACCTCGTAGCCGGCCTCTGTGACTGCCTGTTTCAGCATTTCATCAGTGACGTCACCTGAGATCTCCGCATAAGCCGCCTTATCCTCCAGACTTACCTGCGCATTGACTCCATCCATGGCATTCAGCGCTTTCTCTACAGCACCTCTGCAGTGCTGACACATCATTCCCTCAATCTTAATTGTTTTTTTCATGACCTTACTCTCCTTTTCATTCTCTATTATTTCCGTCCCTTCCTCTGCCGGCTGCCCCGCAGACTCCCAAGTTTTGCTGCTGCTTTTAAACAGCTTCAGACGAAGGGCATTGGATACTACAAACACGCTGCTTAAGCTCATCGCCGCAGCTCCAAACATGGGATTCAGCTTCCAGCCCAGCCAGTGGTAGAAGACTCCCGCTGCCAGAGGAATTCCCAGGCTGTTATAGAAAAAGGCCCAGAACAGGTTTTGCTTTATATTCCGGATTACAGCCTTGCTGAGACGGACTGCCGTTACCGCGTCTAATAAATCATTTTTCATCAACACTACATCAGCACTTTCAATAGCCACATCGGTACCCGCACCGATTGCCATCCCTACATCAGCCCTTGCCAGGGCAGGGGCATCATTCACGCCGTCCCCGATCATTGCCACTGTCTTGCCTTCCTCCTGGAGTCTGGCAATCTCCCTCTCCTTATCCTGGGGAAGTACTTCGGCGATAACCTTCTGGATTCCCAGCTGCTTTTGAATAGCCTGAGCTGTTCTCTTATTATCACCGGTAAGCATTACAACCTCGATTCCCATCTCCGTAAACCGGCGGATCGCCTCTTTGCTGGTTGGCTTCACAACATCTGCCACACCAATAATTCCAACTGCCTTTTTACTGTCTGCAAACAGAAGAGGGGTCTTTCCTTCGTCGGCCAGTTTGGACAGCTGCTCCTCACACTTTTGGATGTTGATTCCCTTTTCCTGCATCATCCGAAGATTCCCCGCGTAGTAAAGCTCTCCCTCCACCTTGCCTTCCACTCCCATTCCGGGCAGGGACTGGAACTCTGTAACCCCAGGAACCGCAATCCCTTCCCGGGAAGCATATTCCATAATCGCCTCAGCCAGAGGATGCTCACTCTTTGCTTCCAGACCTGCAGCCGCCTGAAGAAGTCTGTCCTTGTCCCCGGATAAGAGAACAATATCGGTAACCACTGGTTTGCCCTGGGTAATGGTACCCGTCTTATCCATCACCACACTCTGTATACTGTGTGCTGTCTCCAACGCCTCTCCGGACTTAATCAGAATACCGTTCTCCGCACCTTTGCCGGTTCCCACCATGATCGCCACCGGGGTTGCAAGACCCAGTGCGCAGGGGCAGGATATAACCAGCACACAGATGGCTGAAGACAGGGCGAATTCAAAGGTCGCCCCGGATGCCAGCCAGACAATTGCAGTAAGCAGAGCGATCCCCATAACAACCGGGACAAATACCCCCGCAATTTTGTCAGCTATCTTAGCAATGGGGGCCTTGCTGGAACTGGCCTCTTCCACCAGCCGGATAATCTGGGAGAAGGTCGTATCGTCCCCTACCTTCGAAGCCCGGATACTGATAAAACCAGTTTTATTAATCGTTGCCCCTATGACAGCATCCTTTTCCGACTTCTGCACAGGGATGCTTTCTCCTGTAATGGCTGCCTCGTCAACACTGGTATTTCCCTCAAGAATCACCCCGTCCACAGGGATGCTCTGACCTGGTTTCACAAGAACCGTGTCACCCACCACAACTTCCTCAACAGGGATCTCCACCGGACCGCTCTCCCGCTGCACAACAGCTGTCTTAGGTGCCAGATCCATCAGCTTGGTAATGGCCTCGCTGGTTCTTCCCTTGGATCTGGTTTCCAGATATTTGCCCAGGGTGATCAGTGCAAGAATCATAGCCGCCGATTCAAAGTATAGGTCCATATGGTACTGTCCTACCAGCTCCATATCCCCGCTGCCCAGACCGTACCCCATCCGATAGATAGCAAAAATGCCGTAAACCAGGGCAGCCGTGGAACCAATGGCGATTAAGCTGTCCATGTTAGGAGCCATGTGGAATAACGTCTTGTAGCCCTTGATATAATATACCCGGTTCACATAGACAATCGGCAGGCACAGCAGAAACTGGGTCAGCGCAAATCCCACCGCATTCTCCAGTCCGGCCAGGAAGGGAGGCAGGGGCAGTCCTGCCATATGTCCCATGGATACATACATCAGCGGGATCAGAAATCCAAAAGAGACCCACAGGCGAAACTTCATATTCTTCAGCTGTGCCTCAACAGGATTCTCCCCTGCCTCTGTTTTTTCAGTCTTCCGGACACTGCCTGCTTTTTCCTCATGCACGCTGGCGCCATAACCTGCTTTTACCACTGCCTCCGCGATACCGCCCGGAGACAGTCTGCCGTCATCAAATTCAACCTGCATACTGTTAGTGAGCAGATTGACACTCACAGACTGGACCCCCTCTAACTTTGCCACACTTTTTTCTACCCTGGAGGAACATGCAGAACAGGTCATGCCAGTTACATCAAATTTTTCTTTCATCTGCGTTCTCCTTTCGTTACATCGTATTCTACTACTTTAGTATCTTACCAAGCATAGAGACTAATTCATCAATTTTAGCCTCTTTTTCCTCATCGCTCTTCGCGTCCGCCACACAGCACTTCAGATGTGCCGTTAGTATCTCCTTATTCGCTTTATTTAAAATAGCCTCTGTGGCCATCAGCTGCTGTGAAATGTCAATACAATACCTGTCCTCTTCCACCATTTTTAAGATACCGTCCATCTGACCCCTTGCAGTTTTTAACAGACGGGTGATTTTTTTCTTATCAGCCTGCATATCCAAACTCCTTTCCCCATTTGCATCGCCCTCATACACCCCCCGGGGGTATAGTCATACTATAAAACAAAAAAATAAAACTGTCAAGCGTAACCGGACAATTTTAATTTACCTCAATTGGGGACACCTCTGATCGATTTTGGGACGTGTTCCTTTTAGAAAGAACACGTCCCCTTTTTAACATTTATTTTTTCTTCTTTGCTTTTGCAGATGCAAAGATACTCTGCAGGATAATGAAGAAGCACAGCAGCGCTGCAATGGTAATCTTCGTCCACCAGGAGGAAAGTGTACCCTGGAAGGTAATAAATGCCTCGATGGTACCCTTGATTAATACCCCAAAGAGACTTCCGAAGACATTACCGACACCGCCGGTCAGCAGTGTACCGCCGATTACGGCAGATGCAATGGCATCCATCTCGAATCCTTTTGCCTGCTCTACGAATCCGGAACAGGTATTCAGGCAGAACAGGAATCCGCCCAGGCCTGTGAGGAATCCGGCCAGTATGTAAGCTTTCAGTTTTGTTTTTCTTACGTTCAGACCCATGAGAAGAGCAGACTGCTCATTACCGCCCACAGCGTAGATGGAACGTCCGAACTTGGTGTATTTCAGCATGATAAACACGACTACCAGCACTAACAGTGCGATGATAACGCTTGGATAAATATAAGGATATATCATTACCCCTTTTCTGTTAACATATCCTCCAAAGGGAAGGTATATTTTATACTTTGCCCAGCTTAGGAACATTTCATTTTTGATACTGATCATGTCCTGGCTGATAATAGCCGTCATACCTCTGGCAAAGAACATTCCCGCCAGTGTTACGATAAAGGGCTGCAGCTTCAGATAGGCCACCAGCCATCCCTGTACAAAACCGAATACCAGTCCCATTACCAGTACAATGACAGCCGCCGGGATTGCTCCCATGCCTTTATTCTCCATCATCCAGGCCAGCATCATACAAGTCAGAGCAACCACGGAACCAACAGAAATATCAATTCCTCCTGTTATCATGACTACCGTCATACCGGCAGCAATGACAATCAGACCGGCATTGGATATAAACAGATTTAAAAAGTTCTGGGTTTTACCGAATCCCTGCTGATGGAATGCAATGACTCCAATGATGTACATAGCGAAGAACAGCACGATGGTAATCAGCAGTAAGAATGCATTACCGTCTATATTCTTCTTGCTTTTCATTTTCTTATTACCCATTATGCCACCTCCTTTTTGGATTCTGCTTTTTCTGAGTGGAATTTACCTGCAATTTTCTTTCTAATCTTAGCAAATTCCGGTGACTGCAGTGCTACGATTACGATAACTACGATTGCCTTATATACCGGAATCTGGTCTGCAGATACACTCATGGCATATAATGTTGTGGTCAGTGCCTGAATGGTGTAAGCTCCGATAACACTTCCCATCAGAGAGAACTTACCGCCGCCCAGTGAGTTGCCGCCTAAGGCAACAGCCAGGATGGCATCCAGCTCCATGTTCAGACCGATATTATTCGCGTCCGCTGAATAGATACGGGAGGTTGCAATCATACCTGCGATACCTGCACATAATCCGCAGAATGCATAGGTAAGGAAGATAATCATAGTGGATTTCAGGCCCACCAGCCGGGATGCCCTGGAGTTAATACCTACAGACTGTATATACATGCCAAGAGCCGTCTTCTTCAAAATAATTACGGTAATAATTACAACTGCGATTGCGATGAATATGGGAGTAGGCAGAGGCAGTCCCGGAATATTAGCGCCCAGTAACTTAAAGCTGTCAACACGGATGTATGTAATCTGTCCCTTTGTTACCAGCTGTGCAATCCCGCGGCCGGCGGTAAATAAAATCAGCGTGGCAACCATAGGCTGTATCTTCATCTTGGCTACCAGAAAGCCGTTAAAGCATCCGCAGATAACACCCACAACAAGAGCCGCCAAAAATCCCAGAATGTAAGGATTAGAGTAAGCGTTTACTGCCTGCTGGCCTCCGGCCAGAACAAAACAGCATACAGCTCCCGCCACAGCCATAACCGCACCCACAGAAATGTCGGTTCCTGCGGATGAGGATACAACCAGTGTCATACCTACGGCCAGAATTACCAGCTCGCTGGCACGGTTGATAACGTCAATAATATAACCATATAATACCCCGTTTTTCACACTGATCTGGAAAAAGGTAGGTGTTGTAATAATATTAATCATTAACACAATAGCCAGACACAGCAGTGGAAGAAACAGGCGATAGCTTGTAATCTTCTTTAATTTTTCCATTAATTTGCACCTCCTGCGATTGCTTTCATGATGGAATCCTGAGAGAGTTCCTCTTCTTTGAGTTCTCCAACCTTGGAGCCGTCACGAAGTACAGCCATACGGCTGCAGGTACGAAGCATTTCTTCTATCTCGGAAGAAATGAACATCACAGACATACCCTCGTCTGCCAGCTGAAGCACCAGCTTCTGAATCTCGGTCTTAGTACCGATATCAATACCGCGGGTAGGCTCATCCAGAATCAGGAAATCCGGATTGGTCAAAAGCCATCTGCCCAGGATTACCTTCTGCTGGTTACCGCCGCTGAGCTGTTTAATAGGGGTTTCCCGGTCAGCAGTCTTAATCTGCAGCAGATCTATGTATTTGTCGGTAAATTCTTCCTGCTCCTTTTTGCTCAGCAATTTGAACATACCGCGCTTAGCCTGAAGGGCAATGATGATATTCTCCCTCACAGAAAGATCTGCAATGATTCCCTCTGCCTTTCTGTCCTCCGGCAGATATGCCATTCCCTGCATCATAGCATCCAGCGGTGTATTTGCATGGAACTTGCTTCCTTTTACATACAATTCTCCGGAGTCTGGCTTATCCGCTCCGTAGATACTTCTGGCAAGCTCGGAACGCCCGGAGCCAAGCAGACCGGTAAGACCGATCACCTCTCCCTTATTAATCTTCAGGTCGAATGGTTTAATAGTACCCTTATGACCCAGCTGTCTGGCATCTATAATGACTTCATCTTTAACGCTTGATGCCCCTTCTTTCTTAATAGCTGCCAAATCATCAAAATCTTTACCCATCATTTTTGCAACCAGCTGTACTCTCGGCAGATCTTCAATCTTATATTCACCGACAAGCGTACCATTTCTGAGTACAGTAATTCTGTCACATACCGCATATACCTGTTCCAGGAAATGGGTAACAAAGATAATTCCAACGCCCTGTTCTTTCAGACGGTTCATCAGGTGGAAGAGCTTTTCCACTTCACCGTCGTCAAGAGATGACGTAGGTTCATCCAGTATTAAAACCTTAGCCGACATATCCACCGCTCTGGCAATAGCAATCATCTGCTGAAGGGCTAAGGAATAATTTTCAAGTGCCGCAGTTACATCAATATGAATATCCAGACCTTCCAGTAAAGCCTTAGACTTCTTGTTCATAGTTCTCCAGTCAATCATGCCTCCCTTTTTGGGCTCCCTGCCGATAAACAGGTTCTCAGCTACTGACAGATTCGGACATAAGTTAACTTCCTGATATACAGTACTGATTCCATGAATCTGAGCCTCCTGGGGGGATTTGTTGATGATGGGATGGTCAATGCCCTCAATCTTTATTTCACCTGTTTCGAATTCTTCAACGCCTGTTAATACTTTAATCAGAGTAGATTTACCTGCTCCGTTTTCTCCCATAAGTGCATGAATCTCACCCCTTCTAAGAGTAAAATCCACATTCTGCAGAGCTTTTACGCCTGGGAAGTTTTTATCAATATTTCGCATGGTTAATACGATATCCTGCTCCATATCATCTCCGCCTTTCCTGTTTTCATCACTGTTATTCTAAGGCGTGAGAGGGGAGCCTTACATAAGGCTCCCCTGCCTCATCGCCCTTGGCCTTCTATCGTTGCGAATGCTTTTTAAAGATTAATAAGCACGTCCGTCAATGAAATCAGCTGCTGTATCTGCCGGGAATACGCTTTCATCCACATACTGAATCTTCTCTACTTCTTCGCCGGCTTCTAACTTCTGAATAATCTCCTCAACACGGGGTCCGTGTAACGGGTTGCACTCTACTGCACAGTTTAAGTCGCCTGCGATCATTGCTTCGAATGCTGCTTTTACTGCATCAAAGGAGATGATTGTGATGTCCCCGTCAGGTCCGCAGGTCTTTCCTGCTGCTTTGATAGCGTCGATTGCCCCGAATGCCATATTATCATTCTCTGCGATTACTACATCAATATCATCATAGGATTTCAGGAAGGACTCCATAACTTCCTGGCCCTTTGCCTGTGTAAATTCTCCGGTCTGCATATCTAACATATGCCAGTTGCTGTGTTCTTTCAGTTTGTTTCCAAAGCCTTCGGTACGTCCAACCTGAGCAGATGCTCCGATGGTTCCCTGTAAGGTTACAATGTTTACATCTTCTTCGCCTTTACCTTTAGACTCCAGATACTGTGCCAGCCAGTCTCCTGCGTCCTCACCCTCTTTTACGAAGTTTCCGCCTACCCAGCAGGTATACAGAGAGTCATCGGAAAGATCCATCTGTCTGTCAGAAAGAATAACAGGGATTCCTGCTTCTTTTGCTTCCTGAAGTACTGTCTCCCATCCGGTTTCTACTACAGGTGCTACTACTATGTAATCTACATCCTGCTGAATAAAGCTTCTGATTGCTTTAATCTGGTTTTCCTGTTTCTGCTGTGCATCATCAAAGATGAGCTTGTATCCGTTTTCTTCTGTAAAAGTAGATTTGAAGGATTCTGTATTCGCAGTTCTCCAGTCAGACTCTGCACCAACCTGTGCATAACCAACTACGATTAAATC